>CAVRED010000001.1:0-532189 GCA_963719975.1 uncultured Alphaproteobacteria bacterium
GACCGCAACACGCTACTCTTTTGTCGGAGATGGAGCGTGGGCATGAAGCAGCGGCGTCGCATCTATTACTCGGCAGCCCAGCGGGCTGAGATCTGGGATCGTTGGCAGGCTGGCGAGCCGATGAGTTCGATCGGCCGACGGTTTGACCGGGAGTCCTCGTCGGTCTTCTCGGTGATCTCGCCGACCGGCGGCATTCGTCCGCCCGTGCGCCGGCGCTCGCGGGCGCTCAGTCTCGCTGAGCGAGAGGAGATATCCCGATGGCTCAGCGCGCATTGCTCGTTGCGTCGATCGCTCGCCAGTTGGGACGATCTGCGTCGACAATCAGCCGCGAAGTCCTCCGCAATGGCGGGGCGGACCGCTATCGCGCGACGCGTTCCGATCAGGCCGCCTGGGATCGGGCGCTGCGTCCCAAGCCCTGCAAGCTGGCTTGCCGTCCGTTCCTGGCCCGGACAGTATCCGACAAGCTGCGGCGGAAATGGTCGCCCGAGCAGATCGCCGGCTGGCTCAAGCGCACATATCCCGGGGAGCCCCAAAACCAGGTGTCACACGAAACGATCTATCGCAGCCTGTTCATTCAGGCCCGAGGCGTGCTGAAAAAGGAGCTTCTTGAGCACCTGAGGGCCAAGCGGACGATCCGCCGCTCCAGGCACGCCAGCCTGAAGCGAAACGGGCTCGGCCAGATCAAGGATGCCGTCTCCATCAGCGAGAGACCCGCATCCGTTGAAGATCGCGCTGTCCCCGGCCATTGGGAGGGCGATCTGATCGGCGGGGCCAAGAATAGCTATGTCGCAACACTTGTCGAGCGCCACTCGCGCTACGTGATGTGATCAAGGTCGCCAACAAGGACACCGAAAGCGTCGTCTCGGCGCTGATCAAACAATCGCGCAAGCTGCCGGCGAACTCTACCGGTCGTTGACCTGGGACAGAGGCAAGGAGCTCGCCGATCATCAACGCCTGGCTCTGGCCACCGACGTCGAGGTCTACTTCTGTGATCCTCGATCTCCGTGGCAGCGCGGCTCAAACGAAAACACCAACAGACTGCTGCGCCAGTATCTGCCGCATGGCACCGATCTGTCCTTGCACAGCCAGGCCAAGCTCAGTGCCATCGCAAGGCAGCTCAACGAGCGGCCCAGAAAGACCTTGCTCTATCAGACACCAGCGGAGAAGTTCGCCGAATGTGTTGCGGCGATCAGTTGAACCCACCGTCATTTCCGGACAGGGGGCGTGCTGGAAAGCGGCCGTTTACAACTCGGGTCGAAGACATGCCGTTCGCCGACGCCTAGGCTGACCCCAAGCGAATACAAACGGCGGGGGCCCCCAATGACACTTTCCGATCTTGCGTCGCTCGGCAGCTTCGTCAGCGGCGCAGCGGTGCTGATTTCACTGGTGTTCCTTTACTTTCAGATCCGCCAGGTGAACGCTCAGGTGCGGCAGGCCGAGAGGAACCAGCGCGCGCTGCTCCAACAGGGGCGCGCCGGGCGCGCCGCGGACACCAATTTCGAGATGGCGAGATCGAACGGAGCTTCTGAGCCGGGTGGCGCACGGCGACAGCGCCGTCACCAGCGATGACTTCGGCCGGTTTCATTACATCACCCAAGCGATCTTCTTCGGGTTTGAGGACACGTACTACCAACACCGCCAGGGCATGCTGGATCATGCGTCCTTTGAAAGCACGCTCGCGAGCATGCGGGCCTGGCTCGCGATGCCCGGATCGAGAGCCTGGTGGCGAACGGCGCGCGAATGGCGCGAGCCCGGATTTCGCGCGGTCGTGGACGTCCTGGTGGAAGCAGCGCCGCTTGGACCACTCCCGAACACCTTCGTCGTGTGGAAAGAGGAACTCGCCCGGGAACAAGCGAGAGTTGCGGCGCACTCGTGGCGCGCGCAAAGAGCGTCTTATGACCGCTGTTGGCGCATAGCGGCCATCCCAAGCGTCCGCTCTGCGCCCGTCGCCGATGACCGCTCTCGACCGTAGCCAGACGTCGGCCCTGCGAGACGACATCAGCGCTGTAGCCGCGCGAAAAACGATTGCGTCTGCAGCAAGCGGCCCCACATCCATGCGATCGGATGAAGAGCGCGGGTCAAATTCATGCTGGAGGCCAATGTCGAGAGTGGGTCCGGCGCGACCGAGCGCTCCGCTTTTCCGCTCGACTATTGGTATGCAGCGCTCGCTTCGCAACGGCTCGCGGACACGCCAGTCGCCGCCCGCGTGCTCGATTGGCGACTAGCCCTCTTCCGCGACGCCGACGGCCACCCTCACGCTGTGCAAGACCGTTGCGCGCATCGCGGCGTCGAGCTCCACCTCGGCGAGGTGAAGGAAGGCGGGCTCGCTTGCCGCTACCACGGCTGGCGCTACGCGGGGGACGGTCGCTGCGTCCACATTCCATCGCTCGTCGGTGGCCAGAAGATTGCCAAGGGCGCGGGAGTGCGCGGGTTCCCCTGCATGGAAGCCCACGCCTACATCTGGGTCTGGATGGGTGAGGGTCCGCCGGTCGGCGCGCCGGCTCCCGTCGGCGAGTTCGGCGACTTCAACTGGGTTCAAGGCTCGCTTGATCTCGACTGCGCCGCTCTGGCGGTGATCGAGAATAATCTCGACTGGTGCCACCCTGTCTTCGCTCACCCATTCACGCATGGCCAATTCTTCGCCAACCAGGCGCTGGGCTTTCGCGAACAGGCTATTGAGATGCGGCGCACCGACCGCGGCCTTGCCGTCTTCGCGCCGCCGACGGCAGACGCCGCCGAGCCGATTCCGGCGACGGCAATGACTGCGCTGATCTTCGAGCTTCCTGATCGCGTGACGGTGGCGTTCAACGTCGGCCCTCAGGGCCCGATGCGGATCGTTATGCACATGGTGCCCACGGGAGCTGCGACCTGTCGGCAGGAGTGGATGGTTTCCACCGGTCCTGCCGGCGACAGGGCAGAGCCGCTCGTCGCCTGGGCCGACGCGGTCAACCCAATCTTCGAACAAGATCGTCAGGTGCTGGAGTCGCTTCAGCTCGCCATCGAGCGAGAGGGCCGAAGCTTCGAGCGCAGCGTTCCAGCAGACGGGCCCACGCTGCTCGCGCGCCGCATCTATGCGCTGGCCTGCAAGGGTGGCTGGAAGGCGGGCCACATCAGCGCCACCCAACGCCGGATCATCAACGTTCGGACTTGAGAACGCCTTCAATTTGCCTCCGGCGCCGGGCTGTCGTCCGCTTTCCGTCGACACCTAATGTCTGCTGCTCTCGGGGACCGGGCTCATGACCGCTATTGGCGCACAGCAGACATCCGGAAGGTCGGCTTCGCGGCGGGAACAACGTCCGCTACAACCCAAGGCGGACTCAAGGCCGGCGTGTTCGAGGGCTTTAGCGTCAGGAGGAGACGACTGCGATCTGCGGGCATCGAGGAGGCGCTCGAGCGTGAGCCCGACGCTGCCTTGCTAGCGCCACACAATCATCCGATCAGCGGTCGAGCGGCGCCAGAGAGGGCTCCTATGAAGTCATCCATCATTTCAGTGGCCGTCGCGTTTTCATTGGTGGCGAGCGCGGCCGATGCTGGTTGCATTACTGGCGCTGCAGTCGGTGCGGTCGCGGGCCACTTTGCGCACCACCATGCCCTTGCCGGCGCCGCAGTCGGTTGCGTGGTCGGCCACGAGTTGGCTGTCCACAAACGAGAGCAGCTTCAGGCCCAGCGCCGCGAAGCGCACGAGCACGCCCACTAGCTACGACTAGCTCGTCGTCGGGGTGGGGTGATGTTCCCGCTCCTCAGAACTGACGTCACTCTCGAGTGCGGCGTCCGGACTCGGTGATCACTTATCGAAGTGACGGGTCAGATTCACGCACTTCGCTCGCCGGCCTTGAGCAGGTCGCGGATCTCGGTCAGCAGCGCCTCGGTCGGTGTCGGCCCCGGCGGCGGCGCCTCGGCAGCGGCCCCCTGGCGTTTGATGCTGTTGATCGCCTTCACCATGAGGAAGATGACGAGGGCCACAATGACGAAGTCGATCACCGCGTTGATGAAGACGCCATAGCCGATTGCGACCTCCGCGGCCTTCGTCGCCGGATCGGCCTGCTTGAGCACCAGCTTGAGGGCTGCGAAATCGACGCCGCCAGTGATGAGCCCGATCGGCGGCATGATCACCTGGTCGACCAAACTCTTCACGATCGCGCCGAATGCGCCGCCAATGATGACGCCGACCGCCAGGTCGACGACGTTGCCGCGCGCGATGAACTCGCGGAATTCCTTCAGCACGACGCTCACCTCCTGCGCGGCGCGGACGGGCCGCTGGACGCACTCTAACGACATCGCCATGTGCCGCGCAGGAAGCCGAGCCAGACCCGGACATTCGGAAGTCGCGGCAAACGCGAGCAGGGTTTAGGTTGCTCTGACGCAGTGATAGCGTCAATGCAGCCAGGCCAGACGGCCTTGGCAGGAACGATCGGGGAGGGAAATGATACATTTTATAGTGTGGATCGTTGTCTCCGGGTTTGCCGGCTTCGTGGCCAGCAAGATCATCAACAAGAGCGGTTCAGGTCTCTTCCTGGATATCTTGCTCGGCATTGTCGGCGGCTTCGTCGGCGGGTTCATCGTCAACCACATACCCGTGCTTAGCGGCCTTGGCGGCGCCGGCGGCATGGGTGGCTTTGTCGTGGAAGTTATTGTCGCGATCGCCGGCGCCATGCTGGTTATCTTCCTCTACGACATGATTTTCCGCCGGAAGACCTGACAGCGCATGCTCGACGGTGGGCGCCGAGCGTCTGCACTTGGGCTGCTCGCCGTCGTACGCTTCCAGACCCGGCGCGGGCGCCGTAGCGTCACAATCGGTTTCTAAGCTGAACGCCCCAGCACAGGAGGCCAAAACCATGGGGCTGTTGGACGGACTTAGCAGCTTGGCCGGCGGCGACAACGCCGGTGGATTGGGCGCGATGATGGAGCACCTCGCGGCCAACGGGCTCGCCGATCATGTCGCCTCGTGGACTGGGGATGGTCAGAATCTCCCGGTCAGCGCGGACCAACTTCGAGACGCTCTGGGGAGCGATAAGGTTCAGCAGATGGCCAGCGCAGCCGGGCAACCGGCGGAGGACTTCCTGCAACAGCTGTCAAACCATCTCTCCAACAACGGTGCGGCGGCCCCAGCATCGAACTCGTAACACCGCCGCCCCTTCACACCACGTCGCATCGAGCCCAGGGTACAAGCTACCCAAAATGGGGAGGAGGAACCCACCATGAAGCGTGCCTTATTGCTCGCGGTCATCCTGGCGCTGGGCGCAGGCGTGGCCGACGCCAAGCAGTGCAAGGACCCGAAAACCGGGAAGTTCGTGAAGTGTCCGCCTGCGGCGGCAGCGGCTACAACCCCAACCAGCTCGTCGTCGTCATCGAGCCACCCTCCGCACTGCGTGAAGGGCGTTCCCTGCGGCAACACTTGCATCGCCAAGGGCAAGGTCTGCCACAAGGGCTAGGGTGCTAGCCGCCAGGCCTTGTACTCGCCTGCCAGCTCGGCGGTACGGAGCCATGATCCCGGCGTGAAGCCCAATCGGCTCGAACGCACGCGCTTCTTATGTCTGCTAAGCGCCAATAGCGGTCATTAGCTGGATGCCCGAAAGCGGACGCTCCCAGAGTCCGCAAAGGAGGGTTAGCAGACGTTGGCGCGAACCCCCGGACGACGTCCCACGGCCACCTTTCCCTTGCCCCGAGCTTCATAGCCTAGCTAGGGTCTGGGCACAGGAGGACGATGGGCCACGCGGTCCATCGGGAGAAGGGTCATGGCGGAACGTCCTGAGCCGAGCTACGTCGGCGGCCAGCCATTCTTCTTCGTCAGCTACGGCCACGCCGACAGCGACCTGGTCTATGCCGAGATGCGCTGGCTACAGGAGGCCGGCTTCAATCTTTGGTACGACGAAGGCATCCACGTCGGCAGCGTCTGGCGCCAGGCGATCGCAGACGCGCTATCTGGCGCGGCCGGGATGCTGTTCGTCGCCACCAAGTCGTCAGTAGAATCCGACCATTGCCTGAAAGAGCTGAGCTTCGTCCTCGACGAGGGGAAGCCGGTGTTCGTCGTCCAACTCGACGACACCAAGCTGCCGGGTCTGCTGCGCCTGTCGCTCGCTGACCGGCAGATGCTCAATCGGGCCGAGTTCGACGAGACGACCTACCGCAACCGGCTGATCCAGGCGCTGAGCACCGTCGCAAAACCGGCGCCGCGTGCGCCGGGCGAGGCGGACAAGTCACAGCGGATCGTCACCACCGTCCCGTCGATCGGTCTGCAAATCCTCGCCGCCGGCGATGAAGGCAAGACGGCGTTCTGGGGTGAGAGCCTGATCGACAATCTGGCGACGCTGCTCGGGTATCGCTCGTTCGGGATCACCACCACGCACGACGCCACAAAGGATCTGGCCGCGCTGGGCCGCGCCCTGGACGTCAGCTACGTCGTCTCTGGCAATGTCCACCACGCGGACGACCGCTATCGGGTCAATCTGAAGCTGACCAGGGGCGGCTCGGGCGCGCAAGTCTGGGGCGCGCGCTACGACGAGCAGGGTAACTCGCTCGACGCGGCCGACGCCATCGCCCGAGTCGCCGCCATCGATATCTCCGCCGCGATCATGGGTGAGGAGCAGAAGCGGGTCCGCGACATTGACATCGAACGGCTCGACGCGTGGGGGCTGCGCGTCCGCGCCTCCACGATGACACATGAACACCGTCGGCGAACGCGATGAGATCATCGCGTTGTTGCGCCAGGCCGTCGAGCGAGACCCCAACTACGCCGGGGCGCACGCCTTCCTCGCCTATTTTCTTTGCATGTCAGTTACGACCATGTTCAGCCGGAAGCCCGATGAGGACATCGCGGAAGCCCTGCGGCATGTCGATCGGGCGCTGTCGCTTGACCGTGGCAATCCGATGGTGACGCAAGCGGCGGCGTACGCGCACCGACTGTTCGGCGACGAGGCCCTGGCGCTGGACCTCGCCGAACGCGCCACCGCCATGGTTGGTATGGACTCGATGTTCGGCCAGCGGGGCGGCACTGGGCTTTTTGCCAG
Source organism: uncultured Alphaproteobacteria bacterium (assembly GCA_963719975.1). Taxonomy (GTDB): domain Bacteria; phylum Pseudomonadota; class Alphaproteobacteria; order Caulobacterales; family Caulobacteraceae; genus Poindextera. The sequence goes on from CAVRED010000001.1 coordinate 7,008, forward strand.
TCTGATCCAGGCGGGTCGTGCGGAGGAAGCCATCGAGTTGATGCTGGCGACACGGCCCAAGCCGGAGCGACCGCTCTGCTGGGCCTACGCCGCGCTGGGAAACTGGCCGGAGGCGCTGACCTGGGCCCAGCGCCTAACAACCACCAACCCGAACGACTACCTCGCCTGGACCTATGTCGCAAACGCCATGGCCATGAACGACCGGCTCGACGAGGCCAAGCAGATCATGCGGAAGGTCATGGCGATGGTGCCTACGTTAACGCTCGCCTACTACGAAAAGGGCATGCGTATCGCCTGGCGCAATCGGGAGAAGATCGTGGACTCCCAACTGGCTGGTTTGCGCCGGCTCGAGATGACCTAGGGGACGAGCCTGGACGACTGTCCGGCGAGCGACTGGATGGCCGCTTAGGGTCGAAAGCGGTCCTTAGTGCCCAGCCCGAAAGCGGACGTGCTACGGCCCGACCACGGGCAGAGGACGGGCGATGCGGGGATCCCTCGGGGAGAAGATCGGCGAAGGGGCAATGGCGGACATCCACGCCTGGGCGCCCGGTCAGGTCTTGAAGCTGTTCAAGGCCGCCATCCCTCGGTGGCTCGGCGAGCACGAGGCGCGGATGACCCGCGCCGTCTTCGCCGCTGGCGGCCCGGCGCCTGAAGTGTTGGGCGAGGTGACCCTGGAGGACCGCTTCGGCATCGTGCTGCCGCGCCTGGATGGACCGACTCTGCTGCAACTCTTGCTGACCGGCGCCATAACGCCCGTGGAGGCGCGGCGCGATCCTCGCGACCCTCTGTATGTCCGTTCACCAGACACCGCCGCCGCCGGACGTGCTGCCCCTGCGCGATCAAATGGACGGCGCGTTGCGGTCGTCCGGCGGCACACTTCCGACGCACATCGCCACAGGTATCCTTCCGCTGATCGAGCGCCTCCCGCCGGCGGACGGGCTGTCCCATTGCGACCTTCACCCCGCCAACGTGATCATGACGGCGGAGGGGCCGAAACTCATCGACTGGTTCGCCGCAAAGCGCGGGGCGCCGGCCTCGAGCTTGCGACCTGCCACATCATCCTCTCCGACCTCGTCCCGCAGAGCTTCGGCGATCCAAAGCGGCAGCGCGCGCTTAATGCGGCCATGCAGTCCGAGTACGCGCGGCAGGCCGGTGTGTCCGCCGCGGCGCTGACGTCGGCGATGGCGCCCTACCTGCCCGTCATGCGCGTCTTCGTCCTCATCGCAGGGTTGGTCAGGCGCCCTGCCACGCGGAGGCGGCTGCTCCAGAGCGTCGAGGCGGATCTGCGCGCCGAGTACGATCGTCCGGAATGAGTCGAAGCGGACTCTGCGTCCACGCCGGCGTCGGCGACCAACCGCGCTGCCACCTTTCCCTTGCCCCTGCCTTCACCGCCTAGCTAGGGTCGCGCCCGCCGCCAGGGGGCGGCTTGCAGGCCCATGTCAGACGTCTTCATCTCGTATGCCCGCTCGACGGCGAAGCAGGCCCAGGCGGCTGCGGAGGCGCTCAAGGCGCTCGGCTACAGCGTCTGGCTGGACGACGAGCTGCTGGCTCACCACGCCTACACCCATGCGATCGAGGAGCAGCTGACTGCAGCCAAAGTCGCGCTAGTGATCTGGTCGGCGGAGGCGGTGAAGTCCGAGTGGGTCCTGTCGGAAGCCAACCGAGCGCGCGAGGACCACAAGCTCGTCCAGCTGACCGTCGATGGTGCGCGGCTTCCGATGCCCTTCGACCAGACTCAGTGCGCGGACCTCGCAGGTTGGACGGGCGATACGAACGCGTCTGGCTGGCTCAAGGTCACCGCCAGCATCGCTGAGATGATCGGCGCGACGACCGTTGCAGCCGCGCCCGGCCCGGCCCTCGCGCTGCCCTCGAAGCCCTCCATCGCCGTCATGCCGTTTGCCAACCTCTCGGGTGACCCAGAGCAAGACTACTTCGCCGACGGCATGGTGGTGGAGATCGTCGAGGCTCTCTCGCGCATCCGCTCGATCTTCGTCATCGCCAGCGGGTCGAGCCTCTCCTTCAAGGGCAAGGGCGTCGCCGCCCAGGACGCCGCGCGTCAACTCGGCGTGCGCTACGTGCTGGAAGGCAGCGTGCGCAAGGCCGGCGGCCGTGTTCGCATCGGCGTGCAGCTGATCGACGCTGTGGACGGCGCGCAAATCTGGACGCATCGCTTCGAGGACACGCTCGAGGACGTCTTCGCCCTGCAGGACAGCGTGGCGCTGGCCGTCGCCGGCAAGATCGAGCCGACGGTGCAGCAGGCCGAGATCCGCCGCGCCTCGGCCCGGCCCACCGACAACCTGAGCAGCTACGACCTCTACCTTCGCGCGTTACCCCTGCAGCGAACCTTCGTCCGGGCCGATATGCTGGAGGCGCTGGATCTGGCGAGCCGCGCCATCACCCTCGACCCTGACTTCGGTCCCGCCCTCGCCCTTGCTGCGTCCTGCCACCGGATCATCGTCCTGTATGAGTGGTCAGATGACCTGGAGGGTCATCGCCGCCTTGGCCTCGAGCTGGCGCATCGGGCGCTGAGGGCGGCTGGCGACGACCCCTCCGTGCTCGCCAGAGTCGCCGCTAACGTCGATTTCCTCGAAGAAGACTATGCGGCCGCTGTGGCGCTCGTCGAGCGCGCCCTGACGCTGAACGCCGGTTGCGCGCACGCTTGGATGAACAGCGGCATTCTGCGCGTTCGCGCCGGAGAGACGGACGCCGCCATCGAGAACTTCAGGACCGCGCTTCGGCTGGACCCATTGGGACCGGTGCAACCGCACACGATCAGTTTCATCGGCCGGGCGCTGTTCCAGCAGGGGCGGTTCAGCGAAGCGGTCCCGCTGTTGAAGGAGTCCGCCCAGCAGATCGACGCGCCGGCGCCCCAGGCCTTCCTGGCCGCCGCCTACGGTCACCTCGCCCAAGCCAGCGAGGCGCAGGCGGCGCTGGCGCGCTTTCGCGCCCTGTCTTCGCAACCCCTCGAGGCCTTCGCGGCAAACTGGTTGCGCGACCCTAGCTCAACGCAAGCTGTTCCTGGACGGCATCGCGCTGGCGGAGGGGAAGGTCGCTGGCGACGCGTCGGCGGGCGGTTAAGTCCCCATCCGGCCGATGTCGGCTTTGGGTCGAGAGCGGACCTCGGCTCCCGACCAGCAAGCGGACATTCGCGATGGAGCTGGCGGCGGGATAGCCGGCCGCGGTATCTCCGAACGATGAGCCCGCCGCCCCCACGCGTTGCGCGGATCGTGCTGGTGACCCCAGACGGACGTCTGCTAGGCGCATTGCCGCCGATGCCGGTCGAACCGCCATGGTGGCAAGTCATCGAGCCGGTGGTGGAAGCCGCTCGAGCGCGGTATGGGGCGGAGATCACCGTACTACGCCTGTTGCAGGTCGGTGAGCCGGCGCCGTCCGGCATAGAGATCACCTATCTCGCGCAGACTTCGGCAAGCCCCGTCGCCACCGAACCCTGGGACGGCGTGCTGGACGAGCACCCCCTGAGGCTGGACTACGCCAAGCCAGGCGGGCCCGCGGCAGATTTGACATGGGCGGAGGGAGTGCTCGCGAAGCACGGCTATGTCCGCGCTGGTCCACCTGTACAGCTGCGCACATGGAACCTCTCGAGCCTGTGGCGGATTCCGGTCGAGGGGGACACCCTGTGGCTGAAAGTTGTCCCGCCCTTCTTCGCCCATGAAGGCGCCATCCTGACGGCGATGGCGGGCGGACCGGTCCCGCGGCTCCTGGGCCACGACGGCTGCCGAATCCTGATGCCGGAGATCCCAGGAGACGACCTCTATTTCTCCGCCGGGCCGGCGCTGCCGCCTATGATCGATCTGCTCGTGGGGTTGCAACGGGGCTGGGCGGGCAAGGTGGACGCTTTGCTTGCGCTTGGCCTGCCCGACCTGCGAGCGCCTGTCCTGATCCCGGCCATCCGATCGGTCATCGCGCGCAACGCCACCGACCTTGCGCCTGGGGGCCGGGACACGATCGGAGCCTTCGCGGACGACCTAGAGCGGCGGTTCGCTGCGGTTGCCGACTGCGCTCTGCCGGACACCCTCGTGCACGGCGACGCCCATCCGGGAAACCTGCGCGGCGAGGGCGGACGGCTGACCCTGCTAGATTGGGGCGACTGCGCCGTCGGTCACCCGCTACTGGACCAGCCGGCTTTCTTCGACCGGATCGGCGCCGGGGACGTTGAGCCCTCGCGGCGACGATGGCACGAACTCTGGCGCGCCACGGCGCCCGGATGCGACCCGGACCGGGCGTCAGCGTTGCTGGCGCCCATCGCTGCGGCGCGGCAGGCAGTCACCTACCAGGGCTTCCTCGACCGCATCGAACCATCCGAGCATCCCTACCACCGGGGCGATCCCGCCGAGCGGCTAACGCGCGCGGCTGCGCTGTTCAGGGCCGAGCGGACTGGCGAGCGGGTCTGAAAGCAACCGCTGACCCGGAGCCGGCGCGGCGCGGCGTCGCTCGGCTCAGCGGAGGTCTGCTTTGGGTCGTTAGCGGTCATTGGCATGGCGCCGGAAAGCGGACCTTCGTTATGACCGCTTTGAGTCAAAAGCGGACTCAACGCCGCTCCGACGGCTGGCGGCAACGGGGCTGGGCGATGGCTGCTAATGACTCATAGCTGCCATAACGAAGGGCCGCTTTCCGGCGGGCACCGATGACCGCTTTCGACCCAAAGCAGACACTCGAATGAGCGGAAACACGTCGCAAGACCGACAGCGGATTTCCGCCTCGTCCTCGCTGCAACCAGCTTCGCGGGCGGCTGTGATCGAGCGTCCCAGAGCGGCGAAGAAGTGACGGCTACGTTCCGCGCCTGGTTGGTGGTTAGTGATAGTCCGCCGTCGGGCAGTACCCGAGGTCCGCTTCCAAACCTATGCTGTTCACGCAGGTCGCCTAAGCCGGCGCTTCACGGATGGTTAAGCCCCGGTTGCCGATATTGTCTGCGCGAGACGTGTTGGTCCACCGGCCGCCACGTCGCGCCAATTTCGGAAAGGGACCTTGATGGGTCGGTTCGTCGCCCGTTTTGCCCGCGACGAGAGCGCCGCGACGGCGATCGAATATGGCCTGATCGTCGCCCTGATCAGTGTCGTCATCATCACGGCGGTCACCACCGTGGGGACGCACCTCAGAACCAAGTTCAATACGGTCGCCAGCTCGCTCTAACAGCCTCGCTCGGCCGGCTCGTCGCCCGCGACGCCTCAGCCACGCGGCCCCGTGGTCTGACTGCGGGCACGCCGACTAGGGGGGCGATTGGCGTGAGGTGAAGCGCACGACGAGCCTCTGACCTTCCCAAACGTTTATCTCGTGCGGGTAGTCGAGGTCGCCGGCGTAGTCGATGGCCGCGTTGTCATCGTCGAGGTCGTGCGCGTCCTCGGAGATCACCCCGCCATCGGGTCCGTGGAGCCTGACGATGTATCGCGCCAACTCGCCTATCCCAGTACGAAGGGCCAATGCCTACCGCTTCGTTGAGGGTTCGGGTAGGCGTCCATTTTGGGTAGCGACGGTCTTCAAGCTCGCACGCCGACACTCGCCGCCAATAAAAAGACCCCGCCGAGGCGGGGTCAGAGCACAACACAACGGTAAGCGCTTAGCGTTATCGCGCTTGGCTCTACGCAGGGCATGCTTTCCACAGCGTTAAGGGGCCGATGCCGGACGCCTGAGAAAAGAAGGCTCGACCTTCGGCTCCCAACGTCGGACTCTTCATCGCCGGCAGCCTGGCCGCCGCGATCACCCTGCGGCCATCGCAGCGCGTGGCTGCAAGCCACGGATTCGCAGATAGGGGACGATGCCGCCGAACGCGACCGACGCGACGATGGCCAGCGGTCCGGCGAGCAAGCTGGTAACGCTGACGGCCGGGTAGAGCCGGCCCGGAAGGCCCCATTGAGCAAGAAGGCCCTCGAGGTGGCCCACCGCGATGCCATGGATCTCGAACCAGAGAGCCGCGGCGCCGCCGATTAGCATGCCGAGCCCGACGCCAAGCACGGACAGCAGGAACAGCTCAAGCCAGAGCATTCGTCCGAGGAGATCCGGCCGCATCCCGATAGCCAGGAGCGTCCCGAACTCGCGGGTCCGCTCAAGCACAGACATCAGAAGCGTGTTGAGGATGATGAAAGCGACGACCGCCACCAGAGTTGCGTACAAGAGCATGCCGATCGAAAAGTCGAGGGTGATCGCCTCCCTCAGCGCCGGCTGCAGCGAGCCCCAGTCCTCGACGGTCAGATGGTCGGGCGCGGCGAGTGCGCGGATCTGCGGAAGAGCGGCGTTCACCGCCGCCAGGCTCGGTCCGGTGAGCGCGATCAGGGTGGACCGGTCTCCCAGACCGAAGTCGCGCTGAAACCGTCCCAATGGCATCTCGGCGAGCTGACGATCCAGCTCCGGGATCCCTGTGTGGAACGAGCCGATCAACTTCAATCGGTCCGCCGCGATCGTTCCATCGAGCGCCGATCCCAGCATCGTGATGTTGTCGCCAACCCTCAGGCCGAGGTTGCGAGCGAAGACATCGCCGAGAACGATGGCACCGTCGTCGCCAGCGCTCAGGTAGCGCCCCTGCCGAACGGTCGCGTGCAGGGTCGAGACCTTCGCCTCAGCCGAAGGATCCACGCCCACGATCGCCGCTCCGTAGCTCGCATCGCCGCCGGCGAGCACGACGTAAGCGACGCCGCGGGGCGCAGCGGCGGCGACGCCGGGAATTGCCGTCGCTCGCACCGACAGCGTCTGCGCGTCACCGATGGTCTTGCCGACGTCAGGATCGTCAGCATAGCCGGAAGGTTGAATCTGCGCGAAGCCGTCGAACAGCCTCAGCGCGTTCGCCTTCATGGCGTCGTAGACCCCGAGCTGGAAGGACAACATGAAGACCAGCAGACTCGCCCCGATCGTCATGCTCAGCACGCTAAGCCAGGTGCGGACCGGTCGTCGCCATAGATTGCGCCAAGCCAGGGTCAGCAGCACCGCGCTTCAGCTCCTTAGATCGTCGAGATTGGAGCGCCAGAAGATGCTGTTCGTCCAGGCAGGCGACTAATGTGAGATTCTCGGCATGAAGGCCCGCTTACGAGCGGGCGCTCAACGTCCGCTCTCGGCCCTAAGCGGAAGTTGTCCCGTGATGGGTTTTGTGCACACGCTTCTCGGCCTGTCCAAACGTCCCGGATCGGCAGAAGGCCCAGCGGCGTGGATTGGCTCCTCCCGCTGGGCCTTTGTGCATGCGGCAAATACCTATCCGTCGGCTCATCTTCGGATTGACCGCTTCCGGCCAATGACCGGATGTCCGCTTCCGACCCAAAGCTGACATTCGTGGCCGTTGCGGGACCCGACAAGCACGCGCAGCTCCCGCGCCGAGTTCCAGGCCGGCCACCGGAACGATCCCGCTCCGTCAGCGCACGTGGATGTGGCCCAGCATCCCTTGTTGGGCGTGGCCCGGTAGATCGCAGGCGAAGAGGAACTCACCGGCCTTGGAGAAACGCCACACGAGCGTCTTCGTCTGCCCCGGCCCGAGATCGGCCTCATTGGCCTCGGACATCGTCATGCCCGGCATCTGGGCCATCTCCCTCATGTGCTGCGCCTGGAAGCCCTGATCGCCAATTACGAACTCGTGTCTCATCTTGCCGCGATTGGTGATCACGAACTTCACTGTCTCGCCCCTCGCTACGGCGAGGTCGCTGGGCATGAACTTCATCTCAGTGGCGATGATCGCCACCGTTCGCGTGGCGTGTTGGCCGGGTTCGCCGAAGCCGGCCCATTCCGGCTGACTCGATGCGGCATTGGCCGACGAGATCGCCGACGCCGCGAGCGCCGCCAGCCAAGCCGTAACGGCGCGCGCACTCGCGGTTCGTTTCGCGAAAGGGAGCATCGGCACGGAACTCATCCGCCTCTCTGCGACGAAGGTAGTGCTCGCATACCCGGGCGTCCATCACGTCCCAGGCCCGAGCCGCCGAAGCGAGAAGCCGGACCGAACCAGGTTGTGATCGCGAAGGTCCGCTTTCCGGCGGCAAGGCGGTGTCTGCTTCCGACCCTTAGCGGACACTGCGTGGACGCCTGCCGCCAACAAGCCGGGGACCTTATTCAGCGCGAAGCGACCCACTGGAGGAAGCCCTGAACCTTGGGATGCCATGTCATTGGTCTGAACCCTGGTGATGATGGGTGGTGCGTGTGGGCGGCGGGGACCATGCTGCCGTCCTGAAGTGTATAGCCGCAGATCAGGCCTAGTCCGTCGGCGAGCTGGTCGAGGCTCTCGTCCTGATCTGGCAAGTTCTGCCACAGGTCCTCTCCGAGGACGACCACAGCTTCCGGTCTTATCCGTTCAATGACGTCACGAAAGACCGGCTGAGCGGCCTCCCACATCTGGCGCGTCGGCCGGTGGCGCTGGCCCCCAGGCAGGAGCGTCTGCACGTAATAGCAAAAGAAGACGCTGTTCCAGAATCTCTCGAGACCGCTGGCGCCGAGAGACCACGGCCGCCCAGTCAGCATCGCATAGGTGTTCGCGAAGAAAGTCTTCCTCGCGGGCGGGTGAACGCCCCATTCCAGAACGACGTTGCGCGTGCAATCACTGCTCGCGTCGGCGTCGTGAAGGCTCGCTTCTTCGTAGTGGGACTCACCTACGAGCAGGACTCGCACGCCCTCAAAGCGCGGTTCGGCCGCGTTCGGCGTCCACGGGAGGAACCTGATCGTCGCCGCTGCGCCCTTGGACCTCGCCGTCTTCGTGTTGCGTGTCTTGCGGTTGCTTCGCTTCGGTCCCTTGGCAATCCCCCTTGCGCTGCGCAGCCGGTCAGCTTCGCTCCTAGCCGCCCGGTCAGAGGCCGCCGCCGGATCAGTGCGGAAGCGTACCAGGACCTCCACCTCGTCGGGCCGCGCGGCCAGCGCGTTGCGGACGATCGCGAGTAGCGTCTCGGCTGAGACGTGTAGATCTACGATCTGCGCCGGCTCCTCATAGAGGAGGTGAGAATGCGGCTCCGGCACCGTGTCGAAGACCATCTCAGCGGCGATGGTGGGCAGTCGGCCGAGAAACCCATGGTCGGCCAGGGTCTTGAGGTGGCGGGCGAGCTCGGCGGGCGTCACCGCGAGGCCTGCCTCGGCGGCCATGCGCGCCACCTCCGCGTGGCGGAGATGCGTCTCTTCGGAGGCGCGCAACAGTGCGAGCAGACCCAGCAGCGCTCCGTGCCCCGGCAGGCCGGCGCGGCACAACTCCTCCCGGAACACGGTTTCCACCCCGTGTGGCATCTAATCTTCCTCCCGCGGCGTCTCGGATGGCCGCGGGCATTAAGTCTGACGCGGCTGACCGCCAGCCGCGTCCAAGAGCGTTTCCGCCGAAATCAGGCGACGTCGAAGCGATCGGCGTCCATCACTTTGGTCCACGCAGCCACGAAGGCGGTGACGAACTTCGCTTGCGCGTCGGCGGCGCCGTAGACTTCGGCAAGGGCGCGCAGCTGAGAGTTCGAACCGAAGATGAGGTCGACACGTGTGCCGGTCCATTTCAGTTGGCCGCTCTTGCGGTCGTGTCCCTCGAACACGTCTTCATCCGCAGTCGCGCGCCACTCGGTGCTCATGTCCAAGAGGTTCACGAAGAAGTCGTTGGTCAGCCTCTCTGACCGTTTGGTGAAGACGCCGTGCTCCGACTTACCGTGGTTCGCGCCCAAGACGCGCAGGCCGCCAACGAGAACGGTCATCTCCGGCGCGGTCAGCGTCAGGAGTTGCGCCTTGTCGATCAGAAGCTCCTCTGCCGACACCGCATACTTGGCCTTGAGGTAGTTGCGGAAGCCATCCGCGACCGGCTCGAGATAAGCAAAGGACTCCGCGTCGGTTTGCTCCTGCGAAGCGTCCATGCGGCCGGGCGCGAATGGAACGGTCACGCCGTGACCGGCCTTTTTCGCGGCGTGTTCGACGGCGGCTGAGCCGCCGAGAACGATCAGATCGGCGAGCGACACCTTCTTGCCGCCGCCTGCCGCGCCGTTGAACGCTTTCTGGATCCCCTCAAGCGTTTCGAGCACCTTCGCCAGTTCAGCGGGCTGGTTGACCTCCCAATCCTTCTGCGGCTCGAGGCGGATGCGCGCCCCGTTCGCCCCACCGCGCTTGTCGGAGCCACGGAAGCTTGCCGCCGAGGCCCAAGCGGCCCCGACCAGCTCGGAGACGGAAAGTCCCGAGGCGAGGATCTTGGCCTTGAGATCCGCGATGTCATCGGCGTCGATCAGCTTGTGGTCGACGGCGGGAACGGGGTCCTGCCAGATCAGCTCCTCCGCCGGGACTTCCGGGCCGAGATAGCGCGCGCGCGGACCCATGTCGCGGTGGGTGAGCTTGAACCACGCGCGGGCAAACGCGTCCGCGAACTCATCCGGGTGCGCTAGGAAGCGCCGGGAAATCTTCTCGTAGGCCGGATCCATCCGCAGGGAGAGATCCGTGACCAGCATGGTTGGCGCATGTTTCTTCGAAGCGTCGAAGGCGTCCGGAATCGTCGCAACGTCGCCTTTCGCCCTGAATTGATTGGCCCCAGCCGGGCTCGTTTCCAGTTCCCATTCATATTTGAACAGGTTCTCGAAAAAGCTGTTGCTCCACTTCGTCGGTGTCGTGCTCCAAGTGACTTCCGGGCCGCCGGTGATCGCGTCTTTGCCTTTGCCGGAACCGAACTTGCTCTTCCAGCCAAAGCCTTGCTCCTCGATGGGCGCGGCTTCTGGCTCGGGACCGACAAGCGCCGCATCGCCCGCGCCGTGGGCCTTGCCGAAGCTGTGTCCGCCGGCGATCAGCGCAACCGTCTCCTCGTCGTTCATGGCCATGCGCTTGAAGGTCTCGCGAATGTCGACGGCGGCGGCAACGGGATCGGGTTTGAAGTTCGGCCCGTTCGGATTCACGTAGATGAGGCCCATATTGACGGCAGCCAGCGGATTCTCGAGATCGCGGACGCCGCTGTAGCGCTCGTCGCTATGAGGATCAGGGAACCAAGCTTCCTCCTTGCCCCAGTAGGCGGCTTCGTCAGGCTCCCACACATCTGCGCGACCGCCGCCGAAGCCGAAGGTTTTGAACCCCATCGAACTCGAGCGCGACATTCCCGGCGAGGATCATGAGGTCGGCCCAGGAAATCTTGTCGCCGTACTTCTGCTTGATTGGCCACAAGAGCCGGCGCGCCTTGTCGAGGTTTGCATTGTCCGGCCAAGCGTCGAGGGGCGCGAAGCGCTGCTGGCCAGCGCCCGCGCCGCCGCGGCCGTCGCCCACGCGGTAGGTGCCGGCGCTGTGCCAGGCCATCCGGATGAAGAGCCCTCCGTAGTGGCCGAAATCCGCCGGCCACCAGTCTTGGCTGTCCGTCATCAGCGCGGCCAGGTCTTTCTTCAGGGCCGTGAAGTCGAGCTTCTTGAATGCTTCCGCATAACTGAATGTCTCGCCCATCGGATTGGACAGGGACGAGTTCTGGCAAAGAATCTTGAGGTTCAGCTGGTTCGGCCACCAGTCGCTGTTGGACCGCATTGCGAAGTTCGTCGACCCATGCGCGATTGGGCACTTGAGCGCTTCCTTGTCAGTCTTCGCGTCCATCTTTCTTTCCGATCTTGCCTGAGTTGCTGGAGCTGCCTGAGGGTCTGCGCGCAAAGGCCCTGCCTATCTTGAAGACCGGCAGGATTCTTAGCTGGCATCATTGAGAGCACCGGCGACGCACCGGCACCGGAGCGTCCAGGGAGACGCTCAGGCACCTGCATGCGGCGCCCCGTCGACAGTCCCTGTGGATAACTTGGGCGCTCGCTCCAGGCGAAAGTCAATTCGCCGCCCGCCACAGACACTGGTTGGCTAGGTCCCTATGTCCGCTAACTCCCCATAGCGGACTCTCGGAATGTCCGCTCTCGGGCATTCCGCCAATGGCAGCTTCTGGCGCTTAGCGGTCATAACCGAAGGTCGGGCTCCGGTCGCCTCCACAGCACCGCGACTTGGCTTCGCCTTGTGTGGCTGCATGACCGACGACCAAGGCGGCGGTGCCTCGCCGCCCCTGCGGCGGACGACCTCTTCATGCCCGACGGGCTGTCGCGCGTCACCACGCCCGTGCAGCTAGCGGTCCATCACCCGGCCATCTTTCCAAGTGATCTCCGGGCGATACTGGTCCGGGCCTGAGTAGTTGGGATACAGCCGAAATCCCGGGCGGCGAAAGTGTGGAAAGGTGGCGTAAAAGCTCTCCGCGTCCTCCGTGATCAGGTCGATGCGCAGCCCGCCGGCTTCCCGCAACGATCGGACGATGAGTTCGCGAGCAATGCCTCGCCGGCGGTGATCGGGGTGAACCGCAATCAGCGAGAGGTGTGCCTGTATCTCACCGTCGCTTTGGAGCTGGGAGAATCCAACAAGCGCCCCCGCTTCAGCTGCAACAAAGGTAGTGACGCCCGGGGCCGTGAGCACGCGGTCCGCACGCTCAGGATCTTCCACGAACGACGACCAGTGTTCCAATTCGCACAGCCGTAGCACGCCCGGCAGATCAGCCAATGCGTAGCGTCGGAACTCCATGGACGAACGTCCTCAGGTGGCAGGGCAACGTCCTACACCGAGCCAGCGGGATCTTCCAATGTCCGCTCCCCCCGGGTCGTCCTCACTGTCCCGTCGAGAACCGAGACCTAGGCCGGCGGGCCGAGCTGCCAAGTCTGAACGACCATGCCGAGTGCGAAACCCTTGCCGGTGACGGTCAAAATCTGGCCGGCCGTGGTCTGGTCGAGCGCGTTCTGCGGTGCGCAAAGCGCTCGACTGAGCAGCGCCGGCGCCTCGCGGACCTCGAAGTGAGCGCACTGCCAGGGGTTGGCCGGCGCAGTGCCGGTGACGGTAAGCGTTCGGCTCGTGGGGTGGCCGACTAGCCCCGCTGTCAGACCAACCGCCCCGAACGCCAGGCCAATGTAGGTGGCGAGACCGAGACTCAGCGCGAAGGCCGGGACGCGCAGCCACGGATTTCGCACCCATCTTGCGGGCGCGCGACCGCTCATCGGCCCGCCCGGTCGCGACCACCAAGCGACCAGCAGCGCGACCAAAGCCCCCGCCGCGAGTGAGATCTGCATTCCAAGAACGCTCGGCAGGACAGGGGTAAACAGACCCCCCAACACCAAGACGGCGATCGCGACGAGAACAACGGTCGCTGGCCAGCGCCCGCCCGCTCGTGGTTGGGGGGTGTCCACCATTTTCCCGCCATAACACATGTGGGCAGCGGAAAGCTTGGAGCTGTGAAGATTCCGGCTGCAGACGAGTTGACTGTCGCGCCCCGGTCAGCGAAAGCGGTGGCGCGAAGGCTTTGCCCGGGCGGACGATCCAGCGAGCGCGGCGATGAACAGAATGGCCAGGGCATTGTTCATCGACGATATTTCGTCCCGATCGCGGCGCATCGGGTTTCGGCTCCCGACCTGGTTGGCCGGTTGCCGCTCTCCATGCCGGTCTATAGCGTGACGCCCGGTTCTTAGACGTACGCCGTCCGCTAGCGCCGTGAATCCAGCCGGGCAGAGGCCGCGCTCAACAAAACAGGGGATGTCATGAAGTTTGTTTCAGCACTGCCGGCGCTGCTCGCGATCGCCGCGATCGCCGCGGCGACCGCAGGCGCGGCCTCCGCAGCCGACTTCTCCGGGACCTGGAGCGCAAGCGCCGTCCTCGAGCAGAACGGACAGATCGTCTTCACAACCACCCCTGTCTGCACCTTCCAGCAGTCCGGCGACCGGATCAGCGGCACGTGCAAGGGGCCTAATGCGCTCGGGCCGGCCGCGGGAACCGCCGACGGGGCGAATATCTCCTGGCAGTGGGAAGCCACCGCGAACGCGACCGGTGCGACGGGGGTGTCGACCTGGAACGGGACCCTTGGACCGGATGGCGTCATCCGGGGTCAGATGTCGGGACAGGCCATGCCGGGCGTGATGGCTCCCTTCACGGCCCAGAGGCAGTAGCGCCCCCGCTCGCTCGGTCGGCGCGGGTCCAGGCTTCAATAGCGGGGAGGTCCGTCCGCCCGTTAGAAAAGCCACTGGTCATCCCGCTCGGCACGCGCCACGGCGCGGCCACGCTCATCATGGAACGGGAGAGGCGTCCCCGGGTGAAGGGGTGATCTACACCTTCAGCTTCATGTTCCACGCGAACGCGCCCTACGCGATCGGCTACGTGACGCTGAACGAAAGGCGACCAACTTCGTCGAATGCGACCTCTCGGCCCTGAAGATCGGCCAGAAGGTGAAGCTGCACTTTCAGCGGACCGAAAACGGTCCGTCCGTGCCGGTGTTCGCGCCAACAAAGCCAGTCTTGCAATTTACGACGTCACGGCTGATGGATTGCGTGGTCGCTGCGTAGGTCGCGGTGCCGTTTTCCTTGGGGGGTTCTTATGAAGAAGCTTGTTGCGGCCGGCACCGTCCTCGCCGCCATTGCTTTCACCGCCGGCGCGGCGTCCGCGCACACGTGCTACGCGCACAGCCGGGTCGCGTACGGCTACGGCATTTCGCCATACCTCGGGACGGCTAAGGTGATCGCACTGCGTGAGTGTGCGGTGCGGACGCCCCGCGGCCTGGTCTGCGTCATCACCAGCTGCCGCTAGAGCGCTAGGACGGGGCGCGTTGACCAGCGGGCTCGTAGACGGCGCTGGCCGACCTGGACAAGGTGGCACATGTCCCGGCTGGGCCTCTGTTACATCGTCATGCTGGCCGCGTGCTTATGTCGACAACGGCAATAGCCTCCCGATTTGACCTCCCGCCGTCCGTCGGGGTCTATGAGCATCGCGCCCGTGCCCTTGTCATCGTTGAAGCGTGGCTGGAGGTTGAGGCCGCGCGTCGCCTAGCAGCCCAAGTCGTGGGCCGTGGCTGCTTGGTCCTTCAAACTCTTCGCACATTGCGCGGGAAGCGTCGGATCACCCGCCGCCGCCGGTAAGGTCTCGCGGGTCTGCTCCAGGGCCGTACGGAACTGGGCGGCGACGGGAGAGTTGGCCGCCGTCAAATGATCCGAGCACGACTGCAGGGCCGTCAGCAGCGCCTGGCAATCGGGCGGGAGGGTCGACGCCACGACGGCTGCGGGCGATGCGGCCCCCGGCGACATTCTGGCCGTGGATGAGGTTGCGCTCGCCGAGCCAGTCGCAGCCTCGCCGGTACTCTTCTGGCAGCCGCCGACCGCAATGACCCCAGCTGCAATTGCCGCCAGCACCGCGCCTTTGACTGCGAGATTCATTCGCTTCTCCTGCAATCGCACGGCGATCAAGCTGCTATGAATACATCGCGAAAAGGTCAATGGGATACGTGTTTCCCGATCAAGGGCCTGAGGCTCTGAAGAGCCGGTGCTCGCCCAGCCTAGCGTGTCGGATCAGACGCTGGGAGCACGAAGCGGTCATCGACGCCATGCAAGAGAGGCTGGAGCGCAAGCCAAATGGCGGGCGGAGCCAAGGCGACCGGCATGTCCGGGCGGGTGTCCACTATGGGTCGAAAGCGGACATCAGCGAGCTGCCCAATCGGGGCCTTCGCTATGACCGCTTTGAGTCAAGAGCGGTCATCGCAGCACTGGACGTTCGCGTGGCGTTGGCGCCGCGACCGCCATCTGCCACCTTCGCGGCACGAACCTCGCCTTCGCATTGGCAGACTTCCCCAAATGACGAGAATGACCTTCGTTCAGGGTGGCAAGGGCGAGCGGCGGGTCTGGCACGCCGAGGTCGAGGGCCGCGACGAGTCGCTCATCGCTGTTGTCAACGGACACGCGATCGGAGGCGGCTTGAGAGACGCCGAGGGTGCGTTCTCCATTAAGTGGGCGGCCAGGGGCGGCGTGGTCTACCGGGCGGACTGCGCCAGCCATGCGCTCGACGGCGCTCGCGCCCTGATCCTCAACCCCGGACAGCCATACGAGTTGGAGTTTACCGGCAGGACGATCAGCGAAACGCTGTGCGTCTTCTTTTCCAATGATCTGGCGAACGACGCCTGGGCCAGTTTGAGCGACCCGGCGGGCGCTCTGGAGGGTATGGCGGCCGCTGCGCCTGCCTTCCCTGAACTCGTGTTCGCTCCAGACGGCCTGATCGCCAACGAGCTGGCGACAGTCAGGTCGAGCTTCGAGCGACAAGACCCCAGCGAGGACTTCGGGGAGGAGCGTGGGCTGCTCCTGTTGGGCCGCCTGATGGCGACGGCACAGTTGCACCGCCGACAGGCGGAAAGGATTCCGGCGCTCAGGCCTGCGACGCGACGCGCGCTACTCGCAAGGTTACAGCGGGTTCGCGACCTGATCGATGACCAGCCGGCGCAAGCTCCGGCCCTGGCGGTTCTGGCGACCGAGTGCGCCATCTCGAAGTTTCACCTCTTGCGCCTCTTCAAGTCAGCGTTCGGCTGCACGCCGGCCGGCTATTCCCGCGCGCGCCGGGTTGAGCGCGCGAGCGCGCTGCTGCGGACGACCAACAAGACGGTGGAACAGATCGCCGACGAGCTGGGCTACGGGAGCGCGACGTCCTTGATCCGCGCGTTCAGTGCGGTCTGCGGGGAGACGCCTGGAGCCTATCGGGCGAGGATTCGCAACCTGGGCTGATGTCTGCGGTCACCTAGACGCGGTAGAGGCTTTGTCATCTGGGCCGCCTCCTACGGCAGCCCGGAGTGATGGAGCAGGACATGCACTTCTTACGGTCGAGGAGACAACGATGCAGCTAGGCCTGGGTTCGGTCAGTCAGATCGCGCTGAACGTCACGGACGTTGACGCCGCCGAGACGTTCTACGCAGAGACGCTGGGGCTGCGGAAGATCTTCCGACCGCAGCCTCACATGGTGTTCTTCGACTGCGGCGGCCTGAGCCTACTGCTCGAGAAAGGGCACGACGGAACGCCTGTCGGAGGCGCGGTGATCTACTTCGACTGCGCAGACATTTCGCTGACGGTCCGCGAACTCAAGAGCCGAGGCGTGGTGTTCGAGCACCCAGTCCACCTCATCACGCGCCAGCCGACCTACGACCTGTATATGGCCTTCTTCAGAGACCCTGACGGCAACATGCTCGCGCTTAGCCACCAGGCGCCGAAGGGCTACGTCCCGCCAGCGAGCTAGGGCCGGCGCGCATCTTCTGGCTCTCGGACGAACGGCCGCTCTGGGTCGAAAGCAGACGTCGGCGGCGGGCCGGAATGCGGACAATCCCGCGGTCTCCGGAGCAAGCGATGCCCGAGACGCGGTCGGAAAAAAATGATCTGGCATAGCAACTTGCGAGGATTTTTGCTTTGTTCGGACCCGGTCCGACAGGCAAAGACCGGCGATCATTCTGGCCCCCTACCTGTCGAGCGGGGTCGGGCCGAGGCGAGCCGCAGGCGCAAGACCTCGGCAACGGCATGCTGCTCTTCGTCGGCGAGCCCGGCGAATTCGGTGCACAGGCGTCCGTCCTCGGCGTCGAACGCGGCTGATCTCGGCGGCACCGTCCACATCGTGGTTCATCAGCGTTATTGGGATCGGTTCGCGACTGTTCTCGACAATTGGGCAGATCGCCTCGGCTAACTCCTGGGTCGTGGTCATCGCTCTCCGGCGGAAGGTAACTTGGCGGCTTCCTACATCCCACACGGTGGCGCGCACCTGACCTTTCAAGCTATCCTGGATCACGCGGGGTACGGATAGAACTCTGGTAGGAAACGTGGATGAGTCAGCGACTGACGATTGGAGAAGTGTCCGAGCGCTCCGGGGTATCGATCAGCACCTTGGATCACTGGCGTATAGATGGAATGGGACCGCCTGCCCAACGGATCGACGGTCGGATCTCGTACGACCAGGAGTTTTTCGAAGCTTGGCTTGCAGTCTACTCGGCAAATTCCGGCAAGGACCGACAACGCCCCGGAGCGCGGCGCCGATAGCAGCTAGCCCGCCCACTTTGAGGATCGCTCGCCGCGCGACCATCGCCGGGTTGTAGGCGTTCGTTTGGCGCGGCCGGACCGGTCATCGCGATGAGGGACGGGGAGAACCGGGCAGATGGTCCAACCGGTCTGAGGCAGCTCCTTGCCGAGTCGCTCGGATATGCGCTTGGCGGCTGTCTCCGACCACGGGATGATCTCGCCGCGCGCCTCGTCGAAGGCGCTGTGCTCGAGGTACGAGTACACCCAGCCTGCGTCGGCAACCCGAAGAGCTAGCTCGCGGATGGCTGCGGCAGACCAGCGATCCCGGTGGTCTGCTTCATCGACCGCCTGAGAGGAAGAATCGTAGGGCTCCGCCGGGGACGCGGGCGCCGGTTCTAAAGGTTTTCCTAAAGAGTCTACGCGGAAGCCGGCTTCGTCTGCTGGCGAAGGAGCCTTCGCCTCCGCGACGGCGAGGGACGAAGCAGCGTTCGCCCCGGACGCTACGGCGCCCGAGATCTCCTTCGCCACTGTTGGCGGCCCGGGCGAAGGGATCACGGCTACGTAGTGGTTGGACCCGCCCGCGATTTGGCTGACCTTGATGTAGCTCAGACGCCGCAACTGCGCGATGGCGGTTTGGACCGTGCGTTCGGTGTAGCCGATCGTGATCGCGATCGACGACTGCGAACGCCACGCGTAGCCCCGTTCCGCATTGAGATCGTGCATGATGAGGCCGGCCACCACCTTTGCGGTCGCGCGGAGCCTGGGGTCAGCAAGTATGTGTTCGTGCCAGCAGAGCTTGTCGCGATCGAAGCTCGGCCCGCGGGTAACGGGGCCGAACTTGCTCGGTCGTGCAGGCTGGCGTGGCGCCGCGGCACCGCCACTGTCGCCGTCGTTCGCCGTCACGACGGGCCGCGCGACTGACCGCTCGCTGAAAAACGACCGGCAATTCCGTGCAGAGGGCGATTCACGGACTAGCCTGCGGTTTTGTATTGGGAGGTGGAAGCCACCGCCCTTGAATCCGCCCACGCCAGCACGTCGGCGACGCGGTAGCGGATGCAGCGGCCGCGGCCGGGCTTCCCCAGATTGCTGAATTTTGGGCCTCCGCCGCGACTACGAAGGTTGGCCAAATATCCGGCGCTGACACTCAACATGGCCGCGACGAAATTCTCGTCGACGAAGCGCTCGCCAGCCTCCGGCGAGCCGGAGCAGGGGTCGGTTTGGACGCCGGGCAAGAGCTCGTTCCTCTCGGATCGCGGAGTTGATTCGCGGTAATTCGAGGGGACGCTAGGCGGGCTTCGTCGGGGTTTGGTCCCCCAGCCAGCTAGGGGGATCGGTCCAGCGCCTCGCAGACACCTGTCACAATTGCGAGTGGGTCACGCGCGGCGCCGCTTGCGCCGCTGCGGTCGTCTCCCGGCTAGCGACGGCGATGCGGGGTCTTTTGACCGTCGGAAGTGGCGCTCATACGGAGGTGGATCGGCCGACTCCCATTCGGTCATTCTCGGCTGAACCTTCTCGAACTCAGGCAGAATGACGCCCTCTGGGGCCAAGCGCTTTTGCACTTCGTCGAAGAGCGTCTCCTGGGTGCACTTTCCTTCCCCGCAAACCGTCCGCGCCGTAGCGAGAAATAGCGCTTCCCAATTCTTGTGCACGAGCGATCCACGGTCACGCGCGCTTGCATCGCCGGCGGCCTTTGCTGAGACCGAGACCAGCATGAAGTCGCCGCCCCAAAAGAACGCGCAAGTCGACCACCCGATCAGCTTTCCCAGCGCCTCTGGGCTCATAACGTCGAACGTCGGAGGCGACCAATTGAAGGCGCGGCCTGCGCGGCCGTCGGCCGCCTGGCCGGCGAGATTCAATTCCGACAGAGCGCCATAAGCGTGGTGGATCGCCCGGACCGCTGCCCGCTGCTTTCGTGTCTGCTCGTCGTGGATGATGAACTCGTCGAAGGCCTCCGCGACAGCGAGAAAATAGCCGTGGCCCCCGAGCGCCTGATCCTCCTGTGACGCTCGCAATGCGCGCCAGTTTCGGCGTGCGCGAAAGCCCTTCACCCGCAACAAGTAGATGGCTGCCGCGCTCCGTATCTGCCTCAGCGCCAGAGCTAGCCCTGCTGGCGTATCCGGGTCGGACAGATATTCTGTCGGCTCAGCCACTCGACGGACTCCGCCGACGCAACGGCGCTGTTGTCATTCGCCGGCGAGAGCCCACAGGCCAGCGCGTCCTCGATTGCAGCGGCGATCGCGTCCGCCGCAACCTTCACTGGACTATCGGCAATGTGCGCGTAGCGCTGCGTGGTCGCGGTGTCAGCATGACCGAGCAGCTTGCCAAGGACCGGCAGGCCGTAGCCGGCCAACAGGCCCGCCGAGGCGAAGGTGTGGCGCAGGTCATGCAGACGAACGTCGGGCAGCCCAGCCGCCTCGCGAACCACCCTCCAGGTCTTGTCCACCTCCTGGAACGGCTTGCCATCATCGCCTTGAGTAGGGAAGACGAACGTGCTCGTGCCTTTCGGGATCTTGGAGAGGATCGCCAGCGCCGCGGCGCCGATCGGAACGACCTTTTGGCCCGACTTGGAGTCCTCGAGGCGAAGGCAGCTCATCGCGGGATCGACTTCCGACCACTTGAGCCGCTGAATCTCGTTCTTGCGGCACCCCGTGACGACGAGCAACCGGATCACATTGACCGCCGAAGCGTTGCCGCCGGCGGCGGCCTCCGCCCGCAGGGCCTCTCCGAGGGCGCCCATTTCGCCGGAGTTCAGGAACCGTTCCATCTTGCGATCCTTAAACCGCTTCACGCCTCTGACCGGGTTGTCGGCTCTGATCCCGCGCGACACAGCAAAGGTGAAGATCGCTCCCAGCAGCCCGACGGTGCGCGTCGCAGTGCCGCGACCGCCCTTTACGACCGCCTTGCCGCGGGCTCGGGTCTTCTCCGTTCTGGCCGTCTTGCCCGTAGCGACGTCGGCGAGAAAGCGCTGCACGTCGGCGCGAGTGACCGTGCCGGCGCGCCTTGAACCCAGCAGCGGCACGATGTGGCGCTTCGAGCGCCCCCTGTCCGTGTAGAGCGTCGTCAGCTTCTTTGTCGTGCAGCCTTCCGCGAAGTAGAGGTCGCAGAGGGCGGCGATGGTCAGATCTGCTCGCGCCTTCATGCGATCCGCGGCCGGGTCACCGCCCAGGGTCGCCGCCGAGATGACCTTGTCCGCCGCGGTGCGCGCCTGGTCGGCCGTCAACTGTCCGTGGCGCCCGAGCGTCATCTGGCGCAGCTGTCCCGCGCGCCCGCCCCCCGCCCGATACCGAGCGATATAGGTCTTGGCTCCGGCTGGGCTGATCCGCACCCCAAACCCCGCCAGCTTGTCGTCCCAGATCGTATAGCGGGCCGCTGCCGGTTCGGCCTTGTCGACCACGGTCTTGCCCAGCCGAGCGATCGTCGAAATCCCGTCCGCCACCGTTGTCTCCATGCGTTTCGGGTCATCACCGGGTCATCACCGGACGATGAATCATGGTGATGGTAGGTAGCACAGAGTGAAACGCCCCGCTCGGAAAAATGTATATATTCCAGTTGGTTATTAGAAATGGTGATAGATGGTGAGATACCGTGATAGCCTTCGAGAGGGTCTCCGAAGGCAGAGGTCACAGGTTCGAATCCTGTCGGGTGCGCCACGCGTTGACGCGGCCCGCGCCGGCCGCATACCTAGGCGCCCGCAACCGCTTCGCCGAAGCGGTCGCGGTCAAGGAGGGGCGCGATGGCGCGCAAGCCCGACGTCGAGACGAAGCCGGAGCCCGCGGCGGACCTTGCCGCCCCCGAGGTGATCGAAGTGCGCTCGCGGCGGATCGCCTGCGACGGCGTCGGCGGCGCGCTCGGTCATCCGCGGGTCTATCTGGAGATGGGCGAGGGCGATTTCGTCGAGTGCCCCTACTGCGACCGCCGCTTCGTGCTGGCGGCCGGCTCCGAGGGCCACGAGAACGAGCGCCTCGCCCCCGGCGTCTACGAAGGCCCCCACGGGCACTAACCGGCGCCGCCCGCGCCAGCGGGCCTTCCCAATTTGACCGCCAAGGTCGCCAGGGACGCCAAGATGCCGGTTTGGCCGCGGCGCCGCGGACAGTCGCCCCTTGGCGATCTTGGCGTCCTTGGCGGTTAATCTTGCGGCTTTGCCGCTTACCCCGTGCTCATCGCCAGGACTCTGCTGATCGACGTCAGGTCGCGGCCGGACTCCTTCGCCCAGGCGTTGAAGGCGTCCTGGATGGCGCGGAAGTCCTTCTTGCCGCTCGGCGGCTTGGTCAGCACGCCCTCGCGGATCAGGGCGGCGGCGACGTCGCGGCTGGTGATGAACGAGGGCTTGCCCAGGCTGCGCACGAACCGCATGCCCGCCTCGCCGCCCAGCCTGGACGCGCGGGCCTTCAGGAGCTCGAGCAGCCCGGCGTAGTCCTCGTCCGGCCAGTCGGCGAAAGCCTTGGCCGCGGTCCCGTGCTCCTTCGCGAGCTCGACGAGGAAGCGCCCGTTCGCCTGCACCGACAGGATCTTCTGCGCGTTGCGGACGATGCGGGTGTCCTTCAGGAGAGCGTCGAACTCCTCCTCGCTCATCGCCCCGCACCACGAGGGGTCGAAGCCGTGGAACGCGACCTCGAAGCCCTTCCACATGTTGGCGACGACGCGCCAGTTGAAGCCGGCCTGGAAGACGCGCTCGCTCATCATGGCCAGGATGCGGTCGTCGGGGGTGGCGGCGATCTCGGCCTTCGATTTCGGCGCATGCTCGGCGATCAACGCCTCCAGCGCCGCATCGCCGCCCTTCCGCTGCGAGGCGATCGCATAGATGCCGGCGAAACTCCCCATCGCTTGCCTCCTCACCGTTTCTGTCAGCAGCTTAGCCAGAGCGGCCCGGCGGCGTCGAATCCGCGGCGCCCGGGGCGTGACCCCGCGCCGGGGCGGGCCTATCTTGCCGGCATGACCGACACTCTCGCCGACGCCCCAGCCGCTCCCTCCGCGGAACGCGAACCGGGCCAGGACGCCGCCGCGACCCGGCTCTATATCGTCGATGGCTCCGGCTACATCTTCCGCGCCTACCATGCGCTGCCGCCGCTGACCCGCAAGTCCGACGGGCTGCCCACCGGCGCGGTCGCCGGCTTCTGCAACATGCTCTGGAAGCTGATGGCCGACATGAAGGCCGCGCCGGACGCGCCGACCCATCTGGCGGTGGTGTTCGACAAGTCCGAGCACACGTTCCGCAACGAGCTCTACCCCGAATACAAGGCCCACCGCCCGCCGGCGCCCGAGGACCTCGTCCCCCAGTTCCCGCTGGTGCGCGAGGCGACCCGCGCCTTCGGCGTCCCTTGCCTGGAGCTCGGCGGCTACGAGGCCGACGACATCATCGCCGCCTACGCCTGCCAGGTGCGCGACTCCGGCGGCGAGGTGGTGATCGTCTCGTCCGACAAGGACCTGATGCAGCTGGTCGGCGGGCCGGTCTCGATGTTCGATCCGATGAAAAACGTGCGCATCGGACCGGATGAAGTGTTCGAGAAGTTCGGCGTGACGCCGGACAAGGTGGTCGACGTGCAGGCGCTGTGCGGCGACTTCGGTCGACAACGTGCCCGGCGCGCCCGGCATCGGGGTGAAGACCGCCTCGGCTCTGATCAACGAGTACGGCGACCTCGACACCCTCCTGGCCCGCGCCGGCGAGATCAAGCAGGACAAGCGCCGCCAGACCCTGATCGACTTCGCCGACCAGATCCGCCTGTCGCGCGAGCTCGTGCGACTCGATTGCGACACGCCGCTGCCCGAGCCGGTCGACGACCTCGCCATCGCCGAGCCCGACTGGGAGACGCTGGCCGGCTTCTTCGACGTCATGGAGTTCCGCGCGCTCGCCCGTCGCGTCGCCGAGGCGCGCGGCGAGCTGCCGGACGCTCAGCCGAGGGCGCCGGCCGCGCCGACCGAGCTGCCGCCGGTCGACACCGCGCGCCTACGAATGCGTGCGCCATCTGACGACGCTTCAGACCTGGATCGAGCGGGCGCGGGGCGCCGGCGTCGTGGCGATCGACGTCCCGACCGATGGGCCGATCGTGGTCGACTTCGACTCTCTGCGGGATCGCGCTCGCGGTCGGGCCGGGCGAGGCCTGTTACGTCCCCTTGGCGCACGGCGCGGCCGAGGGCCTGGCGCTCGAGACCACGACGCGGGTCGAACAGGTTCCGCTCGATCAGGCGATCGCGGCGCTGAGGCCCCTGCTGGAAGACCCCTCGGTGCTCAAGGTCGGGCACAACATCAAGACCGCCATCGGCGCCCTTCGCCGGCACGGGATCGAGCTCGCGCCGATCGAAGACACGCTCCTCATCTCCTACGTGCTGGACGCCGGCGTGCACGCGCACGGCCTGGACGACCTCGCCCGCACCTGGCTCGCCCACGAGCCGATCGCCCTGCGGAGCGTCGTCGGCTCGGGCAAGGCGCAGACCAGCTTCGCCAATGCTCCGCTCGAGCACGCGACGAGCCACGCCGCCGAGCGGGCGGAGATCGTGCTGCGCCTTCGTCACCGCCTCCGCCCGCGGCTCTCCCGCGAGAACGTGCTCACCGTCTACGAGACGCTGGAGCGCCCAATGCCGGCGGTGCTGGAGGCCATGGAGGCCGAGGGCGTCCGCATCGACTCAGACCAGCTCCGGCGCCTGTCGAACGACTTCGCCGTTCGCATGGGCGAGCTCGAGGCCGAGGCGCATCGGCTGGCCGGCCACCCGTTCAACCTCGGCTCGCCAAAGCAGATCGGCGACGTCCTGTTCGGCGAGATGGGCCTGCCCGGCTCGAAGAAGACCGCGACCGGCGCCTGGGGCACGGACGTGCGCATCCTCGAGGACCTGGCCGAGCAGGGGCAACCGTTGCCGCGCGTGCTGCTCGACTGGCGTCAACTCTCCAAGCTCAAGGGCACCTACACCGACAGCCTGGTCGGGGCCGTCTCGCCGCGCACTGGCCGCGTGCACACCTCATTTGCGCTCGCCGCCAGCTCGACCGGCCGCCTCGCCTCCAACGACCCCAACCTGCAGAACATCCCGGTCCGCACCGAGGAAGGCCGCAAGATCAGGAAGGCCTTCATCGCCGCCCCCGGGCATGTGCTGATCAGCGCCGACTACAGCCAGATCGAGCTTCGCCTCGTCGCCCACATCGGAGACATCCCCCAGCTCAAGCAGGCCTTCCAGGCCGGCCAGGACATCCACGCCATGACCGCGTCGGAGATGTTCGGCGTGCCGGTCGAGGGCATGCCCGCCGAGACGCGCAGGCGGGCCAAGGCGATCAACTTCGGCATCATCTACGGCATCTCGGCGTTCGGGCTCGCCAACCAGCTCGCCATCCCGCGCGACGAGGCCGGGGCCTACATCCAGACCTACTTCGAGCGCTTCCCCGGCATCCGCGCCTACATGGACGAGCGGCGCGCCGAGATCCGCGAGCATGGGTTCGTGAAGACCTTGTTCGGCCGCAAGGTGCACATCCCCGACATCCGCTCCGGCAATGTCGCGCACCGCCAGTTCGCCGAGCGGGCGGCGATCAACGCGCCGATCCAGGGCACCGCCGCCGACGTCATCCGGCGTGCGATGATCCGCATGCCGGCGGCGCTGAAAGCGGCGGGGCTGACCGCGCGCATGCTGCTGCAGGTGCACGACGAGCTGATCTTCGAGGCGCCGGAGGCGGAGGCCGAAGCGACCTGCGCGGTCGCGCGCGAGGTCATGGCCGCGGCGCCCGAGCCGGCGGTGGCGCTCAGCGTCCCCCTCGTCGTCGACGCCCGAGCCGCCGCCAACTGGGACGAAGCGCACTGAGGCCCCGGGGCGGAGGCGTCGCAACGGCGCCCTCACAACAGTGGAGGGGATTGCATTGACTGATACAGCCTTCGGCCCTATCGCTCCCCGCCTCTCGAAAGAGGCCCAGGTGGCGGAATTGGTAGACGCGCTGGCTTCAGGTGCCAGTGGCTTAACGGCCGTGAAGGTTCGAGTCCTTTCCTGGGCACCACATCCCTGGGCGCCATGAGCGGAGCTGCCACGACCATCCAGCCTGCACGAAGGCGACCTGCCCGATGGCCTCGACCTCGGGCCGGAGGTGGCCGTCGATTCCGAGACCATGGGCCTGAAGCTCGGCCGCGATCCGCTCTGCGTCGTGCAGCTCGCCGGCGCCGACGGGGCGGCGCACGTGGTCAAGCTGGGCCGGCCGGCCTACGACGCCCCGAACCTCAAGCGCCTGCTCGCCGACCCGGCGGTGCTCAAGATCTTCCACTTCGGCCGCTTCGACATCGCGATGTTCGCGCTGCACCTCGGCGTCTTCACCGCGCCGGTCTACTGCACCAAGATCGCCTCCAAGCTCGCCCGCACCTACACCGACCGGCATGGCCTGAAGCGACGTCGTGCGCGAGCTGATGAACGTCGACCTGTCGAAGGCGCAGCAGAGCTCCGACTGGGGTGCCGCGCAGCTCAGCGCCGAGCAGCTCGCCTACGCCGCCAGCGACGTGGCGCATCTGCACGGGCTGAAGGAGCGGCTGAACGTCATGCTCAAGCGCGAGGGCCGCATGGGGCTCGCCCAGGCCTGCTTCGACTTCCTGCCCTGGCGGGCGCAGCTGGACGTGGCCGGATGGGACGGGGTCGACATCTTCGCCCACGAGTGAGGCGATGACCGCCGCCATGCCCGCCGCCGGGCGCCGCGCGCCGAGCGCGGCCCGGCGGGCGCGCGAGCTGGCGCGCTGGCGGCGTCGTTCACGCGTGATCGCCGCGTTGCGGATCGCCTTGCCGGCGGTGATCGCCGTCATCTCCGATCGTCTTCGCGGGCTGGGCCTTCTTCGGCGACCTGGCGACGCACGTCGGCCCGGCCCAGAACGGCGCGACGCTCCGAATCGATCCACATGACCAACGCCCGCTTCCTCGGCCGCGACGAGCAGGGCCGCGCCTATGTGCTGACCGCGGCCGGCGCCATGCGCGACGACGCCAATCCCATGCGGATCGACGCTCGACCGCGCCGGCGATGACCTTCGATGCGGACGGCGCCAATCCCACCCATATGTCGGCCGACACCGGAGTCTATCGCGAGGACACCCGCATCCTGATGCTCGACGGCCACGTGACCCTGCACGACGCCATCGGCGACAACTTCGCCACCAACCAGGCGATCGTCGACACCATGAAGGGGGCCGTCGCCGGGCGCTCCGCGGTCGCCGGGCAGGGACCGACCGGCGCGATCCAGGCCAATTCCTACTCCGTCCTCGATCGCGGCCAGGTCCTGGTGTTCCAGGGCCGGGTGCACTCGCGGCTGAATTCCCACGGCGGCCAATTCGCACTAGAAGGGCCGGCGGGGCGCAAGTCCGGGCACTAGGGACGCCGAGGGATGAATCGAACGGCTGTTCTCCTGACCGCGCTTGCGCTCGGCGCCTTTCCCGCCGGGGCGGCGCTGGCCCAGCTGGCGCCGGCGTCGAACGCGCCCATCGACGTGACCGCCGACCAGCTCCTGGCGCAGAACCAGCAGTGCGTCGCGACCTGGAAGGGCGCCGTCGAAGCCCGGCAGGGGACGAGCCGCCTGCGCGCCGACACGCTCAGCATCTATGAAAAGGTCGGCGCTGGCCCGAGCCAGGGCCAGGGGGCGAGCCTCGGGGCCGCCACCGGCAAGTGCGGCAGCGACCCCGAAAAGCTGGTCGCCGACGGGTCGGTCTATTACGCCACGCCGCAGGAGGTGGTGAAGGGCGACCACGCCGTCTATCTCGCCGAGACCAAGACGATCACCGTCACCGGCGATGTGGTGATCAGCCAGGGCAAGAACGTCATCGTCGGCAACACGGCTGGTGATCAACACCGATACCGGCCAGGCGACCATGGAATCGGACGGCCAAGGGGCGCGGCCGCCGGGCCGCGTGCGGGCGGTGATCTTTCCGAGCTCGACCCAGTCCGGCGGCCTCATCCCGTCAACGCCGGCCAGGCC
The DNA here is from genome assembly GCA_963719975.1 of uncultured Alphaproteobacteria bacterium. Taxonomy (GTDB): domain Bacteria; phylum Pseudomonadota; class Alphaproteobacteria; order Caulobacterales; family Caulobacteraceae; genus Poindextera. The sequence continues at coordinate 34,641 of CAVRED010000001.1, forward strand.
CTGATGCCGGACAGCGCGGAGTCCGCACGCGCCGCGCCGAGACGCGCGTCGCCGGCCATTCGCCGGACGAGGGACTGTTCGCCGAATCCATCGGCAAGTCGTTCCGCGGCCGGCCGGTGGTCTCCAACGTCAGCCTGAGGCTCCGGCGCGGCGAGATCGCCGGCCTGCTCGGCCCGAACGGCGCCGGCAAGACCACCTGCTTCTACATGATCACCGGCCTGATCGCGGTGGACTACGGCGCGATCTGGCTCGACGGCGAGAACATCACCGCCCAGCCGATGTACCAGCGCGCGCGCATGGGCGTGGGCTACCTGCCGCAGGAGGCGTCGATCTTCCGCGGCATGACGGTCGAGGAAAACGTGATGGCCGTCGTCGAGATGCGCGAGAAGGACGACCGCCGCGCGCGCGACGAGGTGACCGGCCTGCTCGAGGAGCTGCGCATCGAGCACCTGCGCCGGGCGCCGGCGGTGTCGCTGTCCGGCGGCGAGCGCCGGCGCGTCGAGATCGCCCGCGCGCTGGCCAGCGAGCCTGAGTTCATGCTGCTGGACGAGCCCTTCGCCGGCATCGATCCGCTGGCCATGGCCGACATCCGCGAGGTGATCGCCTACCTGAAAGGGCGGGGGATCGGCATCCTGATCACCGACCACAACGTCCGTGAGACGCTCGACATCATCGAGCGCGCCTCGATCATCCATGCCGGGCGGGTGCTGTTCGAAGGGCGGCCCGACGAGGTGCTCGCCGACCCCGACGTGCGCCGGCTCTATCTGGGCGACCGGTTCAGCTGAACCGGACCTCGGCCGCCAAGGCCTGAAAGCGCCCACGAGTTAACCAGTCGGTGGGAAACGGCCTCTAGGGTCGAATAAGGCAAGAATTAGGCCAAGGAGTGCGCGTTGGCGCTCGGTCCACGACTGGAGCTCAGGCAAGGCCAGGGCCTCGTCATCACGCCGCAGCTGCAGCAGGCGATCAAGCTGCTGCAGCTGTCGAGCGTCGAGCTCGAGGCCTACGTCGAGGCTGAACTGGAGCGCAACCCGCTGCTGCAGCGGGACGAGCGCGACGAGAGCGGCGAGCCGCCGGCGGTCGACGCCGAGCGCGCGCCGGAGATCGCCGAGACCTCGCTCGACCGGATCTCCGACGCCCAGGCCGCCGCCGAGATCGACGCCCCGCCCGACGACCTCTACGCCGACGCCTCGCCTGGCGAAGCGTTGGTCGACGCCCCGGGGCAGGCGGCGAGGCCTATCAGGCCGGGGGCGCGATCGACTGGTCGCGCGCCGGCCGCGGCGGCGGCTTCGACGGCGACGACAGCGGGCTTGAGGGCGGCATGCAGCGCGAGCTGACCCTGGCCGAGCACCTGGCCGCCCAGCTGGCGGTCGCGGGGCTGACGGGCGCCGACCACGCCATCGCCCTGGTCCTGATCGACAGCGTCGACGAGGGCGGCTACCTGCGCCTCGACCTCGCCGAGGCGGCCGAGCGCCTGGGCTGCGCGCCGGAGCGGATGGAAGCGGTGCTCCAGCGCCTGCAAGGCTTCGAGCCGACCGGCGTCTTCGCCCGCGACGTCGCCGAGTGCCTGCGACTGCAGCTGGTCGAGCGCAACCGCTGCGACCCGGCCATGGCGGCGCTGCTGGACAATCTCGACCTGGTCGCCAAGCGCGACTTCGCCGGGCTGCGCCGCGCTCTGCGGCGTCGACGAGGACGATCTGAAGGAGATGCTGGCCGAGCTGCGCGCGCTGACGCCGCGGCCAGGCGCCGCGTTCGGCGGTGAGCCGACCGCGCCGGTCACGCCGGACGCCGTCGTGCGCGAGGGGCTCGGCGGGCTGTGGCACGTCGAGCTGAACAGCGACGCCCTGCCGCGCCTGCTGGTCGATCATCGCTATCACGCGCGGGTCTCGGGCGGCGCGCGCACCGACGCCGACAAGACCTTCGTCGCCGACTGCCTGTCCTCGGCCAACTGGTTGGTGCGTAGCCTCGACCAGCGGGCGAAGACCATCCTGAAGGTGGCGAGCGAGATCGTGCGCCAGCAGGACGGCTTCCTGGCCTTCGGCGTCGAGCACCTGCGCCCGCTCAACCTCAAGACCGTCGCCGAAGCCATCGGCATGCACGAGTCCACGGTCAGCCGCGTGACCTCGAACAAGTACCTCGCCACGCCGCGCGGGCGTGTTCGAGATGAAGTTCTTCTTCACCGCCGCCATCCAGGCCAGCGACGGGGGCGCCGCCCACTCGGCCGAGAGCGTCCGCCACCGCATCCGCCAGCTGGTCGAAGCCGAGAACAAGGCCGACGGGGTGCTTTCCGACGACGCCATCGTCGAGCTTCTGAAGGGCGCCGGCATCGACATCGCCCGCCGCACGGTCGCCAAGTACCGTGAAGCCATGCGCATTCCCTCGTCCGTCGAACGCCGGCGCATGCTCGCGGACGCCGAATAGGCGCTCTCCGCCACGCTTGACTCCGTCTTCCCTCAGGGTCTGGACTGCGTCTCATGCAGGTGCAGGTTTCCGGCAAACACGTCGCTGTCGGGGAGGCCTTGAAGGCCCGCGTCAGCGACGAACTCAGCGCTTCAATCGGCAAGTATTTCGGACGCGGCGGCGACGCCGAGGTGGTCGTCAGCCGCGACGGCCATGGGTTCCGTGTCGATTGCACGGCCACCCTTGCGTCCGGGCAGCGGCTCTTAGAGTCACGGGCTCGGCGCGGACGCCCATGCCGCGTTCAGCCAGGCGGTCGAGAAGATCGAGCGTCGCATCCGTCGCTACAAGCGGCGGCTCAAGAGCCACACCACCCAGGCCAGCGCCAAGCTGGCCGAGACCGCGGCGCTCTATGTGCTGCGCGCCCCCGAACAGACCGACGTCGAAGACGGCTGGGACGAGGCCGACGATGAAACGCACGCGCCGCCAGCGGCGATGATCATCGCCGAGACCCAGGCGTCCCTTGCGACCATGACGGTTTCCATGGCGGTCATGCAGCTCGACCTGACTGAATCTCAAACAATTGTGTTCAGGAACGCCGCCCACGGCGGATTATCGGTGGTATATCGCCGCCCCGACGGAAATATCGGCTGGATCGATCCGGAACGCACGACTCGCTTGCAGAACGGCGAGGGCGGCGACTGACCGGAGGGTTTGGAGGCTGTTCCCGCGCTTAAGGAGCGGGGCCGGCGAGCGACGACTTCGGGTTCCAACAGGCCACGCGAGCGTTCTAGTTCCATGTCCATCGACGACTTGCTGGATCGGCGCGCCATCACGCCGAAGCTTCAGGCCCACTCCAAGCAACAGGCGCTCTCGCTGCTCGCCGAGACGGCGGCGCGGGTGTTTGGCCTCGATTCCGGCGACGTGCTCGACGGCCTCGTCGCACGCGAGCAGGCCGGTTCGACCGGCGTCGGCGGGGGTGTCGCGGTGCCGCACGCCAAGCTGGCCGGGCTCGACCGCATGCGCGCGGTCTTTCTTAGACTGGAGAGTCCGATCGAGTTCGACGCCATCGACGGCGCGCCAGTCGACCTGATCTTCGCGCTGTTCGCGCCAGCCGACGCTGCGTCAGAGCACCTGCGCGCCTTGGCGCGCGTGGCGCGGATGTTGAGGCAGAAGGACCTTCGCCAGCAGCTGCGTCAGGCGAGGACGCCGGACGCGGTCCACGCCCTCCTGGCGCAGCCCGCGCGGCCGTCGGCGGCCTGACCGCGTTTCAGCCGCCTTAGTGCACCGACACCGGCGCGAGGTCGTTCGCCAGCGCTGCGGCGACGGCCGCGTCACGGTCGCCGAGAACCGCCAGGCGCGCGCCGTCCGCCCGGTGGACGGCATAGAGCGTTTGCTCGGGGTCGATGGAAAAGCCTTCGACCGTGTCGACTGGCGTTGCGCCAATCAGCTCGCGGGCCTTGACCGGACGCACATAGACAAGGTTGGGCGCGCCCAGGGCGGCAAAGGCTTCGGTGGTGAATTCAGGCGTCGTCATGACCGCCTCCTTCTTGGTTACGCAACGTATCGGGCGACCGCTTGGTTCAGCCGGCCGTCCGGATCGGGATCCGCTTGGTGCGGCGGGCCGGCTCGGGCTGCACGAGATCGATATGCAGCAGGCCGTGTTCAAGCACGGCGTCCGCCACCTCCATCCCGTCGGCCAGGACAAACGTCCGCAGGAAACCGCGGGCGGCGATGCCGCGGTGCAGAAAGGCGCGATCGTCTGCGTCTTTCGCCTCGCCTTCCTTCCGGCCGGCCACGGTCAGCTGGTTGTCCTCGATCACCACGTGCAGCTGCTCGGGCGGAAAGCCGGCCACCGCCAAGGTGATGCGGACGCGACCGTCGCCGGCCTCTTCCACATTGTAGGGTGGATAGCTTTCGCTGGCGGCCTTCGCCGCTCGCTCGATCAGCGCCCGCGTGTGCTCGAAGCCGAGCAGGAACGGACTGTCGAATAGGATCGCACGGTTCATTACAAAGAAGCCCTCAACATCAAGCGACTTCGTCCGCCGCCTGCCTTGTCCGGGCCCTGATCAGGCGCCCGAGAAAGCCGGAGCGGACAGACAAGAAGTGGGCATCGACGCGGCGCGATTCAAGCGCCGCAAGGCGTCGTGACGCGCCGGCTCAGCGCCGCCGCGCGGCGATAGGGCGCGAGTCCAGCTGACGCAGGATGGACTCCAGCTGCGCGACGACGCCCGCGCGCACGTCCTGCTCGGCCGCGCTCAACCGAGGCGACAGCCTTGCCTTCGCCTCGTGGATCATGTCGGCGATCATCCCGCGGTTGGCCGCGTGGACGATGAGTGCGCTCACGAGCGCCTCCTGCACCGCCAGGCGCTGCTCCAGATCCATCGCTTGCGGCCTCCCCCGGCGCGCCGTGACCCTCGGGGCCCAGGCTCCGTCCAATTCGGGGCGAAATCAGGGCTCATTCGTTAACGCGCGCGGTCCGCCGCGCCCTCCGGTTGCGCCCGCGTCCGGCCTTCGACTAAGAGCTAGTCGATGGCCGCATCCGCGCCCAAGGTCGTTCTGATCGGCGCCGGCCGCATGGGGGCGATCCGCGCGCGCGCCGCCTGCGCCAACCCGGGCCTGACCCTCGCCGGCGTCGTGCGGTCGCGGACCGATTCGGCCAAGAGGCTCGCCGCGACGCTCGGGTGCGGCGTCATCGACCTCGACGCGGCGCTGGCCGACGCCTCGGTCGCCGGCGTGATCATCACGAGCTCGACCGACACGCACCTCGCGTTCGCCGAGGCCTGCGCTCGCCGCCGGCAAGGCGGTGTTCTGCGAAAAGCCCCTCGATCTCGACCTTGGCGCGGTTGCGCGCGGCCGCACCCAGTCTTCGCCGTCGGCGGCCCGCCCGGTCTACGTCGCCTTCAATCGGCGCTTCGATCCACATTCCAGCGGCTGAAGGCGCGGCTGGACTCAGGCGAAGTCGGCGCGCTCGAGACCCTGCACATCGTCAACCACGACCCCGCGCCGCCGCCGCCCGCCTTCATCCCGACCAGCGGCGGCCTGTTCCGCGACTTCGCCGATCCACGACTTCGACACCGCCCGCTGGCTGATGGGCGAGGAGCCGGACGCACGTGTTCGCCTGGGCCTCGTGCCTGGTGGACCCGGCGATCGGCGCGGCTGGCGACGTCGACACCGCGCGCATCGTGCTGACCACCGCCTCGGGCCGGATCTGCGTGATCAGCAACTCGCGCCGCGCGGGTACGGCTACGACCAGCGGGTCGAGGCGTTCGGCGCCAAGGGCATGGCCAGGGTCGACAACCCGCGCGCCACGACCATCGAGCGGTGGAGCGAGGCCGGCGCGCTCGCCGCGCCGATCGCGGGCGGCTTCGTCGAGCGCTACGCCCAGGCCTACGCGCAACGAGATGGACCACTTCGCCGCCGTGCTGGCAGGCGAGGCGGCGGCCGCGACCGGCTACGACGACAATGTCCGCGCGCTCGCGCTGGCGGAGGCCGCGGCCCGCTCGGTCGCGACCGGCGCGCGCATCGCGGTGGCCGAGGTCTGATGGCCAACGTCGCCCTCATCGGCGCCGGCCGCATCGGCCGCATCCATGCCGAAGAACGCGCGTGCGACGGCTGGCGTTGTCGCTGAAGTACGTCATCGACCCGTCGCCGAGGCGGCCGAGGCGCTGGCGGCGGAAGCCGGCGCGACCGTAGCGACCGTAGACCAGGCGCTCGCCGATCCGGACGTCGCGGGCGTGATCGTCGCCAGCTCGACCGACACCCACCTCGACCTGTGTCTTGCGGCCCACGCGGCCGGCAAGGCGATCTTCTGCGAGAAGCCGATCGACCTCGATCTGGCCCGCGCGCGGGCCGCCGCGCCGAAGCTCGCCGGCGCGAGGCTGCTGCTCGGCTTCAACCGCCGCTTCGACGCCAACTTCCAGGCGCTGAAGGCGCGGATCGACGCCGGCGAGATCGGCGCGGTGGAAACCGTCAACATCACCAGCCACGATCCGGCGCCGCCGCCGCCCGGCTTCGTGCGCACGTCGGGCGGGCTCTTCCGCGACATGGCGATCCACGACTTCGATACCGGGCGCTGGCTGCTCGGCGAGGCCGGTGACCGAGGTGTTCGCGGCGGCGGCCTGCCTCATCGACCCGGCGATCGGCGAGGCTGGCGACGTCGATACGGCGAAGATCCTGATGCGGACGGCCGGCGGCAAGCTCTGCCTGATCAGCAATTCGCGCCGCTCGCGGCTACGGCTACGACCAACGCATCGAGGCCCTCGGTTCGAAGGGCATGGCGCGCGCCGGCAACCAGCTCGAGAGCGCGACCCAGGCCTGGACCGAGGCGGGCCCAGCCGCCGACCGGCTGCAGAACTTCTTCCTCGACCGATACGCGGAGGCCTACCGGCGCGAGATGGACCACTTCGCCGAGGTGCTGGCAGGGGCCGCGCCTGCGATCGGCCTCGCCGATGGCCTGGCCGCCCTTGCGCTGGCCGAAGCCGCTGGCGAGTCCGCGCGGACCGGAGCCCCCGTCAGGGTCTAGGTCGCCGTCTTGATCCAGGCGTGGGCGGGGTCGTCGTGGAAGATCCAGCGGCGCTTCGGGCCGGCCATGACGTTCAGGTAGTAGAGCCGATAGCCGTGCGGGGCGCCGACCGGGTGGTAGCCGCGCGGCACCAGAACCACGTCGCCGTCTTCGACGCAGATCGTCTCGTCCAGCGTGCGATCGTCGGTGTAGACCCGCTGGAAGGCGAAGCCCTGCGGCCGGATCGAGGCGGTGATAGTAAGTCTCCTCGAGCTTGCGTCTCCTCCGGCGGTCGGTCGGCGTCGTGCTTGTGCGGCGGATAGCTCGACCAGTGGCCGGCTGGCGTGATCACCTCGACCACCAGCAGGCTCTCGGCCGGCTCGGTCTCGGGCAGGATGTTGCGCACGAAGCGCTGGTTGGTCCCTTCGCCCCGGGTCTCCTGGCTCATCTGGTCCGGCGTGATCAGCCGCGCCGCGCCGCCGCCCGATCCCGGCGCGGTGCACAGCGCGATCTCCGCGTCGGTGGTCGCTGTGATGCGGATCGGGACGCTGGCGGGCGCATAGACCGCGCCCGGCGCGGCGTCCTCGAACACCGAGCTTCGCCCGCCGACGTGCTCGAAGCTCTGGCCGCCCGCGTTCGATGTCGGCGGCGCCGGCCAGCACGACGATGCAGGCTTCGCGGCCGCTGAAGGCGACGTCGACGGTCTGGCCCTTGCGCAGATGGCGGACCTGGAAGCCGACGTAGCGCCAGCCGGCGTTCGAGGGGGTGACGTCGGTGACCAGTCCCTTGGCGTCAGGCGACCTTGGACGGACGCGCAGCGTGGTCATGGATGCGGCTCCACGGCCGCCGGCGCCGGGACGAGGCCCGCGGCCGCGGCGGCCTTCTGAAGGGTGGCCAGGCCCAGCCGGCCATAGGCTTTGCGGATCGGCGCGCGCGGGGTCCTGCTCCGCCTCCTCGACGATCCAGCCGCGATAGCCGATGTCGGCCAGCGCGCGCATGACCGGCGCGAAGTCCAGGTCGCCGTCTCCGGGGGCGGTGAACATGCCGCCTAGCACGCCGTCGAGGAAGCTCCGCCCCTCGGCGCGCACGCGGTCGGCGACCGCGCCGCGGACGTCCTTCGCGTGCACGTGCGCGACCCGCCCGGGGTGCTCACCGATCAGCCGCGCGGCGTCGACGCCGCCGAGAGCGGCATGGCCGGTGTCGACGACCAGACCGACCTCATCGGTGGTCGCGTCGAGGAAGCGGCCGAGGTCATCCTCGCCTTCCACCACCGTGCCCAGGTGGAAGTGGTAGGCGAACGTCAGGCCTCGCTCGGCGGTGTAGGCGGCAAGCGCGCTCAGCCGTGCGCCGAACCGCGGCCAATCGCCCGCGGACAGCCGAGGGCGCCTGTTCAAAGACGCGCCGCGCTGGCCGTGGACGGCGCGCGTGCATTCGGCGGCGATGAAGACCGGCGCGCCCAGCGCTTTCAGCAGGCGAAGATGGCGCGTCCAGCGCCTCGACCTCGACCTCAACGCCATGGTCGAGCAGGTGCGTCGACCACCAGCCGCCGATCAGCGCCAGCCGCTCGCGCGCCAGCATGGGGCCGAGCACGTCCGGATCGCGCGGAAAGCGGCCGCCGAGCTCGACGCCGGCGAAGCCGATCTCAGCCGCTTCGGCGAGGATGGTCGCGACGCTCGTCTCGGCGCCCAGCTCGGGCATGTCGTCGTTGGCCCAGGCGATCGGGCTCACGCCAAAGCGGACGCTCACCGCACCCGCGCCTTCCGCTTCGCGTCGTACGCCTTGCGTGCGCCGGCGACCGCGTGCGCGCTCGGAGACCTCGGGGACGGCCACGTCCCACCAGGCCCCGCCGGCCTCGGTCGATCGCGCCGGGTCGGTGGCGATGACGATGACGTAGGTCCGCTCGGCCGCCCGCGCGCGGCCCATCGCCGCCTCCAGGCCCGCGATCGCCATCGACCGTCTCGGAGAGCGCGCCGAGGCTCGCCGCATGGGCGGCGAAGTCGATGGCCGGCAGGGTCTCATGGCGGGCGTCGGCGAACAGGTTGTTGAACGGCTCGCTCCCCACCGATTGCTGCAGCCGGTTGATGCAGCCGAACCCGCCGTTGTCGAGCACGACGATGGTCAGCTTCAGCCCGAGCATCACCGAGGTGGCGATCTCGGAGTTCAGCATCAGGTAGGAGCCGTCGCCAAGCATCACGACCACCTCGCGCGCGGGATCGGCCATCTTCACGCCGAGGCCGCCGGCGATCTCGTAGCCCATGCAGGAGAAGCCGTATTCGAGGTGGTAGCCGCCGCGGCGCGCGCGGCCGCCACAGCCGGTGCAGCTCGCCCGGCAGGCCGCCAGCCGCGCAGACCACGACGGCGTTCTCGTCGCTCGCGCGCCAGACCGCGCCAATGACCTGGGCGTCGGAGGGCAGAGCGTTGCCGGCCGGCGCGCGCGTGGCCGCGTCCCAGTCGGCGTCCCACGCCGCTCTTCCAGCGCGCGATCGCCGTGAGGCCAGGCGGCCGGGGCTGCGTGACCCGCGAGCCTGCCGGTCGAGCGCCTCGAGCACGGCGCGCGCGTCCCCGACCACGCTCAGCGCCCCCTGCTTGGCGGCGTCGTAGGCGGAGACGTTGATCTGGGCGAGCTCGGCGTCGGCGCGAACAGCGCGCGCGATCCGGTGGTGAAGTCCATCAGCCGCGCGCCGACCCCGATCACCAGGTCCGCCTCGCGCCGCCGCGGCGTTGGCGGCGCTGGTCCCGGTGACGCCGATCCCGCCCAGCGCCATCGGATGGCCGGACGGCCATCGCGCCCCGCCCGGCCTGGGTTTCGCCGACCGGGACGCCGACGCGCTCCGCGAGCGCCGCCAGCGCCGCCTCGGCGCCGGAATAAAGCACTCCGCCGCCGGCGATGAGCAACGGCGCGCGCGCCGCGCGCAGGCGTTCGGCCAGGGCGTCGACCTCGCGCGGGTCGGGTGCGGGCCGGCGGATGCGCCAGACCCGCCGCTCGAAGAAGCGCGCGGGGAAGTCGAACGCCTCGGTCTGCGCATCCTGGCAGAAGGCCAGGGTCGCGGGGCCGCAGGTCGCCGGATCGAGCATGGTCGCGATCGCCCTGCGGCGCGGAGTCGATCAGCTGCTCCGGCCGCTGGATGCGGTCGAAGTAGCGCGACACCGGCCGGAAGCAGTCGTTGGCCGAGACCGTCGCGTCGGCGAAGTCCTCGACCTGTTGCAGCACCGGATCGGGCGCGCGGCCGGCGAAGACGTCGCCCGGCAGGAACAGCACCGGCAGCCGGTTCACGTGCGCGACCGCGGCGGCCGTGACCATGTTCAGCGCCCCCGGCCCGATCGATGTGGTGCAGGCGAACGCGCGGCGCCGGCGGTTGGCCTTGGCGAAGGCGATCGCCGCGTGCGCCATCGCCTGCTCGTTGTGGGCGCGGTAGGTCGGCAGCGCCAGCGCCGGCCGCCGCCAAGGCCTCGCCGAGACCCGCCACGTTGCCGTGGCCGAAGATCGCCCAGACGCCGGCGAAGTAGGGGACGTCCACCCCGTCGATCTCGACGAACTGCGCCTGGAGGTGACGGACCAGCGCCTGCGCGGCGGTGAGGCGGATCGTCTCCCATCGCTATTCCGCCGCCCGCCGCGAGGCGCCGCCGGCCTTCGCCGCGCGCCAGTCGCCCGCCAGCGCCTCGAAGTCGCCCGGCTTGGCGATGAAGCCCTTGACCGCCGACGTCCGCGCGATCGCGGGCGAGTGGCGCGGCGCGCGTCTCCGGTGACGAGAACGCCGCGGCAGAGCGGATCGCCGGCGTCCAAGCGCCCGTCCGGCCGCGGCGAAGTCCGCGCCGGCGTCGATCGCCCACCAGTCCGGGCGATACGCCCAGCCCATAGACGCGTTGCATCGCCGCCGCGCCGTCCGCCTCGAGCATCAGCTCGTGCCGGGTGCGCCGGCAGTCGCGGGCGAGCCGTCGCAGCGCTGCGTCGCCGAGCGCATCGGCGCCGGCGACCACGACATGGTTCAGGGCCATTCGGCCAGCTCGGCATCGTCGTCGAGCGGCGCGGGCGAGCCAGCACGGATGGTCGGCGGCGGCGAACAGCGTCGGCAGCGCCGCCGGATCGCGCGCCAGGACGCCGAGTCCCGGCCATGGCGCGCGCCAGCCGCTCGAGCTCGCCGTCCGGCAGCGCCGCGTCGAGCGAGAGCGCCGATCACCTCGCGGCCAGTCCGGCCGGCGGGTCGTGGCCCAGTGCAGATGCTCGAGCTCGGGGCTGTCGCGCAGGCGGTGCGGCCAGGGCCCGCCTTCGAGGAAGGCCGCAAGCTCCGGCCAGGTCGGCATGGCGGGCGCGCAGCCGTGGCGGGAGACCACCAGCGCGCCGCAGGCGTTGGCGTAGTCCAGCGACGTCTCCAGCGGCGCCGCGCGCAGCCAGCCGCGCAGGAACCCGGCCATGAAGGCGTCGCCCGCGCCCAGCACGTTGAACACCTCGACCGTCACGCCAGCGCGCGCGACGCCGCTCTCGAACCCGTCGCCGACGTCGCCCGGAAAGGCGACGCAGCCCAGCGCGCCGCGCTTGCAAACCAGCAGCGCGTCCGTTTCGCGCCGCGTCGCTTTCAGCGCCGCGATCGGATCGGCCTCGCCGCCCAGGATCTGGAACTCCTCCTCGGTGCCGACGATGAGGTCGCAGAGCCGCGCCGCCTCGCGCAGCCGGGCGGTGACCGCGGGATCGGCGACGAAACGGGTCTCGCCGGCGTCCAGCGCCGTCGACGCCCCAGAGCACCGGGCGATAGTCGATGTCGAACACCACCTTGCGGCCCGCCTCCCGCGCCGCCCGCGCCGCCTTCAGGCTGGCGGCGAACACCTGTGGCGTCGAAAGGTGCGTGCCGCTGATCAGCGTCGCCGTGGCGCTGCGCGATGAAGGCCGGGTCGATGTCGGCTTCGCTCAGCGCCATGTCGGCGCAGTCGCGCCGGTAGAACAGCAGCGGGAAGTGCTCGAAGTCGCGGATGCCGAGGAAGGCGAGCCCGGTCAGCCGCGCGGGGTCCAAGCTCACGCCGCGCACGTCGACGCCCTCGCGCGCCAGCGTCTCGCGGATGAAGCGGCCGAAGTGGTCGGCGCCCGACGCGGCTGATCAGCGCCGCCTTCAGCCCCAGCCGCGCGGCCCCGAACGCGGTGTTGGTCGGGCTGCCGCCGACGTACTTGGCGAAGCAGCCCATGTCCTCGAGGCGGCCGCCGACCTGTTCGCCGTAGAGGTCGACGATCGCGCGCCCGATCGTGATCAGATCGAGCGTTGGCGCATCGGGACTGGCGCTCGCTTCGCCGCTCATCGGCCTTCTCGAACCCCAAAGCCTGGATGCATAGACCGGCGGACCCGAAGCGCAACGCCTCTTTCGCATTGGCGGCCGCTTTGCGCGATATGCCAGGATCGATGCAACGGGAGGGCGAGGGATGCACGGATCGATCTGGCGCGAGGCGGCCGGGGTGGTCGGGCTGGTGCTGGCGCTGGCCGGCGGCGTGGCGCGCGCGGCCGAGCCCTATTCGGTGGTCGAGAAGTCGGTGGCCGAGCTGCAGGCCGACATGACCGCCGGCCGGGTGAGCTCGGAGGAGCTCGTCCGCGCCTATCTCGCCCGCATCGAGACGGTGGACCGCTCCGGCCCGACGCTGCGCAGCATCATCGCCGTCAACCCTCACGCCATCGAGGACGCCAGGCGCCTCGACGCCGAGCGCCGCGACGGCCACGTGCGCGGGCCGCTGCACGGCATCCCGGTGCTGATCAAGGACAACATCGAGACCGACGACGGCACGGCGACGACGGCCGGCTCGCTGGCGCTGGTCGAGAACGTCACCCGCCGCGACGCGCCGATGGTCAAACGGCTCAAGGACGCCGGCGCGGTCGTGCTCGGCAAGACCAACCTCTCGGAATGGGCCAACATCCGCTCGTCGCGCTCGATCAGCGGCTGGTCGGCCGTCGGCGGGCTGGTGAAGAACCCCTACGTGCTCGACCGCAACGCCTGCGGCTCGTCGTCGGGGACCGGCGCGGCGATCGCCGCCTCGCTGGCGGCGGTGGGCGTCGGCACCGAGACCGACGGCTCGGTCACCTGCCCGTCGGCGGTCGGCGGGCTCGCCGGCCTGAAACCCACCGTCGGCCTGGTCTCGCGCACCCACGTCGTGCCGATCTCGCACAGCCAGGACACGCCCGGCCCGATGGGCCGCAGCGTCGAGGACATCGCCGCCTTGCTGACCGCCATGGCCGGCTCCGACCCGGCCGATCCGGCGACCGCCGACGCCGACGCGCACAAGCACGGACTATGCGGCCGCGCTCGCGCGGCGCGACGCTGAAGGGCAAGCGGCTTGGCGTGCTCACCTTCGCGGCCGGAGGGGGCGGCCCGACGGAGGCGGCCTTCAAGGCCGCGGTCGCGCAGATGCAGGCGCAGGGGGCCGAGATCGTCGAGCTGCCGGCCTACAAGCCGGCGCCGGAGCTGGGCGACGACGAGCTCACCGTGCTGCTCACCGAGCTCAAGGCCGATCTCGAACGCCTACCTGGCGACCACGCCCGCCGACCGTGACGACGCGCACGCTCGCCGACCTCATCGCCTTCAACAAGCGCCCACCCGCGCGAGCTGGCCCTGTTCGGCCAGGAGCTGTTCGAGCAGGCCGAGGCGACGAAGGGGCTGGACGATCCCGACTACATCAAGGCGCGCGACGCGGCGCGGCGCCTGGCGGGCGTCGAGGGCATCGACGCGCTGATCCAGGACAACCACCTCGACGCCCTGATCGCGCCCAGCTACGGGCCGGCCTGGCGCATCGACGTGGCCACCGGCGACCACGGATCGGGCCGCTCCTCGACCCTGCCGGCGATCGCCGGCTACCCGCACCTGACCGTGCCGATGGCCATCGACCGCGGTCTGCCGCTCGGCATCTCGTTCATCGGGCCGGCCTGGAGCGAGGCGCGCCTGCTGGCAGCTGGGCTACGCCTTCGAACAGGCGACCCACGCGCGGCAACCGCCGCGCTACATCCCGTCGCTCGAGACAACGCCGGATGTCGAGGGCGCGGTTGCGCCCAATCCCTGATCGGGCGCCGCCTGCCGACGGTCTGACGGCCAACGGCCTTTAACCTGATCTTCGGCCTCTTTTCCTAAGGGAATGCAGAGAGAGGTCGAACGCCGATGCTGCGCGCCCTGCTCGACCCTCGGTACCAAGCTGCCGGGCGTCGAGAGCTACCGGATGGCCCCGATGCGGGCCTTCATCGCCCTGGCGCTGGCCGCCTTGGCCGGCTTCGGGGTCGCCTGGACGCCGGCGCTGATCTGGCTCGCCGCGGTGCTCGCCACCGAGGCCATCGCGTTCTGCATCACCCGCCCGATGGTCAAGCGCAGGGTCCGTGCGCGCACGCTGCTCGCCTACTTCTGGTGCTCCAACTTCGGCGTCGCCGCCTGGTCGGTCTACGGCCTGATCCTCTGGACCGGGCACAGCCAGGCGTGCGCCTTCGCGGCCGTCGCCCAGTGGAGCGGCCAGTTGCTCTACGCGCAGGCCTTCTGCACCAAGTCGCCGCTGGCGGCGATCCAGGCGGGCGCGCCCTCCCTGGCCATGCCGCTGCTCGTGCCGCTGCTGTTGCCGCGCTTCCACGGGATGGACCAGGTCCTGGTGATGGCCATGCTGGCGCTGGCCACCGGTCATGCGGTCAGCGCCGCCATCGACAATCTGAAGACCGGCCGCCAGCTCGACGCGGCGACCCGCGACCTGATCGCCCGCAAGCAGGCGGCCGAGGCCGCCGAGGCGGAGATGGCGGCGGCCAAGGCTGAGGCCGAGGCGGCGAACGCCGCCAAGAGCGCCTTCCTCGCCACCATGAGCCACGAGATCCGCACGCCGCTCAATGGCGTGCTCGGCATGACCCAGGCCATGGCCATGGATCGCCTCAGCCGCGCGCAGCGCGACCGGCTTGCGGTGGTGCGCGAGTCCGGCGAGGCGCTGCTCGCCATCCTCAACGACGTGCTCGACCTGGCCAGGATCGAAGCCGGCAAGCTGACGCTGGAGTCGATCGACTTCGACCTCGGCGAGGTGCTGCGGGGCGCCGCCCACGCCTTCACAGCGCTCGCCAGCCAGAAGGGCCTCGCGATCCGGCTCGACGTCGATCAGGCGGAGGGGACCTATCGCGGCGACCCCACGCGCTTGCGCCAGATCCTGCTCAACTTGATCTCCAACGCGGTGAAGTTCACCCATGAGGGCGAGATCGTGGTCGCCGCAACGGCCGAGGATGGCGCGCCTCAGCGTCGCGGTGCGGGATACGGGCGAGGGCATTGCGCCGGAGAAGATCGCCTCGCTGTTCGCCCAGTTCAGCCAGGCCGATCCCTCCACCGCCCGCCGCTTTGGCGGGTCCGGGCTCGGTCTGTCCATCTGTCACCAGCTCGCCGAACTGATGGGCGGGTCGATCGCGGTCGAGAGCCGGCCTGGCGTGGGCTCGACGTTCACCCTGACGCTGGCCGCGCCGCGCGTTGGGTCCGCCCAACCGGCGGCCGCCGGCTCGACGCCAGACGCCCAGGCCGATCCCCTCGGGGGTTTGCGGGTGCTTGCGGCGGAAGACAATGCGACCAACCGCCTGGTGCTGAAGACGCTGCTCGAGCACGTCGGCGTGGAGCCGATGTTCGTCGAGAACGGCGCCGAGGCGATCGAGGCGTGGGAGCAGGGCCGCTGGGACCTCGTGCTCATGGACGTCGCCATGCCGGTGATGGACGGGCCGACCGCGGTTCGCGAGATCCGCGCGCGGGAGGCGGCTCAGGGGCGGGCGCGCACGCCGATCGTGGCGCTCACCGCCAACGCCATGGCGCACCAGATCGTCGAGTATCTGGCCGAGGGCATGGACGGGCACATCGCCAAGCCGATCGAGGCGGCGAAGCTGTTTCAGGCGCTTGCCGACGCGCTCGATCCCGACGCCGCGACCGACCGGCGCTCCGACGCCGCCTGAACGGCGGCTTGCCAGGGCGTCCCGGCGCGGTATTGGCTCGCGGCCGGCATGGCCAGAACCGCATCCCGAGACCTGACGCCGCTGGCGCGCGCCAAGGCTGCGTTTGAGCGTCGCTTCGGCGCCGCCCGCAGGCTCTTCCAGGCGCCCGGGCGCATCAACATCATCGGCGAGCATGTCGACTACGCGGGTGGTCTGGTGCTGCCGGCGGCGATCGACCGTCATGTCGTCGTGGCCGCACGCCCGAACGGCTCGCTGCGTCTCAATGTGGCCAGCGGCGCCATGGGCGCGGAAGCAACCGTCGATCTCGGCGCGCTCGCGCCCGGCGGGAGCTGGATCGACTACGTCGCCGGCGTCGCCCACGTGCTGGGCGCGGCCGGGATTGCCGTGACCGGCGCCGACCTCTGGATCGAGAGCGACGTTCCGATCGGGGCGGGCCTCAGCTCATCGGCCGCGCTCGAGGTCGCAACGGCCTCAGCGCTTCTGGCGCTGGCCGGGGCGAAATCGGATGGCGTGCAGATCGCGCGGTGGGCGCAAGCCGCCGAAAACGACTTCGTCGGCGCGCCGTGCGGGATCATGGACCAGTTCGCCGCGGCGAATGGCGTCGCCGGCGCCGCGCTCTTGCTCGACTGCGCGACGCTCGCCGCAGAGCCCATCCCGCTGCCCGAGAGCGCTCGCTTCCTGATCGTCGATACGGGGACCAGCCACGCCCACGCCGAGGGCGAGTACCGCCGCCGGCGCGAGGAATGCGAGGTCGCCGCCCGCCTGCTCGGGGTCGACCAGCTGGCCGCCGTGACCGACCTTGCCGCCGCGCTGGCGCGCCTGCCGGAGAGCCTCGCCCGGCGCTGCCGGCACGTGGTGACCGAGATCGCCCGCGTGCGCGACGCCGTTCAAGCGCTTCGCCGCCGCGATCTCCTCGCCGTCGGGCGGCTGCTGGACCAGTCCCACGCCAGCCTGCGCGACGACATGCAGGTCAGCACCGATGCGGTCGATCGCCTCGTCGCCCTGGCCCAGGGGACGCCGGGCGTCCTCGGCGCACGCATGATGGGCGGCGGGTTTGGCGGCTCGATCATCGCGCTCGCCGACGCCGCCCAGGCCGACGCCGCGCTCACCGACGTCCGCGACCGCTTCGCGGCCGTGATCGGCAAGCCGCCGGCCGGCTTCCTCTGCCGCGCCGTCACCGGGGCCGGCGAGGGTCGAGCATGAGCGGGGCGGAGCGGCGGCTGAACCTCTTGACCGGCGACTGGGTGCTGGTCTCGCCCCAGCGGCTGGCGCGGCCGTGGCGCGGCGAGGAGAGCCCGCCCGCCGGGTCCCGCTCCCCGCCCTACGATCCCGACTGCCCGCTCTGTCCGGGCAACGCTCGCGCCGGCGGCGCGTCGAACCCCGCCTACGCGGGCGTCCATGTGTTCGAGAACGACTTCCCCGCGCTGACCCTAGCAGGCCAAGCGCCGCGCCCGCCCGACCCGCTGCTGGTCGCCGAACCGGAAAGCGGGATCTGCCGCGTCGTCTGCTACTCGCCCGACCACGGCCAGGCGCTGTCGCGGATGCCCGCGACGCAGGTCCGCGCCCTGGTCGACGTCTGGGCCGACCAGTCTGTCGAACTCCTGGCGCGCCCCGACATCGCCGCCGTGACGGTGTTCGAGAACCGAGGCGCGATGATGGGCGCCAGCAATCCGCACCCGCACGGACAGATCTGGGCCACGTCCAGCGTGCCGAACGAACTCGCCCGCGAGGACGCCCGCCAGCGCGCCTGGTTCGAGGCCGAGGGCGACCCGCTGCTCGCAGCCTACCTTCGTCGTGAGCTGGCGGCCCACGACCGCGTCGTGCTCGAGAACGACGGCTTCGTCGTCGTCGTCCCCTACTGGGCCGCCTGGCCGTTCGAGACACTGATCCTGCCGCGTCGCTCCCTCGCCACGCTCCCCGCGCTCGACGCCGGCGAGCGCGACACGCTCGCCGATGCCCTCGGTCGGCTGACGCGCGCCTACGACGCGCTGTTCGACACGCCCTTCCCCTACTCGATGGGCTTCCACCAGGCGCCGGCGCGTGCGGGGGACGAGCGGCATTTCACCCTGCACGGCCACGTCTACCCGCCGCTGCTGCGCTCGGCCTCCATCCGCAAGTTCATGGTCGGCTTCGAACTCCTGGCGATGCCGCAACGCGACCTGACGCCCGAGGACGCGGCCGCGGCGCTGCGGGCGGCGCTTCAGGGGTAGACGAGGGCCCGCCAGGCGGCGAAACTGGCGTCGGCCGCATCGGCGCTGATCCCGGGCTCGAACAGCCGGTCGTGCCGCGTGAAGCCGGCGGCCTCGCCGAGCACGCCGGCGCCGCGCGCCGCCGCGATCGCCGCGCCGGCCGCCGCCGCATCGCGCAGCGCATGGCGGGCGACCGGCGCGCCGGTCACGTCGGCCTGCAACTGCATCAGGCGATCGCTGGCCGCGAGCCCGCCGTCCGCCTTCAGGACCGCCGGGCGCGCTTCGCCCGCCGTCAGGTGGTCGAGGATCTCCCGCACGCGGAAGGCGACCCCCTCGAGGCCCGCGCGGGCGATCTCCGCGCGGCCGGTCGAGCCCGAGAGCCCTGCCAGGGCGCCGCGCCGGCTCGGGTCGGGGTTTGGCGCGCCCAGCCCTTGCAGCGCCGGCAGGAAGGCCACGCCCCCGGCGTCGGGCGCCGCCGCCGCCAAAGCTTCGAATGCGGCGTGGCTGCGCACGCCCATCGTCCGCTTCAGCCAGTCCATGGCCGAACCGGCGGCGAACACCATGCCCTCCAGGCAAAATCGGGTGTCGCCGGCCACGTGGCTGACCACGAACGGCGGCGTCGCCGTCCCCTTGAACGAAAAGGCGCCGCCGGTACCCAGATCCAGCGTCGCCGAGGTGCCGTAGGTGACCTTGACCTCGCCGGCTGCCTCGGCGCCGTGTCCGATCAGCGCCGCCTGCTGGTCGGCGATCACCGCGGCGATCGGGACGGCGGCGCCGAAGACCGCGCGGCTGGTCGTCGCGAGCCGGCCCCAGGTGTCGACCAGCCGCGGCAGGATCGCCTCGTCGAGGCCCTGCAGGTCCAGCAGCGGCCGGTTCCAGCCCATCGAGCCCAGGTCGAGGTAGCCCATCGGCCAGGCCTGGCTGCGGTCGGTCATGTGCGCGGCGCCGGCGGTCAGCTTCCAGACCAGGAAGGCGTCGATATTGCCGACCGCAAGGCCCGCCTCCGCCGCCATCGCCCGGCCGTTCGGGATCGACTCGAGCAGCATTTCAAGTTTCGTCGCCGCCTGTTGCGGCGCGACCATGTAGCCCGCCGCCTGCAGCTCTGCCGCCCGCTCCGCGCCGCGCAGGTCGCTCCACACCACCATCGGCGCCAGCGCCCGCCCCGTCTTGCGCTCCCAGGCGACCAGGCTGGTCCGTTGGGTGGTGATTCCGATCGCCGCCACATCGGTTGGCGCCGCGCCGCCGGCCGCGAGCGTTGCGCCGATCAGCCGGCGGACCGTGCGCCAGATGGCCTCGGCGTCCTGCTCGACCCGCCCCGGCTGCGGTGTCGTCGACCTGACCGGCGCCGCCGTCCGCGCCACGAGATCGCCGCCGAGGCTGAACAGGCAGACGCGGGCGGTGGTCGTGCCCGCGTCGATGGCCAGCAGGCGCTCAGGCATCGGGCAAGAGGACGCCCGGGTTCATGATCCCCTTGGGATCCAGCGCCGCCTTCACGGTCTTGAGCAGCGCCACGCCCTCGGGCCCCAACTCGCGGGCGAGGTAGTCGCGGCGCACCCGGCCGATGCCGTGATGGTGCGACAGGCTGCCGCCGTGCCGATCGGTCGCCTGCCATGATCCGCTTCCAGGCCTCGAAGTAGGCGCTCTCCATGTCGGCCGGGTCCGGCGGCAGGACGGCGAAGGTGAAGTAGAGATTGAGGCCGCTGCGATAGACGTGGGAGCTGTGCGCCGAGGCGGCGAGGCAGCCAGGGATCTCTTTCAGGCTGGCCACAGCGTCGTCGTAGACCTTGCCGATCGCGTCCCAGCCGGCCGACACCTCGACCGTGTCGGCGACCATGTTCCGCTCCAGGATCGAGTCCCAGGGCGGCACGTTGTTGCGGTGCTCGAGCCAGTGCTCGACGACGTCGGCCGGCGCCGGCGCGGCGCCCATCTCGGCCGCCAGCGCGGCGATCGCCGTGGTCTCCGCCGCGACCAGCGCCGCCGGCCCCTCGTGCACCATAAGAAGCGCGCAGCGGCTGAGCCGCCCGTCCAGCCGGCGGCTCTCGCGCTCGTCGTATTGCCGCATCACCGGCGGGCGCCAGCCGCGCTGGACGATCTCGCGCTGCAGGTCGAACCCGGCCTGCATGGTCGCCGTCTCGTAGGCCGAGAGCGCCCGCGCCTCCGGCGCCCGCCGCAGCGAGAAGGTGACGCCGGTGATCACGCCCAGCGTCCCCTCCGAGCCCAGCATCAGGTGCCGCAGGTCGGGGCCCGCCGACGCGCGCGGGCCCCTTGCCGAGCACGACCAGATCGCCGTTCGGCAGCACCGCCTCGATCGAATGGACGATGTCCTCGATGTTGCCGTTGGCGGTGGAGAACTGGCCCGACGCGCGCGTGGCCACCCAACCGCCGACGCTGCTCACGGCCACGGACTGCGGCCAATGGCCGATCGTCAGCCCCTGTTCGGCGACGGCGGCCTCGGCTTCCGCACCGTTCTTGCCGGCGTCGAACGAGGCCAGGAGGTTCACCGGATCGATCGCCCGCACCCGGTTCATGCCGGAGAGGTCGATCACGATGGCGTCCGGGCGGGCGATCACCCCGCCGACGACCCCGCTGCCGAGCCCGAACGGGATCACCGGGACGCCATGCTCGGCGGCGAAGCGGATCGCGGCCTGCACGTCGGCGGCCGATCGCGGGCGCACGACGCACGCCGGGGCTGGCGCGGGCGTCCCGCGGCGATCGCGCAGGTGGCTGATCATCCAGTAGTCGTGCCGCCGCTCGCCGAGGCGCGCCGGGTCGGTGACGACCTGGGCATCGCCCAGCGCGCGCTTCAGCCCCTCGACCGTCGTCGCTGTGCTCACGCGGGCGCCGCCTCGCGGGTCGCGGCCAGGGCCCGCGTCCGCAGGGCGCGGCAGTGGTCGACCTGCGCCCGCGCCTGCTCGGCGGTCCAGCCCAGCAGCGGCGCCATCGCCTTCGCCGCTTCGTCCAGCGCAGCGAACGCGGGGTCGAGGTCGAACCAGCCGCGCGCGCTTCGCCGCACCCAATAGTCTTCCAACGTGAGCGCCCCCTCGTGCTCGACGGCCTGGCGCGCCTCGGCCGCCGCCCCGTCAGCCGAGGCCTTGCGCCTCGGCGCCATACAGCGCAACCCGCCGCGCCGCCGCCTCCGGCGCAAGGCCCGCCGCCTCCTAGCGCCCTGATCGCCGCCGTGACGTCGACGTCGCCGCCAGGCAGCGGCTCCTTGTCCGTGCTGCACGGACGCGCCGTAACGCCCAGCTCGCCCACGATGCGGTCGACCACCCGCTCGGCCATCGCCCGATAGGCGGTGAGCTTGCCGCCGGCGATCGAGAGCACGCCGGCGGGCCCGACCCACAGCTCGTCCCTTGCGCGAGATTTCGGACGGCGATTTCCCCTCCTCGGCGACCAGCGGGCCTGACCCCCGACCAGGCCGAGGCAACATCGGCCCCAGTCAGGGCCGGGACCGTGAACCAGGCATTCGCCGCGGCCAGCAGATAGTCGACGTCGCCGGCGGTGATCTCCGGCCAGTCCTCGGCGTCGGGATAGAAGGTGTCCGTGGTGCCGAGATAGGTCGTCTCGCCTTTGGGCACGGCGAACACGCTCCGCCGGTCCGCCGCCGGGAAGATGATGGTGCGCGAGACCCCCAGCCGCGCCTTCGCCAGCACCAGGTGCACGCCCTTGCTCAACTTCAGCCGCGCCGGCGCCCCGCCGGCCTCCAGCCCGCGCACCGCGTCCACCCACGGCCCGGCCGCGTTGACGATCGCCCGCGCGGAGAGGCGGGCGATGCGCTCGCCGAGCGTATCGCGCAGCAGGACGGCGTTCGCGCGGCCGCGATCGGCCTCGATGGCAGTGACCTCGGCATAGTTCGCCACCACGGCGCCGTGCGCGGCGGCGCTGCGCACATTCGCCAGCACGAGCCGCGCGTCGTCGGTGAGGTATTCCGGATAGACCACCGCGCCGGCCATGCCCGCGCTGGCCACCGCCGGCTCGTTGGCGGCGAGCTCGGCGGCGGACCAGACCACGTGCCGGCGGTTCTTCGGCACGCTGCCCAGCTTCTCGAAAGTCCAAAGGCCCGTGCGCAGCTTGGCGATGGTCGCGGCCGCCTTCACCGGCATCACGAACGGCGTCTCGCGCGCCAGGTGCGGCGCGATCGCTTGCACCACCTTCCGCTCCGAGGCCGCCTCGCGCACCAGGCCGACGTCGCCCATGGCCAGGTAGCGCAGCCCGCCGTGGATCATCTTCGAAGAACGGCTCGAGGTCCCGGACCCGAAGTCCCGCGCTTCGACCAGCGCCGTGCGCAGGCCCCGCATCGCCGCGTCCCGCGCCACGCCCGCCCCGGTGATCCCGCCGCCGATGACCACCACGTCGAACACGCCGCTCCGCAGTGAGTCGAACAGCCGGTCGCGATCGCGCAGGTCGAGTGAAGCGCCGGTCACCGCCTAGCTGCTTCGAGGGGTGTCGTCGAAGAAGTTGCCGGAGTCGATGCGGATGGTCTCCTCGCCCGGCGTGAAGGTGACGCCGATCGGGTCGCCGCCGTCCTGCACGACCTTGATCTGCTCGAGCAGCTTGCGGCGCAGCATGCCGATGCCGATGTCGCTGCGCACCAGATGCTCCTCGGAGTGGAAGGTGATCTCGCCCTGGCCCCACTGAGCCTCGAAGTCGCCCGGATAGTCCTGGTGCTCCTCCTCGGTGAGGTCGAGCCATGCGCGGCCGTCCGGCGTGAGCGGGATGCCGAAGTTGCGCCCGCCGCCGGCGCCCTTCTTCCGCACCGTGACCGTGAAGTGGATGAAGTTGGCGTCGTCGATCGGCAGGTGCCAGAACACGTTGCGCGACCGGCCAGGCTCGAGGGCGACGGACGGCACCGCCGCCAGGTGCGGCAGCATGGCGACACTGGTCCTGACCATCGAACGGCCGTCGGGCAGGTCGCGGTAGGCGTGATAGACCGTGCCCAGCGGGTGGTCCTCGAACTTGACGTTCGGCATGACCTTGAAGCCCTCGGCGAACTGGGCGCCCGAGAAGGTCGAGTGCAGGACGTACACATGGAACGGGTCCATGATGTTCTCGAACACCTGCAGCCAGTTGTAGGGGACGTAGTCGGCCCGCCCGTTCATGCGGCTGTCGCCGTAGCCCAGGCCGGGGCCGCCTGAGCTGACCAGCTCCTCGTCCGGGCCGAGCTCCTCCAGGATGTCGAACTTCGGCAACAGCGGCATGCGATCCGGCGGCCCCATGTAGGCGAAGACCAGGCCATAGCGCTCCTGCACCGGGTACCAGGGCTGGCGGTGGTTGGCGCGGGCGATGCCGCCCTCGGGCTCGCAGGGCTGCTCCAGGCAGTTGCCTTCCACGTCGAACAGCCAGCCGTGATAGCAACAGCGGATGCCGCGATCCTCGACGTGGCCGTAGTAGAGCGTCGTGCCCCGGTGCATGCAGCGCGGGTAGAGCAGGCCGGGCTTGCCCGCCCCGTCGCGGAACAGGATCAGGTCCTCGCCCAACAACCGCACCTTCCGCGGCCGCGTCGTCGCGTCCACCGAGCGGGCGACCGGTTGCCAGAAGCGGCGCATGTATTCGCCGCACGGCGCGCCGGGGCCTACGCGGACCAGGGTGTCGTTGCTCGACTGCGGACCTCGGCCATAGGCCGTTCCTTCCAGGGCGCGTGGCCGCCTCTCGATAACGGTGTGCTCGGTCATGGGCTCGCCTCCGATCGCAGCCTATGGAGCCGAGACTAGGCCCATCGGAACGGCCGCTTCAACCGGATCGTCCGAGACCGATCCGTTAGCGGCTGCCGCGATACTCGGCCAAGGCGCGGTGGACCAGGGCGACGGAGTGCCCGGCATCGTCGCCAACGTCGGCAGCGCTCAGGTTGCGGCGCATGGCGGCCGCGTCGACCTCCAGGCCCTCGACGACGGGTCTGAACGCTGAGAGCGCGCCGTGCGCCAGTTCGAACAGCGACGCGAGGGTGGGACCCTCGGCCTGCCATCCGCCGAGGCCGCGCTCATGTTCCTGCGGCAGCCCAAAGAGGATGGCGCTGGCGAGGGCGGGCGCGCGAATGGCCGCCGACAGCACGACCTGGCATCCGGTCGGGTTGCGCTTGTGAGGCATCGCTGACGACCCGCCGCGTCCGGGCGTGCGCGGCTCGAACGCTTCGGCGATCTCATCTTGCGTCATCAGCGAGATGTCCCGCGCCACCTTGCCCGCCGCGCCGACCAGGATGGCGAGCGCGGCGGCGAGGCCGGCGATTCCGTCGCGCCGCGAATGCCAGGGGAGGCTCGCCGGCTCGAGATCGAGTTCGCGCGCCATGCGCGTCACGACCGCCAGGTTGAGACCGGCCAGCGACCCGGTCGCGCCGCCCAGCTGCAGCCGCAGCGCCACGGCGCTCTCGCCCTCGAAACGCCGGCGCGCGGCGTCGAGCCCGAGCAGCCAGCCGGCCGCCTTCAGCCCGAAGGTGATCGGCGCGGCGGCCTGCAACAGGGTCCGGCCCAGCATCGGCGTCTCGGCGTGGGCCTCGGCCAATCGCGCCAGCGCCTCCGTCACCGCGCGCGCTTCGGACGCGATCAGCGCTGAGCCAGCCTTGGCCTGCAGCATCAGCGCCGTATCGGCGAGGTCCTGGCTGGTGGCGCCCCTGTGGACGAGCGCGGCGACATCGGGGCGCCGCCTGGCCAGGTGCTCACGTAGGCGACCCACCAGCGGGATGGCCAGCGTCCCCGCGTGGGCGGCCTCCCTCGCCAGCTCGGCGGTGTCGATCGAGATGGCCGCACAGGCCTCCCCGATCATCTGAGCTGCCGCGGGCGTGATCAGGCCCTCCGCCGCGCTGGCCCTCGCCAGAGCTGCCTCGAAGTCGAGCGCGGCGCGGACAAGCGTATCGTCGCCGAACGCCGCCAGCATCGCGGCGCTCGACGCGGCCTGGTCTCTCAGCAGCGAGGGCAAGGCCCCATTTCCTCCGGTCAGACGTCGAAGAAGACGCTCTCGTGTTCACCCTGCAAATGGATGTCGAAGCGGTAGGTCGCGGGGCCCTCCCGGCGCGCGATCAGCGCCCCGCGCCGATCGGCGGGCGCCAGGGCGAGGATGGGATCGTCGGCGTTGCCTTCGCCGTCCTCGAAATAGATCCGGGTGACCAGGCGCTTGAGCAGACCACGCCCCAGGACGCTGAGCGCGGCATGCGGCGCCTGCAGGCTGTTGCCCGGGCCAGGAACGCGGCCAGGCTGGATGGTGTGGAAGCGGTAGGCGCCGTCCTCGCCGGTCGCCGCGCGACCGAAGCCGGTGAACGCCGCGTCGATCGCGATCACATCGCGCGCATCGGCGGGGCTGTTGTAGCGGCCCGCCGCGTTGGCCTGCCAGATCTCGATCAGCGCATCGGGAACCGGTGCGCCGTCGCCGTCGAGGACCCGGCCCACGATGTCGATGATCCGGCCGGCGATGGCGCCGCGCGCGCCCTGCTGGCGCAGAAGGTCGTGACCTCGCGGGATCAGGTCCGCGCGCGCGCCGATGTCCGAGCTCCCGACCAGGTCGGCGCCCCCTTTCCAGGGAAGGCTTGTGTGGAAGAAGGGCCCGACCGTCTGCCAGGGAGTCTGGCCGAACAGGTCTTGGCTCTGGTTGTCGAGGCTCACGATCCAGGGTCCGCCGGGGTCGCGGCCGGACCGCGGAGCACGATGTCGAACAGATAGCCCAGGGCCCAGCTCGGCTGGGTCGTCGCCAGATCGAAGCGGGCTACGAGGCGTTGGCGATAAGGCTCGGGCACGGCGCCCGCGATGGGGTCGATGGCGAAAAGGGGATCGTCCGGGAAGTACATCTGGGTCACCAGGCGCGTCGCGAAGGCGGGACCCAGCACCGACAGGTGGATATGAGCCGGACGCCAGGCGTTGTGGTGGTTCTTCCACGGATAGGCGCCCGGACGAACGGTGACGAACCGGTACGCGCCGGCATCATCCGTCACCACCCGCCCCGCGCCGGTGAAGTTCGGATCGAGCGGCGCATCCCACTGATCGTTGGCGTGGACGTAGCGGCCCGCCGCGTTGGCCTGCCAGACCTCGACGACCGTCCGGGGCGCCGGGCGCCGGTTCTCGTCGAGCACGCGGCCGGAGACGATGATCCGCTGGCCGATCGGCGCACCCGCGTGCTGGGTGGTCAGATCGGCCAGCGCCGGGCCCATCAGCCGATCCCAGTCGTCGGGGCCTGAGATCTCGGTCAAGGTCTGTGGGATGCGCACCAGCGGCAGGCGCGGCGACCGGGCCACCGTGGAGGCATAGGCGGGATGGAGTAAGGGCGGCTGTCCTTCGTCCTCGCGCGCGTAAAGGTCCGGCATTGGGGATGCCCTCGCGATCGTCGCACGACGTTGGCGCGTCCCGTCAGCGGTGAAAAGGGGAATAGCGGCCGAACCGCGTGAGCGGGACCGCCCGGCGTCGCGATTCTTCCGGCCGGGATTTTGCTCTAAGACTGCGGCGGGGAGGACCGAGCGCAATGGCCCAGCGGACCCGTCCGCCGTTTCGCGCCGACCATGTCGGCAGCCTCCTGCGGCCGCCGGCGCTCCTCGCCGCGCGCGAGCAGGCCGCCAAGGGCGATATCGCACGGGCCGACCTGCGCGCCGCCGAAGATGCGGCGATCCGCGACGTGGTGGCCCTGCAGGAAGGGCTCGGCCTCCACAGCGTCACCGACGGCGAGTTTCGCCGCACCTATTTCCACATCGACTTTCTGGAGCGCTTCGAGGGCGTCTCGGTGAGCGGCGACGGCATCGCCGCGCACTTTCACCGCGAGGACGGCGACCTCGACTTCGCCCCTCCGCGGCTCGCCATCACCGGCAAGCTCGGGCGGCCGGGACCGATCTTCGGCGAGGACTTCTCCTTCCTCGCCGCCGCAACGCGCGCGACGCCCAAGATGACCATCCCCTCGCCCAGCATGGCGCATTTCCGCGGCGGCCGCGAAGCGGTGGACAAGCTCGCCTATCCCGACATCGAGGACTTCTTCGCCGACCTCGCCCGGGTCTACGCCGAGGAGATCGCCGACCTGGCCGCCCGCGGCTGCCGCTACCTGCAGCTCGACGACACCAATCTCGCCTATCTGTGCGATCCGAAGCTGCGCGATGGCGCGCGCGCCATCGGGGAAGACCCCGACGCGCTGCCGCTTACTTACGCGCGTCTGATCAACGCGGCGATCGCCGGGCGGCCGGCCGACATGGTGGTGGCGATCCACCTCTGCCGCGGCAACTTCCGCTCCGCGTGGGTGGCGGAGGGCGGCTACGACCCGGTCGCCGAGGTGCTGTTCGGCGAGATCGACGCCGACGCCTTCTTCCTCGAATACGACACCGACCGCGCCGGCGACTTCGCGCCGCTGCGCTACGTTCGCCAGGGCAAGTTCGTCGTCCTCGGCCTGGTCAGCACCAAGCACGCGCAACTCGAGGCCAAGGACACCCTCAAGCGGCGCCTCGACGCCGCGGCCCGGCTTGTGCCGCTCGAGCGGCTCTGCCTCAGTCCCCAGTGCGGCTTTTCCTCAACGGTGCACGGCAACGAGATCACGCTGGACGATCAGCGGCGCAAGCTCGGGCTCGTCGTCGAGCTGGCGAGCGAGGTCTGGGGCGGCGGCTAGGCCTTGCGCACCCAGGTTGCGATCATCGGCGCGGGGCCGGCGGGCCTCTTCCTGGCGCACCTCCTGCGCCAGGCCGGCGTGGCGGCCGTGGTTCTGGAGCAAAGGACGCGCGCCTACGTGGAGGGCCGCGTCAGGGCGGGGGTCCTTGAGTCCATCACCGTCGAACTCCTCGAGCGGCTGGGTCTCGGCGCCCGCGTGCGCGGCGAGGGCTTGGTCCACACCGGGGTCAACATCGCCCACGCTGGCGATCTGTTCCGCGTCGATTTCGCGGCCCTGACCGGCGGCGCGATCACCGTCTATGGCCAGCAGGAGGTCATGAAGGACCTCTTCGACGCTGCCGAGGCCCGCGAGCTTCCGATCGTCTTCGAGGCCGAGCACGTCGCGCCGCAGGCGTTCGAAGCGAACGCGCCGAATGTGACCTGGCGCAAGGACGGCCGCGAGCAGAGGTTGGATTGCGACTTCGTCGTCGGTTGCGACGGCTTTCATGGCGTCAGTCGCGGCGCCGTTCGCGCCGGGGCCCTGAACGTCTACGAGCGCGTCTATCCGTTCGGCTGGCTCGGGATCCTCGCCGACGTGCCGCCGGCGAGCGACGAGCTCATCTACTGCAGCCACGATCGAGGGTTCGCGCTCGCCAGCATGCGCTCGGCCACGCGAAGCCGCTACTACATCCAGTGCGGCCTGGACGAGCGGGCCGAGGCGTGGCCGGACGACCGTTTCTGGGACGAGCTCTGCGTCCGGATGGGCGAGACGGCGGCGGCCGGCGTTGTCCGCGGACCCGCGTTCGAGAAGACCATCGCACCCTTGCGCAGCTTCGTCGTCGAGCCGATGCGGCATGGTCGGCTGTTCCTGGCGGGCGACGCCGCCCACATCGTGCCGCCCACGGGCGCCAAGGGCCTGAACCTGGCCGTCGCCGATGTGATCATCCTCGCCGACGCGCTGGCGGCGTATTTCGCGGAGGGCTCGCAGGCGGGGCTGGACGCCTACTCACGGCGCGCCCTGGCCCGGGTCTGGACTGCCGAACGGTTCTCGTGGTGGTTCACCCGTCTGACGCACTGCTTTCCGGACGGCGACGACTTCGAGCGCAAGCTCTGCCTCGCCGAGCTCGACTACCTCCGAGGCTCGCGTAGCGCCCAGACGGTGTTCGCGGAGAACTACGTCGGCCTTCCGATCGCGCCTGCGCTTGTGGGGTGACGGCTCGGCGGGCGCTTGGGGACCAGCCGCCGAGCGCACGCGCTCTGACCATTCCTAAGCGTCTGAATTATGCATGATATTTGGAAGGAATGGTGGAGCTAAGCGGAGTCGAACCGCTGACCTCTTGAATGCCATTCAAGCGCTCTACCAGCTGAGCTATAGCCCCGGATTCCGGGTGGTTGCAGGCAGCCTGTCCCGCAAAGGGGGCGGACCCTATGCCGAGCAGGTCCGCCGATCAAGCCCGGCCATTGGCGGTCTTTTCGGACCTCAGTCCGGCTCGTCCTCGGGCAGGCCTTCGATCTCGTCCTCGAAGTTGTCGTCCTCGTCCTCGTCCTCGAGGAAGGGGATGTCTGCGGCCTCCTCCTCGAGGTCTTCCTCTTCCTCGGCGAAGTCGACGCCCAGGTCTTCGCCCGGCGGCGCGATCACGCCCTCGGGGGACTCCTCTTCGTCGGCGACCTCGACGGGCTCGGCGGCGGCTTCGTCCACTTCGGGGGTTTCGTCGACCTCTTCCTCGAAGCCGTCGGGCTCGACCGCCTCTGGCGCGACGACCTTTTCTTCCGGCTCCTCGTAGTCGGCGGGCGTCGAGCGGGCGCGCACGCGGCGGTTCCGCATGGCCTCCTCGGGGTCGAACTGGGTCCCGCATTTGGGGCAAACGGCCGGCCGGCGGCCAAGGTCGTAGAACTTGCTCGTGCAGGTGGGGCAAATTTGCTTTGCGCCCAGCTCAGGATTGGCCAAGGAGGAGACCTGTTGCGATTTGACGGCGATGCGCGGAGGGCGGCTCCCTTGCCACGCGAAATGGCCGCTGTCAAAAGCTAACCTCCCGCGTTTTCGCTGTTCGGCCAGAGCCTTCATCCCCATGGCGCCCGCACATCTGACGGCCCAGCCAGGGTCTGCTCTGCAAGGCCGCACGCGCGCGCCGGGCGACAAGTCGATCTCCCACCGCGCGCTGATCCTCGGCGCGCTGGCGACCGGCGAGACCGAGATCACCGGGCTGCTCGAGGGCGATGACGTGCTGGCCACCGCGCGCGCCATGGCCGCGTTCGGCTCTGGCGTGGAGCGGACGGGCGAGGGCCGCTGGCGCGTTCGGGGCCGCGGCGGGCTCGCCGAGCCGGCCGAGGTGATCGACTGCGGCAACGCCGGCACCGGCGTGCGGCTGATGCTGGGCGCCGCCGCCGGCTTCCCGCTGACCGCGACCTTCACCGGCGACCAGAGCCTGCGCGGCCGGCCGATGATGCGGGTCTTGCGGCCCCTGGGCGAGATGGGCGCGCGCTTCCTCTGCCGCGAGGGCGGGCGGCTGCCGCTGAGCCTCGCCGGCGGCGCGCTCGCCGGCATCGCCTACCGGCTGCCCGAGCCGTCGGCGCAGGTGAAGTCGGCGATCCTGCTCGCCGGCCTGAACGCGCGCGGAACGACCCAAGTCATCGAGCCCGAGGCCACCCGCGACCACACCGAGCGCATGCTCAGGGCCTTCGGGGCCGTGGTCGAGGTCGAGGACGCGGCCGACGGGCGCCACATCCGGCTTCAGGGCGGCCAGTCGCTCGCCGGCGCGCCGATCGCGGTCCCGGGCGATCCCTCGTCCGCCGCCTTCCCGCTGGTCGCCGCCCTGATCACGCCGGGCTCCAACGTCACGGTCGAGGGGGTGCTGCTCAATCCCCTGCGCACGGGCCTCTTTACGACCCTGCGCGAGATGGGCGCCGACCTCTCCATCGCCAATGAGCGGGACCAGGGCGGCGAGCGTGTCGGCGACGTGACCGCGCGCCATTCGCCGCTGCACGGCGTCGAGGTTCCGGCCGAGCGCGCGCCATCGATGATCGACGAATACCCCGTCCTCGCGGTCGCCTCCGCGTTCGCCGAGGGCCAGACCACCATGCTCGGACTGGGCGAGCTGATCGTGAAGGAGAGCGACCGTCTCGCGGCCACCGTGCGCGGGCTGGCGGCCTGCGGGGTCACCGTGGAGCAGGAAGGCGAGACGATGAGCGTGCGCGGCGCCGGCGGCGGCAACCACCGCGTCCGCGGCGGCGCCTG
This sequence comes from uncultured Alphaproteobacteria bacterium, assembly GCA_963719975.1. Classification (GTDB taxonomy): domain Bacteria; phylum Pseudomonadota; class Alphaproteobacteria; order Caulobacterales; family Caulobacteraceae; genus Poindextera. Next base: position 65,420 of record CAVRED010000001.1, read on the forward strand.
CGTCGAGACCGGCGGCGACCATCGCATCGCCATGGCGCATCTGGTGCTGGGGCTGGCCGCCGAACAGCCGGTCAGCGTCGATGAGCCCGGCATGATCGCCACCAGCTTCCCGGGCTTCAGCGAGCTCATGGGCGGCCTCGGGGCCACGCTCGAGGCGTCGTGAGCGGTTTCGTCGTCGCCATCGACGGGCCCGCCGCATCCGGCAAGGGCGCCATCGCCCACGCGCTCGCCGCCGCCTATCGGCTGCCGGTGCTGGACACGGGCCTGCTCTACCGCGCGGTCGGCCTGGCGGTGACCCGCGCCGGAGAGGATCTGGACGATGCGGCCGCGGCGGCGCGCTGTGCCCGCGCGTTGGACCTGAGCCGGCTCGACGATCCCGCGCTCCGCTCGCTTGCGGCCGGGGCGGCCGCGAGCCGCGTCGCGGTGCATCCGGCCGTGCGCGAGGTGCTGCGCGCGGCCCAGCGCGCCTTCGCCGCCCAGCCCGGCGGGGCCATCATCGACGGCCGCGACATCGGCACCGTCATCGCGCCCGACGCGCCGGCCAAGCTCTATGTCACCGCAACGCCCGACGCGCGCGCCGAGCGCCGCTGGCGACAGCTGAAGGCCGACGACCCTTCAATCGGCCGTGAGGCGGTGGTCGCAGACATCGCCCGCCGCGACGCCGTCGACAGCGGGCGAGCGGACTCGCCGATGCGGCCAGCCGCCGACGCCGTCTTGCTGGACACCACTGAAATGACTATAGAAGCCGCCGCCGATGCGGCCCGCCGCATCGTCGAGGCGGCGCGAGCCCGCTGGGCCAAGCAGCCCTGAGGGCAAATCCAACCGCACCCTGCCTCGGCCTACCGCGGGCTCCCGCTGCGAGCCGGTCCCTACCGGCTTGCGCACTCGGCGAGACGATCACACATCCTTCGCGGGACGCCTGCGCGATACGCAAACGCCGTCGCCGGCGCCCGCCCCAGACACGAATGAAAGACCTGCATGGCCGACGATCTGAGCATGAGCCCCACCCGCGACGACTTCGCCGCCCTCCTCGATGAGTCCTTCGGCGGGCGCGATTTCATGGAAGGGACGGTGGTCAAGGGCAAGATCGTCGCCATCGAGAAGGACTTCGCCATCGTCGACGTCGGTCTGAAGACCGAGGGCCGCATCCTGACCAAGGAGTTCGGCGTCGGCGAAGACGGCAAGGCGATCGTCAAGGTCGGCGACGAGGTCGAGGTCTTCCTGGAGCGGGTCGAGAACGCGCTCGGCGAGGCGGTCATCAGCCGCGACAAGGCCCGCCGCGAGGAGGCCTGGACCCGGCTCGAAGAGGTCTACGCCAAGAACGAGCCGGTCATGGGTTCGATCGTCGGCCGCGTGAAGGGCGGCTTCACCGTCGACCTCGGCGGCGCCTCGGCCTTCCTGCCCGGCAGCCAGGTCGACATCCGCCCGGTCCGCGACGTGGGCCCCCTGATGGGCAAGGAACAGCCGTTCGCCATCCTCAAGATGGACCGCCCGCGCGGCAACATCGTCGTCTCCCGCCGCGCCATCCTGGAAGAGGCCCGCGCCGAGCAGCGCACCGAGCTGGTGTCGCAGCTGCACGAGGGCGAGGTCCGCGAGGGCGTGGTCAAGAACATCACCGACTACGGCGCCTTCGTCGACCTGGGCGGCATCGACGGCCTGCTGCACGTCACCGACATGAGCTGGAAGCGCGTCAACCACCCGAGCCAGGTGCTGGCGGTGGGCGACACGGTCAAGGTGCAGATCGTCAAGATCAACCCCGACACCCAGCGCATCTCGCTTGGCATGAAGCAGCTGCAGTCCGACCCCTGGGACGGCGTCGAGGCCAAGTATCCGGTCGGCGCCCGCTTCACCGGCCGCATCACCAACATCACCGACTACGGCGCCTTCGTGGAGCTGGAGGCGGGGGTCGAGGGCCTGGTGCACGTCTCGGAAATGTCCTGGACCAAGAAGAACGTGCATCCGGGCAAGATCGTCTCCACCAGCCAGGAGGTCGAAGTCGTCGTGCTCGACGTCGACGCCTCCAAGCGGCGGGTGTCGCTGGGCCTGAAGCAGGCCATGGACAATCCGTGGGAAGCGTTCGTCAAGGCCCACCCGGTCGGCTCGACGGTCGAAGGCGAGGTCAAGAACGCCACCGAATTCGGCCTCTTCCTCGGCCTCGACAACGACATCGACGGCATGGTGCACCTGACCGACCTCGACTGGAACGCGCCGGGCGAGGAGGCCATCCAGCGCTACAAGAAGGGCGAGGTCGTCCAGGCCAAGGTGCTGGACGTCGACGTCGAGAAGGAGCGCATCTCGCTCGGCATCAAGCAGCTGGCCGGCGATCCGATGGCGCAGGACACCTTCCGCAAGGGCCAGACCGTGACCGTGCAGGTGACCGAGGTCACCTCCGGCGGCATCGAGGTCAAGTTCGGCGAAGACGCCGCGCCGATGACCGCCTTCATCCGCAAGTCGGACCTCTCCCGCGACCGCTCCGAGCAACGGCCCGAGCGGTACGCCGTCGGCGACCGGCTCGACGCCCAGGTGACCAACATCGACAAGGCCGCGCGCCGGGTCTCGCTGTCGGTCAAGGCGCTGGAGATGGCCGAGGACAAGGAGGCGATCGAGAAGTTCGGTTCCTCCGATTCCGGCGCCTCGCTCGGCGATATCCTGGGCGCCGCGCTGCGCGAAAAGGCGGCGAAGGAGTAGGCGCTGCGCAGGGCGGACGCCCACGGCTTGGGCGCCGCCAGCTCGCGCAGGAGGCGAGGAAGCGGCGATTCGATTGATTTAATGCGGCTAACCCCTTGAACCTGAACCGTGACTTGGCCATGGTCGGTTTGGGGAAGATGGGGGCAGGCATGATCAAGTCGGAGCTGATCGCCAAGCTGGCGAACGAGAACCCGCATCTGACCCAACGTGACGTCGAACGGGTGGTCAGCGTCGTTCTCGACCGTATGGCGAGCGCGCTGGCCGGCGGCGGTCGGGTGGAGCTCCGTGGATTCGGCGCCTTCTCGGTGCGTTCGCGGCCCGCGCGCACGGGGCGCAACCCGCGCACCGGCGCGGCCGTGCAGGTCAAGGCCAAGCACGTCCCCTTCTTCAAGAGCGGCAAGGAACTGCGCGAGCGGCTGAACGCCGACGAATAGCCAACGGCGTTGACGCGACCCGCCGGTTGCGCCGAAGTCTTCCCCACACAGACACGGGGAGACCGGACGTCATGCTCAAGGAATTTCGCGAGTTCATCGCGCGCGGCAACGTCGTCGATCTCGCCGTCGGGGTGATCATCGGCGGGGCGTTCGGCGCCATCGTCAAAAGCCTGGTCGACCAGATCATCATGCCGCCGATCGGGCTCGTCACCGGCGGCGTCGATTTCGCCGCCCTCAAGCTGGTGCTGAAAGCAGGCCAATCCGGCCTCCAAGGTCGCCGAGGTGGCGATCGGCTACGGCGCCTTCATCAACACGGTCATCGACTTCCTGATCGTGGCCTTCGTCATCTTCCTGATGGTGAAGGTGATCAACGGCATCAAGCGCGAGGAGGCCGCAGCCGAGGCGCCGCCGCCAGGCCCGACCCCGACCGAGACGCTGCTGACCGAGATCCGCGATCTCTTGAAGGCTCGCTGAGGCCCCTTCGCCGTGCGCCAGCGCCTCTCGCTCGTGGCCGTCGTCGTGCGCGACTACGACGAGGCGATCGCCTTCTACACCGGCGTCGTCGGCTTGCGGCTCATCGAGGACACGCCGCAGGAGGACGGCAAGCGCTGGGTGGTGGTCGCGCCGCCCGGCGTGGACGGCCAGACCGGCCTGCTCCTCGCCAGGGCGGCCAACGAGACGCAGGCTGCACGCATCGGCGACCAGACCGGCGGGCGGGTGTTCCTCTTCCTGCACACGGACGACTTCGCCCGCGACCACGCCCGCCTGACCGCCCACGGCGTTCGTTTCGTCCGCCCGCCCCGGCAGGAGCCGTACGGGACCGTCGCGGTATTCGAGGACCTCTACGGCAACCTCTGGGACCTGATCGAGCCGCCGGTAAAACCCTGACCCTCTGTGAACCAACGAACGGCGCGACCGTCCCGTCACTCTCGCCTGCTCGTCCATCGAACCGGTGGCGCCCGCGCGGCCGAGGCACTACATCGCCTCGCCTGGATCGCGGCGCGACATGACCAAAGCAAAGATCTGCGGACTGAAGACGCCGGAGGCGGTTCGCGCGGCGCTGGACGGCGGCGCGGTCTACCTTGGCTTCAACTTCTTCGCGGCGAGTCCGCGGGCTGTCGGGCCCGAGGCCGCGGCCCGCCTGGCCGAGCCGGTCCGCGGACGGGCGAAGATCGCGGCGGTCACCGTCGACGCCGATGACGACAGCCTGGATCTCATCGTGCGCACGCTCCGGCCCGATCTTGTCCAGCTGCACGGCCGCGAGACGCCGGCGCGGGCGCGGGCGATCGCCGCTAGAACGGGCGCGGGCGTCATCAAGGTGTTTCCGGTACAGGTCGCCGCCGACGTCGACGCGGCGGCCGCCTTCGACGGCCTGGTCGAGCACCTGATGTTCGACACCAAGCCAGGCGTGGACGACGAGCGTCCCGGCGGGCTCGGCCGCGCGTTCGACTGGACCTTGCTGGCCGGACGGCGATTCCAGCGTCCGCACTTCCTCGCCGGCGGTCTCGACCCCTGGAACGTGGCCGAGGCGATCGCGCTCTCCGGCGCGCCGCTGGTCGACGTTTCCTCTGGCGTGGAGCGAGGGGCGGGGCTAAAGGACGCCGGCCTCATTTCGGCCTTCCTCGACGCCGTCGCCCGCGCCTGACGCTCGCCAGTCAATTTCAGCCTTGAACGCTCCCGCCAAGCCCAACGACTATTCGGCCTATCCCGACGCGTCTGGGCGTTTCGGCGACTATGGCGGCCGCTATGTGCCCGAGACGCTGATGCCGCTCGTGCTCGAGCTGGGCCGCGCCTACGCGGAGGCCAAGGCCGATCCCGCCTTCCAGGGCGAGCTCGCAGGTCATCTCGCCAGCTACGCCGGCCGGCCGAGCCCGCTCTATTTCGCCGAACGGCTGACCGCTCATTTCGGCGGCGCGAAGATCTACCTCAAGCGCGAGGAGCTGAATCACACAGGCTCGCACAAGATCAACAACTGCCTCGGGCAGGTCCTCTTGGCCCTGCGCATGGGCAGGACCCGCATCATCGCCGAGACCGGCGCCGGCCAGCACGGCGTTGCCTCCGCCACCGTCTGCGCCCGCTTCGGGCTGCCCTGCGTGGTCTACATGGGCGCGGTCGACGTCGAGCGGCAGGCTCCCAACGTCCAGCGCATGCACCTCCTGGGCGCCGAAGTTCGCCCCGTGACCTCCGGTTCGGCCACGCTCAAGGACGCCATGAACGAGGCGCTGCGCGACTGGGTCACCAACGTCCACGACACCTACTACATCATCGGCTCGTCGGCCGGGCCCCACCCCTATCCGGCCATGGTGCGCGACTTCCAAGCGGTGATCGGCGCCGAGACCCGCGACCAGATCCAAGCGTTGGAGGGCCGGCTGCCGGACGCGCTGGTCGCCTGCGTCGGCGGCGGCTCGAACGCCATCGGCCTGTTCCACCCCTTCCTGAACGACGCGGGCGTGCGCCTCTACGGCGTCGAGGCCGCCGGGCGGGGCATCGAGACGGGCGAGCACGCGGCGGCGATCAACGGCGGCCGTCCGGGCGTCCTGCACGGCAACAAGACCTACCTGTTGCAGGACCGCGAAGGGCAGATCACCGAGGCGCACTCGATCTCCGCCGGCCTCGACTACCCCGGCATCGGGCCAGAGCATTCCTTCCTGCACGACGTTGGCCGCGCGACCTACCTGACCGCCACCGACGACGAGGCCGTGGCCGCGTTCCGGCTGCTCGCGCAGCTCGAAGGCATCATCCCGGCGCTCGAGTCATCGCATGCCCTCGCCCGCGTCGGCGACGTCGCGCGCGAGGTCGGCAAGGGCGGGATCGTCGTGGTCAACCTCTCCGGCCGCGGCGACAAGGACCTCGCGACCGTCGAGGCCCGCCCGCATGGGTAGCCGCATCGAGGCGCGTTTCGCCGCCCTGAAGCGCGAGGGCCGCGCCGGATTCGTCGCCTACGTCATGGCCGGCGACCCGGACGCCGAGACCTCGCTTGCGATCGTCAAGGGCCTGCCCGCGGCGGGCGCCGACCTGATCGAGCTGGGCTTCCCCTTCTCCGACCCTATGGCCGAGGGTCCGCCGATCCAGCGCGCCGCCCAGCGCGCGCTGGCAGCCGGCATGACCCTGAACGGGGTGCTCGACATCGTGCGCCGGTTCCGCGCGGCCGATCAGGCCACCCCCATCGTGCTCATGGGCTACATGAACGTGCTCCTGACCCATGGCCTCGACGCTTTCGCCCGCGACGCCGCGGCGGCCGGCGTCGACGGCGTCATCGTCGTCGACTGCCCGCCGGAGGAGGCCGATCCGCTGGCGGACGCGCTGGACGGGGCTGGAGCCGCCCTCATTCGCCTCGCCACGCCAACGTCAGACGACGCGCGGCTGAAGGTGATCGCCCGGCGGACGGCCGGGTTCATCTACTATGTCTCCGTCGCCGGCGTGACCGGGGTGAAGGCGGTCGACGAAGCCGGCGTTGGGCCGGCGGTGGCGCGCGTGCGCCGGGCCACGGGCCTGCCGGTCGCGGTGGGCTTCGGCATCCGCACGCCCGAACAGGCCGGCGCCGTGGCGCGGGTCGCCGATGCGGTGGTCGTTGGCTCGGCGCTGGTCGATGCCGGCGCGGCCGCGGCCGCGGCGAACGAAAATGTGACTTCACGGGTCCTGGAAACGGCGACGCGACTGGCCCAGGCTGTGCGCGCGGTCGGCCAGGAGCAGGTCAAGGCTTAGGGCGGGCATGGCGGAAGCGAAGGATTTCGGGGGCGGCAAGCGCGGAGGACCGCAAGGACCGCAGACGCCATCCCAACGCCCGGTGCGTGAGCGGGGCGGCTGGCTCTCGCGCATCGCCCCTGGCGTCCGCCGCCTGGTCGCCAAGCGCGAGCCGCCGGACAACCTCTGGGTCAAGTGCCCCGACACCGGCGAGATGATCTATCGCCCCGACCTCGAGGCGGCGCTCTGGGTCACGCCGGCCGGGCGGCACATGCGGATCGGGCCTGACCTGCGCTTCGCCTACACGTTCGACGGCGGCGTGCACGACCAGATCGCCACCCCGCACGCGCCGGACGATCCGCTGCGCTTCGTCGACGAGAAGCCCTACCGCGAGCGGCTGGCCGCCGCGCGCAAGGCCTCTGGCGAGCATGAGGCCAGTTCGGTGGCCGCAGGCGAGATCCACAAGGTTCCGGCCATCGTGCTGGTGCAGGACTTCGCCTTCATGGGCGGCTCGCTCGGCATGGGCGAGGGCGAGGCCTTCGTCGCCGCCGCCAAGGAGGCGCTCAAGCGCGATATTCCCCTGGTCGCCTTCACCGCCTCCGGCGGCGCGCGCATGCAGGAGGGCACGCTGGCGCTCATGCAGATGGCGCGGACCACGCTCTCGCTGCAGGACCTCAAGGCCGCCCGGCTGCCCTACGTCGTCGTGCTGACCGACCCGACCACCGGCGGCGTCTCGGCCTCCTACGCCATGCTCGGCGACGTGCACCTGGCCGAGCCCGGGGCGCTGATCGCCTTCGCCGGCCCGCGCGTGATCGAGCAGACCATCCGCGAGACGCTGCCGCCGGGCTTCCAGCGCGCGGAGTATGTCGTCGAGAAGGGGATGGTCGACCGGGTCGTGCCGCGCAAGGAGCTGCCGGCGACGCTGGGCTCGATCCTCTCCACCCTGATGCTGGGGCGAAGCCGCCGAACCGCAGCCTGACCCGCCCGTGAGCATCGACTACGACCCCATCCGCGCGTCGGATCGGACGATCCAGCGCCTGCGCGCCCTGCACCCGTCGAAGATCGACTTCTCGACCGGCCGGGTGGAGCGCCTGCTGGCGGCGCTGGGCCACCCCGAGCAGCGGATCGGGCGGGTGATCCACGTCGCGGGCACCAACGGCAAGGGCTCGACCACCGCCGACCTGCGCGCCATCGCCGAGGCCGGCGGGATGACGGCGCATGTCCTCACCTCACCGCACCTGGTGCGCTTCGCCGAGCGCATCCGCATCGCCGGCAGGCTGATCAGCGACGCCGAGCTCGATGCGCTCGCCGACCTCGTCGAGTCGGCGAACGAGGGCCAGCCCATCAGCTTCTTCGAAATCTCGACGTGCCTGGCGTTCGAGGCCTTCGCGCGCACGCCGGCCGACCTCAGCATCATCGAGGTCGGGCTGGGCGGCCGCTACGACTGCACCAACGTCTTTGCGGCGCCGGCCGTGACCGTGATCACGCCGGTGGCGCTCGACCACCTGGAGATCCTCGGCCCGGAGCTCTCCAAGATCGCCTGGGAGAAGGCCGGGATCATCAAGCGCGGCCGACCGCTCGTCGTGGGACGCCAGGTGGAGGAGGCGCTGGCCGTGATCGAGGCGGAGGCCGCGATGCTGGACGCCCCCATGCTGCTGCTCGGCCGCGATTTCGACGCCCACGAACAGGCGGGCCGGTTGGTCGTCCAGTTCGAGGATCGGCTGCTCGACCTGCCGGCGCCCAGCCTGTTCGGGCCGCACCAGATCGACAACGCCGCCGTCGCGGTGGCGGCGATGCTCCAGCTGGGCGATCCGCGCATCGACGAGGCGGCGCTGGCCAAGGGCGTGAGCTCGGCGATCTGGCCCGGCCGTTTCCAGTTGCTGACCAAGGGGCCGCTGGCGGCGAAGGCGGCCGCGCGCGGCGCCGACCTCTGGCTCGACGGCGCGCACAATCCGCACGGCGGCGCGGCGCTGGCGCACGCGATCGAGCGGCTCGCCGCGCGCGACGGCCGGCCGGTGACCCTGGTGGTCGGCATGTTCGGCCGCAAGGACGCGGCCAACTTCTTCCCGAACTTCACCGGGCTCGGCCCGCGGGTGTTCACGACAACCTTCGACTCGCCCAGCGCCGCGCCGGCCGACCTGCTCGCCGACGCCGCCCGCGCCGCCGGCCTCGTCGCAACCGAAACGGGCGGCATCGCCGATGCGCTCGACAAGGCGCTCGCCCAGCCTGGACCAGCGCCGCACGTGATCATCTGCGGCGGCCTGCACTTCGTCGGCGATGTCCTGGCCATGTCGCCGGAGACGTGGCCGACGTAACCCAACCCGTCATCCCCCGCTGGAGCGAAGCGCAATGCGGGGGACCCATGAACACTCACGTTGCACGGTGATCATGGGTGGCCCGGACAAGCCGGGCCATGACGATGAAGAAAGGGTCGCGCTTGCCGGACTGCTCCGTGTGGCTAGTTTGCGCCGATGATCGATCCTCAGGACCTCGCGCGGCGCGCCATCGACGAGCTCGGCCGGCTGGTCGCCTTCGACACCACATCGCGGCGCACCAACCTCGAGCTCATCTCGCACGTCGAGGCGCTGCTCGACGACCTGGGCGTCGCCTCGCGGCGGGTCGCCAACGCCGACGGCTCCAAGGCCAACCTGCTCGCGAGCATCGGCCCGGAGGTTGAAGGCGGCGTCGTCCTCTCCGGCCACACCGACGTGGTGCCGGTCGACGGCCAGGCCTGGACGTCGGACCCGTTCGTGCTCGAGCGGCGCGGCGACAAGCTCTATGGGCGCGGGACCTGCGACATGAAGGGCTTCATCGCGCTTGCGCTGGCCGCCGCGCCCGCCTTCGCGCGCGAGGGCCTCGCTCGGCCGGTGCATCTGGCCTTCTCCTACGACGAGGAGATCGGCTGCCTCGGCGCGCCCGACCTGATCCGCGCGATCGCGGCCGCGGTGCCCATGCCGGCCGCCGTCATCGTCGGCGAGCCGACCAGCATGGAGGCCGTCTCCGGCCACAAGGGCATCTGCTCGTTCCGCGTGAAGATCACCGGTCACGAGGCGCACTCCAGCCTCACCCACCTCGGCGTCTCGGCCAACATGGCGGCGATCCGGCTTATGGCTAGCCTGCACGCGCTGGCCGAGCGGCTCGCCCGCGACGCCGACCCGGCCTCGCCCTTCCTGCCCAAGGGCCCGACGCTGACCGTCGGGGTGATCAACGGCGGAACGGCGCTCAACATCCTGGCCAGGTCCTGCGTCTTCGGCTTTGACCTCCGAACGCCGCCGGGCGTCGATCCGCTCGCGTTGCTGGGCGACTTCTTCGCCGAGGCCGAGGCCCTCGACGCCGAGCTCAAGGCCCGCTTCCCCGACGCCGGCGTGGTGCTCGAGCGTCGCTCGCTCGTGCCGGCCCTGGCGCCGGCGCCGGATGCCCCGGCGGAGGCGTTCGCGCGTCGCCTGGCCGGCGACAATGGCCCGGCGCGGGTGGTCTCCTATGCCGCCGAGGCCGGCCAGTTCCAGCAGGCGGGCTATTCGGTCGTGATCTGCGGGCCGGGCTCGATCGACCAGGCGCACCAGCCCGACGAATACGTCGAGGTCGCTCAGATAGAGCGGGGCGCCGCCTTCATGGCCCGCCTGCTCGAGGCGCTGGCCGGCCCGGCCTGAAGCCGACCCAGCGCCCAGCGGGCCGCGTCGCGCACCACGAGCGACGCGTCGCCCAGCCGCGCTCGGGCGGCGTCCGCCAGCCCCGGATCGCCCGAGTTGCCGATGGCGTAGAGCACGTTGCGCACCAAGCGGTCACGGCCGATGCGCTTGATCGGGCTCTTGCGGAAGAGCCTGCGAAAGCCGGCCTCGTCCAGCGCCGCCAGGTCCGCCAGCGAGGGCGCGACCAGCGTCTCGCGCGCCGCGAGCTTCGCCTCGCGCCCCGCTTGCGCGAACTTGTTCCAGGGGCAGACCGCCAGGCAGTCGTCGCAGCCATAGATGCGGTTGCCCAGCAGCGGGCGCAGGTCCTCCGGCACGGCGCCGGCGTGCTCGATGGTGAGGTAGGAGATGCAGCGCCGCGCATCCAGCTGATAGGGGGCGGGGAAGGCGGCCGTCGGGCAGATGTCCAGGCACGCCCGGCACTGGCCGCAGTGGTCCTCTTCCGGAGCATCGGGCTCGAGCACAAGGTTGGTCAGCACCACGCCCAGGAAGAGCCAGGAGCCGAACTCGCGCGAGACCAGGTTGGTGTGCTTGCCCTGCCACCCGAGGCCGGCGGCCTCGGCCAGCGGCTTCTCCATCAGGGGCGCGGTGTCGACGAACGCCTTCGCCTGGCACCCCGCCTTGGCGGCCAGCGCTCCGGCCATGGTCTTCAGCCGCCCCTTGATCAGCTGGTGATAGTCGTCCCCCCGCGCATAGACCGAGATCGCCGCCCGGTCCCGGTGTTCCAGCGCGGCCATTGGATCGGCGTCGGGCGCGTAGTTCAGGCCGAGCACGATCGCCGAGCGCGCGCCCGGCCACATGGCCCGCGGGTGCGCCCGACGGGCGGCCGTCGTCGCCATCCAGCGCATCTCGCCATGCCGGCCCAGGGCGACGAACTCGGCAAGCCTGGCCGCCGCGGGCCAGGGTTGCTCGACGCCCGTGAACCTGCAGACCTCGAAGCCGAGGTCGCTCGCCCTTTTCCGGATCCAGCTTTCGATCGATCTAGAAGTCGAGATCGTCATAGTGCGGGGCGGGCGCGAGCCCCGGCCAGCGGTCGGTGAGAAGCGGCCTGAAACAGGGCCTGGACTTGATCTTCATGTACCAGGTGCGGACACCCCTGAAATCGGCCCAGGGAATATCGCCGAAATAGTCGATCACCGACAGGTGCGCCGCCGCGGCGAAGTCGGCCAGGCTCAGCCGCTTGCCGTTCAACCAATCGCGCGCTTCGAGCAGGCTCTCGAGGTAGGCGAGGTGGGTGCGCAGCGCCTCGCGCCCGGCGCGCAGGTTGGCGTGGCTCGGCGCGCCCATGCCCAGGAGGCGCTTTTCCATCTTCTCATGCAGCAGAAGCCCGTTCACCTCGTAGTCGAACTTGCGGTCGAACCATTGCAGCAGGCGCCGGGTCTCCGCCCTTTCGGCCGGCTCGCGCCCCATCAGCCCCGGCTCGGGGGCGGCCTCCTCCAGGTGCTCCAGGATTGCCCGCGCCTCGCAGACCACGACGGACTTGCGCTCGTTGATCTCGACCAGGACCGGGGTGAGGCCGGACGGGTTCAGGTTCAGGAACGAGCGGTCGCGCTCCCAATAGCGCTCCTGCACCTCGCTGAACGGCAGGCGTTTCTCCCCCAGCGCCAGGCGGACCTGGCGCGAGGCGGGATCGAGCGGGAAATGATGGACGATGCGTTCGACCGTCATTCGCGAACCGTTACGCCGCCGCCTCTTAAGGTCTCGTTTACCGAGCGACGGACTCGTCGACGGCCCCGTGCACCTCCGGGAAGGCGCCGCCGTGCGGCTCGGCCGCGCCGCGGGGATCGGGGTGGATGATGATGTCGGCGGCGGGAAAGGCCTTCAGCACCCGACGTTCGGCCGCCACCATCACCCGGTGCGCCTCGACCAGGCTGAGCGTGGGGTCGAGGTCGGCGTGCATCTGGATGTGGACGTAGGGGCCGGACGCCCGCGTGCGCAGCTGATGGACGTCGCCCACCCGGCCGTCCTCGGTCATCAACGCGACGATGCGGTGGCGGGCTTCGTCGGACAGCTCGTGGTCCATCAGCTCGAAGGCGGCGCGACGGAACACGCCGACCGCGCCCCAGACCAGCCAGCCTGCGACCATCAGGCCGGCGATGGCGTCGGGCTCGCCGCGCCTCAAGATGGCGGCGATGCCGATTCCGGCGAACGCGATCAGGTTCGACGCGAGGTCGGCGACATAGTGCAACCGGTCCCCTTCGACGGCGACCGATCGGGTGCGGCGCAGCGTCCACGATTGCGCCGAGACCAGCGCGGCCGTGAGCAGGATCGAAAGCGCCATCACCACAAGGCCCCAGCCTTCGTAGGCGAGCGGGTGCGGCGCAAGAGGTGCAGGATGGCCTGCTCGGCCACCAGGGCGGCGGACGCGAACACCAGCCCGGCCTGGGTCAGGCTGGCGAACGCCTCGGCCTTGCCGTGTCCATAGCGGTGCTCCTGGTCCGGCGGGCTCGCCGCATAGCGGACGGCGAAGAAGGTGGTGGCGGCCGCCAGCACGTCCAGGCCGGAGTCGGCCAGCGAGGCCAGCATCGCGATCGAGCCCGTGGCGATCCAGGCGAGGGCCTTGACCGCCGTCAGCGCCACCGCCACCCCCACCGAAAGGCGCGTGATGCGGCGGGTCAGCGCCGAAGCTTCTTGCAGGGTCAGGCCGGAGGGGAGGGCGGCGGGCATCGGCGGCTGGCGTCGTTGGGTTTGCGGGCGCCAGCCTACGCCACCCGCTGGGCGGCGTCGAACGCGGCGGCCGTCCGGATCAGGGTCTCGACGTCGGAGCGCTTCGGCGCAAAGCCCAGCAGCCGGCGCGCGCGGGTGACGTCGGCCACCAGCGAGGCCGGGTCGCCTGGCCGCCGGCCCAGCATCTCGCGGGCGATCGGAACGCCGAGCACCCGCTCGGCCGCCGCCACGATCTCGAACACCGAAAGCCCCGATCCCGCGCCGAGGTTCATCGGCTGGCTCGCGCCCCCGTCGATGAGATAGCGCAACGCCGCCACGTGGGCGTCGGCAAGGTCGCTCACGTGCACATAGTCGCGCACCGTCGAGCCGTCGGGCGTCGGATAGTCGCTGCCGAACAGCTTGACCGGCTGGCGCGCCCGCACGGCGCGCAGGATGTTGGGGATCAGGTGCGTCTCCGGCTCGTGCCGCTCGCCGATCTCGCCGTCCGGATCGGCGCCGGCGGCGTTGAAGTAGCGCAATGCGCACCAGGCGAGCCCTGTCGCATTGCCGACCCAGCGCAGGGCGCCCTCGATCACGCGCTTGGTCTCGCCATAGGGGTTCGTCGGGTTCAGCGGGGCATCCTCGGGGATCGGCGAGCGATCGGTCTCGCCGTAGACGCTGGCGCTGGAGGAAAAGACGATGCGGCGCACGTCTTCGGCCCGCAGCGCCTGGAGCAGGCGAAGCGTGCCGGCGACGTTCTTGTCGTAGTAGAGCGCCGGTTCGACGACGGACTCCGCGACCAGGCTCATCGCGGCGAAGTGCATCGCGGCGGTGACGCCGTAGCTCCTGACCGTGGCGCGCACCGCCTCGACGTCGCCGAAGTCGGCCTCGACCAGCGGCCCCCATTTGACCGCGTCCGCGTGGCCGGTGCGCACGCTGTCGATGGTCACCGGCAGGAAGCCGGCGCGCGCCAGCGCCTTGCAGGCGTGCGAGCCCACGTAGCCTGCCCCGCCCAGCACCAGAATCGCGTCCAAGCGACCTCCCCCGACCCGAGCCGTTAACCGGCATTAACCAACGAAACAGTCGGTTACAGGGATTGTGTCGCCCGATCCAGCCGCCGCCCGCTATGAGCCTTTGCAGTCTGGGAAAGCGCGGGTCCTCAATGGCTGTTTCGCTCGTTCGCCGCGCACCGGCGCGCATCTCCATACCGTTCATCGACCTCGCGGCGCAGCAGGCGCGCCTGAAGCCGCAGATCGACGCGGCGATCGCGCGGGTGCTGGCGCACGGCCAGTATGTGATGGGTCCCGAGGTCGGGCTGCTCGAGCGGCAGCTGGCCGCGTTCGCGGGCGCCGAGCATGCGGTCAGCTGCGCGAACGGCACCGAGGCCGTCGCGCTCCCGCTGATGGCCTGGGAGATCGGTCCAGGCGATGCGGTCTTCTGCCCGAGCTTCACCTTTGCCGCCACTGGCGAGGTCATCCCCTGGCTGGGCGCCTCGCCGGTCTTCGTCGACATCGACCCCGACACCTACAATCTCGATCCGGCGCGGCTGGAAGCGGCCATCCTCGCCGTGAAGGCCGAGGGGCGTCTTGCCCCGCGCGCGGTGATCGCCGTCGATCTCTTCGGCCAGGTCGCCGACTACCCGGCCATCGCCGGCGTCGCCCATCGTCATGGCCTCAAGCTCATCGCCGACTCGGCCCAGGCCTTCGGCGCCACATTGAACGGCCTGCACCCGGCCCACTGGGCCGACGTCATGACGACCAGCTTCTTCCCGGCCAAGCCGCTCGGCGCCTACGGCGACGGCGGCGCCGTGCTGACCGACGACGACTGGCTGGCCGAGCGCATCGACTTCCTGCGTGTGCACGGCAAGGCGACGAAGAGCGACGTCGATGGCCACAGCTTCGACCACGACCCGAAATACCTGAACATGCGGGTCGGCATGAACAGCCGCCTCGACACGATGCAGGCCGCGATCCTGATCGAGAAGCTGAAGGTGTTCGCCGACGAGATCGCATGGCGAAACGCCGCCGCCGACCGCTACACCGCCGCGCTGGCCGGCTCGCGCGTGCGCACCCCGATCGTCATCCCGGGCGGCCGCTCGACCTGGGCGCAGTACACGATCGAGCACCCGGATCGCGACGGGCTGATGGCCTATTTGAAGGCGCTGGATATCCCGACCGCCGCCTACTACCCGATGCCGATGCACACCCAGGAGTGCTACGCGCGCTATCCGGCGCCGGGCGGCCTGCCGGTCAGCGAGGCCAAGGCCGACGTCGTGCTCAGCCTGCCCATGCACGCCGACCTGGACGCCGACACCCAGGACCTGATCGTCGACGCCGTGCTCGGCTACAACGGCTGACGCGACGAGCGGACGAAACGGCGAATCTCCGATAGGCTGAGCGGCGGCAAGGCGGCTCGCGTGCGCGCCGTTTCGGGGGGACGAGCTTGGCGACAGCACCGGCGCGTCGGTCGTTCCGGACTTCTCGACGGCCTAAGGGGCGTCGGCGCGGCGATCATCGTCATGCGCCACGTGCCGCGACTGTTCTGGCCGCTGCGCGTGCCCGAGAGCTATCTTGCGGTCGACCTCTTCTACCTCGTCAGCGGCTTCGTCATCGCCCACGCCTACGGCCAGCGGCTCGCGGCCGGCGGCTACTTCTGGCCGTTCGTGAAGACGCGGATCATCCGCCTCTATCCGCTCTACCTCATCGGCCTCGTGGTCGGCGTGATCACCGCCGCCGCCCTTCTCGCGCAGAGCCCGGCCAGCGGCTGGACGCCCGCGAAGATCCTGAGCTGCTTCGTCATCGGCCTCTTCATGATCCCGCGGTTTCCAGGCCTGCCGAACAACGGCACCACCCTCGACGGGCCGCTCTGGACGCTGCTCTACGAGCTGGTCGCGAACTTCGTTTACGCGGCGATCGTTCGCCTGCTCTCGATCCCGGTGCTGCTTGGCGTCATGGTGGTCAGCGGCGCGGGCATCGTGTTCGCCGAGGTCCACGCCCACACCCTCGACGTCGGGTACAACCTGACCGACCAGTGGGCGGCGCTCGCCCGGGTCGGCTACTCGTTCTTCGCCGGCGTGCTGATTTACCGGTTCTTCGGCGAGAAGGAGCAGAAGGCCGTCTGGGCCTCTTGGGTCTGCGCCGCCGCGCTGGCGCTCGCGCTCGCCATCAACCTGCCGCGCACGCTCACCCCCGTGTACGAAGTCGGCATGGTCCTCATCGGGTTGCCCCTGATCGCCATCGCCGCGGCCCGCTTCGAGCCCGGGCCGGCGACGGGACGGTTCTTCACCTGGGTCGGTCTGGTCTCCTACGGCGTCTATTGCCTGCACCAGCCGCTCGGCAACCTCGTCGGGCTCGAGCTTGGCCGCGTGCTGCCGGTCGGCCTCCGCGTCGTGCCCTTCGGCGTTCTCTTCGTGGTGGCGGTGATGCTGCTCTCGTGGGCGCTGGACGTCTTCTACGACGCGCCATTACGCCGCTGGCTGAGGCGGCTGCTGTTCCCTGAACGTCCGCGGCCGCCGGCCCAGGCGGCGTCCTAGCGCGGCCTGGCCCGCCACGCCTCCCGCGTCTGGCCCCAGATGTCGACCCGGTAGGTGTGGAACGGCTCGGGCATCTGCCCGGGGCCTCGGTTGACCGACCCGAGCCGGACGGCCACCGCCTGCGACGGCGTATTCTCCGGGTCGATGATGTGGATCACGTCGGTCCAGTCCAGCGCGTCGAACGCCCAGTCGATCGCCGCGACGGCGGCCTCCGTGGCGTAGCCCTTGCCGAACGCCGCCTTGGTCAGGCCCCAGCCCACCTCCGTTCCCGGCCAGCCCTCGGGAAACCACGGGCCGACTTGCCCGATCCAGCGGCCGCTCGCCTTCTCGATCACCGAGAACATCGAATAGCCCTGCATCGCCCAGGCCCCGGCGACGGAGACGAACCCCCGCCAGGCGCTCGCCCGCGACTGCGGTCCGCCGATGAACTTGGTGGACTTGTCGGCCATCATCTCGGCCCAGGCGTCGAAGTCCTCCGCCGCAAGCGGGCGCAGGATCAGCCGCGATGTCTCAAGCGTTGGGCCAAGCGCGCTCATGGGGGCCGCCGTCTAGACCGTGGCCGCCGGCCCTGCAAGATTCGGCCGATGTTCCGACTCGACTCGGCCTTCCTGAGGACCTCTCACCCGATCGCGGCGCTTCGGCTTTGCGCCGCCCGCCTGCAGGACGACAGCCGTTGGCCCTGGATCGTGCTCGTTCCGCGCGTCGAGAGCGCGCGCGAAATCGAAGACCTGGGGGAGGCGGACCAGGCCCAGCTGATGCGCGAGATCGTGCTCGCCGGCGCCGCCGTGCGCGCCGTCGGTTTCGTGCTCGGGGTTGCGGTCGACAAGCTGAACGTCGGACTGCTTGGCAACGTCACGCCACAGCTGCATGCGCACGTGGTCGGCCGCCGTGGCGACGACGCCGCCTGGCCCGGGCCGGTCTGGGGCGTTGGCGAGCCCACGCCCTATGCCGAGTCCGCGCTGACGCGGGCGATGGCGGCGGCGCAGAACGCGTTGCGCCGCTAGCGGCCCACCGGGGCGACAGCGGCGAAGAACGGCTCGCGACGCATGTTCACCGGGGATCGCTCGCGCTCGGTGACCAGCTCGCCTCGCCAGCGGCCCCGCCCGCTCTTCCTGAGCTCGATCGTCCGCGCCCCGCCTGGCCTTTCGAAGAAGAGCAGGGTCAGGCTTGTCCCGACGCGCTTGGCGGCGGCGAGGTACCCGGCGCCCTCCAGCGACTGGGTGCGCCGCAGATCGAGCCAGGCGCCCTCGGCCGTGGGCGAGCCGGGCAGGGTCGCGCGCGAGTTGGGTCGCCCGCCGGGATCGGCCAGCTGGATGAGATACAGCTCCTCGCCGCGGCGGCTCGTGACGCGCCAGCG
Source organism: uncultured Alphaproteobacteria bacterium (assembly GCA_963719975.1). GTDB lineage: Bacteria > Pseudomonadota > Alphaproteobacteria > Caulobacterales > Caulobacteraceae > Poindextera. The sequence continues at coordinate 83,447 of CAVRED010000001.1, forward strand.
CCCTTCCAGCGGACCGCGCAGCGCCTCAGCGGCCTTGAAACCCGCGATGACCTGCGCGGCGCCGCCGAGATTGTCCGCGGGCGCGGCCTGGGCGGCGGGCGGCTGCGCCGGCCCGGGCGACGGCTGGGCGGTCGCCAGCGCCAGCGCCGCGAGCGCGATCATGCCGCCGGCTGGGCCATCGACTCGATCGCTTCGGAAATCTCGACCAGCCGCTCGGCCTGCTCGAGATGCAGCCGCTCGGCCAGCCGCCCCTCGACCTGCAGCGCGCCGCGCATTTGATTTTCCGGTTGCGCGAAGGCGGCGATCACCGCGCGCGACCAGGCGACCTCGGCCGGGTCCGGGGAGAACAGGCGGTTCGCGGTCTCGATCTGGCTCGGGTGGATCAGGCTCTTGCCGTCGAAGCCGATGTCGGCCGCCTGCCGGCATTGCGCCTCGAGCGACGCCAGATCGTCGATGCCGTTGAACACGCTGTCCAGGATGGCCAGCCCCTCGGCGCGCGCGGCGGCGACGCAAAGGCTCAGGATCGGCAGGTGCGGCGCGCGGTCCGCGGTCTGTCGCCCGCCCATGGCCTTGGCGAGGTCGTTCAAACCGATCACCCAGCAGGTGGTCCGATGGGCGGCGGACGCCGCCGCGATCTCTTTGAGCGCCATGACCGCCGCGGGCGTCTCGATCATCGCCCAGAGCGCGGTCCGCTCCGGCGCGGCCTTGATGGCGGCGGCGTAGGCGGCGATGTCCGCCGCCGTGCTCACCTTCGGAACCAGGATGGCGTCGGGCCCGGCGGCGGCCGCCGCCGCCAGGTCTTCGGCGCCCCACGGGGTGTCGAGGCCATTGCAGCGGATGACCAGTTCGCGCCGCCCGAACCCGCCGGCGGCGGCCGCCTCAACGGCCCGCGCCCGCGCCTCCGGCTTGGCGTCGGGAGCGACGGCGTCCTCCAGGTCCAGGATGATCCCGTCGCACGGAAGAGAGCGCGCCTTCTCGATCGCGCGGGCGTTCGAGGCCGGCATGTAGAGGACGCTGCGGCGCGGGCGGGTGGGCATCTGGGCCTTGTCGCGCGGGCTGCGGTGAGGCGCAACCGCCGCGGGCCTTGCTTCGGCCATCAGGCTTGGGCACACCACCTGTGATGCCGAACCCACCCGGGCCAGAGACGTCCGATCCCTTCGTGTTCCACGACCCCTCCGGCCGTCGTGGCCGGCGCGCGGGCCAGTTCGGCGGGCTGTTGCTGTCCCTGCTTGCGGCGATCGTCGCCGGGTTCCTCACCACGCTCGCGCTCGCGCCGCCCTTGCCCGACCTTCAGCTGCGCGACCCCCGCACCTTCCAGGGCCTGCACGTCGAGAACGTCAAGCGCCTGCGGGGCAAGCCGGCCTGGACCCACATCGGCCGGCCGCGCGAGCCCGGCACCAACACCGCAACCAAGGCGCTCACCCTCGGCTTCTACGTGAGCTGGGACCCGGACTTCCGCGCCTCGCTCACCCAGCACATAGGCGCCTTGGACGTCGTCGCGCCGCAGTGGTTCGCCCTGAAGGACGCCGGCGGCGACCTCGACATCACGGACGACCCCCAGGCCGTGGCGCTGATCGCCAGCCAGCCGCACCCCCCGTCCGTCCTGCCGGTCATCCACAACGCCCATGAGGAGGTGTTCGACACCGCCATGGGCGACGGCCTCCTGCGCAACCCGCAGGCGCAGGCCAAGCTTGTTCAGACGCTGGTCGTGCAGGCGCAGGCGCACGGCTACGCCGGCTACATCTTCGACCTGGAGAACATCTCTCCGGATGCGCTCAAGGACTACCCTGGCCTGCTCGCCCGGGCGCGGGCGGCGCTGAAGCCGCTGGGGCGCGAGGTCTGGGTCACCGCGCCGTTCGACGACGACGACTGGCCGTTCAAGGCGATGCAGGCCAACTCCGACAGCCTCATCCTGATGGCCTACGACGAGCACTACGTCACGGGCGGCGCGGGGCCGCCGGCCGGCGAGGACTGGTTCGAGACGTACCTGGACCGCCGGCTCTCGGCGCTCGATCCGGCCCACACCATCGTCGCCTATGGCGCGTACGGCTACGACTGGACCAGCGCCGACCCCTCGGGCCAGAGCACGGCCGATGCGGTCACCTTCCACGAGGCGATCCAGGCCGCGCACGACAGCGAAGTCGACATCACCTACGACGACAACGCGCTGAACCCGCACTTCGCCTACGTCGAGGACGACGGGACCAAGCACGACGTCTGGTTCCTCGACGCCACCACCACCTTCAACCAGATCAAGGTCACCGATCCCTGGCACGTGCGGGGCTACGGCCTGTGGCGGCTCGGCTCGGAAGACCCCGGCGTGTGGACGTTGCTCGACAAGCCCTACGGCGCGGTGTCGTCGACCGGCCTCATCAACCTCGCCCCCGGCTCCTCGGTCGACTTCAACGGCACGGGCGAGATCCTGCGCGTCACGGCGACCCCGCAGCCGGGCAAGCGGACGCTGACCTTCGATCCGGACACCGGCCTGATCGCCGACGAACACTACGACCAGCTGCCGACGGCCTATGTGGTCGACCGCTATGGCGCCCACCCCGGCTGGGTTGCGCTCACCTTCGACGACGGGCCCGACTGGCGCTGGACGCCGCAGGTCCTGAAGATCCTCGAAGACAAGCATGCGCCCGCGACTTTCTTCGTCATCGGCGAGAACATGCAGACCCACCCGGGCCTGGTGCACCGCGAGGTCGACGATGGGATGGTGGTCGGCAGCCACACCTACACCCACCCCGACATCTCGAAGATCCCGGCCAGCTGGATGGACGTCCAGCTGAACGCCACCCAGCGACTGTTCGAAGTGGTCGCTGGCCGCGACCTCAGGCTGTTCCGGCCGCCCTACTATGGGGACGCCGACCCGTCGACCGGCGCCGACGTCGATCCGCTGCTCCGCGCGCAAAGGCTCGGCTATTACATCGTCGGCCTTCGGGTCGACTCCAGCGACTGGGGCAGCCTGACCAACGGCCACGCCAATCCGCCCCCGCCCCCGCAACAGATCGTCCAGGCCGTTCTGGACGGGCTTGCGCGCAACGATCCTGAGACCGGCCACTCTTCGATCGTGCTGCTGCACGACTCGGGCGGCGACCGCAGCCACACGGTCGCGGCCCTGCCCGAGCTGATCGATCAGCTGCGCGCGCACGGCTACAGGCTGGTCACCGTCGCCGACCTGATGGGGATGCCGGCGGCGCAGGCCATGCCCACCACCACGCGCCCGTGGCTGGAGCTGACGCTCGACCGGATTGGCTTCGGCATCTTCCGCGAGATCAATCTCGGCCTGAACACCCTTTTCATCAGCGCGATCGTGCTTGGGGTCCTGCGCCTGGTGTTTCTGGCGGTCCTTGGGCTGGCGCACAGGATCCGCGAGGACAAGCGGCGGCCGGCCGACCTCGACCCCGAGACCGGTCCCCTGGTCAGCGTGCTGATCCCCTGCTTCAACGAAGAGAAGGTCATCGCCTCCTCGGTCGGCCATATCCTGCAGTCGAACTGGACGCGGCTCGAGGTGATCGTCCTGGACGACGGCTCGACCGACGGCACGGCCGCCGAGGTCGAACAGCACTTCTCTTCCGACCCGCGGGTGCGGTTGTTGCGCTTTGCGAACGGCGGCAAGGCGATGGCGCTCAACCGCGGCCTCGACCAGGTGCGCGGCGAGATCGTCGTCGCGCTGGACGCCGACACGCTCTTTGCGCCCAACACCATCGGCAGGCTGACGCGCTGGTTCGCCGATCCCAAGGTCGGCGCGGTGGCCGGCAATGCGCTGGTCGGCAACCGCCGCAACCTGCTGACCCGCTGGCAGGCGCTCGAGTACGTCACCGCCCAGAACCTCGAGCGGCGCGCGCTGGCGGCGCTGGGCGCCGTCACCGTCGTGCCGGGCGCGGTGGGCGCCTGGCGGCGCGCCGCGCTGGAGCAGCTGGGCGGCTACCCCTCGGACACCCTGGCCGAAGACCAGGACCTGACCATCGAGGCCCAATACGCGGACTGGCGCATCGAGTTCGACCCTGACGCGCGCGCCTACACCGAGGCGCCCGAGACGGTGGCGGGCCTGTTGAAGCAGCGCTTCCGCTGGTCGTTCGGCACGCTGCAGTGCATCTGGAAGCACCGCGCGGCCACCTTCGACCGCCGGCACGCGATCCTCGGCTTCATCGCGCTGCCGCAGATCTGGCTGTTCCAGATCATCCTGGCCACGGCGGCGCCGCTCGTCGACCTGGGCGTGATCTGGGCCCTGGGGTCGGCGTCGATCGACCGCTTCTACCACGGGGTCGAGGCGGGGACGGATAAGCTGGTCCAGGCGCTGCTCTACTGGGCCATCTTCATCTTCGTCGACCTGTCGGCGGCGGCGCTTGGCATGGCGCTCGAAAAGCGCGCGCCTTGGTCCGACACGCCCTGGATCCCGGTGCAGCGCTTCGGCTACCGCCAGCTCATGTACTACGTGGTGGTCAAGGCGGTGATCACCGCCGTGCGCGGTCCCCGCGTCGGCTGGGGCAAGCTCGAACGCCGCGCCACCGCCGCCATGGAGCAACGCGCCTGAATTCCTGCCGGGCGCCCCAAGCGCCGTTGCGGCGCGCGAAGGTCAGCGCCTATAACCGCCCGCGGCTTCGCCTCGCGGGCGAGCGCGTCTCAATCCCAAGGGGGGCCGGCGATCCTGTGAATATCCATGAGCATCAGGCAAAGGCGGTCCTGAAGGCCTTCGGCGTGCCTGTGCCGGAGGGCTACCCGGCCTTCTCGGTCGACGAGGCGGTGGCGGCGGCGGGCCGCCTCGACGGCCCGGTCTGGGTGGTCAAGGCGCAGATCCACGCCGGCGGCCGCGGCAAGGGCGGCGGGGTGAAGATCGGCAAGTCGCTCGGCGAGGTGCACGACCTGGCCGAGGCGATGCTGGGGATGACGCTGGTGACGCACCAGACTGGGCCTAAGGGCCGCGTCGTCCGGCGCCTCTACATCGAAGAGGGCGCCAATATCGCCCGCGAGCTCTATCTGTCGCTGCTGATCGATCGCGAAACCAGCCGGGTGGCCGTCGTCGCCTCCACCGAAGGCGGCATGGACATCGAGGAGGTGGCGCACAAGACGCCCGAGAAGATCGTCACCTTCACCGTCGATCCCGCCACCGGCGTTTTCCCGCACCACGCTTTGACGCTGGCCAAGGCGCTGAACCTGACGGGCGAGCCGGCCAAGCAGGCCCGCACGATCCTGCCGGCGCTCTACAAGGCCTTCGTCGAAAAGGACATGAGCCTGCTCGAGATCAACCCGCTGATCGTCACCGGCGACGACAAGCTCGTGGTGCTCGACGCCAAGATCAGCTTCGACGACAACGCCCTCTATCGCCACGAGGACGTCCGCGCGCTGCGCGACCTCTCCGAGGAGGACGAGAAGGAGATCGAGGCGTCGAAGTACGACCTCTCCTACATCGCCCTCGACGGCGAGATCGGCTGCATGGTCAACGGCGCGGGCCTCGCCATGGCGACCATGGACATCATCAAGCTCTATGGCGCCGAGCCGGCCAACTTCCTCGACGTCGGCGGCGGCGCCTCGAAGGAGAAGGTGACCGCGGCGTTCAAGATCATCACCGCCGACCCGAACGTCAAAGGCATCCTGGTCAACATCTTCGGCGGCATCATGCGCTGCGACATCATCGCCGAGGGCGTCGTCGAGGCGGTGAAGGAGATGGGGCTGAAAGTGCCGCTGGTGGTCAGGCTCGAGGGCACCAACGTCGAGCTCGGCAAGAAGATCATCGGCGAGAGCGGGCTCAACGTCATCGCGGCCAACGACCTCGCGGACGGGGCCGAGAAGATCGTCAAGGCGGTGAGGGGTTAAGCGAGCATGTCCATCCTCATCGACAAGTCGACCAAGGTGATCTGCCAGGGCGTGACCGGCGCCCAGGGCACCTTCCACACCGAGCAGGCCATCGCCTACGGGACGCAGATGGTTGGCGGCACCTCGCCCGGCAAAGGCGGCCAGACCCACCTCGGCCTGCCCGTCTTCGACACCGTCGCCGAGGCGGTGCATGCGACCGGCGCCACCGCCAGCGTCATGTACGTGCCGCCGGCGTTCGCGGCCGACGCCATCCTGGAGGCGATCGACGCGGAGGTCGCGCTGATCGTCTGCATCACCGAGGGCATCCCGGTGGAAGACATGGTTAAGGTCAAGCGGTCGCTTTCGGGCTCGAAGTCGCGCCTGATCGGGCCGAATTGCCCGGGCGTGCTCACGCCGAACGCCTGCAAGATCGGCATCATGCCGGGCAACATCTTCTCGAACGGATCGGTGGGCGTTGTCTCCCGCTCAGGGACGCTTACCTATGAGGCCGTGTTCCAGACGACCAATGTGGGCCTGGGCCAGACGACCGCCGTCGGCATCGGCGGCGACCCGGTCAAGGGCACCGAGTTCATCGAGATCCTCGAGATGTTCCTGGCCGACGAGGCGACCAAGTCGATCGTCATGATCGGCGAGATCGGCGGCTCCGCGGAAGAAGACGCTGCCGATTTCATTAAGCATTCGAAGGTTAAGAAACCGATGGTCGGGTTCATTGCCGGACGCACCGCCCCGCCGGGCCGCCGCATGGGTCATGCTGGCGCCATTATTTCGGGCGGAAAGGGCGGCGCCGAGGACAAGATCGCGGCCATGGAAGCGGCCGGGATCAAGGTGTCACCCTCGCCGGCGGCGTTGGGCGAGACTCTGGTAGAGGTGCTGAAAGGCGCCTGAGGGTGATTAGGCGCTTCCCCGTTAGGACCGTTCGCTAAGAAGGTTCCCGGCGGAGGCGCCGGGAACGGAGACGATGGCAGACAATTCCAGTCTGGTTCCTGGCCGATTGAACCAGATCCTGAGCGAAACCTCGTTCCTCTATGGCGGCAACGGGCCGTTCGTCGAGGACCTCTACGCCCGCTGGGCCGCGGATCCGGGTTCGGTCGATCCCTCGTGGCGCGCCTTCTTCGCCTCGCTCAACGACCGCACGGACGAGGTCAGGCACGCGGTCGAGGAGCCGAGCTGGGCGCCGCCTGCGCAACCCACCCAGCGGCCCGAGTGGCTCTCGGCCATCGACGGGCTGTGGCCGGCGGTTGAGGCCAAGCTCGCCGCCCGCATCGCCGAGCGGCAGCCGGCGGTCAGCGCCGACGCGGTGCGCGCGGCGACGCTGGATTCCTTGCGCGCCGTGATGATGATCCGCGCCTACCGCATGCGCGGGCACCTGGCGGCCAACCTCGATCCGCTCGGCCTGGCCGAACGGGAGGACGCGAGCGAGCTCGACCCGGCCTCCTACGGCTTCGCCGAGAGCGACTACGATCGCGAGATCTTCCTCGATTATGTGCTCGGCCTCGAGACCTCGACGGTCCGCGAGATCGTCGCCATCCTCCGCCGCACCTACTGCGGGAACGTGGGCGTGCAGTACATGCACATCTCCAATCCCGACGAGAAGGCCTGGCTGCAGGAACGCATCGAGGGCCGCGACAAGGAGATCGTCTTCACCCGCGAGGGCAAGATCGCGATCTTCAAGAAGCTGATCGAGAGCGAGAGCTTCGAGCGTTTCCTCGGCAAGCGCTTCCCCGGCACCAAGCGGTTCGGCCTCGACGGCGCCGAGTCCATGGTCCCGGCGCTGGAGCAGATCATCAAGCGCGGCGGCGCGCTCGGCGTGCAGGACATCGTCATCGGCATGCCCCACCGCGGGCGGTTGAACGTGCTCGCCGCCGTGATGGGCAAGCCCTACCACGCCATCTTCCACGAGTTCCAAGGCGGCTCGTCGCTGCCGTCCGACATCGAAGGCTCGGGCGACGTCAAGTACCACCTGGGCGCCTCGTCCGACCGGGCGTTCGACAACAACAACGTCCACCTGTCGCTGACCGCCAACCCCTCGCACCTGGAGATCGTCAACCCGGTTGTGATCGGCAAGGCGCGCGCCAAGCAGTCGTTCCTGCTGCGCGACGACCCCGGCGCCGGCCGCGGCCACGTCATGCCGCTATTGCTGCACGGCGATGCGGCCTTCGCCGGCCAGGGCGTGATCGCCGAGTGCTTCGCGCTGATGGGGCTGAAGGGCTACCGCACCGGCGGGACCCTCCACTTCATCGTCAACAACCAGATCGGCTTCACCACCAGCCCGCGCTATTCGAGGTCCAGTCCGTACCCGTCGGATTCGGCGCTGATGGTCGAGGCGCCGATCTTCCACGCCAACGGCGACGATCCGGAAGCCGTCGTCTACGCCGCCAAGGTCGCCACCGAATATCGCCAGCAGTTCGCCAAGGACGTGGTGATCGACATGTTCTGCTATCGCCGCTTCGGTCACAACGAGGGCGACGATCCGACCATGACCCAGCCCTTGATGTACGCCAAGATCAAGGACCATCCGACCACGCGCGAACTCTACGGCGCGCGGCTGGTGGCTGAGGGCGTCGTCACCCAGGCCGATATCGACCAGTGGCTGACCGACGCCGACGCCTTCCTCGACCACGAGTTCGAGGCCGGCAAGACCTACCACGCCGACAAGGCCGACTGGCTGGATGGCAAGTGGGCGAACATGGCCACCGCCGACGGCGACGACCGCCGCGGTCGGACCGCCGTGCCGCTGCAGAAGCTGCGCGACATCGGGATGAAGCTCACCGCCATCCCCGAGCGGCTGAACGTGCACAAGACCGTCCGCCGCGTGATCGAGCACCGGCGCGAGACGATCGAGACCGGCCAGGGCATCGACTGGGCGACCGCCGAACAGATGGCCTTCGGCAGCCTGCTCGATGAGGCCTACCCCGTGCGCCTCTCCGGCCAGGACAGCGTGCGCGGCACCTTCGTCCAGCGCCACTGCGACCTGATCGATCAGACTACGGAAGAACACTACACGCCGCTCAACAACCTCCGCAAAGGCCAGGCGCCGTTCGAGGGCATCGACTCGGCGCTCTCCGAAGAGGCGGTGCTGGGTTTCGAGTACGGCTACTCGCTCGCCGATCCCAACACCTTGACCCTCTGGGAGGCGCAGTTCGGCGACTTCGCCAACGGGGCCCAGGTCGTGGTCGACCAGTTCATCTCGTCGGGCGAGCGCAAGTGGCTGCGCATGTCGGGGCTCGTGCTGCTGCTGCCGCACGGCTACGAAGGTCAGGGACCGGAGCATTCGTCGGCCAGGCTCGAGCGCTATCTGCAGATCTGCGCCGAGGACAATCTGCAGGTGGCCAACTGCTCGACGCCGGCCAACTACTTCCACATCCTGCGCCGGCAGATGCACCGCGAGTTCCGCAAGCCGCTCATCCTGATGACGCCGAAGTCGCTGCTGCGGCACAAGAAGGCGGTCTCGAACCTGGCCGAGATGGCCGACGGCTCGTCCTTCCACCGCGTGCTCTGGGACGACGCCGAGCACAATCCGGAGCTGACCACGGTCCGGCTGAAGCCGGACGATCAAATCCGCCGGGTCATCCTCTGCTCGGGCAAGGTCTACTATGACCTGCTCGACGCCCGCGAGGAGGCCGGCGCCGACGACGTCTACCTGCTCCGGCTCGAGCAGTTCTATCCCTGGCCGATGCGCTCGCTGATGACCGAGCTCGCCCGGTTCAAGACCGCAGAGCTGGTCTGGTGCCAAGAAGAGCCGAAGAACATGGGCGGCTACACCTTCGTCGATCCGTGGCTCGAGCTCACGCTCGCGCGCATGTCGATCAAGGCCAAGCGCGTGCGCTACGTCGGCCGTCCCGCCTCGGCCTCGACCGCGGCGGGCCTGATGAGCCGTCACACGCGCGAGCTAAAGGCTTTCCTGACCGAAGCGTTCGCGGCCTGAAGGAGCGCCAGTCAGCCATGACCGACATCATGACCCCGACCCTGGGCGAATCGGTCACCGAAGCCACCGTCGCGCGCTGGACCAAGAAGGCCGGCGATGCGGTGCGCAAGGACGAGGTGCTGGTCGAGCTCGAGACCGACAAGGTCTCGCTCGAGGTGGTCGCCCCGGAGGACGGCGTCTTGACCGACATCGCCGCCGGCGAGGGCGAGACCGTCGAGCCCGGCGCCCTGCTTGGCCGGGTCAGCGCCGGCGGCGGAGCGGTCGCCACCGCCCCGGCGGCCGAGGCGAAACCGGCGCCCAAGGCCGCGGCCGCGCCGAAACCGCAACCCGCGGCGGTCGAGACCAAGGCGCCAGCGCCCCAACCCGCCCAGCCGATCCTCGCCCCCTCCGCCGCGCGCATCGTCGAGGAAAACGCGCTGAGCCCCGCCGCCATCAAGGGGACAGGCAAGGACGGGCGGATCACCAAGGGCGACGCGCTTGTCGCGCTGGAGGCCCGCGCGGTGGAGGCCAAGGCCGAGCAGCCCGTTCAGGTCGCCGCCGCCGCCCGCGAGGTCGGCCCGCGCGAAGAGCGGGTGCGCATGACGCGGCTCCGCCAGACCATCGCGCGGCGGCTCAAGGAGGCGCAGAACACCGCCGCCATGCTCACCACTTTCAACGAGGTGGACATGAGCGCGGTCATGGGGCTCCGCAACCAGTACAAGGACGTGTTCGAGCAGCGGCACGGCGTGCGGCTCGGCTTCATGAGCTTCTTCGTGAAGGCCGCGGTCGCCGCGCTCAAGGCCGTTCCCGACGTGAACGCCGAGATCGACGGCACGGACCTCATCTACAAGAACCACTACGACATCGGCGTCGCGGTCGGCACCGAGCGAGGCCTGGTCGTGCCCGTGTTGCGCGACGCCGACGCCCTCGACCTCGCCGGCATCGAGAAGGGCATCGCCGAACTGGGCAAGAAGGCGCGCGACGGCGCGCTGGCGCTCGAGGACCTGCAGGGCGGCACCTTCACCATCTCCAACGGCGGGGTCTACGGCTCGCTCATGTCGACCCCGATCCTGAACGCGCCGCAGTCGGGCATCCTCGGGATGCACAAGATCCAGGACCGGCCCATGGTCGTCGGCGGCCAAGTGGTGATCCGGCCGATGATGTACCTGGCGCTCTCCTATGATCACCGCGTGGTCGACGGCCAGGGCGCCGTGACCTTCCTCGTGCGCCTGAAGGAGCACATCGAAGAGCCGTCGCGGCTCTTGCTGGGCCTCTGAGATGGCCGCCTACGACGTCGTCATCATCGGCGGGGGACCGGGGGGCTACAACGCCGCCATCCGCGCCGGCCAGCTCGGCCTCAGCGTCGCGTGCGTCGAGATGCGCGAGACCCTCGGCGGGACCTGCCTGAACGTCGGCTGCATCCCCTCGAAAGCGCTCCTGCACGCCTCCGAGCTCTATGAGATGGCGGTGATGGACTTCGCCGGCTTCGGCATCGACGCCAGCGTCAAGCTCAACCTTGCCGCCATGCTGAAGCAGAAGGTCGACAGCGTGACGGCGCTCACCAAGGGCGTCGAGTTCCTGTTCAAGAAGAACAAGGTCGACTGGATCAAGGGTCGGGGCGCGATCGCCGGCGAGGGCAAGGTTCAGGTCACCGACGCCGACGGCAAGGAGACCGTGCTCGAGGCCAAGGCGATCGTCATCGCCACCGGCTCGGAGCCCGCGCCTCTGCCCGGCGTCGAGGTCGACCAGCTGCGCATCGTCGATTCCACCGGCGCGCTGTCCCTGCGCCAGGTCCCCAAGACCCTCGTCGTCATCGGCGCCGGCATCATCGGGCTCGAGCTCGGCTCGGTGTGGCGCCGCCTGGGCGCGGCGGTGACCGTGGTCGAGTTCCTGCCCCGCATCACGCCCGGCCTGGACGAGGAGACGGCCAAGACCTTCCAGCGCTCGCTGACCAAGCAGGGGATCGCCTTCAAGCTGGCGACCAAGGTCACCGGCGCCAAGGCGGGCGACAAGGGTGTCGAGCTCACCGTCGAGCCGGTCGCCGGCGGCGCCTCCGAGAAGCTGAAGGCCGACTATGTGCTCGTCGCCATCGGCCGGCGCCCGTTCACCGAGGGCCTCGGTCTGGAGACCGTCGGCCTGAAGACCGACGCGCGGGGTTTCATCGACACCGACCATGGCCGCACGGCCGCGCCCGGCGTCTGGGCGATCGGCGACGTCACCCACGGGCCGATGCTGGCGCACAAGGCCGAGGACGAGGCGGTCGCCGTCATCGAGCGCATCGCCGGCAAGGCGGGCCACGTGAACTACGACGTGATCCCCAGCGTCACCTACACCTTCCCGGAGGTCGCCTCGGTCGGGAAGACCGAGGAGGAGCTCAAGGCCGCCGGCGTCGCCTACAAGGTCGGCAAGTTCCCCTTCACCGCCAACGCGCGCGCCAAGGTCAACAACGAGGCGGAGGGCTTCGTGAAGGTGCTGGCCGACGCCGTCACCGACCGCGTCCTCGGCGTCCACATGATCGGCCCGGACGTGGGCGAGATGATTGCCGAATGGTGCGTGGCCATGGAGTTCCAGGCCGCGTCCGAAGACGTCGCCCGCACCTCGCACCCGCACCCCACGCGCTCCGAAGCGTCACGCCAGGCCGCCATGGGCGTCGAAGGCTGGACCATGCAGGCCTAGCCGGGGCTGCCTTCTCTTCGTCCGTCATGGCCCGACTCGTTCGGGCCACCCATGATCACCGTGCGACGTGAGTGTTCATGGGTCCCCCGCATTCCGCTTCGCTCCAGCGGGGGATGACGATCCAATGGTGGCTACGCGGCGTGCGGGTGGGCGGCGTTGTAGGCGGCGAGCAGGCCGGCCGCATCGACGTCGGCATAGCGCTGGGTGGTCGACAGCGACGCGTGGCCCAACAGCTCCTGGATCACCCGAAGGTCGGCGCCGGCGGCGAGCAGGTGGGTCGCGAACGAGTGGCGCAGCGCATGTGGCGTCGCGCTTGCCGGCAGACCCAGGCGCCCGCGCAGCCGCTGCATCAGCGCCTGGGCGTGGCGCGGGCCGAGCGCCCCGCCGCGCGCGGCGCGAAAGAGCCCATCGCCGGGCGCGAGGGTGAACGGCAGCTCGTCGAGGTATGCGTCGATCGCCTCGTTCACTGCCGGCAGCACCGGCACCAGCCGGGTCTTGCCGCCCTTGCCCGTGATGCGGACGCTCTCGCCGAGCGGCGCGTCGGAACGCCGGAGCGACAGCGCCTCTGAGATGCGCAGGCCGCAGCCCCAGAGCAGGGTGATCAGCGCCGCATCGCGCGCCGACTGCCAATCCTCGCGCGCTTCATCGAAGCTCGCCTCTGCGATCAGGTCCCGCGCCTGCGCCTCGCTCACCGGCCGCGGCGCGCCTTGTGGGACCCTCGGCCCGCGCACCAGCGCGATGGCCGCGTTCGGCGCGCCCAGCCGCCGGTCGAGGAAGCGGTGGAAGGCGCGGATGATCGACAGCGCCTGCGAGACGCTGCGCGGCGAGAGCGGCCGCGACCCACTGCGGCGAAAGGCGAGGTAGGCGCGGACGTCGGCCGCCGCGACTTCGCAGAGGTCGGCAACGCCGAGCGCCCCGCCCCGGTGCTGTTCCAGAAAAGCCAGGTAGGCGCCGGCGCCATCGCCATAGGCGCGCACCGTGCGCGGCGAAGCGCGCCGCTCGTGGGTGAGGTGCTCGAGCCAGGCGGCCAGCGCCTCCGTGGCGCTCAGAGCACCGGCCATCGCTCGGCCGTGCGCTCGACCACCCGGGCCAGGAAGGCGACCAGTTCTGCGCCCATGTCGGCGGTGAAGCCTTGGCTCTCGCCCGAGCCGAACGCCAGCACGCCCTGCCGCGCCGGCGCCCAGATCGCCATCCGCGCCATCGCCACGCTGGCGACCAGCTCGCCCGCCTGGCCGAACAGGGCCTGGGCCGCGCCGGGCTCGCCCATGCGCGCCAGGGCGGCTGGCCCGAGCAGGCCGTCGGCCCCGTTCTCGGCGATCCCGCGCCACCCGGCGGGCGCGCCGCCCGGCCGCTCGATGGCGATCACCCCGGCGACCAGGCCGAACCTCAGGCGCGCCGTCTCGTCGACGCGCCGCGCGAGGTCCGCGTGGTTGCGCGATTCGAGCAGGTCGACCACGGCGGCGTGCGCCTGCGCCTGGGCGGCGAAGTTGGCGCGCGCCGTCGCCTCGAGCTGCCGGCGGGCGGCCTTCTCGCGCGTCTTGTCGGCGGAGAGCCGCGCCAGCGCCGCGGGGCCGAAATCGACGATGTTGTCGGCGCGAACCCGCAGGCCGAGCCCGGCCAGAAGGTCCGGATCGTCGCGGACCAGGTTTGGGTGCGCGGCGAGAAAGGCGCGGATCGTCGCCCAATCGTCCGGCGCCGGTTCGCCCGTCTGGCCCGCCGTTTCCTCGGATGTGTCGCTCATTGGCAGCCGCCTGCAGGTCCTCGATCGCCAGTTGAACGCCACCCGCGTTAAGGACGCCTTGATGCGGTCGCTCGCCGGACTCGCTGAGCGTGCTAGGAGGGGTGCGCTCATGACGCGACTGGCCAGCGTGATCCTGCCGCTCCCCCTGCCGGAGGCGTTCGACTACGCCGAGCCGGAGGGCATGAGCCTTGAGGTCGGCGACCAGGTCATCGTGCCGCTCGGGCCTCAACGCCTCCTCGGCGTCGTCGCCGAGGTGCGCGACGCCGGCGGCCACAACCGGCCGCTCAAGCCGGTGCTCGAGCGCCGCGAGGCGCCGCCGCTCCCCGCAACGACGCTCGCGTTTCTGAGCTGGGCCGCGCGCTATGCTGTCGATGCGCCGGGCCAGCCGCTGGCCATCAGCCTGCGCGGCGCCCGGGCGCAGAAGGCCAGGCCCGAGCGCGTGGTCGTGGCGACGGGGGCCGCGATCCAGCGGATGACGCCGGCGCGCGCGCGGGTGCTGGCCGCCGCGGCCGATGGGCCGATGGCGCCGGGCGCCCTGTCGGAGGCCGCCGGCGTCTCGTCAGGCGTGATCCGCGCCCTGATCGAGCTCGGGGCGCTCGAGACGCGTCTGATCGAGCCGCCGCTCGACTTCGACCCGCCCGATCCGTCGCGCCCCGGCCGCCCGTTGAACGCGAGCCAGGCCGCCGCGGCCGAAGCGCTCGGGCGGCTCATCGAGGACGGCGGCTTCCAGGTCGCCCTGCTCGATGGCGTCACCGGCTCGGGCAAGACCGAGGTCTATCTCGACGCCGCCGCCCGCGTGCTCGCGCGTGATCCGACCGCCCAGGTCCTGGTGCTGCTGCCCGAGATCGCGCTGACGCAAGGGGCGATCGACCGGTTCGAGGCGCGCTTCGGCGCCCGACCGGCGGAATGGCACTCGGCCTGTCCGCCGCCGGCCCGCCGTCGGGTCTGGGAGGCCGTCGCCCAGAACCGTTGCCGCATCGTCGTCGGCGCCCGCTCTGCGCTCTTCCTCCCCTACGCCAACCTCGCGCTGATCGTCGTCGACGAGGAGCACGACTTTTCGTTCAAGCAGGAGGACGGCTTCATCTATCACGCGCGCGATTTGGCGGTGGCGCGCGGGAAGATCGAGGAGGCCCTGGTCATCCTCGCCTCAGCGACGCCGTCGCTGGAGACTCTGTGGAACGCCGAGACCGGCCGCTACCACTGGCTCAAGCTCGCCGCCCGCCATGGCGCCGCCCGGCTGCCCAACGTGGAACTGATCGACATGCGCGAGACCCCGCCGGACGCCGGCGCCTGGCTTTCGCCGCCGCTGGTCCAGGCCATGGTCGAGACGATGGCGCGCGGCGAGCAGACCCTGCTGTTCCTCAATCGCCGCGGCTACGCGCCGCTGGTGGTCTGCCGCAAGTGCGGCGAGCGGCTGACCGCCCCCGACACCGATTCCTGGCTGGTCGAGCACCGCTACTCCGGGCGGCTGGTCTGCCATCTCACCGGCTTTTCGATGCCCAAGCCCACCCACTGCCCGCACTGCGGCGCGGCCGACAGCCTGGCCTCGATCGGGCCGGGGGTGGAGCGGGTCGAGGAGGAGGTGCGCCAGCGCTTTCCCGAGGCGCGGGTGGCGATCTTCTCCTCCGACACCGTGTTCGACGCCGAGGGGGCGCGGGCGATGGTCGAGGCGATGGCCGCGGGCGAGATCGACGTGCTGGTCGCCACCCAGGCCGCCGCCAAGGGCCACGACTTTCCGCTGCTGACGCTCGTCGGCGTCGTCGATGCGGACCTCGGCCTGCGCGGCGGCGACCTGCGCGCGGCCGAGCGCACGTTCCAGCTGCTCACCCAGGCCGGCGGCAGGGCCGGGCGGCGCGAACGGCCAGGGCGAGCGCTCCTGCAGACCTACGCCCCGGAACAGCCGGTGATGCAGGCGCTGGCGCGTCAGGACCGCGATGCCTTCGTGGCCGCCGAGATGGCCGCCCGCGAGGCCGCGGGACTGCCTCCCTTCGGCCGCCTGGCGGCGCTGATCGCCACCGGACGCGACGCCCACGTCCTCGACGCCTACGTGCGCGCTATGGCCGCCTCGGCGCCCAATGCCAAGGGCGTCGAGGTCTATGGACCCGCCGATGCGCCCCAGGCCCTGGTGCGCGGGCGCCGGCGCAAGCGCTTCCTCGTCCGCGCCGACCGGGGCGTCGACCTGCAGGCCTACCTCGCCGCCTGGCGCGCCCGCGTGAAACCCCCCGCCTCCGTCCGCCTAACCATCGACGTCGACCCCTACAGCTTCCTCTAAGCGCAAGGTCCTCCCCCGTAGGGGGAGGGGGACCGCCCGAAGGGTGGTGGAGGGGGGCCGTGGCCGGCCGCGCCCGTTTCGGGAAAGACCCAGGTCTTGCTTGCAGGCCGGCCGCGTACGCGGCGAGCCCCCTCCACCATGCTTCGCATGGTCCCCCTCCCCCAACGGGGGAGGATCTTGGCGCCCTACACCACCTCTGCCGCCGCCTCGGCGTCGGCGAGGCGCTCGGCGCGGGAGCGCATGGGGATGGCGGGGATCATCAGGACGATGGCCAGGCCCAGGCCGACCACCGCCAGGCTGGCGCGGAAGATGTCGACGACGGCGATGCTGACGCTGGCCTTGGTCGCCTCGACCAGCGCCGGCGGCGCGGCCTTGGTCGGTCCAACATCCGGATGCTCCGCCTCGGCCAGCGCGCTCGCCTGCAGCCGGGCGATATCGACGCTCTGATGCACGCCGGCGGCGGGCGGGGGCGCGCGGCGGGCGAACTCGGCGTTGAAGTCGTGGGTGAGGAGCGCGCCAGCCATGGCGACGCCGACGGTCGCGCCGATCTGCCGGAAGAACTGGCTGCCGCTGGTGGCCACGCCCATCACCTTCGGCGGGACGGCGTTCTGCACCGCCAGGCTGAACAGGCTCTGCGCAGGGCCAAGACCGACGCCCACGATCAGGAGGCGCCAGGCGATGCCGGAAAGCGGCGTGCGCGGCCCGACGGTGGCGAGCAGCAGAACGCCGACCAGGAGGATCACCCCGCCCGCGATCAGGAACGGCTTGTAGAGCCCGGTCCGCGACACGAGGTAGCCTGCAAGCCCGCTCGCGAACACCAGCCCGAACATCAGCGGCAGGAAGGCGACGCCGGAGTCCGTCGCCGGGACGCCGAGCCCCGCCTGCAGGTAGAGCGGCAGGAAGGCGACCAGCCCGAGGAAGGCGGCGTTGAAGACGAAGCTCGCCGCATTGGCGGTCGCGAACACGCGGTTGGCGAACAGGTCGAGCGGAACCATGGGCTCGCGCTCGCGCGATTCGACCGCGATCAGGGCGGCGAGAGCGACCGCGGCGAAGGCGAAGAGGCCGAGGATGACCGGCGAGGTCCAGGCGTAGTCGTGCCCCGCCCAGCTCAACGCTAGCAGGAAGGGCGCGAACGCCGCGATGATGAGGGCGCCGCCAAGATAGTCCACCCGGCCGCTGCCCTGCCGGCCGAGCGCGGGCATTCGCGCGGCGATCATGAACATCGAAAGCAGGGTCAGCGGCAGGTTGACGTAGAAGATGAAGCGCCAGCCCTCGATCACGTGGCCGAAGACCCGGGCCGTCGCGTGGTCGGTCAGGAACCCGCCGATCAGCGGCCCGAGCGCGCCGGCGAGGCCGAACGTCGCCCCGAACATGCCGGAATAGCGCCCGCGCTCGCGCGGCCCGAACATGTCGGCGATGATCGCGAACGAGGTGGTGAACAGCGCCCCGCCGCCGATCCCCTGCAGCGCCCGAAACACGATCAGCTGGGTCATCCCGCCGCCAAGCAGCGGCAAGGGTCCGAACTCGCCGGAAAGGCCGGTCAGGCACGAGCCGGCGAAGAAGATGGCGATGGCCACGAGCAGCACGCGCTTTCGCCCATGCAGGTCGGAGAGCTTGCCCCAGATCGGCACCATGACCGTCGACGTCAGCAGGTAGGCGGTGGTGACCCAGGCGTAGAGGTTCAGCCCCTGCAGCTGCGCCACGATCCGCGGCATGGCGGTCGCCACGATGGTCTGGTCGAGCGCGCCCAGAAGAAAGACGATCATCAACGCCACCAGCGTCAACCGCTGCTCGTCGCGCGTGAAGGTCCGGCTGTGGGTTGCGGTCTCGGCTGTCATGCGGCGGGGTCTGATAGCGTTCTTTCCCGCCCAGCGCACCGCCCGCTGGTGAGGCGCTAACTCATTTCGTCCACGAACCTCACGAACGTCACGAACATCGCGGTTTCGCCGCTGCAGACGAGCTTGAGCTGTTCGTGAGGTTCGTGAGGTTCGTGGACAAACCTAGCAGCGCCTGGGCCAGAACCAGCGCCGCAACAATGAGCGCCTGGGTCCCTGCTTTCGCAGGGATGAGCGGATGTTGGCTGCCAGTTCTATGAAACCTCAACGCGCCCTAGACTGGCAGCGCGCTGAAAGGGAACGAGTTCATGGCCAGCACGGCCGTTCACCGCCGCACCCTGGTCACGTCGGGCGCCGCGTTCGCCGCGGCGCCGTTCCTCGCACGGGCTTCAGCCTCGCGGCCGAGGGTGACGGTCACCACCGGTCAGGGCGTGATCACGCTCGAGCTCGCCGCCGACAAGGCGCCGATCACCAGCGGCAACTTCCTCCGTTATGTCGACGCCCGCCGTTTCGACGGCTCGACCTTCTACCGGGCGCTGCGCACTGGCGAGCCGGGCGCCGGCCTCATCGAAGGCGGGCTGCAGAACGACCCGGCCAGGCTCTTCCCGCCGATCGCGCACGAGAGCACGACGCAGACCGGGCTCGCCCACCTGGATGGGACCATCTCCATGGCCCGCTATGGGCCGGGGACGGCGACGGCGGACTTCTTCATCTGCTCCGGACCCGCGCCCTACCTCGACGCCAATCCGGCGGCGTCGGGCGACCATCTGGGTTATGCGGCCTTCGGGCAGGTGACTGAGGGCATGGACGTCGTCCGGGCCATCCTCGCGCTCCCCACCAACGGCGTTGCGCGCAATCCGGCGATGAAAGGGCAGATGCTGAGCCCGCCCGTCCCCATCCTCGGCATGCGCCGCGGCTGACGCCCACGCTTGTTGACCAGGCCGGGCGGCGTCGCTACCTCAGCGCCATAAAACCCCGACACCTTTGATTTGGCGGCATCCGTTTTCATGCGCACGTTCGACTCATCCCCCGTCCTCGACAGCGAGATCGACCACCTCGGCCACATGAACGTCCGCTTCTATGCGGAGCGGTCCCAGCGAGCGAACCAGACGCTGTTGACCGAGCTTGGGCTGGGTCCCGACGCCGGCGCCGACCAGGGCCAGCGGCCGACGCAGACCGACAGCTACACCCGCTACCAGCGCGAGCAGTTCGCCGGCGCGACGCTGGCGGTGAACGGCGGCGTGATCGACGCCGGGGCGGGCGGGGTCCAGGCCTACTTCGAGCTGGTCAATCCGGCCAAGGACGAGATCGCCGCCACCTTCATCATCACGACGGCGCTCACCGATCGCGCGACGGGCGAGCTGGCGACCCTGCCCGAGGCCGTGCGGGCCAGCGCCCAGGCCCGGCGCATCGCGCTGCCGGCGCACGGCCGGCCGCGCACGATCGGGCTCACCCCGCCGCGCCTCGACGTCACGCATGCGGAGCTCGCCGCCCGCCTCTCCGAGAGCCCGGACGACCCCATGTCGCGCCGCTCCGAATGGACCGTCCCTGCGGAAGCCTGCGACGAGAACGGCGTGCTCGCCGACGTGGGCGCGATGATGTTCGGCGGCTTTCGCATGCCGAGCGCCGACGAGATGCGCCAGTGGGGACCGATGACGTTCGCGACGGAGGGCGCTCAGCGGGTCGGCTGGGCCTCGCTCGAGACCCGCATGGTGCGCGTCAGTCCGGCCCGCGCCGGCGACCAGCTGAGCTCGCTCGGCGCCGAGATCGGCCTGCACGCCAAGGTGCGCCACACCCGCCGCTGGCTGTTCAACACCACGACCGGCCGGCTGGTCTCGCTGAACGACAACGTCAACATCGCCCTCGATCTCGACGCCCGGCGCGCGATCGACATCCCCGCCGACATCCGCCGCCAGATCGAAGCCAGGCACGTGCCGGAGTTCGCGTAAGACCCTTCGCGGCCCCGCGTTCGGTTGCGACGCAGCAGGGCTTCGTGTTATCAGGCGCGCGGCTTCGGGCGGGGGGCTTTGCGGCCCTGCAGGTCCAGGTGCTTTCTTAAGCGCAATCAAGCCTTTAGCCTGCCGCTCGCGGGTCGTCTGCGGCGCGGCGAATTGAAACCGGCGGAACGTTCGAGTGGCCAATGATTCCCAGGCTGGCGAGGTAGGCGCGCGCTACGCCGGCGCCCTGTTCGACCTGGCGCGGGATTCCGGCCAACTCGGCCCCGTCGCCGCCGACCTGAAATCGCTGAAGGCGATGATCGTCGAGAGCGCCGACCTGCGCGGCCTGCTCGCTTCGCCCATCTTCGATTCGGCCATCAAGGGCCGCGCGTTGGCCGCGCTCGCCGAGCGCGCCGGCTTGTCCGCGCTCACCAGGAAGTTCCTCGGCGTTGTCGCCGAACAGCGCCGCACAGCGGCGCTGCGCGCTGTGATCGCCGCCTACGAGACGCTGGACGCCGAATACCGCGGCGTGGTCGCCGCCGAAGTGACGACGGCGATCGCGCTTACGCCCGCGCAAGAGCGCGGCCTGGCCGCGGCGCTTCGTCACGCTCTGGGCAAGGAGGCGGACATCGATGCCCGCGTCGACCCCGCCATCCTTGGCGGCATCAAGGTCAAGGTCGGCTCGCGCCTCTACGACGCCTCGCTGAAATCCAGACTTGATTCCCTGAAATTCGCCCTGAAAAGAGCCTGACCCATGGACATTCGCGCGGCCGAAGTCTCGGCCATCCTGAAAGCCCAGATCGCCAATTTCGGCGAGGAAGCCGACGTCTCGGACGTCGGGCAGGTGCTCTCGGTCGGCGACGGCATCGCCCGCGTCTACGGCCTCGACCAGGTCGAGTCCGGCGAGATGGTCGAGTTCCCCAAGGCCGGCGTCAAAGGCATGGCGCTGAACCTCGAGCGCGACAACGTGGGCATCGTGATCTTCGGCGAGGACCGGGCGATCAGCGAAGGCGACGAGGTGCGCCGGCTGGGCGAGATCGTCGACGTGCCGGTGGGCAAGGGCCTGCTCGGCCGGGTGGTCAATCCGCTGGGCGAGCCGATCGACGGCAAGGGCCCGATCACCGACGTGGCCGAGCGGCGCCGCGTCGACGTCAAAGCCCCCGGCATCATCCCGCGCAAGTCGGTCAGCGAGCCCATGTACACCGGGCTGAAGGTGATCGATTCGCTGACCGCGATCGGCCGCGGCCAGCGCGAACTGATCATCGGCGACCGCCAGACCGGCAAGACCGCGATCGCCATCGACACCATCCTGAACCAGCGGACGGCGAACGCATCCGGGAACGAGAAAGAGAAGCTCTACTGCATCTACGTCGCAATCGGGCAGAAGCGCTCGACGGTGGCCCAGATCGTCAAGACGCTCGAGGAGCGCGGCGCGCTCGACTACACGATCGTCGTCGCGGCCACGGCCTCGGAGCCGGCGCCGCTGCAGTACCTGTCACCGATGTCGGGCTGCGTCATGGGCGAGTGGTTCCGCGACAACGGCATGCACGCGCTGATCATCTATGACGACCTGTCGAAACACGCCGTCGCCTACCGGCAGATGTCGCTGCTGCTGCGCCGCCCGCCCGGCCGTGAAGCCTATCCCGGCGACGTCTTCTACCTGCACTCGCGCCTTTTGGAGCGCGCGGCGAAGCTCAGTGACGAGTTCGGCGGCGGCTCGCTGACGGCGCTGCCGATCATCGAGACCCAGGCCAACGACATCTCGGCCTACATCCCCACCAACGTGATCTCGATCACCGACGGCCAGATCTTCCTGGAGAGCGATCTCTTCTACCAGGGCGTTCGGCCGGCAATGAACATCGGCGTCTCGGTGAGCCGTGTCGGGGGCAACGCCCAGATTCGCGCCATCAAGGATGCGATGGGTCCGCTCAAGAGCGAGCTCGCCCAGTACCGCGAGATGGCCGCGTTCGCGAAATTCGGCTCCGACCTCGATGTCGCCACCCAGCGCCAGCTAGCGCGCGGCGAGCGCCTGACCGAGCTCCTCAAGCAGCCGCAGTATGCGCCGCAGGCGGTCGAAGAGCAGGTGTGCGCCCTCTACGCCGGCACGCGCGGCTATCTGGACGGGATCGCGGTCCGCGATGTCGGCCGCTACCAGGACGAGCTCCTGGCCCGCCTGCACAGCCAGCACCAGGGCCTGCTCGACGCCATCCGCGAGACCAAGCGACTGGGCGACGAGCTCGAAGCCCAGCTGAAGAGCGTCCTCGACGCCTTCACGGCGAGCTTCGGCTAGGACAAAGGCGAGAAGACCAGCCCGTGGCCAGCCTCAAGGACCTGCGCAACCGGATCGCCAGCGTCAAGTCGACGCAAAAGATCACCAAGGCGATGCAGATGGTCGCCGCGGCCAAGCTGCGCCAGGCGCAGAGCGCCGCTGAGAGCGCGCGTCCCTATGCCCAGCGCATGGCGGCGGTGATCGCCAACCTGGCGGCGGGCGTGTCCGGCGAGGGCGCGCCCAGGCTGCTGGTCGGCACGCACTCGGACCGGACCCACCTGGTCGTGGTCGCGACCGCCGACCGGGGCCTGGCCGGCGGCTTCAACTCCGCCATCGTCCGCGCCGCGCGCGAGCACATCCAGAGCCTGCTCGACCAGGGCAAGACGGTGAAGGTGCTGCCGGTCGGCAGAAAGGCGCGCGACCAGCTGCGCCGCCTTCATGCCCAGCGCTTCACCGGCTTCTTCGAGGCCGGCGACAAGCCGTCGCTGGCCAAGGTCCAGCCGATCGCCGACGCCGTCCTGGCCGCCTTCGAGGCGGGCGAGGCCGACGTGGTGACCCTGTTCTACAGCCGCTTCCGCTCCATGGTGAGCCAAGTCCCGACCGCCAAGCGCCTGATCCCGGCCGAGGTTGAGGCCGGCGCGCCGGCGATCGATCTCAAGGGCGCGGCCTACGAATACGAGCCGGACGAGGAGACCATCCTCGCCACGCTCCTGCCGCGCAACATCGTCGTGCAGGTGCTGGCCGCCATGCTCGAGAACCAGGCCGGCTTCTTCGCCTCCCAGATGGCGGCGATGGACAACGCCACCCGCAACGCCGGCGACATGATCGCCGCCCTCACCATCGTCATGAACCGCACCCGCCAGGCGCAGATCACCAAGGAGCTGATCGAGATCATCTCCGGCGCCGACGCGCTCTAACGTTTGCTCTCAAGAAGGACGTCCGACCCATGGCCACCGCCGCCAAGAAGCCAGCGCCCCGCCGGGCCGCCGCCAAGGCCGAGCCGCTGCCGACGGCCAGCGCCGCCGCGCCCAAGGGCCGCATCACCCAGGTCATCGGCGCCGTCATCGACGTGGAGTTCGACGGCCACCTGCCGCCGATCCTGAACGCGCTCGAGACCTCAAACGTCGACCAGCGCTCGGGCCAGCCGTTCCGGCTGGTGCTCGAGGTCGCCCAGCACCTGGGCGAGAACACCGTGCGGACCATCGCCATGGATACCGCCGAGGGCCTCAAGCGCGGCCAGGAAGTGATCGACACCGGCAGCCCGATCACCGTGCCGGTCGGCCCGGCCTGCCTTGGCCGGATCATGAACGTGATCGGCGACCCGGTGGACGAGGCCGGCCCGATCGTCTCCAACTTCCATTCCTCGATCCACCGCGACGCGCCGCCCTTCGCCGACCAGACGACCTCGAAGGAGATCCTGGTCACCGGACTGAAGGTGATCGACCTGCTCTGTCCCTACACCAAGGGCGGCAAGATCGGCCTGATCGGCGGCGCCGGCGTCGGCAAGACCGTCACCATGCAGGAGCTGATCAACAACGTCGCCCTGAACTACGGCGGCTATTCGGTGCTCGCGGGCGTCGGCGAGCGCAGCCGCGAAGGCAACGACATGTACTACGAGATGATCGACTCCAAGGTGAACGTGAACCCGCGCGAGAACAACGGCTCGACGGAAGGCTCGCGCTGCGCCCTGGTCTACGGCCAGATGAACGAGCCGCCGGGCGCCCGCGCGCGCGTGGCGCTGACGGGCCTTGCCCAGGCGGAGTACTTCCGCGACGAGGAGGGCAAGGATGTCCTGCTCTTCATCGACAACATCTTCCGTTTCACCCAGGCCGGCTCGGAAGTGTCGGCCCTGCTCGGGCGCATGCCGTCGGCGGTGGGCTATCAGCCGACGCTGGCCACCGAGATGGGCAACCTGCAGGAGCGCATCACCTCGACGACCAAGGGTTCGATCACCTCGGTGCAGGCGATCTTCGTGCCCGCCGACGACCTGACCGACCCGGCCCCGGCCACGGCCTACTCGCACCTGGACGCAACGACGATCCTCTCGCGCGACGTGTTCGCCAAGGCGATCTTCCCGGCCATCGACCCGCTCGAATTCCACCTCGCGCATCCTCGATCCGCTCGTGGTCGGCGAAGAGCACTATCAGGTGGCGCGCCGCACCCAGGAAATCCTCCAGCAATACAAGGCGCTGAAGGACATCATCGCCATCCTGGGCATGGACGAGCTGTCGGAAGACGACAAGCTGATCGTCGCCCGCGCGCGCAAGATCGAGAAGTTCCTGTCGCAGCCGATGCACGTGGCCGAGGCCTTCACCAACCTGCCCGGCATCTTCGTCTCGCTGGACGACACCATCCGCTCGTTCAAGGCGGTGTGCGATGGCGACTACGACCATCTGCCCGAGCAGGCCTTCTACAACGTCGGAACCATCGACGACGCGGTGGCCAAGGCCGCGAAGATGGCGGCGGAAGCGTAATGGCCGAAACGCTGCGCTTTTCCCTGGTCTCGCCCGAGGCCGAGCTCTTCGCCGGCGACGTCGATCAGGTGGACGCACCGGGTTCCGAAGGCGATTTCGGCGTGCTGCCGGGCCACGCGCCGTTCATGACCGCGCTCAAGGAAGGCTTCGTCACCGTCCACATCGGCGACGACCTGGTCCGCTTCGAGCTCCAGGGCGGCTTCGCCGACGTCACCCCCGCCGGCCTGACCATCCTCGCCGAACACGCCAGGGAAGTGGTGGTTTAGATCACGCCTCTCCCAGAGGGAGAGGGAGGGGCCCGGAGCGAAGCGATCGGGAGGGTGAGGGGTTACGGCCTCTCGGATTAGCCTGCAGCGACGTACGCCCTCATCCTCCCATTGCTCCGCATGGGCCTCTCCTTCTCCCCCGGGAGAAGTGT
Organism: uncultured Alphaproteobacteria bacterium; assembly: GCA_963719975.1. Lineage (GTDB taxonomy): Bacteria > Pseudomonadota > Alphaproteobacteria > Caulobacterales > Caulobacteraceae > Poindextera. The sequence goes on from CAVRED010000001.1 coordinate 108,790, forward strand.
TGGGAGCGCGGGCCTCTCTCTCGCTACGGGAGCGGTTGCTACACCGCCCCTTCCGCCTCCAACCACCCCAGCGCCACCTCCGCCACGGCCTCCCACCCCGGTTCGCCGATCAGCCAGTGGCTCATGCCGGTCATCACGTGGGTCACGCCGCCATAGCGCTCGGCGATCTGGGCGACGGTGGCGGGTGGGTGGACGCGGTCCTGCTCCCCGGCGATGGCCAGCACCGGCGCCGCGATGGCCCGCGCCGCCACCGACGTCGTCATCAAGGGATCGAGCCACCAGTTCAGCGTCTCGAAGAGCGCCCGGCCGCTTTCGCGCGCCATGCGGGCGAACACCGCCCGTCGCTCCGGCTCGGGCATTCGGTCGAGGCTGTAGGCCTGCGCCGCGCCGAAGTCCGGCTCGATCGACTGGGCCCAGTAGGCGCCCAGCGCATAGAGGCTGACGGCCGAGATCGCCTCCTCGAGCGTGCCGCCCGCCACGCCCCACGGTGAAGACGGCGCGAGCAGCACCAGCGCCCGCACAGGCGCGCGCGCCGCCGCCATCTGGGCCGCCAGGCCGCCCAGCGAATGGCCGATCACGATCGGCGGCTCATCCTCGCGCGCGATCAGCGCGGTCAGGTCCGCCGCATAGTCGGCCATGGAGACGCCCACCGTCGCGCTCGGCCCGGCGCCGGGCTCGTGCCCGCGCAGGTCCGGCGCCAGAGGCGTCAGCCCCTTGGCCGCGAAGGCCGCGCTGAATCGCTCGAACGCCCAGCCGCCGCAGAACGCGCCGTGCACGAGGATGACGGTCGGACCGGCCAACGGGCGGTCAGCTGAACTTCAGAAAGGCGCGCACCACGTGCTCATAGGCCGCCCGCTTGAACGGGACCACCAGCTCGGGCGCATCGGCGAGCTTTCCCCACCGCCAGGCGTCGAATTCGGCAAAGGCGTCGTGGTTGATGTCGATCTCGCTCTCCCGCCCCTCGAAGGCGAGCGCGAACCAGATCTGCTTTTGCCCTCTCCAGCCCTGCGTGGTCTTCGACCCGCCGTGGCCGGGCGGAAAATCGTAGGCCACCCACTCCTCGGTCCGGCCGAGGAAACGGGTCGAGCGCACGCCGGTCTCTTCCGCCAACTCCCGCTTCGCCGCCTCGTAGAGCTCCTCGCCTTCGTCGACGCCGCCTTGCGGGAACTGCCAGTTGTGCGGCGCCGCTGCGGCCGCGCGCCGGCCGTACCAGACCCGCCCGTCCTTGTGGAACAACACGACGCCGACGTTGGGACGATAAAGCGAGAGGTCCAAAGCGCCCGATCCTAACTCAAAATCCGCGCCGGCGGCGCGGCCCTATTGGACCACCAAGCACACCAAGCACACCAAGGTTCGGCAACGAGCCGCAACGCTGCAGCACCCCAGGCCTCTTGGTGTGCTTGGTGTGCTTGGTGGTTAAGTCCTATCGGCCGCGGCCGGGCAAGCACTGGCGCCGCTAGCGCCGGGTCATCACCGCGGACGCCGGCGCCAGCTGCAAGCCGCGGGAGGCCAGGGTTTGGGCCCAGCGCGCCACCTCGTCCAGGGTGATCGGATAGGCGAAGCCCGAGCCCAGCGCCTGGCCATGCTGCAGGGCGCTCGCCTCGAGCGCGGCCAGCGACTGGTCGATCGCCGGCCCCTCCAGCTGGTCGTCGATCACCTTATCGGCCGACGCCCGCTCGATGCCGCCGGCGCTGCGCGCCGCCGAACCGTCGTCGATGAAGGCCAGGCCGCGCCGGTTGAGCTCCGCCTCGAAGACGCTCATCGCGCCGCTGGAGGTCACGAACTTCGAGCCGAGGTAGTTGGTGACGCCGAAGTAGCCGGTCGCGCGCGACAACAGCCAGTCGACCTTGCCGGTCAGATCGGTCGGCGTGGCCGACGTCAACAGCGTGTAGGGGCCGGGGTCGTTGTTGGGATAGTCCTGCGGCTCCATCGGCGCTTCCAACAGCACCTCGTGGCCGTTTTCGCGCGCAAGGTCGATCCAGCCCTGCAGTCCGTCGGCGTAGGGCACGAACGACAGCGTGATGTCGGCCGGCAGCTGCTCGATGGCCTGGCGGGTCTCCTTGGCGTTCAGCCCAAGGCCGCCGATCACCAGCGCCACCTTCGGCTTGCCGTTCGAGGTGAAGGGCCGCGCATAGGCCTGGTAGGGGTTGGCGCCGTCGGACCCGACGATCGGCAGCAGCATCCCGCCCGGGCCGGGCGCGGTCAGGCCCGCGATCGGGGCGGCCGTCAGCGGCGTGTGGTCGCCGACGGTGGGCGCGCCTGGCGGCGGGCCATCCGGGAAGCTGATCACGGCCTGGCCCGGCAACGGCGCCTGGGTGTCCTGGCCGGGCGGCTGGCCGGCGAAGAGCTGCAGCGCGCCGGTGGTCACCGGCGTTGCGCCCCCGTCGGGGTCGGGCGCCAGCGCCTCGCGCCAGCCGGGGGGCGGCGCGGGCGCGCCCGGCGCCGAGAGCGCGATCCGGACCGCCGGCGTGCCCGCATGCGGATCGGCGGCCGCGAGCAGCGCCGTCGCCGCGGCGGTCACGAAGAAGCCGGCCGCCGCGCCAACGGCGAAGGCGGGCTTGCGCCTGACAAAGCCGATCACGCGGGCGGCGAGCCCGGTCTTGGGCGCGGACTTGGCCGATTGCGGCGGCGGTTTTTTCGAGAACATGGGCCCCGGACATCCACGTGCGGACGGCCGCGCGCGCGACCGCCAGCCTCAGACCGGAAAGTCGTGCGGTATGGTTAAGAAACCGCCAATGCCGGCCGCGTTCCTAAGGGTGTGCGGGCTCGGTTTTGTTGGTGTCGTTGGGGGCGTCGGTGGCCTTGTCGGCGCCAGGCCCGGCATGGTCGCCGAGGATGGAGGCGAGCTTTGGCCGCGGGGCCGGATACTTCGGCGTCGCGGCGACCGAGCCGTACTTCAGGACGTCGAGCGCACGCTGCAGCTGGAAGTCCTTCTTCGCATCGAACCCCGCCGGCGGCGCCTCGGCAGGTTCGTGCGGCGGCGCGCGGGTCTTGCCCTCGTCGGCGTTCAGCGCGTTGTCGAAGCTGGCCTCGGAGAACTGGAAGGCGTCGTTCGCCACCTGCTGCGCCTGCTCGGTCGTCTCGGCGACCTCGAGGTCGGGCTCGATGCCGGTCTTCTGGATCGAGCGTCCGGACGGCGTGTAGTAGCGCGCGGTGGTGAGCTTGAGCGCGCCGTCCGCGCCGTTGTGCAACGGGATCACCGTCTGCACCGAGCCCTTGCCGAAGCTGGTCAGCCCGACGATCGCGGCGCGATGGCGATCCTGCAGCGCGCCGGAGACGATCTCGGCGGCCGATGCGGTGCCGGAGTTGATCAAGACGACCATCGGCGCGCCCTTCAGCATGTCGCCGTCCGAGCGGGCGTAGTAGCGCTCGATGTCCTTCGGATCGCGTCCGCGCTGGGAGACCACCTCGCCGCCGTCGAGGAAGAGGCTGGAGACGCTGACCGCCTGGTCCAACAGGCCGCCGGGGTTGTTCCTCAGGTCGAGCACCCAGCCCTTGATGTGCGGGTCCTTGGCCTGCAGGTCCTTGATCGTGGCCACGGCTTCGTCCGTCGTCTTCTCGTCGAACGAGGAGATGCGCAGATAGCCGTAGTCGCCCTCCAGGTGGCCCTTGGCCGACTTGATGTTGATCGACTTGCGCACGAGGTGGACGTCGAACGGGTCCTTGCCGGGCCTGACGATGGTCAGCGTGATCGGCTCGCCGACGGTGCCGCGCATCTTCTTGACCGCGTCCGACAGCGGCAGGCCGATCAGGCTCTTGCCGTCGATTGAGGTGATGTAGTCGCCCGACTGCAGGCCGGCGCGGGCGGCCGGGGTGTCGTCGATCGGCGAGATGATCTTGACCGCGCCTTCGTCGCTGGTGACCTCAAGGCCGAGGCCGCCGTAGGCGCCGCGGGTCTGGTCTTCCATGTCGGAATAGTCGTCCGGCGCGAGATAGCCCGAGTGGGGGTCGAGCGAGGTCACCATCCCGTCGATCGCGGCCTGGATCAGCTTCTTGTCGTCGACCGGGGCGACGTACTGCGTCTCGACGATGGAGAGCACGTCTCCGAACAGCTCCTCCATGTGGTAGGCGTCGGCGCCTGCTCCGGCCGCCGTCGCATGCGCCGGGAGGTTCAGGTAGGACATCGTTCCCGCGCCGAGCACGAACGAGGAAACGCCGATCAGGAGGTACTTGCGCATGTCGAGGCCGCTTAGGGGTCCAATACGACTTTTCCGAGACCCCCAATATGACGCAGCCGCCCACTTTACAAACCCCTAAGGCGTTTGATCTCCGGGCGCCCGAACAAGTCGGGCCATGACGGTGAGAGGAGAGCCGCGGCGACGAGGAAGGCTCGGTTTGACCACCAAGCACACCAAGCACACCAAGAGGTCGCGGGTGGCCGCTACGCCGTGGACTTCAAAACCCTTGGTGTGCTTGGTGTGCTTGGTGGTTCACGAAGCCACGTTCCCGCTCGCGCGGGATGAGCAGGGTCACCGCTTGATCCAGAGCGCCGGGTCGATGGGGGCGCCGTTCTTGCGGACCTCGAAGTAGAGCTCCTGCGGCGGTCCGGACGCGGCCATGCGGCCGATCGCCTCGCCGGCCCTGGCCACATGCCCGAACTGCGCCTGGCTCTCGTCCATGCCGGCCACCACCAGGTGATAGCCGCCGCCGAGGCGAAGGATCACCACCACCCCCCAGCCCTTCAGCGCGCCGACGTAGTCGACGACGCCGTCCGCGGGCGCGACGACCGCCGTCGCCGTCGCCGGTCGCCAGCTCCAGCCGCGGGAGCGGCCGCCGCCGGGCTCCGGCGCGTTGAACAGCGCCACCGGCGCGCCCGCGACCGGGCTGACGAACAGCTTCGGCCTCCCGAACAGGCCGGCGTGCTCAGGATCGGGGGGCAAGGGCGCGTTCGGCGCGGACGGCGCGCCCGCGCGCGAGGTCATTGAGGTCCCTGAGCCGCGTGTTCAGGGCCTGCAGGTCCTGATCGGCCTGCGCCGCCTCGGCCTCGGCGCTCTGCTCCAGCGCCGTCTTCTGGGCGATCAGCGTCTCGATCTGCGCGCGCCGCTGGGCGATGTTGCTCTCGGTGACGAACAGGTCCTCGCTGGCCAGGTCGGCCTCGCGGCGGGTGACGTGAAGGGCGTCGATCGCGGCCCGCAGCCGGTCCGCCCGCGCGGTCAGCTCCGGCGTGATCGCGCGGACCAGGATCGCGGCGCGCACCGCGTCCTTGATGTCGCGCGGCGAGACCAACAGCGCCGGCGGCCGGTCGCGGCGGAAGATCTCGAGCACGGCCAGGAGGCGCGCGAGCTCGGCCCGTTCGCCGCCCAGCTCCTGCTCCATCTCCGCCTCCTGGGCGTTCAAGCGCCGCCAGGCGAAGGCGCTTGCCGCTGACCGTGCGCTCGCCCGCCGCCTGGGCGCGGTCGAACTCGGCGAGCTGGGCGTTCAGGCCGGCGATCTCGCCCTTTGCCGCCTCGGCCTCGCTCCAGCGCGTCCGCGCGCGCCCGCTCGCGGTCGTTCGCCTGCGCCTCGATCTGCCGCACCACGGGCGACGGAGGGGCGGCGGCGAGAAGCAGGGTCGAGGCGAGCGCTGCGATGCCGATTCGTGCGCGCATGCCCGTAAGGCTAGTGCCTACGGCGGAACCGCCCAAGTCAGTCCCGGTGGTACGGCTGGCCGGCGAGGATGGTGGTGGCGCGGTAGATCTGCTCGGCCAGCATCAGGCGGGCCAGCGCGTGCGGCCAGGTCTGCGGCCCGAACGCCAGCCGCTCGCGGGCGTGGCGCAGGATGCTGACGTCCAGCCCGTCCGCGCCGCCGATCACGAACACCAGCTTGCGCTGCCCCTGGTCGCGCAGTGCGCCGATCCGCTCGGCGAGCTCTCGCGAGGTCATCGCGGCGCCGTGCTCGTCGCAGGCGATGAGGTGAGCATCGGCGATCGCCGGGGCGAGAGCCTCGGCCTCCGCGGCCTTGCCTGGCTTCTTAGCCTCCACCTCGACGATTTGCACCGGGCCGAGGCCCAGCGCGCGGCCGTTGGACGTGGCGCGCTCGGCATAGGCCGCCGCCAGCGCCTGTTCGGCGGTGCGGCCGAGGCGCCCCACCGCTGCGATGACGATCTGCAACGCGGGGCTTCAGTTGGCCGTGGCGCGCTTGGGCGGCTCGACCGACCAGATCTTTTCGAGGTTGTAGAAGGCCCTCACCTCGGGGCGGAACAGGTGCACGATCACATCGCCGGCGTCGATCAGGACCCAGTCGCAGTGGGGCAGGCCCTCGACGCGCGCGCGGCCGAGGCCGTACTCCTTCAGCGCCCGCAGCAGGTGGTCGGCGATCGCGCCGACATGCCGGTGCGACCGGCCGGAGGCGACGATCATCGCATCGGCAATGGAGCTCTTGTCTTTCAGGTCGATCACGACGACGTCCTGGGCCTTGTCGTCTTCGAGCCGGGCCAGGATCAGCCCGGTCAGGTCCGCGACGGAACCGGACGGGGCAGGGGAAGGTTCAGGCGCGTGGGCCGGTCCTTCAAACGCGCTAGGCGCGACAACGCGATTCAGCTGGTTGCTCCTCTTTGGCCGCATATCGCAGCGTCAAGCCTAGCACGCGCTGGGCCAGGGGTCAGGAGGCTTTCTCCGGCCGACCCCTGGCTTGCAGGGCGCGAATGGCTGTGGATGACGCAAAATTGAGCGGCGCGGTCAGGTAGATCCACGCCGGCGGCGCGGTTTGAGGCAGCCGGCGCGCCTCGCTGGCCGGCATCCTGGCCCAGGCGAATCGGCGCGCCGCCGGCGAGGTGCGCCCTTGCAGCGCCCAGCCGGGCCGGGCGATCACACACACCGGCACCAGCCGCATGATCTCTTGCCACCCGCGCCAGAGATGGAAGGTGGCCAGGTTGTCCGCCCCCATCAGCCAGACGAAGCGCACGGCCGGATAGCGGCCGCGCAAGGTCTTGACGACGTCGAGCGTGTAGCGCGAGCCCAGCCGCGCCTCGAGATCGGAGACGATCATGCGAGGACCCTGCGCCACATGCCGGACGCCGGCCATCCGCCGCGGCAGGTCCGCCGGCGCCTGCCCGCTCTTCAGCGGGTTCTGTGGCGAGACCAGCCAGATCACCCGATCCAGCCCGAGACGAACCAGCGCGGTCCGCGCGACATGCGCGTGCCCCTCGTGCGCGGGATTGAACGAGCCGCCAAGCAGGCCCACCCGCATGCCCGGCTTGAGGTGGAAGCCCGGCCGCAGCACGTGGCTCGCCCGCCGCGTCACGCCCGGGTCTGGCCGGCGCCGCGCACCACGTACTTGAAGGTCGTCAGCTGTTCCGCCCCGACCGGGCCGCGCGCGTGCAGCTTGTCGGTGGCGACGCCGATCTCGGCCCCGAAGCCGAACTCGCCCCCATCGGAGAACTGCGGCGAGGCGTTGACCACCACGACCGCCGAGTCGACGCCCTGCTCGAACGCCTCCAGGACGCGCGCGTCCTCGGCCACCACCGCGTCGGTGTGGCCCGAGCCATAGCGACGGATATGCCGAATTGCGCCGTCAACGCCATCGACCACCGCGACCGACAGGATGGCCGCCAGGTACTCGGTCGACCAGTCGTCATCCGTGGCTTCGGCCATGGCCGGAACCAGCGCGCGCGCCGCGGCGTCGCCGCGAAGCTCGCATCCGCCGGCGATCAGCGCGGCGGCCAGCGGCGGCAGCAGGCGCGGCGCAGCGGCGCGGTCGACCAGCAGCGTTTCGGTGGTCTGGCAGACGGTCACCCGCCGCAGCTTGCCGTTGACCACGATCGGCTCGGCCTTGGCGGGATCGGCCGAAGCGTCGAGATAGATGTGACAGAGGCCTTCGCGGTGGCCCAGCACAGGAACGCGCGCCTCGGCTTTCACCCGCTCGACCAGCCCCTTGCCGCCGCGCGGGATGATGAGGTCGATCGCGCCGCCCAGCCCCGACAGGATCAGGCCGACCGCGGCGCGGTCCGCGACCGGTACGATCTGGACGCAAGTCGCCGGCAATCCTGCGCTGGTCAGCCCCTCTTCCAGCGCCGCGTGGATGGCGAGCGCCGAGCGCAGGCATTCCGAGCCGGAGCGCAGGATCACCGCGTTGCCCGAGCGCACGCACAGCGCCGAGGCGTCGGCGGTCACGTTCGGGCGGCTCTCGTAGATCATGGCGATGACGCCGATCGGCGTGCGCACGCGGCTGATGTCCAGGCCATTCGGTCGCGTCCAGTGGGCGATCACCGCGCCGACCGGATCGGGGATGGCCGCGACCTCGTCCACGGCGCGGGCGATGCCTTCGAGCCGGCCCGCGTCCAGGGCCAGACGGTCTAGGAAGGCGGGCGCGAGGTTGGCGGCGCGACCGGCCGCCTGGTCTTCGGCGTTGGCGGCCAGGATGGCGTTCGCATTGGCCCGGATCGCGCGCGCCATGCCGGCGATCGCGGCGGTGCGCGTCTCGGCGCTCGCCAGCCTCAGCGCTTCGGCCCCCTCGCGCGCGCGGCGGCCGGCTTCGCGCATCAGCGCGTCGAGATTGAGGGCGGCGTCGTCCATGCCAGGGATTTCGCGGCGATGCGCCAACTTTGCAAGGGGCTCGGCTTGAAATGCCGCGCGCGGGCGAGGACCGCCAAGGACGCCAAGGTCGCCAAGGGGCTGCGCTGCTGCTCCCGTTCTCTTCGTCATCCCCCGCTGGAGCGAAGCGGAATGCGGGGGACCCATGAACACCTGATCCAGCACGGTGATCATGGGTGGCCCGAACAAGTCGGGCCATGACGGGGGAAGGGGAAGCGATCGTGTGTCACTCGCTCAGCCCCTTCGCGCTCTTGGCGTCCTTGGCGGTCAAATTGGGAGGGTCAGGGCGCGCGGCGGCGGCTAGCTGGAACGCTTGCTACCCGCCGCTCAAGGCCAGGTCGTCGGCGTGGATCAGGGTGGGGCCGGCGGTGTAGCCGAGGCGGGCCTCGATGTCGGCCGAGCGGGCGCCGATGATGCGCTCGGCGTCTCCGGCGTCGTAGCGGCTGAGGCCCCGCGCCACCTCCACGCCCGCTTCATCGCGCACCACCACGGCGTCGCCCTTGCCGAAGCGGCCTTCGACCGCGGTCACCCCGGCGGGCAACAGCGACTTGCCGCTGCGCAGCGCCACGACCGCGCCGGCGTCGATCACCACCGCGCCCTGCGGGGCGAGCGAGCCGGCGATCCAGGCCTTGTAGGCCGCCGCCGGCGTCGTGGCCGGCTCGATCAGCGTCGCGCGCGCGCCGTCTTCCACGGCGCGCAGCGGGGCGGCGCGGGCGCCCAGCGCGATCAGCGTGGCGCAGCCGGCGCTGGCGGCGATCCTGGCGGCCGCGAGCTTGGTCGCCATCCCGCCGGAGCCGACGGCGGCGTCGCGGTTGACCCCGCCGGCCATCGCTTCGACCTCTGGCGTGAGCTCGCTGACCAGGGCGACGTGCGCGGCCGACGCATCGCGCCTGGGGTCGCTGGTGTAGAGACCGTCGACGTCGGAAAGCAGCACCAAAAGGTCGGCGCCGGTCATCTGGGCGACGCGCGCGGCGAGACGGTCGTTGTCGCCGTAGCGGATCTCCTCGGTGGCGACGGTGTCGTTCTCGTTGATCACCGGCGTCACGCCCAGCGCCAGGAGCCGCTCCAGCGTTGCGCGCGCGTTCAGCCAGCGGCGGCGGGTCTCGGTGTCGTCGCGGCTGAGCAGCACCTGGGCGGCGACCATGCCGACCGGCGCCAGCGCCTCTTCCCACGCATGCATCAGGAGGGACTGGCCGGCGGCCGCCGCGGCCTGCTTGGACGGAAGGTCCAGCCGCTTGCCGACAAGGCCAAGCCGCCGGCGGCCGAGCGCGACGGCGCCCGAGGACACGATCAACAGCTGCTGGCCGCGCGCGCGGATGCGGGCGGCGTCCTCGGCGAAGGCCGCGAGCCAGGCGCGGTCGGCCGAGCCCTTGTGCTCGTCGACCAGGAGCGCCGAGCCGACCTTCACGACCAGGCGCCTGGCCTGTGCGAGCCCGCTCACGGCCGCCACGTCTCCGGCTCGGGCGCGGGCAAGGCAGCCGCGCGAGCGGCGCCGACCCTTTGCCAGGCGGCGCGCATCAGCGCCGTGACGCCCTCGCCCGAGACGCCGGAGACGAGGAAGGGGGCCGCGCCGCACGCCGCTTCGAGGGCCGCGCGCCGCGCGTCCCGGACGGCCGGATCGAGGGCGTCGATCTTGTTCAGCGCCACCAGCTCGGGCTTGTCGGTCAGGCCCGCGCCGTAGGCCGAAAGCTCGCCGCGAACCGTGCGCCAGGCCCCGACCACGTCATCTTGCGTGGCGTCGATCAGGTGGATCAACACCGCCGTCCGCTCGACGTGGCCGAGGAAGCGGGTCCCCAGCCCCGCGCCCTCGCTCGCGCCTTCGATCAGGCCGGGGATGTCGGCCAGCACGAACCGTTCGTTGGCCGAGAGGTCGACCATACCGAGGTTGGGGTTGAGCGTGGTGAACGGATAGTCGGCGATCTTCGGGCGCGCCGCCGACACCGCGGCGAGCAGGGTCGACTTGCCGGCATTGGGCAGGCCAACCAGGCCCACGTCGGCGATCAGCTTCAGCCGAAGCCAAATCGTCTTCTCTTCGCCGGGCAGGCCGGGGTTGGCGTGGCGCGGCGCCTGGTTGGTCGGGCTCTTGAAGCGGGTGTTGCCAAAGCCGCCGTTGCCGCCCTTCGCCAGCCGCACGCGCATGTCCGGTTGGTCGAGGTCGACGAGCAGGGTCTCGCCGTCCTCGTCGAACACCTGGCAGCCGACCGGGACCCTCAGCACGACGTCCTCGCCGTTCGCGCCGTGGCGGTCGCGGCCCATGCCGTGCTGGCCGGTCTTGGCCTTGAAGTGCTGGTGGTAGCGGTAGTCGATCAGCGTGTTCAGGCCGTTGGCGGTCTCGATCCAGACGTCGCCGCCCCGCCCGCCGTCGCCGCCGTCCGGCCCGCCGTATTCGATGAACTTCTCGCGCCGGAACGAGACGCACCCCGCCCCGCCGTCGCCGGAGCGGATGTGGATCCTGCACTGGTCGAGGAACTTCATGGGTGTCCGGATGGCCACAATTGATCGCGAGTGCAAGGACACTCCACGTCGGCCGTCCAACGAAGTCGCTCCTCTCTCTCCGTCATCCCCCGCTGGAGCGAAGCGGAATGCGGGGGACCCATGCACACCGGATGGATCAGGTGTTCATGGGTGGCCCGAACAAGTCGGGCCATGACGGCAAGGGGAAGCTGGGAGCGCAAAGAGCAAGCTCACGCCAGCCGCACCATCATGCGGGTGGGGGCCTCGGCGGCGCGGGCCTTGGAGAACAGCGGCTTGACCTCGCCGGTGTAGAGAAAGCCGGCCTTGTCCAGCACGCGGCCCGAGGCCGGGTTGTCGGCGAAGTGGCCGGCGATGGTCCAGCGGCTGGCCCAGGCGCCGTCGGCCCACTCGAGCGCGGCCCGCACGGCTTCCGTCGCCAGGCCGCGGCCCCAGTAGGGCCGGCCGATCCAGTAGCCGATCTCCGGCGCCGCCCCGTCCTTCGGATGGAAGCCAAGGATGCCGATCGCCCCCTCGTCCGCATGCTCGATCGCGAACACCGCCTCGCGGCTTCGGTTGCGCGCCGCCATGCGCTCGAGGAACGCGTCGGCGTCGGCGCGCGTGTAGGGGAACGGCATCGAGGTCGTCATGCGCGCGACATCGAAGTCGTTGGCGAGCACGGCCAGGCGGCCGGCGTCGGCGTGACGGGGCTCGCGCAGGCGCAGCCGTTCGGTCGTGATGGCCTCGAGCTGGTCGTCCATGGGTCGCCTCCCTCTTGTCGGTCCCGTTCTGTTGCGGGCTCCAAACGCGTTGGCGGGGAGCCCGGCGTCCGGACTCCCCGCTTCATCTCTGGTCCGGATCGCCTTGTTTCAATCGGCGCGATCCGGAGAAAATCTCTGGAGCGGCCTAGGTTTTGGCCGGCATCGCGGCCGGTACGATGGCCACGTAGGTGCGGTCGTCGCGTCGGGTGGTGAACTTCACCGCCCCGGTCGCTGTCGCAAACAGCGTGTGGTCCTTGCCGAGGCCGACATTGTCGCCCGGCCAGAACTTGGTGCCGCGCTGACGCACGATGATCGAGCCGGCGTTCACCTGCTCCCCGCCGAACCGCTTCACGCCCAGGCGCTGGCCGGCCAAGTCGCGCCCGTTGCGCGAGGAGCCGCCGGATTTCTTGTGAGCCATGGATCAGCTCTCCTTGGACTTGGCCGGCTTCTTCGGCGCGGCTTTCGCGGCTTTGGGCGCAGGCGCGGCTTTGGCTTTGGGCTCAGCCTTGGCCTTCGCGGCCGGCTCGGCCTTCGCTTTGGGCGCGGGCTTGGCCTTGGGTTCCGCCTTCGCCTTGGTCGCAGGTGCGGGCTCGGCCTTCGCCGGCGCCTTGGCGCGCGCGGTCTTCGCCGCGGGCGCCTTGGGCTCTTCCACCGGCGCCGGGGCGGCCTTGGGCGCGGGCTTCGGCTTCGCGGCCTTTGCCGGCGCGGCCTCGGCGGCGACGACGATCGCTTCGCCGCGGGCGCGGGCGTTCAGGACCGCGCGGGGCGTCAGGTCGACGGTCCCCTCCCAAGTCTCCGAGCGCTTGCCGCCGGCGATGGCGGTGACGCGCAGCACGCTCTCCCACTGCCGGTGTCCGCCCGTACGGCGATAGCCCTGGCGGCGGATCTTCTTGAAGACTTTGACCTTGTCGCCCTTGCGGGTCTCGATCAGCGTCGCTTCCACCTTGGCGCTGGCGACCAGCGGCGCGCCCACGGTCACCTCGCTCCCGTCGCCCAGCATCAGCACGCGTTCGAACGCGACCTTCGCGCCGACGTCGCCGGCCAGCTTCTCGACGACGATGAGGTCGCCGGGCTTGACCCGGTACTGTTTGCCGCCGGTTTCGATGACCGCGTACATGGCCTTGGACGTCCTGAAGCGAAATGAAAGCCGCCCGCGAGCGAGCCCGCGGGCGAGGGAGGCGTCTTATACAGACGAGGCCTTTGAAGTCAACGCGAGCCGCCCGCCGGGCGCGTTTCACGCCACCGCGAACGCGCCTTCGACGAAGCGGTCGCGCAGCACGAACTTCTGGATCTTGCCCGAGCCGGTCAACGGCCACTCGGTGACCGCGATCCAGTGGGCCGGCGTCTTCTGCGGGGCGATGTGCGCCCGGCAGTGGGCGCGGAGCGCGCCTTCGTCCAGCGCAGCGCCAGGCGCGAGCCGCACGAAGCAGGCGACGACCTCGCCCCAGCGCTCGTCTGGCACGCCGACGACGGCGACCTCGACCACGTCAGGGTGCTCCAGGAGAATGTTCTCGATCTCGGCGGGGAAGAGGTTCTCGCCGCCGCGGATGATCATCTCCTTCACCCGGCCGGTGACCCGCACATAGCCGCGCGCGTCCATGGTCCCAAGGTCGCCGGTGTGCAGCCAGCGGTCCTGGTCGATCGCATCGGCCGTCGCCTTCGGATTGTCGTTGTAACCCAGCATCACGCAGTAGCCGCGGGCGCAAATCTCCCCGATCTCGCCCACCGGAACCACGGTGTTGGTCCCTGGATCGCGGATCGAGATCTCGGTCTGCACCGAGGGCTGGCCCACGGTCTCCGAGGAGTCCTCGAAGCTGTCCGTCGCCTTGATCTGCGTGACGATCGGCGAGCTCTCCGTCTGGCCGTAGACCGTCTCGAAGTCGCAGCCGAACAGCTGGCGCACCCGCCGGATCAGCTCGGGCGGCACCATCGCGCCGCCGGAGATGGCGATGCGCACCGAGGCGAGGTCGCGCGGGCTCGCGGCCTGCGCCTCGCACAGCCCGACCAGCATCGTCGGCACGCCGAGCAGGAGCTCCACCCGCTCGGACTGCATGAGGTCCAACAGGCGCGGCGGATCGAACAGCTTGGCGATGATCATGCGGCAGCCGAACTGCACCGAGCCCAGCGTCAGGAAGGCGCAGCCCGAGGTGTGGAACATCGGCATGAAGTTCAGCACCGTCTCGCCTTCGCGGACCAGGGCGCGATTGAAGGCCATGCGGGCGTTGTTGGTCAGACCCCTGTGGTGCAAGAGCGCGCCCTTGGGAAAGCCCGTGGTGCCGGAGGTGTACTGGACCTGCGCGGGGTCTTCGGCCTTGACCTCGGGCAGCGGCCGCTCGGCGGCGCCGCGGGCGAAGAGCGCCGCCGCGTCGGTCATGTCGACCACCTCGCGCAGCGTCTGGATCTCGGCCGCGACCTCGGCGGCGATCTCCGCCATCGGGTTGCCGCGGTACTCGGGCACAAGGAACAGGCCCGACGCGCGCGACTGCTCGAGCACGAACTTGAGCTCGCGCGGGCGGTAGGCCGGGTTGGCGGTGACCAGCGTCAGACCCGCGAGTCCCGCGGCGTACTCCAGGATCACCCATTCGGGCACGTTGGGCGCCCACACGCAGATGCGCTCGCCAGGGGCGTAGCGGGAGGCCAGCGCCACTGCCAGGCGCTCGGCGTCGGCGAGCAGCGTCGCGTAGGTCCAGCGGCGGCGCAGCACGCAGTCCATGTCGGCCTCGACCAGGGCGACCGCGTCCGGCCAGCGGCTGGCGGCGTCGCGCAGCAACCCGCCGACGGTGGTCTCCAGGACCGGCTCGCTGGTGTCGGCGGGCCAATAGCTCCCGGTCAGGCTCATCCACGTCTCCCCCAAGATCGGGCAAAGTCTCTCACACGCTCCCGGGCAAAGGCAAAGGGCGCTCGCTCCGGCCCTGCCTTTAAGCGAAGGCCGTTCGCACCTAAGTTGCGCGCCATGAGCGAGACTCCACGCACGCCGGTGACCGTGCTCACCGGCTATCTCGGGGCGGGCAAGACCACGCTCCTGAACCGCATCCTCTCGGAGGATCACGGCCGCCGCTACGCCGTCATCGTCAACGAGTTCGGCGAGATCGGCATCGACAACGACCTCATCGTCGGCGCCGACGAAGAGGTGTTCGAGATGTCGAACGGCTGCGTCTGCTGCACCGTGCGCGGCGACCTGATCCGCGTCTTACAGGGGCTGGCCAAGCGCAAGGGCGGCTTCGACGCCATCGTGGTCGAGACCACGGGCCTGGCCGATCCCGGCCCGGTGGCCCAGACCTTCTTCGTCGACGAGGACGTCAAGGCCCGGACCGTGCTCGACAGCGTCACCACCGTCGTCGACGCCAAGCACATGCTCGCCCGGCTGGACGACAGCCGCGAGGCGCGCGAGCAGATCGCCTTCGCCGACCAGATCATCCTCAACAAGACCGACCTCGTGGCCGAAGGCGATCTCGTCGCGCTGGAGGCCCGCCTTCGCCGGATGAACCCGCTCGCGCCGATCCACCGCGCCCAGCGCTCCAACGTGCCGCTCGAGGCGATCCTCGGCCGCGGCGGCTTCGACCTGGACCGCATCCTCACGCTCGAGCCGGAGTTCCTCAATCCGGCGCACGGCGAGCCGGGTCACGTGCACGACGAGGACTGCGAGCACGATCACGGGCACGATCACGGGCACGGCCACGAACACCACGACCACGTCCACGACGACGACATCAAAGGCGTGGCCCTGACCCTCGACGCGCCGGTGAACGGCGCGGCGGTCAGCCGCTGGCTGAGCGAGCTCCTGGCCGCGCAGGGACCCGACATCCTGCGCGCCAAGGGCATCGTGAACGTGAAGGGCGAGGACCGCCGCCTGGTGTTTCAGGCCGTCCACATGATCCTGGAAGGCGACCTCCAGCGGCCATGGCGCGACGACGAGGCGCGCACGAGCCGCATGGTCTTCATCGGCCGTAATCTGGATGAAGCGGCGCTCCGCGCCGGCTTCGAGGCCTGCGCCGCCTAAGCGCCGGGCACGTTCTCGGTGATCAGCGCGACCTTGTAGAAGCCGTCGGTCTGCAGCTGGTTCACCACCTCCATGAAGTCCTTGTACTTCACGGTGCGGTCGGCGCGGATCAGGACGTTCTGCGACTGCGGATTGGAGCCGCCGAAGGCGCGCGTCAGGTCGCCGCCCAACGTGGCCAGCGAGGTGCTGGTGTTGTTCCCCTTGATCACCAGCGTGAGCTTGGAGTCCTCGCCGATCGACAGGTAGGTCGGCTTGTCGTTCGGATTCTGGTTCTCCTGCGCCGGCGGCAGGTCGATCTTGATCGCCACCGTCGCCAGCGGGATCGACACCATGAAGATGATCAGCAGCACCAGCATCACGTCGACGAACGGCGTGACGTTGATGTCGGCGTTCTGGCCGAGCTCGTATTTCCCGCCCTTCTTGCCGCCAAGCTTGACTGCCATTCACTCGTTCTCCGCCTGCGCGCGGCCGTCTTGGTCCGCGCGGTTTGCGCGACTAGAACCATGAATGCCCCCGTCTCGTAAAGCCCAAGCCAACCCCGATGACTCTGGACGCCTACGTCACCGAAGCCCTGTTCGACCGATCGGGCGCCGCCTGGTTCGCGCTCGGCGACGGGAGCGTGGCCCGCGAGGGCGGCGAGCGGATCGAAGCGCACGCGGGCGGGGCGATCCTGGCCGCCGTCCCGCATCCGAGCGGCGAGGGGCTGGTGACCGGCGGCGACGACGGGCGGCTGGTCTGGACAAGGGCGGGCGCGACGAAAGGTCTCGCCGAGTTCAAGGGCCGCTGGATCGACGTGGTGGCGACGAGCGCGGAGTCGGGGCTGATCGCCTTCGGCGCCGGGCGCGAGGCGCGGGTGCTCGACGCCAAGGACGCGGCTTTCGAGCGCGTCTTCGCCCACGAGAAATCGGTGGCGAGCCTCGCCTTCGATCCGCGCGGCCGGCGCCTGGCGGCGGCCACCTACGGCGGCGCGGTGCTCTGGTACGCCCGCATCGCCGAGCAGAAGCCGGTGCTGCTCAAGTGGCCAGGCAGCCACATCCTGGTCGTGTTCAGCCCGGACGGCCGGTTTCTGATGTCCTCGATGCAGGAGAACGAGCTGCACGGCTGGCGGCTCGCCGACGGCAAGGACCTGCGCATGGGCGGCTATCCGGCCAAGGTGAAGAGCCTGGTCTTCCTCTCCAAGGGCATGCTCATGGCCACCGCCGGCGCGCCGGGCGCGGTCGTCTGGCCGTTCGCCGGGGCCGACGGGCCGATGGGCAAGGAGGCCGCCGAGATCGGCTTCGACGAAGGCTCGCTGGTCGCCCGCGTCGCCGCCGCGCCCGACCGCACCGTGCTGGCGGCGGGCCTCGAGCGACGGCCGCGTCTGGGCCTGCGACCTCACCTCCCGCCGGCTCGAGCCGGTCAAGGCGGAGCCAGGCCCCCCGATCACCGCCCTCGCCATGTCCGCCGGACGCCAAACGCCTCGCCTGGGGCGACGAAGACGGCGGCGCCAGCGTGGTGGACCTGCCCGGGTTCTAGGCGCGGCGGCCCAACCTCCGCTCATCCCGCGCAAGCGGGCCAAGGGTGTCTTCGCTGGCGGCCCGATGCGGTCGCCGCCGCCTGAATGGACCACCAAGCACACCAAGCAGTCCAAGAGGCGGTGATTGGCCGGCGCGTTTGAGCCCGCTCCGAACCCTTGGTGTGCTTGGTGTGCTTGGTGGTTGAAATGGCCGGGGGTTCCGGCTTTCGCCGGGACGAGGGAACTCTTAAAGTCGGCGTAAAGTCGGGGCCGTGATTGAGCGCTGAACGACGATCGAAGGTGACGGGCGCGACGCCCGCCAGACGCGGCGGAGTGCTGCGCTTCGTTGGCCGGGTCCTCGCCGTCGCGCTCGTCCTCCTCGTCGTCGTCCCCCCCGCCAGCGTGGTCGTCTACAAGCTGGTGCCGCCGCCGATCACCATCCTGATGGTCGAGCGGCTGATCGAGGGCCACGGCATGGACTATCGCTGGCGCTCGCTCAGCCAGATGTCGCCTGACCTGCCCGAGGCGGCCGTCGCCTCCGAGGACGCCCGCTTCTGCCAGCACCACGGCTTCGACTTTCCAGGCCATCCAGGCGGCGATGAAGCAGGATCAGAAGCATCCGAACCGCATCCGCGGCGGCTCGACCATCAGCCAGCAGACGGCCAAGAACGTCTTCCTCTGGCCGGGCCGCGACTACGTCAGGAAGGGCGATCGAGGCGTGGTACACGGTCCTGATCGAGCTCGTCTGGGGCAAGCCGCGCATCATGGAGATGTACCTCAACGTCGTGGAGTTCGGCCCAGGCGTCTACGGCGCCGAAGCCGCCAGCGAGCACGTCTTCCACAAGCACGCCTCCGAGCTTTCGGCCGGCGGAGGCCGCCCGCCTGATCGCCGTCCTGCCCAAGCCGCTCGGATGGAACGCCGCCGACCCCAGCCGCTACGTCGTGCAGCCGCACCGAACAAGGTCGACCGCGCGATGGGAACGGTCCGCAACGCCGGCCTCGCCGACTGCGTCGGGCGCTGAAGGGTCAGACGGCGGTAACCTCTGGCGTGTAGCGTTGCCGCCCGCGCACGCCTTGCCTCGCGCGCGCAAGCGGCGTATCTGCCGCGCGCTCGACGAAAAGGAGACGTCCGATGGGTTACCGGGTGGCCGTTGTCGGCGCCACGGGCAACGTGGGCCGCGAGATGCTCGTGATCCTCGAGGAGCTCGAGTTCCCGGTCGACGAGATCCGCGCCGTGGCCTCGCGCAACTCCATGGGCCGCGAGGTCAACTTCGGCGACAAGAGCCTCTATTGCGAGGCGATCGAGACCTTCGACTTCAGCCAGGTCGACGTCGTCCTGATGAGCGTCTCCGGCGCCTTCTCGCGCGAGTGGAGCCCGAAGATCGCCGCCGCCGGCGCGCTGGTGATCGACAACTCCTCCGCCTGGCGGATGGACCCCGACGTGCCGCTGATCGTGCCGGAGGTGAACCCCGAGGCGATCGCCCTGGCGCGCAAGAAGCGCATCATCGCCAACCCGAACTGCTCGACCGCCCAGCTGGTGGTCGCGCTGAAGCCGCTGCACGACGCGGCGACGATCAAGCGGGCCGTGGTCTCGACCTACCAGTCGGTCTCCGGCTCGGGCAAGGCGGCGATGGACGAGCTCTGGGACCAGACCAAGGCGGTCTATTCGCTCGGGGCGACCGCGCCCAAGGTCTATCCCAAGCAGATCGCCTTCAACGTCATCCCCTTCGCCAACAACTTCATGGACGACGGCTACACCGACGAAGAGCACAAGATGTGGAACGAGACCCACAAGATGCTCGACCGCGCGATCAAGCTCACCGTCACCTGCGTGCGCGTGCCCGTGTTCGTCGGCCACTCCGAGGCGGTGAACCTCGAGTTCGAGCGCCCGCTGGACGAGGACGATGCGCGCGAGATCCTGCGCGAGGCGCCCGGGCGTCGTCGTCGTCGATAAGCACGACCCGACCGGCTACGCGACGCCGAAGGATGCCCAGGGCGAGTTTGCCGTGTTCGTCAGCCGCATCCGCAACGACCCGACCGTCGAGCACGGCCTGAACATCTGGGTGGTATCGGACAACCTGCGCAAAGGCGCGGCGCTCAACGCCGTCCAGATCGCCCAGCTTGCCGACGAACACGGCCTGATCGGGCACAAGATCCTGGCATGACCCCCACCGCAGCGGCGCCGGGCGGTCAACACCGCCAGGCGTTGGCGGCGGCGTTGGCCTGCTACCTGATCTGGGGCGCGGTCCCCGGCCTCTTCATCCTCATGGATCGCCTGGGCGCGAGCCCCTGGGAGATCCTCGGCCAGCGCGCGCTCTGGTCGCCGCTGTGGGCCGCCGGGCTGGTGGTCGCCGCCGGCCAGACGCGCGAGGCGCTCGGCGTCTTTACGCGCCCGCGGACACTTGGCCTGCTTCTCGTCTCGGCGACGCTGATCGGGTCCAACTGGGCGGTGTTCATCTGGGCGGTGAACAACGGCCACAACATCGACTCCAGCCTCGGTTACTTCATCAACCCGCTGCTCAACATGGCGGTGGGCGCGGTGTTGTTCCGCGAGCGGATCGACGTCGTCGCCTGGACCGCCATCGCCATCGCCGCCGTTGGCGTGGCGCTGCAGACCGTCGCCCTCGGCCACCTGCCGCTGATCTCGCTCTTCCTCGCCGCCTCCTTCTGCACCTACGGGGTCATCCGCAAGCGCGTCGCCGCCTCGGCGCAGACCGGCCTGTTGATCGAGTGCCTGATCATCGCTGGACCCGGCGTCGCCTACGTGGTCTGGCTGCACGGCCATGGCGGCGGCGTCTTCGGACATGCGCTCGCGCCCACGCTGCTGCTGTTGCTCGCTGGACCGGTCACCGTCGCGCCGCTCGCGCTGTTCTCCTGGTCGGCCCGCCGGCTGCCGTTCTCGACGCTGGGGTTCCTGCAGTACATCGGACCGACGCTGGGGTTCATCACCGGCCTGGCGACCGGTGAGACGCTGACCCCGCTCCGCGCGGTCTCCTTCGTCTTCATCTGGACCGGCGCGCTGGTGTTCGTCTTCGGCGCCTTCCGCGCCGCCCGCGCGCTGCGTCGGCCAATTTCACCGTCATCCCCCGCTGGAGCTGCGTAAGCAGCGGAATGCGGGGGACCCATGAACGCCTGATCCAGCACGGTGATCATGGGTCGCCCGAACAAGCCGGGCGATGACGGTTGTGATAGCTAGAGTTTTTCGATCCTGACGCGCTTCGACGGCGACAGCCGGGCGGGGAAGGCGGTGACCGGCAGCTCGTCCGCCTCGTCGGCCCTGGCCACCGCCTCCGCGACGCCGCCGACGGCGGCGGCGAGCGCGGCGCGGGGGCTGCGACCGGCGATCCGGGCGGCGGTGAAGAGCGCGGTCAGGAGGTCGCCCGTGCCCTTCGGGGCCGAGCGCGCGCGGGGGTGCAGCGCGATCCACGCCCCGGTCGCGTCGACGTAGAGCGTCCCGATCTCCTCGCCGGCCGGCACGGACGAGACCAGCACCGGCCGGTCAAGGCTGCGCGCGCCGCGCAGCGCATCGTCGATGCTCGCGACCGGCTCGTCGATCAGCCGGCCGAGCTCCCAGGCGTTGGGCGTGAGCAGGTCCGCGCGTGGGACGAGGCGCTGCTCGATCGCGCTCGCGACCACCTCGCGCACGTAGAGGCCGCGCTCCTCGTCGCCCATGATCGGATCGACCACGATCAACGCTTCCGGGCTGCCCGCCCGCGCCGTCGCGATCGCGTCGGCGGCGACGGCCACTTGCTCGGCGAGGGCGAAGTAGCCGGTGATCACCGCGGCCAGGCGCTGGAAGTGGCCCTGCGCGTCGACGCCCTTCAGCATGCTGGCCATGGTCTCGGCCTCGACCGGCTTGCCGCCCGGGCGCGCCAAAGCCGGGATGGCGGCCGAGCTGAACGGTGGGCACCAGGATGGGCTCCAGCCCCAGCCGCGCCAGCACCATCGCCTGCGCCCCGCCGCCCACCCGGCTCGCGGCCACGAACGAGGAGAGGATGAGGACGGCGGGCGGCATGGCGCGCCTTGGCCGCTCAGTACCGGTAGTGGTCGGGCTTGAACGGGCCGGCTGGCGCGACGCCGATGTAGCTGGCCTGCTCGCCGGTCAGCTCGGTCAGCTCGACGCCGAGCTTGGCCAGGTGCAGGCGCGCGACCTTCTCGTCCAGGCGCTTGGGCAGGGTGTAGACCTTCTTCTCGTAGGCCGCCCCGTTGGTCCAGAGCTCGATCTGCGCCAGCACCTGGTTGGTGAACGAGGCGCTCATCACGAAGCTCGGGTGGCCGGTGGCGTTGCCCAGGTTCACCAGGCGCCCTTCGGAGAGGACGATGATCTTCTTCCCGTCCGGGAACTCGACGTGGTGCACCTGCGGCTTGATCTCGTCCCAGCGGTAGTTGCGCAGCGCGCTGATCTGAATCTCGGAATCGAAGTGGCCGATGTTGGCGACGATGGCGTTGTTCTTCATCTCGCGCATGTGCTCGAGGCGGATGACGTCCTTGTTGCCGGTGGCCGAGACGAAGACGTCGCCCAGCGGCGCAACCTGCTCCAGCGTCTTGACCTCATAGCCTTCCATCGCCGCCTGCAGGGCGCAGATCGGGTCGATCTCGGTCACGATCACCCGCGCCCCGCCGTGGCGGAGCGAGGCGGCCGAGCCCTTGCCGACGTCGCCGTAGCCGCAGACGACGGCGACCTTGCCGGCCAGCATGACGTCGGTCGCCCGCCGGATGGCGTCGACCAGGCTCTCGCGGCAGCCGTAGAGGTTGTCGAACTTGGACTTGGTCACGCTGTCGTTGACGTTGATGGCGGGGAAGGGCAGCTCGCCCCGCTCGGCCATCTGGTAGAGCCGGTGCACGCCGGTGGTCGTCTCCTCGGACACGCCTTTGATCGCCGCGCGGATGCCGGCGTAGAAGCCCGGCTTGTCGCGCAGATAGCGCTTGATCACCGCAGAACAGCGCCTCCTCCTCGTCGTTGGAGTGGTGCTCGAGGAAGTCGGCGTCCTCCTCGGCGCGCGGGCCCATGCACGCAGAGCAGGGTCGCATCGCCCCCGTCGTCGAGGATCAGGTTCGGATAGCCGCCGTCGCCCCACTCGAAGATGCGGTGGGCGTAGTCCCAGTACTCGTCCAGGCTCTCGCCCTTGAACGCGAACACCGGCGTGCCGCGCGCGGCGACGGCGGCGGCGGCATGGTCCTGGGTCGAGAAGATGTTGCACGAGGCCCAGCGCACCTCGGCGCCCAGCGCCTGCAGCGTCTCGATCAGCACCGCGGTCTGGATGGTCATGTGCAGCGAGCCGGCGATGCGCGCGCCCTTCAGCGGCTTGTCCGCGCCGAACTCGGCCCTCAGCGCCATCAGGCCGGGCATCTCGGTCTCGGCGATCTCGATTTCCTTGCGGCCCCAGTCGGCGAGCGACAGGTCCTTCACGACATGGTCGGCCATCTCGGCGCGCTCTCCTCATCGGCGGAACGCGCGGCGTCTATAGCCGCGGCGCCGAGGTCGGGCAACCGAATATAAGGAAATCTTTATATGTCTTGGGCGGTCCCGAGCCTCGCCAGAACGGCTCGGCCTCGGCGAACCGCGCGTAGGCCTTCTCGGCCGCCCGGCTCGCCTGCGGCCTCGTCAGTCTGCCGCTCGCCGGCGATCAGGCCGGCGGCGAAAGCCGAGCTTGGCCGGCGCGTCGGTCGTCGCGGCGGCGGCGAGCTCGGCGGTCAGCGCTGTCGGCGGCCACGATGTCGGTCAGCGCGCCCAGGCCGTCCTGCAGCGCCTCCATCGCGGCGACGAACCGCTTCAGGCGCTTGGCCGCCTTGCCGCGCATAGAGGCCGGCGAAGAAGCCGCAGGCGTAGCGCAGCTTCTTGGCGTTGATGCGCAGCTTGTGCCGCGGCGCCGGCGCCAGCGCGGCGAGCTTGCGGCCCGCCCTGACCACCTTGCGGCGGCGGCTCGTCGAGGATCTCGCGCGGCGACCGCCTTGATCGGCCGCTCGCGCAGCGCCGCCAGCGCGGTCGTCGCCGCTCGTCCACGGCGCCGGTCTCGATCCAGGCGGCGGTCTCCAGCATCAGCGTGCGGAAGCGCTGCGGAGCCAGCGCCGCCTCGGCGCGGTCGTAGGCGCGGGTCTGGGCGGTGATCAGCGCCCGCCCAAGGTTGGCGAGGCCCATCGAGCGGGCGTGGCGCTTGGCGGCCGGGCGGAAGGTCTCGGTGATGAAGACGTCGAGGTTGCGGGCGTCGTCCAGCTCGCGGGTCAGCCACCTGAGCTCGGCCTTGATCGGCTCGACCTGGCCGTCCTCGAGCATCGGCCGGAACAGCGAGATCGCGCTGCGCAGCCGCCGCGCGCCGACGCTGCAGCTGGTGCAGCGCCTCGATGCGGCGGATATGGCGCAGCACGCGCGCGTTGTCGGCCATCTGCGCCAGGCCGGAGCCGGCGATCGCCTTGAACGCGCTCTCGGCCGTGTCGGCGCGGCTCGAGCGTCGGGATCGGCGGCCTTCACCGGCGCCAGGGCCTCGCCCTCGAGCAGGGCGTAGCCGCGCTCGGCCTTGCTGGTGAAGCTGAGGTTCATCGCCGCGACGCCGGCAAGGCTGCGCGCGAGCGTAAACAGCGCCTCGGGCTTGCCGCGCTTCAGCTCCAGCTCGAGCTCCAGGATCGGCGCCTCGCGCCTTGCCGTCGCCGATCGTGCCCGCGGTCGAGCGCCGCCTCGACGAGGCCGCCGTCGACCCGCATCCGCCGCGCCGTCCGCTCGATGCGGGTCTCGAACGCCGGACGCAGCGTCTCGGGCCGCGCAGCCGTTCAGCGCGGCGAGCAGGGGGGTCTCGGCCGCGGCGGCGAGGTCGAGCGCTGGACCGGCGACCTCCGCCTCCCACTCGCCGCGATGCAGGCCGCTCGCCGCGCGCGGTCGTCTTCACCGTCTGGATGAAGCGGCCGGCCTCCTCGCGCACGCGCAACGCGACGCCCTCGGCGTTCAGCCGCGCGTCGGGAGTGTCGAAATAGACCGAGCGAAGGGTGACGGCTTGCGCCCTGCCGCGCCAGGTCGAGGCGCTGGCTCAGGCGTTCGGCGGCGGCGGCGTCCACCTCGAACTTGAGCTCGGTCTCCATCGGAACCGCGCCGTTCCTCGTTTTGGGCTGTCGCGAAATCCATGGCACGCCGGCGGCGCCGAAGCAATCGCGGCCTTCGCGCTCCATCTCGGCAAACGCGCCGCGGGGGCCTGCGCCGCCGTCCGAGATTGGCTTGCCGCCCTTGGGCGGCTCCGTGGCTCTCTCTTGGCGAACGTCGCCCGGGCCTACCGGTCCTCGTCGAAGCGGCTGGCGATGAGTTCGCTCAAGGCGTCGACCGCGGCCTTGGCGTCGCGGCCGTCGGCGTGGATCTCGATCGTGCAGCCCGGCCCGGCGGCCAGCATCATCAGGCCCATGATCGAGCGGGCGTCGACGGTCTGGCCGTCGCGGCTGACGGTGACCTCGGCGTCGAATTCGTTGGCCAGCTTGACGAACTTGGCCGAGGCGCGCGCGTGAAGGCCGCGTTCGTTGAGGATCTCGACCGTGCGCTCGGCCTTCATCGCCGCTTCAAGCGCTACTTCTCGCCGGCCAGCACGTAGGAGGCCACGGAGATATACTTCCGCCCGGCCTCCTGGGCATGGGCGACGCAGGCCGCGAGCGGCTCGCGGCTCCGCGCACGCTGGCGAGCTTGATCAGCATCGGCAGGTTCAGGCCGGCGATCACTTCGGCGTGGGTCTGCTCCATCACCGAGATGGCGAGGTTCGACGGCGTGCCGCCGAACATGTCGGTCAAGAGGATCACGCCCTGGCCCTCGTCGACGACGGCGGCGGCCTTCAGGATGTCCTTGCGCCGCTCCTCCATGTCGTCTTCGGGGCCGATGCAGACGGCTTCGACCTTCGCCTGCGGCCCCACCACGTGCTCCATGGCGGACACGAACTCTGCCGCCAATCGCCCATGGGTGACGATCACAAGCCCGATCATTTCGGAAATCTCACGGGACCCCTCCCGCATCCGGCGAACTCTCGGCCGGCGCGCGGCGCTTGATACGCCGATTGTCCGTTGAGTCCAATACGCCCAGGGCCCGGTCGAGCTTGGCGGTCGCGGACTCCTCGAACGGGGCGAGCGCGACCAGCGGCAGGCTGACGCCGAGCGCCGACCAGGCGGCGGCGCTCGGGCATTCGCTCGACCTCGACGGCGCCGCGCAGCGCACGACGAGCGCGATCTCGGCGAACGGCAGCTGCTTGGCCGCCATCGACGCCGACGCCCCGCGCCTCGATCAGCCCGGCCAGCGCGTGCGGCGCGCGGCCCCACAGCCGCCCGGCGTCGCTCCAGACCAGCGTCCGGTCGTCGGCGACCAGCGTCCAGCCGCGCTCGAGCGCCTTCAGCGCCAGGTCGCTCTTGCCGGCGCCCGAGTCGCCTTCGATCAGGACGCCGCGCCAGTGGCCGAAGGCTCGCCGCGCGACCAGGCCCGCGTGCAGGATCATGCCGTCATCATACGCTGACGGGCAGGGTGATCACGAAGCGCGCGCCGATCACCCGGCCCGTCCTCGTCGGTGCGGTTCTCGGCGTGGATGGTTCCGCCGTGGGCGGTGACGATCTGGCGGGCGATCGACAGGCCGAGGCCGGAGTGGAGGCCGAACGCCGCGCCCTTCGGCCGTGAGGTGTAGAAGCGCTCGAAGATCGTCTCGAGGTTCTCCGGCGGCAGGCCGGGCCGTCATCCTCCACCGTCGCGATCGCCTGCCGTCCGGCGCGGCGCACGGCCAGCCGCACCTCTCGATCGGGCCGAGTCGGCGACAGGGCGGTGAACGAGCGGCCGTTGTCGATCAGGTTGCGGAAGACCTGGCTCAAGCGGGCCCTCGCGCACGCGCACCATGATCGGCGGCTTCATCCTCCGCCGCGATGAACCGCACCGGCGGTTCGCCCGGGCTCGGCGGCCTCGCCGTAGAGGTCGGCGAGCCTGGTCAGCAGTTGGCCGAGATCGAGCGGCTTCGGCGACTCGCGCCAGAGCTCGGCGTCGAGCCGCGAGGCGTTGGAGATGTCGGTGATCAGCCGATCCAGCCGGCCGACGTCCTCCTTCAGGATGGCGGCCAGGCGCTCGCGCGCCGCGCGGTCCTTGACCAGGTCCAGGGTCTCGACCGCCGAGCGCATGGAGGTGAGCGGGTTGCGGATCTCGTGTGCGACGTCGGCGGCGAACCCCTCGATAGCGTCCATGCGTTCGGACGAGCGTCTGGGTCATCGTCTCGAGCGAGCGGGTCAGGTCGCCCAGCTCGTCGTCGCGCGCGGCGATGTCGGGCAGCGAGATCGCGCGCGCGCGCTGGGCGGTCGACCCGGTCCGCGGCGCCGGCCAGCCGCAGCACCGGCTGCGGCGATCATCCGCGTGAGCAGGAAGGACGAGGCCAGCGTCACCGCGATGGCGATGAGGATGAACGGCAACAGCGCCAGCCGCTGGGCGGCGACGATCTGGTCGACGTTGCCGGACTCCAGCGTCAGCACGCCCGAGCACCGCCTGCACCCGCTGGATCGGGATCGAAACCGAAACCACGCGCTGCCGGTCTCGGTCGAGTCGCACGCCGCTCATCGTCTGGCCCTGCAGCGCCTGCTGCACCTCGCTCTTCAGCGCGGCCTCGGCCTGGGCGGCCTCGGCGGTCTGGTTGGCCTCGGGCTGGTCCTGATGCTTGAAGAAGTCCCAGTGGAACTGGAACTCGCCGCGGCTTGGCTGGCGGCGGCAGTTTCTCCGAGACGATATGGTCGTTCAGCACATCGCTGTCGGCGACCAGCTGGCCCTGGTTGTCGCAGATGCGCGCCCGCTGCGTGCCCTGGATCAGCAGCACCTGCAGGGTGTCGCGCGCACTTTCGTCGTCGATGGCAGGGCGTGTCGTCGGTCGCCGCCTCCTCGATCACGTGCGCGATGCCGCGGCCCTGGGTGGTCAGGCCTGTCGATCTCGGCGAGTGATCAGCCCGCGGCGGAGCTCGTTCAGCACCAGCGCGCCGACGATCAGGATCGCCAGGCCCGAGAGGTTCAGCGCGACGATCAGCCGGCCAAGGCGCGAGCCTGGCAGTCGCCAGCGGCGTGCGGCCGCCTCGCTGAGGCGCGCTCAGGTTTCGCGGTAACGGTAACCGACGCCATAGAGCGTTTCGATCGCGTCGAACTCCGGGTCGACCTGGCGGAACTTGCGCCGCATGCGCTTGACGTGGCTGTCGATCGTGCGGTCGTCGACATAGACCTGATCGTCGTAGGCGGCGTCCATCAGGTTGTCGCGGCTTTTGACGAAACCCGGCCGCTGCGCCAGCGACTGCAGCAGCAGGAACTCGGTCACCGTCAGCTTCACCGGCTTGCCGTCCCAGAGGCAGTCGTGCCGGGCGGAGTCGAGGGTGAGCCGCCCGCGGCGGATGGCCTTGCCCTGGGCGCTCGGCGCCGGCGGCCGTCTCGCTGTCGCCTCCGTCGGCGCGGCGCAGCACCGCCTTCACCCGCTCGATCAGCAGCCGCTGGCTGAAGGGCTTGTGGATATAGTCGTCGGCGCCGAGGTTGAAGCCGAGGATCTCGTCGATCTCCTCGTCCTTCGAGGTCAGGATGATCACCGGCAGATCCGAGGTCTGGCGCAGGCGCCTCAACACCTCCATCCCGTCCATGCGCGGCATCTTGACGTCGAGGATGGCGAGGTCCGGCGGATCGCTCTCCAGCGCCGCCAGCCCCGACGCGCCGTCGTAGTATCCCTTGACCTTGTGGCCGAGACTTTCGAGCGCCAGCGACACCGACGTGACGATGTTCTCGTCGTCGTCGACCAGCGTGATCTTGGCCATACCGTCGTCCTGCACTCGCTCGTTCCTCGCCGAAGGCTAGTGATTGCGGCGAAGTGGAGCAATGGCGAGCGCGGCGAAACTGTGGCCCGATCATGTCTCAACCCGCTCTTAAGCCTAATCGCCGAAGGTCATTGCGACGGGCGTCGTCCGCTTAGGCCCAGGGGAAAAGCATGGATCACGACCAGGTTCACTTCGAGGTCTTCGCGCGACGCCAGCACGGCTCGTCATGGTCCTTGGAGCTGGCGACCGAAGACCGATCCGCGTGCGATCGACGCCGCCGAGGAGATGCTGGCCGAGGGGAGGGCCATCTCGGTCAAGGTGACCAAGGAGACCCTCGACGGCGAGACGCGCGAGTTCAAGACCGTCACCATCCTGAACAAGGGCGAGCCGGACCGCGGCAAGCCGAAGCCGCCGAAGGAGGGGGTCGAGCCGCTCTGCGTCAGCCCGCAGGACCTCTACACCATCCATGCGCGCGACCGCATCGGCCGCCTGCTCGAGGGCTGGCTCGCGCGCAACAAGGCCACGCCCTTCGAGCTCCTGCACCGCCCCGACCTGATCGAAAAGCTCGAGGCGACCGGGCTCGAGCTGCAGCACGCCATCCAGAAGGTGTCGATCCCGGAGGCGCAGGCGCGCGGCAAGACCGTGCACAACGTCATCCGCGACTTCCAGAAGCTCACGCAGTCCACGATCGACCGGGTGATGCGGGACGAGCGCAAGGGGCGCTTCCCCAACTTCGAGACGAAGCCTTCGCCGCCGTGACCGAGCGGCTGGTCGGCAACCCCGAGGCCCACTACCTCCTCGGCGGCGGCGTCGCCCGCGCGATGGCCAGCGGCGCGAGCTGGAGCGGCAAGGTCAACCGCCTGCTCGATCTCGCCGACCAGGCGCCGCGCGCGCCCGAGCCGAGGGGCGCTGGCGTTCCAGGTGCTGGAGATCCCGCTGGCCGAGATCCTCGGCGCGCGCGCCGGGATCATGGAGCTTTTGGGCGTCAACCTCGACCTCGGCGCGATCGCTGGCGGCCATGACGCGGCTGGCCGCCGCCGAAGCGGTCGACGCGCTGATCTCGATCGAGCCGGCGGTCGCCAACGTGATGCCGCTGCTGCAAGGGCCGGCGGCGCGCCTCGCCAACTGGCTGGACGGGCCCGTACTTCGAGAACGTCCGCACCGCCATCGCCCATCGGGTGCTGCACGAGCTGACCGGTCCCAAGCGCCTCCGACCCAGCGACGCCGAGGGCGAGATCATCATCCTGCGCGCGCTGGCGATGGCGCTGACCACGGCGGCCGGCCGGCTGCTCACCATGGAGGAGGTGCAGGAGGCCTTCATCAACCGCTCGCGCACGCTGGTGCGCGGCGACTTCGTCGAGGCCTATCTCGGCCACGACCGCAGTCTTCTGGGCGAGGTCGAGGCGCTGCTCTGGCTGGCGGAGAACGTCACCGGCGCCGCCAACAAGCGCCAGGCCAGCCGCTGGGTGCAGGCGAACGTCAGCGCGCTCCGGTTCGAGACCGATCTTCGCTCCGGCCCGGATTCGGCCGCCACCAAGCTCGCCGCCCTCGCCGAGCTTCAGCGCGCGGTGTTCCGCTGCGGCTTCGTCCCCGAGGAGGCCGAGCCCATCGCCGCCAAGATCGGCGAGATCGGCGGTCTCGTCGAAGCCGACGCCGCCCTCGCCCAGGCGCTGGCCAAGGCCAACGCCCCCGTGGTGAACCGGCTCACGCTCCTGCTCCGCCTCGCCGCCGCCGAAACGGCGCCGCGCGGCCCCGCCGCCGAGCGGGCGAAGGCCGAGGCGATGCGGCTGATGCGCGCGCCGGAGATCCGCGCCGAGATCGCCAGGACCCCCGACGCCGTCGGCCGCGTCCGCGCCCTGATGCAGTCCGCCGGCCTCGCCGCCTAGGTCCGTAACCCAACACCGCTCACCCCGCGAAGCGGGGACTCAGGCTTGTTGCTGACCACCAAGCACACCAAGGACACCAAGGGTTCTGAGAGCGCGGCGGCGCTGCGGCCATTTGCGGTCTCTTGGTGTGCTTGGTGTGCTTGGTGGTTGAAATAGCCGCTCTCGCGGGAATGAACGGATTGAGGCGCTGCCGGACGCTGTGGACCTCCGCGCGCATTGCGCCGGGCGGGCGCCTCGGCTATCCCGCGACCACGGCTAATCGGGCGGCGGAGCATCCTGACATGCAGGGATTGGTGACGGTCTTCGGCGGCTCCGGGTTCGTCGGGCCCAGGTCGTCCGGGCGCTCGCCAAGCGCGGCCTGCGCGTGCGCGCCGCCATGCGCCGCCCCTGGCGCGGCTATCGCCTGCGGATGCTGGGCGACGTCGGCCAGATCGAGGTCGCGCAGGCCAACATCCGCGTCCCCGGCTCGGTCGACCGCGCGCTCGACGGCGCCGAGGCCTGCATCAACCTCGTCGGCGTGATCGCCGAGCGTGGGCGCCAGGGCTTTCAGAGCGTGCACGCCATGGGGGCCCAGACCGTGGCGGAGGCCGCGGCCAGGTCGGGCGCCAGGCGGCTCGTGCACCTCTCGGCGCTGGGCGCCAGCCCCGACGCGGGCTCGAAGTACGCCCGCAGCAAGGCCGAGGGCGAGGCGGCGGCGCGAGCGGCGATGCCAGGCGCGACCATCCTTCGTCCCGGCATCGTGTTCGGCCCTGGGGACGCGTTCTTCAACCGCTTCGCGCGGATGGCGCTCGCCTCGCCGGCGCTGCCGCTGATCGGCGGCGGAAAGACCCGCTTCCAGCCGGTGTTCGTCGGCGATGTCGCCCAGGCGGTCGGTGAACGCGCTCATGGACGAGGCGACCTCGGGCCAGACCTTCGAGCTCGGCGGGCCTGGCGTCTTCACGTTCGAGGCCCTGATGCGGCTGATGCTGAAGGAGATCGGGCGGAGCCGGCTCCTGCTGCCCGTCCCGTTCCCGATCGCCCAGCTCATCGGCATGGCCGGCGACCTGCAGGCGATGGTCATGGCGCCGGTGCTGACCAGCGACCAGGTGGCCCAGCTGCAAGTCGGACAATGTGGTTGGCGACGGCGCGCTCGGTCTTGCCGCGCTGGGCGTCGCGCCGACGGCGCTCGAGCCTATCCTGGCGACCTACCTCTACCGCTACCGCAAAGGCGGCCAGTACGCCGACCTGGTCAGCGCGGGCGCCTAGGTCAGCGGCCGAGCACGGTCAGGAGGATCAGGCCGCCGCCGCCGACGATCACCCGCCACCAGGCGAAGGGGCGAAAGCCGCGCGTCGAGACGAAGTCGAGCAGGTAGCGGACGACCGCCAGTCCCACCACGAACGAGACGACGAAGCCGATGGCGATGAGGCCGCCGTACTGCATGTTGATCATCGCGCGGTGCTTCCAGGCGTCGAGCGTGAAGGCGCCGATCATGGTCGGAATGGCCAGGAAGAAGCTGAACTCCGCCGCCGCCCGCCGGTCGCTGCGGAAGAGCAACGCCCCGACGATGGTCGACCCCGACCGCGACACGCCCGGAATCAGCGACAGGCACTGGAAGGCGCCGATGATCGCGGCGAGCCCCAGCGGATAGCGCATGGCGTCCTCGTAGCGCGGCTCCGGGCGCCAGCGGTCGACGATCCACAGCACCACGCCCCCGACCAGGAGCGAGATGCAGATCAGCTTCGGGTTCTCGAACGCGCCCTCGATCTTCTTCTCGAACAGAAAGCCCAGGATGCCAGCCGGCAGGAAGGCGATGATCACCGAGAGGGCGAACCGGCGCGCGTTCGGGTCGGTGGGCAGCCGCATCGCCACCAGCCACAGCCGCTGGAAGTAGAGGACGACGACCGCCAGGATCGCGCCGAGCTGGATCAGCACGATGAACACGTCCCAGGGGACCTCGGGCAGGTGGAGCAGCGTCTTGGCCAGGATGAGATGCCCGGTGGACGAGACCGGGATGAACTCGGTCAGGCCCTCGACGACGCCAAGAACGATCGCAATGAACCAGTCGGGCATGATGGCCGGCTCCTAGCGCGATTCGCCGCCAGGCCGCCGAGCCGCGTTGCGGGCGTGCTTCAGGGCGCCGGGTCTGGCCCGATGTAGCGGGCTCTTGGCCGGATGATCTGGCCGGTCTGCGCCTGCTCCAGCGCGTGCGCCTGCCAGCCGGCCATGCGGCCGATGGCGAAGATCAGGAAGGGCGCGCCCCTTGGGCAGGCCGAGCGCGGCGGCGAGGGCGGTCAAGCGCCATGTCGACGTTCGCCTGTACGCCGGTCATCGCCTCCGCCGCCTCGCGCACGGCCTCGTAGGCCGGCGGCGGCGTGAACGCCGCCAGCAGCGCCGCCGCGCGCGGATCGCCGGCGGGGTAGAGCTGGTGGCCGAAGCCGGGGATCAGCAGGCCCTGGGCGATGCGCGCCGCGACCGCCGCCTCGGCGCCGACGCGCTCGGCTTCGGCGATGAAGGCCTCGACCCGCGGGGCCATGCCGCCGTGCAGGGGGCCGGAGAGGGCGGCCAGGCCGGCCAGGT
Source organism: uncultured Alphaproteobacteria bacterium (assembly GCA_963719975.1). Lineage (GTDB taxonomy): Bacteria > Pseudomonadota > Alphaproteobacteria > Caulobacterales > Caulobacteraceae > Poindextera. The sequence goes on from CAVRED010000001.1 coordinate 141,221, forward strand.
CCGCGGCGGCCAGCGAGGCGCCGGTCGAGGCGGCGACTCGGGCGGCGAAGGTCGAGGCGTTCAGCTCGTGGTCGGCCAGCAGCACCAGGAGGCGGCGGATCAGGTCGGCGCCGGATCGCGTCGACGCCCCAGGCCTCGGCCAGCCGGGCGTGGATCGGGTCCCTCGCCCACCGACCCGGCGACCGCGTCGGCGGCCGCGTCCAACAGGCTCGCGCCCTCGGCCGCCAGCACATGCGCGCCGCGTCCGCGCATCGGCGCGTCGGCGGCGGCGCGCGCGGCCAGGGCGGCGAACAGCCGCGCGCGAGCGTCGGGCAGGGCCGGCGGCGTCTGCGCGCCGCTCCTTCAGGCGAACGCCGTCGCCGCCGCGCAGCAGGCGGGCGACCGCCTCCAGCGTCTCCGTCTCGGCCAGCGCGACCGCGTCGCGGCCGCGGTAGTAGAGCCGCCCTTCGATCACGGTGGTGATGCTCGACGCCAGCACCGGCTCGCCCCAGGCGATGGCGTCCTCGGCGACGGCGGCGGCCTTGCGCCCGCGCGCCTTGCGCGCCTCCAGCCGCGCCACGTCGGCGGCGCGGTAGAGGCTGCGTCGCGGGTCGCCCGCGTCCTGCCTCGCCTCCAGCCGCCCACGGCTGACGTAGGCGTAGAGCGTCTGCGGCGCGGATGTTCAGCCGCGCCTGCGTCTCGGCGGCGGTCAACCAATCGGTCATGTCATATATTGATTAAATTGATCAAGATTGACCCTAGCACGGATTGGCAGGAATGGCGAAGCTGAAAGAGAACAAGAAGGAGCTCCGCCATGTCAGACGGACTTGAAGGGGTTGTCGCCGCCGAAACCGTGCTCTCCGAGGTCGATGGCGAGGCCGGCCGGCTGGTCATCCGCGGCTATCCGGTCAGCGCCCTGTCCGGCCACATCACCGCCGAGCAGGCCAGCCATCTGTTGCTGGAAGGCTTCTTCGACGACCTGCCCGATGCGGCGGGTCTCGCCGCCGCCCTCGGGCGCGCCCGCGCCGAGGTCTTCGCCGAGGTCGCCGCGCTCGACGATCACCTGGTCGCGCTCGGGACCATCGAAGGCGTTCGCGCGCTCACGGCCCGGCTGGCCGACGGCGACGACCTGGCGATCGCGCTTCGCCTCATCGCCGCGCCGGCGGTGTTCACGCCGGCGGTGTCGCGCCGGAAAGCCGGCCTTCAGCCACTCGCGCCCGACCCGACGCTCGGCCACGCCGCCGATGTCCTGCGCATGATCAAGGGCAAGCCGGCCGAACCGGCCGAGGTGGACGCGCTGAACGCCTACCTGGTCACCGTCTGCGACCACGGCCTGAACGCCTCCACCTTCGCCGCCCGCGTGGTCGCTTCGACCCGCGCCGGGCTGACCTCGGCGGTGGTCGCCGGGATCAGCGCGCTCAAGGGCCCGCTGCACGGCGGCGCGCCCGGTCCGGTGATCGAGATGCTCGACGCCATCGGAACGCCCGACAACGCCCGCGCCTGGCTCGAGGCGGCTCTCGACCGCGGCGACCGGCTGATGGGCTTCGGCCACCGCGTCTACCGCGTGCGTGATCCGCGCGCCGATGCGCTCAAACGCGCCGTGAAGGTGTTGGGCGAGGGGTCGAACTCGCTGCCCGGCCGGCTCGCCTTCGCCGAAGCGGTGGAACAGGCGGCGCTCGACGTGCTCAAGGAGCGCAAGCCCAACCGCTCGCTGCAAACCAACGTCGAGCTCTACACGGCGCTGTTGCTCGAGGCGCTGGCGTTCCCGCCCGACGCCTTCACCTGCGTGTTCGCCATCGGCCGCGTCTGCGGCTGGATCGCCCACGCCCGCGAACAGGTCGCCGGCGGCCGCCTCATCCGCCCACAGTCGGTCTACATCGGCCCGGCGCCCCTGGCTGCGGCCTAGAGTTCCAATCACTCGCTCGTCCGAAGGAGGGGGCCGGAGTCGGGCCGCCCGGCGGTTAGGTTGAAGCCGATTCGCTTGCGCGCCACGGTTCGACCTTACTAGGGTTGAGATCAGGCCGGGGGCGGATGCTGCGTGTCCGACATCTTCATCTCGTACGCCCGCTCGACGGCGGAGGTGGCGCATCGGATCGCCGAGGCGTTGCGCGCTCTCGGCCATGGCGTCTGGCGCGACGAGGATTTGCCCGCTCACCGCGACTATTCCGAGGTGATCGAGGAGCGCTTGCGGGCGGCGAGAGCGGTCCTGGTCCTCTGGTCGGCGGAGGCGGTCAAGTCGCAGTGGGTCAAGGCCGAGGCCGACCTGGCGCGTGAGGCCGGCAAGCTCGTCCAGCTCAGCCTCGACGGCGCGGTTCCGCCGCTCCCCTTCAACCGCATCCAGTGCGCCGACCTTAAGGGCTGGTCCGGCGACGTGGCAGCGCCCGGCTGGAAGAAGGTCGTCGCGAGCATCACGGACCTTGCGAGCCGTCCCTCGGCGGCGGCGAGCGAACGCGGCGAGACTGCGTCCGCTGGGCCGCGCCTCTCAGGACCCTCCGAACCGGCCCCCGCGCCGGCTTCGACTGCGCGCCCGGGCAACCTGCCCAGAGGGCGGGGCGCCCTCTTCGGGCGCGATGCCGAGGTCACGCAGCTTACGGAGCTCCTGACCGGCGCCCCGCTCGTCACCATCACCGGCACGGGCGGGGTCGGCAAGACCCGCATGGCCGTTGAGGTCGGCCACGCCGTGATGGGTGACTTCGAGGACGGGGTGTGGCTGGCCGAACTCGCGCCGGTCGCTGACCCGGAACAGGCGCCGAGCGCCATCGCCCGGGCCATGAACATCGAGCTTCCGGGCGGAGAAGATCCGCAAAGCGCCCTCGTCGATAGCCTGCGGCTGCGGCGCTGCCTGATCATCCTCGACAACTGCGAGCACCTGATCGATGCCGCGGCCGCGCTCGCCGAGTCCGTGCTCGACGCGGCCGACGGCGTCAAACTGCTCGCCAGCTCTCAGGAGCCGCTTGGGGTTGAAGGCGAGCACGTGTTCCGGCTTCGCTCGCTGCGCGAGGCCGACGGGGCGGCGATGTTCATCGAGCGTGCGACCGCGGCTGACCAGGGCTTCGTCGTCGCCCCCCGCGAAGCCGGCGCGGTCGCAACCATCTGCAAACGGCTCGATGGCATTCCGCTGGCCATCGAGATGGCCGCGGCGCGCGCCCCGGCGCTAGGCTGCGAAGGCGTGCTCCAGCGGCTCGACGATCAATTCCGGCTGCTGACAGGCGGACGGCGCACGGCGCTTCCCCGTCAGCGAACGCTGCACGCGACGCTGGACTGGAGCCACGGCCTCTTGAGCCCGCGCGACGCTGCCGTGTTCCGCCGGCTGGGCGTCTTCACGGGGGGCTTCTCGCTGGAGGCGGCCGCGGACGTCGCCGCGGACAACGCCATCGACACGATAGAGGCAGTCGACGCCGTCGCCAGCCTCGTTGCGAAGTCGCTCGTGGTGGTCGACGCGGAGGAGGGTCGACCCCGCTATCGGCTGCTCGAGACGGTCCGCGCCTATGCGCTCGAAAAGCTGGACGCGGCGGGCGAGACCAACGCGACCTTGCGCCGACATGCGCTGTTCTTCGTTCAGCTGGGCCAAAGGTCCGGTCAAGACTTCCTCGGGCTCGTCAGCGACGATGAGTTCGCGGCGCGCTACTTCGCGGACATCGACAACATCTATCGGGCGCTAGACTGGGCGTTCGGACCCGAAGGCGAATTGGCGATCGGCGTCGAGCTCGCGGGCTACTCCTGGCCGATCGCCATCTTCCGCAGCATGCTTTTCGAGCACGCGGCATGGCTTGATCGGGCCTATGAGCAGCTTGACGAAGCGGGTTTGGCGCCGCCGGCGCGCGCCGCCCTGCTCACGGCGAGAGCCCATGCCCTGGTGATGGCCGCTCCCGCCCGCGCCGTCGCCGCCGCGGACGAAGCGATCGAGGCCGGCGAGGCGATCGCCGAGCCATTGCTTGTCGTGGCCGGGCTGAGCTGCAAGGTGGGTGCGTTGACCGGGACAGGCCGCGCCGGCGAGGCCGAGCCGGTGGCGCAGGTGCTTATGGCGCGGGCGAAGGCGCTGGGGCGGAGCCGGGTATCGGTCGGCGCAACCGTCATGGAAGCCCAGCGCCTGCTCATGCTCGGCGATCGGGCGGCTTCGCGCGCGCTGTTCGAGCGGGCGCTCCCCGACCTGCAGGCCATCGGGGCCAACGGCGACGCCAACGAGGTCCTGCTCAACCTGGGCGGCATCCTGGCGCACGATGATCCAGCCGCGGCCATGACCCAGTTCCGGGAGCTCCTGGCCAACCTGCGCCCCTGGCACTTCACCAGCGGCTACACGACGCAGGTGGCCGCTCAATCGCTGGCGATGCTGCTGCTCCGGCGCGACCGGCCCGGAGACGTCGAAGAGGCGCGGGCGCTGTCGCTCACGACCATCAGGGCGCTGGGTCCGGGATACGTGACCTACGGACTCGGCGCATTTGTCGTGCTTGCGGCCAGGACTGGGGACGCCCGCGACGGAGCGCGGGTGGCCGGGTTCGACAAGGTGCAACACGCACAGACGGCCGTGACGTACGTGGTTCTGGAAAACGACGAGTACAGCCTTGGGGTGCTCAAAGACGCTTTGCCGGAGGCCGAACTGGCCGACCTCATGGCCGAGGGCGCGCGCATGAGCCCCGACGAGGCGTTCCGGCTGGTGACCGGCGTCGCCTAGCTCGCCAAGGAGGGACCCGGATTTCCGCGCTTGGCCGATTGCGCTAGGATTTCCCGTCCACGAGAAGGAGAGAGCCGCGATGCCGGACGCGAACCTCGCCAAGCCGCCGGTCGGTGTGGGCCACATGGCGCTGACGGTCGCCGACGTCGGGGCCAGCAGCCGCTTCTACGCGACGCTCGGCCTGCGCATCGTCGGCAAGGCCGACGACATGTCGATCCTGGAGCTGCGCGGCGGCACGCATCTGCTGCTGTTCCAGCGCGGCGGCCCGTCCGCCGGGACGGACAGCCCGTTCGACCAGGCCGCGCCCGGGGCGATCGACCTGATGATCGAGGGCCGCACGTTCGAGGACCTCGACGCCTTCCGCACGACCCTGATCGCCGGCGGCGTCCATCCCGATCCTATCCCCGACAAGCGCTACTTCGGCCACCACATCTTCAAGGCCAGGGACCCGGACGGCAACGAGGTCACCGTCTCCACCAGCCACGCCAGCGACCTGCCGGTCTAGCGGCGGCCTGGCACCTTGCTGGGTTCTCAGGTTCTGATCGCCGGCAACAAGGACTCGCCATGGATCTGAAACGCGCCGGATCGCAGCCTTCGCGGAAGGGCCCTGCGGACTATTTCACGGGGACCGTCCGCATCGACCCGCTGAACAACCCGCCGGCGCCCGCGCGGGCGGCTTGCGCCTACGTCACCTTCGAGCCCGGCGCGCGCAGCGCCTGGCACACCCATCCGCTCGGCCAGACGTTGATCGTCACCGGCGGCTGCGGCTGGACCCAGTGCGAGGGTGAGCCGATCGTGGAAATCCGCGCCGGCGACGTCGTGTGGTGTCCGCCCGGCCACAAGCACTGGCACGGCGCCACGCCCACCACAGCGATGACCCACATCGCCGTGACCGAGGCGCTCGACGGCCGCGCTGTGGACTGGCTGGAAAAGGTGACAGACGCCGAATACCTCGCCGGTCCGGAGGCGGCCCCATGAGTGCGCCCGAAAAGCCCGCGGCCGTGACGCCGCCCTTCGCCGACATCGCGCCGGCGCTGGCCGACTACACGACCAACGTCCTCTTCGGCGAGGTCTGGGAGCGGCCGGGCCTGTCACCGCGCGACCGCAGCCTGATCACGGTCGCCGCCCTGGTCGCGCTCTACCGGACCAACGAACTCCCCGGCCACCTCAAGCGGGCGCTGGCCAACGGCGTCACCCGCGACGAGATCATCGAGCTCATCACCCACCTCGCCTTCTATTCGGGCTGGCCCACTGCGGCGACGGCCGCGGGCATCGCGCGGGCGGTGTTCGCGGATGAGGGCGACTGACCGGACAACCCGACAAAGCAGATCCAGCCGCCGACATCAGGGCGCCCGTGACTGTGATCCGGGTCATAGATACAGACGCCGCCGAGCGGCCCCGGCAGTCTTGTATACTGGGTTATCAGATAGTAGACCGTTTTGGTTAATTACTGCAATACAACTAGCGACCCCAATCAATACTTCGTCTTTACTTATAATTAAGCGATCGGTCGCAAAGTTCTCCCGGTATTGGGGGCGACCAGGCCGGATGGCGTGATCCTCCAGTCCCTGCTTGCTGAATTGGGAGATCAAGCAATGTCCGAGTTCGTCTCGCGTTTCGCGAGGAACGAGTTGGGCGCCACGGCCATCGAGTACGGGCTGATCGTCGCTCTTATCGCCGTCGTCATCATCGGCGCCACCACCGCAGTCGGAAGCAACCTCAGCACCAGTTTCAACACGATCGCCTCGAGCGTCTGATCCGCTCGCCGGCGAGAGAGACTTCCGTGGGCTGATGTGATGCCGCTCGTAGGAAGCCGAGGCCAGCGCGCGGCCGGAAAGGCATACCGCTATGATCCATGAGAGCGCCCACCACGGGTTCGGGGATACATCGACTGGCGAGGACGTGCTGGAGGGCCTCCGCCGCGGCCGCGGCGAGCGCCGGGCCTACCGTCGCGCGCGGACTCTCGTCGTCAGTAAGATCGTCATCGGGGACGGCCTCGCCGATTGCGTGGTTCGCAATCTATCGATCCGCGGCGCTCAGGTTCGTGTGCTTGGCGCCGTCGAGCTTCCGCCTGCCTTCGGGCTCTTGATGGCGAGCAAGGGTTTGCTCTTCGACGCCACGGTTGTTTGGCGCAACGGAGACAAGCTCGGCCTTACGTTCTGCGGCCGGCGCGACCTTCACGCCGACATCGACCCGACCGAGACGCCGGGAACGGCGACATAGACCGGACAGAGGCCGGACATCCGATCGGTGAAGACCGGGCGCTTGGCGTCCGCTATGGTTCAAGCTCGGCGACGAGGAGGCTTCCATGGCTCCCGTGCAAGGATCGAAAGCGCTGGGCCGCTCCGCGGCCGCGGGCCAGCCGACGGGCGCCGTGCTCGCCCAGGAATGGTGGGCCTTCGCGATCAGGGGGCTGCTGTGCATCCTCTTCGGCGCGACCGCCCTGCTCCCCGTCGTCACGACGAGGTCGCTCATCTACGTCTTCGCCGCATACTCGGTGCTCGACGGGGTCTTCGCGACGGTCTCGGCGTTTCGCGCCGCCCGCAGTCACCGGCACTGGGAACTGCGCGTGCTCGAGGGCGCGGCGGGAATCCTGGCCGGCGTCTTCATTTGCCTGTTTCCCGCCGTCGCCGTGACGGCGCTGGTGTTGTTCATCGGGGCCTGGGCGTTCGTCTCTGGCCTGTTGATGTATCGCGGCGCCTTTTCGCTCCACATCGACCATGGTCGCTACTGGCTGGTGCTGGGCGGCGTCCTCTCGATGGTCTTCGGCGGGATGCTCGTCGTCTCGCCCTTCGTCGGGGCGGTCGTGCCGCCTTGGGCGATCGGCGCCTACGCGCTTGTCGTCGGCGCCGCGCTGCTCGGCCTGGGCGTCTTCCTGCGGGGCCGGGCAGCCGATCAGCCGGCATCGTCTCGACGATAGCGGCGCCCTCCGGGCGGCCGGGCCTGAGCGAGGGCCCCGTGGCCTAGGTCGGGTGATGGAACAGCAGCCAGGCGACCACGCAAAAGGCGATCACCAGCGCCAGGCCCCCGATGAGCACCAGGATCGCGCGCACGGCGTCGCCGGGCTGCTTGCTCGGCGGCGTTCCGAGGCCTTCGTCGGCCAGGTCGTCCATCTCTTCAGGCACGCACAGGGTGTAGCAGCCCCAAGGACGGGCCACCATCCGCCTCCTCGGGCGGACAACCCGGCCCGTTCCGACACCAGACTTGGGAGCCCTGGCGGCGTTTCTGGCGTTCCGGTCGACCCGGCTCACTGGTAGAGTAGCGCGAGGTCAAGCCGATCCTGCGAGGAGCGCGCCCGTGCCCGACGATATGGCCGCCCCGCGGCCGCGGAACTTCGACACCGAGATTCCCAGCGTCCAGGACCAGGTCTCGCCTGAGGAGTGGCGGGCCAGGGTCGATCTGGCGGCGTGCTACCGGCTGATCGACCTCTATGGAATGAGCGACCTCATCGCCAACCACGTCTCGGTGCGCGTGCCGGGCGAGCCGGGCCACTTCCTGATCAACGCCTATGGCCTGCTCTACGACGAGATCACAGCCTCCTCGTTGATCAAGATCGACCTCGACGGGAACGTCGTCGCCAAGCCGCCATTTGACTACGGGTTCAACCGCGCCGGCTTCGTGATCCACGCCGCCATCCACCGGGCGCGTCACGACGTGGACTGCGTGATCCACACCCACACCGCCGCCGGCATGGCCGTCTCGTCGTTGGAGTGCGGCCTCCTGCCGCTGAACCAGACCGCCATGCGCTTCGCCCACTGCGCCTATCACGACTACGAGGGCGTGGTGCTGGACCTCGACGAACAGGCGCGCCTGGTCGCGGACCTCGGCGACTGCGATCTGATGATCCTGCGCAACCACGGCCTCTTGGTCGTCGCCCAGACGGTGCAGCAGGCCTTCAATCACATCCACCGCGCCGAACTGTCGTGCCGCGCCCAGCTGATGGCCATGGCCACCGGCGCCACGCTCATCACGCCCTCGCAGAACGTGATCGAGAAGACCTTCCAGGACTACCAGCCCCACGTGCGCCGCCCCTTCGGCGTGCTCGACTGGCCGGCCCTGCTCCGCAAGCTCGACCGCCTCGACCCCAGCTACAGGACCTGAGCGAAGGCTCTTGGCCATCAGGGCAGCCTGCTCCGACCAGAGCCTATGCCGCCTTCGGCTCGGTCCGGGTGGATTCGATTCGGTCGACGAGGCCGAAGGCCAAGGCCTGTTCGGCGCTCATGAAGTTGTCGCGGTCGAGGGCATGCTCGACCTCCTCGTAGGTGCGGCCGCAGTGCTCGGCGTAGAGCCGCGTCATCCGCCGCTTGGTCTCCAGGACGTCTTCGGCGTGGCGCTCGATGTCCGAGGCCTGGCCCTGGAAGCCGCCGGACGGCTGGTGCAGGACGATGCGGGTGTTGGGCAGGCAGACCCGTTGGCCCGGCTCGCCCGCGCACAGGATGAATGACCCCATCGACGCCGCGAACCCCATCGCGAAGGTCGCGACCGGGCTCTTGATGTAGCGCATGGTGTCGTAGATGGCGAAACCGGCCGTGACCGACCCGCCCGGCGAGTTGATGTAGAGGAAGATCTCCTTCTTCGGGTTCTCCGCCTCCAGGAACAGCAGCTGGGCGCAGATCAGCGCCGCCATCCCGTCCTCGAACTGGCCGTTCAGGAAGACGACGCGCTCGCGCAGCAGGCGCGAATAGATGTCGAACGCCCGCTCGCCGCGGGCCGACTGCTCGACCACCATCGGGACGAGGTTGGCCATCACGCCGCCCACTTGAGCCCCCAGACGCCAGGCCTGAGGGGCCGCAGGGCCGCGGAAAGTCGCGCCATCGCCATCACCGGCGTGCGCACGAAGCCGTCGTGCACCAGCCTCAGCCGCGTGCCGCCGCCGATGGTCGGCGTCAGCGTGAAGGTGACGTCGCTCTCGATCACGCCCCCGCCCTCGTCCGGCTCGCGCCAGGCCAGCCGCAGGCGCTCTTCCGGCTCGGCCTCGACGACCTCGGCGCAGACGTCGGCCTCCGCCAGCCAGCGCGAGCGCAGCTCCGGCTCGGTCAGGGCGCGCCAGACCTTGTCCGGCGACTCGTCCAGATCGGTGTCGACGACGATGGTCTCAGCCTCATCGCTCATGGGTCCATGTCCTTCAGGAGGTCTTTCAACTTGCCGATCCGTTCCGGCCAGAAGGTGCGGTAGCGGTCGATCCAGCTGGCCAGGGGCGCCAGCCCCTCGGGCCGTAGGCGGTAGTAGGCGTTGCGCCCGGCGCGGCGTTCGACGACCAGTCCCGCCGCTTTCAAGGCCGCCAGGTGCTGGGAGATCGCCGGCTGCGAGACGGAAAAGCCGCTGCGCAGGTCCGACACTGTCCGCTCGCCTTCGCCCAGCCGCTCGAACACCGCCCGGCGCGTGGGGTCGGCGAGCGTGCGGAAGAGATCGGCCTCGGCGCTCATGCACAACACATAAGTCGGTGCTTATGGATTCGTCAAGCCATGGCTTGCGCCGGCGTCGGCGATAGCCGAACAACCCCGTTCGAAGAGGGGAACCATCTTGGCGTCCTGGCCCTGGCCGCGCGGCCCGCTGTGGCGGCGCGGCGACTTTCTGAAGCTCTGGGCCGCGCAGACGGTGTCGGACTTCGGCGCGCGCATCACCCGCGAGGGCGTGCCCTACGCTGCGGTGCTGTCGGTCGGCGCTAACCCCGTTCAGTTGGGCGTGCTGGCCGCGCTCAGCCTTGGGCCGAGCGTGGTCGTGGGGCTCATGGCGGGCGGGCTGGTCGACCGAACGCGCCGCCGCCGGGTGCTGATCGCCGCCGACCTGATCCGCGCCGCCGTGCTCGTGACCATCCCGATCGCCGCGCTCATGCATTTGTTCTCGATGGCCGAGCTCTATGTGGCCGCCTTCATCGTCGGGGGCCTGAGCGTGCTGTTCGACATCGCCGACCACGCCTACCTGCCCACCCTGGTCGAGCGCGCGCTCATTACCGACGCCAACGCCAAGCTTGCCGTCACCGAGTTGGTCGCCGAGATCGGCGGGCCCGCGCTGACTGGCGTCCTGGTCACGCTCTTCACCGCGCCGATCGCGATCGCCGTGAACGCGGTCACCTATCTCGTCTCGGCGGTGTTCCTGGCCACGATCCGCCACGCCGAGCCGGCGCCGGAACCGGCGCCGCGGATGACCCTGGCCAGCGACGTTCGCCTCGGCCTGGCGGCCGCGATGCGCGAGCCCCTTGTCCGCGCCCCGTTCCTGGCTGGTCTGGTGTCCAGCCTGTGCGGCGCCGCCTTCGCGACCCTCTACATGCTGTTCGCCCTGAAGACCCTCCACTTCCCGCCGGCGATCCTTGGGGTTGTCGTCGCCATGGGTGGGGTCGGCGCGCTCGGCGGCGCGCTCACCTTCAACGCCATGGGCCGGGCCATCGGGCTCGGGCCGGCCATCGTCGTCTCCGGCATGGTCTCGGCGCTGAGCGCTCTGCTCATTCCGTTCGCCCAGGGGGGCCTTGTGCTGTCCGTCGCCATGATGGTCGTGGCGCAACTGCTCGGCGACAGCTTCGGCGTCGCCCTGTTGATCGGGACCAAGAGCGTGCAACAGGCGGTTCTGCCGCCTTCGGTGCTCGGCCGCGTCGGCGCGGCCATGCGCGCCGCCTCCGGCGCGGCCGGCGTCGTCGGCGCGCTCGCGGCCGGCTTTGCCGCCGTCTGGATCGGCGTTCGTCCGACCCTCTTCATCGCCGCGGCGGGGATCGTCGTCGGCCAGGGTCTGCTGCTCGCCTCGCCGCTCGCGCGCCTGCGCTCGCTCCCGCCCGCCCCGGCATGATCGTTGCAGCCTGACCGCGCAGCGAGCGCCGCCTGTCTCCGATGGAGTTCCGTCCGCCGTGCTGATCGACGTGGTGAGACCGTCCGCCCTGCGGGCGCGCGAGATCGACGCGTGGACGGCTCTCCAGGCCACGGCCCCGTCGCTGGCGAGCCCGTTCCTTTCGCCGCACTGGGCGATCGCCGTCGAGCGGGCGCAGGCCGGGCAGCGGGGCGAGATCCGCGTCGCGGTGCTGCGTGACGGCCCAGACCCGGTCGGCTTTTTCCCCATCCGCGTCGTGGGGCAGACCGCCATGCCGGTCGGCGCGCCGATGTGCGACTACCAGGGCCTGATCGCTGGCCCCGACGTCCGCCTCGACGCCAAGCGGCTGGTCGAGGCGCTCGGCGTGCACCGGCTGGATTTCTCGCACATGCTCGCCGATCAGCCGGCGTTTCGGCCCTACGCGCGAGGCGAGGCGTCCTCCTACGTGATCGATGTCGCGCGCGGCTATCAGGTCTACGCCGCGCGACACCGCAAGGCCGGCCACCATGTGCTCAAGGACATCGACAAGCGCCGGCGCAAGCTGGTGCGCGAGGTCGGGCCGCCGCGGTTCCAGGCGATGGCCAACTGCCCCGACGCGTTCGACATCCTGCTCGACTGGAAGCGCCGCCGGTATCAATCGACCGGCCAGACGGTGATCTTCGACACGCCATGGACGGTCGCGCTGATGCGCGCCCTGCACGAGATGCGCGACGGCGACTTCGGCGGCGCTCTCTTCACGCTGCACGTCGGCGAGCGGCCGGCGGCGATCCAGTTCCACCTGCGCGGCGCGCGCACCCTCCACGCCTGGATCATCGCCTACGACGCGGCGTTCGAGCGCTACTCCCCGGGCCTGATGCTGTTCCAGGAGATCCTGCGCTGGATGGACGAGACGCCGCTCACCGCCTTCGACCTCGGCGCCGGCGACTACCAGTTCAAGCAACAGCTGGCCAACGCCCGCCGCGCTGTCACCCACGGTTTCGTCGGCCGTCCCTCGGCCGCCAGCTTCATGCGCGGGGCGCAATACGGCGTGCGCGCGGCGGCCGAGCGGCTGCCATGGCGCAAGGTGCAGGCGCTGCCGGGCAAGGCGATGCGCCGGCTCGATCTTTGGCGCGGATTGCGGTGAACCTTAGCCGCCGCTAGGTTGCGCGGCTTTTCCGCCAGACCGTTTCCCCATCATGACTCTCGCCTTCGCCCAGATCGAGGCCGCCGCCGAGCGGCTGAGAGGGCACATCGAACGCACGCCCTGCCGTCATTCCAAGACCCTGTCGCAGATCACGGGCGCCGAGGTGTGGGTCAAGTTCGAGAACCTGCAGTTCACCGCCTCGTTCAAGGAGCGGGGCGCGCTGAACAAGCTCCTGCAGTTGAACGACCGCAACCGCGGCGTCATCGCCGCCTCGGCCGGCAACCACAGCCAGGGCCTGGCCTTTCACGGCCAGCAGCTCGGCATCCCTGTCACCATCGTGATGCCGCGCGCCACCCCGTTCGTGAAGGTGCAGCAGACGCGCGACTTCGGCGCCGAGGTGGTGCTGGACGGCGACACCTACGAGGATGCGTCCGCCTCGGCCCAACAGCTGTGCGAGGAGCGCGACCTTATCTTCGTGCACCCGTTCAACGACGTCGACGTCATGGCCGGCCAGGGCACGATCGCGCTCGAGATGCTCGAGGACGCGCCCGACCTCGAGATCCTGCCGGTTCCGATCGGCGGCGGCGGGCTGATCGCCGGCGTGGCGACCGCCGCCAAGCACATCAAGCCCGGGATCAGCATCGTCGGCGTCGAGCCGGCCAGCTTCCCGTCCTTCACCGCCCGCATGCGCGGCCTCGGCCCTGTCACCGGCGGCCAGACCATCGCCGAGGGCATCCAGGTCAAGCAGGTGGGCGACCTCACCTACGCCATCGTCCGCCCACTGATCGACCAGGTGCTGCTGGTCGAGGAGCCGTCGCTGGAGCGCGCCATCGCCCTCTACTGCAACGTCGAGAAGACGGTCTGCGAGGGCGCCGGCGCGGCTTCGCTCGCCGCCCTGATCGAGCATCCGGACCCGTTCCGCGGCAAGAAGGTCGGCCTCATCCTCTCCGGCGGCAACATCGACCCCAGGCTGCTGGCCTCGGTGCTGACCCGCGAGCTCGTGCGCGAAAAGCGCCTGGTGTCGCTCAAGATCGTCGGCGACGACCGTCCCGGCCTCCTGGCCAACGTCTCCGCCGTCATCGGCGGGCGCGGCGCCAACATCGTCGAGGTGGCGCACAATCGCCTGGCCCTCGACGTCCCAGCCAAGGGAGCCGAGTTCGACATCATGATCGAGACCCGCGACGCCCGGCACACGCGCGAAGTGGTTCAGGCGCTGAAGGACGCGGGCTATCCGCCGAGGCCGCTGTGAGACCGGCGTTGGCGCTCGCCGCCGCGGCTCTCCTGCTCCTCGGCGGTTGCCAGGCCGACGGCCAGGCGGCGGCCAACTTGAAGGCCGCGCAAGGCTTCCTGCGGCTGAACGCCCAGCAGCCGGGCGTCGTCAGCCTGCCCAGCGGGCTCGAGTACAAGATCGTGACCTCGGGTCCCGCCGATGGGCCGCATCCGGGGGCGGGCGATGAGGTCAAGGTCAACTACGAGGGCAAGCTGCTGGACGGGAGCGTCTTCGACTCCTCGTTCCAGCGCGGCGAGCCGCTGGACCTGCCGCTCGATCGCGTCATTCCGGGCTGGACCGAGGCGCTCGAACTCATGCGGCCGGGCGACGAATGGATCCTCTACGTCCCACCCGGACTCGGCTACCGCGACAAGGCCACGGGCCCCATCCCGCCCAACAGTCTCCTGATCTTCCGCGTCCAGCTGATCAGCATCCTCCCCCGTCAGCCAGAGGCGGGCTAGGCGCAACGGGCAAGACCCTACGGAGCCTCGCGCACCGCCCGCGTCTCGGCGCCGTTGAAGCGGACGGCGATCGCGGCCGCCGGGCGGCCCGGCTCGCCCTCGAACGTCATCAGGACGTCGAACCCGCCGGGCACGAAGAACCGGCGCGGCGTCTCGGCCAGCAACGGAGTCTGCCCGGGCATGCCGGTCATCTGGGCGAACAGGCTCGCCCCTTTGCGCGTGATGGTCACCTTGCGCCCGTCGGCCATCGCATAGACGCCAACCAGGGTCTCCAGGGCTTCGGGCGCGACGGCGATCGCCGTGCGCGCGCCGGGCGGCGGCAAGATCCAGGCGAAGGCCGTTGGAACCAGCAGCGGATAGTAGGAGATCTCGGTCGCGCCCGCGAAGATGCGCTTCTCGACCACGAAGGCGGCGCCGGGCCCGCTCAGCGCCTCGGCGATCTCGCCCGCGCCTTCGACGGTGTTTGGCTTTTGCAGGGAGACGACGGCTTCCTGCTCGCCCGCGGCGACATAGACGCGCCGGCCGTTCCCCTTCGGCGCGGCCAAGGCGAGCCTGGCCGGTATCTGCGGATCGGCCCAAACCGAGGGGCTTGCGATGATGTAGCCGGCGAAGGCTTCGGGCGTTTCGGCGAGCACATTGGCGACGAAGAGACCGCCAAAGGAGTGGCCGAACAGGATCGCCCTGGCGGGGTCCATGGGATAGCGCGCTTCCAGAAAGGGCCTCAGGTCCTGGGTCAGGAACGCGGCGAACGCGGCCCCGCCCCCGCCAAAGGTCGCGCCGTTTTGGCTGAAAGGCCTGAAGAGCAGGTCGGTGTTGCGCTGGTTGGGCTGGCCTTCCGGATAGCTGACCGAGACCACGAAGGCCGGCGACATGAGCCCGGCGCCCGCCATCATCTGCGCCGTCGGGCCTGAAACGCCATAGCCGCCGTCGAGCGCGTAGATCGTCGGCAGCTTCCGGTCGGGCGGCCTCGCCACCGGCAGTTTCAGATCGGGCAGCACATACGCCCCAGACGCTGGCGGCGCGCTGACCACCACCAGGAAGTCGCGGCCCAGCCGCTTGGAATGCACCAACAGCCGCTGCGCGCCCTCGGGGGTGAAAGGGCCCTCCGACACGACGGTGAGCGTGGGCCGGGGCTGGGCGAATGCAGCGGAAGCAGCGAGGACGCTTGCCAGGAAGAGGGCGGCCCAATGGAACTGTCCCAGCCTCATGTCGCCGCTCCCGTTCTCGTCAGGACCGCCTGGTTAGCGTCAGCCAAAGCGAAGCCATAGTGAATTATAATCCATTATATTTGAAATGCGTTATATTCTGGCCAGATGGTGGAGCCCCCGCCGAGTCGCAAACGCCAGCGCACCCGCGCGGCGCTGATCGAGGCGACCCTCGCCATCGTGGCCGAACGCGGCTTTGCGGCCGTCAGCCTGAGCGAGGTGGCGGCGCGCGCCGGGGTGACCACGGGATCGATCTACTCGAACTTCCGCGGCAAGGGCGAGCTGCTCTGGGAGGCGGCGGCCAGCAAGCGGCGCTACGTCGTTCCAGAGGTTGCGCCCGGCGCGTCGCTGAAAGTCCGCGCCAGAGCCATCGCCCGGGCGATGATGCAGCAGATGCCCCAGATCGAGGGACAGATCGACTTTCACCGCGAAATGCTGATCTACAGTCGCACCGATCCCGAGCTGCAGGCGATCCAGGCCGCACATTGGAGAGCGCTGTTCGACGCCATCGCCGCTGGGGTGGAGGCGGAGCTGGGCGACAGGCTCACCATGGCGCCGCAGGCCCTCAGCATCGGGTTCCAGGCGCTCATCCGGGGGTTCTCGGCTCAGTGGGGCGAGACGCCGGGCGCGATCACCGAAGACGTCGTCGCCTCGAACTTCGAGGCGTTGCTGATTGGAGCAACGACGCCGGCAGGCGGCGCTACAGGCGTCGCGACGGGGGCGGCTCCGAGAGCGGCAAGCAATGAGGAGTCGTCTTGAGCGAAGCGGCGAGCGAGTACAGAATCCTGGCTTCGCGCGTCTTCGAGCGGGAGGAATGGAGTTGTGAGCGACGCAGTCGGCCCTGGCGATCTGGTTCTATGCGTCAATGCCGCCCCGAACCATGCAACGGGAAGGCCGGTGCCCCTGCAAGCCGGGGAGACCTACCGAGTCGTCGCGGTCATGGATTTTGCGTGCCCATGCGGGCGTTCCGATGCGCTGTTGGACGTCGGAATCGATTTCGGGTGGTGCCAGACGCGCTTCCGACTCCTGCCCAAGCCCAAAGCCCAGGCCAAGACGCGCCGCGTGTCGGCGCCCAGGGAGAAGGAGACGGTTCGCTGAGCCGCCGGTTACGGAGTCGGCAGTGCGCCGACCTCGCGAGATGCAGCTAACGGTGGCGAGAGCCGATGACCCCGTTCGTGCCCAAGGACTTTCAGGTTCCCGCCGGGTTCGAAACGCCGGACTTCCGGGTGCGCATGCTGGCGATCTCGGACGTGGTGAAGGACTACGACGCGGTGATGACCAGCGTCGAGCGCCTCCAAAAGGTGTTCGGTCCAACGGGACGGTGGCCCAAGGGACTGACCTTCGAGCAGGACCTGATCGACCTCGGCTGGCACCACAAGGAGTTCCAACAGCGCCGGTCGTTCGCCTACACCGTCATGAGCCTCGACGAGGACGCGTGCCTTGGGTGCCTCTATATCGAGCCGACCAGGCTGCGCGGCCATGACGCCGAGGTCCACTGCTGGGTGCGAACCAGCCACGCCGACGCGCTGGACGCCTTGCTCTACCAAAGCCTGCGGGACTGGATCGGATCGCGCTGGCCCTTCAAGGCCGTCGCCTATCCAGGCCGGTCGCTGACCTGGGACCAGGTGGCCGCGCTTCGGCAGGGCGCCTAGGCGCGTTCGCGCCTTCCGGCGTCAGTGAGCTTGCTCGGGTCCGAGCATGCCGATCGTGTGCAGCCACCGATCCACGAGTTCGGGCCAACGGCCGATCGGCAGGTTGCTCGCGCGCAAGCCGAAGGCGTGGCCGCCTTTGGCGTACAGGTGCATTTCAGTCGGGACGCCAGCCCGCTGCAACGCGACGTAGTAGGCGAGCGACTGCTCGACGCCGTCCACGTGATCGTCCTCGGCCTGCAGCAGAAAGGTCGGCGGCGTGTCGGCGCGCACGCGGATGTCCGTACGAAGGCTGAGGTCCTCCTGGTTGCGGGTGGCGCGGTTCTCGTCCTCGTGCGCCCACAGGTGCCCCGGATAGACGGCGATGGCGAAGTCGGGGCGGCAGCTCAGCGCGTCGGCGGCGTCGACCGGCGGGTAGGTCCGCTGCGCGAAGTGCGTGCTGACGGCGGCGACCAGGTGCCCGCCGGCGGAAAAACCGATGACGCCGATCTTGTGCGGATCGACACGCCACTCGGCGGCATGCTGGCGCACGAGCCCCAGCGTCCGCTGCGCGTCCTGCAGCGCCGTCTGGACCTTGGGGTAGTAGCGCCGCCCATTCTTCAGGGTCGGGCCCGAGTCGGGCACCCGATACTTCAGCAGCACGCAGGTGATGCCGCGCGAGGTCAGCCAGTCGCAGATCTCCGTGCCTTCGAGGCCCATGGCCAGGACCTGGTAGCCGCCGCCGGGAAACACAACGACGGCCACGCCGGTGTTGGGACCCTTGGGTGCGTACACGGTCATCGTCGGGCGGCTGACGTCGGTGGAACAGCATGACTCGGGCTTCGGATCGGGCGCCGCGTTCGGCGGCGTCCCGGGCCAGATCGGCGACTGGACATGCCCCACCGAGGGCTGCCAGACGGCGGCCCCGGCGCCTGGCGCGGTCGCGCCGGCCGCGCCGACGAACGCGATCAGACAAGCGGCGAACAGCGGGGCCCCTCTCACAACGCCGCCGCCGCGACCCACGCTGCGAGACATGAGGCCTTCTGCTCCTTGCGCCAGGGCCGGCCAACGGTCGCGCCAAGGGCGTTCAGCTGGATGTCGATCTGGCTGGCGGCGAACGGCAGCTTCAGCGCCGCCAACTCGCGCAGGGACTTCTCGTCCATCTCGACGACATCCAGGCCGAGGCCGGCGAAGGCGGCGCGCAGCGCCACGCGGACGGCCAGGCCCTCGGCCACCGGCGGGTGTTCTGGCGCGGACAGGCTGTGCTCGAGCAGGTCGGTCATCCATCCGGCGCGGTTGATGAGCAGCGCCGCAACGGCGGGCCGGAACCCCTCCTGCTTCAGCCGGTCCACGACGGCGGCGAGTCCGGTGGCCGCGAGCGCCGCCTGGCGCCTGCGCCCCTCGGCGACGGCGGCCGCGGCCTCCGCCGTCGGTCGGCCGCCTTCGCCGCGGGGCATCTCGTAGGCGACCTGGTACGGCTCGAACGCCAGGCGGTCGCCCTCGGCCGCGGTGGCGAGGAACGTCGACAGCACCACGCGGGGCGGCGGCCGGTCGGCGGCCACGCCAACCACCACGCTGCCGCCGCGCACGGCGCGAAATCCTAACGCGATGGGCGTCACCACATCCCTCCGAACAGCGGGGCCTCATGACTAAGATACCTCGGGTCGTGGCGAGGCATAGTCCAGCTTAGGCTCGCTGATCGTGAGGCTGAGGAGCGGCTTACCGACCGGCAGACGGCGGGTTGCAGGCCAAGGTCATCGCCTGGGCGGAAAACGGGGCGTTTGGCGGGTTCGGGATCCAGCCTTCGGGCGCCGGATCGCTTTCGGTCACCGCTCCCTGGCCCATGTGCCCGGCGTATTTCGCATAGAACAGCGTTCGATGCATGGGTCTCGCGCAGTCGTATTCAACGAGATATCTCACCGACAAGAACGGCTTGAATTTCGCCAGCCTCGCGTTCGGTCCAAAGTCTTGCAGCGACCAGATGGAAGCCGTCTGGCCGGTCCGGTCTATGTTTTTCACGTCGAGATACTGCACCGGATATTCGCCTTCGTGACTGACTCTCGTCCAGGCGTTGGCGACCACGGCGGCGTGCGCCGCCGGAGCATCCGCAACGCCGGCGCCGAACGCCAGGGCGACAGCGGTCAACAACGTGCGTTTCATTCTGCTCCCCAGCTCGGCGTCGCGCGCCACGCTGAAGCCGATCGAGTCTGATGTGAAGGGGCCAGAAGATGCTGGGCTTTGCCGGCCCAATGCGAAGAGCGGCGTGGCTCGCAGTCTTGGGGCGAGCCACGCCGCGATACTTCGACTCCGCGTGGACCTTATCGACGGCCGCGGGTGGCGGAACCGCCCGCTCGTCTGACGTAGGTCTCAAAGCGGATCACCTTGGCCGGCTCGGCCTTTGTCGGCCGGACAACCTTGGCCGACTTGGCCTTGGGCCGGCTGACCGTCTTCGCCGCCTTCGCCGTGGCAGGCTTGGCCTTCGCCTTGGCTTTGGGCGGGCTGACCCGCTTGACCGCCTTTGCCTTGGCCGGCTTGGCCCGGGCCTTGGTGGGTTTGGCCTTGGGCCGCATCACCGTCTTGGCCACCCTCGCCGCAGCGGGCTTGGCCTTCGGCCGGCTGACCCGCTTCGTGGCCTTTGCCTTGGCTTTGGCGGGCTTGGCCTTGGGCCGCATGACCGTCTTAGCCACCTTCGCCTTGGCCGGCATTGCCTTGGCCTTGGCCGGCTTGGCCTTCGCCTTCGCGGGTTTGGCCTTGGGCCGCATCACCGTCTTGGCCGCCTTTGCCTTGGCTGGCTTGGCCTTGGCCTTGGCCTTGGCGGGCTTGGCCTTGGGCCGCTTCACCGTCTTGGCCGCCTTTGCCTTGGCCGGCTTTGCCTTGGCCTTCGCTGGCTTGGCCTTGGCCTTGGCGGGTTTGGCCTTGGGCCGCATCACCGTCTTGGCCGCCTTCGCCCTGGCCGGCTTTGCCTTGGCCTTCGCTGGCTTAGCCTTGGCCTTGGCGGGTTTGGCCTTGGGCCGCATCACCGTCTTGGCCGCCTTCGCCTTGGCGGGTTTCGCCTTGGGCCGCATCACCGTCT
This sequence comes from uncultured Alphaproteobacteria bacterium, assembly GCA_963719975.1. Classification (GTDB taxonomy): domain Bacteria; phylum Pseudomonadota; class Alphaproteobacteria; order Caulobacterales; family Caulobacteraceae; genus Poindextera. The sequence continues at coordinate 161,430 of CAVRED010000001.1, forward strand.
TGGCTGCCTTCGCCTTGGCCGGCTTGGCTTTGGGCCGCATCGCGGTCTTGGCCTTCGCCTTCGCCGGCTTGGCTTTGGGCCGCATCACCGTCTTGGCCTTGGCCGGTTTGGCCTTGGGCCGCATGACCGTCTTGGCCGCCTTCGCCTTGGCCGGCTTGGCCTTGGGCCGCATCGCCGTCTTGGCCTTAGCCGGTTTGGCCTTGTGCCGCATGACCGTCTTGGCTGCCTTGGCCTTGGCCGGCTTGGCTTTGGGCCGCGCCACCGTCTTGGTCACCTTCGCCTTGGCCGCTTTGGCTTTGGCCTTGGCCGGCCTGGTCGGCTTGGCCCTGGACTTGGTCGGCCTTGACACTGTGGCCGGCCTAGACAGGGGCTTGCGTTGCAAAGAACTCGCCATTGATGGCGCCTCTCGCTGTTGATGGAGGCTTCATCCTTAGACAATCGGTACTTACTAATAGTTACCGCCGCAGATAGCTTTGCGGACCTATTCGTCAGTGCTCTCAGAGCAACTGCCATGGCGACCTAAAGGACTCGGGCCGGACCGGCTCTCTTCGCGCCCACCAAGCCATTTTACATGGCGCTCGAACAACGTTGCTTCTGGGGAGCTTTCGCGATCCCCCACGCGCCGATCGGTCACCTTTCCCTTGCTCGCCGCTCGTTGGCTTGTGGCCGAGCCGAGGTTCGTGGCTGACATCGAGCGCGGCGATCTCGCCCCGCCCCGGAACGTCCCGTCTGGGGTCGAAAGTAGACACACACCGCACGGTTGATAGGCTGGACGGCATGAGCGACCAGGACCTCATCGAGGCGCTGGCCGTGCCGCACCGGGCGCGCGCGGCCTACCAGCGCATGCTGCAACGGGGCGCCGTGCTGCTGCCGGTGGTGCGGGCGAACCTCAGCCATCCGAGCGCCAGCGTGCGTGAGTACTGCTGCAAGTTCCTCGACCACTACGCCGATGAGGACGCCTTTCGCGAACTGATCGCGATGCTGGACGATCCCGATCCGAGGGTGCGCGCCAGCGGCCTGCATGCCCTCGCCTGCGACCGCTGCAAGGAAGGCGCATGTCGGCCGGCCGAGGCGCTGGTGCTGCCTCGAGCGAGCCGGCTGCTGGCCTCCGATCCGGACGCGCACGTGCGGGCGCACGCGGTGGGGGTGGTCGGGCTTTCCGTGCATACCCGACTCGAGGCCAGGGCCGCCCTGGTCGACGCGGCCCAGGACGACCCGAGCCCGATGGTGAGGAAGAAGGCCAAGTGGTACCTGCCCGGCGGCCCCATCCACCGCCGCACCGCGCCCCGCCCGCCCCGTCGGCCGCGACCCGCGGATCAGCCGGCGATCTGAGCCCGGCGCAACGTCCGCTGCCTCGCGAAGGGGGTTGACGGGCATCACCTATAGGTTACATAGTAACCCATGAGTTACACGGAGAAGCCTGCCATGCAGGTGCGGCAATGAGCGAGACAGAGATCCTTGCCGTGGTGCGCAGGTTCGAGTGGCGACGCAAAGTCGGGCTCGGCATGTCCTTGCTGGGGGTCGTCGTCGCCGGCGCGCTCGCCGTCCAGTTCGTTCCCGGCGATCCGGATCACTTCAGCAGGACCGAGTTCCTTGCGCTCGGCGCGGCGGCCGCCGGCTTCATCGCCTGCGGTCTGATCCTGATGCGTCTCGGGCGCATTCCAGCCGACGCGCGGACACCGCGGATCGCCATGCTCCGCGCCGAGCGGTTGCAGGGGCGCCGGCATATCGCGCTCTTGCTGATGCCGGCCAGCCTCGGCTGCATGCTGCCTGGCGCGATCAGGGCCGCCGGCCACGTCGCCGACGGCCGGCTGGTCACCCACATCGACCTGTTCACGGTCGCGGCCTTCACCGCCATCTCGCTTCTCTTCGCGCTCATGATCGCCGGCCGCGGCCTGGACAGCTGGGCCAAGCCCGTGCTCGACGATGAGCTCAGCCGGGAGTTGCGCGGCCGCGCGCTGGCGGTCGGCTACGCCGTGGTCCTGGCTGGCGTGGCGGCGCTGTTCGTCGTGGCGCTCGTCTCCCGCACCCTCGCTGTCGAGCTGATCCCCGTCGTGGCGGCGCTCGGCGTCGCCGGGCCGGCGCTTCGCCTCTTCCTGCTCGAGCGCGCGGCGGGCGGCGGCGGCGAGGCATGATTGGATACCGGCTCGAAAACCGACTGAAGCAGGCCCGCGCCGAGCTTGGCCTGACACAGACCGAGCTCGCGCTCCGCGTCGGCGTCTCGCGAAAGACGATCAACACCGTGGAAAATGGCGTCTTCACGCCCTCGACCACGCTCGCCCTCGCGCTCGCCGCGGCATTCGAGCGCCCCGTGGAAGCGCTATTCTACCTGAGCCGCGGCGAGGGCTGAGGGACGCTGCCGGGCATTCAGGTCGTGGGGGCGACAGGCCCTTCGCCGTGGACGCGGACCTCGGTCTTGCGTGCGAGGCGCGTGTCTCTCGGCTAGCCTGCCTTCCAGCGGCCAACCGACGGACAAGCGAGATGCACATTCACAACCTCTACGAAGATACGGATGGAGAGTCGCACTTCCGCGACATCGAGGTGCAATGGGTTCAGGAGCACCCTGGCGGGAAGCTGTCTCAGCGGCTGCCCGCGACGGGGGTGATCTTTCGCGAGACGTCGGGCGCCTACAATCTCGATTGGCACCCCGCGCCGCGTCGGCAGTACATCGTGAACCTCGACGCCGGGGTCGAGATCACGGCGAGCGACGGCGAGCGGCGCGTGATCGGGCCGGGCGAGGTGATCCTGGTGGAGGACACCACGGGCAAGGGCCACCTCTCGAAGGCGGTTTCCGGGCAGGCTCGCCGTTCGATCTTCATCCCAATCGACTGACGCAGACCGCGGCCCCGGCTGTGATTTCGAGGCGGCCTGACGGGCATGACCATGCCAAGCCGACACGCCCGGTTCAAGCCAACTTAAGTTGCTTTGCGCGCGCCTCCGCCGCGGGGCGATACGGCGCCCTCTCAGCGGGAGGAGGGTTGCATGGTCATGCGCACGCCGGCGGGTGAGGAGATCGCGCCTTACGTCACCGAGACAACGGCCGAAAACCAGGCGGCGACGCTGCGCAATCAGGACCAGGTCTGGCCGGTGCGCGTCATCCGGCGCGGCGAGGCGGTGCGGCCGCTGCCGCCCCACGCCCGTACGTTGGCGGACCTGACCTACGAGCTCGGCGATCGACGTCTTGGCGTCGACGACTTCATGGCCCGCCGCCGCACGGCCGGGCTGCTGGTCCTCAAGCGCGGCGAGATCGCGCTCGAGCACTACGGCATGGGCAATGGCCCTGAGAGCCTCTGGACCAGCTTCTCGACCGCGAAGTCGATGACCGCGACGCTTGCCGGCGCCGCGCTCCACGATGGCGCCATCGGCAGCCTGGACGACCCTTGCGAGGCCTATCTGCCGCGGCTGCGCGGCTCGGCCTACGAGGGTGTCACGATCCGCAATGTCCTTCGGATGAGCTCGGGCGTGGCCTGGCGCGAGGACGACGATGCTGACGGGCGCTCCGAGGTCCATCGCCTGGGCCGGGCCATGGTCAGCCGGCGGCCCGGCGCCGTCCTGGATCTGATGTGCAAACTGCCGCGCGCCCACCCGCAGGGCGCCGTCTTCAACTACTCGACCGGCGAGAGCGGCGTGCTGGGCGCGGTGGTCGCGGCCGCCGTGGGCCGACCCTTGGCCGAATACTGCGCCGAACGGGTCTGGGCGCCGGCCGGCATGGAGGCCGACGGCCACTGGCAACTCGAATCCGAGGGCGGGCTCGAGATGGGCGGGCTCGGCGTCAGCGCTCGTCTGCGCGACGTGGGCCGCTTCGGCCTGCTCATGCTGGAGGACGGCCAAGCGTTCGACGGCCGGCGGGTCCTGCCGCCCGGCTGGCGCGACCTCGCCGGACGACCCGACTGCGCCGCGACCGACTTCGGCCGGCTGGCGCCAGGCGACCCCGGCGGATACGGCTACCACTGGTGGGCGACGCCGCCCGTGCCGGGCGTCCACGCCGGCGTCTTTGCGACGCTCGGCGCCTACGGCCAGTTCATCTACGTCAATCCGGGCGAGCAGGTGGTCGTTGCGATCCAGAGCGCGTGGCGTCAGCCCAAGGACAGCAACGCCTCGGCCGAGACCGTCGCGCTGCTCCGGGCCGCGGTGCGCGCCCTCCGACCAGGAACGGCGCCCTAGGCGAGCGGTCATGCGGCGCGCTAACTTGAAGGTTGCGGTTACAACCAGCGAGAGGGACCAGCGATGGAGAACGCTGTGCTCGCGCCGCTCACGGCGCCAGACTTCCAGGCCCTGCGAACCTTGAGGCGCCTGTCGGTGATAGAGGCGCGAGAGCTGAGCTCATACCTGCCGGCGGCGCGCCTGTTCGTGAAGGAGGCGTTGGCGTGTGCGGAGGAGCTCGCGGGTCAGGATGCGGAAGGATCGCGCGAGTTCGTCACGTTGGCGCGGCGTGTTAGCTACAACATTGGCGCCGACACATGGCCCGGCTGGGGCGACGGACAGAGCGTGACGCCCGAGGAGCAGCGTCTCGGTGCGGCCGCCGCGGCGCTCTGCGTTGAGTTGGACGAGCGCCTCAACGGAGCCGACGACGTGCGCGCCGGCGCTGTCTGGCTGGTCGGCGCGCACGCTTTGGCGTCAGGCAGCCTGACAGCAGCGCGCGATGCGTTCGCGAAGGCGGCGGCGCTATCAACGGCGCCGGAAGGCCAGCTCTTGTTCGAGGGCTACCTCGCGCTGACCGGCATGATCGCTGGCGAGGATGGGTCTCAGCAGCGCTTGGCCGAGATCCGCGAGCGCCTCTCGCAAGTGTCCGATGACCCCTGGAGCGTCAGGCAGTTGCAAACCGCCGAGGCGGCCTTCGCCGTCCCAGCCTGACGCCAAGACCTGCCGTTAGCGCGCCCCGGCTCGGAATGCGCATTGCGCCCCGGGTTTCGGGGGCCACGGTTGGATCAGCCGCGGCGGCTGGAGGCGATGTCGTCCGCAGAGGTTCGCGTCCGGATCTCCAGCAGGTGGCCGTTTAGCTCCTTGAAATACATCGTGCGCCCGCCGTTGAACTCGCGAACCCGCATGTTCTCCTGGTCGTATGGATCGCTGCCGTAGGCGAGGCCGCGCGCCTTGACGCGGCCGAAGATGGCGTCGAACTCTTCATCGCTCAGGTGAAAGGCATAGTGATGGACTTCGAACGGTCTTCGGTCGTCGAAGTCGAAGGTCAGCGAAGGATTGACCTGCACCGGCGTGAACGGGCCGACCGGTTCCCCGGCCGACAGGCCGAATAGCTCCGCGAAGTATTTCGCCGACGCAGCCCTGTCGCGGGCGGGCACGATGGTGTGGTCGAGCACGATGGTCATGGGGTCTCCTCTCACAGAGAGAGAGCGATCGAAAGGCGGGCGTACAACCTCAACATAGGTTTAGGTCAAGCCCCCAGTGGCCGATGTCGGCGATGCGCCAGAAGCGGTCGTTCCTCGGCGTTCCGACCACTTGACCCCAGAGAGCCGCCGTCGGATTGCCGGCCGCCCGTGCGTCCTGGAGGGAGCATGGAGTCGAGGAGTTGCGCCGGTGACAGCTGCAGAAGATCAACAGGCCGTCCGATCAGTCATCGAGGCCAGGGCGGAGGCGTTGCGCAGCAAGGACGTGCAGGCGCTGTCCCGGACCGGGACGCCAGACATCACCGTCTTTTCGCTGGCGCCGCCGCTCGTTGCGACCGGCGGCTTTAAGGGCGCTGAGAGGTGGTTCTCCAGCTGGGACGGGCCGATGGGCTATGAGCTGCGCGACCTTGAGGTCGTCGTCGGCGATAGCGTGGCTTTCGCGCACGCGCTCGCGCACATGAGCGGGCGCCGCACCGACGGCGGCGCGACCGATCTGTGGTTTCGGCTGACCCTGGGTCTGGAGAAGCGCAAAGGCGCCTGGAGGGTCTCCCACGAACACCAGTCCACGCCCTTTGAGATGGACGGCTCGTTCCGCGCCTCGGTTCACCTGAAGCCCAAAGCCAACCGTCCGGCGAAGGTCCGCTAAGCGCTACAAGCAGTCATGCGGACAGCCGCCTCGGCCGTGTGGCGATGGCGCGATCCAGCTATCATCGAACGCGGCAAACTTGGGGTGGGTCATGTCGCTTTCAGATCTTGCGTCTATCGGCAGCTTTCTCAGCGGGGTCGCCGTCGTTGTCTCGTTCGCCTTCCTGGCGCTCCAGATGCGGCAGGCGAACGCAAACCAGAAGTCCCTCATGCAGCAGGGCCGCAGCGCCAGGACGGTCGACATGCTGATGAAAATGTCAGAGCCGGGCCTGAGCGAGACCCTTGTCAGCGCCTTCGACGGCGGGACGGGTGAACCCGCGCGGGTCTTCGCCTTCTACTCTTTCGCCTGCGCCTGCTTTTGGAACTACGAGGACTCGTTCCTGCAGTTCCGGTCCAAGACGCTCGACGCGCGGGGCTGGGCCACCGACGAACTGACGCTCAGGGGCCTGATGGGCAACCCGGCCTATCGAGCGGTCTGGAGGATGGCGCGCGCGGGGATGAACGCCGACTATCGCAACTATCTCGACCGGCTGATGGCGGAGGTCCAGCCGAGCGAGCCCCGTGACGTGGCGCAGGTCTGGCGCGCCTACTTCAACGAAGAACGCGCGGCGTCGGCAACCGTCTAACCGCCGGTCCGCTGACCAGCGACCGCGTTGCCCCGGGGGACGCGCATGGATCGCCCGCCTGACCCGCAACCGACCGAGTGCTAACATTCGCCGCGTGAAGGTCCGTACGACGGTGCTCTTGATCGCAGCGGTGACGGCGGGGTTGGCCGCCGCCTTCGCGGCCTCGCGCCTCGCGCCGGGCGCCGGACGACAGGGCGCAGACGACTACTGTTACGAGCTACGGCACGCATGGGCATGCGCCGACTCAAAGACCGAATGCGAAGCGCGCATGAACCGCGAAGCGCCGACCGACGTGACAAAGCGGTGCGCTCCGTACTGGAATGAAACCTTGTCGCCTTGATCTCGCCGCCAGTGCTTCCCAGCCAGGCGGACGCTCATGTCCGCTAAGCGCCAAGAGCGGTCATTGATCGCTCGGCGGCTCCAAGGTCTTCTTCATGAAGTACCGCGGAAAGAAGGGTTCCAGCCCGTCCAGCCGCCCGAAGACCTCGAAGCCCAGGCGCTCGTAGAACGGGCGCGCCTGAAACTCGAACGTGTCCAGCCACATGTGCAGACAGCCTCTCGCACGCGCTTCGTGCTCCGCCTGCCGCATGAGCTCTGATCCAAGGCGTTGCCGCCTCGCCGTTTCCGGCACCACGACGTCGCTGATATAGAAAGAGCCCCAGTAGGATACGGCCCGGAGGCCGCCCAGGATCTCGTCCGAACCGGGCGCCTTGATGCTGAGCACGAACGGCTCTCCGGATGGTTCGCCAACGGCCTCCACATTGAATCGGCCCAACAGCCTGGAGATTTCTCGGCCGGCAGCCCTGGGGTCGTCCCGCATGATTGAATACTGCACCGCCGCGCGCATCATCGTAGCCCTTTGCTGATCGACGGTCGCAATTTCAGGTAGTGTCTCAGTTTGAAATGCGCCGCCGTTGACAAGCATGGCGCGCGTTCCAACGCGGCGATATGATCCACTTCATGAACCACATACCGCCATCTGAGCTACGGGCCATTGCCATGGCGACCACTATGATAGCCGGCATGGCTGGGGCGTTTACAGCGATCTTCGCCGGAATCTGGAGCGCCCAGCGGGCTAAGGCGCGAAAGCCTGCCTAAAGGTCCATGCGGCGAGAAGCGCCCCGGCGACGTTATCGGCGCGGTCATGGTGGTCAGGACGTCCGCTAAGCGCCAGAAGCGGTCACAAGTGCGTTGCCCGAGAGCGGACGCTCCCAGAGTCCGCTAAGGGTGGAAGCGGCCGTAGGGCGTTGGTGTCGCATCACCGCGAAGGTAAGCGGTGGCACTCCTCGGGGTACAAATGGCAGAGGTCGCGATCTGAAGGTCCGACCCGATGGTACATAACGACCGCCAGCGGCTGGCCTACATAGGCTAAGGAGCCCACGAACAGTTCGCCCACGATCCAGTGACAGGCGACGCTGTTCCTATCTGCAGCGGGTGCCGATGCGCCGAGCTGGGCGCAGTGAACCGGCGCTCCATACTGCCTTCGCAGCTCTTTCAATATGGCAAGCGCGTCGCTCGCGCCAAACGGTGCGCCCGTGTCGACGGCGTTGATGCCCAGTTCGTCCGTCGTCAATCTCCCGTTCGCAAAGCAGAAGGTTGCGCGACCGCGATAGTGGCCAAATGCTGCCTCATCAAAGTGAAGCAGGCAGTGGTCGCCATGCGCGGTCATGTTCTGGCGGTTGTTTGGGTCGCCGACCATGTGCGCTGTGGGATACGCCCGCTCGACGTCCGCAACCGTCGCGCCCACGGAAACGCCGCCCCACAACTGCTGACCAACTGCTGGCCACGCCACAAGGAGCGCCAGCAGCGCGAACCCACAACAAGCGAAGCGAAGTCATTCTGGGTAGCCTCCGCCGACCGCTCTGTTGTCGAACAACTTCTGCGCGTGTCTGTCGAGTCCGAGCTGCAATGCCGAAAGCTGACTATGTCGGCGCCCGTGACACGGTCCGGCCCGCTCTTGGCGCTGCGACGCCGGGTCCGCGTTGGGTCGATAGCAGACGCTCGCTCCTGGCTCGAAAGCCACCATCGGGTCGGCTGCCCACACGGACCACGTGAAGGTCTGACGAGGGGTGTTAACGGACGAGCACCCCTAGAAGTAAGAGCGGTAGAGGGGGGCGGTCTCGATGCGGCCGACTTTGGCGATGGCGGCTTGCACGTCGGGGAGGGCAAGGACGGCGGCCCGGCGGTCTTCGTCGTTGGGATGCGCCGGGGGGGCCGGCGGGCGCTTGCAGGCCTGCACGTAGGCGAGCGCGTCGAGGCGCGAGATCGGATGATCGAGCAGGCCGATGAGGAGCTGAGCCGCCTCCTGAGTGTCGCCCATGCAAACCCGCGCCTGGAACGCCTGCGCCGGGTTGTCCGCGGCGTGCGCGGCGAGGTAGTCGCGCGCGGCCTCAGCCCCCTTGGCGTCGCCGGCGGCTTGCGCCGCACAGCCGCGAAGACCTGCGACCGCCAGGCGCCCGGTGGCCGACAGGTCCAAGGGCTCTAGCACGGCAAGCGTCGCGGTCGCGTCAGCGGGCCGGCCCATGGCGATCTCAAGCCTGGCGAGCTCGAGCCGCTGGGTCGTGTTGATCCCGCCGTTTTCCGGTCGGTTGGCCGCGCGGGTCAGCTCGGCTAGCGCTTCGTCGTAGCGGCCAAGGCCCTGCAGCGCCTGGGCGCGTTCGCCCATCAGTCGCGCGTACATGGCCTGCGCGTCGATGTAGGGCGATGGCTGGCCGTTCGGCGGCTCGATCTTTGGCAGCGTGTCGTCGACAAGCTTCAGCGCACCGGCGAAATCGCCGAAGGCGAGCATCCCTTCAAGCTTGGCGACCATGCCGGCGGCAAGGCCGGGATTGGCGGCGATAGCGACGTCGACGGCGGCCATGCGCCGGGCGTGCACCGCCTCGAGGTCGAACGCGCGCGGGTTGTCGGCCACGAGCGGCGCGAAGCGCTTGTCGACCCGGGCGCCAAGCAGTGCCACGGGCTCGTCGACGTCGCCGATCAAGCCGCGGGCGCTGGCGAGGTCGCCGTGGTCGAGCATGGCCCCGACCTGACCGACGAGGAAGGGGCTGACATCATCGAACGGGGCGGGCGGGCGCCAGTTGGCGGCGATCAGCGCCTGCCCCAGTCGGTAGCGCAACTCGGGGGCGTCCTGCAGCGCGTCCGCGCCGCCGTAGATCGCCATGACCGGGACGGCGCCTGCGGTCCTGATGCTGTCGGGATACTTCGTCGCGATCGCTGTGAGGTCGACGATCTCATCGCGCGCGTCGCGCCGCGCCGCCGCGACGCCCAGCGCCAGGCGCCAGTCGAAGAGATTGGCGAGTGGCGATGCGACCAGCGAACGGGCCGCCGCGTCAGCGTCGTCGAGCCGCCCGGCCCGCATCTCGAGCTCGGCCAGCATGCCGTAAGCGGTGTGAGTGACGACGGGCGGGAGGTTCGGGAACTCAGCCTTGGCGGTCAGTTCGGTGAGCTGGGTGAGCGCGTCCTGGTAGTCGGCGGATCTGACCTTATTGGTTATCGCCGCCAGTTCGAGGAGGTCCGCCTGCTCGCTGCGCGGGAGCTTGGCGAACTGGGTGGCGGTCAGCGCAACCGTCGACGATTGGCCACCGGCGACGGATGGCTGCTGAGCCTGGGCCGTCGACGGCAGTGGGGCGGCTGCTGGCGTCGGGACGGCCGTGGGCGAGGCGCCGGCGCGCCCGCCCGCCCCGAGTGCGGCCAGCAAAGCCGCGCCAGAGACCAGAGCCGCTCCCCGCAGCATGCCGCGCCTCCCGAACGCCCATCTCCAACCATACGGGATCGCCCGCTTCGGCGCCTAGGGCCCGGCGATCGCGCCACCTCGCCTCGCTGCGCTCAATCACCGCCGATTCTCATGCGATCAGGGAGTTGGCTTTGCGCCAGAAGCGGTCATTGCCTGAAAGCCTCTGGTCTCTCAGCCCGCAGACCGCCTAGCATGCGGTGAATGACAGAGCGCCGCGTTACCGCCGCTGGTCACGAGACGACGATCGGTAGTGCGATGGTCGCTGCGGCGCTTGTCGTGGTTGGGGGGGCGCTGGCGGTCACCGCCTTCGATGAGTTGCTTATCGCCACCGGCTTCAACCCGCAGCCGCCTGCCTTTGGTCCGACCAACTGGCCCTTGGCGACGCTGGCGGACTTCTTTGCCGAGCTGGAGATCTTCTTGTTCGTCTCTCTGCTGGGCGCGCCGATTTGGTGCGCGCTGCACAGCCTCGGCTTCCGCAAGCCTGCGCACGCAGCTCTCGCAGGTTCGATCCTCGCGCTCTCGATCACCGCGCTCATCCAGGTCTGGACTCTGGGCCACCAGTCTCGCGCGGTGGATACCGTCGGAGAGGTTCTCGCGTCCAATAGGTCGATCACCTGGACTGGCTGGGGCGTTATATTGCGGCGTTCGCTACTCTCCGCCGTATACGGCGCGCTCGCGGGCTTCACGGCGTTCAAGATCGCGTACGCGCGGAATCCGCCAGCTTGGATGCGTTAGGCGGATTCTCGGCGAGGATGTCGGCTAAGCGCCAGAAGCGGTCATCCGGTTTGCGCCGTCGTTGACTACCCTGGAGAATACGCTCGAAGGTGTTTGCGATGGCTACCAGAGTCTGCCTCGCGCGCTTCAGGAAGGGCCGGGCAGCCCTGTTTGGGGCGGTCTGGCTGGCTTTGCTCGCGTGGCTGATCGTCTTCGGCGCCTCACGCTACAACACGGCGACAGCGATCTCAGGCGCCGGCTTTGCGTTCTATTGGTGGCTGTTAGCCCTGGTCGGCGGCCTATATCTCGCTTGGTTCGCCGCGCTTCTACTACTGAACATAATGTTTCTCAGCGGAGAGGCCGTATACGTCAGCGGCAATCGCTTAGTTCATGGCTGGCCGATCGTCTTCAGCATCGGGCTAGGCGACGTCGTAGAGGTGGACGTTGACGACACTCGAACTCCATTTGGCTGAGCGCCAACGGCAAGAGTGCGTCGATCTAGGGGGCGTGCGAGGTACATTCGGACCGAGCTGCTCGACCGGACCGCGGCCGAAATCGCGGAGGCGATCAATCGGGAGAAGCGTCTGGCTGCAGGCGCCAGCCACTAGCGTCCGCTAAGCGCCAGAAGCGGTCATTCCCGTTGACGCCCATGTCGGCGGCGATCAATCTATCCATCGGTTGATACGACCTGCCGCTTGCGCCCTCCGATGCGAGGGTACGGTGAACGTATCGCGGACTTTGCCGAACCTCCTTTGCTCCCGAACGAACGGGTCAGCAACGCAAGCATCTGGCGCACCCAATTCGTTCAAGCAAAGGGTGAAGACATGCGCGATTTTCGCGACGCCAAGGCCATGGCTCAGACCGTGCGCGCGGCGCTGGCGGCCAAAGGGCTGAAGATCACCATCAGCGAGAGCCTTGAGCTGATCGCCAAGGCCTTCGGCACGCCCGATTGGAATACGCTCTCGGCCGCGGTCAAGGCCGCTGAGGCCAAGGCGGAGCAGTCGCAAGCGCCGACGTCGGCGCCACCCGCGGATGCCCCTCAAACGCGCGAGCTGCCCCCTCCCATCCCACGAGGGCGCGTGAGCTACAGCGCTACGCTGGACGCGACACTTCACAGGGCTGTCGGACTGGCCGCGGCGCGCAAGCACCGGCATACGACGTTGGAGCATCTGCTGCTCGCGCTGATCGACGACGTGGACGCGGCCGAAGTGATGCGCGCCTGCGAGGTCGACCTCGGCGAGCTCAGGAAGACCCTCACCGCCTACGTTGACGGCCACCTGAAGGCCCTCGTCGTCGACGACGGCGAGGACGCCAAGCCGGCCGACCTGACGCGGATGAGCCTGCAGGAGCTGAAGGACAAATCGCCGGGGACGCCTGCCCTTCACCGCGTGATGCAGCGCGCCGTGGTTCACGTGAATTCCGCCGGCAGCAAGCACGTCACGGGCGCCAATGTGCTTGTGGCGATCTTCTCCGAACGGGGGAGTCACGCCGATCACCTCCTGCAGCAGCGGAAGATGGACCGGCTCGACGCCGTGAACTTCATCGCCCATGGCATTCGCAAGGACGGCGGCCGAGCGGCTTAGGGCCTGCTTGCGGAGGTCTGCTTTGGGTATAGGAGCGGACATCAGCGACCTGCCCAAGAGCGGGCGTTCGTTATGTCCGCTTTGAGTCATGTGTGGACGGCTCTCCGGTGGCAAGGGTGTCTAGGTGCTCTGCTTCGGCTGTCGGTGCGGTCATGTGTTCGGCCTGTGAGCGCGGCGCTCTAAGGCCGCTGGCCATGATGTCTTCCGTTGAAGCGGGTCCCGATCAGAAGCACGCGCTCTGAGCGCCCTGACTCAACTGGGGTGTCCCTCTTCGCGGTCCCGCCGCCTTAGCATCACTCCTGTCTGCCCTTGCCGGTCTTCAGGCCGTAGCCTGATCTCTTAGGCCGCAATCGGCTCGCGGTACGCCTCGCCGCGGGCCAACATCGCCCAGACGATGCGGGCGGTCTTGTTGGCCAGCGCCACCGCTGCGGCCTTCGTCGGGCGTCGGCTCATCAACCGAGCAAGCCACGCCCGACGGGTCCCGCACTGTTGGGCGCGCCTGATCACCGCCATCGCTCCGACGACGAGCAGCTGCCTCAGATAGCGGTTCCCCGCCTTGGTGATCGATCCGAGTCGCTCCTTCCCGCCGCTCGAGTTCTGACGCGGCACAAGCCCGATCCAGGCGGCCAGGTTGCGACCCGAACGAAAGGCTCTTGGATCGGGCACGGCTGCGGTGATCGCGCTCGCCAGAAGCGGCCCGACGCCAGGCACGCCCATCAACCGCCGCGCCGCTTCGTTCGAACGCACCGAGGCCGCGATCGCCCGGTCGGCCTCCAGGATCTGAGCGCTCGCCAGCCGAAGCTGGGCCGCCAGCATCAGCAGGCAGGCGCGCGCTGTAGCTGGGACCTCGTCGCTCGCGCTCAGGCTATCGATCAGCCGCTGAAGCCCTTCGCGACCAGCTGCAGCAACAAGGCCGAACTCAGCCATATGCGCCCGTATCGAGTTCGATAGCTGGATGCGTTGGCCGATCAGCGTCTGGCGGGTGCGATGGAGCACCATCACGCTCTGCTGCTCAGGCGACTTGATCTCGACGAAGCGCATCGTCGGCCGTGTGACCGCCTCGCAGATCGCTTCGGCGTCGGCCATGTCGTTCTTCTGCCGCTTCACATAGGGCTTCACGTAGCCAGGCGGCATCAGGCGCACATCGTGGCCGAGCTGCTTGAGCTCCCGCGCCCAGTGGTGCGCCGTGGCGCAGGCCTCGATCCCGACCAGGCACGGCCGCAGCTTCCCAAACAGCGGCAGCAACCGCGACCGCGTCACCTTCCGTTGCAACACAACCGCCCCGGCGGCGCTCACTCCGTGCAGCTGGAACACCGACTTGGCGATGTCCAACCCAACGACGACAACTTCTTCCATGGCTCTCCTCCTGCTCTCGGCCGCAGCAAAGCTGCAGCGGATGGTGGAGAGCCGTCCACGGCATCAGAAGCGGTCATAAGTGAGTTGCCCGAAAGCAGAACTCTCCGGGGGGGTGACCGGAGATGGCGGCGTCCGGATTCCGGTCCTGTCGATGGACGCGCCCGGCTTTGCGGCGTTTCGCTTCCGGCAGGAGTCGGCCCGAAGCGGCTATTCCCTCACGGCCCGGTTCTCACCTTGCGCGCTCCGGGTCACCAGTGCGATGGCGGCGCCATCAGCGTCGGTTTCGAACGTAAGCTCGACCTCGGCGACCCTCCAGAAGAACCTGGTGGCGCTCGAGGCGTAGATCGGCGCCTCGCCCATGCCCTCCACGTTCGCGACCAGGGCGCCATTCCATTGCGCGATGTCGATCCAGCCCGGTCCAACCCCGCGCGCGAAGCGATAGCGACCCACGTATCGGTCCAGAACCGATGGCTCGATGGTGATCGCTCGCCGCCACCTGGGCGCCGGCGCGAGCGGCGCGCCGGTGAGGATCGGCACGCCGATGACGGCGGCGGGCGTTCTGAACATGTTCGTCAGCACGACCGCGCCCCAGCCGCGCGCGAGGTTCAGGCCCATGAAGGTCAGATAACCTCCGGTGCCGCCGCCGTGCATGACCACCTGCCCACGTTCGGTCTCCATGGCGTGCCAGCCGAGGCCGATCGAAGTCCGGTCTTCCTGGCGCTGCAGGGGATGCCGCTCGGCGCCTTCGGCAACCCGCATCGGGAAGGCGAGTTGAGCGTCCATCGCCGGCTTCAGCGGGGAGTCCTGATAGCCAAGCACGACCCCCAGGAACTTGAGGAGATCGTTCGCGGTCGAACGGAGCCCGCCGGCGCCCGCGGTCGCCTCCTTCAGGTCCCAGTTGGGCACGGGGCGGCCGTCCTCGTCATGGCCATGCGCCAGCCGCTTCTTCAGATCGGGCGAAAGCGTGATTGCGGTGTCGCGCATCCCGAGCGGGGCGGTGATGCGGTCGCGCACGAGGTCCTCGTAGGTCGTCCCGCGCCGCCGCGCGAGCACGTGTCCAAGAAGGCCGACGCCGACATTCGAGTAGTCGTATTGGGCGCCGATGTCGCGCGTGAGCGTGTGGCTGCTCAGGAAGGCGTAGAGCTGCTCGACCGTATAGTCCGCATAGGGATTGTGTCGGTCCTTCGGCGCGAAGTTCGCCGGCATGCGGGGAAGGCCCGACGTGTGGGTCGCCAGGTCGACCAAGGTGATGCTGCGCCCTCCGCGCTCGGGCATCGTGACGCCGTCGGGCAGGTATTTGGCGACGGGATCGTCCAGCCTGACCTCGCCCCGCCGCGCCATGTCGCTCAGCAAGAGCGACGTGAACACCTTGCCGTTCGAGCCGATCTCGAACAGCGTGTCGCCGTCGACCTGACGCCGGCCGCCGCGCTTGTAGCGTCCGTGCGCGATGACGCGCCGGCCATCCCGATCGATGACGCCCACGACGATGCCAACGCCGTCGCGCTGGCGGTCGATGCGGTGGACGAGGTTGTCCTCGATCGCCGCGTCGGTCGGTAGTTCCGATGCCGCACCGGTCATATCGACGCCGCGGCGGCGTTCATCAGCTCGGCTTGCCGCACAGCCATCTGCGCACGCTCCCTCTCCATGCGGCGATGCTAAGTTGAAAGGTCTCCCGTGTCGCGCCACGGCGGAGAGGCGATCCGCCCCTGCCAGGTCCGTTCCAAGGCAGAACTTTGGGTCGGAAGCGGACGCTCAGGCCCCCCCAGGAATTGGACGCTCAACGGAAGCGGCCTCAGGGGCGCGCACCCGGCGCCCGACGCGAGACAGGCGCTCAGCGCGGCGCGTCCGGTCTACCCCGGCTCATCCGGTCGAAGCGGCCGGAGCCGCGGGATCCACCGAGGTACGCGAGCGCGGAACGCCTCGTATTCGGGACCATATGTCGCCAGCAGGGTTGGCTCTTCGTACGCCAACACGAACAGGTGGAAGAACAGCCAGACCGCCGCTCCATAGACGAACAACCTGGCGTCGCCGAACAGCATCCCCTGGCCGAAGATCGCCGCCGTCACCGCAACGTAGATCGGGTTGCGCACGTGGCGAAAGAGCCCCGTGACCACAAGCCGTTGTGTCGGAAACAAGGGGGCAGGCGTGCCTAGGCCTTGCCACGTGAACCGGGCGAAAGCGTCGAGAACGACCGCCGCACCGACAAGGATCAGCAAGACACCGATCCACCGCCCGGCTTCCAGCCCGAGCAGGGGCGCATTCAGTCGCCACCGCGAGATCCACCACGGCACGAGCCCGGCCACGGTCCCGGGCGCAACCACCAGGAACGCCAAGCTGCCCAAGAACGCAGACGCCCTGCGCGGCATGTCTAAGCCTCCGTCGAGCCTCTAGAGGCGTCCAGCCTAGCCCGAGCAGACGAAGGGCGCCATGAATGGAGCCGCTCCGCCTAGCCCGGAAAACTCGGACTGGCGCACGCGCCGACAGGGCGAGCAGGGGAGCTAAAGGCAGCCTCAGGAAAAGGGCTGCAGCCATACTCCATAAAATCGATAGGATAACTATAGAACAGGGAGGGTCGCCATGACCGGCGCCGCCACGCACCTGGATCGGATCGACCTGCTGCGGCGGGCGGACGGTCCACGCTACCGCCGCGTGACCTTGATCGTCGAGCGCAGCGGAGCGCTCACCCTCAACGTGCACGACATGGGTGCGAACTCTTGAGGCGGCGTGGGGCTTGGACGATGAGGAAGTCACCCTGAGCGTAGCCCCCGACCAGGTCGGGCGCCTGGCGCTCGCGCTGGCGGCCGAAGTCCTCAAAGGCGGCGCCGACGCCGTCGCCCGGCTGGGCGACATCTGCGACGCCCACGACGTTCCCTGCCGCATCGCTTGTTGGACCTGACGCCGATGACCCCGGCCGGCTGCAGGCGCAAATACGCCCCGCTCACCTTCCCCAGCGAGGCGGCCTGCAGGATCGTCGGCCTGGCCCCCGCGACGCTGGAAGCCTGGGCTGGACAGGCCCTGCGAGCCGGTGTCTCGCCGCCGATCACCTTCGGCGTCGGCGGCCTCGTGGCGCTGATGGTGCTGCGCGACCTCGCCGACCGGCTTGGGCCCGAGACCGAAACCTTCACGCCGGGTCTTGTCCAACTGTTCCAGCTCCTGGCGCCGCTCACCGATGCTGGCTGGCTATCCGCGCAGACCGCCGTCATCGGCCGGGACTTCGCGCGGCTTTGCGAACTCCGCACGGCGCACATCCGCTGCGATGACGGTCAGTTCCTCGCCCAGCCGCTGCGTCCGCTGATCGCGGAGTTGCAGGACCGGGTGTTCTCCTAAAAAGGGCGGAGAATGACAGGTCAGGTTGTCGCCTTTCCCGATCCCCGAAGCGTCGGCGACGTGATCACGCTCGATCCTGTCCTCGGAGTATCTGTCGCTCAGCCCGGGGTGACAGCGGCCCAGTCCTGGCCACCGCCGGCGAACACGAACACCCGCTTCGGCCGAAGCCTGGCCAATGCGCCAATGGCGACCTGCGGCGGCGCGCCGGCCGGATAGTCTGCATCGAACACGCGTCCGTCGTCGGTGCGGCACTCGAACCGCACGAGCGCACCCTTGACCAGTATGTCGGCGACGGTGACAGCAATCCCCGGTCCCTCCGCCGCGAGCAGGGTTTCGTGTGGCCGGAACCACGCCGTGGCGCGATCGGCGACCTCGCCAGCCACGACAGCTGGTGCGTCAAAACCGTCGAACGCGGCCCGTTCGCCAGCGCAAACGCACTCCAGGCGGTTGGCGTCGCCGAGGAAGTCGAAGACGAACGCCGATGCCGGCCGCTCGGCCAGGTCCTGCGGCGAGCCGATCTGTTCGATGCGCCCGTCGCGCAGCACGGCGACGCGATGGGCGATGTCCATCGCCTCCTGCTGGTCGTGGGTGACGAAGATGGTCGTGATCTTTGTCTCGTCGTGCACGCGCCGAAGCCAGTGGCGCAGGTCCTTGCGCACTTTGGCGTCGAGCGCCCCGAAGGGCTCGTCGAGCAAGAGGATGCGCGGCTCGATGGCCAGAGCGCGCGCCAGCGCCACGCGCTGCTGCTGGCCGCCCGAGAGCTGCGCCGGGTAGCGGTCGCCGAGACCTTCGAGCTGGATCAGGGCGAGCAGCCGCTGGACCCGCTCGTCGATCTCCTGGCGGCTGGGACGCTGTTTCGACGGGCGCACGCTGAGTCCAAACGCGACGTTCTTGGCGACCGTCATGTGCCGGAACAGCGCATAGTGCTGGAACACCATGCCGACGCGGCGCTCACGCGCGGTGAGCGCGAGGAAGTCTTCCCCGTCGAAGCGGACTGCGCCCGCGTCCGGCGACTCCAGCCCCGCGATCACACGCAGCAGCGTCGTCTTGCCCGATCCGGAAGGTCCGAGCAGCGCAAGGAATTCGCCCGGCACGGCGTTCAACGAGACGCCGTTCAGCGCCGGAAAGCGCGCGAACTGCTTGGTCAGGTTCTCGACGATGAGACTCATCGAAACCTCGTCAGCGTCCGGCCGTCTGACTCGGCGGCGCCGGTGAAACGCCGCTCCATGACGGTCTTCAGCACCAGCGTCACGACGGCGAGGCCGGCCAGCAGGGAGGCCACGGAAAAGGCGCCGACGAAGTCATAGTTGTTGTAGAGCAGCTCGACGTGCAGGGGCATGGTGTTGGTCAGGCCCCGGATGTGCCCGGAAACCACGGACACCGCGCCGAACTCGCCCATCGCCCGTGCATTGCACAGAAGCACGCCGGTCAGCAGCGCCCAGGCGACGTTCGGCAGAGTGACACGGAAGAAGATGGAAGCGCCGCCCGCGCCTAACGTGGCGGCCGCCAGCTCCTCGTCCGTTCCCTGCGACTGCATCAACGGGATCAGCTCGCGCGCCACGAAGGGCAGAGTGACCAGGATGGTCGCCAGCACGATGCCGCTCGTGCTGAAAATGATGCTTATCCCCAACGGCTCGAGCAGTGGGCCGAACCAGCCCTCCGCGCCGAACAGCAGCACCCAGACCAGGCCGGAGACCACCGGCGACATCGAGAACGGCAGGTCGATCAGGCTGACGAGCAGGCTCTTGCCGCGGAAGTCGAACTTGGTGACCACCCAAGCCGCCGCCAGGCCGAAGATGGCGTTGAGCGGCACGGCGATGGCCGCCACGATCAACGTCAACCGGATCGCGGCGAGCGCGTCCGGATCGGTGATGGCGGCCAGGAAGGCCGATGCGCCGCGGCGAAACGCTTCAGTGAAGACCGTCGCCAACGGCAGGCCGATGGCCAGCCCCAGCCAGGCGAGCGCGACGGCGATCAAGATCCAGGCCGACGCCGACGGCCGCTGAGGCGTCACCCGTCTCATCGGTGGCCTCTGCGAGCCATCGCCAGCTGGACGAGGTTCACCGCCAGCAGCGCCCCGAAGGAGAGGACCAGCATGGCCAACCCCACCGACGCCGCGCCGGCGTCGTCGAACTCATTGAGCTTGATGACGATCAGCAGCGGCGCGATCTCTGAGCGGCCCGGCATGTTGCCGGCGATGAAGATGACCGAGCCGTACTCGCCGACCGCGCGGGCGAACGCCAGCGCGAAGCCGGTGACCAGGGCCGGCGCCACGGCCGGCAACACGACGCTGACGGCGCGTCGCCAGGCCCGTGCGCCGAGCGTCACGGCGGCCTCTTCGACCTCGGCGTCGAAGTCCTGCAACACCGGCTGAACCGAGCGGACGATGAACGGCAGGCCTACCGCCACCAGGGCGACCAGGATGCCGAGCCGGGTGTAGGCGATCTTGACGCCCAGAGGCGCGAGCGGGCCGCCGATCCAACCGTGCGGACCATATACCGTGGCGAGCGCGATGCCCGCGACCGCCGTCGGCAAGGCGAACGGCAGGTCCACCATCGCGTCGGCCAGCCGGCGGCCAGGAAAGTCGTAGCGGGTGAGAACCCAGGCGACGAGAAGGCCCATGACGGTGTTGATTGCGGCCGCCGCGACGGCGGCGCCAAAGCTCAGGCGCAACGCCGCCAGTACCCGTGGCTGCGTGACCGTGCCCCAGACTCCGTCCCAACCCGACGCCCAGGGCCTTGCGACCAAGGCCGCAAGCGGAATGAGCAGCATCAGGCTCAGGTAGAGCAGAACGAAACCGAGCGTGGGCGCGAACCCGGGCAGGATCGAAGCCTCGCGCCAACGCCCCCGGGGCGCGGCCGCAATCGTCGCTGTCGTCACGCGAGGGGCTCCGGGCGCTCTACCGCGGCGCGTAAATCTGATCGAACACGCCACCGTCAGCGAAGAACTGGGCTTGCGCCTTCCGCCAGCCGCCGAACTGGGTGTCGATCGTCACGAGCGGGATCCTGGGGAACTTCGCGTCGTACTTCGCCAAGGCCGCCGGATTGCGCGGACGGAAGTGGTGCTTGCCGATCAGGTCCTGCGCCAGAGGGCTGTAGAGGAAGTTGAGATAGCCCTCGGCTTGCGTGCGCGTGTGCTTGCGGTCGACCACCCTGTCGACGACGGCTACAGGGGGCTCGGCGAGAATGGAGATCGACGGTGCGACGATCTCGAACGCTCCAGGTTGCTCAGCCAAAACCAGATAGGCGTCGTTCTCCCAGGCCAGCAGTGCGTCGCCAATGCCGCGCTGGGCGAAGGTGTTCGTGGACCCGCGCGCGCCGGTGTCCAGCACCGGCACCTGGCCGTAGAGCTTCTGCAAGAATGCTTTCGCCGAGGCAGGCGAGCCGCCCGGCTGCTTCAGCGCCCAGGCCCAGGCGGCGAGAAAGTTCCATCGCGCGCCTCCCGACGTCTTCGGATTGGGGGTGACCACCTGGATGCCGGGTCGAACCAGATCGCCCCAATCGTGAATCTTCCAGGGATTGCCCTTTCTCACGAGCAGCACGATCGTCGAGGTGTAGGGGCTCGCATTGTCGGGAAGCCGCGATTGCCAGGTCTTGGCGATCAGCCCCCGATCGGCGATCGCGTCGATGTCGTAGGCCAGCGCCAGCGTGACGACGTCGGCCTGCAGCCCGTCGATCACGGCGCGCGATTGGGCGCCGGAACCGCCATTGCTGAGGTCGATCTTCAGATCCTGGCCGACGTGGTCCTTCCAGTAGCGCGAAAAGGCCCCGTCGATGTCGGCATAGAGCTCGCGGGTCGGATCGTAGCTGACGTTGAGGATCTCTGCGGGCGCGGCGGAACGCGCCGCGCCCGCCGCCAGCGCCGGGACGGCGAACGAGGCGGCGGCGCCGAGGCGCAAGGCCTCGCGGCGAGTGTGCGTTCGATCGATCACAGGGTCTGTTCCTTTCAGGAGCGCGCCGTGCTTGCGTTCGTCAGAACGCGAACTGCGAGCGAAGCGCGATGGCTTGGTAGCTCTGGCCGATTTGCGAGCCGACCTTGGTCTGCCAAACGGTCGTGCAGGAGGCGCTGGTGAAGCTGTTCGGCCCCCCGCAAGGCGAGAGCCGGTCGATCCGGACGTTGTCGTAGTCGAGCATCAAGCGGGTGAAGGCGTTGGGGTACCAGTTGAGCCCGACGGTCCAGTTCTGCTCCTCCCCGCCGCGGATGGCGTCCGCCACGGGCGCCTTTCCCGGCGCGCCTGCATTGAAGTTCAGGTCCATGTCGGAGTAGCGAGCGGCAAGCTCGAAGGCGCCCCAGCCGCCACTCCCCCATGAGAACGGATGCGCCACCGGCGGCGCGTCGAAGGCCGCCGTCTGCTTGTTGTAGGCCCGACGTTCGCCGGTGATGACCCAGTCGCCCTCGATGTACCAGCCATGGAAGTTGGGGCTGGAGAGGCCGACGTCGTTGCGCGTGACATTGAACTGTTCGTACTCGGACTGCAGCAGCAGGTTCTGTTTCTGCGCTGCGAATTCGAGGCCCGCCGACGAGGCGTTTCGGGCATCGATGTTGCCGGTGTTGATCAACTTGGTCCCATCGACCCGAAGCTCTTGCGTGTTGGAGAGCGCGATGACCTCGGCGTTGGGCGCGAGCGGGCCGAGCGCGCCCGGCCCGCCGGTATTGGCCGGCCTCGCCACGTAACTGCCGTGGGCGCCGACGTGCACCAGCCAGTCAGCGCCGAAAAGCGGCGTGCCCGCGATGCGGCCGACAAAGCCCAGTTGGTCCCCGAATGTCTGTGGAACGGCGGCCGCCGTTCCGGTGTTGAGCGTGCCGATAACGCGACCGGTCACGGCGGCGGAAGCGAACCAGTGATCGCCAGCGCCCCACACCGAGGCGGCGGTTCGCGTGTCGCCCGCGGCGAGCCCGCGCGCGATGTCTTCCACAACCGAGCGCTCGAGCAGCGGCATCCCGTTGGTCGAACCTTGGTCTTCGAGTCCGATCGATGGCGGGAACGCCCCGATCCGCGCATGCAGCGGCTTCCAGCCCGAATACTGGACCCAGCCCTCGTAGAACTGGCCGGTGTTCTCCACCCCGCTTCCGCCGAAGTCGAAGATCAGCCGATAGTCCCAATCGCCGAACGCGGTCCCGTCGACGCCGATGCGGGCGCGCCGGACATCCGTGCCCGCCTTCAGCTCACGGGCATGCACAAGGTCGACGTTCGCCGCGGTGGCTCCCAGGGCCGGCCCGCTCCGCCGCAGATCGGTCGAAAGCGGCCCGAGCGAGTCCTGGAAATACTGTCCGGCGTCGAACTGCAGGATTCCATGGAAGTTGGCGGTGAACTTTCCGTCGGCGCTGGCGATCTGCGGTTTGCCATTGGCGATGGAGAGGACGGCCGTCGGCGCCCTCGGCTGTTTGCTTTCCACGTCCGCCAGCGTCTGGACTTGGACGGCCTGACCGCGTTTGAGGTCCTGCACCTCCGCGGCGAGGTCGGCCACCTCAGCCTCCAGCTGGGCGATCCGCGCTACTTCATCGGCCGCCGGCGCCGGCGAGGCCTGCGCCAATGCGGCGGTCGAAATGCCGTTGAGCAGGACCGCGAGCGCGCCCGCGCCGAAGATGCCGCCGATCGCTTTCATGATATCTTCCCCCGAGCGGCGAGCGCCGTCCTGCCGGGAGATCAGCACCTAATACCCACTAAGACCATAGAGTTTATGTGGTATCGAGTCCAGGTTTGCTGAAGGGCCCCCAGCCGCTAGGCTCGTAGTGCATTGGGCTCGCCCCGAAGTCGTCGGGCAGCGCGGACGCCTATTGCAGCGGCAGGTCGAGCTCTTGGTTCGCCCCGGCAGGCAGCGAAGCGACCGTCTGCGGCGGCCCGCTCCCGCCGCTGTCTTTCATCGCGGCGAGCGTATAGCCGTGGCCGGCCTGCAACGTGTTCCGCTGGTACATGCCAGTGGCGTCGGCCGTGACCGTCTGCGACGTCATGGTCGTGGTGTCGGTCACCATCACCGTCGCGCCGCTGACGAACATGCCGGACGGGTCCTTCACCTCGCCGTAGATGCGGCCGGTCGCCGCGCCGGGCGGCGCCGGCGGCCCGGTATCGGGCGCCAGCGACGAGGGGATGGCGGAAGCGTTGGTCGACGCCCCGCTGGCGCTGTTGTTCGGCGCGGGCGCCGGCTTGCAGGCGGCCAGCGCCGTCGATGCCGCCAGCAGGATCAAGAGTTTGCGCATCAAGGACCCCCCTCTCGTTTGGCGAGCCCACCCTAAACCACACCCTTGAAGCGGGCCGCCCGCGCCAGACGCGCTTCCGGCTCCTGCCCAAGCCTGGATTGACATCGCCCAGCCCAGGGATCGTAGGGTTCAGAGGCTGCTGGGAGACGCCATGCCCATCCTCCTCGACCGAATTGGGCAGACTGAGGTCAACTGCACGATCTGGGTCGGCCGCGTGTCGAGGTCGGAAGCCCTCGGCTTGCCAGGGCGGATAGACCCCTCCCGTCCGGAGTTCGGATGCCTTTGGATCACCTACTTCGACTCGAATGCGGACCTCTCGGACCTGGACGCAGCGTGCCTTCTGGAACTCCGCGAACGGCTCAGGCCTGTCGTTTCCGCGTTGGCCGCCAAGGGCGAGTTCAGGGTGATGATCGCCTCGGATTCCAACAAGTACAACGAGCCCCTGCTGGCCGTCTGGCGGGCGATGACCGCAACCGATGCCGCCTATCTCTCCAATCCCGTGGTCGTGCACGACCTCGCCTTCGCCTCGCGCGCTCTGGGCTTGTCGGAAGCGGACGCCGAGAGCGCGCGAGCCTGGATCGAGTCCCGCGTCGGCCGGCTCTCACCCAACTCGCGCTGAGCTAGATCTGGAAAAACGGCGCCAAGGCGCGACGAATCCGCTCCAGCGGCGCGGCGCCGGCCGGCGGGAACTCGAAGCTCTGGCTGGTTATGGTCTCGAAGGCCTGGATGTAGACCGCGGCGGTCTCGACAACGACCTCGGACGGGATCTCGGGGATCGGATCCTTGTAAGGGTCGCAGCGCGCCGCCACCCAGCGGCGCACGAAGTCCTTGTCGAAACTCTCGGGCGCCTCGCCGGCCTCGAACCGTTGCTGGTAGGTCTCGGCGAGCCAGAAGCGGCTGGAGTCGGGGGTGTGGATCTCGTCGGCCAGCAGGATGCGGCCGGTCTTGTCGACGCCGAACTCGTACTTGGCGTCGGCCAGGATCAGGCCGCGCTGGGCCGCCAGGGCCTGGCCGCGGGCGAACAGCGCTAGGGCGTAGCGCGACAAGGTCTCCCATTGGTCGGCGGTCAGGAGCTTCTGGGCGATGATCTCTTCGGCGGTCAGGGGCTCGTCATGACCGCCGTCGAAGGCCTTGGAGGTCGGGGTGATGATCGCCGCCGGCAGCATCTGGTTGGCCCGCATGCCGTCCTGCAGGCTGTGGCCATAGATCGCGCGCTGGCCCTTGTCGTAGAGGGTCAGGATCGAGGTGCCGGTGGTTCCGGCCAGATAGCCGCGCACCACCATCTCGACCGGCAGAATGGTCAGGGTCTGCGCGAGCAGCACATTGGGGTCGGGATAGGCCAGGACGTGGTTGGGGCAGATGTCGGCTGTCTGCTCGAACCACCAGCGCGCGGTCTGGGTCAGCACCTGGCCCTTGAACGGGATCTCCGCCAGGACCTTGTCGAAGGCGCTGATGCGGTCCGAGGCGATGATGATCCGTCGCCCGTCGGGCAGGTCGTAGTTGTCGCGCACCTTGCCGCGATAGTGGTTCGGCAGCTCGGGGATGCTGGCGTCAGCCAGCACCTCGTTGGCCCTGGCCTTCAGGGTGGCGATGAACGGCTTGGTCATGGCGGTCTCCCTAACAAGATCGATGAGGTCTTCCAGGGAGAGCCGACCTTCACCCGAGAGCTTGGCGCGGGCGACCTGCACCGCCCTGCGCGCCCGCTCCAGGTCGTGGATGCGAACGGCAAGCACGTCCTCCTGCAGGGCGAGCAGAGCCGTCAGGTTTGGCTCGCGCTCGCCGAGGAGTTGGGTGATGCGGGACAACGACAGCCCAAGCAGCTTCAGTGTCAGCACCTGGTGCAGCCGCTCGATCTCGGCGGGGCCATAAACGCGCCAACCGGCCCCTGTGCGCCTTGGGGTCACGAGGCCCTTCCGCTCGTACAGGCGTAACGCCCGCACACCGACGCCGAGGCGGCGGGCGGCTTCGCTGGGGCTCAAGAAGCGTTCAGTCATCGTAGGTATGCGTCTCGCTGGACGCTCACACTCATGAGGCCGGACCCAGGTTCCGGCTCAAGCCCGTTTTGCACGCGAACACAAGCGGACCTGGGATTGACTCCTGAAGGGAGTCCGATGCCCTCAATTCCTATGACGCAGAACGTCTACGATCAGCCGGAGTTCTTTGAAGCCTACAGCCGCTTGCGGCGTTCGGTCGAGGGATTGGACGGGGCGGCGGAGTGGCCCGCTGTCCGGGCCTTGCTGCCGGATATGCGCGGTCTCGCCGTCATCGACCTTGGCTGTGGCTTCGGCTGGTTCTGCCGATGGGCGCGTGCACAGGGGGCGGCGCGGGTGTTGGGCGTCGACGTGTCGGAGAAGATGCTCGCCCAGGCCCGAGCCACGACGTCGGATGACGCGATCTCTTACGAACTTGTCGACCTCGAAGGGCTCACGCTGCCAGAGCGCGCCTTTGATCTCGCCTACAGTTCGCTCGCTTTCCACTACGTCGGGGACGCGGAGCGACTGTTCGCCCAGATACGGCGCGGCCTCGCGGCGGGCGGACACCTGGTGTTCTCGACCGAGCATCCGATTTTCATGGCGCCGACGGCGCCGGGCTGGTTGACCAATGACGGCGGTCGGAAGACTTGGCCAGTGGACCGGTATCTTGTGGAGGGGCCTCGGACGACCGACTGGCTCGCCAAAGGCGTCGTCAAGCACCATCGGACGATTGGAACCACCCTCAACCTTCTTGTTCGATCCGGCTTCGTCATCGAACACGTGGAGGAATACTGTCCGACACCCGAACAGATCGCCGCCAGGCCTGAGCTGGCCGACGAAATTGAGCGCCCGATGTTTCTGATCGTCCGCGCCGGCCTGGGGGCCAATGTCCCCTAAAAGCCGGAAGCGAGGATGGCAGCCGACCCGAAGCGGACCATCGCACGAACAGCCGACTGCCCGACGGTTTCCGCGGCCTGGGCAGGCGTCAACCTTTCATTGACAACAGCGTCAATATCAGGTTGACTGTCAACCCAGTGTTGACGGGAGGCTGACATGCCGGACGACCCCCAGACGAGGCCCTTTGAGGCCCGCTGCAGCTTCTGCCGGAAGGACAACATGGCGGTGGACGTGCTCATCGGTGGGATCGGCGTTTTCATCTGCAATGAGTGCGTCGACGCGGCCAACGACGCGCTCGCCAAGGCCGGACCGGTCACGACCAAGGTCCCCTATGACGCTGCGAAGCAGCTGCGCGCCAGCGACACCGAGAAGCTGTTACGGCTGGCTGCTGGAGCGGAGCCGGTTCGCCAGGACATCGCCGACTATCAGTCGCTCAACGTCGACATCCTGCGCGAGCGCGGCGTCAGCTGGGCCGAAATCGGCCAGGCGCTGGGCGTCAGCCGGCAGGCCGCCTGGAAGCGGTTCGCCACCGGGCCCGAGAGCGACTAGCGCCGGCTGGCGGGAGCGACCGGGGTGGGTGTCCGCTTTGGGTCGGAAGCGGACCTTAGCGATCTGCCCGGAAGCGGACCATCCCGATCAGCGTCTAGGCGCCAGGTGGGCCGCTAGCCGGCCGGCTTGATCGTCCAGACGACCAGGCCGTCAAGGTCAGCCGTCATCTTGATCTGGCACGAGAGGCGCGAGGTTTCCCGGCGATCTTCCACCAGCGCCAGCATCAGGGTCTCCTGTTTGGACGCAGGCGCGAGCTTGCCACCCCAGGCCGGGTCGACGTGCACGTGGCAGGCCGCGCACGTGCAGACCCCGCCGCAATCGGTTTCGACTTCGGGCACCTTGTTGTCTTGGGCGCCTTCCATGACCGACACGCCCAACTCGAGATCGATCGTACGACGTTCGCCGGTCGATTGAATGTAGGTGACGTGAGGCACTCCGACCTGCTCCTTCCATCCGCCCAGAGGGCTTTGCCAGCCACCTTCGATGGCGGCGCCGCGAGTGGACGCGATCATGGGCCCCTAGTTCGATCCTGCCTCGCCGACCGGCTGTTTCATGGTCTCGCGGCCGCCGGCCAAACCCATCAGTCTCACCGCCCGGAACCACCCGAGCAGAATGATGAACTTGGCGATCGGCCAGACGATGCCGACGAGGTCGCGCACGCCAATGTGCGTGGCGAGGAAGTCGCAGGCGCCCTTTTGCGTGGCGGTCGTCAGGATCGCGGACCAGTCCTCGAACCGCATTTGGACTTCGTATTCCCACGGAGCGGGGGAATCCACGACGCCAGTGAGGGACATGAACTCTCCCTTCCGCTCGAGCTTGGCGCGGTCGAGCCCCATCACCAGCTCTTGGTCGCCGAGACCCTCAGACCAGAAACGCATCGCCTTATCCCTTGCCGAGCACCGCGCGGAGCCTCGTCGTCAGGAGCTTCAAGACCAGCCCCGGCGTCGCCACGATCAGCCTCAGGATGAACGGCATGAGCAGGCCGCCGCGCTCGGACAGGAACCGGGCCGTCTCGGGTTTGGCCAGCTGTTGCACGAAGTCCCTGAGATCAGCCGCGGAGAGCATGACGGCGAAGTCCCAGCACACGGGCTCGATCGTTCCTCTCAGTGTCAGATGATCGGAGGTTGCGCTCAGGCTCGCGCCCGCCAGATCGAGCGGCAACCGCTGTTTGCCCAGGCCCCGCGACCAGACGATCATAGCAGGAACCCCTTTTCGCGCGCGGCGACGACCGAGTCCGGCTCCGTCCACCACACCCTCAGGCCGAGCGTCTCGGCCACCACCTTCGCCGCGTTGTAACCGCCGCCGAACGTGACCATCCCGCCAGGGAATGTGCTGGCGCCGCACAGGTAGAGGTTGTCGATCGGCGTCTTGTAGGACGAACACTGAACGTTGGGCCGCGAGTAGCCCATCTGGGTCATGACGTAGGCGCCGTGCTTGAACGAGCCGCGCCGCATCTGCGGAATCTTCATCTCG
Organism: uncultured Alphaproteobacteria bacterium; assembly: GCA_963719975.1. Taxonomy (GTDB): domain Bacteria; phylum Pseudomonadota; class Alphaproteobacteria; order Caulobacterales; family Caulobacteraceae; genus Poindextera. The sequence continues at coordinate 189,849 of CAVRED010000001.1, forward strand.
ATGCTGACCGGCGTGTAGTCGTATTGCCGGACGATGTCGGCCGGGTTGAAGTCGGTCATGTATTCGGCGAGCTTGGCCATGAGGCGGTCGCCGTACGCGGTCGACAGCTCCGCCCAGTCGCCAGCCGCCGGCGCGTAGGGTACGCAAGCCTCGATCCGGCAGACCGCGCCCTCCGGATCGACCTCGCGCGGCGCCTGCGCCGGGTCGAGATCGGTGGTGAAGGTGACGTGGCCGATATCGTGCAGGAGCTGGCCCTCCATCACCTCCTTCACGTGCTTGACCACGTCTTCAGGAGTCTCGACCCCGAAGACCCTGATGAAGGCCGTCGCCACGCCGGGGTCCAGGCTCTCGGCCCTGAAGTGCGGTTTGCGTTTGAGGGCGAGGTGGCGAAGGAAGAGCGAGCTCTGCTCCCACTCCCACGTCCGCGCGGTGTTCAGGCAAAGCTTGGAGCGCGCCAGCACTTCGTCCTCGGGAATGAACGCGCCGAAAGTGGTCACGGGATCCGTCGAGGTCACAATGGCGCGGGCCTCGATTCGGGTGATCGGGCCGTCCGTGCCGGTGGGGGCGATCTCAACGGCCTTGGCGACGCCGCCCTCGACGACGAACCGCTTGACCTCGTGGTTCTCCAGCACGTCCATGCCGGCCAGGATTCCGGCCTTCTGGAGGCAGGAGGACAGCCGGTGCGAGCCGCCCCGGACCAGGGTCGCATTGAGCATCCGGTTGAAATAGAGCGGAACCAGGTAGCTGGAGTTCGATTCCCCCGGATCGATCCCCCACATGCAGACGAGGTAGAGCAGCAGGGCGCTCAGCCCGGGCGTCTCGAAGCCCCAGCCCTCACAGATCTCCGCCGGCGTCATTTCGGAGACCTTCAGGATCCGCTGGCCGAGCTCGCTCTTCATGTAGGCTGCGGCCAACTGGGCCGAGCCCATGGGCCGCCCGTAGGTGGCGGGGATCAGGTACTCGTCGGCGATCTGCTTGTAGTCGAGGTAGACCTCCCGGAAGCGCTCGGCGTCCCTCGCCGAATGCCGGGCGATCGACCGCACTGACTTTTCGAGGTCGGCGTAGAGCGTGATCGCATCGCCGTTCTTCATCAGCAGCGACGCTTCGGCGTCTGGCCTGATGTAGACGCAGCCGTCGGCCTCGAGCTCCAGGTCCCGGTAGGGCGGGGCGACGTCGAGCATCAACATGTAGTTGGCGTGGAGGTTGAATCGATAGCCGGAGAACTCCTCCGTCACCAAGGCGCCGCCCGTCTCGTGGCGCCGCTCGACCACGAGGACCTTCGCGCCGGCCCGGGACAGATAGGCGGCGGCTGTCAGGCCGTTGTGACCCGCGCCGACCACGACGACATCGCAGCGCTTGGTTTCGGCCATCCTGTCTCTCCCCGCTAGGCGGTCTGCGGATGCGTCTTTGCGTGTTCAATCAACGGTGAAGCTCTGGGTGACGCCCTGGCGTCGCAGCAGTTCGGCCGCGCCTTCGAAGGCCGTTGCCCTCCACCATTCCGGACGCTCGACCTCGAGGTCGTCGATGACCTGGCAGGCTGCCGCGTAACCGGCGCCGAGGTTGGTGTAGTTCGCCACGCCCGTGGACTGGCAGATGTAGAAGTGATCGATGGGCGTCCTCGGCGCGCCGCAGCCGGCGAAGGGTTTCCAACTCCACATCTGCGCCTCGTTCACCGAACCGCTGGGGTGCATGTTGCCGCCGCAATGCGGGTTCCGGCGCACGTAGTCGTGGGGCGTGTTGACGTAACGGGCCAGTTTCGAAGTCTTCAGGTTCGGCAGGTACTGGACCAGCACGTCCTCCACTTTGTCCGCGTAGGACTCGCGGAGGTCATCCCATTTCTCCGGTCCGCCAAGCGGGCGGATGTCGTAGGGGACCATGGCCCAGGTCAGAAGGGTGTACTGCCCCGGCGGCGCCTGGGTCGGGTCGGCGATGCTGTAGTTGAAGGCCCCGCCCCACACGACCGGCGGATCGGGAGGGATATCCCTGACCATGCAGCCGTCGATCAGTCGCGCGGCGTCGTCCAGGGTCTCGGCGCCGAAGTTATAGACGAAGGTGTTGTTCACCTCCGGGAACTTGGCCGACGCCGCAAAGTCGGGCCGCTCGCCCATCACGTAGTAGTTCGTGAACAGGCTGGAGCCTCGATAGTCGAACCTCTTGAGGGCGACCCGCGCAGCCGCGGGCAGATGCTCTTCGCCGATCAGGCCGAAGAAGGTGGGCTTGGCGCTCAGGTCGCTGATCACCGCCCTGGCGGCCTTGAACTCCGCCTCGGGATAGGTGGCCGACTTCGACAGGACGACGCCCTTGACCTCGTTGTTCTCGATGACCGCTTTCTCGACGGCACAGTTGTAGAAGATCTTTCCGCCGTAGTGCACGAAGCACCGCACCAGGGAGTGGGTGAGGTCGTGGCTGCCGCCGCGCGCGGTGTAGGCCCCCTCCGCGGTGAACGTGGTCAGGAAGGCGAGGACCGCTAGCGGGCCGGCGATCCGACTGCTTATACCATCCAGCCCGCCGGTGGAGGCATAGCTGAGCAGCCCCAGCTTGACCTGTTCGTTCTCGAACAGGCAGTCGGCGAACTCGACACCCGTCATCCAGATCCAGTCCTTCGGCAGGATGGGGATGGATTGGCTGGCGTCCAGGAAGGCCAGGAAGCTCTCGTCGGTCTGCCGGCCCGTCGGTCCGCCCCGCCCCATGAGGGGCGTCATCCGCCCGAAGAAGTTGACGATCTTGCGGAAGGTTTCGGCGTCGTTCGGAGATATGCGCTGCCAGGCTTCGTAGGTCTCGCGAGCATCGCGGCCCGAGAACAGCAGGGCGTTCCCGTCCAGGAAGGGATAGAAGTAGGCGTACTTCGCGCCAGGCGGCCTCAGCAGCTCGAGGCCAAACCGCTCCAGTTCGAGGTCCACGTAGGCCGGGCTGTAATGCGGCATCAGCAGGGAAGCGTGCAGATTGAGCTTCACGCCCGGATAGAGCACCTCCTCGGTCGAACAGAAGGTCCCGGACTCGTCTCGCCGTTCGAATATGGCGGTCTGTAGGCCGGCCTTCTGCAGGTAGGCCGCCACGGCGAGGCCGTTGACGCCGCCGCCAACAACGATCACGTCATACTGCTGCTTTGGCGCGGTCATGCACGTGCCTCGCTGTCGTGTGGCGGGCAGAGAGGGGCATAGCCCCAGGTCCGCCTTTCGATGAGGACGATGCCCCTCCAGCCCTGCGACGCCTTGATCTAGCGCAACGGTGTGTCGTCAGCCCGCCGGTGGGTTAGCCTCCGGGCGTCGCGCCCGCTGGTCGATCGCAGATCCGACCTCGACGGGGGACTGCCGCGAATGTCCGCTATCGGCGGCTCCGCTGACCTGGGCGCCGGTCGGCTCGGACAGCAGCAACGTTCGTTGCTGTCTTAGGGTCGGCGAAAGTAGCGGCTCGAGCGCCGTCGCGGGCGTATCGCCGACGTTCGGGTTGAAGCCTGGACCCTACGCCGCCGGCGCTCTGACGCCGGTTTCGCTCAGCCACTCCAGGATCTTCTGCTTGGGCATGGCGCCGACCTTCATCGAGGCCATCTGCCCGTCCTTGAACAGCATCATGGTCGGGATGCCGCGCACGCCGTAGCGCGAGGGCACGGCGGGGCTGTCCTCGATGTTCACCTTGGCGACGGTGACCTGGTTATGCAGCTCTTCGGCGATCTGCTCCAGCGCCGGGGCGATCTGCTTGCACGGGCTGCACCACTCGGCCCAGAAGTCCACCAGGACCGGCTTGTCGGACTGCAGCACGTCCTGCTCGAAGCTCGCGTCGGTAACGGTGACAGTGCTCATCTTGAGACAAACTCCTCCGCGCGAGTCAGCCGCGCCAATTCGAGCCGCGATCTAATCAGACCATCTGTTGCTATCAACCTACCGTCTGTAACCCGGCCAGGGTTTCGCGCACCATGTTTTCTGGAACGGCCATCAGCTTTGGTCCGTCGGTCCAGACCAGCGCCGCCTCGACCGAGCGGCCCGGGAAGACCTCTTCCAGCACGGCGACATAGAGCGCCATCTGCGTCAGGTAGGCCGGATCTGCGTCCTCGATCCGCTCCGGCGCCGGGCGGTTCGACTTGAAATCGACCACCAGCACCCGGTCCGGCGCCACGACCAGCCGGTCGATGCGCCCGGAGACCGCCAAGCCGTCGGGCAGGGCCGCCGCGGCGCCGGCGATGGCGACCTCGGGCGCGTGAGCCTGGGCCGAAAACCGCGGCAAACGTCTCGTCCGCCAGCACCGCCAGCGCCGCGTCCGCCATCTCCCGCCGCTGCTCATTCGTAAGGTCCGGCTCGCGCGCCAGCAGCTTCATCGCGTCCGCGTCACGGGTGGCGAGCGGCAGGTCCGGCAGCAGCTGCAACAGGCGGTGCACCAGGATCCCGCGCCGGAACCGGCCGAGCCCGAACGGCGCGGCGAGCGGGGAGGGCGCCGGCCCGACTTCCGACTCCGCCAGCGTGGAGGGCTGGGCGTAGCGCACGATCCGCCCCTCGGCGGGGGCAAGCCGGCGCGCCCACGTCGGCAGCGTCGCCGTCGACCGCACGGCGCCGGCGGCATGTGGCGCTGGCGCGGGGTCGGCGCCGAACCGGGTCAGCGCCTCGCCCTCCAGGACCCGGCTGCCGGCGGCGATCTCCGGGCGCGTCAGCGCCCGCTCGGCGTAGTCGTACCAGCTGCCCTTCTGCTTCTTCGCCACCCCGCAGACGATCAGCCGGTCACGCGCCCGGGTCATGGCGACGTAGAAGAGGCGCAGGCTCTCCTCGTCGACCGCGAGATCGCGCCTCGTCCGCGCAGCCCGCGATGCGGGGCCGTCGTCGGGCTTTCTCGCCGACCACAGGAACCCGCCGTCCTCGGCTTCGAGCAGCGGCCCGCCCTGCGACGTCGCCTTGGTGGTCGTGTCCGGCAGGATGACGATCGGCGCCTCCAGGCCCTTTGCGCCGTGCACGGTCATCACGCGCACTTCGCCGTAGGCCTGCTCCGGCTCGCGCTTCACCTCGAGCTCGGTCTTCTTCATCTCGTCGAGGAAGCGCTCCAGGTCGCGCACGCGCCGCCGCTCGAGATTGAGCGCCTCGGCCATGAAGGCGTCGACCGCATCCTCAGCTTCCCGCCCCAGCCGTGCGAACAGCCGCCCGCGCATCGAGCGGCCGGCGTGGTCGAGGCGGCTCAGCACCCGCGCGTAGAAGTCGAACGGCGCCCTGGCGTCGGCTTCGCTCCGCGCCCAGTCCAGGAAGGCGAGCGCCGCCCCCCACTCCGGCCGCTCGCCGGCGCGCGCGGTCAGCGCCCCCCAGAGCGAGTGTTCGCGCTGGTGGGCGAGGTCGAACAGCGCTGTCTCGTCCACGTCGCAGAACGGGCTCTTGAGCAGCACGGCGAGAGTCAGGTCGTCGTCGGGGAAGCGGACAAAGCAGCCGAGCGCGATCAGGTCCTTGAACGCGATGTGCTCGGAGAGGGCCAGGCGGTCGGCTCCGCCGGACGGCACGCCAGCGGCCTTCAGCGCTCGGATGATCTCGTGGAACAACGCGCTCCGCCGGCGGACGAGGATAAGAAAGTCGCCGGCCGTCGCCGGGCGGTTCGTGTTCGCCTCCTTGTCGAAAACGGCGGCGCGGCCCCTGATCATCTCGCTGACGGTCTGCGCGATCCGCCGCGCAAGCTTCCGCGCGCCGGTCTCGCCGGGGTGAGCGTCGACCGGCGTCCACCACTCGGCGGGCATCTCGCTCGGATCGCTCTCCAGCGGCGGCCAGACGTCGACGGCGCCGAAGCCGGCGTCGCGCAGCGGCCGATGGTATGGATGCGTCGCCGCATGACCGGGGCTGAGGCCCGCGGCCGCGCCCGGATCGGCGAAGACCGCGTCGACGTAGGCCAGCACCTCCGGCGTCGAGCGGCGGCTGGCCTCCAGCAGCGTCTCGACGAAGGGCAGGCCGGCGGCCTCGATGCGGCCGCGGTAGTCTTTTGCTTCGACGCGCAGGCGCTCCGGGTGCGCGCCCTGGAACGAATAGATCGACTGCTTCTCGTCCCCGACCGCGAACACCGTGCGCTGTGGCGCGCCAAGTTTGCGCGGCAGGCCGGCGCCGGAGAAGAACTCCTCGGTCAGGTCGCGCAGGATGTCCCACTGCTCGGGCGCTGTGTCCTGTGCCTCGTCCAGCAGGACGTGTTCGATACCCCGGTCCAGCTTGTAGAGCACCCAGGCGGCGTCGGGCCGATCCCTGATCAGCCTGCGGACGGCCTCGATCAGGTCGCCGAAGTCGAGCGCGTTGATCGTCGTCTTCTGGCCCTCGTAGAGCTGGCCGAACGCCAGCGCCAGCGTCAGCGCCATGATCGTGTGCCCAGCGACGCGCGCCGACTTCGCGCGGGTCAGGGTCAGCTCGAGGCGCGTCTGTTCGCCGACCAGCCAGGCGCGGGCGGCGGCTGCGACAGCCTGGGTGCAGACGTTCTTGCGCGCTTCGCCGGCCTTGGTCGCGAACGGCGCCCAGACCGACTCGAAGCTCGCGGTCGCATCGAGCGCCGCCATGCGCTCGCCGAGCCCTCGGTCGCCCTCGTTCTTGCTCTCGGCCAGCGCCGCCGCGGCGGTACGCCAGGCGGCCCAGTCGATCGCAGCCACGGCCGCGGCCTCGAGCGCGTCCGCCTCGACCGCCCCGCTGAACCCGCAGCGGCCCCAGACGTCGGCGCACAGCCCCTCGAAATCCCCGCAGGCGTCGGCGTAGGCCTTGATCTGCGGCCGCCGCGTCGCGAAGTCGGCGAACATCTCGTTGAAGCTGATGAAGTCGAGCTCGACGGCGAAATGCTCGTAGGCCGCGCTGACGGCTGGGCTCGAACCGTCGAGCACCACCTCGGCCAGCCGGTCGCGCGCGAGCTGCGCCACCTCCCCGGCCTCGATCTCTTCCAGCACGCGGAACGTGGGCGAGACGCGCGCCTCGAGCGGGAAGCGCTTGAGCAGCATCTCGCAGAAGGCGTGAATGGTCTGGATCTTCAGGCCGCCGGGCGTCTCCAGCGCGCGGGCGAACAGTCGGCGGGCGCGCGCCAGGTCCCCCACCTGCTCGTCGAGCGCCTTAAGCTCCTCGCCCAGCGTTTCGTTGTCGGCGATCGCCCAGCCGCCGAGGACGTCGAACAGCCGGATCTGCATCTCCGCCGCCGCGGCCTTGGTGTAGGTGACGCACAGGATGGTGTCCGGCTCGGCGCCGCGCAGCAGCAGGCGCGCGACCCGCGCCACCAGCGTCCAGGTCTTGCCCGCGCCCGCATTGGCGGTGACGAACGCCGAGGCGTCAGGATCGGAGGCCGCGATCTGCGGCTCGACGGCGAGGAGGGACCTCATTGGGGCCCTTCCGTCTCGCCGATCACGTGCCACTCCCAGAGGCGGGCCAGGTGGTCGTAGTCGCCTTCGAAGCGGTTCATGAACTGCGGCGCGGCCCAAGAGACATAGTCTGTGCCCGGCTTGTCGAACCCGGCGATCCGCCGCGCCAGGCCCGCCAGCGCCAGCTCGGCGAGCGCCGGGCTCTCCTGCGGCGTCGCCCGCACCTGCAGGTCGAGGCCGTCGCGCGCGCCCAGCACCCGAACATAGGCGAGTTCGCCGGGCGCGATCGGGCCGGCCTCGGCAAAGCCGCCGCGGGCGAGGATGGCGGCGGTCAGGGTCAGCTGCGGCGAAAGTCCGGCCTTCATCTCGTCGGCGGAGGGGGGCTTGCCGGTCTTGAAGTCGAGCACGTCGGCCCGCCCGCCTCTGGCCTCGATGCGGTCGGCCTGCGCGGTCAGCACGAAGGGCCCCGCCGGCCCTTCCAACGTGATCTTGCCGGTCTGCTCGACCAGGAAGCGGGCGCCCTGGCGGCGCTCGCGGTCGAAGTCGACCGCCGAGGGCGCGGCCATCCGGGCCAGCGCCCCCTCGCGCGCCAGGGCCGGCTCCGGCATGCCGGCGCGTTCCAGCTCCTCGATCACCAGTCGGGAGAACAGGGCGTGCGCCGCATCGTCGTCCAGACCCACCGCCTCCACGGCGAAGCGCTCGAACGCCCGGTGCGCGGCCGAGCCGCGCGCCCGCGCCTCGACCGGCGCGCCCGGCCGCTCGAGGGGCCGGAGGCCAAGCACGTAGCGGGCGTAGACGCTGTAGGGGTCGCGGACCCAGCGCTCGACCTGCGTCACCGCCAGCTGCCGCGGGCGGGCGGCCACCGGCGGCGTCGGCCGCGGCCGGCTCGCCGAGCGCACCACGTCCGGCGCGTCCAGCGCCAGCGACCATGCGAGGAGGTCGACCCGTTGCGGCACGGCCGTCTTGGCGCCCTTGGCCAACGTCTGCAGCCGCCAGAGCCAGCGCGATTGGGTGGCCGGCGCGCCGCCGCGGCGGGCGGTGGTGATCAGGACGAGGTCGGCGGCGCCGGCGGCCTGGGCGAAGTCGTGGGCGGAGAGGCCGATGCGGCGGTCGGGCGAAGAGAGCCCCTCGGCCTCGCGCATGGGGCGCGACAGGAACGGGTCGGCGGGCGCGGCCTGCGGCCAGACGCCCTCCTCCAGCCCCGCCAGCACCATGCGGTCGGCGTGGATGAGGCGCGCTTCCAGCACGCCCAGGATGCGCACGCGCGGATGCACCGCCGCGCCGGCTCGCACGGTCTCGCCTTCGAGCAGCGCCCCGACCAGGTCGGTGAACTGGCGTGGGCCGACCGGCGGCAGACCCTGGCTCTCGCCGATCAGCGCCGCGATCAGGTCGGCGGCCGCCTCGCCGGCGGGCCCGGCCCAGAGGGGGCCTGCATCGCGCGCCTCCGAACCCGTCGCCAGGGTCTCCAGCGCCTCGGCCAGGGCGTGGGCCGCTTCGGCCGGCGGGGCCAGCCGCCGGTCCAGGAACGGCGCCGAGGCGTGCGCGACCGCCGCGTGCAGGGCCTCGAGCAGCGCGCGGGCGGGCGCGACGTCCCGCCCCCGCGCCTCGGCTTCGGCCAGTCGGGCCTCGATGGCGTTCCACGTCCTTGGCCGCGCGCCGCGCAGCGCCAGTCGCTCCAGCGCCCAGCCGCCGCGTCCAAGCCGCACCAGCGGGTGCTTGAGGATGGCGAGCAGCCCGACCGGGTCGAGCGGGTCGGCGACCGCGCTGGCCACCAGCGCCATCAGCTGACCGACCGGGAGGCTGGCCAGGGCGGCGCCGGCGGAGGAGTCCACCGCGATCCCCCATCGACCCAGACGCGCCGAGACTCGCCGGGCGAGCGCCTGGTCGGGGGTCACCAGCGCCGCGGTGCGGCCGGGCGTCTCCAGCGCCTCGCGCAGCGCGAGGGCCGCGACGTCGGCGGCCTGCTCCTCGTTGCGCGCCGTGACCAGGGACAGCCCGGCGAACCCTTCGGCGATGGGGTGGAACATGTCGCCGGCGGCCTCGGCGCGTAGGTCCTCGATCGCCTGTAGCCAGTCCGAGGTCGACTCCGGCGGTTTCAGCGCTTCGCTGATCAGCCGCCGTCGCCAGCGGCCGCGAACGTCTCCCGACTGCGCCGCCGACCAGGGCCGCACGGCGCCGCGCTCGACGCCGGCCTCCGCCAACATGCGCTTCATCGCCGCTTGCGGGTGCTGGTCGCCCACCGCGTCCCAGGCGGCGTCCGGCAGCTCGGCGTCCAGCCCCGGCAGCACCACCAGCCCCTTCGGCGCGCGAGCGATGGCGGCGAGCAGCGCGGCGGTGGCGGCGCTCGAGCCGGTCGAGCCGGCGGCGACCAGCGGCGCCCTCGGCGGCGTCGCGTCCCACTGCTCGGCGAGCGCGCGGGTCAGCCGCACGCGCCGGGCCATCACGTCCATCAGGCCGAGCGCGTCCAGCCGCGCCGGCCAGGCGCTCAGCGCCAGCGTCGAGGAACGCGGCGGAGATGCGCCAGTGCTCGGCCATCTCGACCGGCGACCCACTCGACCGACGGACGGAGCGGCGCGGCTTCGTCGATGTCGACGCCGTCGATGAAGGCGCCCAGCGCGTCGGCGAGCTCGAGCGCGCCGGCGGCGTCCAGCGTGCGGCCGAGCAGGTGGTCGTTCTCCGCCACCAGGCGCGCCAGCTCGAAGCGCCGCCGCCAGGGCGAGATCGCCGGCGCAAGGTCGAGCGCGATGTCGCCCGGCTCGAACGGCGCCTCGCCCTCGTCCAGGTCGCCCAGCGCGCGGATCTGCGGCAACAGCAGCGCCCGCCCGCCGCCCGCCTCGACGAAGGCTTCGGCCAGCGCCCGCGCCGCGCGGCGGGAGGGAACCAGCACCACCGCGTCGGCCAGCGCGCCGGGCTTGCCGAGGGCGCCCAGCAGTCCCTGGGCCAGGTCTCTCAGGAAGGGCCGGTGCGGCGCGATCGTGAACCAGCGCGGTCCCGGCTGGTCGAACGGGGTCATGCCGACAGCCGCGCCTCGACGAGCGCCTTGCCGGCCGGGTCGCTGACGTGCATCCACAGGCCCGCCGGGCTGAGGCCGAACACCCGGCCCTCGCGCGGCCAGCGCCTTCCAGACGTCCAGGAGGCAGAAGGGCCCCTCCGGCCCGTCGGCGACGATCGCCGGGCCGCGCGATATGGACGCCGACGTAGAGGAAGGGCGCGGTCTCGCCGGGCGCCTTGAAGCGCACCCGCCCGTCGCTGCTCCAGGAACACATCGCCGGAGTCGTGAAAGCCCAGCGACGTGGTGGTCGGCGCGAGCAGCAACAGAACGTCCATCGCCGCTGGCCCCAGGCGCGCGCCAGCGCCTCCAGCGCCGTCGCCCCGCCGCCCAGCGCGACCGTGTCGATGTTGGTGACCCAGACCGGGCTCGTCGCCCAGCAGCGGGATCGCCTTCTTCAGCCCGCCGCCGGTCTCCAGCACCACGCCCCGCTCGTCGGAGATGGTGATCGCCGGGCTGCTTCCGCGTCGCCAGGTGCGCCTCGAGCTGGTCGGCGAAGGCGTGCACGTTGACCACTGCCCGCTCGACGCCCACGGCGGCCAGCCGGTCGAGCACGTGGTCGATCAGCGGCTTGCCGCCCACCTCGACCAGCGCCTTCGGCCGCGCGTCGGTCAGCGGCTTCAGCCGCGTGCCGAGGCCGGCGGCCAGCACCATCGCGGTCTTCGGACCGCTCATGCCATTGGCTCGCGGATCACGCGTGTCGAACCAGGCGTTCAGGCCGGCCAGCTCCGGATCGGCCAGGCAGCGGTCCAGGTAGCGCCACATGCGCGGCATGAACGGCGCGTAGCTGCGGCCGTCCGAACCCCGCCACCTGGCGGGCGAAGATGAAGAGGATGCGCGAGACGTTCAGCGCGCCCAGCGCATGGTAGTCGGCGAGGAAGCGCACCGCGTCCACCTCGGGGCGGGCGGCGAGATAGCGCGCCAGCACCGCCTGCTCGCGCCCGGGCGAGACGTCGCGGCGGCCGTCGTGCAGCAGCATCGAGAGGTCCCAGGCCGGATGCGCGCGCACGGCGTCCTGGAAGTCCAGCATGCCCACCCGCGCCACGCCCTTGCGCCCCGGCAGCCAGATCAGGTTCTCGGCGTGATAGTCGCGGTGGCAGAAGACGCTCGCGCCCGCGACGCCCGCGCGCGCGGACCGGCGCCCACAGCGCCTCCCACTCCGCGGCCGCATCGGCCGAAAACGGCGGCAGGCCGGCGTACTTCGGCCACCACTCCAGGAACATCAGCCCGCCGGTCTTCAGCGCCAGGTCGTCGTAGGCGAGCAGCGGCCAGCCGGGCGCGCCGCTCAGCACCGGCGGCGGGCGGCTCTGCGTGCAGCGCGCACCAGCGCGTCGGTCGCCGCGTCGTAGAGCTCCGCCTCGTCCGCGCCGCCCTCGATCAGCCGCGCGTAGAGATCATCGCCCAGGTCCTCCAGCACGGCGAGCCCGGCCGGCGCGTCGGCGGCCACGATCTCCGGCGCGGAGAAGCCGCGCTCCTTCAGATAGCCGGCGACGCTCGAGGAACGCCTCGACCCGGCCGGCGGCCAGGCGGGCCAGGGCGTTGTAGCCCAGCGCGCCCGCGCTCGGCCGTCGCTGGCGTCCGGCGGACAGGGCTCGGTCTCGGCGTTCGGCGGCTGGTCCATGAAGATCAGGCTGGCGCCGGAGGGCGTGCGCAGCCGCTCGTACAGGCGCGTGGACGCATCGCCCGCCAGCGGCTCGCGCGCAGCCTCGCCAAGGCCGTTCGCGGCCAGGAAGGCGGCCTTTTCCGCCTCGCGATCAGAACTCAAGCGGCCGTCCTTCCCACGCTCCGTGCGGATTCAGGCGGGCGAGCCGGCTCTCGCGCGGCGGCTCGCCCACGATCGTCAACTCTATATCGAGTCGGTCGCGCGGCAGGCGCCGGCCGAGCCGCTCCGGCCATTCGATGACCGCCGCACCGTCCTCCAGCGCCTCGTCCAGGCCGATCTCGTGCGCCTCCTCCGCCCGCTCGATGCGGTAGAGGTCGAAGTGGGCGAGGGCGAGCCCCTTGCCCTCGTAGAACTGCACCAGTGTGAAGGTGGGGCTCGGCACGTCCTCGTTCGCGCTCGTGCGCGCGCGGATCAGCGCCCGCGCCAGCGTCGTCTTGCCGGCGCCCAGCACCCCTTTCAGGCAAATCGCCTCGTGGCGGCCGAGCGTGCGCGCCACGGCCTGGCCCAGGCGCACGGTCGCGGCCTCGTCCTCCAGCCGGAAGTCGCCCTCGGCCGGCAGGATCATCGGAACGGCGGTGTCCGGATCGCGCGCCAGGTCGCGCTCGATGTAGCGCTTCAGCCGCGGCGTCAGCGCGCTCGCCTCGCCGTCGACCTCTTCCGGCGGGATGGGTGGGCCGAACGCCAGGTCGAACCGGTCGCCGCGCTTGTTGAGCAACTCGTGGAACAGGGTGATGTCGCGCAGCTCGGCCGAGAAGCGGTCGAAGAAGTGGAACAGCGTCGGGTGCGGGCCCTTCAGGTGCGCCGGAACCACCGGCGCCGCGTACTTGCGGGCGAGCGAGAGCGCGCTCGGCGCCCAGGGCGGATCGGCGATCACCCCGCCGCGCCGCCGGGCCAGCCGTCCGGCCGGGAAGATGGCGATCGCCCGCTCCGCCTCCAGCGCCGCGCGCGCCAGCTGCAGGGTCAGGCGCGTCTTCTCGCGCGTGCGCTTCTCCTCGACCCACTCGACCGGGATCAGCACGTCGGCGAAGCCGGGGCAGACTCTGAAGGCGTCGGCGTTGGCGAAGAAGCAGAGGTCGGGCCGCAGGCGCTTCAGCGCATCGTAGACCGCGATCCCGTCGGCGACGCCGGTGGGGTGGTTCAGGATGATGATCGCCCGCCCTTTCGCCGGCACCCGCTCGAGGCCGGTGACCGTGAGCTTCAGCGCCAGGAGGTCGGAGACGTAGGCCATCGCATCGGCGCCGCTCAAGGGGCGGATGGCGTCCGCCATGCGCACCGCCTTGCCGTAGTCGAGGATGCGGTAGAGGGCCGGCTTGATCAGCGGCCAATAGGGCTTGGCCACCCAGCCCGGCGCACGCTCCTCGATCAGCTCATCGACGATGTGCTTGGGGCCTGCGAGCGACATCGCAAGCACACGGGCAGGCGCGGCCATGCACGCACCATAAGATCCACCGCCAAGGACGCCAAGTTCGCCCCTTTCGAACTTCTCCCAGAGGGAGAAGGAGGGGCCCCTTGCCCAGCAAGGGGACGATGAGGGGTTACACCGCGTGGGGTTTGCCTGCGGCGCTGTAACCCCTCATCTCCCCGCGCCGCCGGCGCGGGTCCCCCCTTCTCCCTCTGGGAGAAGTAGACACGGGCGCCCTTCCTTTCGCGTTTGCTCTAAGACGTCCTGCGCAAGAGCAGGAGTTGCGGCATGCGCGAGATCGTCCATTTCATCAACGGCGCGGCGGCGTCCGGCGGCGCGCGCTCGGGCGAGGTCTTCGATCCCAACACCGGCGAGGTGCAGGCGCGCGTCGCCTTCGCCGACGCCGCCATCATGGACCAGGCGGTCAAAGCCGCCGTCGCCGCCCACGCCGGCTGGGCGCAGATCAACCCGCAACGCCGCGCCCGGGTGATGTTCGAGTTCAAGCGCCTGGTCGAGGCGCGCATGGACGAGCTCGCCGCGCTGCTCTCCTCCGAGCACGGCAAGGTGCTCGCCGACGCCCGCGGCGACATCCAGCGCGGGCTCGAGGTCATCGAATTCGCCTGCGGCATCCCGCACGCGATGAAGGGCGAATACACCGAAGGCGCCGGGCCCGGCATCGACGTCTATTCCATGCGCCAGCCGCTGGGCGTGGTGGCCGGGATCACCCCGTTCAACTTCCCGGCCATGATCCCGATGTGGATGTTCGGGGTCGCCATCGCGGTCGGCAACAGCTTCATCCTCAAGCCGTCCGAGAAGGACCCCAGCGTCCCCGTGCGGCTGGCCGAGCTCTTCATGGAGGCGGGCGGTCCGGCCGGCGTGCTCAACGTCGTGCACGGCGACAAGGCCGCCGTCGACGCCATGCTCGCCCATCCCGACATCAGGGCGGTCAGCTTCGTCGGCTCGTCGGACATCGCGGCCTACGTCTATGCGACCGGGACCGCGAGCGGAAAGCGGGTGCAGGCCATGGGCGGGGCGAAGAACCACGCCATCGTGCTGCCCGACGCCGACCTCGACCAGGCCGTCGCCGACATCATGGGCGCGGCCTACGGCTCGGCCGGCGAGCGTTGCATGGCGCTGCCCGTGGCCGTGCCGGTTGGCGACAAGACCGCCGTCGCCCTGCGCGAACGGCTGCTCGACCAGATCGAGACGCTGAAGGTCGGCGTCTCCTCCGACCCCGCCGCCCAGTACGGCCCGGTGGTCACCGCGGCGCATCGCAAGCGCATCACCGACTACATCCAGCTCGGCGTCGACGAGGGGGCCGAGCTGGTGGTCGACGGCCGCGACTTCGCCCTGCAGGGCTTCGAGAGCGGCTTCTTCATCGGCCCCAGCCTGTTCGACCACGTGACGCCGCAGATGCAGACCTACAAGGACGAGATCTTCGGCCCGGTGCTGCAGCTCGTCCGCTCGGCGAGCTTCGAGGACGCGGTCGCCCTCCCGTCCAAACACCAGTACGGCAACGGCGTCGCCATCTTCACCCGTAACGGCCGCGCCGCGCGCGAGTTCGCCGCCCGCGTCGAGGTCGGCATGGTCGGCATCAACGTGCCGATTCCCGTGCCGGTCGCCTACCACACCTTCGGCGGCTGGAAGCGCTCGGCGTTCGGCGACGCCAACCAGCACGGCATGGAGGGCGTGCGCTTCTTCACCAAGATCAAGACCGTCACCGCCCGCTGGCCGGAGGGCCCGGCCGGCGACGCCGCCTTCAACATCCCGACGATGCAATAGCGTGGCGGCGCGCCAACCCAGCGGCGATGGGCCTTCGCAGCGCCATCGGCACGATGGTCGCCTTCGTGCTCGTCGTCGGCGCGGTGATCCTGCTCTGGTGGGACATCGACGTCCGCTGGCGCCCGCACGACCTCACCAAGGACCCGGCCCAGATCACCGCCTTGCTGCAGGCGGCCGGCTGGGTCTCGTCCGGCGGCGGCGCGAACAAGCTCTACGTCGTCGGCGTCCGCGACTGCCTCGGCTGCGAGCGGATCGAGCGCAGCGACTTTGCGGCGCTGCAGAAGGCCGGCGTCGACATCCGCGTGATCATGATCGCGCCGCCCGACGTGAACGGAAAAGCCGTCGCCTCGCCGGCCGAGCGGGCCACCGTCGCCGAGCTCTGGGTCAACCGCCGCTGGGCGCTCTACCAGGCCTGGATGGCCGCCACGCCCACCGGCTGGGCCGCGCCGGGCGTGCCCCCCGCCGACGGCGACGCCGCCCGCACCGCCGTGGTCCAGGCAAGCCGCGACCTCGCCGACAAGCTTACCCCGCTGCTGCGCGAGAACGGCGTCCCCCTCACCTGGCCCCTGGTGATCTGGCAGTCCAAAGACGGAACCCTGGAAGCCGCCGCCGGCGACGCCCCCAAAACCTGGACCTACATGCGCAAAGACCTGGGCGCCCCATAGCCCCGCATCTCTTGTTCAACCACCAAGCACACCAAGCACACCAAGGGTTCTGAGAAGGCGCCAGCGTCGCGGCCAGTCACGGCCTCTTGGTGTGCTTGGTGTGCTTGGTGGTCGCTTCAAGCTAGGATGACCCCATGCTGCTGCATCTCTCCACCTGGGCCGAGACCGAGGCCTATCTCGAGCGGTCGAAGTCCATCGTCATCCCGATCGGCTCCAACGAACAGCACGGCCCGACCGGCCTCCTTGGCACCGACTGGCTCTGCCCCGAAATCATCGCCCACGCGGCCGAGAAGACGACATCCGGAGCTCCTGGTCGGGCCGACCTTCGCCATCGGCATGGCCCAGCATCACCTGGGCTTTCCCGGCACCATCTCGCTGCGCCCCTCGACCTTCATCGCCGCTATCGGCGACTGGACCCGCTCGCTCGCCGTGCACGGCTTTACGCGCATCTTCTTCCTGAACGGCCACGGCGGAAACGTCGCCTCGATCGAGGCCGCCTTCTCCGAGATCTACGCCGAGGCCAGCTTCGCCAAACGCCCCGCCGGCTTCGCGCTCAAGCTCCGGAACTGGTGGGACCTCTCCGGCGTCGGCCAACTCGCCCGCCAGCAGTTCCCCTCCGGCCACGGCAGCCACGCCACCCCGTCCGAGATCGCCGTCACCCAGTGGGCCTATCCGGACGCGATCAAGGCGGCCAACTACGCGCCCCAGATCGCCCCGTCCGGCCCCATCCGCGAAGCGCTCGACTTCCGCGCCCGCCACCCCGACGGCCGCATGGGCTCCGACCCCGGCCTCGCCACCCCCGAGAAAGGCGGCGAACTCGTCGCCCTCGCCGCCAAGGGCCTCGTCGCCGAAGTGGCGGCGTTCGGGGCGGAGGTAAGCCCCCTCCCATAGGGAGGGGTCGGACCGTCGGCCAAGGCCGGCGGGACGGGGGAGGCGTTACGAGGCATGGGGTTAGCATTGCTGCGCGGCGGGCGAGTCGCAGAGCCTGCGCCTGCTGCGCCGTAACCCCTCACCCTCCCGTTCGCTTCGCTCCGGGCCCCTCCCTCTCCCTATGGGAGAGGTTTTGGGGAGTTGACCCCCAACTCCCCCTCTGCAACTTACGCGGTCAGTGGAGGAGCTTTCCGTGAAACGCACAGTCTTCAGCCTCGCCCTGTTGGCCAGCCTCGCCGCCGGCGCCGCGTTCGCCGACGATGCGGCCAACAGCAGCCAGCCGCCGAACAAGGGCGGCTTCGACCCCAACCAGATCGTCTGCAAGCGCGTCGAGGTGACCGACTCCCACCTCGGCGGCCAGCGGGTCTGCGCCACCTGGGCCGAGTGGGACGCCCAGAGCCGGGCGGACCAACAGGCCATGCGCGACGCCGCCGGCCGGCCCGGCCAGTCCGGCGTCGCCAGCAACTTCGGCGCCTCCAGCGGCGCCGGCATGCACCGCTAGCGTCCAAGATCAGATCCTCCCCCCTAGGGGAGGGGGACCGCCCGCAGGGTGGTGGAGGGGGTCAGTAGCCGGCCGCGCCCGTTTCAGGATTGACCTAGGTTCTGCTTGATGCCGGCCGCGCGAGCGGCGGGCCCCCTCCACCATGCTTCGCATGGTCCCCCTCCCCCTACGGGGAGGATCTTGTCGCAACTCGCTAGGCCGTCACCACCGTCCTCGCCGCTCACCGCCACCGGCCACGGCGTCAGCGCGCGGCCTTCGCAGGGGCCGGCGATGCAGCGGCCGTCGCCGATGCGGAACAGCGCCCCGTGCGTGCCACAGAGCAACAGGTCGCGCTCGCGCGTGAGATAGCGGTCGGGGAACACCGCCAGCGGCGTGCCGTTGTGCGGACAGCGGTCGATGTAGCCGAACAGCTCGCCGTCTTTCCGCACCACGAACCCGATGAACAGGGACTCGCCCTCGCGGAAAATGAAGGTCTTCGCGCCGGGGTCTGCGATGTCGGCGAGCGCGCAGAGGCGCACCCCCGCCGCCGGCTGCGCCGGGTTCATGTCAGCGCGCCGATCACCACCCGCCAGGGCCGGATCTCGACCGATGCGAAGAGCCCCGCGATCGCATAGGGGTCCCGGGCCGCGTACGCCTCGATCGCCGCCCGGTCCGCGCCCTCCATGATGAACATCGACCCCACCGACTGCCCGTCATCGTCCATGTAAGGCCCCGCCAGCCGCACCACCCCCGGATTGCCCTCGAGGTAAGCCAGATGCGCCGCCCGCGTCCCCGCCCTCAGCTCCGCACTCCCCGCCCTATCCAAACAACTCACCACAAACAGCATCGCCACCCCTCCTAGGCCCGCGCAAGCGGGCCAGTCGTTTTAACCACCAAGCACACCAAGCACACCAAGAGGCCGTGACTGGCCGCAGCGCCTCGCCCCTCTCAGACCCCTTGGTGTGCTTGGTGTGCTTCGTGGTTCAATAGGACCTCGCCGCTGACGCGGCATTCAGACGTCGAGCTCCGAGCGGAGGGGGCGGGAGAGGAGGGCGGCGATGGCCGTGTCGAGGTCGATCTCGCCGGCCAACACCGCGCTCACCGCCTCCGAGATCGGCGTCTCGACGCCCAGCTTCTTCGCCAGCGCCCGCACCGCCGGCGCCGTCGCCACGCCCTCGACCACCGAGAGCCGCCCGCCGAGCGCCGCCTCCAGCGTCTCCCCGCGCCCCAGCGCCATCCCCAGGCTCATGTTGCGCGACTGCGGGCTCGAACAGGTCAGCACCAGGTCGCCCAGGCCGCAGAGCCCGTTCAGCGTCCGCGCCTCCGCCCCCAGCGCCACCGCCAGCCGCACCAGCTCGGCGAACCCGCGCGTGACCAGCGCCGCGTGGGCGCTCCGCCCCAGGCCGCGCCCCTCGACCACCCCGCAGGCGATGGCCAGCACGTTCTTGATCGCCCCGCCCGCCTCGGCCCCGATGAGGTCGTGGATCCAGTAGGGGCGGAAGGTCGGGGTCGCCAGCGCCTGGGCCAGCCCCTGGCCGAGCGCCGCATCGGCGCAGGCCAGCGTCACCGCCGTCGGCAGCCCCCGCGCCACGTCGGCCGCGAAGCTCGGGCCGGACAGCACCGCCAGCACCGCGTCCGGGCAGGTCTCGCCCGCCACCTCGGTCATCAGCTTCAGCGAGCCCTGCTCGATGCCCTTGGCGCACAGCACCAGCGGCTTGCCGGCCGCCAGATGCGGCGCGAGGCCGCTCAGCGTCGCGCGCATGTGCTGGGCCGGAACGACGGCCAGCACGACGTCGGCCGCCGCCGCGTCGGCCAGCTCGCCCGTCGCCCGGATGCCGGGGTCCAGCGCCGCGCCCGGCAGGAACAGCGGGTTGGCGTGCTCGCCGTTGATCGCCGCGACCACCTCGGCCTCGCGCGCCCACAGAACGACGGAAAGGCCCGCCCGCGCGCAGACCTGCGCCAGCGCCGTCCCCCAGGCGCCGCCGCCGACGACGCCGGCGCGATCCTCATGCCTTGGCGCCCTTGCGGCCGGGGATGTGGGTCGGCCGCTCCCGCGCCGCCGCCGCGTCCAGCGGCCAGCGCGGCCGCGCCACCGCATCCATCCCGTCAAACATCCCCAGCGCCAACCGCTCCGCCCCCGCCAGCGCAATCATCGCCGCATTGTCCCCGCAATACTCGAGCGGCGGGGCCGTAAATTCGAACCCATGCCGCTCAGCCGCCGCCTGCAACACCGCCCGAACATGCCCATTCGCCGCCACACCTCCCGCGACGACAAATCGAAGCTTTTCGTCATCCCCCGCTGGAGCGGAGCGCAATGCGGGGGACCCATGAACACCTGATCCAGCACGGTGATCATGGGTGGCCCGAACAAGTCGGGCCATGACGGCGGATGGGTGGCGCTCGCGGTAAATCTCCATCGCCCGCTCGCTGCGCTCGGCCAGCTGGCGCGCGATCGCCCCCTGCACGGCGGCCGCCAAAGCGCGGCGGTCGCTCTCTTCAGTCACCCGCTCCGCGATCCGCGCCGCCGCCGTCTTCAACCCCGAGAACGAGAAGTCGCACCCCTCCCGCCCGGCCAGCGCCACGGGCAACGCAAACCGCCCCGCATCGCCCCCCTCCGCCAGCCGCTCCAGCGCCGGGCCGCCCGGATAGGGCAACCCCAGCGCCTTGGCGATCTTGTCGAACGCCTCGCCGGCCGCATCGTCGATGGTCGAGCCCAGCCGGGTGCACCGGCCCACCCCCTCGACGTCCAACAGCTGGCAATGTCCGCCGGAGATCAAGAGCAGCAGGAACGGGTAGGGGACCTCGGCGCAGAGCCTGGCCGACACCGCATGCCCCTCCAGGTGGTTGACCGCCACCAGCGGGATCCCCCGCGCCAGCGCGATCGCCTTGCCGGCCGACAGCCCCACCATCACGCCCCCGACCAGCCCCGGCCCGGCGGTGGCCGCAACCCCGCTCAGCGCCTCGAACCCGACCCCGGCCTTGTCCATCGCCGCGCCGATCACCCAGTCGATCGCCTCGACATGGGCGCGCGCGGCGATCTCCGGCACCACGCCGCCGAACGGCGCGTGCTTGTCCTCCTGGCTGAGCACGATCGACGAGGCGACGACCACCGCCCCGTCCTCGCCCACGCGCACCACCGCCGCCGCGGTCTCATCGCAGCTGGTCTCGATCCCGAGCACGGTCTGTTGCCGGCGCATGGCCGCTCCTGTAGCAGCCCAGGGACGAAATTTCGTCTCCCGGCCCTTTGAGGACCCCCCTTGGACCCCATTCGCATCGGCACGCGCGGCTCCAAGCTGGCGCTGGTCCAGGCCCGCCAGGTGCAGGCGGCCATCACCGCCGCCCTCGGCGCGCCGCCCGCCGAAGCCGACGCCACGGCCCCGATCGTCGTCATCACCACCACCGGCGATCGCGTGCTCGACCGGCGCCTCACCACCATCGGCGGCAAGGCGGTGTTCACCAAGGAGATCGAGGAGGCGCTCGCCGCCGGCCAGATCGACTGCGCGGTCCATTCGCTGAAGGACGTCGCTATCGAGCGTCAGCCGGGCCTCGTCCTCGCCGCCACGCCCGAGCGCGAGGACCCGCGCGATGCTTTCTTAAGCCCCCGCTATGCGACCCTCGCCGACCTGCCCCAGGGCGCGCGCATCGGCACCGGCGCCTCGCTCCGCCGCAGCGCCCAGGCCCTGCACCGCCGGCCGGACCTGTCGGTCGTGCTCGTGCGCGGCAACGTCGACACCCGCATCGCCAAGCTCGAGGCCGGCGAGGTCGACGCGACCATCCTGGCGCTGGCGGGCCTAAAGCGCCTCGGCCTGGAAGACCGCGTCCGCTATGCGCTCGACCCGATCGAGTATCCGCCGGCGCCGGGGCAGGGGGCGATCGTCGTCGAGACCCGCGCGGCCGACGTGGACGCCGCCTGGGTCCGCGCCCTCGACCATGCCGCCACCGCGATCTGCGTCGCCGCCGAACGCGGCGCGCTGGCCGCCCTCGAAGGCTCCTGCCGCACCGCCATCGGCGCCCACGCGACCCTGGCCGGCGACCACCTAACCCTCGTCGTAGAAGCCCTAACCCCCGACGGAACCGAACGCTTCCGCCGCCTCGCCGAAATCAGCACCCCCTCCATAGAATCCGCCCGCGCCCTAGGAAACGACCTAGGCGCCCAAATCGCCACCGAAGGCGGCGCCCGCCTCCTCGCCCCCGAGTAATCACACCTCTCCCAAAGGGAGAGGGAGGGGCCCGCCGGCGAAGCCGTGCGGGAGGGTGAGGGGTTACGGCCTCTCGGATTAGCGAGGAGCGCCGCCGCCAGCCGCAACGCCGCGGGCGATTTTGCCTGAAGCGCTGTAACCCCTCACCCTCCCCATCGCTTCGCTCGGGGCCCCTCCCTCTCCCTATGGGAGAGGTTTAGGAGCCGCGGCCGCCAGCGCCTAACATGCCCCCCATGCGTATCTGGATCACCCGCACGGCGCCCGAAGCCGACGCCACCGCCGCACGCGTCGCCGCGCGCGGCCATGCCGCCATCGTCGCCCCCGTGCTCGAAGCGCGCTCCATCCCCGGCGTCCGCCTCGATCTCGCCGGCGTCGACGCCGTCGCCTTCACCAGCGCCCACGCGATCGCAGCGTTCGCCCAGCTCACCCCCCGCCGCGACCTTGCCGTCTTCACCGTCGGCGACGCCACCGCCGCCCAGGCCCGCGCCGCCGGGTTCGCCACGGTCCGCTCCGCCGACGGCAACGCCGCCACCCTGGCCGAGCTCATCGCCCGCGAACAGCGCGACGGCCAGCGCGTCCTGCACCCCACCGCCCGCGAGCCCGCCGCCGACCTCGCCGCCCTCCTCGCCGATCACGGCGTCGACGCCACGCCGCTCGCCGTCTACGAGACCGTCCCCACCGCGCTCGCCGCGCCCCCCGCCGACGCCGAGGCGCTCTTCGTCCACTCCGCCCGCGGCGCCGCCCTCGCCTCCGCCCTCATCGCCAACGCCGGCCGCCTCGACCTTGAGGCCTACGCCATCTCCCCCGCCGCCGCCGCCCCCCTGGCCGCCCTCGGCCTAGCCCGCCTCGACGCCGCGCCCTTCCCCAACGAAGCGTCCCTGCTAGACTTGCTCAAATAGGGAGCAGGAAGGCAGCCGCATGACCAGCGCGCCGGAGCCGGATGAACTGGAAGGGCCGGGGCTGCCGCGCGATCCGCACGACTATGCGCTGCGCCGCCGCGGGCTGCCGCTCAGCTTCTGGGCCATGCTCGCCTTCGCCGTGCTCTGCATCCTGGCCGGCGTCGCCATCGACCGCCTCGGCCCCAAGCTGTTCCCCGCCCGCAACGCCCCGCCCGCCGCCGCCCAGAGCTCCGCCGCCGCCTCCGTCAACGCCGCCGACACAGGCGAGCCGGCCGCCGAACCTGCCGCCCCATCCGCCGCCCCCGCCGCCGCGCCGCCGGCCATCGCGTCGCTCGCAACGCGCCTCGATCGCCTCGAATCCGGCGACGAGCGCCTGCGCGAAGCCGCCGCCGAGGCGCTGGCCGCCGCCGACCTCGCCCAGGCCGCCCAGACCTCGCGCCCCTTCGCCGACCAGGTCGAGGCGCTGCGGCCGCTCCTTCCCCAGTCCAGCGCGCTGCGCGCCCTCGGCCTCTACGCCCAGACCGGCGCCCCCAGCCGCGCCCAGCTGGCCTCGTCCCTCGACGACATCGCCGACCACGTCGTCGTCGCGGCCCAGGAGCCGGCCAGGGACTCCGGCGCCTTCGCCCACCTGACCCACATGCTGGCCGCCGTCTTCACCATCCGCCGCGTCGACAAGCTCACCGGCGACGACCCCGACGCCATCCTCGCCCGCGCCCAGGCCAGAGCCGACGACGGGGACCTGGAAGGCGCCGTCAACGCCCTCGACCAGCTCTCGCCCGCCGGCCGCGACGCCGCCGCCGCCTGGCGCGGCCAGGCCATCCGCCGCATCGAGATCGACCGCCTCGCCGCCCAGCTCCGCGCCGACGCCGAACGCAGCCTAGCCCTAACCGCCCCCCCAGCCCCAGCGGACTAGGACGCGGCCAGATGAACCTCATCCATGACCGCCGAGGCGCTGGCCGCCAGGGTTTTTCAACCACGAAAAACACGAAAAACACGAACGGGGCCGGCTCCCGCCGCCCTTACAAACCCGTCATGGCCCGGCTTGTCCGGGCCACCCATGATCACCGTGCGACTCCAGTGTGCATGGGTCCCCCGCATTGGCTGCTACGCGCCTCTGCTTCGCAGTCCGCTGCGCTCCAGCGGGGGATGACGATCCGTTTTGCTCTGCGCGTCCGTGCTTTCCGTGTTTTCCGTGGTTCAAAACCTTCGGCCCTCGCCTTGGCCGGGTCCGCGTGATCCGCGGCATCCTCATTCTCGTGGCCCTCGCCGCCGTTGTGGCGGCCGCGTTCGTGCTGGCCGGCGAGCCGGGGCGGGCCAGTGTCGAGTGGCTGGGCTGGCGGGCCGACATGACCGCCGCCGCCGCCGCGCTCGCCATCATCATCGGCGCCTTCCTCGCCGTCGGCCTCTGGCGCCTGGCGCTGTGGATCGTCGAGACCCCGCGCCGCCAGGCCGCCGCCCGCGCGGACCTGCGCCGTCGCCGGGGCCTCGAGACTCTCGGCCGCGGCTTCATCGCCGCCGCCGCCGGCGACGGCTCCGAGGCCCGCCGCCTCGCCCAGCAGGCGGGCGAGCTGGTCGAGGACGCCCCGGCGCTCGTCCGTATCCTCGCCGCCCAGGCCGCCGAAGCCGCCGGCGACCAGGCCGCCGCCCAGGCCGCCTACGCCAACATGCTCGGCTTTCCTGAGATGAAGCTCGCCGGCCACCGCGGCCTGATGCAGGCCGCCGCCGCCGCCGGCGATCACGAGGCCGCGCTCCGTCACGCCAAGGCGGCCTATGGCCTGGCCCGCACCTCCCGCTGGGCCTGGCGCGCGCTTCTGGAGAACCGCCTCGAAGGCGGCGACTGGGCCGCCGCGCTCGATCTCGTGCAGGGGGGCCTCGAGCGCAAGATCGTCTCCCCGATCAGCGCCGAGCGCGCCCGCGCCGCCCTGCTTTGCGCCTCCGCCGCCGCGCTCGAGGCCGACCCCGGTCCCGCCGCCCGCGCCCAGGCGCTCGACTACGCCACCCAGTCCGCCCGCCTCGACCCTGCCTTCCCGCCCGGCGCCACCATCGCCGCCCGGATGCTGGTCGCCGACGCCAAACCCGGCCGCGCCGGCGCGCTGATCCAGCTCGCCTGGAAGGCCCGCCCGCACCCGGCCCTCTATCTCATCTGGCGCGACCTCGCCCCGCGCGAGACGCCCAAGGACCGCGCCGAGCGGCTGGGCGAGCTCGCCGCCCTCAATCCCGACGCGCGCGAGTCACGCCTGGTGCGCGCCGAACAGGCGCTGCTCGCCCGCGATCCCGCCGCCGCCCGCGCCATCGCCGGCCCGCTGGCCGAAAGCGGCCAGGCCGACGCGCGCCTCTGCGGCCTGCTCGCCCGCATCGCCTTCGCCGAATCCAACACCGACGAGGCGCGCGCCTGGATGACCCGGGGCCTGGCCGCGCCGCAGGATCCCGACTGGACCGACATCGACCCCGCCGCCCAGGCCTTCGCCTACGCCCCGACCGATTGGGCCCGGCTCGTCTCCACCTACGCCGAGACCGGCGAGCTCATCCACCCGCGCCTCGAGCGCCGCGAGAAGGTGATGAGCGAGCTGCCGGAGCTACCGGCCCCCTACGAAGCCGTCCCGCCCCCCTACGGCGTCGAACCCGCCCTGACCCCCGACGAATTCGGCCCCGAATCCGACTGGGCCCGAGCCTCCAAACCCCTCCAGTAACCCGCAGCCGCCACGCAGCGGCCATGCTCAATTTGACCGCCAAGAACGCCAAGGACGCCAAGGGGTCGGAGAAGCGTCTGCGCGACGGCCAACCACCAGCGATGTGCGCCAAATTGACGGCCGGCAAGGCCGGCCGTCGAAGTGATCAAGCGCAGCGCCGCCAGCCAAGCCCCGGGCAACAGAGCCCCTTGGCGTCCTTGGCGGTCAAAGAGGAAGATTCAGCGTCCCCGTCGCCGCCTATTGGACCACCAAGCACACCAAGCACACCAAAGGTTCTGAGAGGGCGCAGACGCAGCGGCCGTCCTCAGCCTCTTGGTGTGCTTGGTGTGCTTGGTGGTGAAAAAAGGGCTTCGCCCCGGCGCGCACAGCCAAACGCCCCTCCCCAACCGGAGAGGGGTCGTTCGGCCGGCCGTTGGAAGCCGTCAGTTCCCGGCGTACGCGATGCCCTGTTGCACCTGGGTGATGGCCTGGTTGACCAGGTTCAGCGCCGCGGCGCGGTGGCCGCCCTTGTCGGTCGCGGCGACCGACAGCTCGCCCTGCGCCGACTGCAGGTCGACGAGCGCGTTGCGCATGTGCGGCTGATCCATTTGGGCGACGGCATAGCCGGCGACCCCTGAAATCGCCATGGCGCCGACGACGGCCAAAATCTGGTTACGTGCTTTCATGACTGAGACGTCCCTTTTCTCGTTTGGCCGACGAACCCCGCGGCCTAGGTAACGGTATAAATGAACAAGCGCGGCCGGGCGAACGCCGTTATTTCGGCCGCGAAAATCCCTCAACCCCCGGCGTAGGCGATGCCCTCCTGCACCTGGACGATCGCTTCGTTGACCAAGTTCAGCGCCCGCGCCCGGTGACCGCCCTTGTCGGTCGCCGCCGCCTGCAGCTCGCCGCTGGCGGCCTGCAGCGAATTCAGCGCGTTCTGCATATGCGGCTGATCGAGCGCATACCCCGTGCAAGCCGAGACCCCCATAGCCCCCGCCAACACCACCCACTTCCAACGCGTCATCATGCCTAGCCTCCCATCCATCGGCAGCCCCTACGTAACGTTATAAATCAACAACCGAGACGGCGGAACGCCGTTATCCCACCCTGTGGCGGCGGCTCCGCGCCGCAGGATTGAACCACCAAGCACACAAAGCACACCAAGAGTTCTGAGAGGGCGCAGGCGCCGCGGCCGTCCTCAGCCTCTTGGTGTGCTTGGTGTGCTTGGTGGTTGAATAGGCCCTATCGGGCCGGGCGCCGGGACTGGCCTCCCATCCCGTTCCGATATAGAGGAAACCCCCCTTAGCCCGGGCCGCCTTAGCTCAGCCGGTAGAGCGGCGCATTCGTAATGCGTAGGTCGGGTGTTCGAGTCACCCAGGCGGCGCCAGGCCCCCCCAAACTCTATCTTGCGCGCCGCAAGGCGCGCGGCCCGGCCCCATGAACCACGAAGGACACAAAGGACACGAAGGAAGAACACAAAGGGCGACTAGCCAAAGCATCGCCGCCCCCTCTGCCTCTTCGTGCCCCTTCGTGCCCTTCGTGTCCTTCGTGGTGAAATAGGGCGGAGCAGACTCCGCCACGCCCCAAGCAAGAGAGCCTGCGGCGCCCCACCCCCTCTTCCCCTCTCCGTTGTTCCCAGTAGCGCCCCACCGTCCCTCCGGCGCAGACTGCCCGCCAAGACCACGCAAGGATCCGCCCCATGCCCCTCGTCCATCGCCTCACGGCCGAGTTCATCGGAACCCTCTGGCTCGTGCTCGGGGGCTGTGGCGCGGCCGTCCTGACCGCCGCCTTCCCCCACGTCGGCATCGGCATCCTCGGCGTCGCGCTCGCCTTCGGCCTCACCGTCCTCACCATGGCGTTCGCGCTTGGCCACGTCTCCGGCGCCCACTTCAACCCGGCGGTCTCGTTCGGCCTCTTCATCGGCGGCCGCTTCCCCGGCCGCGAGGTCGCGCCCTACGCCATTGCCCAGGTGATCGGCGCCTCCGTCGGCGCCGGCCTGCTCTACGTCATCGCCTCCGGCGCCCCCGGCTTCGACGCCCACGCCGGCTTCGCCGCCAACGGCTACGGCGACCACTCGCCCGGCCACTATTCGATGATGGCCTGCCTCGTCACCGAGGTGGTGATGACCTTCGGCTTCCTCTTCGTCATCCTCGGCGCCACCCACGCCAAGGCGCCCAAGGGCCTGGCGCCCATCGCCATCGGCCTTTGCCTGACGCTCATCCACCTGATCAGCATCCCGGTGACCAACACCTCGGTGAACCCGGCCCGCAGCACCGGCCCGGCCCTCTTCGCCGGCGGCTGGGCCCTCGGCCAACTCTGGCTCTTCTGGCTCGCCCCCCTGGTCGGCGCCGGCCTCGCCGGCATCGTCTACCGCTGGGTCGGCGGCCCCAACGAAGCCCCCTTCGAAGCCGAAGCCGTCGAGTTCGTAGAAGTGGAGTACGAGCGCTAGCTCGCCTCGCCCCCTGGCGAGGCCCCATTTTACCGCAGAGAACGCAGAGAAGACGCAAAGGGCGCGGAGAGGCGCGGCCCCTCTGCGTCCTCCGCGCTTCCTCTGCGTCCTCCGCGGTTAGAGACCCCGACCGGCCGCGCCAGCCCCGCCGTCGGATTCGACCACCAAGCACACCAAGCACACCAAGCGGCCGTGACTGTCCGCTGAGCTTGAGCCCTCTCAGAACCCTTGGTGTGCTTGGTGTGCTTGGTGTTTCAAAAAGGGCCCGTCCCCGCTCGCGCGGGCCTGAGCAGAATCAGGCCCTAAACCCCAAACACCCCAGCCAACCGCGGATGCGCCGCCACCCGGGCGCGCAGCATCCCCGCCAACCCCTCCTCGCTCGCCCGGAACTGCTCCGGCGACAACGCCCCCCGAAACAGCTCGTACCGCAGCCAGATCCGATAGGTGTTCACCACGTCGCTCTCGCAATAGTCGGCCACCTCCTGGATGCGCCCCTCCTTGACCAGGCCCGCCACCTTCGCCCCGTCGATCCCCTCCGGCTTGCCCGCCAGCCCCAGGAACCGGCTCAGCCCATCCAGGCTCACCCGCGACCGCGCGTCATAGCTGGCCAGCACGTCGCACAGGTCCAGCGCGTCCTCCGTATAGCGGTTGAAATAGGGCCGCCGCGCCAGCCCGGGCGCCGCCACCCCGTGCGCCATCGCCCGATAGCGCAACACCGGCAGGTCAAACCCGTGCCCGTTAAAGCTCACCAGCTGCGCCCTCAACTCGCCTACCTTGTCCACAAACGCCCGGATCAGCTCCGCCTCGGTCCTGCCCGCCGACCCGTCCGCCGGAGCCTTGGCGTAGGCGGAAGCCTTGGCGGAGGCCTCGCCCACATGCGGCGCCCCCAACGAGCGCACCACCCACCCCGTGTCCGCACGCTCGCAGATGAGCGCCCCGATGCAGACGATGCTGTGCAGCGGCAGCTTCTGGAACCGCTCCCCCATCTGCTCCTCGGCCTCGGACTCCGCCAGGTCCGGCGTCCCCTGCATCCGCGCAAACGCCCCCGCGTCCGGCACGGTCTCCAATACCGATAACCACGCCGCCCCGGCCCCCTGGGCGCCCGAGGACGACACGGCCGCCCCGGCCGGGGCCGCGCCCGGGACACCCGACGCAGCCTTCCAGGCCGCCTTCGCGGCCGCCGGCGGCGTCGAAACGCTGGCCGCCTGGGCGCTCGGCGATCCCGCCAGGTTCTACCTCGTCCACGCCCGGGTGCACGCCGGCGCCCGCGCGGCTCCCGCGCCAGCGCGGCCGAAGGTCTGGGCGGACGTCAGCGCCGTCCCGCTCCCCGAGTCGCCCGAAACCGCGGCGTGGCGAGAGCGTGCGAAGCAGTGGGTCGGGAGCTAGCCCTGGCCCGGGCGTCCTCGGCTCACGGCGTCGCGCCAGCGGCGCCTTCCTATTCGACCGCCAAGCTCGCCAAGTTCGCCAAGGGGCCGATGACGTCCGCCAGCGCCTTGGCGTCCTTGGCGAGCTTGGCGGTCCAATTGGACGACGCAGCGTCTCGCTGCGTCCACAGAACCTGACGCCCGCGTCACCCCCTTGTTCTTTGGGCGTTTGGGCCTGATCATCTCGGCTCACCTGACGGCATAGAAGGCATCTCATATGAGCGACGGCGCGGTTGATCTGCAGGCGGAGGCCAAGGCGGCGCGGGAGCGGGCCTATTCGACGCCGCTGGAGGCGCTGAACCCGGCTTCGGCCGAGCTGTTCCAGGCCGACGCGCACTGGCCCTATTTCGAGCGCCTCCGTGCCGAAGACCCGGTGCACTACACCCCGGCCGGCAACTTCGCGCCGCACTGGGCGATCACCCGCTTCGACGACATCGTGGCCATCGACACCAACCACCAGGTGTTCTCCTCGGAGGGCGGCATCACCCTGCCGCCATCGCAGGAGCGCCTGGCGGCGGTCGAGGCGCAGGGCGGCGGCAACGCCATCGGCGGCATGTTCTCCGGCGCCGACGCCGGCGGCCAACCGCGCGGGCCCTCGATGTTCATCGCCATGGATCCGCCCAAGCACGACGTCCAGCGCAAGACGGTCAGCCCCGCGGTCTCGCCGTCGAATCTCGACGAACCTCGAGCCGCTGATCCGCGAGGAGGCGGGCCGCATCCTCGATTCCCTGCCCATCGGCGAGCCGTTCGACTGGGTCGACAAGGTCTCGATGGAGCTGACGGCGATGACGCTCGCCAGCCTGTTCGGCGTGCCGCAGGCCGATCGCCGCCGCCTCACCCGCTGGAGCGACGTGGTGATGGCCCAGCCCGGCCACGGCATCGTCGACAGCTGGGAGCAGAAGCGCGCCGAGATGACCGAGTACGGCATGTACTTCATGAAGCTGTGGAACGAGCGGGTGAACGCCCCGCCGGCCGGCGACCTCATCTCCATGCTGGCGCACGGGCCCGAGACGCGCGGCATGGACCAGTTCGAATACCTGGGGAACGTCATCCTGCTCACCATCGGCGGCAACGACACCACCCGGAACACCATCTCCGGCTCGGTCTATGCGCTGAACAAGAATCCGGACCAGTACGACCGGCTGAGGAAGGACCCCGAGCTCATCCCCTCGATGGTGTCGGAGACCATCCGCTGGCAAACCCCGCTCGCCCACATGCGGCGCACGGCCAAGGAGGACTTCGCGTTCCAGGGCAAGCAGATCCGCAAAGGCGACTACGTGGCCATGTGGTACGTCTCGGGCAATCGCGATGCGAGCGTGATCGAGGGCGACCCCAACGCCTACATCATCGACCGCGAGCGGCCCCGCCACCACGTCTCGTTCGGCTTCGGCATCCACCGCTGCGTCGGCAACCGCGTCGCCGAGCTCCAGCTGCGGGTGATCTGGGAAGAGATCCTCAAACGCTTCCCCGACATCCAACTCATGGAAGAACCCCGCCGCACCCACTCCTGCTTCGTAAAAGGCTACGAACGCATGCAGGTCCAAATCCCCACGAGGAACTGAGATCCTCCCCCGTAGGGGGAGGGGGACCGCCCGCAGGGTGGTGGAGGGGGTCAGTAGCCGGCCGCGCCCGTTTCAGAAGAGACCTGGGTCTCGCTTGCCGGCCGGCCGCGCCAGCGGCGGGCCCCCTCCACCATGCTTCGCATGGTCCCCCTCCCCCAACGGGGGAGGATCTATCTCGCTCCTCTAGTTCACCACCAAGCACACCAAGCACACCAAGAGGCCGTGGCTGGCCGCTGCCCGCCGCCCTCTCAGACCCCTTGGTGTGCTTGGTGTGCTTGGTGGTTGAATCGGACCGCGCGCCCCCTTGGCGGAACGGTCGCATTAGTGCGAAGCCTTTCGGCCAGGATCGGTAAAGGGGCGCTCACGGGGTGGCCGCTAGGAAGGTCAAGGTCGCAGTCATCGGCGGAGGCTGCGCGTCCATCGCTGCGGTCTGGGAGCTGTCGCGGCCCGAGCACGCCGGCCGCTACGAGATTACGGTCTACCAGGAGGGGTGGCGGCTCGGCGGCAAGGGCGCCTCGGGGCGAGGGGCGAACGGCCGCATCGAGGAGCACGGCCTGCACATCTGGCTCGGCTTCTACGACAACGCATTCCGCATGATGCGGGAGTGCCACGCCGAGCTCGAGGCCGCCGGCGCCGGTTCCCTGTTCGGCGCCTGGCACGACGCCTTCACGCCCGAGAACGACATCGCCCTGGTCTCCGCCGCCGAGCAGGGCGGGTTCCAGCGCTGGGACGCCCACATGCCGCCCCGCCCGGGCCTGCCCGGCGACCCGCTCCCGCCGGGCGAGGTGTTCTCGATGCCCTACTACATGTCGAAAGCCTTCGACCTCTTCCGGGCGCTGATCCTCGACACCACGGTCGACGGGCGCGGCGTGGGCGAGGGCCTTGGCGCCGGCGCCCCGGCGATATCGCCGGCCAGCTCAAGTATCTGGCCCAGCTCGGGACCTTCGCCACCGCGGCCGCTCTGGCCGAAGCGGTGGGCGTCCTCGCCGTCCTGGTGCGCTCGGCGCCGGCGTCGGCCGAGGGCCGGCTGCTCGAGGCGGCCGACGCGGTGTTGGCGCGGCTTCGCGCCTGGCTCGAAAGCCGCTGGCTGGCGGACGACGCCCACCGCTTCGTCTGGGAAGTCGCGGACCTGACGCTCGCCAGCATGGTGGGCGTCATCCGCCATGGCGTGATGTTCGATCCGCGCGGGCTCGACGCCATCGACGACTACGAGTGCCGCGCGTGGCTGAAGATGAACGGTGCGTCCGAACGCGCGCTGCAGTCGCCCTTCCTGCGCGGCCTCTACGACCTTTCGATGGGATACGAGAACGGCGATCCCGACCGACCTTGCCTCTCGGCGGGACAGGGCCTGCGCGGCACCGTGCGCACCTTCTTCGGCTACCGCGGCGCCTTCATGTGGCGGATGCGCGCCGGGATGGGAGATGTCGTCTTCGCCCCCCTCTACGAGGCGCTGCGCCGCCGCGGCGTCCGCTTCGAGTTCTTTCACCGCCTGACCAACGTCGGCCTGTCGGCGCCCGCGGGCGGGGACGGCGGCGACCACGTCCGCTCGCTGGTCTTCGACGTCCAGGCCAAGACGCGGGGCGGCGGCGCGTATGAACCGTTGACCGAGGTCCAGGGCCGTCCCTGCTGGCCCTCCAAGCCCGACTACAGCCAACTCGCCGACGGCGCGCGCCTGGCGGCTGAGGGACGGGAATTCGAGTCGCACTGGGACCGGCGACGGGCCGGCGAGCGAACGCTGGAAGTCACCCGCGACTTCGATTTCGTCCTGCTGGGCGTCGGCATCGGGGCCGTCCCTTACGTCTGCCGCGAGATACTCGACCGCGACGCGCGCTGGAGGGCGATGACCGAGGAGGTGAAGACCGTCGCCTCGCAGGCCTTCCAGGTCTGGCTGACCGAAGACCTCGAGAGCCTGGGCTGGCGCGGCCCAGCCTACATCACCGGCGCCTTCGCAAAGCCCTTCGACACCTGGTGCGACATGGCCCACGTGGTTCCTGAGGAAGCCTGGCCCGAGCGCCCCAGGACCAGTGTCTACTTCTGCGCCGCGCTGCCGGATCCGAAGCAGCCTCCCGACGACGCCGACGTGGGCTATCCGGCCCGGCGGGCGCTGGAGGTGCGGCGCAACGCCGAAGCCTTCCTTCAGGGTCCGATCCGGGAGGTCTGGCCGAAGGCCTTCGGCCGGAACGGCAAGTTCCGCTGGAACATCCTCGCCGGTTCCACTTGCGATCCGAGGGGCTCCGCCGCGGCGGGGCCGGCGCGGTTCGCCAGCCAGTACTGGCGCGCCAACGTCAATCCGTCGGACCGGTACGTCATCCACACGCCGGGGAGTTTTCGTTACCGCATCTCGCCACTGGACCTCACCTATGACAATCTGACGATAGCAGGGGACTGGACAGACAGCGGTTTCCACTCAGGGTGTGTCGAGGGGGCTGTGATGTCGGGGCTCCTCGCAGCGAACGCGCTCAGCGGCTCACCGAAGCTCGAGGACATCATCGCCTATGACCACCCCTGAGGATGAGAAGGGTCCTGCAGCCAAGGCCGGCGCGCCGCTCCGGCCCAGCCTGGCCGCCCGTGTGAGCGCGAAGGGTTCTGCAGCCACGCCCGCCACGCCGGCCACGCCAGCTACGCCCGCCACACCGGCGACGCCCGCCACACCGGCGACGCCCGCCACCGCCACACCAGGCGGCCCGAAGGGTCCTGCAACCAAGCCGAGCGGGCCGGCCCCGTCCGAGGAACGCCTCACACGCAAGCCGGCGGAGCGCAGCCGACCTCGCCGCGGAGGCGGAGGCGGAGGCGGGAACGGAGACCCACAATTTCCGCGGGATCCGAAGCTCGCCGAAGCTGCGGCGCGCGCGGTGCAGACCGGCTACAACGTCATCGCCGAGAACATCGAGCAGGCCCGCAAGGCCGCCGAGCAGTTCCGTAAGGGCGACTACAACATCCGCGACGTTCCCAAGGACGCGCAGGAGATGAGCGAGCGGGTGATCAATGCGGCCCGCCAGTTCAGCACCGCCGCGATCGAGGCCGGCGGGTGGCTCCTGAACGCGGCCGCGCCGGCCAAACCGGACGGGTCGCCGGCCGGCAGCCTGAAGCTGACCGTCCGGTTCCGCGGCGCCCCGGGAGCCAAGGCCCACACGCGGCATCTGGCCAGGCCGAAAGGCCCGACCAGCCCGAAGGATATCACGGTCAGGCCGCTCGAAACTCGGGACGGGGCTGGCCGGGCGATCACCGAGGTCCACTTCCTGTCCG
Source organism: uncultured Alphaproteobacteria bacterium (assembly GCA_963719975.1). Lineage (GTDB taxonomy): Bacteria > Pseudomonadota > Alphaproteobacteria > Caulobacterales > Caulobacteraceae > Poindextera. The sequence continues at coordinate 223,551 of CAVRED010000001.1, forward strand.
ACCTCTCGGTGGAGGGTCTGGTCGCCGAGGTCGAGGTTCCCGCCCGCCAGAAGCCAGGCGTCTACTCCGGCATGGTCTACGCCAAAGGCGAGGACGTCCCTCTGGGCGTGCTGACCATAGAGATTCCGCCGGCGGCCCGAGAGAGTCCGAGGTGACCCTCGCCCAGGCTGCGTTGGAGGGCCTCGCCGCCCCGCCGACCGCCTCGATGGCCCGCGCCATGGCAGGCTACGCCCGCGCCACGAAGGCCGAGCTCAAGCGATATCTCGGCGACTCCGGACGCGCGTCGCCGTACCTGGACGAGCTGCTCGCGGACTATCCTTCGCGGGGCGGCAAGATGCTGCGCCCGGCGATCTGCATCGCCAACGCGCGGGTGTTCGGCGCCGGCTCCGGCTCCGAGGCGGCCGCGCGCTCGGCCGCCGCGTGCGTCGAGATGCTGCACAACGGCCTTCTGATTCACGACGACATCCAGGACGACAGCCAGCTTCGGCGCGGCAGGCCGACGCTGCACGCCCTGCATGGCGTTCCGCTGGCCCTCAACGCGGGCGATGCTCTGATCTTCTCCGCGCTCATGCCGTTGATCGACGCTGTCCGGCCGCTCGGCGGCGAGGTGGCGCGCCAGGTGCTCGACGTCTCTCTGGCCATGGCCCGGGAGACGGCGGAGGGCCAGGCGCTCGAGCTCGGTTGGCGCGACCGCAACATCACCGCGCTGGGCGAGGCCGACTATCTGCGCATGGCGATGAAGAAGACGGCGCGCATGGGGATGATCTGGCCGGCGCAGCTCGGCCTGATCATCGGCTCGGGCGGGCGCGCCGATCCCGAGCGCCTCGTGGGCTTCGGCTACTTCCTCGGCGTGGCGTTCCAGATCGAGGACGATCTGCGCAACCTCTCGGCCGATCCCGGCTACGGCAAGGAGATGAACGGCGACCTGTTCGAGGGCAAGCGGACGCTGATGCTGATCCACGTCCGCGGCGCCTGCGGCAGAGCCGAGCGGGCGCGGCTGGACGCGTTCCTGGCCAAGGACCGCCGTCAGCGATCGCCGGCGGACGTCCTTTGGCTGGCGCGGCTGATGCAAGCGCTGGGCTCGATCGACTACGCGCGGAGCGTGGCGGCGGCGATGGGCGGCGCGGCGGCGCATGAATTCGCCTTGGCGTACGACGGGGCGGCGCCATCGGAGGACCTCGACTTTTTGGCCGGTCTGGTCCGTTGGGTGTTCGAGCGGCCATGAGCGGCCGCGCCCTCCTCTACGGAGCGAGCGGCTATACCGGCCGCGAGGTCGCGCGCGCGCTGGTCGGCGCCGACCTGGTGCTCGCCGGCCGGGACGAGGAACGCGTGCGCGCGGTGGCCGAGCCGCTGGGCTTGCCCTGGCGCGTCTTCGACCTCGCCGAGGAGGACCGGCTCGTCCGGGCCCTGGCCGACATCGATGTCGTCCTGCATGCGGCGGGGCCTTTCGATGTCACGGCGAGGCCGATGCTGGAGGCCTGCCTTCTGACCGGGACCCACTATCTCGATCTCAACGGAGAGTGGCCGGGCTTCCTCGAGGCCATGGCGTACGATGCGGCCGCGCGCGCGGCCGACGTCATGCTCATGCCGGGCGTTGGGCTGACCATTGTCGCGACCGACTGCCTCCTGGCGCTCGCCAAACAGCGGTGGCCGGACACCGATCGGTTCCGCCTCGGCATCTCAAAGGCCCAGGTCGTGACGCGGGGCTCGGTCGCCAGCGTCGCCAGGTTGCTGAGCCCGGAGGTTCTCATCCGGCGGAACGGCGAACTCGTCGCCGCGCCCGCCGGGCGCCTGACGCACGCGTTCGACTTCGGCGAAGGGCTCAGCGAGTGCGCGGCGATGAACTGGGCCGATCTCGTCACCGGAGCTTTCACGACCGGCGTTCCCAACATCGAGGTCTACTCCGAGCTCGGGTGGTCCCAGCGCGCCAGCTACGTCGCCTCGGGGCTCGCAATGCGGGTGACGGGGGCAAGCGCCTGGCGCTCGATCGGCGGCGCCCTGGCGGCGGCCTGGCCCGAAGGACCCGACGAGGCGGCGCGCCGGGACGCCGGATTCGTCATGGTGGTGGAGGCGCTCGATCCCTGGCGACGCGCGCGGCGCCTGCGGCTGCGCACGCTGGACGGCTACACGGTCAGCGTCCTGACGGCCGCCGAGGCGGTGAGGCGCGTGCTGGCCGGCGAGGGGACGGCCGGTTTCCAGACGCCGGCGCGGGTCTTCGGGCCCGAGTTTGTCCTCGAGGTGGGCGGAGCGATGCTGGAGGCTCCCGCCGAGCAGATGGGTGGAGCAGCGGCATGACGAAGATCCCCTATGTCCAATCGCTGGGGAGCCTGGACGTCCCCCCGCCGTACCATTTCCCGAACGTGACCGTGAACGCCTTCGTCTGGGAAACCCAGGTGGGGCCGATCCAGCACTTTTGCGACACCGTCCTCAATCTCGGGACCGATGCCGATCGTGGCTTCGTCTACCAGCCCGCGGCGAGCTGGCCCTACGCCCTTCTCCTCTTCATCGACTACCCCGAGATGATCAGCACGTGCCCGGCGCCCAAGGGTGAACCTCCGTACAGCGATCGGGGCGTGGTCAAACAGACGGAGGTGTTCGTCTCAGTCCCGGTCGTGCGAACGGGCCTGACGCCCCGGGCGCGGGCGTTCGAAACCGCGGTGGAGTGGGCGCTTCCCTTCATCGTGGTCGGGAACGGCATGTCGGCCGTGTGCGGCCGGGAGATGATTGGCTTGGAGAAGCTGCTGGCGGATATCTCGATTGGCGAGGCCACATATCCCGACAGCTTCAAGGGGAGCGTCCTATTGCCGGGCTGGGCGACCCTCGAGCCCGGGGAAATGCAGAAGCCGGACCTGCCCTTCCTGGACGTGGTGACGCAGCCGCTCCTCCCGACGTTCCGAGGCTCGCCGGCGCAGAAATCGCTCTGGACGCTGTTCCAGAACCGGCCGATCGGCTCGCTCCTGAGCGGGCTGGCTGCGGCGAGCGAGTTGGTGGACGCCGCGGCGCTCGGCTTGCTTCCGATCGCCATGCGCACGGTCTCGCTCCGGCAGTTCCGCGATGCCGCCGAGCCCGGCCTGGCCCTTTATCAGGCTCTCGTCACCTGCCGTTCGAAGTACACGAACATCGCGAACTTACAGTTCTACAACGAAAACGACGTGAAGATTCAATTCTACGACACCGGGAGCTTCGCCAGGATCCTTCGCGTGTTCATGAAGGTGCAAGGCGGCTCGGCGACGTCCCCCACGGGGCTGGCGTGCCCGGTCACCGTCAAGGCCGCCTTTCGATTCAACGCCGACATCGACTTCGACGACATGCGGACGATTCACACATTCGCGGTGGAGCGGCGCGGCCTCAAGGCGGTGCCGAAGCGCAGTGATCTTGACTCCGGCTGGGCGCGCGCATTGGGAGGGTTCTTCGGACCTCGAAAGTCATGAACAAGTTCATCCAATCTTTCGCCACCCAGCAACTGCTTCCGCCGTGGAAGGCTGAGGGCAGCACATGCTGGTGCTTCGCCGTCCGGCTGACCGAACGCTGTGTCCGCAACTATCTGGACGACTATTTCAACGCTCCGTACCCGCCCGACCCCTCGCCCTTCCGCTACGAGCCGCTGCCGACGACGCAGTTCGGACTGATCGTTGTGTGCCGCCAAGAGAGGATCAGCAGCCAGCCCGAGGGCTCGGATTGCCTCGCCCACAACGAGGTCTATCTGGCGATCCCGGTCCATCGGTGTGAGGATGGGCCGCCGCCGACGCAGAAGGTCGTATGGGTGCAGCCGTTCGTCTTCGGCGACAATCCCACCGTGCTGTTCAGCACCCGTGAGATCGTCGGCCTGGCCATGGCGCCGGCAGACATCAACTGCCAGGCGTTTGCCCCGAACCAGCTGCTCGCCGACGTCGAGATCAACGGGATCGTGACGTTCGGTCCGAGCGCTTGCAGCGAGCTGATCCCCTGCATGCATGTCGCGACGGGGGCCGTGAGCAACAAGGTTCTTGGCGACTTCGCCAACGAGAATCCCGATCTGGGCGCGTTCCTGAAAGTCGCCGGCGAGAGCGGCTTCTTCGCGGTGCCGGCCCCGCTGCAACGGGGCGGCGCGCCAAAGCCGTGCGAGTTGAACACCCTCAAGCAATTTCGCGCCGTGAACGACATGGAGGCCGCGGTCTATCGAGCGATCGTGGCCTGCCGGAGCACGCACTCGAATGTCGACAACCTCGTCTACTTCGATCCCGACAAAGTGGAGATTGACTTCACCTGGTCGGCCAGCGTGTCGGAGATGCTGGCCCTGTTCGACATCAAACCGCCGCCGCCGACCGGATACGCGCCCGGATCTCCTGATCGCGCGTCGGTTCGCGTCGAGCTGGCCTATGCGTTCACCTCGACCGTGGATTTCTGCGTGCTCAAGACGCTGCATACCTATGACGGATGAGGTCGCTCGCTCAGGCCGAGGCGCGGCGGCGCACCGCCGCCTTGAAGTCGTATGGCGTCCACTCGACGCAGTCGGGCCAGCGGCCGGATTGGCGCCAGTAGGCGCACAGGCCTAGCCGGTCGCAGAGAGCGACGAACCGCGGCGTCTTGTTGAGCGGGCTCCAGCGGCCCAGCATCGCCCCGGGGAAGGCGGCGCCCGGCAACGGACCATCGGGATCGAACACGTGGGCGAAGGACGCCCGTTCGGCGAGCGCATACGCGTCGTCGACGAGACCTAGGTAGCTTAGCGATTCCAGCAGATTGACAGGAATCGTGCCGGTCCTGTCGAGCAGGGCGGTGTAGCGGCGTAGCCGTTCGGCCGCCCGGGCCGGGTCGCCGGAGCGGAGCGTCTCCGCCAACGTCTGGGTGGCGTGCAGGTCCGAGCCCTGCCAGCCCTCGAAGGCCGAGATCTCGCCGATCGCCTCGTCGTATGCGTCCCAGAAACCGAGGCCGAGCGCGAAGTTGAGCAGCGACATCAGGATGGGCGCGTTGTTCGGCCAGCGGCGGCGAAGCTCCTGGTGCATGCGGATCGAGGCTTCGTAGTCCCCGACGTAGGCGCGCATCTGGGCGACCTGCAGGCGCGCGGCGGGCGAAAGCGGGTTCAGCTCGCAGCCCTGCTCGGCGAAGCCAAGGGCGTCGCGGAAGCGGCCGACGCTCCAGCAAAAGGTGCTCATCTCCGCCAGCGCGGCAGGCTCGTTGTGCTCGGCCTCCAACGCCCGGTTCAGGAGCTCCTCCCGCTCGCGGTACGCACCCCACGGGGCGAGCATCGCCTGGGCGAGATAGGCGTCGACCCGCATGGGGTCGAGCCGAAGCGCCGTCGCAGCCGCCTCGACCACGCCGGCCTTGCCCTCCTCGTAGGAGCCCTGGCGATGGCCCGATCGCAACGTCCAGGCGCGCGCATAGGCCAAGAGCCCCCAGGCGGGCGCGAAGTCCGGCGAGGCGCGGACGACCTGCTCCAGAAGCGGCGTCGCCTCGGCCGCGCTCTCGTCGAACAAGCGGCTGCCTTCTGCGATCGTGGAGCGCGCGCGCAGGAAGATCTCATAGACGGCGGGGTCCAGCGGCGCTGCGGTCGCGGGCGGCGCGAGGGCGACGTTCAGCGCGGTGGCCACCGCCTCGGCGATCCGATCCTGCAGCGCGAAGATGTCGCTGAGGTCTCCCTCGAAGCGATCGGTCCAGAGCGTGCTCTCGCTCGCGCACTCGACGAGCTGCGCGGCGACGCGAACGCGCGAGCCGCCGCGCCGGACCGATCCGTCGAGGAGATGCGTGGCCTTGAGTTCGGCCGCCACCTTGCGCGTCGTCTTGTCCTTGCCGCGGAACTGGAAGCTCGAAGATCGCGCGACGACCCTGAGACTCGTGCGCTTGGCGACGGCCTGCTGGATTTCCTCCGAGACGCCGTCGGAAAAGTACTTGAGCTCGGGGTCGCGCGACAGGTTGTCGAACGCCAACACCGCGAGCAGGCGCTCCTGCTGCGGCTTGCTGAGCGATCGCGGCGCCGCGAAGTCCTGCCGCAGGCCCTTGATCAGCACCTGGTGCACGGCGACCGGTTGGAGCGGATCGTCCAACGGGTGGTCGCCCACGTAGCGGAGCGTCGAGGTCACCTCGCGCTCGGACGCCAGGAGCTCGGCGACGGATGCGGTCACCAGCACCTGACCGCCGTGGCAGAGGGTCAACAACCTGGCGCAGCGGTTCAGGGCCGGACCGAAATAGTCGCCGCTCCTCCGCTCAGCCGATCCGCAATGGATCGCCATGCGCGCTTTCAGCACGCCGATGCCAGGCCAGGCGTGCGCCGCGATCGCCGTCTGCGCTCGACAGGCGGCCAGCACCGCATCGGAGGGTCGGCGGAAGACGGCGAAGAAGGCGTCGCCCGCGGTCTTGAACACCTCGCCGCCATGGTGCGCCACCGCCTCGCGTATCGCCTCGTCGTGCCTTGCCAGCGCTTCGGCCATCACCGCCTGGTGGTTCAGCCACAGCAGGCTGGATCCTTCGATGTCCGTGAACAGGAAGGAACGCAGTTCCGCCTTGCCCGAAGCTGAGCGGGCCCTCGCCCCGCGCGCCGCACGGCCGCGGTCGGCCGGCGCGCTTCGCGGCCGACGCGTTGGGCGATGCTGTTCTGGACCGTTTGCCACGTGCGCTCGCTGAGCTCTCTTCCAGCCCACGCGACGGGTAAGGTCGAACGGACGTGGAGACAAGGCGCCGTCTCATAAGCCTCCGCAGCCGCGCGCCCAAGCTAAACCTCCGCTGAACGCCGCCTTCACCGCACGGAGCGGTGCGGTAGGGCATTGCCTTCCCCAGCGCACCGCCCCGCCGCTCCTGGCGGGCGGGCGCCCGAGAGAGAGAAGGAACGACCCTGATGAAACTGCCTCTTAAGACGCTGGCCGCGGCCGGCGCCCTCATCGCGATCTCCGCCGGCGCCGGCTACACCGTCGCCGGCGCCTACCAGCCCCACATGCAGAACGCGCTCGGCGACCTCCAGGCCGCGCAGAGCGAGCTGTCCGTGGCGACCCCCGACAAGGGCGGCCACCGCGTGGCGGCGCTCAGCCTGGTCAACCAGGCGATCAGCCAGGTGAACCAGGGCATCGCCTACGCCTACTGACCGATGACGCCTCCGCCCCGGCGCCCGCGCTAGAAGACGCGCGGGAAGGCGCCGCCGGGGCGCTATTCCCTAGATCCTCCCCCGTAGGGGGAGGGGGACCGCCCGAAGGGTGGTGGAGGGGGCCAGTGGCCGGCCGCGCCCGCTTCAGGAAAGACCCAAGTTCTGCTTGCAGGCCGGCCGCGCGAGCGGCGCGCCCCCTCCACCATGCTTCGCATGGTCCCCCTCCCCCAACGGGGGAGGATCTGAGTCTCTAACGCACCAGGAATGCGGTGGTCACCACCACCGCTGAGAACGCCGCGGCCCAGCAGACGAGGGTCCAGAGCAGCTCGAAGGCGCCGCCCTGGTGGCCCTGCCGTCGGGCCCACGATGTCGCGAGTTTGGTCATGACCGCGCTCCATCTCCGTTTGCCTCGAGAGCCGAGGCTACGACCGACAAGCTGAATCGTTCGTCGCCGGAATGGGTAAACACACCGATTCAACCAGGCGGAGCGAGCCGCCGAAACCCCTGTCCTGGGTTGTCCGCCCCCTCGCGCGAATCGCCTGCCCCAACAAGGGAAACCCCAAAGGCCCCAAAGCCCCCACGCCGAGAGCCGACAGCGTTAAAGGCGCGCGATCTCCACACTTCTCCCGGGGGAGAAGGAGGGGCCCATTGCGGAGCAATGGGAGGATGAGGGCGTACGCAGCTGCAGGCTAATCCGAGAGGCCGTAACCCCTCACCCTCCCGATCGCTTCGCTCCGGGCCCCTCCCTCTCCCTCTGGGAGAGGTGTGCAAGGCGTGGCCGCACTCTCTCCGCCCTTTGTGACCTTCCCGTTCTTCGTGGTTTAACGGGGCGCGGCCGGAGTGCGCCGCAGCGGGGAGTGCGCATTGGCTGAGCTTGAGCAGGAGCTGGACGAGCCGCCGGAGGTGCATGAGGTGTCCGGGCCGGCGTTCACGCCGGTGGAGGCCACGGCGACCATCATGGTCGGCGTCATCTCGCTCATCCTCGCCGGCGTGCAGGCGCTGCTGCTCGGCGCCCTCGTCGACGAGCACCGGCTGACCGCCCCCGACATCGGCCTTTCCGCCACCCTCGAAGCGCTGAGCATGGGCGGGACCACCGCCATCATCGGCTTCGTCATGCCGCCCAAGCGCCTTCGCCTCATCTGCGTCGTCGCCGCGCTGGTGCTCGTCGTGCTCGACTTCGCCACCGCCCTGACCAGCGGCGCCGGGGTCATCGCCATCCGCGGCATCGCCGGCCTGCCGGAAGGGGCGCTGTTCTGGATCACCATCGCCATGATCGCCCGCACCATGACCCCGGAGCGCTGGGCGGGCGTCTTCATCACCATGATCACGCTGGCGCAGTTCGCCGGCTCGGCGGTGACCGGCGCCTTCATCCTCCCCCGCTTCGGCGCCGGCGGCGGCTTCGTGTTCATGGCCGCCCTCGTCCTGCTCGCGGTCCCGGTCGGCCTCTTCCTGCCGCGCGAGTACGGCCCCTTGCCGGACGCCGGCGGCCAGTCCTTCCCGCTGCCGTTCCGCGGCTGGGTGTCGCTGGCGGCGATCCTCATGCTGACGGCCGCCGCCAGCGCCGTCGGCATCTATCTGGTGCCGCTGGCCCACGAGGCGGGCCATGCCCTGGGCGTCGCCTCGCTGGCCAACGCGCTGTCGCTGGCCGCCCAGGTCGCCGGCGGGGCGCTCGCCGTCTCGCTGGCGGGCCGGGTGAAGTACTTCCCGGTGCTGGTGTTCGGAGGGGTGGTCAGCATCGCCGCCTATCTCGTCTACGGCTTCCAGTCGCCGGCGATGCTGTTCGTCGGCGCCACGGTCTTCCTCGGCTTCATCGGCGTCTTCACCAACCCCTTCTTCGTGCCGATGACCATCGACGCCGACCCCAGCCGGCGAACCGCCGTGCAGAACGGCGCGGTGCAGATCCTTGGCGGAGCATTGGGTCCGCTGCTCGCCTCCCGCGTGGTCAGCGACGCCAACGCCCGGGGATCGATCCTGCTCGGCGGCGCGCTGATCGTGGTCGGCACGGCGCTGGTCGCCTGGCTCAGACTCACCCACCGGACCGTCGAAGCATGACCTGGTGCTACACCGACCGCTGGAGCGCCCGCCCGGGAGAGACGGTGGCGCTTCATGCGAGCTCGGCGGCGGGGCTCTGCACCCTCGAAGTCGCCCGCATCGGAGCCGAGCGGCGGACGGTGCTGACCCGGACGGTGGAGGTCGGCGACCACCCGCGTCCCGGCCACGCCGACCGCGACGGCTGCGGCTGGCCGTCGGCGTGCGAGATCGCGGTCAGGCCCGATTGGACCAGCGGCTACTACCTGATCACCCTGACCGACTCCGAGGGCGGGCGCGCCCATCACTTCCTCTGCGTGAAGCCGGCCAGGCCGGCCGCCAAGGCGGTGCTCGTGCTCGCGACCAACACGCTCGCCGCCTACAACTACTGGGGCGGGGCCAGCGCCTATGCGCACGTGGAATCGCTGATGGCGCGCGAGACGAACCTCGCCGGGGCCATGGCCGGCGCCCTCGGCGTTCTCTCGACCCAGCGGCCGATCGCCCCGCTCCTGATCGCGGCGCCCGAGGACATGCCGCGCCTGGTGAACCTCAGGAAGCGCGGGTTCGAGGAGCGCACATGGGCGGGGCCCGAGGCGCCGACCTGGGCCCGCACCCACCATCAGAGCCCTTACGACGGGGCGGCGGGGTTCCTGAACAAGTGGGAGCACCACTTCGTGCGCTGGGCTGAGGGCGAGGGGCTGGCGCTCGACTACCTCACCGACCACGACCTCGACGCCGAGCCCGGCGCGCTCGACCCCTACGCCGTCGTCATCCTGGTCGGGCACAGCGAGTACTGGTCGGGGCGTCAGCGCGACGCCGTCGAAGCCTTCGTCGATCGCGGCGGGCGCCTGGCCATCTTCTCCGGCAACACCTGCTTCTGGAAGGTGCGCTGGGAGAACGGCGGCAAGACGCTCATCTGCCACAAGTGGAAGGGCATCGAAGCGGAGGCCGTGCCGCCCGCCGAGGCGACCCACCTCTGGTCGCACCCCGCCTTCGGGCGGCCGGAGGCGGAGATCACCGGCCTCTCGTTCCTCTTCGGCGGCTATCACCGGCTGGGCGCGTGCGTGGCGCGCGGGATCGGCGGCTACACCGTCTACCGCGACCAGCACTGGGCGCTGGACGGCTGCGACCTCTACTACGGCGACGTGATCGGCGATGAGATCCCGCTGATCGGCTACGAGAATGATGGCTGCCCGCTGGCCTTCGGCGACGACGGGTTGCCGCGCGCCGACGCCCGCCTCGGCGTCCCCGCCGACCTCGAGATCATCGCGCTCGCCCCCGCCGCCTTCGGCGAAGCCTTGGGCAGCCCCTACCGCCCCCTGATCCCGCCCGAGCAGCTCGATGTGGCCGCCGAGGTCGCCTACGGCGACCCCAGTCCCGCCGGCCAGCAACGCGTCCTCCGCGGCCACGCCATCATGGCCAGCTTCAAACGCGGCAAGGGCGAAGTCTTCAACGGCGGCACCACCGAATGGGCCTACGGCCTCGCCGCCGCCGACCCCTTCATCACCCGCATCACCCTGAACGTCCTCAGGCGTTTCGGAGCGTTCTGATTCCCTACGGCGCGAAGCTCGACCGCGCCTTCACCCCCCAGTGCCCATCCTCGCAGGTGATCACGTAGATGGAGTCGAACTCGCCGAGCACGCTGCCGTCCTTCCGGTAGCGCGTGAACCGGGTATCGATGTGCACCTTGTCCGGGCCGGCGTGGATGACATCGCGCCGGGTCCACGCCGAGTGGTCCCATTCGGCCAGCGCGCCTCGGGTGAACATGTCCGGCGTCCGCAGCCCCAACTCCAGGATCACCATGGTGTTCGAGGCGAGCCGCACGCTCGGGAAGTTGAACGTTCTGTCCCACGTCTCGATGTCGCGCGCGTTGAACGCCGCCATGAAGTCGTCGAGGCACTTTTGCGCCGCCGCGATCGCCTCTGCGTTGCCCGCCATATCTTGACTCCCGCTGCCTTCGCGCGTCCTACCCGGGGCATTGGAAACGCTTATGGGATTGGGAGCAACAGTATGGAATTTCGGCGATTGGGCGCGAGCGGATTGAAGGTCAGCGAGGTCGGGCTGGGCTGCAACAACTTCGGCATGCGCATCGACCAGGAGGCCACCACCGTCGTCGTGAACGCCGCGATCGATGCGGGCATCAACTTCTTCGACACCGCCGACGTGTACGGCGGCCAGGGCAAGTCCGAGGAGATGCTCGGCAAGGCGCTGAACGGGCGCCGCCACGAGGTGATCGTGGCCACCAAGTTCGCCAATCCGATGGGGCCGCGCGTCGACCAGCGCGGCGGCTCGCGCGCCTGGATCATGACCGCCGTCGAGGACAGCCTGAGGCGCCTCGGCACCGACTACATCGACCTCTACCAGATGCACCGGCCCGACCCCGAGACGCCGATCGAGGAGACGCTGGGCGCCCTCGACGACCTCGTGCATCAGGGGAAGATCCGCTACGTCGGAAACTCCAACTTCGCCGGTTGGCAGATCGCCGAGGCCGATGCGATCTCGAAGTCCGAGCACATGAACCGGTTCGTCTCGGCGCAGAACAACTACAGCCTCCTGGAGCGGCGGGTGGAGCACGAGGTGCTGCCGGCCTGCGACCACTTCGGGTTGGGCTTTCTGCCGTTCTTTCCGCTGGCCTCAGGCCTGCTCACCGGCAAGTACCGCCGCGGCGAGGCGCCGCCGGAGGGGACGCGCCTTGCGGCTTGGGGCGCGCGGGGCGCCAGCGCCCTCTCGAACGACAACTTCGAGAAGATCGAGAAGCTGGAAGGCTACGCCGTCGAGCGCGGCCACACCCTGCTCGAACTCGCCTTCGCCTGGCTGCTCGGCCACGGCGCCGTCTCCTCCGTCATCGCCGGCGCCACCCGCACCGAGCAAGTCAAAGACAACGCCGCCGCCGCCGGCTGGAAACTGACGGCCGCGGAGGTCGGGGAAGTGACGGGGTTGGTGCGGTAGGCCTGGGTCCCGGCTTTCGCCGGGATGAGCGGAGGAGGGGAAGCTCTTCGCTTAGGTGAAGTGCAGCACCGCCACCGCGGTGAACGCGGTGATCACCAGGCCGAGCACCCAGAAGACGATGCCGACCAGCGGCAAGCCGCGGCGCTCGAGGGGGCGGTTCCAGTCCTCGCCGCCGTGCATCCAGTCCGGAGTGGTGCTCATAGCCGGTCTTCCAAAGGTCGATCGGCCCAAAACGAGCCGATTCGCACCCCTATGCGCAAGCTCCGTGCCAATTCCGGCCCGTTCGGCCGCCTCGCACGGCGCAGACGCGCATGCTAGAGACCGTTCCTGATGAGCACGCCGGACGTCCTGGAAACGCTTGCCGTCGCCGACTGGTCGGGCCCATTCAGCCCCGACGTGCAGGCGCGCGCGGCTGACGCGCTCGAGGCGGGCAAGGTCGTCGTGCTTCCCGGCCTCGAGTTCGATGTCGATCTCTGCGAGATCGGCTTCCTCGATCCGTCCGTCGCCGGTGGCGATCGCAAGAACATCAGCCTCGATCCGGGCGCCGAGCGGTGCGACGCGGTCGCGCTCGACCCGGCGCAGTCCGAGCGGCTGGCGGCGCTGATGCGGCGCTTCTCCGAGCAGGCCGAGGCGCTGGTCGAGGGGTTGATCCCCGCCTACCGCGGGCGCCTGGAGCGGGCGCGCACCTCCTTTCGCCCGGTCGAGATCGCCGGGCGCAACTATTCGCCCCGGCACGACGACCGGCGCCTGCACGTCGATGCCTTCCCGACCCGGCCGATGCGCGGCAAGCGGATCCTGCGCGTCTTCACCAACGTCGCCCGCGACGGGGCGGCGCGCGACTGGCGGGTGGGCGAGCCGTTCGAGGCCTACGCCAAGACGTTCGCACCCCGCGTGAAGACCGCGATCCCCGGCAGCGCCTGGGTGATGGCCGGCCTTGGCCTGACCAAGGGCCGCCGTTCGGCGTACGATACGCTGATGCTCGGCCTGCATGACGCCGGCAAGCTGGACGAGGCCTACCAGGCCGACGCGCCGAAGACGCCGGTGGCGTTCGCCGCCGGCACGACCTGGCTCTGCTACACCGATCAGGTGCTGCATGCGGCGCTCTCCGGCCACTCGGCGCTGGAGCAGACCTTCCACCTCCCGGTCGCCGCCATGCTCCACCCCGACCGCAGCCCCTTGCGCGTCCTCGAACGCATCACCGGAAAGGTGCTGGCCTAGCGCGCCATCTTGAGCCGCGCGCGCTTCCCTCTCGGTTGACGGCCACGGCCGCGCTTGGTCTGGTGGCGGCTCCTCGGGGGAGGGGCTGATGCTGGATCCGCGCTTTCAGCACGTCGCAGAACAGTACCAGGTCTTGAGGGCCAAGTTCGACGCGGGCGCGCTGGATGGCCCGGCCTTCGAGGCCGCGCTGCGTGGCCTGATGATCGAGGACGAGGGACGCTACTGGCACATCGGCGCCGCCAGCGGGCGCTGGTTCGTCAGCGACGGCGACCGCTGGGTCGAGGCCGAGGCGCCCGAGGTCGGCCCGCCGGCCGCCGAGCCGGAGGCCCTACCGGGCCCTGGCGCACCGCATCCCGCGCCGCCGGCTGCCGCCGCCCTGCCGCCGGCCGCCACGCCGCACCCGGTCGCCCAGCCCACGCCGGCGCAGGCGCCCCCGCCGCGCCCGGCCGTCGCGCCCGCCGTCCGCTCGGGGGGCGGCACGGCGATGGCGGGCTGGGGCGTGACGCTCATCGTGCTCGGTCTCGGATCCTTCATCCTGCCGCTGGTCGGGATGCAGTTCCGCCTGCTTGCCCTGTTCGGGCCGGCGCAGAACATCGTCGCCCTCGGCCTGGCCGCTCTCGGCGTGATCCTGCTCATCCTCTCGCGGACGATGGGCCCCTCGCGCCCGGCGGCCGCGGGGCAGCCCGCTGCGGCGCGTCCCGCCGCCCCGGCCGGCGGCGCGCTGAGCTACACGACCGTCTACAACAGCCCAGCCTATACGCCGCGCGGCCCCGGCGGCTGCATCATCGGCTGCCTCCTCGTCATTGGCGCGGTGATCGCGATCGGGATCGTCGGCTTCCTGCTGCTCTGGCCGCGCATCGAGGCGCAGATCCGACTGTTGCAGGCGCAGGCGCAGGCCGAGTCCCAGGCCCAGTCGTCGCAGACCACCGACAGCACGGCGGCGCCGGCGCACAACGGCGCGACCTACGCGAACGGCCTGACGCCGCCCTCTCCCCCGCCATGTCCGCCGGGCTACACCCCGCCGGCGCCGTCGCTCGGCAGCCCGCCCCCGTCCCAGCCGGCCTGCACGCCGCAGCAATAGGGGTCTCAGCCGAGGTCGCTCGCCAGCTCCTCCCGCGTCGCGGGGGCAAGGGCGGTGGTGTGGTCGTAGCGGGGGTGGTCGCAGCCGAGGCGGACGGGGACAGCGGGGTCGCGGAAGGCGGAGACCTGGCCTGCGGTCATGCGGAAGTGCAGGAAGTGCACCGACGAGGTCTTGCCGTCCTCGCGCGTGCGCTCGACGTCGCCCTCAGGCAGGCCGGGGCAGCGCAACTCGCCGACGAGCAGAAAGAAGTGGTCCTCGACCCCGCCGAGCTCGGCCAGGACGCTGGCGCGGCGAACCGGGTCGTCGATCTCGAACAGGATGGTGGCGACCAACTCATCGCCCTGCGGGATCAGGGGGTTGTAGGCGTGGAGCTCGTCGGGAACCTGCGCCTCGCCGCCCTTCTCGGTGAGCAGCATCTCCTGCACCTGGAACAGCATGGTCTCGAAGCTCTCGAAGATCACCGTGCACCAGGGCCCGAGGTGGACCCGCCGCAGCTTCTTGACCGGCAACAGCGCCGCCCGCCGCGCCCTACGCTGGGCGGCATAGACCTCGTCGGGAACGAGATCGGCGCGCGTGATCCTGCGTTCACTGGCGGGCATCACACCACCCCCAGCGCGCGGGCGAAGATTTCGATGGGGTGGGATTGGCGCAGCGGCGCGCCCCCTCCGGGCTCGGCGTCGACCATGGCGCCCAGGTGGCGGCAGGCGAGGGGGCAGTCCGAGCAGAGCGCGGCGTTCTCCTTCTGCGCAACCAGCCGCGACGTCGGGCGCCCGACCCGCAGCGCGTGCTCTCTGGTGGCCTTCATCACCCCGAAGGTGCCGCCGTGGCCGGAGCAGCGCTCGACCACGTCGACCTTGGTGTCGGGGATCAGGCGCAGCATCTCGGCCGACTTGATCCCCATCGCCTGCGCCCGCGCGTGGCAGGCGTGGTGCAGGGTGACGCCGCCGGGCACGGGCTTCAGCCCCTCCGGCGCGCCGTGCGCCCTGACCACCTCGACCACGTACTCGCCGAGGTCGCGGGTGGCGGCGGCGAGGCGTGCGACGTCGGGGTTCTCGGGCAGGATCAGCGGCCACTCGAACTTGAGCATCAGCGCGCAGCTGGCGGTGAGCGCGACGACGTCATGCCCGGCTGCGATCAGCGGCGCGAAGTGGGCGGCCACGCGCTCGGCGCTCTTGGCGACGGCTGCCAGGTCGCCGCTTTCGAGCTTCGGCATGCCGCAGCAGCCCGGATAGTCGAGGCGGACTTGGGCGCCCAGTTTGGCGAGCGACCTCGCCGCCGCGACGGCCGTCTCGGGCTCGTTGTAGTCGGCGAAGCAGGTCGCATAGAGCAGCGCCTTGCGCTGGCCGAAAGCGGGGCCCTTCGGGTTCGCCGGCGGCGGCTCGCGCAGCAGGCGCTCGGCGGTCTTGCCATGATAGCGCGGCAGCGGCGCGTCGGCGGCGATGCCGGCGATGGCGTCCATCGCCTTGCGCACCGGGCGGTTGCGCTTATCCGTCGCCCAGTTGGCGACGCCGGCGATCGGCGCGGCGAGCTTGCCGTTCCGGTCGGTCTCGCCCAGCTGGTCGCGGACGAAGTCCTTCTCGCCCGCCCGGCGCTTGGCGGCGCGGTGGCGCAGGATCAGGTGCGGGAAGTCGACGTCGAACGGGTGCGGCGGCACGTACGGGCACTTGGTCATGAAGCACATGTCGCAAAGCGTGCAGGCCTCGGCGACCTTGGCGAAGTCGCCCTTGGCGACGCCGTCGACCTCGCCGGTTGGCCCCTGGTCGATGAGGTCGAACAGGATCGGGAAGGAGTCGCACAGATTGAAGCAGCGGCGGCAGCCGTGGCAGATGTCGAAGACCCGCTCCATCTCCGTCTCGATGGCGCCAAGGTCGTAGTAGCTCTCGTCCTGCCAGGCGATCGGATGCCTGAGCGGAGCCTTCAGCCCCCCTTCGCCAGCGCTTTCGTCAGACATGGGGCATGATCTCGGCGCGACCAAAAATCCCGTCATGGCCCGGCTTGTCCGGGCCACCCATGATCACCGTCGAACGTGAGTGTTCATGGGTCCCCCGCAATCCGCGGCTCGCGCCGCTTCAGCGGGGATGACGGAAATGCGGGGTCGCTAGTCCAGCGCGTCGAGGGCGCGTTGGAAGCGGCCGGCGTGGCTGCGCTCGGCCTTGGCCAGGGTTTCGAACCAGTCGGCGATCTCGTCGAAGCCTTCCTCGCGGGCGGTGCGCGCCATGCCCGGATACATGTCGGTGTATTCGTGCGTCTCGCCGGCGATGGCGGCCTTGAGATTCTTGTCCGTGCCGCCGATCGGCAGGCCCGTGGCCGGGTCGCCGACCTCTTCCATGAACTCCAGGTGCCCGTGGGCGTGGCCGGTCTCGCCCTCTGCGGTGGAGCGGAACACGGCGGCGACGTCGTTGTAGCCTTCGACGTCGGCCTTCTGGGCGAAATAGAGGTAGCGCCGGTTGGCCTGGCTCTCGCCGGCGAACGCGGCTTTCAGGTTGTCGAGCGTCTTGCTGGTCGCGAGCGCCATGGGTCAAGCCTCTCCTGCTGCTCAAATGCGTGAGGCCCGCTGCCTAGACCCCCCAGCGCCCGCCGTCCAATCGATTGAACCGATGCGGTGGATAGACAGGCTCGATCCACCCCCAGCGCCGCGCCAGCGGCGCTGTCCAATTGAACCACGAAGGGCACGAAGGGCACGAAGGAAGGGAAGGGGCTCAAGCGCGGTTCAAGGCTCCCATCGTGCCCTTCCTGTCCTTCGTGCCCTTTGTGGTGAAATAGGGCGGCCCCGCTCACGCGGAGCCGCAAGGTCACTTGTGGCCGAACGCGGCGGCGATGTGGACGGCGGCGGGGAGGATGAGGACGCCCATCAGGCAGGGGAAGATGAACAACACCAGCGGCAGCATGAGCTTGGCCGGCAGGCTGTTGGCCAGCTCTTCGGCGCGCAGGATGCGCTTGGCGCGCATGTCCTCGGAGAAGGCGGTCAGCGTGTCGCCGAGGCTGGTCCCCATGTCCTCGGCCTGGCGCAGCATGGTGGCGAAGGAATAGGCCTCCTCGATGCCCAGCCGGTCGGCGAGGCGGCTCCAGGCCTCCTTGCGCGCGCGGCCGGCGCGCAGCTCGAGCGTCATCAGGATGAGGTGGTCGGTCAGGTTCGGGTAGCGCTGGGACAGCTCCTCGGCGATGCGGCTGACCGCGGCGTCGAGGGAAAGTCCCGCCTGCACGCTGGCGACCAGCAGGTCCAGAAGGTCTGGGAACCCTTCGCGATACTCCCGCTCGCGGGCGGTGCGGCGCATGCGGATGAACTGGTCGGGCCCCATGATCGCGACGAGCGCGAAGGCTCCGGCCATGCAGATCGCGCCCAAAGCCGACTTCGAGAAGGCGAACGGCAGGAGCGCGATGGTGACCACCGTGGCGGCGATCAGCGCGATCGAGCGGACGCCGAGGTAGAAGGCGACCGCCTCCCTGCCGGTGAAGCCGGCCTGCATCAGCTTGTTGCGCAGGGCCGACATCTGGTTGGGGTCCTGGCCCTCGACCCGGTCGCCGAGGCGGCGAACGCTGCCGGCGATGCCGGAGAAGGCTGAGAGCGCGCCGGGCGGCGCGCCGCCGGCCGCGGCAGGCGCGGCGTCGCTCAGACGCGCGCGGCGCTGCATGCCCAGCCGGGCCTGGCGGAAGCCCATGAACGCCAGCAGGCCGGCGCCCGCCAGCACCATGGCGAAGGCGAGGAAGGTCAGACCGCCTTGGAAGGAAGCGTCCAGCATCGGTCAGATCCGCATGTTGATCATTTTGCGCATGACCAGGTTGCCGAGGAACATCCAGGTCCCGAGGAAGCCCAGGCCGTACTGAACCGTCTTCTCGTGGATCACGTCGCCGTAGAAATGCGGCTGGATGACCTCGAGGATGCCGAGCACGCAGAACGGGGCGGAGGTCAGGATGATGGCCGAGATGCGGCCCTCCGACGTCGCCGCGGCGATCTTCAGGCGCAGCTTGCGCCGCTCGCGGATGGTGTGGGCGCTCATGCGCAGGAGGCCGACCAGGTTGCCGCCGGACTTGTCCTGCAGGCGGATGGTGGCCGCGAAGAGGTCGATGTCCGGGTGCCGGCAGCGCTGGCTCATGTGCAGGACCGCCAGCTCCAGCGTCGAGCCGAAGGCGATCTCGTCGGCGGCCATGCCGAACTCCGAGCCGATCGGGTCGGGCAGCTCGCGGCCGACCAGCGCGATCGCCGTCGGCACCGGGTGGCCCGCCTCGAGGCTGCGCACGATCACCTCGA
Source organism: uncultured Alphaproteobacteria bacterium (assembly GCA_963719975.1). Taxonomy (GTDB): domain Bacteria; phylum Pseudomonadota; class Alphaproteobacteria; order Caulobacterales; family Caulobacteraceae; genus Poindextera. Next base: position 242,127 of record CAVRED010000001.1, read on the forward strand.
GCGCGTTGGGCAGCTGGGTGCTGAGCGCCTTCGCCCGGTTGGCGGCCATGAACTTGAGGTAGCCGTACGGCGGCAGGGTCGCCGCGGCGAGGCCTGCCGGGACGGCGATGAAAAGGTTGCGGGTCAGCGCAAACGCGACGAACGCGATGGCCCCGCCCAGCGCCGCGATCATCACCACCCAGCGGCTGGGCTGGTAGGGGATCCCGGACTGGACGATCAGGTCCGAGATCCACGCCGACCAGCTCATCTTGTGCTTGCCGTCGTGGCCCATGCCGCGGCGCTTGCGCAGCTCGCCCACGATGTCGCCCAGCGCCATGCCGGCCTCGGCCAGCTTCAGCCGGGCGTTCACCGCCTTCTTGGCGCCGCCGTGGCGCACGAGGCCGTACACCGCCTGGCAGGCCGTGAAGACCGCGGCGAAGATCAGGACTTGGGTTGCGAGGGCCGGGTCGAGGCGAAGGCCGAACATGGCGCTAGCTCAGCGGCCGGCCGGGGTCGAAGTGGGCGGTGTCGTAGCGGATGCCGCGCCGGAGCATCTCGTCCATGGCCTTGGGCCTCAGACCCGTGGCGCGGAACTCGCCGACGACCGTGCCGTCCGCCTCGGTCGAGATGCGGTGGAAGGTGAAGATCTCCTGCATCTGCACCACCTGGCCTTCCATGCCGGTGATCTCGGTGACGCTGGTCAGGCGGCGCTTGCCGTCGGAGAGGCGCATCACCTGCACGATGAGGCCGACCGCCGAGGCGATCTGGCCGCGGATGGCGTCGGGCGAGAGCGCCATGCCGCCCATGGCGACCATTTGCTCCAGGCGGGTGATGGCGTCGCGCGGGGCGTTGGCGTGGATGGTGGCCATCGAGCCCTCGTGGCCCGTGTTCATGGCCTGCAGCATGTCGAAGGCCTCTTCACCGCGCACCTCGCCGAGGATCACGCGGTCGGGGCGCATGCGGAGCGCGTTCTTGACCAGCTCGCGCTGGCGGATCTCGCCGCGCCCCTCGATGTTGGGCGGGCGGGTCTCCATGCGCACCACGTGCGGCTGTTGCAGCTGCAGCTCGGCCGCGTCCTCGATGGTGATGAGGCGCTCCTTGTGGTCGATGGCGCCGGAGAGGGCGTTGAGCAGGGTCGTCTTGCCCGAGCCGGTGCCTCCGGAGATGACGGTCGAGACGCGGCTCTTGATGGCGCCGTGCAGGAACTCGGCGACGCAGGCCGGCATCGCGCCGACCGTGACAAGCCGCTGCAGATCGTAGGGCTTCTTGGTGAACTTCCGGATCGAGACCGCCGCGCCGTCGATGGCGATCGGCGCGATTGCGGCGTTGACGCGGCTGCCGTCGGGCAGGCGCGCGTCGACCATCGGCGAACTCTCGTCGATGCGCCGGCCGACGCCGGCGACGATGCGGTTGATGATGCGCAGCAGGTGGTCGTTGTCACGGAAGCGGACCGGGGTCAGCTCCAGCTCGCCATGGCGCTCGATGAACACCCGGAACGGGCCGTTGATCAGGATGTCGGCGATCGAGTCGTCCTGCAGCAAGGGCTCGATCGGCCCGAGGCCCACCATCTCGTCGAAGACGTTGGCGCCCAGCTGTTCGAGCTCGACGCCGTTCAGGGGCAGCCGCTCTTCGCGGGCGAAGTCGCCGACCAGCTTGCGCACCTGGCGGCGCATCTCCTTTTCGTCGAGCTTGTCGAGCTTGGAGAGATCGATCTCGTCGATCAGCCGGGCGTGCAGCTTGAGGCGGGCGTCGAGGAGGCCGTCGTCGCGGAAGAAGGCGGCGTCGGCGGGCTGCTTTTCCCTTGGCGCGTCGGGCGCGGCGGGCGGCCGCGATAGCGCGGCCGGCGCGATCGCCGGCGCGTCGTCGCCGTCCGCATCGAGCGCGGGGACCGGTTCGGGCGCGGCGGTCGGGGCCGGCTCGGCGGCCGGCGCCGGCGTGGTCGGGATGACCGGCGGGCTGGTCCGGGCGGTGAAGCGGCTCATCCTAAGCGGCCCTCCGCGCAGGCCCGCCGGCGCCGGCGATCAGCTGCTCGGCGATGGCCGCGACGTCCTTGACGATCTTCGAGCGCGGTCGGTGCTGGCTGATCGGGCCGCCGAGGTTGGCCGAGCAGGCCGCGGCCTCCCAGTCGGAGGTGACGATGCCGTCGACGCGGCGGCCCAGCGCCTTCTCCGCCTCGGCGCGCGAGGGGGCAGGACCGAACATGCGGCTGGCCATGCGGTTGAGGATGACGCGCGGGTGGGCGCGGTCGGGCAGCTCGGCCTCGACCTCGCCGGTGAGCGCCCGCGCCGCGAGCAGCGCCGGCACGGTCAGCTCCGAGACCACCAGGATCTCGTTCGAGCCGGCCAGGAGGTCCATCGTCCACGGCTGGCGGCCGCGGGGCAGGTCGACCAGAATCCAGTCATAGGCGCCGCAGGCGACTTCCAAGAGGCGCAGCACGGCGGTCGGCGAGACTCGGCTGAAGCCGTGTGGGTCGCGCGGGCAGGCGAAGAGGTCGAAGCCGCCGCCCACGCGGAGCGAGAAGGCGTCGAGCAGCGCCTGGTCGATGCGCTCGGGCGCGGCCGAGGCGTCCGCGAGGTGCATGTTGGCTGCCGCGCCGAGGTAGGCGCTCGCCGCGCCGTCCGCGAGGTTGAGGTCGATCAGCGCCACGCGGTCGCCGAGCGTGCGGGCGGCCAGCGTGGTGGCGAGCTCGATGGTCAGGGTGGTCCCGCCGGCGCCGCCGACGGCGCTGATGACGCTCCAGCACTGCGCCTGCGGCGCGGTGTCCATCAGCGTCGAGCCGTCGGCCATCAGCGCGGCGGCGCAGCGCGCCAGGTCGGCGGTCGAGGTCGGGTGGTCGAGCACGTCGGAGCTGCGCAGCTTCAGGAGTGCGCGCGCAATGTTCATCGGCAGGTGGGAGCCGATGAGGATGGCCGCCGGCTGCGGCGAGGTCTGCGCCAGCGCGCCGATCAGGCTGGCGAGCTTGACCGGATCGCCGGTGGCCGTGTCGATGACGACCAAATCGGCCGGCGCCGGCAGGCGCACCGCGCCATCGAAGGCGTCGGGAGCGGCGACGTCGATCTGCGCGCCGGCGAGCGCCTGCTCGACGATCGCCGCGAGGCGCTGGCCGACGACGAGGACGCGACGTTGGCTGAAGGCGGCGGAGCTCATGCGCCGATCACCAGTCGACCTTGGGGCCGGCCCCCTGGCGCTCGTCGACGCCGTGCAGCGCCAGGTCGATGGGACTGGGCTCGCGCGTCTCCGCCAGCGGATTGGGCAAGCTGTCGGCGTTGTCCGCCGGCGAGGTCAGCTTGGGCGTCACGATGATGATCAGTTCGGTCTGGTGGTGCTGCCACTGGGTCGAGCGGAACAAGAGGCCGAGCACCGGAAGGCTCATCAGACCCGGCACCTGGTGGACGGTGTTGTCGTATTCCTGCTGGAACAGCCCCGCGATCGCGAAGCTCTGCCCGTCGCGGAGTTCGACGGTGGTGGAGGCCTTGGACTCGGTGAGCGCGGGCATGGTGAAGCCGTTGATGCTCACCGCATTTGCCTGGTCGAGCGCGCTCACGTCCGGGACGACCTGCAGCTTGATCTCGCCGTTGTCCTCGATGGTCGGGGTCACCGTCAGCTTCACGCCGTAGGGCTGGAACTGGATGGTGACGCCCTGGATGCCGTTCGGCACCGGGTAGGGGATTTGGCCGCCGGCGAGGAAGCTCGCCTCCTGGCCCGACATGGCCATCAGGTTCGGCCGCGCGAGCGTGCGGATCACGCCCTTCTGCTCGAGGGCGGCCAGTTGAGCTTCGAAGGAATAGGCGCCGATCCGGCCGCCGGCCTGGATTGGGGCCTGGGTGACGAGCGTCGTGCCTGGGTTCAGGTTGAAGCCGACATTGCCCGGACCGCTGACGTTCAGGTTGAAGCCCAGGTCGTTCAGGGTGTTGCGGCTCGCCTCGATGAACCTCACCTCGACCATGATCTGCTGGTTGTGTGTGACCGCGATGGTCGAGGTGACAGCCTTCGGCGCGTAGCGCTCGGCGATATCCTTCGCATGCTCTGCGGCGCCGGTGGAGGAGGCCGTTCCGCTGAGCAGGATGCCGCCGGCGAAGTTGGAGGCGGTGATGTGCTCGCCGGGCAGCGCGGCGGCGAGGTCCGATTGCAGCGAGTCGATGTCGAGGCCGACGCGAACGTCGATCACCTGCGCCAGGTGGTGCTGCGCGTCGTAAATAAGCAGATTGGTGACGCCCAGTGCTTTGCCACGAATATAGAAGCTATGATCTGTGGTGGCGACCAGCTGGGCGGTGTCGGGTTGCGCGACGACGATCTGGCTGAACGGATAGTCGAGCCGGAACGCGGCGGACTTGTCCTTCGGCACTTCGATCGAGCGCATGGACGCATCGCGGACGCCTTCGACGGCGAGGGCGGGCGCTGGGTGCAGCGCGGTCAGCGCGAGCGCCGAGCCGGCGGCCAGGAGGAGCCGCCGGGCGGCCTTGGAGGGGTTGAAGCCGCGCATGCGTCAGAACCTCGCTGTCTCGTTCGGCACGCTGACCGAGGTCGAAGCGTCGCCGCTGACCACCGTCACCGAAGCCGTCCGCGCGGGCGCCGCCGCGTTGTGATCGCCATGACCGCGCGCAACCCTGGGCGCGGCCGGAGCCACCGCCGGCGCCGAATAGCGGCGGGGGTCGTCGAGCATGAAGTGGTTTTCCGACTGGATCTCCGCCGAGCCGGGCCTGCGCAACGCGAGGCTGAGCGTTCCGCCGCTCTGGGCGGCCAGCGCAAGCTTCTCGGCGTCTTCCATCGAGACTTCGAGCGTCGCGGTCGACGGGATCGCCGGCTGGGTGGAGGTCGGGTTCGCGTTCAGGTCGATGCCCAGGACGCGCACGCTCTGGATCAGAACCGTCGTGCCGACCAGTTTGTAGTTCCAGGTGTCCTTGGTCGCCGGCGGCTGCGGCAGCTCGCGAGAGAAGAGGACGTCGACGCGGTCGCCGGGCAGGATGTGCCCGCCGCCGGCCGTGGCCGCGGTGACGCCGATCGTGTAGGCGCGCATGCCAGGCGCGACCAAGGCGGCCAGCGTCTCCCGCTCGCCCGGCCCGGTCAGCTTGGAGGCCAACACCGGTTCCTGCACGGCCATGGCCTGCAGAGCGACCGGCGCGCCGCCGTCCTGGTTGAGGATCTGGCCGACGTTGGCGTAAGCGCCTTGCGGCCGGTCCTCGGGCGGGATCTGGACCACCTTCAGATAATGGCTGTCGAGCTTGGCGCCCCAGGGGATCGGCAGGGCCGCCACGACCACGGGCACGTCCTCGACGCGCGCCGCCGCTTGCGCTTGCGCCGTGTGCGGCGCGTGGTTCGGCAGCCAGATGCGGGCGATCAGCAGAGCGCCGAGAGCCAGCACCACCGAGGCGCCGATACTGATGATAGTCCCAAGCCGCATCTGACCCTCGAACCTTGACGCCCGCCCCGGCTTTTCCGCGGGATGGTCAAGGTTATGCGGCGGCAGCTCTTGCGTTGTCGTTAATCGTCAAAGTAAACGCGCGTAAACCGTACGAATAAGCAAATCATTATCCGTGTTAGTTCCAATTAATGAAGTATAATTGATTTGTTTATTTCGTATTTACCAGTCTACGCCCCCGTGTACTTGGGCTTGCGCTTCTCTGTAAAAGCCAGCCGCGACTCCCGAACGTCGCCGGGCGCCTTGCGGGCGAAGCCGAGACCGACGGACTCATAGCGCAGCGCATCCTCGAACTCAGCGTCGGCGTTGTGCTGCAGCACTCGCTTGGTCATGCGGAGCGCGAGCGGCGGCCATCCCGTCATCTCATTCGCGAGCTTGATCGACTCTTCGACCAGGGCTTCGTGGGCCACGAGCCGGTCCAAGAGGCCGATGCGGTAGGCCTCCTCGGCGTTGACCGCCCGGCTGGTCATCAAGAGGTCGGCGGCGCGCGAATAACCGACCACGCGCGGAAGGAAGTAGCTGAGCCCGGAGTTGGGCGAGAGGCTGCGCTCGATGAAGACGGCCTTGAACCGGGCGTGCTCGGAGCCGACCCGCAGGTCGCAGGCCATCGCCATGCTCATGCCGGCGCCGGCCGCGACGCCGTTGATCGCGCCGATCAGCGGCTTGTCGAAATAGACGAAGCGCCGCGCCCAGCGCCCGACCCACCCGGTCTCGTCGAGCCGGGCGTTCTGCGAGAGCTCGCCGCCGCCGGCGGGCGGCGCGCCGCTCAGGTCGGCGCCGGAGCAGAAGCCGCGCCCCTCGCCGGTGATGATCAGCGCACGAACCTCATCGTCCTCCTGGGCGGCCTGCACCGCCTGGTGGACCTCCTCGCGCAGGGTGTTTGAAATAGCGTTCAGCCGGTCGGGCCGGTTCAGCGTGAGCACCGCCACATGCTCGTGCTTGTCGTAGAGGACGGCTTCATAGGCCATGGACGTCTCCCTCTCAGGTCGTCTTGTCGCAGGCGCCTCGCACCGGGCGCCCTTGGGTCATCGTTGGCGTGCGTGGCCAAGCCGGCTAAACCGCTCGCCCGAAGGCCGCCTTTGCGACGCCGGCGGCCAGTTAAGCGCAAGCCAAGGGGCCCGTCCATGAAGCTCGATTCCTCGATTGCCGCCGTCGTCACGGGCGGCGCCTCAGGCCTGGGTGGGGCCACGGTCCGCGCGCTGGCCGCGCACGGGGTGAAGATCGCGATCCTCGACCTCGAGCGGCAGCGCGAGAAGGGCGAGGCGCTGGCCAAGGAGGTCGGCGGCGTCTTCTGCCCGGCCAACGTCACCAACGACGAGGAGGTCAATGCGGCCTTCGACGCGGCGCGCGCCGCCAATGGCCAGGAGCGCATCCTGGTCAACTGCGCCGGCACCGGCAACGCCGCCCGGACGGTCAGCCGCGACCGCAACACCGGGGAGATCAGAAGCTTCCCGATCGACCAGTTCAACATGATCATCCAGATCAACCTGGTTGGCACCTACCGCTGCATCGCCAAGTCGGCGGCGGGGATGCTCACTCTGGATCCGCTCCCCGACGGCGACCGCGGCGCGATCGTCAACACCGCATCGGTAGCCGCCGAGGACGGCCAGATCGGCCAGGCCGCCTACACCGCTTCGAAGGCCGGCGTCGTCGGTCTGACGCTCGTGGTGGCGCGCGACCTGAGCCAGGAAGGCATCCGCTGCAACACCATCCTGCCCGGCATCTTCGACACGCCGCTGTTGGCCGGAGCGCCCGAGCCGGTGAAGGCGGCGCTCTCGGCCCAGGTCCCGTTCCCGAAGCGCCTTGGCGTGCCGGAGGAATACGCCTCGCTGGCGTTGGAGATGATCCAGAACGGCTACTTCAACGGCGAGGACGTCCGTCTCGACGGCGCCATCCGCATGGCGCCGCGCTAAGGGGCTCCTACGGGGTCTGGCCGGGCCGAACGATCTTCGGGCCGAGGTTCGCGACCACCTGGCGAGCATCGAAGGCGTGCGCGTCGTCGCCTGGCTTGGCGCCGTGGTGAAGGACGATCTCGACGGACGCGTCGTAGCGCTGCTCGGTGTCGAAGGCGACATCTTCGTCCCAGAAGGTGCCGCCCCACGACCCCCAGCGACGCCAGCCCCAGCCTGGACCCCAGACCGAGCCATAGCCGCTGGTGTGGGTGTCGGTGTGGCGTTGCGCCGCCTCGAACCAATCGTAACCCTGCGCCAGCGTGAGCTCAGCGGCGCGGTAGAGCATGTAGGTCTCGACCACGCCGCGCGCGGTCTCGTCGTTGCCCCTGAAGGTGACCCGCCAGCGATTATCCTCGATCCGGCTCTCGGCGTAGCCGCCGACGCTCGCCTGCGCGCCTTCCTGCAAAGGCTGATAGGGCGTCGCCGTCTCGCACGCCGAGAGCGCGCCGCCCAATGCCGCGATCGCGGCGGCGGTCAGAATCCATCGCCTCATGCCAAGCCCTCCGTCTCTCGTCGGCGGCATACCGCCGCCACGTTGCGCCGAGGTTGCGCTTCTGAAGCTGAACCACCGATGACTTGGCCGCAAGGGCGAGCGGCGTCAGGCGTGCATGTGCGTCCGGATCAGCGTCCAGACGATCGCCCCGCCTGCGCCGAGCAGGAGCGCCATCCCCGCCAACGCCTGGATGCCGAAGCCAAGGCCCCGCCGGCTCGCCTGCTGTGTATAGCCGATCGTGTAGACGATGCGGCCGATGATCCAGACGAGGCCAAGTCCGGCGGCGATCCAGTCGTTCAGGAAGATGGCGAACAGCCACAGCGACGGCAGGAACAGCATCAGTCCCTCGAGCGTGTTCGCGTGCACGCGGAAGTGGCGTTCGAAGTCGGGGTGACCGGTCGTGGCTGGCGCCTCGACGCCAAAACGGCTGCGCGCCGATCCCACGCGCAGGCCCTGCCAAGCGAACAGCATCAAGGCCAGCACAGTGACCAAGGCGATAAGCGGGTGCATTTGTCTTAGCCCTCGAAGTCTCCGCGGCCCTCCCCGCCGCGTCGGGAGGCGCAACCTTGCATGCGCGGGGGCATCGCCGCGAGATGAAAATCAGCTTGGCGCTAGCGCGCCGCCGACACCAGTTCACGCAGCGACGCGGCGGCGATGGTCAGCTTGGCGAAAGTCCAGGCGCCGGGCGCGTTCTCCACGCTCTTGAACCCGGCCTCGGAGGTCTCAGCCACGTCCGAATGCAGGGCGGTCCAGGCGCGCACGAGCGACTTCGCCTCGGCGATGGTCTCCACGGCATCACGGTCGCCGGCGAAGCCGATCAGCTTGCGGGTCAGCGCGGTCTGCTCGACCACCAGATCCTCGATCAGCCGACGCACGGCGAGCCGCTCGAAACTGTCCTCGGCCTTCAGAGAACCGGCGGCCGCGCGCAGGCGGTCGAAGCCGAATGCGGCGCCGGCCTGGTGATAGAGCTGCGCCGCCTGCCGGACCGGCCACTCGGCGGCGCGGGCCATATCGGCCAGATCGCAGGCGGTGGTGAGCATGGCGAGCGTCGCCAGATCGGTCGCCACCGCATTCGGCGCGCCCATGCGCCGGAAGGCCTTGATCCGCCTTGCTACGATGCGTTGCTCGAACGTGGACAACAGCGTCGGCCCGGCGCGGCGCAGCTCGTCCATCGCCGGCTGATAGACGTTGATCAGCATGCCGACCTGGACGAGGGCGCCGGCCGTCTTGCCGTGCGGGCGACCTTCGACGGCCCCGGCAAGCCCGCGCTGCCCGGCGCGGCGGGCCAGCCAGTAGGTCTGGGCGCGCAGGATGCCGGCAAGCTCTGCGAACAGGGCGAGTTGGGCATCGGCGGTGACGCGGTTGTCGAGCGCCGCGATCGCGCGCCATGACCTGTCGAAGCGCAGCGTCTCTTTCGCGGCCGCGAACCCGGCGAACAGCGCGTCGGTCTCGCAGGCGGCTGCGGCGCAGAGGCGGCGCGGGAAGGTCGGCCCGCAGAGGTTGACCATGTCGTTGCCGACCACGGTCGCGATAATCTCGCGCTTGAGCCGATGCCGGCGCATGAGCTCGGCGTATGGGGCGAGCGCGTTCGGGAAGTAGGATCGAGCGTCTCGAGGAAGTACGGATCGTCGGGGGCTTGGCCATCGATCGCCCCGTCGAACAGGTCAAGCTTGCCGTACGCCATCAGGACGGCCAGCTCGGGCCGCGTCAGCCCGAGTCCGCCTTCGGTGAGGAGCGCGATCGCCCCGGCGTTGGGCAGACCCTCCAGGGCGCGGTCGAGCCGCCCGTCCCGCTCGAGCGCGACCATGAACTCGGCGTAGGCCGCCAGATCGGCCGGCGCGCTCCGTTGCATCAGGCTGAGGCCAAGGGTCTGGTCGTAGTTGTGCGCGAGCACGTGGGTGGCCACGTCCTCGGTCATCGACTCGAGCAGGGCGTTGCGGTCTTCGTGTCTCAGGGCGCCGGAGCGCTCGGCCATCCCGGTCAGGATCTTGATGTTCACCTCGTGGTCGGAGGTGTCGACGCCGGCCGAGTTGTCGATCGCGTCAGTATCGATGCGTCCGCCCGCACGGGCGAAGGCGATGCGGCCAGCCTGCGTCACGCCCAGGTTTGCACCCTCGCCGACCACCTGACAGCGTAGCTCGTCCGCATTGACCCGGATGGCGTCGTTGGCCTTGTCGCCGACATCGAGGTTGTTCTCGCTGGCCGCCTTCACATAGCAACCGATGCCGCCGAGATAGAGCAGCCCGGCCCTGGCCTTCAGGATCGCGTGAATCAGCTCGGCGGGCGTCAGTGCGTCGACTTCGAGATCGAGCATCGCCTTCATTTCCGCCGAGACGGGGACCGACTTGAGTGCGCGGGAAAAGACCCCGCCGCCCGGCGAGATCAGGCCCTTGTCATAGTCGGCCCAGGACGAGCGCGGCAGCGAGAACAGCCGCGCGCGCTCGGCGTAGGCGTAGTGAGCGTCGGGATCCGGATCGATGAAGATGTCGCGATGATCGAAGGCGGCGATCAGGCGAAGCTCGCGCGATAGCAACATGCCGTTGCCGAACACATCGCCCGACATGTCGCCGACGCCGATCACCGTCACCGCCTGGGTCTGGATGTCCTTGCCCAGCTCGCGGAAGTGACGCTTGATCGCCTCCCAGGCGCCGCGGGCGGTGATCCCCATGGCCTTGTGGTCGTATCCGGCCGAGCCGCCGGAAGCGAAGGCGTCGCCGAGCCAGAAGCCGTAGTCTTCGGCCAGCGCATTGGCGATGTCGGAGAAGGTCGCGGTCCCCTTGTCGGCGGCGACGACCAGGTAGGGATCGTCCTCGCCGTGGACGACCACCCGCGGCGGGTGGATCACGCCGCCGGCGCCATCGAGATTGTCCGTCAGGTCGAGAAGGCCGGACAGGAAGGTGCGATAGGCCCGCACCGCCTCGGCGCGCACGGCGTCCTGCGATCCGCCCTTGGGCAGTTGCTTTGGATAGAACCCGCCTTTGGATCCCACCGGCACGATGACCGCGTTCTTGACGTTCTGCGCCTTGACCAGGCCCAGCACCTCGGTGCGGAAATCGTCGCGCCGGTCCGACCAGCGAATGCCGCCGCGGGCGATCGGGCCCATGCGCAAGTGCACGCCCTCGACGCTCGGGGCCGCGACGAAGATTTCGCGGAACGGCTTTGGCGCGGGGAGATCCTCGAGCAGACCCGACGCAAGCTTGAAGCTGATGTAGGGCTTGGGTCCGCCGTCGGGGCCGGCCTGGTAATAGTTGGTGCGCGTGATGGACTGGATGAGGGCGGCCAGGCGGCGCAAGACCCGATCGGCGTCGAGGCTCTCCACGGCTTGCAGGGCTTCGATGATCTCGCGCCACAGGCCGTCGGCCTTCGCCACGCGGGTTGCCTGGTCGTCGCGGCGGTCGGGATCGAACCGCGTGTGGAAGAGCTCGATCAAGAGCTTGGCGGCCTCAGGGTGTTCGGTGAGCGCCGCCTGCTGCACCGCCTGGCCCGGATCGAGGCCGGACTGCTGGCGATAGCGGCATAGCGCGCGCACAAGCGCAGCCTCGCGCCAGGGCACGCCCAGCTGCACGACCAGGGTGTTGAATCCGTCGTCCTCGGCCTGCCCGCCCCAGACGGCCATGAACGCGTCTTCGAACGCGCCGTCGTCGGCGGCGAAGGCGACCCCTTCGCCAGGGTTGAGGGTGAACTCGTGCGCCCAGACCACGTCGGCCTCCGGCCCGGCCCGGCGAACCGGGAAGCCAGCCTCGACAAGCGCCTTGAGGCCCATGTTGTCGAGGATGGGCAAGACCTCGGCCAAGGCCGCCGCTTCCTTCCAGCGGTAGAGCTTCAGCCGGATGGTCGCGGGCGGGTCGGCGTCGTGACGATGGGCTCGCACAGCGACCGGGTGGTCCGGTCCGATGCCCTCCATGATCAGGATGTCGGCGACCGCTTCCGCCGCTCCGGTCAGGTCGCGGTAGCCGGCCGGAAAGCCCGCAGCATAGCGCGCCATCAGGTCCGCAGCGCGCGGCTCGGTGGCCGAATCGTCGCGCAGGGCGCCTTCCAGTTTCGAATCCCAGGTACGGGCGACCTCGGCGATTTCACCTTCGATCACATCCACGTCCGGCGCCAGATGCGCGCCGGGCTCGACCCCGATGATGTAGTGGACGCTGGCCAGCGGGTTGTCGGTGAAGCTGGGGTAGTAAGCTGTGACGCGGCCCCCGTATGCCTGCGCCAGCATGCGGCCGGCGCGGGCCACGAGCCCCGCCTCGTAGGCGTCCCGGGGCAGGTAAAGCAGGATCGAGATGAAGCGGTCGAGGGGATCGGGGCGGGCGAACAGCCTCACCCGAGGCCGGTCGTTCAGGTGCAGGATGGCCAGCGACACCTTCAACAGATCTTGCTCGTCGATCTGGAACAGCTCGTCGCGCGGGAAGTTCTCGAGGATGTTGTGCAGGCGCCGGTCGCTGTGACCGCCTTGCCGCTTGCCCGATTGGGCCAGGACGTAGGCGACCTTGTGCCGCAGGAGCGGAATGTCCTGCACCGCATCGTCGTAAGCCTCGGCGGCGAACAGGCCGACGAAGCGAATCTCACCGCTCGGTCTGCCGTCGGGCCCGTACCGACGCACGCCGATGTAGTCCATGTAGGCGCGACGATGGATGCGGCTTCTGAGGTTCGACTTGCCAACGATCAACGGGGTGTCGCGACCGAGCTCGCCGCGCAGCTGCGCGCCCAGGACGGCTGGCTCGCTGGAGCGACGCAGCACGTGGCGGCGCTGGTCCCGCAACACGCCGAGGCTCCCCTCGGGGCCGTAGGTCGGTTCTTCCGCGGCATAGGCGCCGTCGCTCGTGCGCGGGTAGTCGTAGATTCGGGCGCCCAGGTAGATGAAGTGCCGGTCGCGCATCCAGGCCAGGAAGGCCCTGTACTCGTCCAGCTGTTCGGCCGGCAGGTCGTTGGCGCGCGCGTCCAGCTCGCCGATCGCCTGGTCGGTCATGGCCATCATCGCGGCGTAGTCGTCGACGGCGAGCCGCACGTCGCCCAGCGTGGCGTAGAGGCGCTGGAGCAGCGCGCGCGCCTGGTCGTCGGCCATGGGATCGAGCAGGACTTCGATCATCAATTCCGGCTTTACCGGACCGTGGGCGAGGCGGTTGCCCGCTGCATCCCGCGCGACCTCGACGACCGCATGGAACATTGCGCAGACCCCAAGGTGGGAGTCGGCGATCTCGGCCATCACGCTGTCCACCAGGAACGGCGCGTCCGGCTGGACGATGTCGAGGCAGGCGTATTCGCCCGCGTGAGTCATGCGAATCGCGGGTCCTGATCCCCGCTTCTCGGCCGCGAACGCCCAGAAGTCGGCGAGCGTCGCGGTCAGGGAGGCCGCGTCCAGCCCAGGGGTCTCCTCCGGCTGGTAGTCCTCGGCCATCTGGGCCAGGAAGGCGGCCTGCGCGGCGTCGAGCGCATCGGCGTTCACCGCACGGGCGAACGGCCCGGCGAGCCGGTCGTCAATCGAAGCGGCGGAGGACGGAAGCGGGTTCGCCGAGCTCATCGAGCGTCGATCGGTCATCCAGAAAGGTTACCGGCCGTATGTTACGGATCGATTATGCGCTTTTCGCGCCCCAGAAAAGCGAACGCCGCCGGAGGAAGATCCATCCGGCGGCGCGGCTCTCGTCGCGGGGGGGAACGACGAGATCGCCTTCGCTGTCTGGGATGCAACCGGCGCTCAGGGCCAGAGCAGTCCCGTCCGAGAGAGGGGAAGCCCCCGGACGAACTTGAGATAGGTGCTGATCGCGCCGACGCCAGGGCGCCGCGGTAAATTTTTCGCGTCTTAAGTGTTGACGGCCGCCTTGGCCTGCACGCGGGCCTTGATCTGGGCCGCCAGCTTGGCTTCACCGAGCGGGTCGCCGTCGCTGGACAACATCACGGCGATCCAGCGCGTGCCGGGGAACTGGGCCAACACCGCCATCGTCACCACGGTTAGCGGCGTCGACAGGACCATTCCGGGAATACCCCAGATCACCCCCCAGAACGCCAGCGCCAGCAGCACGACGACAGGGTCGATGTTCAAGCTGCGGCCCTGCATGCGCGGCTGCAGGATCGACCCCACGGCGAAGCCGATGGTCTGCAGGCCGACGAACAGGATCAGGGCGCGCCACCAGTTGTCGAACTGGACCAGCGCAAAGAGGGCAGGCGCGATCGAACCGATCGTGCCGCCGATGATCGGGATGTAGCCGATGATGAAGATCAGGAAGGCCCAGAACACCGCGTTGTTCAGCCCAACGGCCGCCATCACCGCCCATGAGCCGAGCGCGATGATCCCGCACGACACCGTCTGGACCCACAGGTAACCCTCGACGCCGTTGCGGATGCGCAGGAAGACGATGGCTGCGCGGTGCCGTTCGCCCGGGCTGGCGTAGAGACGGGCCAGCTTCTTCTCGAAGCCGGTGCGCGAGGCGAGCAGGAAGCCCAGGTAGATCATGACCAGGAAGGCGGCGGCGGCGAAATTCGAAATAGCGCTGGCGACCGGTCCGACGTAGGCGGCGGCGTTGAGCTGCTGGACCAGCTGGCCGATCGTCGGCGGCACGGCGACGCCCATGGCCGAATCGATCTGGCCAATGAGGCCGTTCAGCTTAGGCGCATAGCCGTAGAGCTCGCTCACGAATGCCGGCGCGTTGGCGCCGACGATCAATGCGGCGGCGGCGAACAGGATCAGCGAAATCAGGATCGCGAGCGGCAGCGCCGCAAGCGCCGGAAAGCGCAGCCGCCGGCGCAGCACGCGGGCGAAGGAGTCGATCATCAACGTCAGGAAGAGCGCCAGCGCCAGCGGGGTCAGGATGCCGCGCAGCCAGACGAGCGCGGCGCCGGTCGCGATCACCGCGATGATCACGAGCGCGGTCCGGCCCGCGGCGGGCGGGGGCGGCTGCACGTGCGTATCGGCCATGCTTCGACCTCTTGATCGCGGCGGACTTTCGGGGCTCGGCCGCCCTGCCGTCAATGGCGCGGGGCGAAACAAACAGAAACCGGGCCTACGAATTAGTCGGGGGTTCTAGTTCAAGGGACGAGAACGTTCTTGGCGCCCTGGCCGGTTCGCATGGCCTCGAACGCTTGCGTCAGGCCCGCGGCCGAGAGCGGGAACGTCGCCGTCACCATCTCATCCAGCTTCAGCGCGCTCGCCGCGTAGAGCCCGAGCAGTTTCGGGAAGTCCTCGAACGGCCGGCACTGTCCGTAGAGTGGATTGACGTAGGTGCGGTCGAACTCGAACAGCCGCATATCGATCGGCACGACCTGCTCGACCCCGCTGACCGCGACGGCCATGCCGCCGTTGGCGACCATCGCCAAGGGCGCGGCCGCGAGTTCGGGCACGGCCGTGCATTCGAAGGCGTAGTCGGCCCCACGTCCGATCAGCGCCTTCACCGCGTCGGCGGCGACGAGCAGGCCGGTGTCGTCCCGGGAAGCGGGCACGGTGTGTGTTGCGCCGAAGGCCTCGGCCAGCGCCAGCCGATCGGGATTGACGTCCACGGCGATGATCATCCCCGCTCGCGCATGCCGCGCGCCCTGGACGCAGCTCAGGCCGACGCCGCCACACCCCAGGACGACCACGCTCGCGCCCGGCTCGACCTTGGCCGCGTTTATCACCGAGCCGAAGCCGGTCATCACCCCGCAGCCGAGGATGGCCGCCGAGGGAAAGGGGATGTCGACCTCGATCCTGACAACCGCCTGCCAAGGAACGAGCGCGTGGCCGGCCATCGTCCCGAGCCCGAAGCTCGGCCAGACCTTGCCGCCGCTCCAGCGGAAACGCTCCGACGGCACGCGCGGCTTGGCTTCGCAGAGGCTCTCCAGCCCCTTGCGGCATTGAATGCAGACCCCACAGGGGATGGCCCAGTTGAGCAAGACCCGGTCGCCCGGCGCGACGTGGGTCACGCCCTCGCCGGCGGCCTGGGCCACGCCCGCTCCCTCGTGCCCAAGGATCAGCGGCCGGCCCCACCGAAGCGAATCGAGGTCGGTGTGGCAGACGCCGCTCGCGCGGATCTCCACCAGCACTTCGCCGGGCCCGGGATCGGCCAGCTCCAGCGCTGCGTCGGCGTATCCCCCTCTGCCGTCTGAGATAATCGCCTTGGTCTCGACGGCCATCCGCATCGTCCCCTGCTTGCGGTGAGACGCCGAGTTCAGCATGGAAGGCGGGAACGGGGAAAGGCGCCGGCCATGAAGACCGCATTGATCGTGATCGGAGCGTTCGGCGTCGCCGTCGGCCTGGTCTGGGCGCTGCAAGGACTTGCGATCCTTCCCTCGCTGCTGCCGACGCTGACACATATCCCGCGGGTGACGCTGGGCAACGGGGCGCTTCTGATTGCGTTCTCGGCGGCGCTGATCGTCTGGGCCAACCGCACGCGGCGGCCGAAGGCCTGAAGCGCCGGCGCGGTCGGCGGACTTGATCGGCGTCAATGCGGACAGCGCCGCCGCCGACGATCTACGGCCCAGGCAAATCAAACCAGGTCAGGACTGCGCATGAAGAGATGGTCGACGGCTCTCGCCCTGGCCACATTGAGCCTTGCCGCGTCGTCGGCCATCGCGGGCGGCGCGCTGCCGCTTCGTCACGGCCGCTACGTCGACGTCGGCTCCGAGTGCCTTGGCGCGGCCTCCTCGGCCAAGAGTTGGTTCGGCGGCGGTTATGTTTTCCAGGCCCCGCACGTCCAATGCGAAGCGGTCCGCGCCGCCCGCGTGGCGCCCGATCGCTACCGGGTGGTCGCGCGATGCTTCGAGAACGGCGACCGGGCGATGTCCTTCATGGTCGTCGACCACATCAGGACCATCGGCCACACAGAGTACGAGCTTAGGAACCGCTTTGGCCGTTTCCGCGCGCGGTGGTGTCCCGGCTAGCCTGATCGAGGGCTAGGATCGCCGGATGGCCGGCAAGACAAGCGCGGGGCTTCTCGTCTTCAGACGCACGCCTGACCGGGGCGTCGAGTTCCTGCTCGTACATCCGGGCGGGCCATATTGGCGTGGCAAGGACGCGGGGGTCTGGTCGATCCCGAAGGGCTTGATCGAGCCTGGCGAAGACCAGCGCGCCGCGGCCGTGCGCGAGTTCGCCGAGGAGGTGGGCCAGCCGGTGTCAGGCGACTTTGCCGCGCTTGCGCCGCTAAAGCAGAAGGGCGGCAAGACCGTTCTTTGCTGGATGGTCGAGGCCGACCTGGACCTTGCGGACTTCAAGAGCAACACGTTCGAACTGGAATGGCCGCCGCGGTCGGGCCAGACGATCTGGGTCCCGGAATGCGACCAAGCCGGCTACTTTCCCGCCCAGGCGGCGCGGCGAAAGATCCTTCCAGGCCAGTTGGGCTTCATCGAGGAGGCGCTGCAGCGCCTCTAGCGCCGGGGGTCGACTCTCAAGCGGCTTTCTTCGACAACGACCGCAGGACGTCGACGGCGTTGGGAGATCGATGTGATCGTGCTGGACGAGCAGCGTTGCAGCCCTGGATCGTTCGAATGAACGCGCGGCCGTTCCGCTGCCTCTACCGCCACGACTTCGCGCGCGTGGCCGCCGCAGTGCCCAGCGTCGAGGTCGGAGACCCCGGGTTCAACCTAGCCGCCACCCTCAGGCTTGCCGAACAGGCCGATCGCGAGAAGGCGGTGCTGGCGGCGTTTCCCGAACTTGGCCTCTCCGCCTACGCGATCGACGACGTGTTGTTCCAGGACGCCCTGCTCGACGCCGTTGAGGACGCGATCGGCAAGCTCGCCGAGGCGAGCCAGGCCTTGAACCTGGCGCTCGTCGTCGGCGCGCCGGTTCGGCGAGAGGGACGCCTCTACAATGCCGCGATCGTGCTACATCGCGGCGCGATCGTCGGCGTGGTCCCCAAGACCTACCTCCCCAACTATCGCGAGTTCTACGAGCGGCGGCACTTCACCTCGGGCGCCGGAATCCGCAACGCACGGATCAACCTCGCAGGCCAGGGGGCGCCGTTCGGCGTCGACCTCCTCTTTCGCTCGACCGGCTCGCTGGAGATCACCTTCCACGTCGAGATCTGCGAGGACCTCTGGACCCCGATTCCGCCGTCAAGCACCGCGGCGCTGGCCGGCGCCGAGCTGCTGGTCAATCTCTCGGCCAGCAACATCACGATCGGCAAGGCGGAGACCCGAAGACTGCTCTGCTCGGCGCAATCGCGCTCCGCCGTGGCGGCCTACCTCTACACCGCCGCCGGTCCGGGCGAGTCCACGACCGACCTCGCCTGGGACGGCCAGGCCGGCGTTTTCGAACTCGGCGAAGCTTTGGGCGAGACCGAGCGCTTCGAAGGCGACCAGGCGGTCTACGCCGACATCGACCTCGGCCGCATCCGCCAGGAGCGCATGCGCCTGAACAGCTTCGGCGACTGCGCGGCCGAGGAGGCCGAGCGGGTCGCGCGATTCCGCGCGGTCGAGTTTGTGCTCGACGCCCCGGCCGAGGCGACGCCGCTCCGGCGTGCGGTCGAGCGCTTCCCGTTCGTGCCCGCCGACCCCGCCCGGCTCGCCGAGGACTGCTACGAGGCCTACAACATCCAGGTCGAGGGCCTGGCGAAGCGGCTGAAGTCGACAGGGGTCGCGCACGCGGTTATCGGCGTCTCCGGCGGCCTCGACTCGACGCAGGCGCTGATCGTGGCGGCGCGCGCGATGGACTGCATCGGTCGACCACGCGCCAACGTGCTCGCCTACACCCTGCCGGGATTTGCGACCTCGGATGCGACCAAGGCCAACGCCTGGGCCTTGATCAAGGCGCTGGGCGTGACCGGTGAGGAGATCGACATCCGTCCCGCGGCCCGGCAGATGCTGGCCGACCTCGGCCATCCGTACGCCCGAGGCGAGGCGATCTACGACGTCACCTTCGAGAACGTGCAGGCGGGGCTTCGCACCGACTACCTGTTCCGCCTCGCCAACCACAACGGCGGGCTTGTTGTCGGAACCGGCGACCTCTCTGAGCTGGCGCTCGGTTGGTGCACCTATGGCGTCGGCGATCAGATGTCGCACTACAACGTCAACGCCTCGGTCTCGAAGACGCTGATCCAGCATCTGATCCGCTTCGTCGCCGGCTCCGGCGACGTCGACGCCGCGACGTCCGAGATCCTGCACGCCATCCTGGCGACCGAGATCTCGCCCGAACTGGTGCCGCCCGACGCCGCTGGCGCCATCCAGTCGACCGAGCAGATCGTCGGTCCCTACGCGCTGCAGGACTTCAATCTCTTCTACCTGACCCGTTACGGCTTTCGCCCGTCGAAGGTGGCCTTCCTGGCGCTCGCGGCCTGGGAGGCGGCCGACCGGGGCGCCTGGCCGCCCAACGTCCCAGAAGTCCGCGCGCCGCGCCTTTCCGCTGGCCGAGATCCGGCGCTGGCTTGAAGTCTTCCTGAGACGGTTTTTCGCCCAGAGCCAGTTCAAGCGCTCGGCGTTGCCGAACGGACCGAAGATCTCATCTGGCGGATCGCTCTCGCCGCGCGGCGACTGGCGCGCGCCGTCCGACGGAAACGCGGCGGTCTGGTTGGCGGAACTCGCGGCGAACGTTCCTGACGAGTAGCGCCGGTCAGGCGGGGTGGGTGTCAAGGAAGTGCCGAAGCGCGCCGAAGAGCTCCGCCGCATGCTTGTGATGACCCTTGGCGCGCGCGGCGCGGATGTCGTCGACAATCATCTCGCGGATCTCCTGAACGCCTTCGGGACGATTGAGCAGATAGCTGGCCAGCGCTGACGCCGCCGCCTCCGGCACGTGTTCGTGCTCGCCGATCGCGTCGACCTCCTCGCGGGTCAGGCCGCTGAGGGCGATACAGTCTTCTATGGAAATCATGGCAGGCTTCCTGGGTCAGGCGGCGACGGAAGCAGGCGTGGCGACCCAGCGCACTGCAGGCGTATTTCTGTGCGGACGCGCCGGGGTCTCGGCGGGGTGGCCGAGGATGATCGGCGCAACGACCGTGTGGCCCTCGGGAACGGCGAGCGACTGCTTGCCCTCCGATGAGTTCAGCCAGGCTTCCGCGAAGCCGATCCAGCAGGTTCCAAGGCGCCGATCATGCGCAGCCAGCATCAGGTTCTCGGCGGCGAGGCAGCAGTCCTTCGCCGACATGGGGTCGGGATCGGTCGCGCAGATCACGACCAGCACAGGGGCGTTGTAGAAGATGTTGAAGTCGTCTGAGACCAGCTGACCCCTGTGGGCGTGCAAGGGGGAGCCCTGCGCCATCGTCTGCATCAGATGCGCCTTGGCGGCGATCGAAAAACGCGCCAGCGCGGCTTTGTCCTCAACCACGACGAACGCCCACGGCTGGCGGTTCATGCCGTTCGGCGCCTGCACCGCCGCCTCGATCAAGGCTTCGATCTCGGCGCGCGGCGGGACCTGGCCGGTGAAGTTGCGGATGGCGCGGCGGCCAAAGATGGCGTCGACGGCGTCCATGTCGGAGCCTCCCTGTTCAATCGAACGCGTTAGCGCGGCTTACGCGACGGCTTCGCTGCGGCCTGGACCGGCGCGCGCCGCGTCGGCGCCTCGAACACCCAGCTCACGATCATGAAGCCGACGGCTCCGAGGATGATCGCATCGGCGGTCCAAATCTCGAGGGACATGGCGAACTCCTGTCGTTCGAGACAAGGCTAGGTCCGATGCGGCCGCGCCGCTTTGAGGCGGATCAATCCGGGGCGCCCAGGGCATGGAGGCGGCCTTGGCCGCCGACCTGGGCTTGGCGCGGCCAGCGGCCGGCGTCGGCGCCTCCGACCTGGGCGAAGTCACCGGACGCAGCGGCGCGAACATGTCGGCCGTTATGGTCTCGTGCGCCAGGAGGATCTGGACGCCTTCCTCGAGGTCGCGCCGGCGCCGGGTGAGAATCTCCTCCGCCCGCGCGGCGCCGCGGGCGACGATGTCGCGGATCGCAAGGTCGATCTCATGCTCGACCGCTTCAGAGGCGCTGACTTCACGCAGCTGCGCCACGCCCAGCAGCGGCGACTGCTGTTGGGTGAACACGCGAAGGCCGACTGTGGAGTCCATGCCGTGGCGCGTGACCATCTCCATGGCGATCTCGGTCGCCCGCTGCAGGTCGTCGGCCGCGCCTGTCGAGACGTCGCCATCGAAGATCAGCGCTTCCGCCGACCGGCCGCCGAGGAGGACGGCGATGCGGTTCTCGAGGTCGCTCTTTGCCAGCAGGAAGCGGTCCTCGGTCGGCCGTTGCATCGTGTAGCCCAAGGCCCCGACGCCGCGCGGGATGATGGACACCTTGTGCACCGGGTCGACGCCCGGAAGGCTCGCCGCGACCAGGGCGTGGCCCATCTCATGGTAGGCGACCCGACGGCGCTCGGCGGGGTTAAGGACCCGGCTCTTCTTCTCAAGCCCCGCAACGATGCGCTCGATCGCGAGCGTGAAGTCCGAAAGGCTCACCGCATCGGCTCTGCGGCGGGTGGCGACCAGCGCCGCCTCGTTCACCAGGTTGGCCAGATCAGCCCCGGTGAAGCCGGTCGTCAGCCCCGCCACGGCGTCGAGGTCGACGTCGGGTCCGATGATGATCTTGCGCGCGTGCACCTCGAGGATGGCGCGTCGGCCGCTGAGGTCGGGCCGATCCACCAGCACCTGGCGGTCGAAGCGGCCCGCGCGCAGCAGGGCCGGGTCGAGGATCTCCGGCCGGTTGGTCGCGGCAAGCAGGATCACGCCGATGCTCGGGTCGAAGCCGTCGAGCTCGGCAAGGAGCTGGTTCAGCGTCTGCTCCTTCTCATCCATGCCGCCGGCGATCACGCCCGAGCGGGAGCGACCAAGCGAGTCGAGTTCGTCGATGAAGATGATCGAGGGCGCCGCCTTGCGCGCCTGCTCGAACAGGTCGCGCACGCGCGCCGCGCCGACGCCGACGAACATCTCGACGAATTCCGAGCCGGAAATCGAGAAGAAGGGCACGCCGGCTTCGCCGGCCACGGCGCGGGCCAGCAGCGTCTTGCCGGTTCCCGGCGGGCCGACCAGGAGAATCCCCTTCGGCACGTGCGCGCCTAGCCGGCCATAGCTCTTCGGATCCTTCAGGAAGGCGACGACCTCCTGCAGCTCGAACTTGGCCTCGTCCACGCCCGCCACGTCAGCGAACGTTGTCTTTGTGTCCGTCTCAACGAAGATCTTCGCCCTGGCCTTCCCGACAGACAGCAGCCCGCCAAGGCCGCCGCCCGCGCTCGGCCGGAGCAGGAACATCCAGATCAGGTAGAAGAAGAACAACGGCGCGACCCAAGAGAGCAGCGCGGCAAGCCACCCGCTAGGCGGCGCGCCGGTAACGACGATGCCCTTGGCCTCGAGCTTCTCCGCCAGCGCGGGCTCGACCCGGGCGGTGGTGAAGGCGGTATTGCCGTCAGGCAGCGGCGACTTGAGCTTCCCCTGGATCGAGGTGTCGCCGATCGTAACGTCGCTGACCTTGCCCTGGGCGACGAGGGTCTCGAACTGGCTGTAGGGAATGGTCTCCGAGGGCGCGATCGTCGCCCACAGCCATTGGATGACGATCAGGCCCAAGAGGCCCGCCAGCAAATAGCCGAGCAGGACGTGGCTGTCGCCACGCGTCGGCGGCTCCTTGTCCTTCTGCGGCGGTGTCGCGGGTTTGTCGTCCATGCCGGATCCGGTCCTCGGCGGCTGGGCGGCGCGCTGCATTGAGCCGGATCAATGGCGGCCGCCGGACGCCAAGCTAGCTTGCCGCCACGAGACTGGAAATGACGAGAGCCAAGACCCTAGCGCCAGCGTTGGCCGTCGCCGCCCTGATCAGCCCCGAGCGCAGCGGCCGCGCCGCCGACGCCCTGGACATATCCGGCCCACCCTCCCGCCGAGCCGATCCGCGCGTCGCAGATGGAAACCTTCGGCCTCTCCGCAACGCTCTCGGGGCATACGCTCGATCTCAACGACTACGGCGCCGGCTGGGCGCTCGATCCGACGGCCCGGCCCGACGAAGCGTCGGCGGGCCTCGGCTGGCGCAGCGACCGGTCGACGGTGATCCTTGGCTACAGGCGGCTGGGAGACCGCCCCACGCGCCCGTCCTACGAGGGCTGGGGAATCCGCAGCCAAGTCGACACGGGAGTGCTGGGCTTTAGCCTCGTCCTCCGCTCTCGCTGAAGCGGGGCCGCGGTCGCAGCCGGTCGTTTCCTTCAGAAGTGGGGCGCTCCCCCGCCCTGGCAGGAGGGATCGGGCGGGGGAGCAAAAGCGCGCCTATCGGGGGGATGGGCTCAAGTGGCCGGCGCGCCCTTTTCGGAGTGCGAGGCTAGGCGGTTGCCTTGACCTCGATCTTTTTCGGCTCGGCCTTCGGAGCGGCCGGGACGGTCACGGTTAGGACACCCTTGGCGAGCTGGGCCTTGATCTGGTCGGCCTTGACACCCGCGGGCAGCTCGATCGAACGCGAGAAAGAGCCGTAGCCGCGCTCGACCATGCGGTAGTTCTTGTCCTTCTGCTCGGACTCGAACTTCTTCTCGCCGCTCACCCTCAAGAGGCCATCGCTCACCTCGACGTTTACGTCCTTCTCCTCGAGACCGGGCAGCTCGACCGTCAACTCGAGTCCATCCTTCGTCTCGGCCAGGTTCATCTTGCAACGGACCTCGGCGAGGTTCGAGCCGGTCCAGAAGGTCGGGCCGAAATCCTCGAACACGCGATCGATCTCGCGTTGCAGCGGGGCGAATACATTGAAGAACGGCGATGCGATCGGCGTACCCGTCGTCTTCTTCACCGGAACAGCGGTCATCTTTGTCTCTCCAACGTCGTGTCCCCGGAGGGGACGCCTCGCAGCAGACCACTCTGTTCGGCCTGCGCCTTGATCCATCGCAACGCGAGCGAATTTCTTCAGACGCCGAACGGGTAGGTCTCGTCTTCTTGGGAGACGACGGCCGTGGCCAGAGGATCGACCGCGCGGGTCTCATCGAACCAGACGAAACCGTCGAACTGGTCGGGCAGCGAGGAGCGCGCGTAGTGGCTCCATAGCTCGGTGTCGGGCCTGTAGATAACGCCGATGTAGCGCTCGAGCCTTGGCTCGCGCAGAGCGCGCCGAAGGGCATCGTGCCGGCCCGCGCGGAGATCGACGAGAAAGCGCGGCGTTCCTGTCTCGTGGCAAAGCGCTTCGTAGCTGTCGGGCCGCGATGGCAGGACGCGCTTGACCTCGGCGGGACCATCCCAGTCCGAGGCGGCCATCACGGTCCCGGCGTGGGTCCCGAATCCGATGAGGGCGGCGTCGCGCCCGAACCGCTCGCGACACAGCTGCCCGATGTTCAGCTCGTCGCGCTCGGCCCCCATGTCGGTGAAGCGGGCGTCGCCGATATGTGAATTGTGCGCCCAGACCACCGCCTTCGACGTCGGACCACGCAGCGCCAGGATGTGGTCGAGGGTCTCGAACATGTGCCGGTCGCGCAGGTTCCACAACTCGTGGCTGCCGTAATACATCACGCGGTAGTATCGCTCGGCGTCGGCGACGACGCGGGCGTTCTGGGCCGCGTCGAAGAACCGCTCCCCGTCGTGCTCGGCGTAGTCGAGGGCGTGGCGCACCATGTCGCGCAGAATGTCGAGCACCGGGCCCTCGCACAGCGCATAGCCTTCGCTGAGCGCCGCCCGGCCGTATTCCGCCGGTTCGCCGCTCCAGGGATCGAGGCAGGCGTAGCGCTCTCGCGCCGCTTTCGCCGCCTTCGGATCGACCCGGTCGAGGTAGGACAGCACGGCCGCCATCGAGGCGCGCATGTTGTAGAGATCCAGGCCATAGAAGGCCGTCCGCCGCACGGACGGCAGGTGGCGGTTGTGCTCGCGCAGCCAGCTCACGAAGGCGTCCACGTCGCGGTTGCGCCACATCCAGGTCGGGAAGCGGGTGAACGGCGTCTCGGCCCTTTGGTGCGGCCGATGGCGCACATGTCGATCGATGGCCGCGGCGTCCGGCCAGTCGGCCTCGACGGCGACGATGTCGAAGCCGTGCTGTTCAATCAGGCGCCGGGTGATCGCCGCGCGCGCCCGGTAGAACTCGCTCGTGCCATGGCTGGCCTCGCCCAGCAGGACCACCCGCGCCTCTGCGTAGCGGTCGAAGGCGGCAGCGAAGGCCGCCTCGTCGATGTCCGGCAACGGCTCGATCGCGGCCTTCAGCTGGCGTTCGACGCTGGGCGCGGCGACCTCGAGCGCCCGTCCCGGTGGGTCGCCCGCCGACGTGCGCTCGAACCAGTCGCCGGCCAGCCGCATTACCGCTTCGAGCGTCCCCGGCTCTTCGAACAGATGGGTGGCGCCCGGCACGAGCTTGAGCGCCTTCTTGCAGCCCATCACGGCGATCGCGGCGCGGTTGAGCTCGATTACGCCGTGGTCGTCGCCGCCGACGATGAGCAGCGTTGGCGCCTTGACCTTGGAGAGGTCGGCCTCTCCGGCCAGGTCGGGACGGCCGCCGCGCGACACCACCGAGCCGACCCGCTCGCCCAACCGCGCGGCAGCCTTCAGCGCCGCGCCAGCGCCGGTCGAGGCGCCGAACAGGCCGAGCGGAAGGCTCGCGAGCTTCGGGTGCAGATCGATCCACGCCACCGCCTGCGCCAGCCGCTCGGCCAGAAGGTCGATGTCGAAGACATTGCGACGCTGGCCAGCCTCGCTCTCGGTCAGCAGATCGAGCAGCAAGGTGGCGAACCCGCGGCGGTTCAGGTCGGCGGCGACGGCGCGGTTGCGCGGGCTGAGTCGGCTCGAGCCGCTGCCATGGGCGAAGACGATGACGCCGCGGGGAGTCTCCGGCGTCTGCAGGTCGGCGGCCAGCTCCAGCGGCGGCACGCGCACCTCCTGTCGGGCGACGGCCGGGGGGTCGCTGCTGTCGAGGTCCCAGGCCTGACGCAGCAGTGCAACGGTCTCCTCGTCGGTCAGCTGATGGAAGTCGCGATAAAACTGGCCAACTCCCCAGAAATTCGCCGCGGGCAAGAGGCAGACGACCTCGTCCGCTTCGGTCTGCATGTCCGCCAGCGTGTCGAGCGGCGCGACAGGCACGGCAAGGATGACCTTCTGCGCGCCCTGCTGCTTCAGCGCGCGGATCGCGGCTTTGGCGGTGGCGCCGGTGGCAAGGCCGTCGTCGACGACAATGGCTGTCTTGCCCTTTGGGCTGAGCGGCGATCGTCCGCCCAGGTAGGCGGCGCGGCGGCGCTGGATCTCCGTCAGCTCCCTCTCCCGCGCCGAGCTCAGGTAGGCGCCCGTGGCGCCCGTGGCTTCGCGCACCTCCTCATTGACCACGGTCTGCGGCGCCTCGCCGTCGACGACGGCGGCGAGCGCAAGTTCGGGGTGGCCCGGTGCGCCGATCTTGCGCACCAGCAAGACATCGACGGGCGCCTTGAGGACCCGCGCGATCTCGAGCGCCAACGGCACGCCGCCGCGCGGCAACGCATAGACCACGGGGTTTGGCGGCGACATCGCCTCAAGCCGCTCGGCGAGCTTCCGCCCGGCTTCCGTTCGATCGGTAAATCCGCCCTCCGGCATGTTGTCAACTCCACCATGCGCGAGCGGTCGGAATGAACGCGCGGCTAATCGGGTCTCAGGCAGGTCGCGGCATTGGGTTCGAGCGACGTCAACGATGCTGGCGTCCGGTCGATCGCCGCGCCCGCCGCCTCGTCGATCGTGCAACGGGCCAGCACGCCATCCTCGTTGCGCTGGTCGACGACACAGGTCACCCGCCTCGCAAACGCCGCGGTCATCAGATCGGAGCGGTCCCCGCGGTCGGGGGCGCCAGCGAGCGTCACCCTCACCCAGCTCGCCGGCGTCGGTCCCTCGGCCACGCAAAGGCTCCGACCGTCGATGACTTGCAGGACCGGTCCAGAGAACGCCGCGCCTCGCTCGGGCGCCGGCGCCGTGCATTGGACGGCGGCCACGGTTGGAGCCCTGGCGCCGGTCGGCCCGGCGTGGACCGCGCCTCCGAGCGCCGCTGTCGCAATCAGGATCGCCGCGGGAAGGGCCATTCGACCGTCTCCATCAATTTTAGCAGCATCGCGCGCAACGAACGGGTTGGCTTTGCGTTGGATCAAAGCGGCGGACTTGCCCGGCGGCGGCCGCTTCGCCAGTTGATCTCGGTCAAGGCGTCACGAGCAGAATCTTGGACCTTGCGCCGGTTCTCGTTGAGGGTTGTCATGCACACGTACAAGGTCGTGAAAGAGCCCCACGGCTGGGCCGTCCGGCTCGGCGACGGGATGTGCACGCCGTTCTGGTCGAAGGCCAAGGCCATTCGGGAAGCCGGTCGGCTCTGCGAAGCGCTACGCTTGCATGGCGTGGCGGCCGAGGTGGTCGTTGAGGAGGAGCCGGTCCGGACGACAAGAGTGGCGGCAGCGGTCAACTCCAACTCAACAGTCGGGGCTCGCGACGGCTGGCGCTAGCGTTGTCGGCGCGGGCGGCTTGGCGCGTCCGACGTGACGACCGCGACGCCGGACACCCCGCTCGCCCCTGAGACTGGGGACAGCCGCGCCGGAAGGCTGGCGGCCTTCATTCAGCGCGGACTTTCGGCGGCGCAGTCTCCTTCGGCGTGGGACGACCAGCCGATCCGCGACGAGCTGTTTGGTATCGAGCGGCTGGAGCAGCATGCGCGCAGCCTTGCCGCGGCCCAACCGGTCGTCGCGCGACGCCGCCGGCGCAACCTGCTTCGCGCGCGCCTGGCGGAGAACGAGGCCGAGCTGCTCGCCGCCTACCATGACGTCGCCGACGCGATCGCGGCGGGCGCCGTCATCACGCCCGCGGCGGAGTGGCTGATCGACAACTTCCATGTGGTCGAGCGGCAGGTCCGGGAGATACGCGCAGACCTTCCGTCCGGATATTATCACCAGCTGCCTGAGTTGGCGGCGGGACCGTTCCAGGGTCTGCCGCGCGTCTTCGGCGTCGCCTGGGCGTTCGTCGCCCACACCGACAGCCTCTTCGATCCCGAAGCTCTGAGGCGCTACGTCCGGGCGTACCAGGAGGTCACCCCGCTCACGATCGGCGAGCTGTGGGCGATCGCCATCACGCTGCGCATCGTCCTAGTCGAGAACCTGCGGCGCATCGCAGCGCGGGTCGTGGCCAGCCGCGCCGGCCGACGCGACGCCGACGCGATCGCCGACCGCCTGCTGGGTTCGGGTGGACGGGCGGTGGAGCCCCCCGCGGCCGTGCTGGCCGAACTCGACCGCGCGACGCTTTCGGAGGCCTTTTTCGTCCAGTTGGTCCAGCGCCTGCGCGACCAGGACCCGAGCATCGCGCCGGCGCTGACCTGGATCGACCGGCGCCTCGCCCGCCAGGGCCTGACCGCTGACGGTGTCGTTCAAGCCGAGCACCAACGGCAGGTTGGCGGCAGCGTCACCGTCCGCAACATCATCACCAGCATGCGGCTGATCTCGGACGTCGACTGGTCCGAGCTCGTAGAGCGATTCAGCCTGGTCGATGACCTGCTGGTCACCGGCGACCGTTTCGCCGAGATGGATTTTCCAACGCGCAACCTCTACCGCAGCGCGATCGAGGAGCTGGCGCGCGGATCTGGCCGAAGCGAGCTGGAGATCACCCGCGCCGCCCTCCTCGCCGCGTCCGCCCCAGGACCTGCGCCGGCCGACCGGGCAGACCCCCGTCTCGCCGACCCCGGCTACTATCTGATCGGCGGCGGCCGCGCGGGATTCGAAGCCGCGATCGGGTTTCGCCCGCCGCTTCGCCTCTGGCCGGGCCGCCTCTACCGGGCGCTGGGCATCGGCGGCTACGTCGGCGCCGGCGCTATCGTCGCTGCGGCGATCCTCGCCTGGCCGCTTGTGGGTCTTTGGCGCACGGGGTTGACCTGGCCCTGGCTTGTCGTCCTCGGCGTGCTCGGCGTGGCGCCCGCCATCGACCTTGGCGTGGCGCTGGTCAACCACGTGGTGACGCGAGGCTTTCGGGCGAGCCTCCTGCCGGCGCTGGAGCTGAAAGAGGGCGTCCCGATCGCGCTGCGCACGCTGGTCGTGGTGCCTACGTTGCTCACCTCGGCTGACGCGATCGCCGAGCAGGTCGAGGGGCTCGAGATCCACCGCCTCGCCAGTCTGGGCGGCGACATCCGGTTCGCCTTGCTGACCGATTGGATGGACGCCGACGCGGAGCACATCGAGGGCGACGATGCGCTGCTCGCGGCCGCGCGCGACGGGATCGCGGAGCTGAACCGCCGCCACCCACACGCGCACGATGGCGAGCGGTTCCTGTTGCTGCACCGGCGGCGGGTCTGGAACGAGGGCGAGCGGCGCTGGATCGGGTGGGAGCGCAAGCGTGGCAAACTCGCCGAGCTCAACCGGTATCTTCGGGGCGCGACGGACACCACCTTCATCGATCCGCCGCCCGCCCCCGTCGCAGTCCGCTACGTCATCACGCTGGATTCCGACACGCGCCTGCCGCGCGAGACAGTACGCCGCCTGATCGGCAAGATGGCGCATCCGCTCAATCGCCCCAGGCTGGACCCCGCCCAGCAGAGAGTCGTCGAGGGCTACGCCATTCTGCAGCCGAGGGTGACGCCGTCGCTGCCGGTCGGCGAGGAAGGCTCGCTCTTCCTCAGGGTGTTCTCCAGCGCGAGCGGAATCGATCCTTATGCCGCCGCCGTGTCCGATGTGTACCAGGACCTGTTCGGGGAGGGCTCCTACACAGGCAAAGGCATCTATGACGTGGACGCCTTCGAGGCCGCGACGGCCGGACGCGTTCCTGAATCGCGGCTGCTGAGCCACGACCTGTTCGAAGGCGTCTTCGCCCGCGCAGGGCTCGCCTCCGACGTCGAGGTGATCGAAGCGTTTCCGGCCCGCTACGACGCCGCGGCGCTGCGCCACCACCGCTGGGCCCGCGGAGACTGGCAGCTGCTGCCCTGGCTGGTCGGGCCTGGGCGTCGATCGGCCGACGGCCGCCGGCATGGCGTGCCCATGGTCGGCCGCTGGAAGATGCTGGACAACCTGCGCCGGACCCTCTCGGCGCCGTCGACCGTGGCGGCCCTGCTGGCAGGCTGGGCGGCGCCGGGCGAGGTCGCTGTCGGCTGGACCATCTTCATCGTCGCGACCATGGCCATCCCACCACTGTTGCCGGTGGTGGCCCAGGCGACCGCACGACGGCCGGCGGCGACGATGCGCGGCCGCGTGCGCACACTTGGCGGAGACCTCCGCCTGGCCTCGATCCAGGTGGGGCTGATGCTGGTCTTCCTCGGCCACCAAGCGTGGCTGATGGGCGACGCCATCCTGCGAACGCTCTTCCGTCTCGCCGTCAGCCATCGCCACCTTCTTGAGTGGACACCAGCCGCTCAAGCCGCCTTCGGCCGCCGAACTCGACCTTGCGAGCTTCTATCGGCGCATGGCCGGCGGCGTTGCGCTCTGCGTCCCGGCGCTGGCCGCCGCCTGGTTCGGACGCGACGGCGCCTGGGAGATCGCCGTCGCCTTCTCAGCAGCCTGGGCGCTCGCTCCCGCCGTCGCGCTGGGCTCAAGCCTTTCGCGACCGACAGCCGATCGCAAGCCGCTCACGGACGTCGACCGGGAAGCGCTGCGGATGACGGCGCGCCGCACCTGGCGGTTCTTCGAGACATTCGTGACGGCAGAGAAGTCATTGGCTTCCGCCCGACAACTTCCAGGAGACCCCCGAGCCGGTGGTGGCGCAGCGAACCTCGCCGACCAACCTGGGCCTCTACCTGCTGTCCATCGCCAGCGCCTACGACTTCGGTTGGATCGGCGCCGCCGAGGTCATCGAGCGGCTGGAGGCGACGCTCGCGACGATGGGCGGCCTCGATCGCTATCGCGGCCACTTCTACAACTGGTACGGAACAGCTGACCTTCGCGTCCTCGATCCGCGCTACGTCTCCTCGGTCGACAGCGGCAACCTGGCCGGTCATCTGATCGCGCTCGCCGGCGCATGCCGCGAGTGGGCGACGACGGAACTGCTCGACGCCGATCGTCTGACCGGCGTCGCGGACGCCCTGCGCCTGGCGCGTGACGCGCTGCGCGCGCTTCCCGTCGACGGGGCCGGGGCCTCGAATCCGCGCGCCCGGCTTATGGGCGAAATCGACGCCACGCTGCGTAGCCTCGACGGGGGCGTCCAGGTCAACTGGCGCCGTCTCACCCAGGCGACGGACGGCGTCTCGGCGAGCGCTCAAGCCCTCTCGGACGCTATTCACGGCGGCGCGGGCGACCTGCTCTTCTGGGCAGCCGCCGCGCAGCACGCGGTCGCGAGCCATCGCCGCGACCGCGAGGGCGCCGAGCCCGACGTCTCCCGACGTCTTGCAGCGCTCGAGCAGGCGGCGCGCGCGCTCGCGCTCGAGATGGACTTCCGCTTCCTGCTCGATCCCGACCGGCTCCTGCTCTCGATCGGCTACCAGACGGTCGAGGGCGTGCGCGACCCGAGCTGCTACGACCTGCTGGCGTCCGAAGCGCGCCTGGCCAGCTTCGTGGCGATCGCCAAGGGCGACGCGCCGGCGCGCCACTGGTTCCGCCTGGGCCGTTCGGTCACGCCTTGCGGCGGCGGCGCGGCGTTGATCTCCTGGTCGGGTTCGATGTTCGAGTACCTCATGCCCTCGCTGGTGATGCGCGGACCGACGGTCAGCCTGATCGAGCAGAGCAACGTGTGCGTCGTGGAACGCCAGATCGAGTACGGACGCCGACTCGGCGCGCCCTGGGGCGTCTCGGAATCGGCGTTCAACGCGCGCGACATGGAGTTCACCTATCAATACTCGAACTTCGGCGTCCCGGGTCTAGGGCTGAAGCGGGGCCTCGCCGACAACACCGTGATTGCGCCCTACGCGACCGCGCTCGCCGCGATGGTCGATGCACGCGCCGCCGTTCACAACTTCGAGCGGCTGGCCGAAGCCGGAGTGCTCGGCCGACACGGCTACTACGAGGCTCTCGATCTTACGCCCTCGCGGCTGCCGGAGGGCGCGCGGCAAGCGGTGGTGCGCGCCTTTATGGCGCACCACCAGGGCATGTCGATCGTGGCCATCGCCGATGCGCTGCTGGACGGTCGCATGCGGCGGCGGTTCCACGCGGACTCCATGGTGCAAGCGACCGAGCTTCTGCTGCAAGAGCGCCCGCCGCGCGACGCGGTCCCGCCACCACCATCGGTGGCCGAGTCGGCCGCTTCCGCTCACGAGCGCGCCGCCGACAGGGGCGGCTGGCGGCGCGGCAATCCATGGAGCGCAACCCCGGACACCCAGCTCCTCTCGAACGGCCGCTACAGCGTCATGCTGACGGCGGCGGGGTCCGGCTACAGCGTCTGGCGCGATATCGCGGTGACCCGTTGGCGCGAGGATGCGACGTGCGACGACTGGGGCGCCTGGGTTTTTCTGCGCGACGCGCGCAGCGGCGAGGTGTGGTCCGCCGGCCTGCAGCCCATCGGGGTCGACGGCGACCGCTATATGGCGATCTTCAACGAGGACCGCGCCGAGATCGCCCGCCGCGACGGCACCCTGACGACGACGCTCGAAGTGCTGGTGTCGGCCGAGGACGACGCCGAGGTTCGCCGCCTGACGCTCTCGAACTTCGGCGCTCAGGCGCGCGAGATCGAAGTGACCTCCTACGCCGAGCTCGTGCTGTCGGCCTCCGCCGCCGATGCGGCCCACCCAGCCTTTTCCAAGCTGTTCGTCGAGACCGAGCACCTCGCGGATTTGGGCGCCCTGTTGGCGCATCGGCGGCGACGGGGGCCGGACGAGCCCGAGGTGTGGGCGGCCCATCTGGCCGTCGTGGACGGGCGATCCGTCCGCGGCCATGAATTCGAGACCGACCGCGCCCGCTTCATCGGCCGCGGCCGCGGCGTGCAAGCGGCGACCTCGATCGTCGACGGCCGGCCGCTTTCCGGCACGACCGGCGCCGTGCTCGATCCTATCTTTGCGCTCAGGCGGCGTCTGAGACTCGAACCTGGCGAAACGGCTCGTGTCGACTTCTGGACCATGGCGGCCGGCTCGCGGGACGAGGTGCTCGGACTGGTGGACAAGCACCACGACGCCGGCGCTTTTGAGCGAGCCGCCGCCCTGGCGTGGACACAGGTGCAGGTCCAGCTGCACCACCTTGGAATCAACCGAAGCCAGGCTGGTCAGTTCCAGCGACTGGCCGGACACGTCCTGTTCGCGGCCCCGACCCTCAGGCCGCCGTCGGAAATGATCCAGGCCGGCCGGGCCGGGCAGCCGCTTCTATGGGGCCTTGGCATCTCTGGCGACCTTCCGATCGTCCTGGTGAAGATCTCAGACGCGCACCAGCTCGGCCTGGTGCGCGAAGCGCTGCTTGCCGTCGAATACTGGCGCATGCGCCGGCTTGCCGTCGACCTGGTCATCCTGAACGAACGCCCCTCTTCCTACGTCCAGGACCTGCAGGTGGCGCTCGAGACGCAAGTCCGCGCGAACCAGTCCAGGCCCCAGGTGGGCGAGGCGGCGGGGGCCGGGCATGTCTTCCTGTTGCGCGCCGATCTGGTGGCGCCTGACGTGCGCGCGATGCTCGGCTCGGTGGCGCGCGTCGTCCTGACCGGCGATCTCGGGCGGCTCGCAGACCAGCTGGAGTACGCGCCGGCGGCCGAGCCCACCGCGCCCGGACCGCCGCGGCGCAGCGCGCCGCTGTCGGAGCTGCAGATCGCGCCGCCCGCCTCCGATCTCGAGTATTTCAATGGGATCGGCGGCTTCGCAGACGGTGGCCGCGAGTACGCGGTCATCATCGGGCCGGGACAGTCGACGCCGGCCCCGTGGATCAACGTGATCGCCAATCCTGGCTTCGGTTTCCAGGTTTCCGCCGCCGGCGGCGGCTACAGCTGGTCCAGGAACAGCCGCGAGCGGCAGATCACGCCGTGGTCGAACGATCCGGTCACGGACCAGCCGTCGCAGGTCGTCTACTTGCGCGATGAGGAGACCGGCGAGGTCTGGACTCCGACCGCCTCGCCCATCCGCGACGAGGCGGCGACCTACGTCGCCCGGCACGGCTTCGGCTACACCCGGTTCGAGCACGCGTCCCGCGGCCTGGCGCTCACTCTGCTCGAGTACGTCGCGCCCGACGATCCCGTGCGGATTTCCAGGCTCTTCATCCGCAACACATCCGGCGTTCGCAGACGGATCACCGTCACCGTCTATGTGGACTGGTCCCTCGGCGCGTCGCGAGAGGTTTCGGCCCCGCATGTGGCGACGAAGCTCGATCCAGCGACCGGCGCGGTTCTGGCCTCGTCTCGCTGGAATCCGGTCTACGCCGACCGGGTGGCCTTCGCGGACCTGGGCGGGCGGCAGAGCGCCTGGACCGGCGACCGCCGCGAGTTCATCGGCCGCAACGGCGGCCTCTCTTCCCCGTTTGCGCTTCGCGAGCGTGCGCCTCTGTCCGGGCGGCTCGGCGCCGGCCTCGATCCCTGCTGCGCGTTGCAAACGACGCTCGATATCGCCCCGCAGGGCGCCGAAAACGTCTCCTTCTTCCTGGGAGACGCCGAGAACGAGGCGCAGGCCAGCGAGCTCGTCGGCACCTTCCGCAGAACCAACCTCGACACCGTCCTCGACGAGGTTCGCCGGCGCTGGGATGACATCCTCGGCGCCGTTCAGGTGAAGACGCCGGACCGGTCGATGGACCTGATGCTGAACGGGTGGCTGCTCTATCAGACCATCGCCGCGCGCCTCTGGGCCAGGGCCGGCTTCTATCAGGCGAGCGGCGCATACGGGTTCCGGGACCAATTGCAGGACGTCATGGCGCTGACCGCGTCTCGTCCGGCGATGGCCCGCGATCAGCTGATGCGGGCCGCGGCGCGGCAGTTCGTCGAGGGCGACGTGCAACACTGGTGGCTCCCCGATACAGGCCAGGGCGTTCGCACACGCATATCCGACGACCGGCTCTGGCTGCCGTTCGTCGCCGCCCACTACGTCGATGCGACAGGCGATGCCGGAGTCCTCGACCAGCGCGTGCCCTTCATCGACGGTCCCGTGCTCGAAGCGAACGAGGCAGAGCGCTTCTTCGCGCCGGGCGCGGCCGAAGCCTCGGCCAACCTGTACGAACATTGCGCGAGGGCGCTGGAAGCGAGCCTGGCGGTCGGCGCGCACGGCATGCCGCTGATCGGCGGCGGGGACTGGAACGACGGGATGAACCGGGTCGGCCGCGCCGGACGCGGGGAAAGCGTGTGGCTGGGCTGGTTCTTGATCGCCAACCTTCGGCGGTTCGCGACGTTCGCCGACGCCCGTGGCGACGCCGAGCGCGCCTCGCGCTGGCGGGCGCACGCCGACGCGCTTGCCGCCGCCGTGCAGGACCAGGCCTGGGATGGTGATTGGTACCGTCGCGGCTGGTTCGACGACGGCTCGCCGCTGGGCTCGGCGGCCAGCGAGGAGTGCCGCATCGACGCGATCGCCCAGTCGTGGGCGGTGCTCTCCGGCGCCGCCGACCCCGAGCGCGCCATGCGAGCAATGGCGGCGGTCGACCGCGAGCTGATTCAGCCGCAGGACGCCCTCGCCTTGCTGTTCGCCCCGCCGTTCGACCGTGCGCCACAGGATCCCGGCTATATCAAGGGGTACCCGCCGGGCGTGCGTGAGAACGGCGGCCAGTACACCCACGCCGCGCTCTGGTCGGTGATGGCGTTCTCCTTGCTCGGGGAGGCGGACAAGGCGAGCGCGCTGTTCTGGATCCTCAATCCGATCAACCACGCCCGCTCGCGCAGCGACGCCCATCGCTATCGCGTCGAACCCTATGTGGTGGCGGCGGACGTCTATGCCGCCCAGGGGCACGTCGGGCGCGGCGGCTGGACCTGGTACACCGGTTCGGCCGGGTGGATGCAGCGGGCGGGCGTCGAGGGCATCCTTGGCCTTCGTCGCTGTGGCGACCGGCTCGAAGTCGACCCCTGCATCCCGCGGTCATGGCCGGGCTTCGAGGCCCAGCTGCGCCTTGGAACGGCGCGCTACGAGATCATCGTGTCGAATCCCAATCATGTCTCGAGAGGGATCGCGAAGGCTGTGTTCGACGGCGAACTGCTCGAGGGGCGCCCGCTCCGGGCGCCGTTCCGCAGCGACGGCGAAGTCCATCGCCTCGACGTGACCCTCGGATAGGGCGGCAGACCCTATTGGATGTCGTGGGCGTTCAGCTCGGTGCGCAACCGCAGGCCAAACGCGCGGCAGGCGAAGGCCGGTCCTACTGCGTGAGGCGTGGATACATTCGGGTCGCGAGCACGACGAGGGCGGCGATGATCGCAAGCAGCACCAGATAGTCGAGGCCGAGGCCGAACTGGCTCTGTCCGTTCGCGAGCATGAGGCCGCGAAGGCCGTCGACTTCGTAGCTCAGCGGGTTCGCGCGAGAGATGGCCTTGAGCCACTCGGGCATCATCGCCAGCGGGTAGATCGCGTTGCTAGCGAAGAAGATCGGCATGGTCAGGAACTGGCCGACGCCCATGAACCGCTCCCGCGTCTTCACGATGCAGGCGATGATCAGCGAGAAGGTCGAGAACAGCGCCGATGCCAGCACGATCAACACCAGGACGCCCAGCATGTGCGCGGGTTGAAGACTGAGCCGCACGCCGAGGAGGGCGGCGCAAATGTAGATCACGATCGACTGGCAGATGCCGCGGATGCTGGAGGCGAGCGCCTTGCCGATGACGAGGGCGCTCCGCGGCGCCGGGCTGACCATATACCGGTGCAACACGCCAAGGTCCCGCTCCCAGATCGCCGAGAGGCCGTAGAAGATGGCGACGAACAGCACGCTCTGGGCGAGGATTCCGGGAGCCAGGAAGTCGATATACGATCCGCCGGCGGCGAGGCCGCGCACGTGGGCCATGACCTGGCCGAACAGCACCAGCCACAGGATCGGCTGCACCGAGCGGCTGACGAGTTCCACGGGGTCGTTCCGCAGTTTGACCGCCTCGGCGGCGGCGACCGCCAGCATCTGCGTGAGGTAGGCGCCGGGGCCCGACGGGCCTGGGCGCTTGTGCAGGGCGAGCGTGCTCATCAGCTTTCGCCTCCGGCGCCGATTCGGGCGCCCGTCAGATCGTTGAAGGCATCGTCCAAGGTGGCGCCCGGTCCGCTCGCCGCGCGAAGCTCCGCCGGCGTGCCCATGGCGGCGATGCGCCCTTCGTGGATCAGAGCCAGGCGGTCGCAGACCTCTTCGGCCTCGTCCATGTAGTGGGTGGAGAACACGACCGCCGCCCCGATCCGGTCGCGCAACTCGGCAACGTGGCGCCAGACGGCGCGGCGGCCGCCCGGATCGAGCCCGACGGTCGGCTCGTCCATGAACAACACGGCCGGGCGGTGCAGGGTGCTCTGCGCGACCTCCAGCCGCCGGGCCATGCCGCCGGAGTAGGTTCGCACCAGGCGGTCCTTAGCCTCGGTCAGGCCCATCATCGCAAGCGCCGCCGCGACGCGGGCGCGCCGCTCGGCGCGCGGGATCAGGTAGAGGCGCGCCGACAGCAGCATGTTCTCCATCCCGCTCAGGTCGCCGTCGGCGGAGAGAAGCTGCGGCACATAGCCGATGTGAGCTCGAACCGCCTGCGGTTCACGCGCGACGTCAAAGCCGGCGATCGTGGCGCGGCCTGAGCTCGGCGGCAGCATGGTGGTGAGCATCTTCATCAGTGTGCTCTTGCCGGCCCCGTTCGGCCCGATCAGAGCGAAGGTCTCGCCGGCGAAAATCTGCAGGGAGACGTGATCGACGGCCACCAGCGCCCCGAAGCGGCGGGTCAAACCGTCGGCGTCGACGATCGGAGTCCTCACGAGGTCCCCGCGACGTGCGCCACCCCGTCCAACCCAAGCGATTCACGCAATTCGCGGCAACGGCGCTGTGCCGTGCGGTCGAGCTGGCCTATCTGTCGCGCGAATTCGGCGAAGACCTCCTCGCGCGAGGCGTCGTCGGCGGCGCGCACGGCCGTCTCGAGGTTGGCGTAGATCTCCGCCGCGGTCGCCAGCGCCCCTGGAAAGAAGGCGAAGGCGACCATGGCGTCGGCATCGTTCAACGACTGTATGGGAAAGGCGGTCAGCAGCCGCTCGTTCGTCTCCAGGATGCGGCTGGGCGAAAGGCGCTGAATCCGGCCCCGGCGCGCCTCATCTTTCAAAAGGCTATGGAGCTCGTGAATTTGCGTCACCGCCAGGATGGCAAGGTTCATCGCCGCTGTGCGCGAGGCGCCCAGCGCCTTGGCTTCCCGCTCGGCCGCCGCCCGCCGGTCGGCCTCCTCACGGACGCGCGACTCGCGCGATTCGCGCGCGGCCACCCAAGCCGCGCCGACCACCGCGGCGACGGTTCCGACGGCTTGCACCCACGCCGAGGTGTCCGACCAGACGTCAGCCAACCATGCCTCCCGCCTCGACGGCCTCGATCCGCACCTGGCCGGCGAGACGCTCGACGTCCGATGCATGGCAAAGGTCCGTGCCCGGCTGCAGCAGAGCCGCCGAGCCCGCCGCAACGCCATAGGCGAACGCGGTCTTCAGGTCGCGGCCGGCGGCGATCGCCCAGACCAGCGCGCCCAGGAAGGAGTTGCCGGCACCGATCGCGCTCCGCGGCTTGATCGGCAGCGCCGGCGCGCGCAGTACTCGGCCCTCGCCCACCAGGACGGCGCCGCGATCCCCAAGGGTCAGAGCCACCAGCTTGGCTTTGTTCGCATCGACCAGCGCCTTGCAGGCCGCGATCTGAGCGCTTTCGTCGATCAGCGGTTCGCCGGCCAGTTCGCGCAGCTCGCCCAGGCTGGGCTTGATCAGCCAGACGTTGGGCCCAAGCGCCAGGCGCAGCGCCTCGCCGTGCGAGTCGACGGCGAACCGCGCGCCGAGCCGGGCCGCGAGGCTCACCACCCGACCGTACGTGTCGTCAGGCGCGCCCGGCGGCAGGCTGCCGCTCGCGACGATGATGTCGGGGGTTGGTTCGAGCGAGGCGAGCGCGTCCAGCAAGCCGCGCCAGTCGGCCCCGGACAGGACCGGCCCCGGCAGCACGAAGCGGTACTGCTGGCCGGTCGAGGTTTCCACGGCGGTAAAGTCCTCGCGCGTCTCGCCGTCGACGGGGATCGGCACCGAGGGGACGCCTTCGTTGCGCATGCGGCGTGCGAGCCAGGCGCCTTGCGTGCGCCCGACCGGAAAGACGGCGACCACATCGCCGCCCAGCCGCTGTATCACCCGCGCGACGTTGACTCCCCCGCCGCCGGCGTCGCGGCGGGCGGCCGTGCACCGAAGCTTGTGGGTCGGCAGGACGCGGTCGACCTCGACGGTGACGTCCACCGCAGGATTCATGGTCAAGGTTGCAACGCGCGTCATGGGCGCGGACCAGAACCGATCGGCCTGCCCGCCGCCTTGATCCGCATCAAGGGCGCCGGCGGTGGCCCGTGCCAAAAGCCGCACCAATCAGGAGACAGGATCGCATGAAGTCCGCACCCTTCGCGCTCACCAAGTCGCTGCAACCTGGACTCGAGCGCGTGCTCGAGCGCTGGGAGACTCTCAAGCGCGGCGCGGCCGACATCCCGTTCGCCGACGACGTGAAGATCGCATCGCTTCCGGCGCTCGCCGGCCGGTTGCTCCTTCTCGACGTATTCGCCAAGCCCGAGCGGTTCCGCATCGACTATCTGGGTGATGGCCTCGCGCGTGAGGGGCGCGGCGCCGCGCCTGGGCGCTTCATCGACGAAATTGAGCTCGGCCGCCCGTTCGACTACCTGCGCGCCCAGGCCAGCGCGACGGTCGAGGGCGGCAGGCCGACGCTCTATCGCACCGATACAAACCCGGGCGGGCTACCCTACGCCCGCCTTCTTCTGCCGCTGTGGGCCGACGGCCGCATCTCGATGCTGCTCGGCGCGGTCGAGGATGGCTAGGCCGTCCTATATTCGCTGGTTCAGCGAGATCGGCGTCGCCGACGTCGCCGTCGTCGGCGGCAAAACGGCCTCGCTGGGTGAGCTCTACGGCAAGCTCGCCGACGCCGGCGTGAGGACGCCGAATGGGTTTGCGCTCACCGCCCAGGCGTATCGTGACTCGCTGGCCGCGGCCGGAGCGGAGCCGAAGCTTCGCGCGCTCCTGGGCGGTCTGGACAAGACCAACGTGGCTGATCTGGCCGCCCGCGCTCTCGCCGCCCGCGACATCGTCTATGCGGCGACCGGCGGCGCCGAGCTCCGGCGCGCGATCCGCACGGGCTACGCCCGGCTCAGGGCCGAATACGGCGACGATGTGTCGCTCGCCGTGCGCAGCTCGGCGACGGCCGAGGATCTGCCCGGCGCCAGCTTCGCCGGACAGCACGAGAGCTTCCTGAACATCAAGGGCGAGGCGGCGCTGGTGGTGGCATGCCGTCGCTGTTTCGCGTCGCTGTTCACCGATCGCGCGATTGTCTACCGCATCGACAACGGCTTCGATCACTTCAAGGTCGCTCTGTCGGTGGCGGTGATGAAGATGGTCCGCTCGGACCTGGCCGCGAGCGGGGTGATCTTCACCCTCGACACCGAAACCGGCTTCCGCGACGTGGTGTTCGTCAGCGGCGGCTATGGCCTGGGCGAGAACATTGTCCAGGGCGCGATCGATCCCGACGAATTCTACGTCCACAAGCCGACGCTGGCGTTAGGCCACCGCGCCGTGCTTCGCCGGCGGCTGGGCGCCAAGCAGCTCACCATGGCGCTCGGCGCGCGAACGCCAACCCGCAATCGCCCGACGCCGAAGGACAGGCGCGCCCGTTATTGCCTGAGCGATGCCGAGGTCATCAGCCTCGCCGAGCAGGCCGTGGCGATCGAGGCGCACTACTCGGCCGCCGCGGGCCGGCCGTCGCCGATGGATATCGAGTGGGCCAAGGATGGCCTAACCGGCGACCTCTACATCGTGCAGGCGCGGCCGGAGACAGTGGCGTCTCGCCGCTCGCTGACCGCGTTGAAGACCTATGCCCTGAAGGCGCACAGCGAAATCCTCGCCCGCGGGCGCGCGATCGGCGAGGCGATCGCAACCGGGCCCGTGCGGGTCGTGAGCGCGCCAGGCGAACTTGCAACGTTCCGGCCCGGCGAGATCCTCGTCGCCGAAACGACGACGCCCGACTGGCAGCCGGTGATGAAGACCGCCGCAGCAATCGTCACCGAGCGCGGCGGGCGCACCTGCCATGCGGCGATCGTCGCACGCGAGCTCGGCGTGCCCGCGATCGTCGGCGCGCCGGAAGCGATGCGCC
Organism: uncultured Alphaproteobacteria bacterium; assembly: GCA_963719975.1. Taxonomy (GTDB): domain Bacteria; phylum Pseudomonadota; class Alphaproteobacteria; order Caulobacterales; family Caulobacteraceae; genus Poindextera. The sequence goes on from CAVRED010000001.1 coordinate 282,886, forward strand.
GCTTGAAGACCGGCGACGTCGTCACCGTCTGTTGCGCCGAAGGGGAGGAGGGACGGGTCTACGCCGGCGCGCTCGCCTACGAAGCGTCGGACGTCGACCTCGCAACGCTGCCGCGCCCGCGCACAGCGGTGATGGTCAATCTCGGCGACCCCGAACTGGCGTTCGCCACCGCCATGGCGCCGAACGACGGGGTCGGCCTCGCGCGCATGGAGTTCATCATCGAGGAGTCCATCGGCGTCCACCCGATGGCGCTCGCCCATCCCGAACGGGTGGCGTCGGCCAAGGCGCGCGCGGCGATCGCGCGGCTGGCCTGCTCCTACGCCCACCCGGCTGACTTCTTCGTCGAACGCCTGTCGGAAGGCGTCGGGACGATCGCGGCCGCCTTCTATCCCAAGCCGGTGATCGTGCGGCTGTCGGACTTCAAGACCAACGAGTACGCGCGCCTGATCGGCGGCGCCGGGTTCGAGCCCACGGAAGACAATCCGATGCTGGGCTTCCGCGGCGCCGCGCGCTACGCCCACCCGGCCTACGCCGATGGCTTCGCCCTGGAGTGCAGGGCGCTGGCGCGCGTGCGCGGCGAGATGGGGCTGACCAACCTGAAGGTGATGGTGCCGTTCTGCCGACGGGAGGCCGAGGCGCGCCAGGTGCTGGCGGCCATGGCCGCGCACGGCCTCAAGCGCGGCGAGGGCGGGCTCGAGGTCTTCGTGATGTGCGAGATCCCCAACAACGTCATCCGAATCGATGCGTTCGCGGCCCTGTTCGACGGCTTCTCGATCGGGTCGAACGACCTGACCCAGCTCACCCTCGGCGTCGACCGCGACTCCGAGATCGTGGCGTTCGACTTCGATGAGCGGGACCCTGGCATGAGCGAGATGCTTCGCCTTGCGGTCACCGGCGCCAAGCGCAACGGTCGCCACGTCGGCATCTGCGGCGAGGCGCCGGCCAACTACCCGGAAGTTGCAGAACAGCTGGTGCGGCTCGGCATTGACTCGATCAGCGTCAATCCGTCGAGCGTGCTGAAGACGCTGGCCGTGGCCGCCGCCGCCGAGTGCACGCTCGATCGCGCGAATGGCGAGCGCAGCGGTTGATCCAGATCATACCCACGCGCGGTTCCCGACCTAGACTTCGTGAAGGTTCGGCGACCGCCGGTCCTTGCAAGCAGGCGAAGTTGGAGCCGTTCGTGGTCAGGCATCTGAAGGTCAAGATCCTCGTTGTCGGCGGGGACACCGCACGCTGGGTCGAGCGCGACCCGGACCACGGGGACTTCGTCACCACAGGCGAGATCAAGGCGCCGGCGATTCATGGGCAGCATGGTCCTCGGCAGGTGGTGTTCGAAAGCGCTTCCCCCGAGCACCACGGCGGGGCCGATCCACAGCTTGCCATGCGCCGCCGCGACGCCTTCGGGCGACTGCTGGCAGAGGCGATCAACGCCGCCGTCGGCGCCGGCCGGCTGAACAGGGTCGGCTTGGTCGCCGAGGCGCGCATGCTGCATGAGATCAAGGCGCACCTCAGCAACCCGGCCCGCGCGCGCATCGTCTTCGAGACGGCCAAGAACCTCGCCAACACGCCGGATCACGCGCTGAGCAGCTGGCTCGTTCACGCGTGAGACCGCGGGGCGACGACGGCATGCCGTGGCTGCGCCATGGCGCTACGGCGCCGTTCGAGGCCTGAGTGGCGTCCGGCGCCGAAGTCCTGATCGTGGGCGCAGGCCCGACCGGGCTCGCGCTTGCGCTTTGGCTGACCCGCCTCGGCGTTGGGGTCAGGATCCTCGACGAGAACGAAGGGCCAGGCGCCGGTTCGCGCGCGTTTGCGGTGCAGGCGCGCACGCTTGAGCTCTACGACCAGGTCGGACTGGCCGACGCCGCGATCGCGCGCGGACGCAAAGTCGACGCCGTCAATGTGCATCGGCGGGGCCGCGAGACAACGCGCATCGCGATCGGCGACTTCGGCCAAGGCCTCAGCCCCTATCCCTACGTTCTCGTGCTGTTGCAGGACCAGCACGAGAAGCTTCTCGTTGGCGCGCTCGCGGAGGCGGGCGTCGAAATTGAGCGCAACACCGCCCTGATTGGCCTGACCGCCGCCCCCGGCGGCGGGGCAGAGGTGCGGCTTCGCGGGCCATCCGGCGCGACAAGCGTCTGCCATGCGCAATACCTCTGCGGCTGCGACGGCGTGCGCTCGACCGTGCGGGAGGAGGCCGCAATCCCCTTCGATGGCGGCGAGGACGCCGCGACCTTTTACGTCGCCGACGTCCGGGCCCGGGGACCGCTCATCGACGGCGAGCTGCACTACGTCATGGCGGGCGACCAGCTCCTCAGCGTCTTTCCCCTGCCCGGCGCGGACCGGGCGCGCTTGATCGGGCTCGTTCCTGCGTCCATCCAGCGCGCGACCTATCAGGTGACCTTCAGCGACATCGCCCAGTCCGTCGTAGACCTAGGCGGGCTGCGGCCCGACCTGGTCGAATGGTTCTCGACCTATGGCGTCCATCATCGTATCGCCCGCCGGTTCAAACGCGGCGATATCTTCCTGCTCGGCGACGCCGCCCACACCTACAGTCCCTCCGGCGGCCAGGGGCTGAACACCGGGATCGGCGATGCGGCGAACCTGGCCTGGAAGCTCGCCCAGACGATCAAGGACGGCGCCCCCGCGGCGCTGCTCAGCAGCTACGACACCGAGCGCCGCGCAGTCGCCCGCCGCATCATGCGCACGACCGACCGTGGCCTCCTGCTGCAGGTCGGACGCGGAGCGCCCGCGCTCCTGCGCGACCTCCTGGTCGACGGCGCCGGCGGGCTGATGGCCGTGCCGGCGCTGCGCCGCTCGGCGTTCAGGACCATCTCGCAGATCGGCCTGAGCTATCGCAACGGCAGGGCCCCCGCCGCGGCAGCCGCGGCTGGCGACCGCCTGCCATGGTTCCAGACGCCGGATGGCGTCAATAACTTCCGCGTGCTCAGGGGCCCGTCCTGGCAGGCGCACGTCTATGGACGTGCGTCCAAGCGGGCGAGGCAGCTCTGTGCGACGCTTGAGCTGCCCTTGCATGTGTTCGCATGGGCCGACGTGGCGAACCTTGCCGGCCTGAAGCGGGATGCGCTCTATCTGGTGCGGCCGGACGGTTACCTGGCGTTCGTTTCCGAGCGCCAGGATGAGCACGGGTTGGAGCGCGCCATCTTCGCGCGCCTTGGTCGCCGCCCTGCCGAGGCGCCGGCGCCTACAGTCGGCTAGGTCGCGCTCGGTTCGTTGGAGGTCTCGATCGGCCCGCGCCGCCGCGCGCCGCTGATCAAGAGGCCAGCGCCGAATCCGCCCAGCATCGCCGCCACCGCGCCCGCGCCGGCCCAGGCTGGCAGGTTCGGCCAGAGGAAAGGCACGGAGAGGCCGAACACGATCGCGGCGCCGCCGCCGGCGACGGTCACCAGCCGCGCCGCCGGCCGCCGACGATAACGCTCGAGGCCGAGCCACAGCTCGGCGACGCCAAGCAGCAGGAAACCGCCCCCGAGCGCGATATCCAACGGGAAGGCGCCCAGGAGGATGTGGAAGGTGAGGTGTGCGCCCAGCCCAAGGGCGATGAGCGCCCAGGCCACGCCGGCGATCAACCCGCGTGGCGTCCGGTCGACGGCGACCCACCAGACTCCGGCAATGCCGGTCAGAAGCAGGCTCCAGGCCAGCGTCGCCTCGACGAATAGGGGCGCAGCAGCCGACAGCACCGCCAAGATGACCAAGAGCTCGCCGTAGAGGCGATCAACTTCGCGCACGAGCGCGGTCGGAGCCATGCGAGCGTTTCCTCGACCGGGAGCGCCACTCTATGCCCGCCGCGGAGCTGGGTCTTTGATTTGAGTCAGGCGGCGTTGATCTCGCGCAACGACTGATACCGCAGCCGTTGCTTTGGTTCCGGGTGCGAAGGAGGTTCAAGATGCTTTGGCTCTACCGTGCGATCGGTATCTGTTTGGCGCTCGCTGGGTTGAGCGGCGTCCTATTCATCACCTACGCCCTCTACACGCGGACCAATTTCGGCCTGATCGTACTCGTCCAACTTGGCATGCCGTTGGTGCTCATGGGCACGCTCTGCGGCGCGTTCCTCGTCGGCTTCGGCGTCTGGCTGGCCGGATTCAACCACCCGCTCCGCCGCCGCTTGGCCTAGATCCGGGCGCCAGGTCGTGCTCGAGCCGCTCGATCAGGCGGAGCCGGGCCGCATCGTCCGGGGCGCGGTCGAGGCCCTCCTCCAGATCGTTCAGCAGCTCGCTGCGCGCGTTGTGCCAGTCGAGAGCGGTCGGCTGGGCGGGGCCTAGCCTCGGCTGGCTGGGGCCCTCGGCCACCTCGGTCCGCTGGAGCCGAAAGGCCTGATCGAGCACGGGCGTTTCGATGTGGTCGGCCGCAAAGCCAGTGGCGATCAGTCTCTCGCGCAGCGCCCGCGCCGATTCCGGCTCGCCGTGCGCGAGGAACAGCCGCCCGCCGATCGGCGAGCGCGCCTTGATCCAGCGCAGCAGCGCCGGTCCATCGGCGTGACCGGAGTAGATGTCGAGCGCGCGGATCTGCGCCCTGACCTGGAACGGCTCGCCCTGGATGCGCACGGTCTTGCGGCCGTCCTGGAGCAGGCGGCCCAGTGTCCCGACCGCCTGGAAGCCGGTCAGGAGCACCGTCGCCTCGCGCCGCCACAAGAGGCGCTTCAGGTGCTTGCGCACGCGGCCGGCGTCGCACATGCCGCTGCCAGCCATGATGATGTGCCAACCGCGCAGCGCGTCCAGCTCGTCGCTCTCCCAGGGCTTCTCGAGGTAGTGCAGGTGGCCCGCAGCGCGGATTCGGTCGAACGGGTTCGAGCCGCCGCTCCACCCGTGCTTCAGGAAGACGTCGCAGGCTTTGATCGCCAGCGGCGAGTCCAGGAAGATCTCTCCCTGCGGCGCTTCGCCGGCATCGATGATCTGGATCAGGTCGGCTAGCAGTTCCTGCGTCCGCTCTACGGCGAAGGCGGGGATCAGGAGAGGCCCGCCCGCCTCGTGCGCCTTCACCATCTCCTTGGCCAGCGCAGCGCGGCGTTCGTCCGGGCTGCACGGCGCCCGCTCGGCGCCGCCGTAGGTGCTCTCCACGACCAGATGGTCAACGCCGCCCGACGGGCCTGTCGGGTCACGCAGGTAGTCGCGTCCGCCGGGTCCGAGATCGCCCGAGAACAGCAGACGGAGCGGCCCACCGTCCTCATCGATCTCGACCTCGATCGACGCCGATCCGAGGATGTGGCCCGCGTTCCACCAGCGGGCGCGCACGCCCCCGGCGACTTCGGTCCAGGCCTCGTAGTCGACGTCGGTGAACTGGCGCATGACGCGCTCGGCGTCGCGCACCTTGTAGATCGGCTCGACCAGCGGCCGGCCACGGCGCTCGTTGCGACGATTCAGGTGCTCGACTTCGCTCTCCTGGATGTGCCCACAGTCGGCCAGCATGATCTCGCAGAGCGCCCGCGTGCCCGCTGTTGCGTAGATCGGGCCGTCGAAACCCGCGCGCATGAGCTTGGGCAACTGGCCCGAGTGGTCGATGTGGGCGTGGGTGAGCAGCACCGCGTCGACAGCCGGCGCTTCGAACGGAAAGCGTTGGTAGTTCAGCGCCTTGAGCGTCTTGGGTCCCTGGAAGAGTCCGCAGTCGATGAGGACTGTGGCGTGTTCGCTGGCCAGCCGCGCGCAAAACCCGGTTACGCAGCCCGCGGCCCCATGGAAGGTCAGCTCGGTCTTCATCTGTGGACCTCGTCGCGCAGCGCGTGGGCGAGCAGATCGGCCAGCGGCGCCGCGTTGGTCGAATGGGCGATGGAATCGGTGGAGACGATGCGGCTTACGCCCGCGCCCCGCAGCCGAGCCTCAGCCGCGGCGTCGAACAGCGCATGCACCACGCCGGCCTCGATCGAAGCCGCGCCGGCTTCACGCAACAGAGCGGCCGCGGCCGCCAAGGTGGCCCCACTTGAGGCGACGTCGTCGGCCAGCACCACGGCACGCCCGCGCACCCCTGACAGGTCGGGCGGCTCGAGCCGGACCTCGGCATCGCCGAGCCGGGTCTTTTCGAACACCAGCACATCGCCGCCCAGGCGCGCGGCGACGCCGCGCACCCAAGGCTCGGACTCCGCGTCCGGTCCGACCAGAAGGGGACGCTTCGAGCCCCCGAGCGCCGCCGCGAGAGGCCCCGCCGCGGACAGGTCCTCGACCTCGATGCCGCCGAACGCGGCCGAGAGGTCGCGGGTGCGGTGCCGATGGGCCTCGACTGTGACGACGCGATCGAAGGCGGCGCCGAGGAGGCCGCAGACGACGTCGCGGCTGAGCGGCTCGCCCGCGCGGAACACACGATCCTGGCGCATGTAGCAAAGGTAGGGCGCGACCAGGACCAGCCGCGTGACGCCCACCCGCCGCCAAGCGTCGGCGGCGAGCAGCAACGCGACCAGCTTCTCGTTCGGATGGTCGAGCGAGGCGTAGACAATGACGGTCTCGGCCGGCGCCGGCGCGCGGGGCAGCAGCTCGCCGTCGGGGAACCGATGCAGCGCGACCTCGAGGAACGGGACCGCAAGCGCCGCGGCGAGCCTCCGCGCCGGCTGGGACTGCTCAGCGAACGCCTGCAAGGCGACCGGCGTCACGTTCGGACCACCCGAAAGCCCGGATCCTCGTCGGCGGCCTCGCGCGCGAAGCCGAAGTCCGCCGGGTCGACGCCGTGGATGCGGTAGAGCGGCTCGCCTGCTCGCACCGGATCGCCCTTGCGTTTGAGGAGATCGACGCCCGCGCCGACGTCGGTCGGCGCCCCCGCCAGGCGAGCCACGCGACCGATCCGTGCACAGTCGACGCCCTCGATCCAGCCGCCCGCACGCGCGGTCACCTCATAGGTCAGCGTCCCCAGCTGAGGCGCACAGGGCGATGGCCCCTGCGCCGCGATGATCGCATCCATCTTCTTCGCCGCGGCGCCGCTCTCCAAGAGCTCGCGGGCGCGATCGACGCCCCGCCCGCCGGGCAGGTCCGGATCGAACTCGAGCACACTGCCGGCGAGCGCGATCGACTTGTCGCGCAGGTCGGACGGTGCGTCGGGCGCGTTCTCGAGGACGGCGCGGACATCCCTGGCCTCCAGAACCGGTCCGATGCCGCGGCCGATCGGCTGCTCGCCGTCGGTGATGGCGATCTCCAGCACCAACCCCAGCCGAGCGCCGACGAACTCGAACAACTTGCGCAGATGCAGCGCCTGATCTTCGTCCCGCACCTTGGCGGACGGTCCCAAGGGCAGGTCGATGAGCAGATGGGTCGAACCGGCGGCGACCTTCTTCGACAGAATCGAGGCCACCATCTGCTCCGGCGTGTCGATGCCCAACGGCCGCTCCACAGAGATGAGAACGTCATCGGCTGGCGACAGGTCGACCCTCCCGCCCCAGACGATGCAGGCGCCGCAGCGATCGACGACCCCCCGCATCTCCGCTTCACTGAGGTCGACGCGGGCCAGCACCTCCATGGTGTCGGCCGTGCCGGCGGGCGAGGTGATCGCGCGCGACGAGGTCTTGGGGATCAGCAGCCCGTGCGCAGCGACGATGGGCGCCACGATCAGCGAGGTGCGATTGCCCGGAATGCCGCCGATGCAATGCTTGTCGACGACCAACGACCGCTCCCAGCTGAGGCGAGAGCCGGACGCGATCATCGAGCGGGTCATCGCCAGCGTCTCGTCGGGCGTCATGAAACTGGCGCAGGCGATCAGGAAGGCGGCGATCTCCATGTCCGAGTAGGCGTGGGTGACGATGTCGCCGACAATGCTGTCCAGCGCGCTCCGGTCGAGCGCCGCGCCGTGGATCTTCGCGCGCACTGCGTCCAGGCTGGCCGGCGGCCGGGCCGGCGCGATGTCGATGTCTGCGCCCGGGGCCGCGCCCAGCCTTCGGAAGAGCGGCATGGTGACGCCGGCCTGGTTCGGTCCGACCAACCCGCTGTCGTCGGCGATGACGATCGTGGCGAACAGCGACCTTCCGCCCGCGCGCACCTCGACCTTGCGCGAGCCGGTCAGGCGCTCGGGCCTCAGCGCCACGCAGTCGCGGGAGAGCACGAGCACGTTTTCGCGCAGGGTGTCGATCGGCAGCGCCTTGATCTTCAGCATGGCCGGACAGCCGCCCTCCCGCGCGGTCTAACCACGACGTAGCCGCCCTTAGGGCGCAGCGGCAAGCGCCGCGGACCTGGAGTCTGCTTCAGGCGCGGGCGTACCCCTGGCGACGCCATCGCTCCGTTCTTGATGCACGGGCGCCGGGGGCATAAGAGCGCGGCCGTGGAGCATGCGCACAAGACGACGGCCGCCGACCAGGGTCTGATCGAGGGCGAGGCGCATCTTCGCTCGATCCTCGACACGGTGCCCGACGCCATCATCGTGATCGACGAGACTGGCGTCATCCAGTCCTTCAGCACGGCGGCGCAGCGGCAGTTCGGCTGGACGGCCGAGGAAGCCATCGGGCAGAACGTCAAGATGCTCATGCCCGAGCCCTATCGCGCGGCGCACGACGGCTATCTCGAGCGTTACCGGCGCACCGGCGAGCGGCGGATCATCGGCATCGGCCGCGTCGTGGTGGGCGAGCGTCGGGACGGCTCGACCTTCCCGATGGAGCTGGCCGTCGGGGAGATCCGCTCGCGCGACGGCGCCCGCTTCTTTACCGGTTTCGTCCGCGACCTGACCGAGCGGCAGGACACCCAGGCCCGCCTGCAGGAGATGCAGGCGGAGCTGATGCACATGTCGCGGCTCACCGCGCTGGGCGAGATGGCCTCGACGCTGGCCCACGAGCTCAACCAGCCCCTGTCAGCGATCGCCAACTACCTGACCGGCGGACGCCGGTTGCTCGAGAAGTCGCCGCCGGACATCCAGCGCGCTGCCGAGGCGATGGGCCGGGCGTCCGACCAGGCGCTGCGCGCCGGCGAGATCATCCGCCGGCTGCGCGACTTCGTCGCCCGCGGCGAAGGCGAGCGATCGATCGAGAGCCTGTCGAAGATGGTGGAGGAGGCGAGCGCGCTCGCCCTGATCGGCGCCAAGGAGCACGGCGTGCGGGTCACCTACCGCTTCGATCCGCAGTCGGACCTGGTGCTGGCCGACAAGGTGCAGGTCCAGCAGGTGACGTTGAACCTGGTCCGCAACGCGATCGACGCGATGATCAATTCGCCACACAGCAAGGCGTTGATCATCGGGACCGATCTCAGCGGCGCCGACGGCTTCGCGAGGGTCTCGGTGGCCGACACCGGCCCCGGCCTTAGCGAGGAGGTGGCGGACCGGCTGTTTCAGCCGTTCGTGACCACCAAGGCGACGGGCATGGGCGTCGGCCTCTCGATATCAAGGACCATTGTCGAGGCGCACGGCGGGCGCATTTGGGCCGAATCGAACAAAGATGGCGGAGCCACCTTCAACTTCACGCTGAAGCGAGTGAACGAACGCGAGATCGCCGATGCCGGCTGAGCCTGTTGTGCATGTGATCGACGACGACGAGGCGGTCCGCAAGTCGCTCTCGTTCCTGCTCGAGACCGCGGACTACAAGGTGCACGCCTACAACTCGGCGACGCGTTTCCTGGCCGACCTCGACCAGGCGGACTTCGGCTGCGTCATCACCGACGTGCGCATGCCGGGGATGACCGGGCTCGAGCTCGTCCGCGCCCTGAACGAGCGCAAGTGCGCGATGCCGGTGATCGTGATCACAGGCCACGGCGACGTCCCGCTCGCTGTCGAGGCGATGCGCGAGGGCGTCGTCGACTTCATCGAAAAGCCGTTTGGCGACGACACCATCCTGGCCTCGTTGCACAACGCCTTCGAGCGTAGCCGCGACCTGAGCGCCCAGAGTGGCGAGCGCAACGAGGTCCTCAAGCGGCTCGCCTCGCTCTCGACGCGCGAGCGCCAGGTGCTGGAGGGCCTCGTCGCTGGCCAGGCAAACAAAGTCGTCGCCCTCGATCTCGGCATCAGCCCGAGGACCGTCGAGGTCTATCGCGCGAACCTGATGTCGAAGATGCACGCCGGCAGCCTGTCCGAGCTCGTGCGCATGGCGCTCCAGGCCGGCTCGCCCCGTTGATCTAAGTCAAGGTGCTCATGCCGGGCCCGGACTACCTACGCTCGCAGGGCGCAGTTGCGCCCACGCTGAGGTCGCAGGTGCCCCGAACCGACGAGCAGCCGAAGGTCGTGATCGTCGAGGACGACGCCGACCTGCTTCGCGCCCTGACGTTCGCCTTCGAGACCGAAGGCTTCGGGGTGCAGAGCTTCGCCAGCGCCGAGGCGTTGCTCGATGAGCCGGCGATTCCGGCGCACTCGTGCCTGGTGCTCGATTATTGGCTGCCGAAGATGAACGGGCTCGCGCTGCTCAACCGCCTGCGCGAGGAGGGCCATGACCTGCCGGCCGTCCTGATCACGACGCCCACGCGCGAGATCGAGCGGCGTGCAGCGTTGGCCAGCGTCGCAATCGTCGACAAGCCATTGCTGAACAACGCCCTTGTCGCAAAGGTGCGGCAGCTATTGAATCCGAACGGTTGAGCGCTGGCGCCGCCGGGCGTTGATGCGGGTCAACACCGTGACGATCAACCACGAGGGGCTCCATGGTCTACCGAGACATCGTCGTCCAAATCGATCGCCCCGAGGCAAAGGCGCGATACGAGGCCGCCGCCGCATTGGCCGCGCGTTCCAAGGGACGCCTGCGGGGAGTCTATCTGAAGACCAGCTTGATCAATCAATACAACAGCATCGACCCGATCGCCTGGCTGCCGCCCGACAGCCTCAACCAACTTGTGCATGAGCACAACGCCGCGCAGGACAGGGCAGCCGACGCCTCTGGCGCCGCCCTGATCGAGATCGCCAAGCGGCTGGGCGTCGACGCCGACTGGGAGGTCGTCAGCGGCGACACGCCGGACGCGCTGGTCGCGATCGCGCGCTGCGCGGACCTCGTCGTCCTGCCGCCGCCGACCCCGTTCGCCGCCTACAGCGTCCACGCCTCGGCCGTCGCGATCGGGATGGCGTGCGGCGGCCCGGTCCTGATCGTGCCCGACGGCGCGCCGCCCGCCATCGGCGCACGCGCGCTGGTCGCCTGGAACGGCGGCCGTGAGGCCGCCAGGGCGTTGCGCGACGCGCTGCCGCTGCTTGCGGACGGGGCTGCGGTCGAAGTGCGCATAGCCCATCCCGCCCCCGACGAGGGCGATCCGGCCCAAGGACTGCGCCGGCGGCTGGAGGGCCTGGGGCTGAAGGTCAATGTCGTCGTCGCAGCCCATCCGGAGGAGAGAATTTCCGACTGGATCCGCGACGAGGCGAAGCGGACAGGATGCGACCTGATCGTCATGGGCCTCTATGGCCACACCCGCATGCGCGAGTTCGTGCTTGGCGGCGTCAGCCGAGGCATGCTGCACGACCCGCCGCTGCCGGTCCTGATCTCTCACTAGCGCCCGAGGGCGCCGCGGGTTCAGGCCGTCTGGGGAGCTTGCATCTCCAGATCGAAGACGACCCGCGTGTGCGCGCAGTCCTCTGGATCGAGGCTGGTCTTGGCGCCGAGTTGGCGCGCCAGGTCCAGCATGTGTGTGTTCTCGCCCAGCACCTGGCCGAACACGCGCGCATAGCCGCGCGAGCGGGCATATCCCAGGATCTCCTGCATCAGACGGCGGCCAAGGCCGTGGTGCTTCAGGTCGCTGCGCACCATGACCGCGTATTCGGCTTCGATGCGGTCCGGGTCGCCCGACAGCCTGACCACCCCCGCCACCGTCGAGATCCCGTCCGTGGTCGCCGGAAGCGCCAGGAACGCCATCTCGCGGTCGTAGTCGATCTGCGAGAGCCGGGCGGCAAGGTGCGGTGAAAGCTCGGTCATCGCCCCGAAAAAGCGCATGCGAAGGTCGTTGGGCTCGCAGCGGGCGGAAAGCTCGATCAGGGCCGGCGCATCGTCCGGGCGCACGGGGCGGAGGTTGAACACCTCGCCGCCATCGAGCTTGATCATGTGCTCGAGGCCGCTTGGGTAGGGCTGGATGGCGAGGTGGGAGGGCTCGCCGCCGGCGACCGCCTTCAACCTGACGCGCGCATCGACGGCCAGCACGCCGCCGGCGTCGGCCAGCAACGGGTTGATGTCGAGCTCAACCACCTCGGGCAGATCCACCGCGATCGCCGAGAGGCGCACGAGTGCATCCTCGAGCGCCGCATGGTCGACGGCGGGCACGTTGCGGTAGGCGTCCAACAGCTTGGCCACCCGCGTGCGGCGGATCATCTCGCGGGCCAGGACCGCGTTCAGCGGCGGCAGGCCGAGCGCGCGATCGCCTATGACTTCCACCGCAACCCCGCCTTGGCCGACGAGCACCGTCGGACCGAAAGTTGCGTCCCAGGCGATGCCGCATATCAGCTCTCGCGCGTTCGGACGCTCGACCATCGGCTCGACCGTGAAACCCTCGATCGCCGCGTCAGGCGCCGCCGCGGCGACGGACCTCAGCATCGACCTTGCGGCGGCCTCGACCGCTTCGGCGGAGGCCAGGCCCAGATGAACGCCGCCCACGTCCGACTTGTGGCTCAGGTCGGGCGACAGGATCTTCAGCGCGACGGGGAAGCCGGTCCTGGCGGCGGCGTCGGCGGCCTCTTCGGGACTGGCGGCGGTCTCGGTCGCGACGACCGGAACGCCGTAGGCGGCGAGCAAGGCCTTGGCCTCGGGCTCGGTCATCACCGTCCGCCCCGCGGCGAGGGCCTCTTCGACCAGGACCCGCGCGCGGGCGCGTCCGTCGCCGTCGATTTCGGGGCCGGCGGGCGGGGTCTCCATCAACAGCGCCTGGTTTCGGCGGTACTCGACCCGCTGCATGAAGGCTCGGACGGCGTCGTCCGGCGTCTCGTACGTCGGCACGCCGGCAGCGGCGAACCTCCGACGCGCCGCTGCCGCGGTGGCCTCGCCCAGCCAGCAGGTGAGCAACGGTCGATGGAGGGCGCCGGCGGCGGTCGCTAGCACGGCGTCGACCACCTTGGCGTTGTCGACCACCGCGGTCGGGCAGTTCATCACCAGGATCGCATCCTGGTTCGGGTTGGCCTCGAGCGCGCCCAGGGAGGCGGAGTAGCGGGGGCCGTCGGCATCGCCCAGGATGTCGACCGGGACCCCGTGCGACCAGGCGGCGGGCAGGATGGCGTCGAGCTTGGCGCGGGTCTCCGGCGCAAGCTCGGCCATGCGGCCGCCCAGCGCCTCGAGCGCGTCGGTGGCCAGCACGCCAGCGCCGCCGCCGTTGGTGAGGATGGCCAGGCGATCGCCATGCACCGTGAGCCGGCTGGCCAGCGTCTCGGCCGCCTCGAACAGCTCGTGCAGGCTCTCGACCCTCAGCATGCCGGCGCGGCGGAAAGCGGCGTCGTAGACCGCGTCGGACCCCGCCAGCGCGCCGGTGTGCGACAGCGCCGCCTTCGCGCCGGCGGCGCTGCGGCCCGACTTGATGACGATCACCGGTTTGGCGCGGGCGGCGATACGGGCGGCGCTCATGAACTTGCGCGCCTCGGTGACGGACTCGACGTAGAGCAGGATCGAGCGCGTCGAAGCGTCCAGCGCCAGCCAATCGAGCATGTCGCCGAAGTCCACGTCGGCCATGTCGCCCAGCGAGGCGATGTGGGAGAAGCCGAGGTCGCGCCCGACCGCCCAGTCGAGAACCGCGGTCACCAACGCGCCGGATTGGGCGATGAAGGCGACGTCGCCCTGCGTCGGGGTGAGGTGGGCGAAGCTGGCGTTGATCCCCGCGCCGGGCGACAGGAAGCCCAGGCAGTTGGGCCCGATGATGCGCAGCATGTGCGGACGCGCCGCGTCCAGCATCTGCTGGCGAAGGTCCGCGCCCGCGCGTTCCTCGCCCTCGCCGAGGCCGGCGGCGATGACGATCGCCGCGCGGCAGCCGCGCTGGCCAAGCTCGGCGATGAGTTCGGGCGCCGCGGCCGCCGGCGTCGCCAGCACCGCCAGATCGGGCGTGACCGGCAGTTCGCCGACCGATCGGTAGCTCAGGATCGAGCCGATCGTCGGCTCGTGCGGGCTGACCGCGAGGATCGGGCCGGCGAAACCGCCGGCATATAGGTTCCGCGCGATCGCCCCGCCGACCGAGCCCTCGCGGTTGCTCGCGCCCACGAGCGCAATGGCCTTGGGCGAGAAGAGGGCGTCGAGGTTGCGAGTGCTCATGGACCGGCTCCGGCCTCAAGCCGGCTTACCGAAGCGCTGCTTGACCGCGCCCGCCACGGCGGCGGCGGCGGACTGCACAGCTTCGGCGGTCATGCCCGGCGTGATGTCTCCGAAGTGCACGTGGTCGATGACGGCGAGCCCGCAGACAGCGGCAAAGTGATCGTCGAACAGGCTCACGAGCGCGCTCCAGTCTCCCGTCTCCTTGATCCAGGCGGTCGGCGCGCCGGAGGTGGTGAGGCTGATCATGCTGCGGCCCTCGAGCAGAGGCGTGTTCCCCTCGGGCCCCCGCTCATAGGCGAACCCGAAGCCGAACACGCGCTCGAGATAGCCCTTCAGGATCGCTGGCGGGGCGTCGAGCCAAAGCGGATAGACGAAACAGAACACCTCGACATCGCTGAGCAAGGCCCGTTCGGCCGCGACATCGTCACCGAGATGGACCGTCTCGGCGAAAGGAAGCTCTTCGGCCGGGAGGCAGGGATTGAAGCCGAGGCGGTAGAGATCGCGGACGATCACGGCGTGCCCTTCCGCCTTCGCGGCGGCCTCGTAGGCGCGCGCCAAGGTCAGATTGAAGCTCCGGGCGTTCGGGTGGGCGACGATCACAGCATGCTTCATGACGGCCTCGGAGCGGCTTTGGGCCAGACTGGCGCGAGCGCGCCAGTCTCAGTGGCACATCAGAATGTATTTTGACGACGAGGCGATGAAGTCTTCGGTCATTCCGCCCAGCGCCCATTCGCGCACGCGTGAGTGGGCGTAGGCGCCGAGCACGATGGTGTCCGCGCCGTGGCGGTCGGCCGCCCGTTCCAGGTCCTCGGCGGTCCCGGCCTTCGACTTGGCGATCACCTCGCACTTCACGCGCGCGCCGTGGCGGGTCAGCCGTTGGGCGACCTGATCCAGCTCGGCGTGCTGGGCGCCGACTTCGGCCTCGGGCGTTATCGCGGTCAGGATCACCTCGTCGGCGCGCATCAGGAGCGGCATGGCTCCGGTCAGCGCCACCCGCGCTTCGCGCGTGTTCTTCCAGCCAACCAGAACGCGATGGCCTTCGAACGCCTGGCCGGAGTCAGGCACGATCAGCACCGGCAGCCCTGAGCGCATGACCAGGTCGGCGCAGGCGGCCGCAAAGGCGTGCCCTTCGCCGGCGGCGGGCCGGCTGGCGACGATCAGGTCAGCGGCGCGCGCGTGGATGACGAGTTCGCTGCAAGGGTCCTGCACGCCGGTCACCCAGAACACGGGCTGCTTGATGCCCGAGACCTGACTGCGGAACCGCTGCTCGGCGGCGGGGATGTCCTTGTCGATCCGCTCGCGGATCGCCTCATAGACGGCGCCGTCGGCGATCGCATAGCCCGAGGCGTAGACGGGCTCGAACGCTTCGGCGCCCAATCCGATCAGCGCGGCGTCGAAGGTGTCGGCCAGCGTCATCGCGGTGGCCACGCGCCGGTCGGCGGCATGGCCGGGCTCTGCGTGAACGAGAATGGTCTTGTACGACATGGCTGGCATTCCTCGTTTCAGTCGGCCAGGCCGAGCGCGGCGCGATCATTCAGAACGATGTGGCGGGCGCTGGGGATGCTGATGGCGTGATCGCGCTCGAGCTGCGTCAGCGTGCGCGACACCGTTTCGATGGTGAGGCCGAGATAGTCGGCGATGTCCGAACGCGACATCGGAAGGTCCGTGCCGCGCTCGGCCGGGGCGCGAACCGCCATCTCGAGCAGGAAGCTTGCAACGCGCTCGGTGGCGCTCTTGCGACCCAGGAGCATCATGTGGTCGCGCAGCCGGTCGAGATCGCCCGCGGTCAGGGCCCAGAGCCCGCGCGCGGCCGGGACGCTGGCGTCGGCCAGGCGGTCGACCGCCGTCCGGCGGACCAGCACGATCTCGGACTCGACGATGGCCTCGGCCGAGGAGCGATGCTCGCCACCGGTCTCCAGGCCGAAGACGTCGCCGGGCAGGTGGAAGCCGGTGATCTGGCGGCGGCCGTCGCTCAGGATCCGAAAGCCGCGGGCGGCCCCCGAGACCACCTTGTAGACGAAGTCGGCGCTCTCGCTTTCGCCGAAGATCTCTTCGTCGCGATCGAAGCGCATCGAAAAGCCCGGGAGGTCCAGGGCTTCGGCGAAGCTGAACATCTTGCCGGCCGTGGTGACCGCGGCGTTCTGCGTCGCGCCGGACTGGACTCGCATGCTTTGCATGACATCGTCTCCCGCGAATGATTGCAGGGTGATCGATACCGGGCTGGGCCCCAACGCGACATTCGGGCCGATTGCTTAGGGGGTTTAACGGAGGCGGGCGCCGCTCCCGTCTTTGATCTGGCGCAAAGCCGGCCCAATTGGTCCCGACTATGGCTCCGACAGTTCGGAGGGATTCCAGTGACCGATTTCATGCTGGCGCTGATCGCCACCTCGTTTTTGACCTTTGGCGCCGTTCTGTCGGTCGTCTCCGTCTACGTGGCCCTGGCCGAGCGCGCGGACGAGCGCAGGCGCCAACCCGTCCTCGAGGCGCTAAGCCATCAGGCTGTGGAGCGCCTCGAGCATCGCTCGGAAGCCGGCCGCCGGCACGCTTCGGTCGTCTAGGCGAGCCGTCGCCCTCTTCCACTCGCCTCCTTTCGGTTGACTCCTCGGGGCCGTAGCGGCGCACTGCCGCCGCAAGGAGCGGCGATGCCCGAGCACGAGAACAGCGCGAGGTTTCTGCGGGCGATCTGGAGCGCGGCCGGCGGCGATGCGGCGCTCGGCTCGCGTGTCAACTTCGCGGAAGCCGGCGATCTGCCTTCCGCGTTTTCGGTCAGCGACCTCGCCGCCGGCGCAGTGGCCGCAGCGGCGCTCGCGGTCGCGGAACTGGCCGGCAGCACGGCCGTGACGGTCGATCGCCGGCTCGCCTCCTTCTGGTTCGGCTTCTCCCTCCGGCCTCAAGGCTGGGCGCCCGCCCCGCCGTGGGATCCCATCGCCGGCGACTACGCCGCGAGCGACGGCTGGATCCGGCTGCACACCAACGCGCCCCGCCATCGGGCGGCGGCGCTGGCCGTCCTGGGCGCGTCCGGCGAGAAGGACGCGGTCACCCGCGCCGTCGCCGCCTGGACGGCCGATGACCTGGAGGGCGCCATTGTCGCGGGCGGGGGCTGTGCTGCGGCCTTGCGCTCGCTCGCGGCCTGGGCCGAACACCCGCAGGGCAAGGCCATCGCCGCGGAGCCCCTGGTCTTGCGCTCCGAGGGTGACGGCGCGGGCCGAACCGCCGCATCGGCGGACCCGTCGCGGCCGCTGGCCGGCGTCAAGGTGCTGGACCTGACGCGGGTCCTCGCCGGCCCTGTCGCGACCCGCTTCCTCGCCGGCTATGGCGCCGATGTGCTGCGCATCGACCCGCCGGACTGGGACGAGCCGGCGATCACGCCGGAGGTGACGCTGGGCAAGCGCTGCGCGCGCCTCGACCTGCGCGACGCCGACGCCCGCCAGACGCTGCTCGGCCTCCTTGCCGAGGCCGATGTGATCGTCCACGGCTATCGCCCCGGCGCGCTCGAGCACCTGGGCCTAGGCGCGGCGGCGCGGCGGGCTGCTCGACCCGGCCTGATCGATGTCTCGCTTGACGCCTACGGTTGGACCGGACCCTGGTCGGGGCGGCGCGGGTTCGACAGCCTGGTGCAGATGAGCGCCGGCATCGCCGAGGCGGGTATGCGCCGCGCGGGCGCAGACCGGCCGACGCCGTTGCCAGTGCAGGCGCTGGATCACGCGACCGGCTACATTCTGGCCACGGCCGCCGTGCGCGGCCTCAGCGCGCGCCGCGCCGCCGGCGCCGGCTCGACGTGGCGGGCGTCGCTGGCGCGCACCGCCGCCCTGCTCGCGAGCGCTCCGGCGTCGGGCGCATCCCAGCCTTTCGCTGATCGGTCCGACGCCGACCTCGCCACGGGCGTCGAGACGACGGCCTGGGGCCCAGCGCGGCGGCTCAAACCCCCGGTCGCGATCGAAGGCGCGCCGATGCGCTGGGATCGTCCGGCCGCCGACCTCGGCTCGTCGCCGGCGCGGTGGTAGCAGTAGGAGCAAGGCGACCATGGCCGATGCGAAGGACGCTCGACGCTACCGGACCAACCTGCAGGGCGAGGTCGACGGCGAGGCGCTCTACGGCGCGCTCGCCGAGGCCGAGCAGGACCCGAACCTGGCCGCGGTCTATCGCAAGCTCGCCTCGGTCGAGGGCGCCCACGCCGAGTTCTGGCGAACGCGCCTGGGCCGCAAAGGCGCCGTTCAGCTCGCGCCAACAGTGCGCGCCCGGGCGCTCTCCTGGCTCGCCAGGCGCTTCGGCCCCTCCTTCGTGCTGCCGGCGATCGCGGCCGGCGAGGCGCGTGACATCGACGCCTACGACCGCCAGCCCGAGGCCGTGGCCGGCGGGCTGCCCACCGACGAGCGCTCGCATGCCCGCATCATCCAGGCTGCCGCCTCGACCGGCCGCGGGCTGGCTGGGCCGGAGGTCGCCGTGCTCGAGGGGCGCCATCGGGGTGCAGGCGGCAATTCGCTCCGCGCGGCGGTGCTGGGCGCCAACGACGGCCTCGTTTCCAACCTCAGCCTGGTGATGGGGGTGGCCGGGGCGTCGGCCTCGGCGCATCCGGTTCTGCTCGCCGGCATCGCCGGCCTCGTCGCCGGCTCCTGCTCCATGGCCATGGGCGAGTGGTTGTCGGTGAACAGCTCGCGCGAACTCTATCAGAAGCAGATCGCGACCGAGGCCGAGGAGCTCGAGCAGTCGCCTGAGGAGGAGAAGGAAGAACTCGTACTGATCTACCAGGCCAAGGGGTTGCCGGAGGATCAGGCCAAGGCGCTGGCCGAGCGGCTGCTGTCGGACAAGTCCACCGCCCTCGACACCCTGGCGCGCGAAGAACTGGGCATTGATCCCGAGGCGCTCGGCGGCTCGGCGTGGGGCGCGGCCGCCGCCTCCTTCTTCCTGTTCGCCTTCGGAGCCGTCTTCCCGGTCGCGCCGTTCCTCGTGCTCAGCGGCTGGCCAGCGGTCGGAACCAGCCTGGCGCTCAGCGGGATCGTGCTCGCCGGAATCGGCATCGGCACGTCTCTGTTCACCGGCCGCGGCGCGCTGTTCTCGGCCGCGCGCCAGGTCCTGATCGGCTACGTTGCGGCGATCATCACCTTTACAGTCGGCCGCCTCGCCGGCGGCGTCATCGCCGGCTAGGCTCGGCGCGAGAAAAGCAGGGAGGAACGGCGATGGGTCAGCTGGACGGCAAGGTCGCCGTGATCACCGGGGCGGCGAGCGGCATGGGGCGGGCCGCGGCCATCCTGTTCGCACGCGAAGGCGCGCATGTGGTGCTGGCCGATCTGAACACGGCCGGCGGCGAGCAGGCGGCCGAGGACGCGAGCGCGGCCGGACCGAAGTGCGTCTTCCAGCGCACCGACGTTGCGTCCGAGCCGGACGTCCAGGCCCTGGTCGCCCGCGCGCTCTCCGACTTCGGGCGCTTGGACGTCACGTTTAACAACGCCGGCATCGGCGGGGCGATTGGTCCGCTCGAGAAGATCGCCGTTGAGGACTGGGACCGTACGCTGGCGGTCTGCCTGCGCGGCGTCTTCCTCGGCATGAAGCATTCGATCGCCCCCATGCGGGCGCAGGGCGGCGGCGCCATCGTCTCCACGGCCTCGATCGCCGGCCTCGGCGGCTACGCGAACCTGCACGCCTACTGTGCGGCCAAGGCCGGCGTCGTGAACCTGACCCGCTCGGCGGCGCTGGAGTTCGCCGTCGACAAGATCCGCATCAACAGCATCGCGCCAGGCGGCGTCTCGACTCCGATCCTCGGCGGCGGCGCCCACTTCAACAAGGCGGCGGCGGACGCGGCGCTCGTCAACGCCCAACCGCTTCCGTTGGCCGGTCAGCCGGAGGACATCGCGGCGGCCGCCCTCTTCCTCGCCAGCGATGCGGCGCGCTTCATCACCGGGCACTGCCTGGTGGTCGACGGCGCAGCCACCGCCGGCGCGATCGCGACCGCCCCGCGCGCCGGCCAGGAACGGCCAAGCCCGCAACGCTCGTTCGCCGGGCCCTCGTTCGAGCTCTAGGAGGACTCAAGCGCCTCCAGCCCGGAGGTCGGCGCCTTCTTCTTCCGCCGCCCCGGTGAGCTCGGTCTCGACGTAGTCCCAGAGCGCGGCGATGTCCTTCGCCGCGGCGGCGTCCGACATCTCCTCGGCCGAGCGGCCGGTCTCGAGCGCCGTCTGGTACATCGTCCTCGCCCGCACGATCACCGGCGCGACCCTCGCCTCGAGATACTCGAGCCCGCGCAGCGCCCGCTTGACCAAGGAGAATTCGATGCCCTCTCGGGCGACTGGAGCCTGGTTCACCACCACCACCGAGGGCTTGCCCAGGCGGCGCACGATGCTGAGCGTCGGCGCGAGGCCGGCCAGGTCGAGCAGTGTCGGGCGCGCAACCAGCACCGCGAGGTCGGCCAACACGATCGCCTCGCTGACGTCCTCGACCACGCCGGCCGGCGTGTCGATGATCAGGAGTTGTTTGCCCAACCCAAGCGCCGCGAACTTGGCCGCCATCAGCTCGCCCCCCGACGTGGCGACATAGTCGGGGCCGGCGCCCTCGCGCGCGCTCAGAACCGCCTTGGCGGAGTGTTGCGGATCGACATCGGCGACCAGCGTCGCCACGCCGCGCAGATGCGCCGCCAGCGCCAGATGCGTCGCGACCGTGGTTTTGCCGGAGCCCCCTTTGAGGGCGATCACCGCCACCGTCCGCACGTTGCCCGAACCCTCCGCCGCCGCGCCGCCAGTAGGCGACCAATTGGCGGCGAAAACTAGGTCGCACGTCAGATCAACTGAGGGATCCCGGGGCCAGTCGTGGCTTGGTGCTAGCTGGGGCGATGGTGGCCCCAGCTGCTCGGCTTGTCGTGGCGGGTGACCCGCCAGATGGCGTCGTCAACCTCGATCGCGCCATAGCCGAACTCCACTTCGAAGCCGGAAGGGGTGCGGGCGTAGAACGAGACCATCTGGTCGTTGGTGTGTCGTCCAAGGCCCTGGGCGATGGGCGTTTGCGCCGCATAGGCGCGCTCGAGGGCGAAGCCGACGTCGTCCAGGGTCGGGACCTGGACCATGAAGTGGTGCAGGCGCTTGGGGATCGGGATCGGGGCCAGCGCCAGCGTGTGGTGACGCGGATTGCAGTGGTAGAACTCGAGTTCAAAGGCGACCTTGGGACCCATCCGCATCATGATCTTGTCGGAGAGCCGAAAGCCGAGGAGGTCCTGGTAGAAGGCTCGGGTCGCGGCGATGTCCTTGGTCGAGAGCACGATGTGGCCCAGGCCCTGCTCGCCGGTGACGAAGGCGTCGACGCCGGCGGGCGAAGCGAAGGGCGTCTCGGTGCGCAACGTCGGCCCGTAGTAGATCTCGACCCTGAGGCCCTCCGGGTCCTGGCAGGAAACCAGGCCCAAGACCCCACGCTCCGCCAGCAGCTCCGGGTCGCCGTTGCCGACCGCGACGCCGCCGGCGGCCAGCCGCTCGGACACCGCGGCCAGCTCGGCCGGACCAGCAACTTCGAAGCCGACGTAGGCGACATCGTCCGTCTCGCCCGCTGCGACCGCAAAGCGCCACGCCTGGTCGTCCATGCGAAAGCGGCGCGCGTCGCCGGCCGCCTCGCCAGGCATCAGGCCGAGCACGCCGGTCGCGAACGCGCTCCAGGCCTCGGGGTCCTGCACCTTGAAGCCGAGGTAGCCCAGGGAAGCGATGGTCATTGGTCTCTGGCTCTTTCCGTTGAAGGAGGAGGCGCGCGTCAGGGCCGCTAGACGATGAAGTCGCCGTTGTCGCCGCCCATGGCGACGAAGCCGGCGTTCAGCGCGCCTTTGTCGGCATTGAGGAAGGCGTGGTTGGAGGCGGCGTGGGCGTCGCGGAAGTAGCGCTGCAGCGGGTTGGACAGTCGGATGCCGCGCGCGCCGCTGGCCTTGAACAACAGCTCGATGGCCCGCATCGATTCCTTGGCGATCACCTGCGAGTCCCACTTGTTGGCGACGCGCATCGCGACCGGCAGCGGCTGGGCGGCGGCGATCAGCGCGTCGAGCTCCGCGAAGTTGGCCTCCAGCTTCTGGTGCAGGCCGCGCACGATCGCACTGGCCTCGGCGATACGCTGGCGCACGAATGGGTCCTCGATGGCGCGCGCGCCGTCATAAGTTCCCCGTCGCTCCTGCATCTGCTCGCTGAACGCCTCCAGCGCGCCATCGGCCATGCCCAGCACCACGACGGCCAGGCAGTAGGAGAAGACGGTCCCGAAGGGGAAGCGATAGGCCGGCGCGGTGAAGGTCTTCAGGCCGACATCCTGCATCAGGTAGGTGTCGGCGAAGCGATGGGTGCGGTGCTCGGGTACGAAGGCGCCTTCGACCACGATGTCCTTGCTGCCGGTGCCCTTCAGTCCGAACACGTGCCAGGTGTCGTCGATCTCGTAGTCGCTGCGAGGGATCAGATAGGCGCGCTGGTCGGGCGGGCCTGGGGGCGCATCCGGCGCGGCGGGGGCGCGGCCGCCCAGCATGACCCACTGGCAATGGTCGCAACCGCTGGACCAGGGCCAGCGGCCGCTGACCTTGAAGCCGCCCTCGACCCGTTCGACCTTGCCGAACGGCCCGTAGGACGAGGAGATTCGGGCTGTGTCGTCGACGCCCCAGATGTCGTGGCCAGCCCTGGGATCGAGCAGCGCAATCTCCCAGTTGTGGATGCCGACGAGGCAAAGGCACCAGGCGCTGGAAGGACAGCCCTTCGCCAGCTCCATCGCCACCCGATAGAGCGCCATCGGGTGCATTTCGTAGCCGCCCAGCGCCGCCGGCTGCAGGATGCGGTAGAACCCCGCGGCCTCGAAGTCGGCCACTGTCTCCGGCAGCACGGAGCGGTTCTCCTCGCAGGCCGCAGCGCGCTCCTTCAGGATCGGGACCAGCCTGCGGGCGCGGCCGAGCAGCTCCGCTTCGGTGGGCGGCGACGGGCGGACGATGGCTGCGGCTGCGGCGGACATGGCGGCTCCCTGCGGCGAGTGCGCGATGCAACGTCTTCGCCGACCACGAGGCTTTCGGGAAACGAAAAGTCGTGAGGCGACCTATCGATGGCGTCGATAGGTCAAGAGAGGCCCGGGCTCTCCGGGCGCGCCTGCATCAGGAGGTCGCGGAACCAGGCGTGGGCGGG
Source organism: uncultured Alphaproteobacteria bacterium (assembly GCA_963719975.1). Taxonomy (GTDB): domain Bacteria; phylum Pseudomonadota; class Alphaproteobacteria; order Caulobacterales; family Caulobacteraceae; genus Poindextera. The sequence goes on from CAVRED010000001.1 coordinate 306,094, forward strand.
GTCGCGCTCCATCGCCCGCGGCCAGTAGGCGCATATCAGGAGCGCCGGCAGTTCGAACGGCGGACGGAACAGGTCGATGGCGTAGTTGCGCTGCAGGCGCTCCGCCAACCGCCGCTGCACCAGCGCCAGACAGCCGCTCGACTCGACGATAGCCGGCAGGGCGGAGAACTGCTGAACGAGCACGAGGTTGTGCTGCGCAAGGCCCAGGGATTTCAGACCCACGACGGACAGCAACGGATCGTAGCGCGGCGAAATCTGGAACATGGCATGCTGACAGGCGAGGTAGGCCTCGCGGGTCAGCTCGCCCTGGAACGCGCGGCGGCGCTTGGACGCGATCACCACCATCTCGTCGCGCCAGAGCGGAGTCTCGACCAACGCGTCCGAGACGCGGCTGCTTGCACCCTCGGGGATGATGACCGCGTCGATGCGGCCGCGCGAGGCCTCGGCCACCACGTTGTCTGGCACGTCGGTGAACTGCACCGAGGCCTTAGGCGCCTGCACGGCGAGACGCGCGGCCAAGCGCGGCGCCATGAGCAGCGAGACGTAGTCGGCGGACGCCACCACGAAGCGGCGGGTCTCGGCGCCGGCATCGAAGTCCGGGGGCTGCAACAGCGCCTCCAGCTCGACATTGGCCCGCTCGACCTGCTCGACCAGCCCCTCGCCGCGGGCGGTCAGCTCCATCCGCCGGCCGACCATGACCAGCAGCTCGTCGTCGAAGGTCTCGCGCAGCCTCGCCAACGCGGCGCTTACCGCCGATTGGCTGAGGCCCACCCGCTCGGCGGTCCGACTGACGCTGCGCGTGCGCAGCAACTCGCGCAGGATCGGCAGGAGATTGAGATTGTGCCGTCGAAGCAGCATGCGGCTCTGCGCCCCCTCGGGCATCATCATTCACCGCCAGCGGGCTTGGCGGAAGCGCGGGTTCGGTGTTGGCGGCGATCGTGGTACCTCAGCAGCCATGCGCTATCCCTTCTCCACCGCCTTCCGCGAGACTCTGGCCGCGCGGTGCGCCGCCTTTCCGCGCATCGCTCACGAAGGCCAGGCGCTGAAGCCGGCGGCGGTGGCGCTGGCGCTGGTCGAGGCGGACGATGGGTCGGGCGAGGCCGCCTTCTTGCTCACGCGACGGGCGGCTGCGCTGCGCGCGCATGCGGGGCAGTGGGCGCTGCCGGGCGGACGCTGCGACGCCGGCGAGAGCTTCGAGCAGGCCGCAGCGCGCGAGCTCGAGGAGGAGTTGGGCCTGGCCGTGCCGCCGGGCAGCGTGCTTGGCCTGCTCGACGACTATCCGACCCGCTCCGGCTACGCGATCACGCCGGTCGTCGCCTGGCTGGACGACGCCGCGGCGCTGCGCCCGAACCCGCACGAGGTCGCCGAGGCCTATCGCATCCGGCTTGACCACATCGCGGGCGACGACGTCGTAACGTTCGAGGCCATCCCGGAAAGCCCGCGGCCGGTGATCCGCGTCAACATCAACGAGCATCGCATCCACGCGCCGACCGCGGCGATGATCTACCAGCTGCGCGAGCTGGTCGCCGACCGCATCACCCGCGTCGCCCACCTGGAGCAGCCGGTGTTCGCCTGGCGATGAGGTTCAGCTCCTAACCGTCAGCGTCTCGCGGAACTTGAGCGTGTCCTTGTCGGCGGGCCAGCGGCCGGCGCGGGCCATGCGGATCACGCGGCGGGCCAGGAGGCTCGGCGCATCGGCCTCGACGCTGCGCTCGAAGTCCGCGCCTTCCGCCTGGTAGGCAAGCTGGGCCGACTCCATCACGCGGCGGTCCTGCTGCAGGATCTCCGGCTCCTTGTCGGTCCAGCGCAGGCGGTGGGTCTGCGCGCCTTCGGCCAGCGCGGTCGAGAACAGCCAGTGCTGGCGGCAATGGCCGGGCGTGGTCGGCGTGTGGTGCATGACGATCAGCGGCCCTTGTGGACCCAGATCGACCGTCGCGCGGTCGGGCAGGTCGAAGCGCAAGCTCACGCCGCCGAACTCGTCGCGGCCGCCGGTCAGAAGGACGCCTGTCTCGGTCAGGCCGAGACGATAGACGTTCTCGCGAAAGCCGATCCGGTTGATCACGAACCACTGCGGATGGGTGTTCGGGTGGGTGAAGTAGGGGTGTGAGACGTCGAGATTGTTCTCGATCGGCAGCATGGCCTCGCAGGCGAGATCGATCGACGCCTGCACCCACGAGCGATCGGCGAAGGTCGGGATGGTAAGGGGCGTCCCCGGCGACGGCGGCCCCTTTCCGGTCCACACCCACACATGGGCCTCTTGCTCGACGCAGGGATAAGCCTCCGCTGCGACGCCCGCGGCCGGCGCGCGGCCCTCGCAGAGGGAGGGGATGTGCAGGCACGTCCCGTCACGGCTGAAACGCCAGCCGTGGTAGGCGCACGCGACCGCGCCATCGGCGATCTGGCCGAGCGAGAGGGCGACGCCGCGGTGCGGGCAGCGGTCGTGCAGCGCGCCGGCCAAGCCGTCCGAGTCGCGGAAGAGCACGATCGGCCGGTCATGGATGCGCCGCGCGATCGGCTCGGTCCCCAGCTCGGCGCTGGCGCAGGCGACGTACCAAGCCTCGCGCAGCAAGGGCTCGCGGTCGGTCTCGAGCGAGGCGGCAGGGGCGAGCGCGTCCATGGGCGGGCCTCATGACGTTTGACGGCGCCCGAACGGTCGACCGAAATGCGCGCAGGCGCAAGCCGGCGCGGCGCGTCAGTCCCTGAAAGAAGTCGTTCCGATTGGCGCCGTCCAGCCGCCCGGAGGCAAGGCAGCACCGCTTGAAACGAGCGTCCCGAACCGCAGGGGCAGAGGTCGTTTCTTCCGAGCTTTTCGACGAGCAGCTTGTCGCCGTGCACGAGCCGCACGCCGCGTTTGACGCGCGTCTCGGACGGGAAGGACTTCCGGCGCTTAGAGGTGACCTCGAAAGCAGTCGAGGTCGGCGGGGTCGCGGGGCTTGCGCATTGTCGCCTCCTTTGAAGGTGGGGCGTGCTTCTAGGCGATCGTGGCACCGGATGAAAGTGCAGCTCCACCCTGGGGCGAGGCCCTCGCGCGCACTACATCAGCCAGGCCAATCGCCAGCCCCGGAGCTCCGCCCATGACCGATAGACCCGCCGCCACCTACAAGCTCGGCGATCGCGCCGTAAACCGCATGGGCTATGGGGCGATGCAGCTCGCGGGGCCGGGCGTCTTCGGGCCGCCGAAGGATCGCGGTCTCGCCATCGCCGTTCTGCGCGAGGCGATCGCCAGCGGGGTCAACCACATCGACACCAGCGACTACTACGGGCCGTACGTCACCAACCAGCTCATCCGCGAGGCGTTGCACCCCTATCCCGACGACCTCGTCATCGTGACCAAGGTTGGCGCGTTCCGCGGCGACGACGCATCGTGGAATCCGGCGCACGCGCCGGCGGATCTGATCAAGGCGGTGCACGACAACCTGAGGAACCTCGGGCTCGAGCAGCTTGCCGTGGTCAACCTGCGCGTCGGCGGCCTGCAGGGGCCGACCGAAGAATCGGTCGCCGAAGGGGTCGCCACCCTGGCCGAGTTGCAGCGGCAGGGCCTGATCCGCCACCTGGGCCTGAGCAACGTGAGCCTGGCCCAGGTCGAGGAGGCCGAGCGCATCGCGCCGGTGGTCTGCGTGCAGAACATGTTCAACGTCGCGCGCCGCGCCGACGATCCTTTGGTCGACCAGCTCGCGGCCAAGGGGATCGCGTACGCGCCGTTCTTCCCGCTCGGCGGCTTCTTCCCGCTGCAGTCGGAGATCTTGTCCAAGGTCGCGGCGCGGCTCGGGGCGACGCCGATGCAGGCGGCGTTGGCGTGGCTGCTGCAACGGTCGCCGAACATGTTGCTCATCCCCGGCACGGCCTCGCTCGAGCACCTGCGCGAGAACCTGGCCGCCGCCGACCTCGCCCTCCCCGCCGACGCCCTGGCCGACCTCGACGCCATTGGCCGCGTGGCGGCGTAACCAACAGACCTCTCCCTTTGACAGAGCTCTGCGCGCCCAACCTCGACAGCCGTGGGTGGCCGTGATCAAGCTCGGCTCACACACGAGGGATAGCGATGGCGGGACGATCGGTCGGGACGGTCGCGGAGGTTTGGCGGTTTCCGGTGAAGTCCATGGCCGGCGAGCGACTGCAGGCGGCCGAGGTCAGCGCCGGCGGCGTGCTCGGCGACCGCGCCTACGCCCTGATCGACGATGAAACGGGCAAGGTGGTCAGCGCCAAGAGCGTCCGGCATTTCCCCGGCATCCTGAACTGCAAGGCGCGCTTTGCGGCGAAGCCCAAGGCCGGCGAGCCGGCGCCGCCGGTTCGCATCGAGCTGCCCGACGGCAAGGTCGTCGCCAGCGACGGCGGCGAGGCCGAAGCGGCGCTCTCGGCCCTGTTCGGCCGCGCGGTCACGTTGGCCCGGAGCGCGCCGGAAGACTTCACGATCGACCAGCAGTTCGCCGACGTCGAGGGTGCTGACCCTGAAGGACGGCGCAACGTCGTGGTTGCCGGCAAGCTGGGCGCGGCCTATTTCGCCGCCGCCAATATTCGCTCGCCGGTCGCGGCAAGCGCCTTCTTCGATCTCTTCCCGATGTCGGTGATCACCACCGCGACGCTGCGCCGGCTGGCGGCGCTGGAGCCGATGAGCCAGTTCGACGTTCGCCGCTTCCGCATGAACATCGTGGTCGAGACGCCCGGAGACGGCTTCGTGGAGAACGAGTGGGTGCGGAGCGCCCTCGCGGTGGGCGCGGACGCCGCCTTGCGCATCGCCATGCCCGATCCGCGCTGCGTGATGACGACCCTGGCCCAGGGTGATCTCGCCGAGGACACCGGCGTGCTCAGCGCGCTCGTGAAGCACAACCGGGTGAGCGCCGGCGATGCGCGCCTCTTCCCCTGCGCCGGCGTCTACGCTGTGGTGACGGCGGACGGGACCATCCGCCCGGGAGACCCCGTCGCCCTCGGCTGACGGGCTGCTAGAGTTCCAGTGGAAGCAGCTGGGCGACGCGCTGGGGCTCGCGCCGCCAAACGTCGGAGGCGTCCACGTAGAGCTCGATGCCGTTGCCGTCCGGATCGGCGAAATAGAGCGACTTGGTCACCTCGTGGTCGACCGGCCGCAACGCGACGCCCGCTGCCTCGAGCAGCGCCTTCGCCTCGCGCAGTTCGTCGAGGCTGTCGCCGATCTTGAACGCCACGTGGTGCAGGCCGGTTGCGGTGTCCGCGTGAGTCGAGCCCACGCCGCTCACTTCCATCACCGCGAAGTCGTGGTGATTGCCCAGCGTGAAGAAAGTCATCTTCATGCCGTCCTGATCCAGGCGCGCGCAGATCGGCAGCCCGAGGACGCCGCTGTAGAATTTTTCGGCGCGCTCACAGTCGCTCACCTTCAGCACCGCGTGGCCGATTTGCTTGATCTTCATGGATCTTCCCCTGAGAGAGCGTCTCTGGGGGGAAGCCTAACACCATTACGCGGGCCGGGGGAGGAGGCGCCCGCGTCCTAGAGGCGGCGCGCCACCGCCCAGTAGACCCCGAACGCCAGCGCGGCCGGGCCGGCGTAGGCGGCGGCGACCAGCACCCAGCTGGCGGTCGGCGGAATCGCCGATGAGATCGCCGCGCCGGTCGCGACCACGCCGAAGATCGCGATCGCAAACCCGATCATCGCGGCGATCTCGGCCGGGATGCGGCGCGTCACGCCTGAAACACCCTTGTCGGTTTCGGCCAAGACGCTTTCCTCCCTTGGCCGGCGCTTGTCTGCGCGCCGTACCGAGCGCGCAGTCTGAGCCAGGCCCTCCGTCATGGCAACGCTGGAGGCCGGCATGCGGCAACCGGCCGCCACTGCCAGATCCCCCACTTCGGGGAATCGAGACAGTGTCTAGCCGGCCAGCTCCTCGAGGCAGCCCGTGTCGCGCAGGATCGGATCGAGGGCGCTGCGGTCCGAGACGGCGGCGTAGCGGTCGCGCAGCACCTGCAACGACTTGGCGTGATAGCGCTGTGGCTTCTGTGTCCACGCGTGGTCGCCGAGGTGGACGGTGTAGTCCTCGTGCCCGCCCGCCAGCGCCGCGGCGTTGGCCACGGTCCAGGGCAGGAACAGTCGCCCAACCTGGTCGCGCAGGATCGGCGCCAGCGTGGGCGCCAGACTCGCCCAGGGCTCGAAATCGCCAAGCGCGGCCGGATAGAGCATGCGGTGGATCCAGGCGAGCACCGCCGGCGCGCGCGCCTCGATCAACGCGCTGGGCGTCGGGTCGGTCCAGGCCTCGTAAAGCTGGCCCCAGAGCGCGAAATCGCCATAGGCCGGCCGCGCGCCGAACAGGTAGGGCCGGTTCGCCAGGTGCGCTTCGAGCTGTGCGATGGCGGCCTGGAAAGTGGCCTCGATGAAGCCCGCGTTCGCTTCGCTCGAGCCCACGAACCAGACCCGGCTCACCATCCGCTCGCGCACCTGCGTCGTCATCGCGGTCCAAGTCGCTTCATCGGCGCCCGGGTTCATTGAGAGCGCGATGCGGCCCGCCGCCGAGGCGCGGTCGACGTCGCGCGCCCAGCGATAGTGGAACATCCACTTGTTGCCCCACTCGTCGCCGAACTCCTCGATCAGCGTCGAGAGGAACGCCAGCGTCGGGTCGGCGGGGTGGACTGAAGGGCTCGGGTTCTCGGTCTCGATCCGGTCGATGATCGGCGTCGAGTTCCTGCACGCCCTCGTCGGCGGGCGTGATCACCAGCGGGATGATCGGCAGCTTGGCGTGCTTCGCATAGTCGCCGGCGGTGTCGCCCGCCCGGTTCAGCCACCGGTGCGGCAGCCCCTTGTAGCGGAAGTACGAGCGCACCTTCACCGAATAGGGCGACATCTCGGAGCCGAAGATCCTGTAGTCGGCGCTCATGGTCACTCAGCCCTCTGGCCAGAGGTCGGGCAACTGGGCCGAAAGCCATTTGGCCAACGCGGCGTTCACCTGCACAGGCTTCTCCTGCGCCATCCAGTGGCCGGAGTCGACGATCGCCTCGGTCAGGTTGGGGCAGTGGGCGCGCATGGGTTCGGGCAGGCGCGAGTCGATGGTCTCGCAGACGTAGTCGTAGGCCGCGTGCAGGAAGAGCACCGGCATGGCCAGGCGCCAGTTCGCCTTGGCGCGCTCGGCGTAGGCGACGTTGGCGGGGCCGTTCATGTACCAACTGTCGGCGCCGAAGAAGCCGGTCGCTTCCAGCGCCGCGGTGTAGCGGTTCTCATCGACCTCGGTCAGCACGGTCTCGTCGCGCGGCAGGTCCGGCGCGGGTCGGCCGGGGCCGAACCAGCCACCCAGCGCGCGAACGCGGGAGGTAATCGCCGGCTGGCCCTTGCCGGCCGGGCTGCCGGCGCGGAACAGCGCCTTCACCGTCGCGCGCACGTTGCCCTCGAAGGCCGACGAGGCTGCCGCGAAGTTCTCGCGGTAGAACATCTGGTAGTCCCACTGCGCGGCGGGGAACTCAGCTTCGGGATAGACGCTGCGATCGGCCAGGGGGACGATCGTCTCGACCGAGAAGCCCTCGGGGATGTAGGGCACGCAAAGGTTGGCGACCCCGTGGCAGCGGTCAGGATGCTGCTGGGCGATCGACCACACCACCGGCGCCCCCCAGTCGTGCCCGACCCACACCGCCTTTTCGGCGCCCAGCGCATCGATCAACTCGATCATGTCGGCGACGATGGCTTCCTGGCTGTAGTCCTCATGCCGGGGATAGGCGCTGGAGCGGCCATAGCCGCGCATGTCGGGCGCGATGGCGCGCAGGCCAAGGCCCGCGAAAACAGGCAGCTGGTGGCGCCAGGACGCCGAAAGCTCCGGCCACCCGTGCACGAAGATGATCGGCGTCGCCGCAGGCGCGCCGCACGACAGATAGAAACTCGTGTGCCGCGCGCTCTTGGCGACGTTCTCGAGGACGGGATGGGTCATGACCTCCTCGCTCCGCTCAGCCCCAGAAATCCTTCAGCGATCCAGCCAACGACTTGCCCTGCTGCAGGCCGGCCTGGGCGGAGGCGGGGCGGTTTTTCGGGTTCATCAGGTTGGCGCCGAAGGCGGCGACCGAAGTCTCGTCTGGGGTGATCAGTTCGACCGCGCCGCCGGCCTCGCGGATCGCGGCCATCTCGCGCTCCAAGGGCCGCATCATGCGCTCGGCCATCTCGCCGCCGCCGATCCGCAGCGCGACGACCAGCGTACGCTCGTGACCCTTGGCGAGGTCAGCGTTGGTGGCGGAGCGCATGCCGCCGTCCATGTACTTGCGGCCGTTCAGCGTGATCGCCGGAAAGACGCCGGGCACGGCGCAACTGGAGGCGACGGCGCGCGAGAGCGGCACCTTGGCCTCGGCGTTCCACACCACGAACGCGCCCGTCTGGCAGTCCACCGCCGTGCAGGCGTAGCCGCGGCCAGGCCACGCGCCGTCGGCCTGGGCGAGTTGGCGCCCGAAGCCGCCGATGAACTGCTCCTCCTCGACGGTCTGCGCTTCCAGCGCAAAGACGCCGATCTCGCGGCGGACCTCCTCGGGGTCGCGCTCGCCGCTCGCCGCCTCCTGCATCTTCTGGAACAGCACCATCATGTTCGGCGCGCCCGGGCGGTTCTCGGCGACCTGGCTCGGGATTTCGCGCGGGCGGTCGGCCTCGGCGATGATCGGCGCCGCGATCGAGCCGGGCTCGCGCCCCATGGCGACCAGCGCGCCGACCACCGATCCGGCCGAGGTGCCGACGACGAAGTCGGCCTCGCCCGCTCTGATCCCGCCCTCGGCCAAGCCAGCCAGAAGACCCGCCTCCCAGGCGATCCCCACCGGCCCGCCGCCTCCCAGCACCAACGCCCGCGACATGCTCTTTGCTCCCTGACTGCGCTGCGAACCCTAGCGAGGGGCTCGCCGCGCGAGCAAGGGAAAGAGTCGCTGCTCGGCGCTTGGCGGCGGGAGTTGACGAAGTCCGCGACGCAGTCGCCCCATCGGCGGCGGAAACGGGACCCCTGACGAGGGACGTGTCGATGAAGCCGAGCCGCGACTTCCTGCTCCAGATCGAGGGGTACGGTTTAACGACGGCGGAGATCCACTACTGGATGCCCGACCATCCGTCGCTGCTGCAGCAATTCATCTGGCAGGCTTATGACGTCGCGCCGACCTTCCCGACGCTGCAGCGGTTCCTCGACCACTGGCGGCTGGAGATCGAAGGCGCCCTGCACTCGGTCCGCGTCGCCCACAAACGCCTGATTGGCCCCTCAGAGTGGCGCGCCGTCGACGGGATCATCCAGATCCACTAGGCGCCGGTACGGCGCCGCCCGATTCAACCACCAAGCACACCAACGGTTCTGAGAGGGCGCATGGCGGGGGGAGTCGAACGCCGCTACTTCGCCAGCAGGTGGAAGGAATCCAGGAACTTGGGCGCGACGGTGGCGTCGCCGTCCTGGGGGGTCTGGGTGATGACCTGGTAGACGCGGCCGTGGAGCACGTACACCCGGGCCCGCTCGGTGGGATCGGCGCCGTGGTCTATGGTGATGTCACGACCGTCCAGCGTACCGAGCTTGGTGTTCACCAGGGCCTTCACCGTCCCGCCCGAGCCTCGCACCATCTCGTCGGGAATGTCGGCCAGCAGGTCCTGGTCGCTCTTGCCGGCGGCTTGCGAGTCGATGGCGATCACCACCAGGTCGATGCCGTCCTGGCTCAGCTCCACCTGGACGCTGTGCGGTACAGTGGCCGAGGCCGGGGTCTCGGTGACGGTCGGCTGGCCCTGGAACGAAACGCCGAATCCCCAGGCGGGATTGTCGTATTCCTTCCATTGCGGTTTCGAGCACGCCGTCAGGGCGAGCAGCGACAGAGTGAGCACGGTGGCTGTGATGATGCGCATACGCTTCGTCCCCTATGTCGACGAAGACTGATGAGGCTCTGATGGCGGCCCCTTGATTCGATCCTAAGCCTAGTCCCGTGCGTCGGCCTCTACAATGTCCGCCCACGTATGACTCGCCGCGCTGCGGCCCGGGGCCTCCTCAATGCTTCGCGGGCTTTGCCGGTTGCGCGCAGATTTCCTGCGTCTGGCGCACGATCACGCGGTCGTACTCCTTGGTTCGGTCCGGCAGTTCGTCGTAGGGCCTGAGGTCGGGATGCAGGCGTCGCACCCTGTCCTGTTTCTCACCGAGGCTGCGGGCTCGCCACCCATCCATCCGCCGCTCCGAGCACCACCGCTCGTGTTCGAGTTCGGCGAGCTTCTCGAGCTGATCCTTGTTGCTGAACAGCGACTTGCCGGCCGGCAAGCGCTGCAGACCGACATTGCTCAGATCGACCTCGAGGCCGGCGCTGGCGAGCAGGGCCGGAATGTGCTCAACGGCCTTGCGGTTCGCTTGGCGGTAGATCTCGTCCAGCTTGTCCCACGGAAGCGAGGCCGGATCGTCCTTTCGCTCGGGCGGCAGCGATGCGCGATAGGCTTCGTGGTAGGCCCTCGCCGCACGATCCGGCTCGGCGGCCATGAACTCGCTCGCCGTCAGCACCGCCTGGATGTCGCCGAACGGCGTCAGGGCTCTGAGACCTCCGCCCCTCTCGTCGGCCGGCAGCGCGAGCACGCCCGCCTCGCGCAGACGCACGAAGATAGGGGGTTGGGCGATGTCGACGCCACGCAGCAGCGATTGCAGGATCGCCGCCGTCGACAGCGCGGCCGCGTCGTCGCCCATGCAGACGCAGGCCATGGTCAGCGGTCCGCCTTCGCGGAGCGCCGCGGCGATCTTGGCCGGCTCGGGTCTGACCGCCGCCTGTCCGATAGCGCCGTCGATGAAGATGCACTCCGCGCATTGATCGAGCTCCGGCGCCTCGACCCGGAGGACCCCCTCCAACGCCTTGGCTGCGGGGTCGATCACGACGATGCGCGGCAGGCCGAGGTAGGTGGTGCTGCAGTTCATGATCAGGTCCTGCAGGATCGCCTGACCGACCGTGCCGAAGCCCACGATCAGGGCGTGGATGCGCTCATGCCCCGCCTGCTGGGCGATCAGGAAAGGTGGATGGGCCGTGTGCAGCGCGCGCGCCGCGACGGAGCCGATCGACATCACGCGCGTCCGGGCGTCGTTCAGGGTGATCGCCACCTCCTCGGCCAGGTGGGTGTCGTTCATCAGGAGCGTGATGTGCGAAGCCGGCGACGCCTTCCGCGCGGCCCTGGCCAGCGCCATGGCGTCGGCGTCGTTCCGTTCCGCCACCAGCACATGCTCGGCGCCGCGGGTGTGGGCGATGACCGTCCGCGTCCGGTCGCCCGCCGGCCACTCGAGCGCGATGGCCGAGAAGCCGGCCGTGCCGAACGCGGGGGCGCCGATCCACAACGTCCGCCGTCTGCGGTGACGCGCGGCCTCGAACGCGCCCGCCGCCCGGTCTGCGTGGCCGATCACCACGACGGCCTGCTTGGTCCAGCGCGCCAGCGTCGTCGCCAGCTGCTCGTGCAGCAGCGCCGCCAGAGCGAGCAGGCTGGTGATCACCGCGGCCGCGCCGGTCCAGCGCGCGATGAGGAAGCGCAGGTCGGTGCCCCCGTACCCGCTGATGTAGCTCTCGTTGTTGATCTCGAAGAGCGCCAGCGAACGATACAGAGCCGTGTCCCACCGCGTGTGGCCCCACCAGCCCCAGACGCCCAGCCCGAGCGTCAGGAGCGCCGCGGTGGGGATGACCCACAGCAGCTGGAACGGAAAGAGCCCGCCCTTGCTTTTCATCTCCATGGGCGCCCCCGACGAGCAGCGCAGCGCCCAATGTGCGCCGCGTTCGGAGTCAGCTTAGCGCATCGCGGGGCGAGGACGGCAATCGGAACCGGTGGCCAGCCGACGCTAGGCGAGGGCGGCCAGACCAGCCTGGGCGACTTCCATATCCTGCGTGTAGTGCCCGCCACTCACGCCGACGGCGCCCACCACCGCACCGTCGATCTCGATCGGGAAACCGCCGCCGAACACGATCAAGCGCGGCGTGTTGACGATGCCGTGCAGCAGGGGCGGATCGTTCTTGATGAAGTCGAACCAGGCGTGGGTGGGCAGGCCGTAGGCGGCCGACGTGTAGGCCTTGTCCTTGGCCAGCTCGACGCTCAGCAGCGGCGCGCCGTCCATACGGTTGAAGGCCTTCAGCACGCCCGACTCGTCGACAACCGCGATGACCATCGGCACGCCCATGGCCCTGGCCTTGTCCGCCGCGCCGCGCAGCACCTCGGCGGCGGCTTCCGAGGTGATCGACGTCTTGGTGATGGTCTTGGCGCCCATGGGGTCTCCCTGGTTCGTGACTGGGCCGTGCTATTCCGCCGCGTGCCGCGCCTTGCGCAGCAGGACGGGCGTGTAATCGACGCGCTCGCCCTTGGCGTTCTTCACCCCCGGCGCCAGGTCCGCCTCGGAGCCCAGCTCGCGCATCAGGCTCGCGAACTCGAAGGCGATCCCGTCGGGGTCGCGGAAATACATCGAACGGATCCAGGTCTTGGCGTCGGGCTTGTCCGCGAACGGCGTGTCGCTGCCGTGGTTGATCGAAAAGACCCTGATCCCCTTGGCTTTCAGGTTGGCGAGGATCTCGTCGAAGCGCTCCTTTGGGATATCGAGCGCGATGTGATTTATCGAGGCGATGGCCGTCTTTGCGCCGTCCTTGCGAACGTCGAGGTGCTGGGAGGCGATGCCGGGCGCCCGCTCCGGCGCGCCCTCGAACGTCATGTACGAGAGCATCGCCCCATTGCCCATGTCGTGGAAGCTATGCTGCCCGCCGCCCGGCAGCTCCTCCATCTTCACCAGTGGAATGCCGATGTCTTCCCAGAACTTGACGGTCTCGTACATGTCCGAGCTGACGAGGGCGACATGGCTGATGCCGCGCGTGAGCGGCTTTGACGTCGACATGGGATCTCCAGACCCTCCGTGTGCTTTCGGAGCGCCGGTCGGGCGCGGCGCGCGACATCGGGCCGCGCGGTCCAAGCACCGTCGGAGAATCCTTGCGCCCGGGCAAGCATGATTTAGGCAGACCGCAGAGGTCGGGTCGTGGGAGCGGTTCATGGTCGAGGCTTGCCGGGTCGGGTCCGTCGACATCGGATTCGTCACCCTCGGCTACGCGAAGGTCGCCGTCCTTGGCGTCGTGCAGGGGATCAGCGAGCTCTTGCCGATCTCGTCGACGGCGCACATGCGCGTCGTCCCGGCGCTGCTCGGCTGGCCCGATCCGGGCGCGGCGTTTTCCGCCGCCATGCAGCTCGCGGCCCTCATCGCCATGGTCAGCTACTTCTGGCGCAACGTGGCCGGCCTCGCCGGCGGATCGATTCGGGCCTTGGCCGGGCGCCGCTTCGACGACCGCTCGCTGCGGCTGACGCTGTGGATCGGGGTCGCCACCATCCCGATCGTGGTCGCGGGGTTTCTGCTGGCGCCGGTCCTGAACGCCTGCAACTCGCCGCTGCGAAGCATCCCGGCCATCGGCGTGGCCTGTATCGTCATGGGGGTGTTGCTGGCGCTGGCGGAGCTCTTCGCCGGCCATCGGCGCGACATGGATCATGCCGGCGGGCGCGACGCTCTCGTGATCGGCCTTGCCCAGGTCGGCGCGCTCATCCCCGGCGTGTCACGTTCGGGCTCGACCCTGACCGCGGCGTTGGCGCTGGGGTTCAGGCGCGACGAAGCGGCGCGGTTCTCGTTCCTCCTCGCCATCCCCGCCGTCGCGCTCGCGGGCGCGAAGGAGCTCTGGGAGCTGCATCGGATCCACCTTGACGGTCACGGTTGGAGCGTCCTTGGGGTCGGCATCGTGGTAGGCGCGCTGTCGTCGTTCATCGCCGTGTGGGGCCTGATGCGGTTCCTCGAGCGCTTCTCGACCTGGCCCTTCGTCGCCTACCGGATCGCGCTCGGCGTCGTTCTGCTCGCAGGCGCGGCGAGCGGCTGGCTCAGGTAGGCCCAGCGATTTCTCGATCAAGTCTGGAGCGGGCGATGAGATTCGAACTCACGACCCCAACCTTGGCAAGGTTGTGCTCTACCCCTGAGCTACGCCCGCGCTCCTAGCCCCGCCAGGGGCCGAAAGGAGGCGGCTTATCGCAGAGGGTCAACCGCTTGGCAAGCGAGGCGCTACAGGCGACTGATCGGGGCGGCGAGCCTGCGCTTGTTGACGTGGTCTTCCTGCTTTGCGGCGCCTTCGGTCGGCTCTTCGCCGCGGAAATAGTAGCGCTGCCAGGCGGCCTTCACCGCGGCGGGCTCACCCTCGAAAAGCTTCTGGTTGAACTTGGCGCGCATGTCTTTCCAGGCCTCGAAGCGCTGGCCGAGATCGCTCTCGGACTTCAACGGCCGCTGCACGACGGTGAACTCTTCCAAAATCTTGTCCTGCGCCGGCACGATGAAGCAGAAGGGCTCGCCCCGTTGGAAGCGCACCTTTCCCGGACGGGTGAAGATCCAGTTCATGGTGAAGGGGTAGGGCAGCCAGTCGGTCTCGACGAGGCCGACCAGGGGCTGGATGCCGTCCTTCACATGGTTGGGCGGGCCCATGCACCAGAGCGACCAGCCGGGCGGCGTGCGGAAGAGGTAGCCCGGGTGGAAGGTCAGCACCCCGCCCGAAAAGTGCGACTTGGCGAAGTCGCTAAAGGCGTCGCTCGCCGGGCCGTCGATCTCGACGGTGATGTCGCGGTCGTGCGGGCCCCCGTTCCACTCGGCGGTGAAGCTGATCGGACAGAGGATCTCCCAGCCGGTCGAGTTGGCCATGGTCAGCGGCAAGCAGCGGTATGGGTGGCGGCCGGCGAACGCCTCCATCCAGCCGCGCTGCGGGCGGCCGGGCACGATGTCGGGGGCGGCGTCGCCGAGGACGAAGCATTCGAGCTGCATGGCGGGTTCGGGCCTCGGCTGGCGGTGCGGTGCGAAACGTCCTAGCCGTAGCGACGATCAGCCGTCCAGGGGTCCGCCAATGCCCAAGACAGGCCCGGACGCCCTGTTCGCCCTGCTCGACCGCGCCGGGATCGGCCACCAGACGCTCTGGCACGCGCCGGTGTTCCGGGTGGGCGAGGGGGCGGAGATCAAGGCCCAACTCGCCGGCGGCCACACCAAGAACCTGTTCCTGAAGGACGCCAAGGATCGGCTCTGGCTGATCAGCGCACTCGGCGAGACCACGATCGACCTCAAGGGCCTGCCGCCCCGTATCGGCTCGGCCAGGCTCTCGTTCGGCTCGCCGGCTCTCCTCGCCGAAGTGCTTGGAGTCGAGCCCGGGTCGGTGACGCCGTTCGCGCTGATCAACGACGTGGCGCACCGCGTCACGCTGATCCTCGATGCGGCGCTGCTACGCGCCGACCCCGTCAACTTCCACCCCCTGACCAACACGGGCACCACGCAGGTGTCGAAGGAGGGGTTCCTCAGGTTCCTGGCGGCCGTCGGCGTGGAGCCGATGGTGGTCGAGCTCTCCTGAGGTGCTGACGCGGCATGTGAGACTAGCCGGAGCCCAGGTTTTCCCTGCCCGCGATGCGGATGTCGAAGCCGGCGAGGCCGACGTAGTCGAGCTGGTGGGTGGTCAGGAGAGTGATGGCGGTCAGGCCGAGGTCTTTCAGGATCTGGGCCCCCACGCCCACCTCGCGCCAATGCGCTTCGCGCTTCTTCTCGCTTCCCGCGCCGGGCTCGCTCTGGCTCTTCAGCGACGGCGCCTCGACGCCGGCGGCGCCCTCGCGCAGGTAGACGATCACGCCGCAGCCCCTGGCCTCGATGCGCGCCAGCGCCTGGCTGATCAGGTTCGCCTCGCCGTGGCCGCGGCCGAAGACGTCGGCCAGCACCTCCTGGCGGTGGATGCGCACCGGCGGCGCCTTGGCGGCGCGCAGGTCACCGAACACCAGCGCAAGGTGCTGGACCGCGTCGAACGGCGTCGCATAGCTGATCGCCTTCGCCGGCCCGATCTCGGTCTCGACGCTGAACTCGGCCGTCCGCTCGACCAGCCGCTCGCGCGTGCGGCGATAGGCGATGAGGTCAGCGATGGAGATGATCTTCAACCGATGTTCCTTGGCGAAGGCGAGGAGCTCGGGCAGGCGCTTGACGGTGCCATCGTCATTCACCAGTTCGCCCAGGAGGCCCACCTCCGGCAGCTCGGCCAGCTTGGCGAGATCGGTCGCCGCCTCCGTGTGGCCGGCGCGGACCAGCACCCCGCCCTCACGGGCGATTAGCGGGAAGACGTGGCCCGGGCGGACGAAGTCGGCCGCGATGACGTTGCCGCCGGCGAGCGCGCGCACGGTCGCCGCCCGCTCCTCAGCCGAGATGCCGGTGGTCAGCCCCTCGCGATAGTCAACCGACACGGTGAAGGCCGTCTTCAGCGGCGCATCGTTCTCGCGCACCATGGGCTCGAGGTTGAGCGCCTTGGCGCGATCGCCCGTCAGCGGCGCGCAGAGGATGCCCGAGGTGTGGCGGATCATGAAGGCGACGGCGCTTTGCGTCGCCTTGGCAGCGGCCATGATCAGATCGCCCTCGTTCTCACGGTCGTCGTCGTCGACCACGATCACCATCTCGCCGCGGGAGAAGGCGCCGACGGCCTCGTCGATCGAGTCCAGCTGCATCAGGGCCTCGCCCTTGCCGGCCCGCATCGCCCCGGTGCGATAGGCGGTGAGGTCGGAGAGGCGCACGCGCCGATGGGCGCCGACCTTGCGGTGGGCGATGGCCCCGGCCTCGAGCAGCTTGACCAGATGCGGGCGCGATACGCCGAGCAGCTCGGCCGCCTGCTGGGTGGTGAGCTCGGCCTCGATCGGCGCCGCCGCGACCACCGCGCCACGGGCGATTTGCTCCAACGCCTGCTTCAGCACGCGGAAGGCGGAGTCGGGCAGCGGCCCATCGCCCAGGGAGAGACCGCCCGCGCTGAGCTGGCTCAGGAGGGTCTCTGCGTCTTCGGGAAGGCTTGACGGTGTCATGAGGTCCGGAATAAACGAAACAAACGAAACACGCAACTTAAACGAAACAACCGCAATGAACGAGGATCAAACCATGAAGTGGATCGGCGTCGTCGACACCATGTTCGCCCGCGTGGACATGGGCGCCATCGTCATCGAGACGCTGGCCGCCAAGCCCGACCGTGGCCGGACGTTCGACCTCGTTCGCCGCACGGTGCCGGGGTTCAAGAACCTGGCGGTGGAGGCCCAGCGCCTGATCCAGAGCCACGGCTGCGCCATCGTGGTCGTGCTGGGCATGCCGGGGCCGGAGGCGATCGACGAGCTCTGCGCGCACGAGGCCTGCCTCGGCATCATGGCGGCCCAGCTCGCCACCGCGACCCACATCCTCGACGTCTTCGTGCACGAGGCGGAGGCGGCGGGCGATGACCGGCGCTTGGCCGCCATCTGCCGCGACCGCTGCGCCAAGCACGCGCTGAACGCCTACGACATGCTGTTCGCGCCGGAGTCCCTCACCGCCCGCGCCGGCCAGGGCATTCGCCAGGGCGCGGAGGACGCGGGGGCGATCGACGTGGCGGCGTAGGCGCAAACCTCTTCCTTCGAGAGAGGTGTGGTTGTTGCGACATCCGCCGGACGCGACCATCTTAGGGGTCCCACCATTCGCGAAAGACGAAAAGACCCATGCTCGGAGAGACGCCGACCAAGGCGGAGCTGATCAAGGAAGGTTCGGACCAGGGCTTCCCCGCCGACGTCGTCGAGGCCAGCCGCGTCCAACCGGTGATCGTCGACTTCTGGGCCACGTGGTGCGGGCCCTGCCGCACGCTCGGCCCGATGATCGAGAAGGCGGTGCTCGAGGCGAAGGGCGCGGTCAAGCTGGTCAAGATCGACGTCGACAAGAACCCGGTCTTCGCCGGCCAGCTGCGCGTGCAGTCGATCCCGACCGTCTACGCGTTCAAGGACGGCAAGCCGGTCGACGGTTTCATGGGCGCGGTGCCCGAGAGCCAGATCAAGGACTTCATCAAGCGTCTCGTCGGCGAGGCGGGTCCCTCCGACGTCGACCTCCTGCTCGAAGACGCCAAGGCCGACCTCGAGGCGGGCGACATCGGGGGGGCGGCGCAGGCCTACGCCCAGGTGCTGCAAGCCGCGCCGGACAACATCAAGGCCATCGCCGGTCTCGCGCGCTGCTATTTGGCCGGCGGCGACCTGGAGCGCGCGAAAGAGGTCGTCGAGATGGCGCCGGCGGACGCAACAGACGCCGACCTTGCCTCGGTGCGCGCGTCGATAGCGCTCGCCGCCGAGGCAAATTCCGAAACCGCGGGCCTGGAGCAGCGCATCGCCGCCAATCCAGATGACCACGATGCCCGCTTCGAATTCGCCAAGGCGCTGGCGGGCCGAGGCCAGATGGCCGAGGCTGCGGACCAGCTCTTGGACATCATCGCCCGCGACCGCGCCTGGAACGACGAGGCGGCGCGCAAGCAGCTGCTGACCGTCTTCGAGGCGGCGGGTCCGATGTCGGACGTAGCCAAGTCTGGGCGCCGACGGCTCTCGGCGATCCTGTTCTCATAGAACCCCCCGGGGGGAGAAGGCGGCAGTCATGATGCGCACCTCCCATCGCAAGGCGGCCGACCTCCCGGCGGTGATCCCGGTCTTTCCTCTCGACGAGGCGCTCCTGCTGCCGCACGGCCAGCTGCCGCTGAACATCTTCGAGCCGCGCTACCTGAACATGGTCGACGATGCGCTCGCGGGCGAGCGGATGATCGGCATGATCCAGACGATCGCCGGCGCGGCGCCGCGCGGTCCCAATCTGGCCCACGTCGGATGCCTCGGCCGCCTGACCAGCTTCACCGAGACGGTCGACGAGCGCTACCTGATCACGCTCAGCGGGCTATGCCGGTTCGAGGTCGTCGAGGAGCTGGCGGCCGCAACGCCTTATCGCCAGGTGCGCGCGGCCTATGCGCCGTTCGAGGACGACCTCAAGCCCGCCCGCAATGACGATGGCTTCGATCGCCTGCGCTTCCTGGCCGCGCTGAAGGCCTACCTCGACCGGCGCGGGCTCTCGATGGAGGACTGGGAGGCGCCCAAGACCGCGCCGGCCGAGAGTTTGGTCAACGGGCTCGCCATGATGTTGCCGTTCGACGCGGCCGAGAAACAGGCGCTGCTCGAAGCGGCCAGCCTGTCCGAGCGGCGCGAGGCGCTGATCGCGCTGATGGAAATCGACGCCGCGCAGGATCCGCGCGAGGACGAGCCGCCCTCCTTGCAGTAGAACAGGCGCGTCATGCCCCAGCCGCCGCATCCGCCCCCCGACGTCGACCCACGCCTGCTCGAGGTGCTGGTCTGCCCGCTGACCAAGGGTCCGCTGATCTACGATCGCGCCGCCCAGGAGCTGATCAGCAAGGGCGCCAAGCTCGCCTACCCCGTCCGCGACGGCGTGCCGGTGATGTTGCCCGACGAAGCGCGCCCGCTCGGCGAGGGGGAATGAGCACCCCAGACGCAAGGGCTTGGCCGCTCGAGCTGAGGGTCAGCCGCAAAGCACGCACGCTGACGATCCGCTTCGACGATGGCCAAAGCTTCGTGTTGCCGGCCGAGTATCTGCGCGTGATGACGCCGAGCGCCGAGGATCGCGGCCATGGCGCAGGGCCGGGCCGCACCGTCGCCGGCAAGCGCAACGTCGGCATCCGCGATGTACGCCCCATCGGCCGCTATGCCGCGCGGATCGATTTCGACGACGGCCACGACACCGGCCTCTACAGCTGGGACGAACTCTGGCGCCTCGGCCACGACCAGGCTCGCCTCTGGTCCGAATACGAACGCCGCCTCGCCCACGAGGGCCTGTCGCGGGACGTGTGAACACGCGATCGTCCTTCCCGAGGGGAGGATCCTAGAGCGCCTCGCCGCGCAGCAGTCTTGGCAGGTCGCCGACGGCGCCGCCGGCTTCCTGCATGAAGAAGCGGCGGGCGGGGCCGATGCGGTTGACCACGGCCATGCCGGCGTCACGGACCAGGCGGACCGCGGGGTGGTCGTTGGAGAAGAGCCGGTTGAAAAGGTCGGTCCCGGCCGCCAGCGCCGCATTGTCGAACCGCCGCCACGCGGCATAGCGCTCGAGAACGCTTTCAGAGCCCAGGTCCTCGCCGCGCCGGCGGGCGTCGACCAGCACTTCGGCCAGAGCGGCGGCATCCTTGAGGCCCAGATTCAGCCCCTGGCCGGCAATCGGGTGGATGCCGTGGGCGGCGTCGCCCACGAGGGCGGCGCGAGGCGCGGTCAGCCGCTCGGCCATCTGCAGCGCAAGCGGATAGACGAAGACCGGACCCTCGACGTCGACCCGACCGACGAAGTCGCCGAAGCGACGCTGGAGCAGCGAGCGAAACGCCTCCGGCGCTGCATCGCGCAACGCGTCGGCGGCAAGGTTGCGCTCGGTCCAGACCAGGCTCGCCCGCTGGTCGGTCAGCGGCAGGATGGCGAATGGCCCGGCAGGCAGGAAGTGCTCGTAGGCGACGCCCTCGTGCGGCCGCTCGAGGCGCACCGTCGTGACGACGCCTTTCTGGCGATAGTCCAAGCCCGTCGCGCCGATGCCCGCCTCGCGGCGGACGACGGAGTTGCGTCCCTCGGCGCCGACCACCAGCGGGGCAGAGAGTTCAGCGCCGTCGGCCAGCCGAACCCGCGCGCCGGCGGGCCCGAACGCCACGCTCTCGACGCGGGCGGGCGCCATGAGCTTGATCTTCGAGCGGCCGACCGCCTCGGCCAGCGCAGCGCGGATGTGACGGTTTTCCAGCATGTAGCCCAGGGGCTCGCCGCCGGCGCGGTCGGCGATCTCGGCCGAGTCAAAGCGCAGGAAAACAGGCCCCGGCGCAGCCGAGCTGGCGCCGGGGGCGCGGCCGTCGGTGACCAGGATCTGCTCGATCCGCTGCGCGCGGGGCTTTAGGGCCTCGCCAACGCCCACCACCTCCCAGGCGCGGAACGACGAATAGGCGATGGCGGAGGCGCGGCCGTCGAAGGTCGGCGCCACCTGCGCCTCGAAAGGCTGCGGATCGACAAGCGCCGTGGAAAGACCGCCGTGGGCCAGCTCCAGCGCGAGACTCGCCCCGGCCATGCCGGCCCCGGCCACGATCACGTCAAACGCTTTGGCCCTCGCCATCGCGGCATATGGCGGGCGCGAAGTCCTTGAGTCCACCGTTTCAGTCGTCATCCCCGCCGGAGCGCAGCGGAGTGCGGGGGACCCATGAACACTCACGTTCGACGCTGATCATGGGTGGGGCCATGACGGTCGAAACGAGGGAGCTAGTCGTCGACCTCGTCGTGCTCGAGTTCGGCTGGCTCGGTCGCCGGTTGCAGGGTCGGGCCTTCGTCGACGATGCCGCGTTTGGCGTCATCGCGCGCCTTCTTTTCGGCCGCCTTCTTGACGATAGCGTCAAGCTCCAGCTGGCCGACCAGGCCCAGCGTCACCGGGTCGACCGGCTTGATGTTGGCGGCGTTCCAATGGGTGCGGTTGCGCACCTGGTCGATGGTCGACTTGGTCGTGCCGAGCAGCTTGACGATCTGGCTGTCGGCGATCTCCGGGTGATTGCGCAGGAACCAGGCGATGGCGTCCGGCCGGTCCTGGCGGCGCGAAACCGGGGTGTAGCGCGGCGACTTCTTGGCCGGTTTCAGGAACTCCGCGTGGCGGCTCTTCTGCGCGCGCATGCGGTAGTTGGGGTCGGCGGCGGCCGCGTCCAGCTCCTCGCGGGAGAGCTGACCGTTGGCGATCGGGTCGGCGCCGCGGATGTCGCGCGCCACCTCGCCGTCGGCGATGCCCTTCACCTCCAGGTGATGCAGGCCGCAGAAGTCGGCGATCTGCTCGAAGGTCAGCGAGGTGTTGTCGACCAGCCAGACGGCGGTCGCTTTCGGCATCAGGATTTGATCGGCCATGTCGGGATTCCAAATATGACGGCGCCCGGCCTTTCGGCCGGGCGGGTTCTTGGCGTCCATATAGGACCGTTCGCGGACGATTGGAATGCCGGACCGTCAGGCCGGCGTGTGGCAGACCGCTTCGATGTTGTGTCCGTCGGGATCGAACACGAAGGCGCCGTAGTAGTTCGCGTGGTACTGCGGCCGCAGCCCGGGCGGCCCGTTGTCACGCCCGCCGGCCGCCATCGCAGCGGCGTGGAAGGCGTCGACCGTCGCTCTGTCCTTGGCTGTAAAGGCCACGTGCAGGTGTCCGGTCAGCGGTGGTCCCTGCACCACCCAGAAGTAGGGCCGCCCCTCAGAGCCGTAGCCAAGCGCGATCTGCGCGCCGGAGCCGACTGACATCACGACATCCACGCCGATCGCGGCGAGCGCCCGGTCGTAGAAGGCTCGCGCCCTGGCGATGTCGGCGACGGCGAGTTCGATGTGGTCGAGCATGGTCGGCGCGCTCCGGCGAGGGCCTCTCGATCGCAGGGTGCGCCAGCGCGAGCGCCCGCCGCAACCATCGTAGCACAATGGGCCGAAGTTGCAGGCCCCTCTTGGCCCTCAGCCGCTTGTTGCTGGCGCGCCCGGGGCACTAGAGTGAACCGCGATGATCGACCTCAGCCATGCCGCCGGGCCGGCGCTCGCCGCCTTTCTTGCTTCCACCGTCGAGTTCGTCGAAGCCCTCACCGTCGTCTTGGCGGTGGGCGGCGTTCGCGGCTGGCGCGACACCCTCTTCGGCGCCGCGGCGGCCGTCGGCCTGCTGGCGGTGCTGACCGCCGTCCTCGGCCCGGCGCTGACGTTTATCCCCTTGCGGGTGCTGCAGGTGGCGGTCGGCGTGTTGCTCCTGCTCTTCGGGCTGCGCTGGCTGAGGAAGGCGATCCTGCGCGCCGCCGGCGTGCTCGCGCTGCACGACGAGACCGCCGCCTACGCCAAGGAGCGGGAGGAGATGCTGAAGCTGGGCGCCCGCGGCGCGGGCTTCGACGGCATAGCCTTCGGCGCCGCGTTCCACATCTGCATGGTCGAGGGCACGGAAGTCGTCTTCATCGTTATCGCGGTCAGCGCCGGCGGCGCGGGCCTCCTGCTGCCGGCCAGCGTCGGCGCCGCCGCTGCGTTTGCGCTGGTGACCGCCGTGGGCTTCGCCGTGCATCGCCCCCTGGCGCGCGTGCCTGAGAACACCCTGAAGTTCATCGTTGGCGTCATCCTCTCCAGCTTCGGGGCCTTCTGGCTTGGCGAGGGCATCGGCGTGGCCTGGCCGGCGCAGGACCTCTCGATTCCGGCGATGATCATCGGCTTTGGGCTGATCAGCCTGGCGGCCGTGCCGATCTGCCGGGCGCGTGGCGCGAGAGCCGCCGAGGCGCGCGCGTGATGGGCTGGATCGCCGGAATCGCCGGGGAGATCTGGGGCCTGTTCGTCGACGACATCGGCCTGGCGATCGCGGCCCTGGTGTGGGTCGTCCTCGTCTGGCTGGGCGCGCGTTGGCTCGGCCCCGCCGCCGGCCCCGCGCTCTTCGCTGGCCTCGGCGTCATCCTGATCACCAGCGCGCTCCGCCGCGCCGGCCAGCCCTAGATCACCAGGACGATCTTGCCGGTGTGGGCGCTGTCGTCGAGGCGCGCGTGGGCCTTGGCGGCTTCGGCGAGGGGGAAGGTCGCATCGACGATGGTCCTGACCTTGCCCGCCTCGATCCACGGCCAGACGACCCGCTCGACCTCGGCGGCGAGCCTCGCCTTCTCGTCAGCGTCGCGCGGCCGCAGCGTCGAGCCGGTGATCACCGCCCGTTTCTGCATGATGCGACCAAGGTTGAGCTCGACGCTGGCGCCGCCCAGCGTCGCGATCATCACGATGCGGCCGCCGGTGTTCAGGGTCTCGAACTCGCGCGCCACGTAGTCGCCGCCGACCATGTCCAGCACCACATCGACGCCGCCGGCGTCCTTGGCGACGGCGACGAAGTCCTCCGCGCTCGCATCGACAGCCCGGTCGGCGCCCAGGGCCAGCGCCTCGACCGCCTTGTCCGCGCCGCGGCCGGTCGCGATGACCGTCGCGCCGGCCGCCTTGCCCATCTGGATCGCGGTCACTCCGATGCCGGAGGTCGCCCCGTGCACCATCAGCGTCTCGCCGGCCTTCAGGCGCCCGCCCTCGAACACGTTGGTGAAGACCGTGAAAACGGTCTCCGGCAGCCCGGCGGCCTCGATAAGGCTCATACCCTTCGGAACCGGCAGCGCGTGCCGCGCATCGACCACCGCATATTCGGCATAGCCGCCGCCACCCAGGAGGGCCGTCACCGCGTCGCCCACCTTCCAGCGCGCGGCGCCTTCTCCGACAGCGGCGACCTCGCCGGCGACCTCGAGGCCCATAGTGTCGGGCGCCCCCGGCGGCGGGGGATAGAACCCCAGCCGCTGGATCACGTCGGGACGGTTCACGCCGGCGGCCGCCACCTTGATCAGGATCTGTCCGCGGCCGGGCGTGGGCGTCTTGATCCGGACGGGTTTCAGCGCTTCAGGCGGGCCCTTGCCGCCCTCGACGGCGATCGCGGTCATCTCTTCGGGAATCATCGGCTGAAACCTCCCAGGCTTGCGTCATTCCGTCACGGAGGGTCAGATAGGCGACAATCGACGCCGAGCGAAGGGAGAGCCCCTTCAATGTTGGAAGAACCCCCACCGCCGCGGCGCGCCCGCGGCGAGGCCCTGACCGAGGCCTTGCGCGAGGACCTCGACCTTTTCGCCATCCAGGACCTGAACGAGCGGATCGAGCTCCTGGAAGCCGAGATTCGCCGGGTCCGCGACCAGATCGAGCGCAAGCAGGCCGGCCGCGAGGCGGCCGATGCGCTGTTCAAACGATAGAAACCCTGGCTGGGGTACGCTGAACGTTCGTTGCAGCGTTGGCATGGGGGTTGCAGTCTCCCCATGCTTCGTGGGCGAGCGTTCCGATGGGGCGAGGGGAGAGGCGAGGGCATGAGCGAACCGATTGTCGAGCCTTCGCCGGACGGAACCGTCTGGCGCGCCGCCGTCGTGCTGGATTTCGCGCGCTCGGAGCTGTTCGACCGCACGTTCCAGGAGGGGATGGCGCTGGTCGAGGAGACGGCGAGCTATCTCGACGGTCCCGGGCGCCAGGAATCGAAGTCGCTCGATCGCAGGCTCGCGCTCGGCTACGCCGGCGAGAGCATGCGGCTGACCACCCGGCTCATGCAGGTCGCCTCATGGCTCCTTGTGCAGCGCGCGGTGCGCGAAGGCGAAATGGACCCGGTGCGCGCCTGCGAGGCGCGCTACCGGCTGGGCGGTGAGCGCGCCGCCGCCGAGGCGACGCCCGACGGGTTGCCGCCGGGCCTGCACGGGCTTCTCGAGCGCTCGGAGCGGCTCTACGAGCGGGTGCTGCACCTCGACCGGCGCATGTACCTCGATCCGGGCGAAAGCGAGCGGCCGCACCCGGTGCTCTCGCAACTCGAGAAGCTGCAAGCCGCCTTTGGCCGCTAGGCGGGGCGCGACGCAGCGCCCCTCTCGACTACTTCTTCAGGAAGCCGCCGTACTTGGCGGCAAAGCGCGACACGCGGCCGCCGCGGTCGACCAAGGCCTGATTGCCGCCGGTCCAGGCCGGATGGGTCTTTGGGTCGACGTCGAGGTGGAGCTCTGCGCCTTCCTTGCCGTAAGTCGAGCGCGTCCGGAAGGTGGTCCCGTCGGTCATCACCACGGTGATGAAGTGATAGTCGGGATGGGTGTCGGCTTTCATCGCGGGCCTCGTTCGAGAGGCGCCGCCTATACATGAGCCCACCCCGCCGGCGCAAGGCGCCTAGGCGAGCGGTTGCGCGTTCGCGACCGGTTGCGGCGGAGCAAGAGTCGCCCGGTCGGGATTGGCCGGATCGACCATCACGGACACGCTCTCGCCGGCTCGCGGCATCGATCCGAGATCGATAAGCTGGCGGAAGATGACCCTGCGCGGTTGACCGCCAAGGTCGACGTCGACGGTCACCTGCATCTCGGGCACTTGGTTGACGCTCGTCCCGGTCTGCGAAATGGACACGACCTTGCCGTTGGCCAGCTGGCCGTTCTGGATAAGCTGCGCCCGCTGCGCCGAACGCATGATCAGGCGGACGACGAAGAAACCGGCGAGCGCGATCGAGAGGATGGGCGCAAGGATGCTGAGCATGATCATGCTGGAAATGTCCACGGGCGCCCTCCTCGACCGCGGTCAGCGGCACAGCTTGAAACGGTAGCCCTCGGATCGTGATGACGACAAGGCAAGCCGGCAACAGGCGAACAAGGCGCGCGGGGTCAAAACCGCGTGGTGCGGACGCGGCGGACCGCAAGCCGCGGGTCGCGCGAAAAGGGCGCGTCCCTCCGGAGCCGGCTCTGGCCGCCGGCGCGCCGCTCTTCGTCTTCCTGACCGAGCCCGGCCTTGCCGGTCTCGCGCTCGCTGAGCTCAAGCACCTGAAGCTCGTCCCCCGCCAGGCGCGGCCGCTGCGCCTCAACCTTCGTAGCCACGACATGATGGTGCTGCCCGGGCGGCTGGTCGATGTCACCCGCGCCCGCTCGCGGCTTTGCACCAATGTGCTGGCCGCCCCTGTGTTCGGGCGGGGCGCGATCACGCCGCGGCAGCTCGACCACCTGGCCGCGGTCTTCCGCGCGGGCGGCTATCGGCGGCTGGTCAGCAGCGTCGCTGGCGCGGCGTTCGACCGGCCAGAGTTGATGCGCTGGCTGGCGCGCGAGCTTGGCCGCCGTGGCGTCCCGCTCGCCGAATCTGGCCGCGCCGTCCGGCTTCTGGTTGCCGACGAGGCCTTCTACTTCGGCGAGGAGCGGCAGAACCATCACGACGCGCCGGGCCGGCGCGAGAGCGCGACCCGCAGCGGCGCGCTGCCGCCGACCATCGCCGCCGCCATGGCCTTTGCGGCCAAGCTTGGTCGGGGCGAGACGGTCTGGGACCCGACCGCCGGGACCGGCAACGTGCTGGCCGAGGTTGTGGCCCTGGCCCCCGACGCCACGCTCTTGGCGTCAGACATCGATGCGGAGGCGGTGCGGACGCTCGAGGGGCGCCTGCCGACGGGAGGCAGGCCGTGGGTCGCCCATGCCGACGCCGCCTCGGTCGAACTCCCGACGCGCGCGCTCAGCCTCACGATCGCCAACCTGCCGTTCGGACGGCGCTACGTGGCCGAAGGCGGCAACACGGCCTTCTACGCGGGCGTGTTCGCCAACGCGCAGAAACACGCCGGCCCTGCCTGGCGCGGCATCTTCCTCACCAACGACACGGCCGCGATCCGCGACGCCGCGCGCCGGAACGCCCTGACGCCGACCCTCGTTGCCGACATCAAGGTTCGAGGGCTGCCCGCTACAATCTGGCGCGTCGAGCGGCAGGCTTGAGCACCCGGGCCTTACGCCGCAGCGTTCAGGCGCTGGAGGATCTGTTTGTGCAGCTCGGCGTTGGCGGCGCAGATGGAGCTTGAGTTCAACGGGTCGTCCCCGCCGTCGGCGTCGGAGATCACGCCGCCAGCCTCGGTGACCAAGAGCGCGCCGGCGGCCAGGTCCCACTTGCTCGGTCCGCGCTCCCAGTAGCCGTCGAAGCGGCCGGCGGCCACGTAAGCCAGATCGAGCGCCGCCGAGCCGAAACGGCGAACGCCCGAGACCCGCTGGGCGATCTGGTGCAGTTCCTTGAGGAACGCAGCATGCCCGGCGCGGCCCATGAACGGGATGCCGGTGGCCAGCACCGCCTCGCCCAGGTCACGGCGGGCCGCCACCCGCAGACGCTTGTCGTTCAGGAACGCGCCGCGGCCCTTTTCGGCCCAGAACAGCTCGGCGCTGATCGGGTTGTATGTGACGCCGGCCACGATCTCGCTCTGGCGCTCGAGCGCCACGGTGATCGACCAATGCGGGATGGCGTGCAGGAAGTTGGTGGTGCCGTCGAGAGGGTCGACGATCCAGGTGTGCGTCTTGTCCGTGCCGGGAATGTGCCCGCGCTCTTCCCCGATGAAGCCGTAGCCCGGGCGGGCGGCCAGCAACACCTCGAAGATCGTCTGCTCGGCCTTCAGGTCAGCGGCCGAGACGTAGTCGGCCGGTCCCTTCTTCGAGACCTGTAGCTCACCGACCTCACCGAAGTCGCGGTTCAGCCCGCGCGCGGCCTTGCGCACGGCGTCGGTCATCACCTTGATCAGGGCCGACGGCATGCCGGCTCAGTCGGCGCGGCGCAGGTATTCGCCGGTCTCCGTCGACACCACAACCCGCTCGCCGGTCCCCATGTAGGGCGGGATCATGACCCGCATCCCGTTCGACGCCTTCGCCGGCTTGTAGGAGGACGACGCCGTCTGCCCCTTCACCACCGCGTCCGCTTCGACGATCTCGAGCACGACCGTGTCCGGCAGCTCGATGCCGATCGGGCGGTCCTCGTAGAACTCGAGCACGACCGTCATGCCGTCCTGCAGGTACTGCGCCCGCTCGTCGCCGACGAAGTCCTTGTGCAGATCGATCTGGTCGTAGGTCTTGGTGTCCATGAAGACCAGCATGTCGTCGTTGGCGTAGAGGTACTGGAAGTCCTTCTGCTCCAGCGTCACGCGCTCGACCGTGTCTGACGAGCGGAAGCGCTCGTTCAGCTTGCGCCCGTCGAGCAGGTTCTTCAGCTCCACCTGGGCGAAGGCGCCGCCCTTGCCCGGCTTCACGTGCGCCGTCTTGACCGCCACCCAGAGGCTGCCCTCATGCTCGATCACGTTGCCGGGCTTGATCGCGTTTCCGTTGATTTTCATGGATCGTCTTGTCTGGCGGGAGGGGGCCGAAAAAGGCGGCGGACCCTATCGGCGGCCGTTCAGGAAGGCAAGGCGAACGCGGCGTTGAACGCCCTGACCGCCGCCGCCGGCCCAGCCGGGTGACGCCACACGCCCGAGGAGACGGCGAGAAAGTCGGCGCCCGCATCGATCAGCGGCCGGCAGTTCTGCGTCGTGATGCCGCCGATCGCGACGCACGGCGTCTGCATGATCTCCTGCCAGTCGATGAGGAGCTCCAGGTCGGGGCGTCCGATCGCCTCTTTGGTCTCGGTTGGAAAGAAGGCGCCGAACGCGACGTAGTCGGCGCCCGCCTCGGCCGCCTCCATCGCCAGATGCCGGCTGTCATGGCAGGTGACGCCGACGATTCGGCCCGGCCCCATCAGCCGGCGCGCCTCGGCGTACGGTGCGTCGTCCTGGCCGATGTGCACCCCATCCAGTCCCAGCCGTTCGGCGAGGTCGGGCCGGTCGTTCAGGATCACCGCGACGCCCTTGGCCCGGGCGATGGGGGCTAGCACGCGGCATGCGGCGACGATCTCGTCGTCGGACGCCGGCTTAAGCCGGATCTGCAGGGCGGCGACGTCGCCGGCGTCGAGCGCCGCCTTCAAGGTCCCGGCGAACGCGTCCAGGTCATCGATGACCGGCGGCGTGATGAGATAGAGGCGGCAGGTGGCGCTCAGGCCGCCTTCTCCAAGCCCTCATCCCAACGCCCGAGCGTGGCCAGGCTGTTCATCCTGGCGCGGTGGGCGAAGGCGCGTTGGGCGGCGGTGGCGTTTTCGGGCCGCCCGCGCCAGGTGGTCTGCGGCGCATGTTGCAACGCCCGGCCATAGGAGAAGGTGAGTTTCCAAGGCAACCCGCCCAGCTTGTTCATGGCGTCGAGATGGGCGGTCGCCGCCTCGTCGCTCTGACCGCCCGAGAGGAAGGCGATGCCGGGAACGGCAGCCGGCACGCAGGCCCTGAACGTGGCGACCGACCGCTGGGCGACCTCCTCGACCGAGGCCTGCACCGGGCAGTCCTGACCCGAGACCACCATGTTGGGCTTGAGCACCATGCCCTCCAGCGCAACGCGCTGCTCGAACAGTTCGGCGAACACAGCGTGCAGGGTGAGGCGGGTCGCGGCCTCGCACGCCTCGATGGTGTGGTCGCCGTCCATCAGCACTTCCGGCTCGACGATCGGGACGAGACCCTTCTCCTGGCAGATCGCCGCATAGCGGGCGAGGGCGTGGGCGTTGGCCTTGACCGCGCCCCAACTCGGCTTGTGCTCGCCGATGAAGAGCGTCGCGCGCCACTTCGCGAAGCGCGCGCCACGGGCGTGGTCCTTGGCGAGCTGGTCGCCGAGGCCGTCGAGGCCCTCGGTCAGGGTTTCGCCGGGAAAGCCCGCCATCGGTTTTGCGCCGGCGTCGACCTTGATGCCAGGGACCGCGCCGGCGCGCTGGATGAGCTCGACCAGCGGCGTTCCGTCCGCGGCGTCCTGGTAGAGGGTCTCGCGGAAGAGGATGACGCCAGAGACGTAATTCATTCCCTCGGTCGCGCGGAACAACAGCTCGCGGTAGTCGCGGCGGTTCGGCTCGGTGTTCTCGACCCCGATCGCATCGAAGCGCTTCTGGATGGTGCCGGTGGATTCGTCCGCAGCGAGGATCCCCTTGCCGGGCTCGACCATCCTGTTCGCGATGGCGTTCAGCGCCTCCAGATCCATCTCCCGCCTCTTTCCTCTAGTGTTCCAAAGCGGCCACGCCGGGCAGCGTCTTGCCTTCCATCCATTCAAGGAACGCCCCGCCGGCCGTCGAGACGAAGGTGAAGTCTCTGCAGACGCCTGCCGCGTTCAAGGCCGAGAGCGTATCACCGCCGCCGGCGACCGCCACCAGCTTGCCGGCCTTGGCCAGCGCCGCGGCGTGCCGCGCGGCGGCCAGCGTGCCACGGTCGAATGGCGGGACCTCGAACACGCCGAGCGGCCCGTTCCAGACAAGCGTCCTCGATGAGTTCATGGCGTGGCACAGCCGCTCCACCGTCTCCGGACCGGCGTCGAGGATTCGCTCGTGGTCGTCGAGTTCGCCCAGACCCCGCACCCGTGCGACCGCGCCCGGCTGCGGCTGCTCGCCGACCACGATGTCGATGGGCAACAGAAGCTCGCAGTG
The DNA here is from genome assembly GCA_963719975.1 of uncultured Alphaproteobacteria bacterium. Taxonomy (GTDB): domain Bacteria; phylum Pseudomonadota; class Alphaproteobacteria; order Caulobacterales; family Caulobacteraceae; genus Poindextera. Next base: position 336,626 of record CAVRED010000001.1, read on the forward strand.
ATTGCGGCCGGCGGCGCGGACGATGCCGCGCGCCTCCTCGGCCAGGTCCTTCTCGCAATAGGAGGATCCGACCTCCCAGCCCTGGGCGTAGAGGAAGGTGTTGGCCATGCCGCCCCCGATCGCGAGCCGATCGAGCTTGCCGACCAGGTGCGTCAAGAGATCGATCTTGGTCGAGACCTTCGAGCCGCCGACGATGCCCATCACCGGCCGCTCGGGGTGGCCGAGGGCGCGGTCGAGGGCGGCGAGCTCGCGCCGCATGTCCTCGCCGGCGTAAGCGGGCATCAGACGGGCCAGGGCGTCGATCGAGGCGTGCGCCCGGTGCGAGGCGGAAAAGGCGTCGTTGACGTAGATGTCGCCGAGCACCGCTAGCTTGCGCGCGAAGCCCTCGTCGTCGGCCTCTTCGCCGGCGTGGTAGCGCAGGTTCTCAAGCAGCAGGACGCCGCCTGGCTTGAGGAACCCCTCCGCCCGTTCCGCGACCTCGCCGATGCAGTCGTCGGCGAACGCGACGGGGACGCCGAGCAGCTTCGACAGCGGTTCGACCACGGGTTTAAGGCTCATCGACGGCACGCGCTTGCCCTTCGGGCGGTCGAAGTGGCTGATCAGGATGGTCTTCGCGCCGGATTTGCGCAGCAGGTTGATGGTGGGCAGGGCGGCCTTCAGCCGACTGTCGTCGGTGATCGTCCCGTCGTGCAGCGGGACGTTGAAGTCGACCCGCACCAGCGCCCGTTTGCCCGTGAGGTCGACCTGGTCGAGCGTGCGGAAGGTCGAGGCGGTCAAGGCGTTCAGCCGAGCTTTCCCATGACGAGCGCGATGTCGGCCATTCGGGTCGAGAAGCCCCACTCGTTGTCGTACCAGGCGAGAACGCGCACCAGCCCGCCGTCGACGCACTGCGTCAGCGGCAGCGCCACGGTCGACGAAGCGGCGATGTGGTTCAGGTCCACAGACACCAAGGGGTCGCTGGTCACGGCCAGCACGCCGCGCAACGGGGCCTCGCCGGCGGCCTTTTCAAAGGCGGCGTTGACCTCGTCCTTCGAGGTGGTGCGGCCCGGCACGACCTTCAGGTCGACCATGGAGACATTGGGCGTCGGCACGCGGATCGCGCCGCCGTCCAGCTTGCCCGCAAGCTCGGGAATCACCAGGCCGATCGCTTTCGCCGCTCCGGTCGACGTCGGGATCATCGACATCGCGGCCGCGCGCGCCCGGTAGATGTCGGAGTGGAACACATCCAGCGTGTGCTGGTCGTTGGTGTAGGCGTGCACAGTCGTCATGTAGCCGCGCTCGATGCCGACCGTGTCGAGCAGCACGCGGCAGACTGGGGCCAGGCAATTGGTCGTGCACGAGCCGTTGGAGACCACGCGGTCGTCGGCGGTCAGCGACTGATGGTTCACGCCGAACACGACGGTCCGGTCCGCGTTGTCGGCCGGCGCCGAAATCAGGACCCGCTTGGCGCCGGCGGCGAGGTGCCCGCCCGCCTTTTCCTTCGAGGTGAAGAGGCCGGTGCACTCGAGCGCGACGTCGACGCCGAGGTCCTTGTGCGGCAGCTCGGCCGGGTTGCGGATCGCGGTGACCTTGATCTTGCCGAGACCAACGTCGATCGTATCGCCGTCGACATCGACCACGCCCGGGAAGCGGCCGTGCACGCTGTCGTAGCGCAGCAGGTGGGCGTTGGTTTCGAGCGGGGCGAGTTCGTTGATCGCCACCACTTCGATGTCGCGGCGGGCGAACTCGACGATCGAGCGCAGCACGAGCCGCCCGATGCGGCCAAAGCCATTGATGGCGACGCGCACGGTCATCGCGGGGGCGTTCCTTTTGGATCGTGAAGCTTGGCGGGCGGTTTTGCGGCTGAGGGCCGTCAAGTCAACCCCGGCCGCCGGGGAAGCCCCTCGAGCGCGCGCCCGGGCGATCGTCAGACAGCGACTGGCGTGACCTTCGCGGCGGCGTCACGGGCGCGGGCCTGGTCGACGCCGTCGCCGCTGGCGAGCGCCACACCCATGCGTCGACGTTCAAAGGACTCCGGCTTGCCGAACAGGCGGAGCTCCGCTGTAGGAACGCCCAGCGCCTCGGCCACCCCGTCGAAGGCGACGCCTTTGGCGTCCACGCCGCCATAGATCACCGCACTCGCGCCAGGCCCGCGCAGGGAGACGTCAATCGGCAGGCCGAGAATGGCGCGGGCGTGCAGCGCGAATTCGCTCAGGTGCTGCGAGACGAGGGTGACGAGGCCGGTGTCGTGCGGCCTGGGGCTAACCTCCGAGAACCAAACCTCGTCGCCGCGCACGAACAGCTCGACGCCGAAAATGCCCACCCCGCCCAACGCCGAGGTGACGCGGAGCGCTATGGTCTGCGCCCGCTCCAGCGCCAGCGGCGACATCGGCTGCGGCTGCCAGCTCTCGACATAGTCGCCCTTCACCTGCCGGTGGCCGACCGGCGCGCAGTATTGGGTCTCGATCACCCCTTCCCGGTGCATCGCGCGGACGGTCAGCAGAGTGATCTCGAAGTCGAAATCGACGCGGCCCTCGACGATCACCCGCGGCTGCTCGACCCGTCCGCCTGCCATCGCGTAGGCCCAGGCGCCTTTGATGTCGCCTGCGGTCTCGACATAGCTCTGCCCTTTGCCGGAGGACGACATCACCGGTTTGACGAAGCACGGGTAGCCGATCTTGGCGGCCGCGCTGGCCAGATCCTCGGCGGTCGAGGCGAAGGCGTAGTGCGAGGTCGGCAGATTGAGTTCCTCGGCCGCCAGCCGGCGGATGCCCTCGCGGTTCATGGTGAGCTGCACGGCCCGCGCGGTCGGGATGACGACCGCCAGGCCCTCGGCTTCGATGCGGGCCAGCTCGTCGGTGGCGATCGCCTCGATCTCCGGGACGATGATGGCCGGACGCTCCTGCTCGACGACGGCGCGCAACGCCGCGGCGTCGGTCATGTTGATAACGTGGGCGCGATGAGCCACTTGCTGGCCGGGCGCATCGGCGTAGCGGTCGACCGCGATGGTCTCAACGCCCAGCCGCTGCAGCTCGATGATCACCTCTTTGCCCAGCTCGCCCGAGCCCAGCAGCATCACCTTGATGGCCGAGGGCGAGAGCGGGGTGCCGATGCGGGTCATGCCGCTGGTCTACGCTCTCAGTTTGGCCTTCGCGAGGTCGGCGACCGCTTCGGCTGTGATGTTGAACTCGCGGTAGAGGCGGTCGTAGGGCGCGCTGGCGCCGAAGCCGTGCATGCCGACGAAGCCGCCGTCCTCGCCGGTGAAGCGCTCCCACCCCTGCGCGACGCCGGCTTCGACCGCTATGCGCACCGGCGAGGCGCCGATCGTCTCCAGGCGGTAGCTCAGGTCTTGCGCCTCGAAGAGCTCCCAGCAGGGAGTGGAGACCACGCGGGTCCCGACGCCATCCGCGTGGAGCAGCTCCCGCGCGACCATAGCGATGGCGACCTCCGTGCCCGAGGCGAACAGCGTCACCTGCGGCGCCGCGTTCGAGGGGGCGAGCTCGTAGGCGCCGTGGGCGGAGAGATTGCGGTCCGCGGCGGTCTTGCGCACCGCCGCTGTCTTCTGCCGCGACAGCGCCATGATCGCGGGGTTCTCGCGGTGCTTGAGCGCCGCCTCCCAGCACTCGGCGGTCTCGATCCCGTCGGCGGGGCGGAACACCAAGAGGTTGGGCATCGCTCTCAGCGCCGCCAGGTGCTCGACCGGCTGGTGGGTCGGCCCGTCCTCGCCGAGCCCGATGGAGTCGTGGGTCATCACGTGGATGACCCGCACGCCCATCAGCGCGCCGATGCGGATGGCAGCGCGGCTGTAGTCGGCGAAGCAAAGGAAGGTGCCGGAGTAGGGGATCACCCCGCCGTGCAGCGCCATGCCGTTCATCGCCGCGGCCATGCCATGCTCGCGCACGCCGTAGTGGACGTAGCGCCCGGAATAGTCGGGGTAATCGTACACCGCTGTGTTCTTGGTCAGCGTGTTGTTCGAGCCGGTCAGGTCGGCGGAGCCGCCGATCATCTCGGGAATCGCGCCGGTCAATACCTCTAGCGCCGCGCCTGACCAGGAGCGGGTCGCGTTGTCGGCCGGCTCGGCGGCGAGTTTCGCGATATGGGCGGCCAGCCCCACGAAAGCGTCGGCGGGCAGGTCGCCCCGCATCAGCCGCTCGAACTCGGCGCGCGCGGGGCTCGCCTTCAGCCGCGCCTCCCATGCACGGCGGGCGCGGCCTCCCTTGCGTCCGGCCGCGCGCCAGGCCTTGCCGATGTCGTCGGGGATGGTGAACGGCGGCGCCGTCCAACCCATGGTCTCCTTCGCGACGGCGATATCCTTGTCGAACAGCGAGTAGCCGTGGCCGTGCGGGTCGCCTTCCTTCGGCCCGGCGCCCTTGTCTATGATCGTCTTGCATGAGATCAGCGACGGCCGGTCCTGGCGCTGCGCCCATGCCAGCGCGCGGCGCACCTGCGCAAAATCGTTGCCGTCGATCGCCCTCACCGCCCAGCCCGCGGCCTTGAAGCGCGTGACCTGGTCACCGGTCTCGGCGATGGTGGCGAGGCCGTCGATGGTGACATCGTTGTTGTCGAATAGCACCGTCAGCTTGGCGAGCCTCAGCCGCCCGGCCAGGTGGATGGCCTCGTGGCTCACGCCCTCCATCAGGCACCCGTCGCCGGCGATCACCCAGGTGCGATGGTCGACCAGCTCCGCCCCGAACCGCGCCGCCATCGAGCGCTCGGCCATCGCCATGCCGACGGCGGTGGCGATCCCCTGGCCCAGCGGACCAGTCGTGGTCTCGACGCCGGGCGTATGGCCGTACTCAGGGTGGCCGGGCGTCTTCGAGCCCCACTGCCTGAAGGCCTCGATCTCGGCCATGGCCATGGCCTTGAAGCCGGTTAGATGCAGCAGGCTGTAGAGCAGCATCGAGCCGTGGCCGGCAGACAGCACAAAGCGGTCGCGGTCGGGCCAATCGGGCCGGGACGCGTCGTATTTCAGCGCCTTGGTCCAGAGCGCGGTCGCCGCATCGGCCATGCCAAGCGGCATCCCCTGGTGCCCGGACTTGGCCTTGTTCACGGCGTCCATGCTCAGCACACGGATGGCATTGGCCATGTCGAGGGGACTGACGGGCATGTTCGGAGCCTTCGAATCGACGGCGCGCCGGGCGGCGAAGGCGGCTTTGCACTCCCCCGTTTCCGGGTCAAGCGAGGCCGCGCTCTTGCGTTCCATTGGTCTGAAAACTTTCGGTCCGCGCCGGGCGAGGTCTATAACGTCCACTCAGGCGCATGCGTTCAGCGGAGGTCGCCCATGACCGACCAGCCCTACAACCCTCTTGGCTTCGACGAGGCCGTGCGCCGTCTCGATCATGCCCTGTCCCGGCTCGAAGTGAGGATGTCAGCCCTCACCAGCCAGGCCGAGGGTGCGAACGGCAACCTGTTCGACGAGGATCGCGCCAAGCTGGCGACCGAGTTGGACGGCGCGCGGGGCCGAGAGCGCGAGCTTGAGACGGCCGGGCAGGCCGCCTCGGAGGCGCTGGAGCGGGCGATCGCCCGCGTCCGCCAGGCGTTGGGAGACTAGAGCCATGGCGCAGGTGACGATCGAGGTGAACGGGCGGCCGTACACGGTGGGCTGTGAGGACGGCCAGGAGCAACACCTGCTCGAACTCGCGCAGCATTTCGACCGCAACGTCCGCCAGGTGGGCCAGGAGGTGGGCCAGCTGGGCGAGGCGAGGCTCTTCCTCATGGGCGGCCTGCTGCTCGCCGACGAGCTCGCCGACGTGCGCGCCCGCCTCGGCCAGGCCCAGGCCGAAGCCGCCCGCCTGCAGGGCGAAGCCCAGCGCCTGGAAGCCCGCGCCGCCATGGTGTTGGATGCCGCGACCCGGAAGGTCGAGGCGCTGGCCGCTATCTCGGGGTAGGGGCGGCAGAAGCCGCTCTCGCTAGTGGCGGACCGGAGCCAGGATGCTCCCGGCCAAGCTGGTGACTCCGGTGCTGATGATCTGGATCCCAACGCAGAGCAGTATGAACGCGGTAAGGCGGGAGACGATCTTCGCGCCGCGCACTCCGAGCAGCGCGACCACCCGGTCGGACCAGCCGTAAGACACCCAAACCAGCGCTGCGATCGCCAGGGCCGCGGCGGTCTCGCCGGCGGCGTAGGAAAGCTTCCCGATGGCGTCGGCTGGCTGTTGGGACGACAGGGCGATCGCGACGGCGATCGTCCCGGCCCCCGTCGTGAGCGGCATGGTCAGGGGGAAGAACGCGACGTCCTCCGGGTCGCCGTGCTTCGGCGCCGCGTCTGCGACCTTCCGATCTTCATGCCTCTCGGGCTCCATCAGCAACCCCCAGGCGCTGACTGTCACGACCAGCCCTCCCGCAATGCGCAGGGCGCCGATGCTGATGCCGAAGAAGGCGAGGACGAACCCGCCGATCCACATCGACCCGATCAGAATGAACGCCGTGTAGATCGATATCCTGCGGGCGAGATAGCGCCGCTCCGAAGGCGATCGACCCGAAGTCGCTTCCCGGAAGATCAGAGCCGAGCCAAGCGGATTGACGATCGAGAAAAGGCTCGGAAACGCAAGGAGCAGGGCGCCCAGAAAGGTCTCAGGCAGCAGCTGCGCCAGGGTCATCGCTGGGGCTATGTCCTACGGGGCGGGGGCCTGGGCGTGCTGGTAGGGCTCAGCGCCCCGTGAACACCGGCGCGCGCTTTTCGAGGAAACTCTTCACGCCTTCGCGGTGGTCCTCGGTGGCGAAGAGGCGGTAGATGATCTCGATCGCCCAACTTCCCATCTCGCGCGGGTCGCCCAGGCCGCGGCGCAGGCCTTCCTTCATGTAGCGGAGCGCGAGCGGCGGGTTCACCGCGATGCGCGCGGCGAGCTCCATCGCCGACACCATCAGCTGGTCGTGCGGCACGACCTTGCTGACGAGGCCGATCCGCGCCGCCTCGGCGCCGTCGATCGGATCGCCGGTCATGAGCAGCTCGGCCGCCTTGGCGTGGCCGACGATGGCCGGCAGCTTCCAGAAGCCGCCGACGTCGCAAACGAGGCCTCGCTTGATGAACAGCTCGGCGAACACCGCCCGCTCCGAGGCGATGCGCATGTCGGCGTAGAGCGAGAGCTCCATGCCCCAGCCCACCGCGGGCCCATTCACCGCGGCGATCACCGGTTTGTCGCACTCGATCGCCGCCATGGCGGCCGGCGTCGGTTCGAAGCGCACCCGCGGGATGGCGGGTCCCCTGGGGCCTTCGCCTGTCATCATCTCCTTCACGTCTTCACCGGCGCAGAAGGCGGGATCGGTCCCGGTCACGACCACGCAGCGGGCGTCCGGATCGGCGGCGGCGTGGCGGAAAGCGGCCTCGATCTCGGCGTAGGCGCGAGGGTTGAGCGCGTTCCGGCGTTCCGGCCGATTGAGCGTGATGCGGCAGATGTGGTCGCGCACCTCGTAGAGGGTGCAGCTGAAGTCTTCGACGGCGATGGCGGCCATGGGCTAGCGTCTCCTCCTGGCCTCTTTCGGCCTCGGGCTCTAAAGCCGTTGGCGACGGGCCTCTGACGGAGATCAACGCGCATGACTTCGGGGAATGCAATGGCTGAGGCGGCCGACCCGCCAATCGTGGGCGAGGTGAGGGCGAACCACCGGTTTGACGAAGCGGCGCTCGAGACGTGGCTTTCCGCCAACGTCGAGGGCTTCGAGGGGCCGATGCGGCTTCGCCAATTCCATGGCGGCGCCTCGAACCCGACCTTCTACATCGCCGCCGGCGACCGCCGGTACGTGCTCCGCAAGAAACCGCCCGGCCAGCTCCTGGCCAGCGCCCACCAGGTCGACCGCGAATACCGCGTGATGAAGGCGCTGGGGACCACCGGGTTTCCGGTCCCGGTCATGCGCGCGCTGTGCCAGGACGATGCCGTCATCGGCACCGCCTTTTACGTGATGGACTATATGGAGGGCCGCATCTTCCGGGACGCGCGGCTGCCGGGCCTTGAACCCGCCGAACGCGCGGCGATCTACGACGAGCTGAACGCCGTGCTCGCCCGCCTGCACGGCGTCGACTACACGGCGATCGGCCTCGCCGACTACGGCCGCCCGGGCAACTATTTCGTCCGCCAGATCGACCGCTGGACCAAGCAGTATCGCGGCGCGGAGACCGAGCGTGTCGAGGCGATGGAGCGGCTGATCGCCGAACTGCCAGCCCTCGTCCCGACGGATGACACGACGACGATCGCCCACGGCGACTACCGACTCGAGAACGTGATGTTCCACGAGACCGAGCCGCGCCTGATCGCCGTGCTCGACTGGGAGCTCTCGACGCTCGGTCACCCGCTGGCCGACGTCGGTTACAACTGCCTGCTCTGGCATTCGGTGTCCGAGGGCTGGGGCTCGCTGACTGGCGTCGATTTCGCGACGTCCGGCATCCCGACCCAGGACACCTACGTCGCCGCCTATTGCCGGCGCACGGGCCGCGAACGGATCGACGACCTGAACTTCCTGATCGGCTTCGCCGCCTTCCGACTCGCCTCGATCGGCCAAGGGGTGTTCAAACGCAACCTGGACGGCATCGGCACGGGCAACGCCAGCCGCGACAACTCTGGCACGCGGGTGCTGGCCGAGTTGGCGCTGAAACTGATCGAGTCGTAGGCGCCAGAACCCTCGCTGTGCGCAAGGCGTGGGTTCGAGACATGCCGACGAAAAGCCATGGTTCGCCTATAAGGCGAGCGACGCATAGCCAACGGAGTCACGTCATCATGTCCGCATTCAAGCTTGCCCCACTGGCCGCCGTCGCGGCGCTCGCACTCCTGCCTGTCGGCGCGGCCGCGCAGGGCGATCAAGCGACGGTGATTCCGGTCGAGCTCTCGGAATTCAAGTTCACGCCGTCGGACATCACCCTCAGCAAGGGACAGCATTACGTCCTGCGTCTCACCAACGGCGGCAAGCACGATCACAGCCTGAGCGCTAAGGCCTTCTTCAAGACCGTCACCGTCGATGCGGATGCGGCCAGCGCGGTGAAGGATGGCGAGATCGACCTGACGCCCGGCGTCGCCGCCGACGTCGGCTTCACGCCCCAGACGGCCGGGACCTACGAGATGCACTGCACCCATCCGCTGCACGCCATGCTGGGCATGACGGGCCACATCGTGGTGCGCTGACCGGGGGGCCCAGCGCTTCCGTTGCGGGAGGCCGGTGTGGCGCCCACATTTCCGCGATGGCATTCGACTCCGTGGAGCCGCTCACCGAAGCGCTCGATCCTTACTCCGCCACCGTCGCCCACGCGTTCGACACGGTCGGGCCGGCGGTCACGCACATCACGGCCACCAACGCGAAGGGCCGCTCCGGCACGGGCTCCGGCGTCCTCTTCGCGCCGGACGGCTATCTGCTCACCAACAGCCACGTCGTCGCGGGCGCGACCCGGCTCAAGGCTTCGCTGACCGACGGGCGCGAGTTCGCCGCGCGCCTGATCGGCGACGATCCTGCGACCGACCTTGCCGTTCTGAGGCTGGACGAGACCGGGCTCCCGCACGCCGGGTTCGGCCGCTCGGGCGCGCTTCGCGTCGGCCAACTGGTCGTCGCCATCGGCAACCCGCTCGGGTTCCAGGCCACGGTCACCGCCGGCATCGTCAGCGCGCTCGGCCGCACCCTGCGCTCGCCGAGCGGGCGGTTGATCGAGAGCGTCATCCAGACCGACGCGCCGCTCAATCCGGGCAACTCGGGTGGAGCGCTGGTCGACGGTCACGGCCGCGTCGTCGGCATCAACACCGCGATGATCGGCGGAGCGCAGGGGCTCTGCTTCGCGATCGGCATCGACACGGCGATCGACGTCACCGCCCGCCTGATGCGCGACGGCCGCGTGCGGCGCGCGCGCCTCGGCGTCGCCGGCCAGACCACGCCGCTCGATGCGCGCCTAGCCCGGCGGCTGCACCGAGAGCGCGACACGGCCGTGCTCGTCGCCGAGGCGGTCGAGGGCGGGCCGGCCGTGCGCGCTGGCGTCCGAAAGGGCGATGTCATCCTGGCGCTTGCTGGCAGCGAGGTCTTCACCGTCGACGACCTGCACCGGCTGTTGACCGCCGAGATAGCCGGCGCCGAGACCGAGATCACCCTGATCCGCCAGGCCCGCATCGAGACGCTGAAACTCACTCCAGATCTCGACGACTAGAGCCCAAGCCTCTCCCAACGGAGACGAGTTGGCGCCTTGAGCCTGCCCCCCGGAGTCCCTACGTTGGGACCCGGCGGGTCTTGCTGCGGCTCGCGTCGAAGGCTTTTCATCCCGGGGACCTTAAATTCTCTCGACGGGAGCTGTCCCTGGCCGGGATCGTGGTCCCGGACACACGGCGCCCACCTGGTACTCCAGGTCCGAGGGGATTGATCCGCCTTCACGGTTCCGCGGCGCCGCCACCCTTTGCGGGCAATCCGCGAGAAAATCGCCTATACCGGAGCCTTGAACGAGAAGGACTCCGCATGCGTTTCGCCTTCTTCGGCGACGTCGTCGGCCGTTCGGGCCGCGAGGGCCTGGCCGAGCATCTGCCGCATCTGCGCCGCCGTCTCGGGCTCGAGTTCGTCGTGGTCAACGCCGAGAACGCCGCCGCCGGCTTCGGGATCACCGAGAAGACCGCGGGCGAGCTTTTTGCGGCCGGCGCCGACTGCCTCACGCTCGGCAACCACGCCTGGGACCAGCGCGAGGCGCTGACCTACATCGTGCGCGAGCCTAGGCTGATCCGCCCGTTGAACTATCCGGCAGCGTCGGCGGCGCCTGGCCGCGGCGCCCAGCTGTTCGAGACCGAGGGTGGCCTGCGCGTGCTGGTCGTGAACCTGCTCGGCCGCGTGCACATGGAGCCGCTGCTCGACGATCCGTTCGCCGCGGTCGATTCGGAGCTCGGCGCCTGCCCGCTGGGTCATGCGGCGGATGCGATCATAATCGACATGCATGCCGAGGCGACCTCGGAGAAGATGGCGATGGGCCACTTTTGCGACGGGCGCGCGAGCCTGGTCGTCGGCACCCACAGCCACGTGCCGACCGCCGATGTGCAGATCCTGGACGGCGGTACGGCCTATCAGACCGACGCCGGCGCCTGCGCCGACTACGACAGCGTGATCGGCAACCAGAAGGAGGAGCCGCTCCGCCGGTTCACCACCCGCATCTCCGGCGGCCGGTTCCAGCCGGCGGAGGGCCCGGCCACCGTCTGTGGCGTCTTCGTCGAGACCGATCCGGCGAGCGGCCTTGCCCGGCGCATCGAGCCCATCCGCATCGGCGGGCGGCTCAGCCAGACCGTGCCGGAGGCAGCCGCCGCGGCGCGCCTTACAACCGCTCCAGCACCCTGAGCCGACGGACGGTCAGGTCGTCGATCTCGAGCGCCTTGATCCGCCCGCGACCGATCGCCAGGCGGCCGATAGCGAGCGTTCCGATGGCCAGCGCGCCGATCGCGAGGGCGCCGAACGCCGTCGCTCCGATCGCGAACAAGGCGAGGTTGGTGGCGACGGGCTGGGCGACCGGAGCCGGCGGGACGTCGATGACCACGAGGTCCTGCGGCGTCTCGGTCGCGACCAGCGTGGCGGGTTCAGGATCGGGCATGACGTCTCCGGGTACGGGCGAGTGACGGGCACCGGTCGCAACGCTAGACAGCAAGCATGATCTATCTGCTTCGCCATGGCGAGACGCTGGCCAACAGCGAGGGCCGCTTCCAGGGACGGCTGAAGTCGCCGCTAAGCCCACGCGGCCTGACCCAGGCCGGGGCGTTTGGCCAGCGGCTGGCGGCGCTGACGCGCGCCGATCCAGGCGGTTGGGTGATAGAGACGAGCCCGCTCGGCCGCGCACGGCAGACGGCGGCGATCGTCGCGCAGGCCATAGGCTTGCCCGAGCCCTGCATCGAGCCCCGATTGGTCGAGGCCGACTACGGCGCGCTCGAGGGGCTGACGCGGCCGGAAGTCGAAACGCGTTGGCCGCATCTGGCGGGCGTCATCGGCGTGTTCGGCCATGCGCCCGAGGGGGAAGGCCTGGAGTCGCTCGACGCCCGCGCGCGGTCCTGGCTCGACGAGCGTTTGAGGGAGGGGGGGCGGGTCATCGCTGTCGCCCACGCCGGCATAGGTCGGGCGATCCGCGGCGCCTATCTGGGCGAGCCGTTCGAGGCTTACCGCCTCTACGAGACGCCGCAGGACGCCTTCCACCGGCTGCACGATGGCCGTGTCGAGCGCATCGATTGCGGACCGGCGGCACTGGCGCAGGCCTGAGCGCGGCGCTACAAGCCCCGCCGCCTCAAGAGAACTCCGATGGCCGGCCACTCCAAGTTCAAGAACATCCAGTTCCGCAAGGGCGCCCAGGACAAGAAGCGCTCGAAGATCTTCTCCAAGCTCTCGCGCGACATCACGCTTGCAGCCAAGTCGGGCCTGCCCGATCCCACCGCCAACGCCCGCCTCAGACTGGCGATCGCCGCGGCGCGGGCGGAGTCGATGCCAAAGGACAACATCGACCGGGCGATCAAGAAGGCGATCGGTGGCGAGACCAACTCCTTCGAGGATATCCGCTACGAGGGCTTCGGGCCGGGTGGGGTCGGCCTCATCGTCGAGGTGCTCACCGACAACCGCAACCGCGCCGCCGCATCGGTGCGCGCCATCTTCGGCAAGAACGGCGGCAACATGGGCGAGAGCGGCTCGGTCGCCTTCATGTTCGACAGGGTGGGCGAGGTTGCCTACCCGCCGTCCGCCGGCGGCGAGGATGAGGTGATGGAGGCGGCGATCGAAGCCGGCGCGGAAGACGTCGAGAGCGACGGCGAGGGCCACTTGATCACCGCCGCTTTCGAGGACCTCTCCACGGTCGCCGAGGCGCTGGAGGCCACGCTCGGCCCACCCGCGTCCACCGGCGTGGTCTGGCGACCAAAGACGACGACGCCTGTCTCGGCGGCCGACGCCGCGACCCTGATGAAACTGATCGAGGCGCTCGAGGACGACGACGACGTGCAGGACGTCTACTCCAACGTCGAGATCACCGACGAGCAGATGGCGGAGCTGGCGGGCTAGCCGCGCTTCGGCGGCGCGGCCGGATGGGCCCGGCGGGTCGCTCGGACGACCGTCACGCCGGCCAGTGTGATGCCGGCCGCCAGCGGTAGAGCCCAAAGCCGACCGCCGCGCCGGCGGCCCAGGCGGCGAGATCGAACGGCGTGTGCAGCCATAGCGCGGTCGGCACATGGATCATCGGCGGCCGGCGTCTCACCTCGGCCGAGCGTCGGCAAGGCTTAACTCCTCATTAACCGATCCGGTCGCCTTCCCAGGGCGCGCGCGGCGCGCAATGCTGCCGGAACACATGACGAACGCGATTCGCATCCTCGGCCTCGATCCGGGCCTTCGTCGCACCGGCTGGGGCGTGATCGTGATCGAAGGCGCGAGGCTCTCCCACGTCGCCCACGGGGTGATCTCGCCGAAGGAGACCATGGCCCTTTCCGACCGACTGCTCGCCGTGTTCGACGGCGTGGCCGAGGTGGTCGCCCGCTACGCGCCGGACGAGGCCGCGATCGAGGAGACCTTCGTCACCGCCAACGGGTCCTCGACGCTGAAACTCGGCCACGCGCGAGCGGCCGCGATCATCGCGCCGGCGCGGGCAGGCCTCCTCGTCGCGGAGTACGCCGCCAAGGCCGTGAAGAAGGCCGTGGTCGGGACCGGCGGGGCCGACAAGACCCAGGTCGCCTTCATGGTCGCGCGCCTGCTGCCGGCCGCGGGGCCGGCCAGCGCCGATGCGGCCGATGCGCTCGCCGTCGCCATCGCCCACGCCCACGCCAGGCGGGCCAGGAGCCTGGGGGCCGCGGCGTGATCGGGCGACTGCGCGGGCTGGTCGCCGAGGTCGGTGAGGAGGACGCCCTGATCGACGTCGTCGGCGTGGGCTACGTCGTTCGCTGTGGGTCGCGCACGCTCTCTCGGTTGCCGCCGCCGGGCGACGAGACGCTGTTGCATGTCGAGACCCAGTGGTCGGAGCAGGGGGGCCTGCGCCTCTTCGGATTCCTCGCCCGTGACGAGCGGCGCGCGTTCGTCGCTCTGCAGGCGGTGCAGGGGGTTGGGCCGAAGGCCGCGCTCGCCGTGCTCGACGTGTTGCCCCCGGCCGAGCTTGCGCAGGCGGTGGCGCGCGGCGATCGCGCCCAGGTTGGCCGCGCGCAGGGCGTCGGCCCCAAGCTCGCCCAGCGCATCATCACTGAGCTCAAGGACAAGCCGATCGCCGACGGCGCCGTGGCCGCCTTCCATGCCCAGATCGCCCCAGCGCATGAACCCAGCACGGCCGGCGAGGCCGTGGCCGCGCTGCTCGGCCTGCAGGTCGCCGAGGTCTCCGCCCGCCGCGCGGTCGATGCGGCGCTGATCCGCCTCGGCGAGGACGCGGACGTCTCGGCCGTTATCAAAGCGGCGCTGCAGGAGCTGGGGCGTTGATCCGCCTTCGCACTTCGCGCCTCGGCGGACTCGTCCGCCGCAGCTCCGCCAGGAGCGTAGGCGGATGACGCGGCTCGTCTCTGGGGAAGCCGAGACGTTCGAGCGCGCTGATCGCGCGCTCAGGCCACAGACGCTGGCGGAGTTCGTTGGCCAGGCGCAGGCCAAGGGCAACCTCGCCGTCTTCATCGAAGCGGCGCGCGGCCGCGCCGAGGCGCTGGACCATGTCCTGCTGTTCGGCCCGCCGGGGCTGGGCAAGACGACGTTGGCGCAGATCATCGCCCGCGAGCTCGGCGTGAACTTCCGCGCCACGTCAGGTCCGGTGCTGGCCAAGGCCGGCGACCTCGCCGCCATCCTGACCAACCTCGAGCCCCGCGACGTGCTCTTCATCGACGAGGTGCATCGGCTCGCGCCGAACGTCGAGGAGATCCTCTATCCGGCGATGGAGGACCATGTGCTCGACCTCGTCATCGGCGAAGGCCCCTCGGCGCGCTCGGTGCGCATCGACCTGGAACCCTTCACCCTGGTGGCGGCGACGACGCGCGCGGGCCTCTTGGCGACGCCGCTGCGCGACCGCTTCGGCATCCCGATCCGGCTTGAGTTCTACTCGCCCGAGGAGTTGCAGCTGGTGCTGACCCAGGCGGCGCGAAAGCTCGGCATGGCGCTGACCGAGGACGGCGCGGCCGAGATCGCGCGGCGGGCGCGGGGCACTCCGCGCGTGGCCGGACGCCTGCTGCGGCGCGTGCGCGACTTCGCCGGCGCGGAGGCGGCTGAGCGCATCGACCGCGCCTGCGCCGCCCGCGGCCTCGCGCGCCTCGAGGTCGACGAGGCCGGCCTGGACTCGCTGGACCGAAAGTATCTGACGGCGCTGATCGAGAACTACGGGGGCGGACCGGCCGGGGTTGAGACGCTGGCCTACGCCATCGCCGAGGCCAGGGACGCCGTCGAGGACGTCGTCGAGCCCTTCCTGCTGCAACAGGGCTTCATCCAGCGCACCCCGCGCGGCCGCATGGCCTGCGCCAAAGCCTACGGACATCTCGGCCTCACCGCGCCGCCCCGCTCGCCGACGGCGCAGCCCGGACTGTTCGAGGACGAGGCGTAAAGGCCGGTGGAGCCGTCGGCCGGCGCCTTCGAGGGGAGCGAGCATGTGCTGCCGGTCCGCGTGTACTACGAGGACACCGACCTCACCGGCGTCGTCTATCACGCCAACTACGCCCGGTTCTTCGAGCGCGGCCGCTCGGACTTCCTGCGGCTGGCCGGGGTCGACCACGCGAGCCTGCTTGCCCGCGACGATCCGGCCGCGTTCGCGGTGACGCGGATGACGATCGAGTTCCGCCAGGCCGCCCGCATCGACGACGCGCTGGAGGTGCGCACGCGGTTCGCGCACCGGCATCGCGCCCGCTTGAACGTCGCGCAGCGCATCCTGCGCGGCGGCGGATTGATCGCGACCGCCGAGGTCGAGGTGGTCTGCATCGGTCCGGACGGCCGCGTGCGCCGCCCGCCCGCCGAACTCGTCGCGGCGTTGACGCCTCTGTTGTCGCGAGACTCGCCTTAGTTTCACCACCCTCCCCGGCCAACTGGGCCGGGGCCAAAGGCCGGAGCCAGACCCAACGCATGGACGCTCAGAGCGCGCTCACGCCGGAAAGCTTCTCCATCATCGCCGTCTTCTTGCGCGCCGACTGGGTCGTGAAGCTGGTGCTTGTCGGCCTCATCCTCGCCTCGGTCTGGTCTTGGACGATCATCATCGACAAGCTCGTCCGCTTCGCCGCCCTCAACCGTCAGGCCGACCGCTTCGAGCGCGAGGTCGCGTCGGGCCGCTCGCTGGAGGAGGTCGCCGCCGAGGCAGGCCCCGATCCGCGGCATGCGTTGCCGCGCATGCTGCAGGCGGCCCTGCGCGACTGGCGCGAGGGCGGCAAAGGGGGAGGCGAAACGGCGATCGCGCTGCTGCTGCAGCGTATCGACCGGGCGCTCGATTCGATCATCGCCCGCGAGGGCGCGCGGGTGGAGGAGGGCCTTGGCTCCCTCGCCATCGTGGCCACCGCCTCGCCCTTTGTAGGCCTGTTCGGCACGGTCTGGGGGATCATGCACGCCTTCCAGGCCATCGCGGTCGAGAAGAACACCAACCTTGCCGTCGTCGCGCCGGCGATCGCAGAGGCCCTGTTCGCCACCGCGGTGGGATTGGCCGCCGCCATCCCCGCCTACATTGCCTACAACAAGTTCTCGACCGACGCCGGTAAGTTCACCAGCCGCCTCGAGGGCTTCGCCGACGAGCTCTCGGCCGCGGTGTCGCGGCGGCTGAGCGAGCGCATCAAAGGCTAGGCCGCGCAGCCATGCCGCTCTCGCTCGACTCCTCCAACCAGCGCCGCGGCCGCCGCCGCGGGCGGAGCCGGCGCGCGCTTTCGGAGATCAATGTCACGCCCCTGGTCGATGTTATGCTGGTGCTCCTGATCATCTTCATGATCTCGGCGCCGCTGCTCACCGCTGGGGTGCCGGTGCAGCTGCCGAAGACCGAAGCGGGCGCGATCAGCAACCAGAACGAGCCGCTGACCATCACCATTCGCGCCGACGGCGCCATCTTCGTGCAGACGGTCGAGACGCCGTTCAACGAACTGGGGCCTAAGATGCGCTCGATGGCCGACAGCGGCTTCACCAAGCCGGTGTACGTCCGCGCCGATGGGCGCGCGCCCTACGCCGTCGTGGCGCAGGTGATGGCCAGCCTCTCCCAGTCGGGGTTCAGCTCGATCGGGCTGATCACCGACACGGGCGGCCCGTCCTCGGGGCTCGCGCCAACGAATAGGGCGCGTCCCTGATGGCCGGGCGCACCGACCGCTACCCGGCCCTGGCGGCCTCAGCGTTGCTGCACGTGGCCGTGCTGGTCGCGGCGCTGGTCTCCTGGCCGTGGTCCGAGACCATCCACATGGGCGAGGTGGTGCCGGTGACTCTGATCAGCGGGGCCGAGGCGCCCGCCCCGGCGCCGGCCGTACAGGCGCCGCAACCTCAGGCCGCCGCCACCGAGGCGCCCGAGCCTCAGGCGCCGCCCCAGCCGGCCCTGCGCGCCGAGCCGCCGTCGCCTGTTCCGCCGTCGCCCGCGCCCGCCAAGGCGCACCCCCAGAAGGTCGCGCCTCAGCCGACGCCGGTGGCCAAGACCAAACCGACGCCCGCGCCGTCCGAGGACTGGACCGCCCTCGCCGCCGCCCTAAGCCATCAATCGCAATCGGCGCACCCGTCCTCGGCCCAGCGCGGACCATCGCGCCCTAGCCAGGCGGTGCAGGCGCGGACGACCACGGGCGTGTCGAACGCCGTCTCCAGCGCCGCCCTTACCTCGCTCTCCGGCGAGCTGCAGCGCCTGTGGAACCCGAACTGCGACGCGCCGGGCGGGGACGTGACGATCAAGGTCACGTTCAAGCTGACGGCGAGCGGGCGCCTCGACGGTGCGCCGACGTCGTCCCAGGCTGGCGCCGCGGACCCGGCCCAGGCCGCCGCGTCCGACCGCGCCGTGCGCGCGGTCTATGAGGGCGAGCCGTTCTCCGAGCTGCCGCCGGCCCTCTACGGTCAAAATATCACCGTGAACTTCAACCAGAAGAGCTACTGCTCAAGCCGATGAGGCCGTCGATGCCCCTCTTCCGACGCCTGGCCGCTGCGATCGTCGCTCTGCTCGCTGTCGCCGTCGTTTCGCCGCGCCCGGCGCTCGCCGACGTCACTGTGGACGTGAACCAGGGCGTGCTGCAGCCCATGCCGATCGCGGTCCCGGCCTTCGGCGGGACGCAAGGAGCAGAGATCGCCCAGGTGGTCGAGAACGACCTCGAGGGCTCGGGCCTGTTCAAGCCGGTCGATCCCAACACCTTCCTCGAGAAGTCCCCGGATGTGAACCTCCAGCCGCAGTTTCCGCTCTGGAAGCAGATCAACGCCCAAGCCCTGCTCGACGGTCAGGCCACGGTGGACCCCGAGGGCAAGATGCACGTCGACTTCCGGCTCTGGGACGTCTACGCCCAACAGCCGCTGCTGGGATTCCAGTACTCCTCGACCCAGGACAACTGGCGGCGGCTTGCGCACAAGATCGCCGACGCCGTCTACAAGAAGCTGACCGGCGAGGACGGCTATTTCGACACCCGAGTGGTGTTCGTCGCCGAGAGCGGCCCGAAGACCAAGCGCATCCGTCGGCTCGCGATCATGGACCAGGACGGCGCCGACCCAAGCTATCTCGAAACGCCCGACTCAAAGGACCAGGTCTTCACGCCGCGTTTCTCGACCAGCGACCAGGAGATCACCTTCATGCAGCTCCGGGATTCCGGAGCGTCGATCTACCTGCTCAACATCGAAACCGGACGCCAGGAGTTGCTCGGCGAGTTCAAGGGCATGGTGTTCGCCCCCCGTTTCTCGCCCGATGGGACCAAAGTGGCGCTGTCGGTGGAGAAGAATGGGGCGAGCAACATCGACGTGATGGACCTCAGAACGCGGCAGGTGCGTCAGTTGACCGCCGACGTCGCGATCGACACTTCGCCCAGTTTCTCGAACGACGGCTCCAAGATCGTGTTCAACTCCGATCGGGCCGGCGGTCCGCAGCTCTACGTCATGAACGCCGACGGGTCGGACCAGCACCGCATCTCGTTTGGCGAGGGGCGTTACACGACGCCGGTCTGGTCGCCCAAGGGCGATTTGATCGCGTTCACCAAGCAGACCGGCTCGACCTTCCACATCGGGGTTATGCACACGGACGGTTCGGACGAGAAGCTGCTGACCACCAGCTACCTCGATGAGGGGCCGACCTGGGCGCCGAACGGGCGGGTGATCATGTTCTCGAGGGAAACGCCGGGCCACGGCGCGCGTTTGTGGACAGTCGACGTAACGGGCCAGGTCACTCGGGCGGCCGCGTTCCCAGGCGACGCGTCCGACCCCGCGTGGTCGCCGCTCTTGGGGACGCCCGAGGGAGCGACGCAGTGATGGAGGGTTTGTCAGGACATTCGCAAGGCCGCCGAGCCAATATCGGCGCCCGCCTGGCGCCCGCCGCAAGGAGAGGACAGATGAAGTTCAAGATCAGGGTTGGCGTTCGAGTGGCGATGGTGTCCGGGTTGGCGCTTTCCATCGCCGCCTGCGCTTCGCACCCGAAGCCCGAGCCGCTCGCGCCGACCAATCAGGGTCAGCAACAGCAGCAGCCCTACGTTCCGCCGCCTGCGCAACAGCCGGTCGCCGAGCAGCCGAGCGCGCCGGTCCCCGGCTCCAGCCAGGACTTCGTGGTCAACGTCGGCGATCGGATCTACTTCGACTTCGACCAGTTCACGGTGCGGCCCGATGCCGTGGACATGCTCTCCAAGCAAGCACAGTGGCTCAGCCGCTATCCCGCGGTGAAGGTGCGCATCGAAGGCAATTGCGATGAGCGGGGGACGGAGGAGTACAACTTCGGACTGGGCGCGCGCCGGGCGGAGTTGGTGAGGCAGTTTCTGATCAACCATGGCGTCGACGGATCGCGCATCACAACGGTCTCGTACGGCAAGGCGCGCCCGATCGATGCGGGCGACGACGAAGACGCCTGGGCGAAGAACCGCAACGCTCACACCGCGATCATCGGCGGCGCGCAGTAGGCGCCGGCCGTAGTTTGGCCAAGGGTTTCGTGTGATCATCAGGGCATGACCTTGCGCACGCTGTTGCTCGCTTGCCTGTCGGTCGCGCTCCTGGCTGCGCCCGCCGCGCTGGCGCAGGACAACGGTCCTGGGGTCGACGCCTCGCTGCGCGAGCGGCTCGACCGGCTGGAGAAACAGCTTCAGGAGGTGCGCGAGATCGTCTTGCAGGCCCGCGCCACCGGCCGGCCGATCGAAATCAAAGACGCCGGACCCGATCCGATGGTGACGGCCCTTTCCGGACGCATCGACGACATGGAACAGTCGCTGCGCGGCATCAACGGCCAGGTCGACGACCTGACCCACCGCCTGGACCTGGCGCGCAAGGACGCGAACGACGAGAAGGCTGAGCTCGCCGCGCTCAGCGATCGCGTCGACAAGCTCGAGAAGGCTCTCGCGGCGATGACCGCGCCGCCGCCCGCCGTACAGCCGGCGCCCGCCGACACCGGCGCGGCGGAGAGCGGCGCGCCGGCGCCCGCTGCCGACCAGGGCGATGCGAAGACGGCCTACACCCGTGCGCGCCAGCTGCTGCTCGACGGCGACTATCAGGCGGCGCAGGCCGCGTTCCAGGCCTACGTCGACCAATACCCGTCCACGCCGCAAACGCCGCAGGCCCGCTACTGGCTGGGCGAGACCAACTACGTGCAGGACGACTACGCCGGCGCCGCGGCCGCCTACATCGGGGCCACCAAGGGCTGGCCGCAGACCTCTTGGGCGCCGGACGCCGTGGTCAAGCTGGCGCTTTCCCTGCTCGAACTGAACCGGCCGACCGACGCCTGCGCGGCTTTGGGCGAGTTCGACCGCCACTACGCCAAGTCTGGCGGCGCCGCGGCGAAGGCGCGGGCGGACGCCGCGCGGATCAAAGCCAAGTGCGGCGGCTGACGGTCGAGCCACTCGACGCGCGACTCGCGCGCACGCTGAACCAGCCCCTGGCCGTGGCCTTCTCGGGCGGCGGCAACTCGCTGGCCGCGCTGATCGCGAGCCTGGGCTGGGCCAAGGCCTGCGGTCGGCCCGTGGTCGCTCTGCACGTCGACCATGGCCTGCAGCCGCAGAGCCGCGCGTGGGCCGCGTTCGCCGCCGACACCGCCCGCCGGCTGGGCGCCGACTTCCGCGGGCTTGCGTGGGAAGGCGACAAGCCGACACGCGGCCTGTCTGCCGCGGCGCGCCGCGCGCGCCATGCCCTCATTGCGGCCGCCGCGCGCGCGGTCGGCGCGAGCGTCGTGGTGTTTGGCCATACCGCCGACGACCTCGCCGAGGCGGCCTTGATGCGGGCGGAAGGATCGAGCCTGGGCGCGCTCGGGTCCTGGCGACCATCGCCTGTGTGGCCGGAGGGGCGGGGCGTCATGCTGTTCCGGCCGCTGCTTCGAACCCGCCGCGCCGCGATCCGCGCCAGCCTCAGAGCCGAAGGCTTCACCTGGATCGACGACCCCGCCAACCAGGACCTCGCCCAACCCCGCGCCCGCGCGCGCGCCGCGCTCGGCCCGGGTTGCTGCGCGCTATCGCCAGCCGCCGAGGATGCGGTGGCGTGCGCTCTGGCTCTCTCCGCCGATATCGACGACTGGGGCGCGATCGGCCTCGACCGCGAAGCGCTGGCCGCGGCGCCGCCAGCGTCGGCGAGAAAGGTCCTGGGCGCCGCGCTTCTCTCCACTGGCGGCCGGGAGCGTCCGCCGCGGCGCCGTTCGGTCGAGGCAATCCGCTCCAGGCTCTCGGCGGGCGACGACTTCGTCGCGACCTTGGCCGGGGCCAGACTCGGGGCGCTGGGCGACCGCGTGACCGTCAGCCGCGACGCCGGCGAAGCGGCGCGTGGCGGACTGGAGCCGTTGTCGCTCGCGCACGGTCGCGCGAGCGTCTGGGACGGCCGCTTCGAGCTGGTCGCCGCACGGTCGGACGCGGTGGTCTCGGCGCTGAACGGCCACGCGGCGGGGCTGGATGCGGTGGAGCGGCTGGCGCTCAGGTGCGCACCGGCGGCCGCCAGGGCGGCGCTCCCGATCGTGTTCGCGGCCGGTGGGCGGCCAACTTGCCCGATCCTTGCAGGGCGCAACGGCGTTGAGGCGCGTTCGCTGGCGGGGAATCGGTTCCTTGCCGCCTGCGGCGCGATCGTCACCGAGCCGGCGGCGCCCGGGGCCGTGACAATTCGTGCGCGTGGCGAAACGGCGTGCGGCGCCTTATCTTGAGCCCAAGTGGCTCTTCATAGAGGTTCTTAAGGGCATGACCCTGCGCAATATGGCCATCTGGGGCGTGATCCTGCTGCTCCTGGTCGGCCTCTGGAGCATGGTGCGGCCGGGCGCCGCCACCACCAGCGGCGAGGAAAGTTATTCCGTGCTGCTGCAGAATATCGAGGCCGGCCGGGTAAAATCCGCCACCTTGAAGGCGCAGAGCGTCGACGTCGTGCAGACCGACGGCAAGCACACCGTCACCACGCCGGCCGATCAGGGCGACCTGATCAAAGACATGCACGAGCACAACGTCGATATCTCGGTCGTGCCCGCCAGCGGCAATCTGCTGCTGACCATTCTGCTCAACTTCCTGCCGTTCATCGCCATCGGCGTCCTCTACTTCTTCGCCATGCGCCAGATGCAGGGCGGCGCGCGCGGCGCGATGGGCTTTGGCAAGTCCAAGGCGCGGCTGCTGACCGAGAACAAGAACCGCGTCACCTTCGACGACGTCGCCGGGGTCGACGAGGCCAAGGAAGAGCTTGCCGAGATCGTCGACTTCCTCAAGGACCCGGCAAAGTTCCAGAAGCTGGGCGGCAAGATCCCCAAGGGCGCGCTGCTCGCAGGCCCGCCGGGCACTGGCAAGACGCTGCTCGGCCGCGCCATCGCCGGTGAGGCGGGCGTCCCGTTCTTCTACATTTCGGGCTCCGACTTCGTTGAGATGTTTGTCGGCGTCGGCGCGAGCCGCGTGCGCGACATGTTTGAGCAGGCAAAGAAGAACAGCCCCTGCATCATCTTCATCGACGAGATCGACGCGGTCGGCCGCCACCGTGGCGCGGGCCTTGGCGGCGGAAACGACGAGCGTGAGCAGACGCTGAACCAGCTGCTGGTGGAACTGGACGGCTTCGAGGCCAACGAGGGCATTATCGTCATCGCCTCGACCAACCGTCCCGACGTGCTGGACCCGGCGCTGCTGCGCCCTGGCCGCTTCGACCGGCAGGTCGTGGTGCCGAACCCGGATGTGGTCGGGCGCGAGAAGATCCTGCGCGTGCACATGCGCAACGTGCCTTTGGCCGCCGACGTCAACGTCCGCACGCTGGCGCGCGGCACGCCAGGTTTCTCCGGCGCCGATCTCTCGAACCTGGTGAACGAAGCCGCGCTCCTCGCCGCGCGGCGCAACCGTCGCATGGTCACCATGCCCGACTTCGAGCACGCCAAGGACAAAGTCATGATGGGCGCCGAGCGCAAATCCATGGCCATGAGCGAGCAGGAGAAGCGCCTCACCGCCTATCACGAGGGCGGCCATGCTCTGATCACGATCAGCGTCCCGGGCGCCGATCCTCTGCACAAGGTGACCATCATCCCGCGCGGCCGCGCGTTGGGGCTGACGATGCAGCTGCCCGAGGGCGACCGCTACTCGATGGACTACCAGCAGATGATGGCGCGTCTTGCCATCATGATGGGGGGCCGCGTCGCCGAGGAGCTGATCTTCGGCAAGGACAAGATCACCTCGGGCGCGTCATCGGACATCACCGCAGCCACCAGCCTCGCTCGCAACATGGTCACCCGCTGGGGCTATTCCGAAGAGCTCGGAACCGTCTCCTACGGCGACAATCAGGAAGAGGTCTTCCTCGGCCACTCGGTCGCACGCACCCAGAACGTGTCCGAGGACACGGCCCAGAAGATCGACTCCGAGGTCCGGCGGCTGGTCCAGCACGGAATGGACGAGGCGCGCCGCATCCTGACCCAACGCATCGCCGACCTGCACGCGGTGGCCAAGGCGCTGCTCGAGTTCGAGACGCTGACCGGCGAGGAGATCGAGAACCTGCTCAAGGGCGTCCCGCCACAGCGGGCCGATTTCGAGGAGACACGACTGATCGCGGCCTCAGCCGCGGCGGTGCCGCTGACCCACGCCCCCGATCCCGAGCCGGCGTGAGCCCAGGTCTTCCGAAGGTCATGGGGGTGGTCAACGTCACCCCGGATAGCTTCTCGGACGGCGGCAAGTATCTCAATCCCGCGGCGGCGCTGGCGCACGCGCGCCGGCTGGTCGCCGACGGCGCCGACATCCTCGACATCGGCGGCGAGTCGACCAGGCCAGGCGCCGAGCCCGTTTCCGATGCCGAGGAGGTCGCGCGCGTCCTGCCGCTGATTACGGCGCTGGCGGCCGAGACCGATCTTCCGATCTCCATCGACACGATGAAGCCGGCCGTCGCCCGCGCCGCGATCGAAGCCGGGGCCGCGATCTGGAATGACGTCACCGCGCTTGGCCACGCGCCAGACGGCCTGGCGACAGCCGCCGCGCTTGGCTGCACGGTCGTCCTCATGCACATGCAGGGAACGCCACGAACGATGGCGCGCGGTCCAAGCTACGAGGACGTCGTGGCCGAGGTCACCGCCTTCCTGGACGAGCGCGCGCAGGCGGCGATGGACGGGGGCGTCGCGCGCGAGCGCATCTGGCTCGATCCCGGCATCGGCTTCGGCAAGACCGGCGCACACAACCTCGCCCTGCTGGCGCATCTCGAGCCGATCGTGGGCCTGGGTTTTCCGGTCGTGCTCGGCGTCAGCCGAAAGCGCTTCATCGCCGGGATCGACCCCAGCGCGGCCGGTGACCGCCTCGGCGGCTCGCTCGCCGCGGCCCTCGCCGGCGCCCGGGCGGGCGTTGCGATTGTGCGCGTGCACGACGTGCGTGAGACCCGTCAGGCGCTGGCGGTGCAGGCTGCGATCGAGGCCGCTTGATGATCGGCCGCGTGCTGGCCATCGGCGGCTCGGACCCGAGCGGCGGCGCCGGAATCCAGGCCGATATCAAGACAATCACCGCGCTCGGCGGCTACGCCGCGACCGCGATCACGGCGATCACGGTGCAGAACACGCGCGGCGTGACTGCGGTTCATCCGGTCCCGGCCGCCGTCGTTGTCGCGCAGGCGCGGGCGGTGCTCGACGACGTCGGGGCCGACGCCATCAAGATCGGCATGCTCGGCTCGGCCGCGACGGTCGAGGCTGTGGCCGAGCTCATGGCGGAAACGGCGGCGCCGCTCGTCATCGATCCGGTGCTCGCATCGACAAGCGGCGCTCCCTTGCTCGACCCAGACGCGTTCGAGGGGCTGATGCGCCAACTCCTGCCGCTGGCGGCCCTGCTCACGCCGAACGCTCCCGAGGCCGAGCGACTCACCGGCCTTTCCATCGCGACCACCGACGACCTTCGCCGCGCCGGCACGGCGCTGCTGACAGCCGGCGTCAGGGCCGTGCTCATGAAGGGTGGCCACATCGCCGGCGAATCTGTCACCGACATCCTCATGACCCCGGATGTCGATCTTCTGCTGACGAGCCAACGCATCGAAACTCGCCATGGTCATGGCACGGGATGCACGTTGGCGTCAGCCTGCGCGACGGGCCTCGCCCAGGGCCTGACCCTCGCCGAGGCCGCCCGGCGCGCCCATGACTACGTCGCCGAGGCCCTCCGCCGGGCGCCGGATCTGGGCGGCGGCAGCGGGCCGCTGGACCATGCCTGGCCCCTGAGGGACCCGTGACAGCGGCGCTGGCCGCGCGTCTAGACGCCATCGTGCGCGGCAGTCCCCGCCTGATGCGGGTGCTGACCATCGCCCGCGATCTTAATCCGCCCGACTGGCGCATCGTCTCCGGCGCCGTCTATCAGACGGTCTGGAACGCGCTGACCGGCCGAGAGCCTGACTTCGGAATCAAGGACTTCGACCTCTTCTACTTCGACGGCGCCGACCTCTCCTATGCCGCGGAGGACCGTGTCATCCGCGCGGCGGCGGCCGCGTTCCCACCTGAACTTTCACCCCTGGTCGAGGTGCGGAACCAGGCGCGCGTGCATCTGTGGTTCGAGGATCATTTCGGCGAGCCTTACGCGCCGCTCGCCTGCACCGATGAGGCGATCGGGCGGTTCGTGTCCCCCGTGTTCTCAGTCGGCGTCCGGCTCGAGCGGGACGGGCGGCTGGACGTCTCAGCGCCGTTCGGCCTCGAGGACCTTTTCGCCATGCACGTCCGTCCCAACCCGACGCGCCCGCTTGCGCGAGGCTGGTCGAAGGTCGTGCAATCGGCGAAGGCGCGCTGGCCGGAGCTGACGATCGTCGAGCCGGAAGTCTAGCGTTCGAGCGCCACGCTTAGATCACTTCCAGCGCCGGCTCCTCGGCCTCGGCCAGGATGCGGGCGATGACGCTCAGCCCCTCCTGCAGCACGGCGAGGCTGGGCGCGCCGCCCAGGCAGAGCCTGAGACCACACTCGGTCGAGCCGGGCGCCATAGGCGCGGTGGGCGGCGTGACCTGCACGCGCTCGCGCAACGCCCGCGCGGCCGCTCTTTCGGCCTTCAGGTCGTCCATCGGCGCCCAGAGGTGCGTCGCCGAAGCGTTTGGCGGGCGGTCGACCAATGACCCCAGGATGTCCAACGCCGTGGCCGTTCGCCGAGCGAACTCCCGGCGGTGGCCCTCGAGGATTTCATGCGCGGTCCCATCCTCGATCCACTGCACGCCGACGAGCCCGCCCAGGCTCGGGGGCCCGAAGGCGATGCTGCGGAGCATGCTCGTGCAGCGCTCCAGCCAATCCCCGCCTTCCGGCGGAACGCAGTAGCCGACGCGCAGGCCCGGGGCGAGGCTCTTGCTCAGGCCTGTCACGTAGAAGGTCCGTTCGGGCGCGAGCAGCGCAAGCGGCGGGCGTCCCTGTTCCGCGGCATAGGCTGCGTAGAGGTCGTCCTCGATCAGAAGCAAGTCGCGCCGCCG
The DNA here is from genome assembly GCA_963719975.1 of uncultured Alphaproteobacteria bacterium. Lineage (GTDB taxonomy): Bacteria > Pseudomonadota > Alphaproteobacteria > Caulobacterales > Caulobacteraceae > Poindextera. The sequence continues at coordinate 363,467 of CAVRED010000001.1, forward strand.
CGCGACGTCCACGATCGCTCGCCGACGCTCCATCCCCATCATCCGCCCGGTCGGGTTCTGCAGCGGCTGGACATAGGCGACACGAGCCCCCGAAGCGGCCACGGCGGCGTCCAGGCCGTCAGGTGTCAAGCCTTCGGCGTCCATGGCCGCGCCATACAGCCGATGGTCAAGGCTGGCGGCCAAGCTCTTGACGCCAGAGAAGGTGAGGGCTTCGACGATCAAGGGCGCGCCGGGACGGCTGGCCGTCATGAGCGAGATCGCGATCGCCTGCTGGGCGCCGCCGGTCACAACCACACGCCTCCAGTCGAGCCCGCTGAAGTTGGCGGTTTCGGCCAGCCAGCGGGCGCCCGCGCGGCGGTGGCTCTCGAAGCCGGCCGACGGAGCGTAGCGGAGGTGGGCGCGCAGGTCGCTCCGGCGCCGCAGGCGGGCCAAAGCGTCGATGAGATGGGTCTCGGTCTGGGCGGCCGGGGCCAGGTTCATGGCAAGGTCGACAACGGCATCGGCCGACCCGCTCGTCGACTGCCGCCCTTCGGCCCGGTCGGAGACAAAGGTGCCGCGGCCAACGTTCGCGGTCACAAGGCCCCGCGCCTCGGCTTCCAGGTAGGCTCGCGTCACCGTTCCGACGCCGACACGCAGCATCTCCGCCAGGCGCCGGTGGGTCGGCAGCCTAGCGTCCGGCGCGAGCTCGCCGTTGGCGATATCCGCCTCGAGCGCGGCCAGGATCCGATCGCTCAGGCGTCCTTCACCCTCGCTGATATCCGGCCGCCAATCCCCGTTCTTCCGCATTTGTCACCGTGACAATATTCCGATTGACCTCGGATACAATACGAGGACATTTATGACAACTCCAACGCGCGCTTCAAGGCGCATCGATACAATCGATTGTGACAATGTCGGTTCAAGCTCACGCCCTTCCGCCCTCGTCCGCTCGACGCAGCGGCCGCCGCGACGTCCTCATGTCGAGCGCCGTCGATCTCGCGCGCGAGGCGGACATCCGGTTGGGCGCGCTTCTGATCAGACCCTCGCGACGGGAGCTGGTCGTTCGCGGGCGCCGCACTAGGCTCGAACCCCGGGTGATGCAGGTCCTGGTGGCGCTTGCGCGGGCGGAGGGCGGCGTTGTCTCGCACAGCGAGCTGATCGAGAGCTGCTGGAGCGGGCGGATCGTCGGCGAGGATGCGATCTACCGCTGCATCGTGCGGCTTCGCGGATTGGCCGCGACGCTCGAGGACGCCTTCTGCATCGAGACAATCGCCCGCGTCGGCTACCGGCTGATGCATGCACGGGCCTGCGCGAACAATCGCGCGGCGCCATCGCCGAGCTTCGGCGAGCGACTGGCGGGCGTCGCGCGACGGCTTGCGCGCCTTGTACACGGCAGGAGGCCATGAGCGAGCCGGTTCATGTCCGCGCGACCCTGCTCGAATGCGCCGGTGTGCGGCTCGAGCCGCTCGAGGAGGCGCATGCCGCTGGGTTGAGATCGGCCGGCGAGGATCCTGAGATCTGGGCCCACATGCCCTACGATGCGCGTGGCTCAGGGTTCGACCGCTGGCTCAATCACTCGCTTGGGGTCGCCGCCGCCGGCGTCGAGGCGGTCTGGGCGGTCCGTTTGGCCGACGAGCTGGTCGGCTCGACGCGCTTCCTTGCGATCGAGCCGGCGCAGCGGCGGCTCGAGATCGGCTCGACCTGGTATGCGCCCAAGGCTTGGGGGACCAAGGTCAACCCCGCCTGCAAGCTCGCGCTCATGCGCTACGCGTTCGAGGACCTCAGCTTCAACCGCGTCGAGTACAAGACCGACATCAAAAACCTCCGCTCGCAGGCGGCGATCGCCAAGCTGGGCGCCGTGCGCGAAGGCGTCTTCCGCGCCCACATGATCCGGCCGGACGGCAGCCTGCGAGACTCCGTCTACTTCTCGGTGATCGCCAGCGAGTGGCCGGCGGTCCGCGAGCGGCTCAGCGCCCGCGTCTACGCGGAGGCCTGATCCATGCGCCAGTGGATGGTGGACGCTTTTGCCCAAAGGCCGTTTTTCGGCAATCAGGCGTGTGTGGTCGAGCCTTTCGACGTCTGGCCCGCGAGCGACTGGATGCAATCGCTGGCGGCCGAAAACAACCAGGCGGAGACCGCCTTCCTCCTGCGCACCGAAGACCCCGCGCGCTTCGGCCTACGCTGGATGACGCCAGCGATCGAGGTGCCGCTCTGCGGCCACGCGACCTTGGCCTGCGCCCATGTGCTTTTCGAAGAACTGGGCTTGGGCGCCGAGGCGCTGACGTTCGACACCCGCTCCGGCCCGCTGATCGTGCGCCGCGCGGCGGGCGGGCTGGAGATGGACTTCCCCGCCGACAGGCCGGCGCCGGCGCCAATGGCGGACGGCCTCGCCGAAGCGCTGGGCGCCCGGCCGCTCGAGGTCTGGGTCGCGGCCTATCTGATCGTGGTGCTGGAGAGCGAGGCCGCCATCCGCGGCCTCAAACCGGACATCGCAGTCCTGCACCGGATCGCGAGCGCCTCGACCGAGCGCGGCGACGTCGGCGTCGCGGCCTTCGCCGACCCGGGCCAACCGTTCGATGTGGTCGACCGTTTCTTCGCGCCGGGCGCCGGCGTGCCGGAAGACCCGGCGACGGGCTCGATGCACTGCATCCTGGCGCCCCTCTTCGCCGACAAGCTCGGCCGCCCGAAGGTGCGGTTCCACCAGGCCTATCCAGGGCGCGGCGCCGACATCGAGACCGAGATGAAGGGCGAGCGAGCACTGCTGCGCGGTCATGCAGTCACCGTTGCGGAGAGTCGGCTGCGGCTCGGTCCGGGCGCCTGATGCCGGGGCCAGATTTTCTTCGCCGAGCCGTCCGACAATTTACTGGCGCTCAAGGCGCGATCGTGTAGACACCGCCCCGGGCCACGCCCTCCCAACGGGGCGCCGCCCATCTGCAAGGATGGGAGTCAGATGCACAATATCCCCAAGCCGGCCATGCGCCCGGCTCGTCCCCAATTCTCCTCTGGTCCGACCGTCAAGCATCCCGGCTGGCGGCTCGAAAACCTGCAAGCCGCCCCGCTCGGCCGCTCGCACCGCTCCAAGGTCGGCAAGGGCCGGCTGAAGGAGGCGATCGACCGCACCCGTGACGTGCTGGAGGTGCCCGACGATTTCCTGATCGGCATCGTGCCGGCTTCGGACACCGGCGCGGTCGAGATGGCCATGTGGTCGATGCTCGGCCCGCTGCCCGTCCAGGTCGCCGCCTGGGAGAGCTTTTCCAAGGACTGGGTCGTCGACATTCGCGACCAGCTCAAGCTGCCGAACGTCGAGGTGATCGAGGCGCCGTTCGGCCAGTTGCCCGATCTCAGCCGCGTGCGCCCGGACTGCGACCTGGTGTTTGCTTGGAACGGCACGACCTCGGGCGTTCGCGTGCCTAACGCCGACTTCATCGCCGCCGACCGCAAGGGCATCACCATCTGCGACGCGACCAGCGCCGCCTTCGCCCAGCCGCTGGATTGGGCCAAGCTCGATGTCGTCACCTACTCCTGGCAGAAGGTGCTGGGCGGCGAAGCGGCGCACGGGATGCTGATCCTCTCTCCGCGCGCCGTCGAACGGCTCGAGACCTACAGCCCGCCCTGGGGCCTGCCGAAGCTGTTCCGCATGGTTTCGAAGGGCAGGTTGAACCGCGACATCTTCGAGGGAGCGACCATCAACACGCCTTCGATGCTTTGCACCGAGGACTATCTCGATGCGCTGAAGTGGGCGTCCTCGATCGGCGGACTTTCAGCCATGTTCCATCGCGCCGATGAGAACACAGCGGTGCTGACCCGTTGGGTCGAGAAGACGCCATGGATCGACTTCCTGGCGGAAGACCCGGCCACGCGGTCGAACACCAGCGTCTGCCTCAAGATCACCGACCAGCGCGTGACCGGCCTTGCCAAGGAGGGCCAGGCCGAGTTCGCCAAGAAGCTGGCCGACCTGCTCGAGAAGGAGGGCGTCGCGCTCGACGCCGCCGGCTATCGCGACGCCCCGCCGGGCTTGCGCATCTGGTGCGGCGGCGCGGTCGAGACGTCGGACCTCGAGGCGCTGACGCCCTGGATGGACTGGGCGTTCGCGACCGTCGCCGACGAACTGCTCGAGGCGGCTTGAAGATGGCCCCGAAAGTCCTTATCGCCGACAAGCTCTCGCCAGCGGCCATCGACATCTTCAAGGCGCGTGGGGTCGACGCCGATGTGAAGACCGGCCTGGCCAAGGCCGAGCTGCTCAAGATCATCGGCGACTACGACGGGCTGGCGCTCCGCTCGGCCACCAAGGTCGACAAGGACGTCATCGCGGCCGCCTCGCGGATGAAGGTGATCGGCCGCGCCGGCATCGGCGTCGACAACGTCGACATTCCGGCGGCGACCGCGGCAGGGATCGTGGTGATGAACACCCCGTTCGGCAACTCGATCACGACCGCCGAGCACGCGATCGCGCTCATGTTCGCGCTCGCCCGCCAGCTGCCTCAGGCCGACCTGTCGACCCAGGCCGGCAAGTGGGAGAAAAACCGCTTCATGGGCGTCGAGCTTTCGGCCAAGACGCTGGGGCTGATCGGTTGCGGCAACATCGGCTCGATCGTCGCCGACCGCGCCAACGGCCTGAAGATGAAGGTGGTCGCCTACGACCCGTTCCTCTCGCCCGAGCGGGCGGTGGAGCTGGGCGTGGAAAAGGTCGAGCTGGACGAGCTTCTGGCGCGCGCCGACGTCATCACCCTGCACACGCCGCTCACCGACAAGACCCGCAACATCCTGAGCGCCGAAGCGCTGGCCAAGACCAAGAAGGGCGTGCTCGTCATCAACTGCGCCCGTGGCGGGCTGGTCGACGAGCAGGCGCTGCGCGCCGGCCTCGACTCCGGCCACATCGGCGGGGCGGCGTTCGACGTCTTCGTCGAGGAGCCGGCGACCGCGAACGTGCTGTTCGGCGCGGGGAACTTCATCGCCACGCCGCACCTCGGCGCCTCGACGCTGGAGGCCCAGGAGAACGTGGCGCTTCAGGTCGCCGAGCAGATGAGCGACTACCTCTTGACCGGCGCGGTCACCAACGCGCTGAACAGCCCATCGGTCACCGCCGACGAGGCGCCCAAGCTCAGCCCCTACATTGCGCTCGCCGAAAAGCTCGGGGCCTTCGCCGGGCAGATGGTCGACGTGGGCCTCAAAGGCATCGACCTGGCCTATGAGGGCGACGTCGCGGCGCTGAACGTCAAGCCGCTGACCGCGGCCGCGCTGGCCGGTCTGCTGCGGCCGATGCTGACCGACGTCAACATGGTCTCGGCGCCGGCGATCGCGAAGGAGCGGGGCGTCACAATCTCGGAGTCGCGCCAGGACAACTCGCCGGTCTTCGACAGCCTGATGCGGATCACCGTGGCCACCGAGCTGGGCAAGCGCTCGTTCGCCGGCACGCTGATCGGCGGCGCGCCGCGGGTGGTCGAGGTCAAGGGCATGGACCTGGACGCCCCGTTCGGGCCGGCGATGCTCTACGTCAACAACCAGGACAAACCGGGATTCATCGGTCGGTTGGGCGCGCTCTTGGGCGACGCCGGGGTGAACATCGCCACGTTCAATCTCGGGCGCCGCGCCGCCGGCGAGGACGCGATCGCGCTCGTCGGCGTCGACACCGCCCCGGACGAGGCGCTGATCGACAAGGTCAAAGCGCTGCCGCACGTCAAGGAGGCGCGCTCGCTAAGGTTCTGAGCGCGCGGGATCAGTCGGCGGGGCTGAGGTCGGTCAGCCGCCAGCCGGCGGCGCTGGGCTTGGTGAAGCCGTAGATCAGCTGTCCGCAGAAGACGAAGTAGTTGACCGCGCCGGTCCCGTCGATGTCGCGCTGTGGCTTGGCGTTGGCCAGGCAGCGGCGTTCCTTCGGCGTCAGATAGCGCTTGTGGAACTGGGTGAACGCGGGGTGGTCGTCAGGGTCGAGGGCCCCGCTCAGCACGGTGAACCCGGCCAGCGCCTTCTGGTCGTCCTTGGCCACGGCGGCCGCGAACAGCTTGTAGAAGGCGGCGAAGCCGTCCGATGGCGGCGGCGCGGCCGCCAGGCTCGATGTCGTCAAGGCCGTCGCCGAGACGGCGCACAGCAGCAGGCGCCCCATCCTCTTCCCCCATCGGGCGCGGGTCTCTCGCCCGCGCGGCGGCGAGCCTAGCACAGGCTGCGCGTATCCGAGCCGGCTGCGCCGTGGTACAAAGGGACGTCATGGGCCGCTGGATTGCGGCGTGTGGCGCCGCGGCGCCGTTCGGAGAACAGCGATGCGGATGAAACCCTCCCTTGAATTTGCCGATGCAGAAGCGATGGCGGTCGCCTGCCGCGCCGTGGCCGAGCGCGCTGGCGCTCGTGTCGCGATCGCCGTCGTCGATGACGCCGGCGCGCTCCTGCACCTGCAACGCCTCGATGGCGCCAAGGCGCACGCGGTCGACTTGGCGCATCGCAAGGCTCGGACCTCAGCGGCCCTCGGACTGTCGACGACCATCCTGGAGCAGATGGCCAAGGAGGGACGCCTGCAGGGCGCGGACGTCCTGGCGCTGGGCGGCGGCCTGCCGGTGATGCGGGAGGGCCAGTGCGCCGGGGCGATCGGCGTCTCGGGCGCGACGTCCGACATCGATGAGTCGATCGCCCAGGCCGGCGTGACGCTTATGGAATAGCGCGCGCTGCTCGCTAAACTGCGGCGCCCACCAGGACGCCGCCATGCCCGTGACGCTCGAACTGCCGCCGATCCGCACCGACCTCGATGCCGCCAAGGACGACCTCGACCGTTACGGCCTCGCGCGAGTCGCCGGCGCGATCACACCGGACGAGCTTGCGGCGGCCAGAGCGCGGCTGCTGGAGCAGGCGGAAGGCGAGGACGCGGCGGGCGTCGGCTTCCACGACGGCGGCGACGCCGAGCGAGGCTTCCTGAGCGGGCCCAACCAGCGGGTCTGGAACCTGATCAACAAGGGCGAGATCTTCCGCCGGCTGGTGCTGAACGAGACCGTCAAGACGCTGATCGGCCACGTGCTGGGCGAGGAAGTACTGCTCTCGTCCTTCACGGGCAACATCGCCAATCCCGGCGGGCTGGCGCAGGGGCTGCACCGCGATGACGGCTACGCGCCACGCGACCTCGGCATCCCGATCGTCGCCAACAGCCTCTATATGCTCGACGACTTTACCGAAGGGAACGGCGGCACACGCGTCGCGCCCGGCAGCCACCTCGACGCCAGCTACACGGCGGCGGCGCCGCCCGAAACCGTCGCGGCCACGGGACCGGCCGGCACGGTGATGATCTTCGACGGCCGACTCTGGCACGGCACCGGCGCGAACCGCTCGACGGAGAGGCGCGCTGGCGTGCTCGGCTACTACTGCCGGCCCTTCGTCCGCCAGCAGGAGAACATGACCATGTCGCTCGCCCCGGAGGTGGTCGCGCAGTGCTCGCCGGAGCTCCTGAGCCTCCTCGGTTTTCAGACCTGGCGCACCCTCGGCATGGTCGAGGGCAGCTTCCACGGCCACGTCAATCCGCGCCCAACGTCGTTCGTCACCGAGCTTCGGCCCTAACCGGTCGCTCCGACCCAGTCGCGAAAGCGGGCGACTCCGGCTTCGAGCGGCGAGAGCGGTCCCAGGATGGCGTCGGGCGAGCGCAAGCCCGCCTGCACCCGCTCGCAGACCACCATGTCCTCCAGGTGGATGGCGAAGAGCTGGGCCTTGGCGCGCTCCATGTCCTCGGGGTCGGACGCCCGGTCGGGGGGATAGAGCCCCATGATGTCCAACTCGATCCGCTCCGGCGCGGTCGGGGTGAGCCGGTACCACACGACCGAGCTGTCGGCGGCCGTCGTGGCCAGGAGGAAGAGGGGGAAGATGACGAAGACGTGGAGGGCGCCCGCCTCGGGGTGCGTCGGATGTCGAATCTCGATCCAGTCCCTGGTGCTTACCGAGGAGTTTGTTTGCCCGCCGGGCCAGAGCGGCTGCAACGTGGCGGCGTGCGGCCCGATGTGGTGGTAGGACTCACCGAAGTTCTCGACCATCACCTTCCAGTTCCAGGCGTGGTCGAAACGCACGCGATAGCCGATCTTCAGCGTGGCCATGTGATCCGGGTCGAGCACCTCGGGCAGCGACGCCAGCTGCTCGGCGATGGGAGTGAGGCCGTCGGCGAGGCTCACGAACACCCACCCGCCCCACTCGGCGGCGGCGTAGCGCGGCAGGTCGCAGCCCGCGACGTCGACGTCGCCCATCAACGGCGACGCGGCCAGCCTGCCGTCCAGCTGGTAGGTCCACAGGTGATACGGGCAGCGGATGGCGTCGGCCTGGGCGTCGCCGTCGACCAGGGTCATCGCCCGGTGACGGCAGACGTTCGACAGCGCGTGCGCCACGCCGGCACGGTCACGTGTGACAAGCACGGGCGTCGCGCCGACCATCACCGCCTTCTGCGCGCCCGCCGTGGAGACCTCCTCGGATCGGCAGACCGGGATCCATGCGGCCGAGAGCCGCTCACGGCATTCGCGATCAAACGCTTCGGCCGTGTGATAGTCCCTGGGCGTCAGGGCCATGCTTGTCGCGCCTCCCCGCATCGTCCCTATAGCGTCCAATCCGGCCATGGCCGATAGGATGGAGCGATGCAGCGGCGACATTCGGACACGCACGTCGAGCACTTCGAGCGGCACGGCTGGGTGCTGATCGAGCGCCTGTTGCGCGAGGACGAGATCGACGCCGCCTCCCCCGGCCTCTTCTCGCTCTACCCGACGCCGGAAGCGTTCCACGCCGGCGCCGACCCTCGCGCCGCCCGCTTTCGCGCCGGCGCCGACTTACCGGCCAACCAGGGCGACGACCCGCGCTTTCGCCCGCTGCAGTTCGCTGGCCTGCAGGAATTTCCCTTCCCCGACCTAGCGCTCGACCTCCTGCCGCTGCACCCGGCGATCATCGCCGTGGCGGAGGACCTGCTGCACACCCCCGACGTTCGCCTTTACCAGGCCGAGACCTTCGCCAAGTACTCGGGCGTCACCCAGTACGATCAGCCCTTCCACGCCGACTACACCAACCACGTCATGCTGCCGCCGAGGCGCGACGGCCGCTATCGCCAGATCCAGCTCTTCCTCTTCCTCAGCGACGTCACGGCCGCGCACGGCCCGACCCGCATCGTCAGCCGCACCCTCACCGACGACGTCCCGGTGATGCAGCTGTCGTTTCCGCGTGCGCGCGTGCCGGCGGAACGGCACGCCGCCTGGGAGGCCGCTGCCGTGAGCGCGACCGGGCCGCGCGGATCGCTGCTCGTGTACTCGGCCGATGTCGTTCATCGCGGCACGGAAATGACGATCGAAGGCGGCGGACGCTTCTTCTTCAATCTCGCTTACCGCGCGGCCGGCGCGGACTGGGTGGGTGGCAATCCCTGGCCCCGTAAGGGCATCGACAACTGGACCCCGCTGGTCGAGGCCCTGAGCGTGCGCCAGCTGGCGGCGATCGGCTTCCCGCCACCCGGCCACGACTACTGGGACGAGGCGACGCTGGTCGGCGCGGCCCAGCGCTATCCGAAGCTCGATCTCGCGCCCTGGCGCGAAGCCGCAAGGAGCGTCTGAGCGATGCTGGTGATCGACCGCGAGACCGTTCACGAGCGCCTGACCTACGACCTGTGCATCCCGCTCGTGCGCAAGGCGATGATCGCGCTCTCGCGGGGCGAGACCCGCCAGCTCTTGCGTTCAATCATCCCGCTCGGCGGCGGTCATGCCTTCGGCATCATGCCAGGCGCGCTTGGCGAGCGCGCCGCATTCGGCGCCAAATTGATCAGCGTCTTTCCTGACAACTTCGAGAAGGGCGTCCAGTCCCACCAAGGCGTCGTGGTCCTGTTCGATGGCGAGAGCGGGGCGGTCGCCTGCGTGGTGCATGCCGGCGAAGTCACCGCCATCCGCACCGCGGCCGCGAGCGCGGCCGCCACCGATGCGCTGGCGCGCGTGGATGCGACGCGCCTGGCGATCCTCGGCTATGGCGAGCAGGCGGAAACCCACGCTCGAGCCATCGCCCACGTTCGACGGCTCGCTTCGCTCGAGGTCTGGGGCCGGTCGCTGGAGCGCGCGGACGCCTTCGCCGCGCGGATGCGGGACGCGCTCGACGTGCCGGTCCGCGCCCACGCGACCGCCGAAGCCGCCGTCGCGGACGCCGACATCATCTGCACCGTGACCCACGCCAGCGAGCCGGTTCTGCTCGGCCGCTGGGTCAAAGCGGGTGCGCACGTCAACCTGGTCGGCTCAGGCGGCCTCGGGCCGGTGGAGGTGGACGACGACCTCGTCGTGCGCTCGCGCTTCATCGCCGACCACCGCGAAGGGGTGCTGGCCCAGGGAGCGGAGTTCGCGAACGCGAAGGCGAGGGGGCTGATCGGCGACGACCACGTGGTGGGCGAGATCGGCCAGGTGCTCGACGGCTCGATCCCGGGCCGCCAGTCGGACGAACAGATCACCGTCTACAAGTCACTCGGCCACGTCGTGCAGGACCTGGCCGCGGCCCAGGCGCTCTTTGAGGACGCTCAGGCGCGCGGCGCATAGGCGGAGTAGGCCGCAAGATCGAGGTCGGCATCCGGCCAGCGTCGGCGGAGCCAGGCGGCGGCGCGCTCGCACCAGCCGGCGAGCTCGGGCATTGCGCGATGGCGGCGCGCAGCCCTGGCGCCGGCCTCAAGCGTAGCGACCATCTGCACGCGGCTCGCATCGCCCGGCGCTCGGGCGTCGAGCGCGGGAAACGGGCGAAGCGGTCGCACGCTTCCGCGAGACACACCGCCGCCATGCCTTGGCCGAACAGGACGTCGTCCTCCGCAGCCGGCACGCCGGCGGCCAGCACGCTGCGGAAGGCCTCCTCCAGCGCTGCGTTGCGTGGGTGGTCGACGGTGATCCACGCAGGCCCGGGAACGTGGATCCAAACCGCGCTCACCAGAGCGTGTCGGTAGTCGGCGGCCTCGAAGTCGATCAGCCGCGCGCCGCCTGCGCCGCAGAGGACGTTGTTCGGCTGCGCATCGCCGCTGGTCAGCGCGAGGAAGGCGCCGGGCGCAAGGATCGCGTGCTCGACTTCAGCGAGCTCGGCCGACGCTTCGCCGTCGAGCGGCAGGCCGAGCGCGGCAAGCCTGACGCGCGTCGCCGGCCACGCCGGCCCCAGACCTCGCGCGCGTCCCACCGCCCGGTCTGGAACGCCGTAGCGAGCACGGATCGTCGCGTAGTCGGCCTCGAGTTCGGCGGTGGCCGCGCCAAGCGCACCCGCGGCCCGGGCGAAACTGAGAAGATCGTCGGCGTGCGCGTCGGGGCCGTCGCGGCGGATCAGGTCGGCGAGCGGCGTCCCGCCAACGTCCTCGAGCACCAGGACCGCGGCCTGAAGGTCCGCGGCGATGACCCGCGGCGCGGCGGAAAAGCCGATCGCCTTGAGGAACTCGAGCGCCGCCCGCTCGCTCGCCACCTGCCGCGGGTCGACGCGGAAGCCTTTGGGATCCTCGCGGAGCCACTTCACGATCACAGACGACGGCGCGTCGCCGCCGCCGTCGAGAGCGCAGCGCATCACCGACCACGGCGGGATGGGTTCAGCGCCGACGATGCGGACGCGACCGCCAAAGGCGTCGGACAAGAGGGTGTCCAGCCGGTCGATGGCGGGGGTGGCCAAGGCGAGCGCTCGGGGTGTCGAGGGAAGGGGGGCTCATCCTAGCGCCAGGGCTGGCGGGGCCGCTAGCCGGCTCCATGGCGAGGACAATCGCCGGCCATTGTCAGCCTTGACCTCGGGGGCCCGTGTGGTCTTCATGCCGCTCCTTTTTCGAGGGCCCGATGGCCGAGCGCGACGGCGAAAATCCATCCGACTGGGACGTGCCCACCCGCCTGGTGCACGGCGGCTCGTTGCGCTCGGCGTTCGGCGAGACCGCCGAGGCGATCTTCCTCACCCAGGGCTACATCTACGACACCGCCGAGAGCGCCGACGCCCGCTTCGCCGGGACCGAGCCGGGCTTCATCTATTCCCGCTACGCCAATCCGACCGTGAGGATGTTCGAGGATCGCCTGGCGCTGCTGGAGGGCGCTGAAGCCTGCCGGGCGCAGGCGTCGGGCATGGCGGCGGTGCATCTTGCGCTCATGGGGCTCCTGCGCGCCGGCGACCATATGGTGGCGGGGCAGGCCCTGTTCGGTTCCAACCGCTGGCTGATGAACAACTGGATGCCGCGGTTCGGCGTCGAGACCACGATGGTGCCGGCGAGCAACCTCGCGGCTTGGCGGGCGGCCGTCCGGCCGAACACCAGGCTGGTCCTCATCGAGAGCCCGGCCAACCCCCTGCTCGAGATCACCGACATCGAGGCCGTGGCCGCCGTCGCCCACGAGGTTGGGGCCAAGGTCGTCGTCGACAACGTCTTCGCCTCGCCGATCCTGCAGAAGCCGCTGCTCCTGGGGGCTGACGTCATCGTCTACTCGGCGACCAAGCACATCGACGGTCAGGGCCGCGTCCTGGGCGGGGCCGTGTTGGGCTCGCGCGCCCTGCTCGAGGAGGCCTACCGCGACCCCATCCGCCACACCGGCCCGGCCCTCTCGCCGTTCAACGCCTGGGTATTGTTGAACGGACTAGTGACCCTCGATCTGCGCGTGCGCCGGCAGAGCGAGACCGCCGCGGTCCTCGCCGACCGGCTGGCCGAACATCCCAAGGTCAAGACCTGCCGTTACCCCGGGCGCAAGGACCATCCGCAGCACGAGATCGCACGCCGGCAGATGACCGGCGGCGGCAACGACATGATTGGCGGCGGCACGCTCGTCGCCTTCGATCTCGGCGAGCAGAGCCGCGCGTTCAATTTCCTCAACGCGCTCAAGATCGTCGATATCTCCAACAACCTCGGCGACGCACGTTCCCTGGCGACGCATCCGACGACCACCACCCACAGGGCGATGACCGAGGAGCAGCGGCTGGAGATTGGGCTGACCGCGGGCTGGGTGCGCCTCTCGGTCGGGCTGGAGAGCGAGGGCGACCTCTGGCGCGATCTCGAGCGTGCTCTGGCCGCCGCATGACCCGCAACCCCCGCGCTTCGGCTGGCCCGACCTTTCGCGAGAGCCGGCCGGCGCTGGATCGGGCGGTCTACGAGGCCAGGACCGAACAGATCCTCGTGCGCGTCGAGCCACGCTTCCTGCCTGAGCAGTCGGACGAGCACGAGCGCCGATACGTCTGGGCCTACACGGTCGAGATCGAGAACCACGGCGAGGAGACGGTCCAGCTGCTGTCGCGGCGCTGGCTGATCACCGATGCGCTGAACCGCACCGAGACGGTGGTCGGCGAAGGCGTGCGCGGCGAGCAACCGACGCTCGGGCCCAGGCAGGCGTTCCGCTACACGTCCTTCTGCCCGCTGGCGACGACCTCAGGCGAGATGCGCGGCGCCTATCAGATGATCACCGACGCCGGGGCCGTGTTCGAGGTGGAGATTCCGGCCTTCTCGCTGCACCTGCCAAGCGCCAGGCGCAACCTGAACTAGCGGCCCCCGTCGCGGGTGTGCTCGACGAGGCGGCGCAGCAGTGCGTCGTCGGACACGAGGTTGCTCAGCATGGTCTGCTGCATGCGGGCGAACAGTCGCTGATCTTCTTCCTCAAGGCCGTCGAGTGCGCGGCGGTTGACCCGGAAGACGGCCCTCAGCGCTTGCAGGTTGGTCGCGCGCCCGTCGGACGTCACCCGCAGCAGCACCTGCCGGCGATCCTCGGGCGGAGTCTCCCGAACGACCAAGCCAGCGGAGACGAGCTGGTCGACCGTCCGTGTCATGGTCGTTCGGTCAACGGCGCTGAAGTCGGCAAGCTCGGACATTCCAAGCGGCTCCAAACGCGCGATCACGCTTAGCGCGCGGTAGCGCGCCAGGTTTAGGCCGAGGGGTCGGAAGGCCTCCTCGAGCACGGCTTCGCGGTGGCGACTCAGGACTGCGAAGAGATGGAACACGTAGGTGGTCACGTCGAAGGGGAACTCGCCGGTCGGGTCGATCGTGGTCGACGGGCGCTTGGGTGAGGAGGCCATTGCGTCGGTCCTGGGCGACGGTTGAACTCCGCCTTGTCGACTCAGATAACCAGAACTCCGCGAATATGCACAAGGTGTAAGCAACATAATTGTGAGTCACACTATGTGCATATGCACTTTATTCTTGACCTTCGGCCGCCGCTCCCTTAGGGAAGCCCTCCGCACGCGAGGCCCTCCCTATGTCCGTAACCGATGACCAAGCCGGCAACGGCAGAACGATCACGTTCCGCGTCGTTCGCACGCCGTCCGGATGGCAGATCTTCGGCGTCGAGTCGCTGGTCAACTCGACGATCTACCTCTCGCTCGACGCCGCGCTGACCCAAGCGCGCTCCATGGCCGACGTCCTCGCGCGGCACGGCCACCCCGCCCGCGTGATCGTGGATCCCGACGTCGTCGTCGACTAGCGCGCGTCAGGCGACCGTCGTCGGCTCGATCGCATAGGTGCGCGAGCAGTACTCGCAGGTGACGCGGATCAGCCCATCGGCCTCGACCATCTCGGCGCGCTCTCCGGCGGGAAACGACTTCAGCACCCGCTCTATTCGCTCGGTGGAGCAGCGGCAGAAGGCTATGAGCGGCTTGGGCTCGAACAGGCGAACGCCGCTCTCGTGGAAGAGGCGATAGAGCAGCCGGTCGGGCGGCAGGACCGGATCGACCAGTTCGTCCTCACCGACGGTCGCAATCAGCGCCTCGGCGGTCTCCCAGGCGTCCTCGGTGGGTCCGCGCGCGTCGTCGGCTGCGATGTTCTGCAGGATCAGCCCGCCAGCCCGCCAGCGCGGCCGCCCGCTCGTGCGCACCTGCCCGACCGCGAGCCGCACGCGCGTCGGCGTCTGCTCGGACTGGGCGAAGTAGTGTTCGGCCGAAAGCGCCAGGGTCTCGCCCTCGATCGGCGTCACGCCCTGATAGCGCTCCATGTCCTCGCCCTGGTCGACGGTCATGATGAAGAGACCCTGCCCCAGCAAGGTGCGGGCGCCCGGCTGGGCGAAACCGCCTGCAACAGCCGCGACCCGGTCCGCGTCGTAACGACAATAACCGCGCAGCGCGCCCTTGGTGTCGTAGTCGGCCACGACATAGGCGACCGGGCCGTCTCCCTGCGCCTGCAGGATCAGCTTGCCGTCGAACTTCAGGCTGGCGCCGACAAGGGCGGCGAGCGCGCAGGCCTCGCCGAGGAGATTGGCGACCGCGTCCGGGTAGGCGTGGCGGCTCAGGACCTCGTCGACCACAGCGCCCAGGCGCGCGATGCGGCCACGCACGGGGCGGGCTTCGATCTGGAATGCGGCGACCAGGTCGTCGTCGATGGGGTGGGTTTCGGTGGCGGGCAAGGTGTGGCTCTGCGGACGCGGCGCGGTGCGTGCGAACGGTCTAGGGTGGTCGGCGGATCAAGCAGCAAGATAGGCGTGGGCGCCGGTCGGCGCCAGCGCGGAAGGCCACCATGCAAGCTCCCGACATGCCAGTCTCGTTCTGGCGCGGCGAACGTATTCGCCTGCGCGCGCTGGCCAAGGCCGACGCCGCCCATTGGCTCGCCTTCGACGAGGACTCCGAGGCGATCCGCACGCTCGACATGGGCCTAAGCCTGCCTCGCTCGCCTGCGCAGGCAGAGGCGTGGGCCGAGCGCTTCGCCGACTTCAAGAATGCCGACGAAGCGATGATCTTCACCATCGAGACCAACGCCGGCGACTATGTCGGCAGCCTCAACCTCGGCGGGGTCAATCGCCGCAACGGGACGTTCTCGACCGGGACGCGGCTTTCGCGCGAGCACCGCGGCAAGGGCTACGCGCTCGAGGCCAAGCGGATCGTGCTGCGCTACGCCTTCCTCGAGATGCGCATGCAGAAATACAATCTGCGCTGCCTGGAGACGAACGCGGCGGTCATCCGTCACGCCGCCCTGCTCAGCTGCCGCGAAGAGGGCCGTATCCGGCGCAATGTCTTCACGGCCGGCGGCTACTTCGACGAACTGCTGTTCGGACTGACGCGCGAGGAGTTCGAGGCAAACGAAGCCGAACGCGCCGGCTAGTTAGCCGACAGCTCCCAGGCACCAGGCGATGATCGCCTTCTGTGCGTGGATGCGGTTTTCCGCCTCGTCCCAGACGACCGACTGCGGCCCGTCGATCACCCCGGCGGTCATCTCCTCGCCGCGGTGTGCGGGAAGGCAGTGCAGGAAGACCGCGTCGGGCGCGGCCAGCGCCATCAGCGCCTCGTCGACCTGATAGGGGCCGAGCGCTCTCAGTCGCGCCTCGGCGTCCTCGTCGCCCATGGAGATCCAGGTATCGGTCATCACAGCATCGGCGCCCTGGACAGCCGTCCTCGGGTCATCGCTCACCTCGATCGCGGCGCCGGCGGCCCGCGCCCGCGCCAGTTCGTCAGGCGTGGGGGCGTAGGCTGGCGGGCAGGCGATTGTCAGGCGAAAGCCGAGCTTGGTCGCGGCCTGGATGAAGCTCGCGCACATGTTGTTGCCGTCGCCGATCCAGGCCAGTGTCCGGCCGCTCACCGGTCCCCGATGCTCCTCGAAGGTCATCAGGTCGGTGACGATCTGGCATGGGTGGCCCTTGTCCGAGAGCCCGTTGATCAGGGGCACGCTTGCGGCGCGGGCGAACTGGACCTGGGTCTGCTGCGTCTTCGAGCGGATCATCACCATGTCGACCATGCGCGAGAGCACGCGCGCGGTGTCCTCGACCGTCTCTCCACGGCCCAGCTGCATGTCGGCGCTGGTGGCGATGATCGAATCGCCGCCGAGCTGGCGGATCGCCGCGTCGAACGAGAACCAGGTGCGGGTCGAGTTCTTCTCGAAGATCATCGCCAGCGTCCGGTCCCGCGCCGGCTGGTCGTCGTCGCGCGCGCCCTTCGGCCGCCCCGCCCGCGCCGCCTTGCGCGCCTTGGCGTCTTCGAGGATGGCGCGAAGGGCGTCGGGAGCGATGTCCCAAAGGTCGATGAAGTGGCGGGGCGACTCGGCCATGCGTGTGGCGGCTGCGCTTAAGCGGGGGTCTTGGCGCGGACGGCCTCGCAGGCGCGCTCGAGCTTTTGCACCGCCTCGCGCGCCTCGGCCTGGCTGATGATGAGCGGCGGCAAGAGCCGTACGCAGTTGTCGCCGCCGCCGGCGATCAGGAGCTTGTGGTCGCGGGCGAGCACCATGAACTCGCGATTGTTCGGGATGAGTTTGAGCCCGATCAGAAGGCCATGGCCGCGGATTTCGCTGATCACGTCCGGATAGCGGTCCTTCAGCCCCGCGAGCTGCTGACCGAAGTAGCCGGCGACGTCGCGGACGTGCTGCAGCAGCTCTGGCTTGGTCAGCTCTTCGAACGCGGCAAGGCCGACCGCCATCGCCAGCGGGTTGCCGCCGTAGGTCGAGCCGTGCGAGCCCACGGTCATGCCCTTTGCGGCTTCGGCGGTCGCGAGGCAGGCGCCGACGGGAAACCCTCCGCCCAGCGCCTTGGCGATACACATGATGTCCGGCGCTGCATTCTCCGCCCACTCATAGGCGAACAGCCGGCCGGTGCGGCCAAGTCCGCACTGGATCTCATCGTAGATCAGCAGCACGCCGTGCTCGTCGCACATCGCGCGCAGGCGATCGAGCTCGGCCGCGTTCAGCGCCCGCGCGCCGCCTTCGCCCTGCACGGGCTCGATGATCACGGCCGCCGTCGTCGGGCCCATCAGCGCTTCGAGCGCGTCGAGGTCGCCGAAGGGCGCCTGGACGTATCCGGGTAGACGCGGCCCGAACCCCTCTAGGTAGCCGGCGTTGCCGGAGGCGTTGACGGCCGCGTAGCTCCGGCCGTGGAACGAGCCGTCGAAGCCGATCACGTCGATGCGCTGGGTGTCGCCCTTCGAGGCATGGTAACGGCGGGCCGTCTTCAGCGCACACTCGACCGCCTCGGTGCCCGAGTTGGTGAAGAAGACGGCCTCGGCGAAGGTCTCGGCGCAGATGCGGTCGGCCAACGCTTCCTGCTCGGGGATGCGGTAGATGTTCGAAACCTGCCACAGCTTCTGGCCCTGCCGCGTCAGCGCCTCGACCAGCTTCGGGTGCGCGTGGCCGAGCGCGTCGACTGCGATGCCGGCGACGCAGTCGAGGTAGACCTCGCCGTCCGTGGACCACAGTCGCACGCCCTCGCCGCGGTCGAACGCCAGCGGGGCGCGGCTGTAGACACCCATGATGTGGGCGTCGGGGGAAGGGGCCTGTCCGTCCGCCATGGCTCGCTCCCAAAAGCGGAACGTCCCCGCGCCGCTAAGGCTACGGGGACTAGAAGGGCAGCGCTTTTCGCCGCGCGGGGCGGGTGTGTCAACTCAGCTTTTCAGCCGGCATCCGCGCTACGCGGGCTTGGCGGCTCGATCACCGCAATGGCAAGCGCAGCGGCATCCTTCATGGCCCGTGATGCGTGGCGCCGCAGGGTTCCCTCGAGGGACGGCCGCGACAAAGTGACTCGATATATTGATCTCTGTGGATAGATCGCTTCCGCGCATTGTGCCCGTTAACCATTTGTTTACCATATTTAGTAGGGATGGTTCGCCGGCAGGACCATGGGGCGCTAAATATGGTGTTGCCGGCGTACTGGCTTAAGGGCTGGAGGGCGGCATGGGCTGGACGGACGAGCGCGTCGAACTGCTGAAAAAGCTTTGGCTGGAGGGCCTTTCGGCCAGCCAGATCGCCAAACAACTGGGCGGGGTGACCCGTAACGCGGTCATTGGCAAGGTGCACCGCCTGGGGCTCTCGGGCCGCGCCACGCCGTCGCAACCGAGCCGCCCGAGCTTCAAGACGCCCAGGCCGCCGCGTCCGATCTCGCACGCCACGCCGCGCCGGATCGAACCACGGCCGCAGCCGCTGCCGGCGCCGGTCTACTTCGTCGAGGAGCCGGGCTCGGCCACGGTGCTCACGCTGGGCGCGCACATGTGCAAATGGCCGATCGGCGATCCGTCAACGGACAGCTTCACCTTCTGCGGCCGCCGCTCCGACGGCGACGGGCCTTATTGCGTGAACCACGCCCGCATCGCCTACCAGCCGCAGCAGCCGCGCAAGCGTTCGGCCGTCTCCGAGCTGACCCGGTCGCTCCGCCGCTACATCTAGCGGCTCAGCCCGCGACGTAGATCGCGCGTGTCTCGGCGGTCGCGACCGAGCCGTCGCGGGCGGTCATGCGCGCCGCGAGGCTGTGTGCGCCTGGCGTTAGGGCGGGCAGCTCGAAGGTGAAGCGCAGGCGCGGATAGTCGGGGTCGTAGGCCAGCGCCGCCGGCGTGGGTCCGAGGCCGAGTTTGGCCTGACCGACGATGTGGCCGTCCAGCAGGATGTCGACGCGGGCGACCCCGCTTGGCGCGGCGGCGAGGCCGGCGTCTGTATGGCCCCCCGACCCATGCAGGATGGCGTTGCGCTTCGGCCAGCCGATGTAGACTTGCGGCAGGAAGGGGCACGGCTGCGAAGCGCTCGCCGCCGGCGCGCCAACCCGGGCGATGAAGGTCTGTATGAACAGACGACCCGGCGGGGCGGTGATGGTCTCGACCGGCTCGATCTGACTGAAGCTGCGGCAGAGGTCGACGCGAAATGCGGTCTCGGCGGGATCGTCGTAAAGGTAGGGCGGCAGCGGCAGCAGGATGACCACGGGCGCGCCGGCGTGGCGAGCCAGCAGCGCGTCACGGTCGAGACCGATCGCGTGGCGGAACACATCGAAGCGGGCCCTGACTTCACGCGGATCCCCGAGCGCGAACACCTGGCGGCCGGGTTCGCCGGGAAACTCCAGCTTCACCGCCTCGACGTGTCCCGCGGTCGCCAGCAGCGGGGGCCGGCCGAAGTGCGCCAGCGCCAGCGCTTCCGCGCGGGCGATCGCGGGTTCGAACTGGGCGAAGGGCTCGTGCTCAGCGGTGATCTGCTCGCGGATCGGCAGCGGGACCCGCTCGGGGTGCGCCCAGCCAACCAGCGCCCACAGCGTGGCGAGCACGAAAGCCGCGAGCGCGATCAGGGGACTGGTGGCGACGAGCGCTTCGCGCAGGCGCCGGCGGCCGACCGTTCGCGCCGAGTCCACGAAGGCGGTCAGCGCGCCTGGCAGGAACGGGACGAGCGCGACATAGGCTTCGATCGGCCACTGTGGCGCGAGCGTCTTGTCGAACGGGCTGAGCGCCGCGTAGAGCCCGAAGAGCGGCAGGCCGACGAACAGCAGGATGGCGCTGGCGGTCTCGCCAGCCTCGACGCGGCGCCAGGCGCCGAACGCGCCGGCCGCCATGCCGACGAAAAACGCCGGCGTGCAGGCGGCGATCTGGATCGCGAGGAAGACGAGCGGACCGGCGAGGCTCAACGTCCAGCCCTGCTGGTCCATGAGGTGATAGGTCACGGCCGGCGCACGCGTCATGATGTTGTAGGCGATCGACGGCGCGAGGCCTGCAGCCGCGAGCGCGCCGGCGAGCCAGAACCCGGGCTTGCGCCAAAGCGCGCGGCCGGCCCGCGTCGCGAGCACGAAGGCAAGCACGCCGACGCCTGCGACCGCGAAGCGGTAGTGGATGAAGAGGCCGAGTCCGGCCGAAGCGCCGGTCAGCGCCCACCAACCCAGCCGATCCGACCGTTCGGCGCGGATCAGGCCGCCCAGCATCAGCGCCAGCAGGATCTGCATGGCGGCTTCCGAATAGAAGATCACCCCTGAGGCGGCGAGCGGCGGCATGACCATCGAGATCAACGCCGCCCAAACCGCGTTCCTGCGACCCGCCACTGGCGCCGCCAGGAAGTAGATCGCGAACGGCAGCGTCTGGGTCAGCGCCAGCGCCGGAAGGCGGAGGGCGAGCGGCGACCAGCCGAATAGCACGATGCAGGCGCGGGCGAACAGCGGCCAGCCGGCCGGGATGTCAGGGTAGGCCAGAGCCGGATGCATCCCTGCGACGACGAAGTGCGCTTCCTCCCAGACCACCCCGACGCTGGCCGCCAACGCGGCTTTCCAGGCGGTCATGACCAGCCAGATCAGCGCCGCGGCGGCGATGAGGCCTCGGTCGCCGCCGAACAGCGGGGACGCTCGCTGGCCCGACGCGGGGCGTTGGCCATTGCTCGGCGCCGCGGCCAGGTCGCGGGCGACCGTCAAATCACTCACCGATGCTGGTGCTCCGTGCGCTGACGCGACTGTGCAGCGCCGCTGGAGCCTTGGCTAGGCCGCCGCGTCCAGCGAGTAGCCGGCCGAGCGGACGGTACGGATCGGGTCGCCGTCGCCGCCGCGGTTCAGGGCCTTGCGCAACCGACCGATGTGCACGTCGACGGTCCGGGCCTCGACATAGACGTCGGAGCCCCAGACGGCATCCAGCAGCTGCTCGCGGCTGAACACCCGGCCCGGGTGCTGCATCAGGTAGTCGAGCAGGCGGAACTCAGTGGGTCCCAAATGGATCTCGTGGTTCGCGCGGCGGACGCGGTGGGCGACGCGATCGACCATGATGTCGCCGTGGTGCAACCGGTCCTCGGCCAGGCCCGGCCGGATGCGGCGGAGCACCGCGCGAATACGCGCAGCCAGCTCGCTCATCGAGAAGGGCTTGACGATGTAGTCGTCGGCGCCGGTGTCCAGCCCGCGGATTCGATCGGTTTCCTCGCCGCGGGCGGTCAACATGATGATCGGCATGTTGCGCGTCTCCGGCCGTGCGCGAAGCCGGCGACAGACCTCGACGCCCGACACCTTCGGCAGCATCCAGTCGAGCACGATGAGGTCGGGCGGCGTCTCGTCGATCAGGACCAGGGCCTCCTCGCCGTCGGCGGCGACGGTGACCTGGTAGCCCTCCTTGTCGAGGTTGTACTGCAAGAGGGCCGACAGGGCGTCTTCGTCCTCGACCACCAGCAGGTGCGGGATCATCTCGCTCAAGCCTCTTTGTTGGCGGCGGGGGTCTTGACCGCCTCAAGCGGGACCGGGTCGGCACGACGCTGCAATGCGTCCCACTTCGGCCGCTCGCCGGTCATCTCCTCGCCTGTGATTTCGAAGTGGATGATTTCGGCGATGTTGGTGGCGTGGTCGCCAATGCGTTCGAGGTTCTTGGCGATGAACAGCAGGTGCGCGCCCGGCGTGATCGTGCGCGGGTCGCCCATCATGTAGGTCAGAAGCTCGCGGAAGAGGCTGTTGTAGTGCTCGTCGACCTCCTCGTCGCGCGCCCAGACACCGGCCGCCTTCTCGAGTTCGCTGGCGGTATAGGCGTCCAGCACCTCCTTCACGCGGCCGCCGACCAGCCGGCCCATCCGCTCGATCGGGCGGGTGAGCGGCGTCAGGGGGTCGCTCTCGCTCAGAACCAGCGAGCGCTTGGCGATGTTGCGCGCCAGGTCGCCGATGCGCTCGAGGTTCATGGCGATCTTCAGCGCCGCGACGGTGCGGCGAAGGGTGCGCCCGACCGGCTGTTGCGTGGCGATCAGCTCGATCGCGCGTCGTTCGATGTCGGCCTGCAACGCGTCGAGCTTGGCGTCGCGAGCAATCACCGCCTGCGCCAGCGGGACGTCGCGGCGCGAGATGGCGTCGAGGCAATCGGAGATCTGCGCCTCGGCCAGGCCGCCCAAACGGGCGACCTCGGCGACAAGGGGCTCGACCAGGTCGCCGCTCGGCTTAACCCAAGGATCGGTCATTTCATTCCGTTACAACAAGGCCAACTGGCCGACTCGAGGGAGCCCAGGCGGAGGTTGCCCGGTGATTGCAGTCGCTATGCGACGGTTTTGCGACAGTTTTGTTACAGCCGGGGGAGGTAGGCGGTAAACGTCGCGCCGTCGCCCTCGAGGCTTTCGATCGCGAGGCCGCCGCGGTGGCGGTTGATGATGTGCTTGACGATCGCCAGACCGAGCCCGGTGCCCAGTCGCTCACCACTCTTCTGCCCCTCGACTCGATAGAAACGCTCGGAGAGGCGCGGAAGATGCTCACGCGCGATGCCGCGCCCATGGTCGGCGACGCGCAGCATCACGAACCTCTCGCCGCCCACGAGGTCGGGATTCAGCAGCGACAGGCGGGCCGCTCCTGGCCGCGTCTGCGCCAACGCCGCTTCGGCGCTCACGTCGTCCACGACGTCGATTTCGACGGCGGCGCCCGCCGGCGAGAACTTCAGCGCGTTGTCGATCAGGTTCTGCGCCACCTGCAGCATCTGGTCCCGGTCGCCGGTGATCACCGCCTTGCCGCGCTCCGCAAGGCGGATCTCGAGCTTGACCCCCCGCTCCGCCGCCAGCGGGGCGAGGGCGTCGATCACGTCGCGGGTGACGAGCGCGACGTCGACGCGGCCCTCCGGCGCGATATGCTCGTTCAGCTCGATCCGGCTGAGACTCATCAGGTCGTCGATCAGCCGGGCCATGCGGCCGGCCTGCGCCGCCATGACGCCCAGGAACCGGTCGCGCGCTTCGGGGTCGTCGCGGGCGTGGCCGCGCAGGGTCTCGATGAAGCCGGTCAGCGACGCAAGCGGCGTTCTTAGCTCGTGGCTGGCGTTGGCCAGGAAGTCCGCGCGCATGCGCTCGTTGCGCCTGGAGTCGGTCTCGTCCCGGATGACCAACAGAGCGAGCTGCGTCTGGTCGGCGGCCGGCGCAAGCGGCCGGGTCATCACGCGCCAGAAGCGGTCCTGGGCGCCGCCGGTCTCGTAGGCCGCCTCGCCGCTCGTCCCGCCGAACAGGCTCTCGTCGACCGCCTCCAGAACCTGTGGATGGCGAATGGCGGAGACCAGCGGCCCGCCTGGCGCCGCGATGCGCAGCAGTTCGCGCGCGGCCAGGTTGGCGAACACCACCCGGCGGTCTGACAGATCTTCGGGATCGCGCGCGGAGACGACCAGGACCGGGTCGGGCAGGCTGTCGACCAGGGCTGCGAAGCCCAGAGAGTCCGACTCGGCGGGATGGCTGTCTGCGGGAAGGAGCGACATGGCGAAAGCCTATCCGCTCGCGGCGGGTCAGCAAACCCGGCCGCGGCCGGGGCGGGTTCGTCGAAGTGTTCGCGGCCGCGCTAGCGCCGCTCTGGCGGCGCGTGGGCCAGCCGGAGCAGGTTGGCGGCGCCTGGCGAGCCGAACGGCGTGCCGGCCAGGATCAGCACTCGCCCGTTGGGGGGCGCAAGGCCGAGCTCGGCGGCGAGCAGCACCGCGCCTTTGGTCAGGTGGTCGAGGCCCTTCGGTTGGTCCGCCAGTCGCGGCTCCAGGCCCCAGACCAACGCCAGACGCCGGGCGACGCCTTGGCTCGGGGTCAGCGCCAGGACCGGCTGCAGCGGCCGCTCGCGGGCGAGGCGCAGCGCCGTCATGCCGGTCGTCGTGAAGGCTGCGAGGCAAGCCGTCGATCCGGACTCCGCGGCCCGACGGGCGGCCGCCACCAGCGCGTCGGCGTCCTCGTCCTCGACGGTCCCGTGCTCGGCGCCCATCAGTCCCGGCCAGCTCGGGTCGCGCTCTACCCTGGCGATGATGCGGTTCATCATCGCAACGGCTTCGACGGGATAGGCGCCGACGGCGGTCTCCTCAGACAGCATCAGCGCGTCGGCGCCCTCGTAGACGGCGTTGGCGACGTCGGACGCCTCGGCGCGTGTCGGCGTCGGCGACTCGGTCATCGAACTCGAGCATCTGGGTGGCGATGATCACCGGCAGGCCGCGCCGGCGGGCAGCGCGCACGATCGTCTTCTGCGCGACGGGCACCTCCTCGGGCTCGAGCTCGACGCCGAGATCGCCGCGCGCCACCATCACTCCGTCGCACTGGTCGAGCACCGCCGGCAGGTCCGCCAGCGCCGCGGGCTTTTCGATCTTGGCCAGCACGGCGGCGCGCCCGCGCACGAGTCGGCGAAGCTCGGCCATGTCGGCCGCGCTCTGCACAAACGACAGCGCCACCCAGTCGACGCCGATCCGCAACGCAAACGCCAGGTCCTCGTGATCCTTGGGCGTCAGCGCCGGGTGCGGGATCACTGCGCCCGGCAGGGCGACGCCCTTGTGATCGGAGAGTTGCTCGCCGGCCAGCACCTCGGTTTCCGCGAAGTCGGCGCCGCGGCGCTTCACGGCAAGGCGCACGCGGCCGTCGTCGACCAGCAGCACGGCGCCGGGATAGAGGGCCTCGAACAGCTCAGGGTGCGGCAGGTTGACCCGTCGCGGGCCGCCCGGCGCCGGATCGAGGTCGAGACGCAAGCGCTGCCCGGGCTTGATCGCAGCCGAGCCGCCCTTGAAAAGTCCAATGCGAAACTTCGGCCCCTGCAGATCGGCCAGCGCGGCCAGCGGCCGGTCGACCACCGCTTCCGCCGCGCGAACGGCGTCGAGCGCCTGGGCATGGTCATCGTGCGAGCCATGGCTGAAATTCAGGCGAAAGACATCGGCGCCAGCCCGGGCCAGCGCGATCACGCGGTCCGGCGCTGCGCTCGCGGGGCCCAGCGTCGCAACGATGCGGGCGCGCCGTTCGCGGATCATCGCCGGCCCGCCGCGGGCTCGATCAGCGCCGCCGCCCCCATCAGCGCTGCATGGGGCTGGATCACGACGCGGGTCGGGATAGCGCTGAGGTAGTCGCCCATACGGTCCTTGGCCTCGAAGCGACGACGAAAGTCACTGGCCCTGAGGAAGTCCAGGATGTCCGGCGCGATGCCGCCGGAGATATAGACCCCGCCGCGCGCGCCCATGGCCAGAGCGAAGTTGCCGGCCGTCGAGCCGAGGATGGCGCAGAACCGCGCCAGCGCCTCGCGCGCCAGGACGTCTCCCGCCAGTCCCGCCTGCGTCACCTGATCGGGCGCCTCGATCGGCGTCGATGCTCCGGTGATGTCGCCCAGCGCTCCATAGACGTTGAGCAGGCCAGGGCCCGACAGGACATGCTCGACCGAGACGCGTCCGAACCGCTTCGCGAGCCGCCGCAGAATTTCAACCTCGATGTCATCCTCCGGCGCAAAGCCCATGTGGCCGCCTTCGCCCGTCAAGACCGCCTGCGCCCGCCCGTCGTCGATGAGCGCGCCTGCGCCGAACCCGGTGCCCGGCCCCATGATGACCCGGGTCGCGTGGGCCAGCCCGCGCAGCCGCGGGCCGACCAGACGCGTGTCGGCGGACTGCAGGCTGGGGATGGCCAGCGCCTGGGCGGTGAAGTCGTTGATCAGCCGCACGCGCGAAAAGCCCCCGACCTCCGCAAGCCGCCGCTCGGCGAACCGCCAGCTGCGATTGTTGGTGAAGGTCACGGCGCCCCGGTTGATCGGGCCGGCCGCCGCGATGATCGCGAACCTGGGCCGCGCACCCTTCAACTCGGCGAGGTAGGCCACCAGCGCCGCATCACCAGTGCGATAGTCAGCCGCGTCCAGAACTCGCGCCTGGCTGATTCTCACGCGCGCGGCGCCCGTGCGGGTCGCGACGGCGAAGCGGGCGTGGGTGCCGCCGACATCGCCGACGAGACCGCTCGGCGCCGTCGCCATCCGGCCGCTCAGAACAGGACCGAGGCGCCGGCCTCGGCCGGGCCGACGGCATGGCGCATGTGGCCAAAGAGCTCTCGGCCGAAGCCGTGCATCGCCCGCGGCGCCGTCGCCGGCGTGCGCCTGCGCAACGCCGACGCCTCGACTTTGGCCTCCAGGACTCCGGCCTCGGCGTCCACCCGGATGACGTCGCCATCCTCAAGATAGGCGAGCGGCCCTAGCTCGGCGGCCTCGGGCGTGACGTGCAGCGCGACAGGAACCTTGCCGGACGCGCCCGACATCCGCCCGTCGGTGACCAGCGCCACCTTCTGGCCGCGGTCAAGCAGCACGCCCAGCGTTGGCGAGAGGCTGTGCAGCTCCGGCATGCCGTTGGCCCTGGGGCCCTGGAAGCGGACAACGGCCACGAAGTCGCCGGTGAGGCGCCCGGCCTGGAAGGCGGCCAACAGGGCCTCCTGGTCATCGAACACCTTGGCCGGCGCTTCGACCGAGCGGTGCTCCGGCTTGACCGCCGAGGTCTTGATGACCGCGCGGCCGAGGCCGCCCTTGAGCAGCGTGATGCCGCCGTGGGCGTCGAACGGGTTATCGACGGATCGAAGGACGGAGGGGTCGAGCGAGGCGCTGGGACCTTCGCGCCAGGCCAGCGCCGCGCCGTCGAGGAAGGGCTCCTGCTGATAGCGGCGCAGTCCCGGTCCGGCGACCGTCGACACCGGCTCGTGCGCCAGGCCGGCGTCCAGCAGCTGCCTTACGACGTAGGCCATCCCGCCCGCGGCGTGGAAGTGATTCACATCGGCGGCGCCGTTCGGATAGACGCGGGCGATGAGGGGCGTGACCGCCGAAAGCTCGGCGAAGTCGTCCCAGTCGATCTCGAGGCCGGCGGCGCGCGCGATCGCCACCAGGTGCAAGGTGTGGTTGGTCGATCCGCCGGTCGCCAACAGCCCGACCATGCCGTTGACGATCGCCCGCTCGTCGACGACGCGGGCGAGCGGGGTGTAGCCCTGCTTGCGCGGCCCGATCTCTGCCAGCCGGCGCGCCGCCGCCATCGTGAGCGCATCGCGGAGCGCGGTCCCCGGATTGACGAAGGCCGCGCCTGGCAGATGCAGCCCCATCATTTCCATCAGCATCTGGTTGGAGTTGGCGGTACCGTAGAAGGTGCAGGTGCCCGGCCCATGGTACGCCGCCATTTCGGCGGCGAGCAGCGCCTCGCGCGTCGCTTGGCCCTGCGCGTAGCGGGCGCGGACGCGCGCCTTCTCGTCGTTGGCGAGCCCGCTCGTCATCGGGCCTGCTGGCGCGAAGACGCCGGGCAGGTGACCGAAGGCCAGCGCGCCGATCAGGAGGCCCGGCACGATCTTGTCGCAGACACCCAGGAAGATTGCTCCGTCGAAGGCGTCGTGGGTCAGGGCGACGGCGGTCGCCATCGCGATCACGTCGCGGGAAAAGAGCGACAGCTCCATGCCTGGCCGCCCCTGGGTGACGCCGTCGCACATGGCGGGCACGCCGCCGGCGAACTGGGCCGTCGCGCCGACCTCGCGGGCGGCGTCGCGGATCAATCCGGGGAAGCGCTCGAGCGGCTGGTGCGCCGAGAGCATGTCGTTGTAGGCCGACACGATCGCCAGGTTCGGCGCGGCCGGGTCCATCGCCCTCAGCTTGTCGGCCGGCGATTGCGCGGCGAACGCGTGCGCCCAGTTGGCGCAGGATAGCTTGGCGCGCCCGGCCCCCGCACGAAGCGCCTCGTCCATCCGCGCCAGGTAGTCGGCCCGGCGGTCGCCACTCCGCGCTGCGATGCGGGCGGTGACCTCGGCGACGACCTCGTGCATGGGGAATCCAGGCTCCTCGGCGCCCTAAACGCTGGCCCCCGCCCTCGCAAACGGAAACAGTGATCGCGCCGTTCGGCGTTCCTAGCACAGGCGCCCGCGGCCGCTCAGCGGATTAGCCGACGCACAAAACGCTCGCCGCGCTGGGAACGGTCATGCAGACTGGTCGTTATAGCTAAGCTGACAGAGTGTCAGGGAGAACCGAACCATGAGAACTTCACATCGCTCAGTCCTGGGTGTCGTGAGTGCAATAGCGGCTGCCGCGCTCGCGCTGCCGGCCGCCGCGCCGGCGCAGGCCCAAGCTGACCAGTCCGGCATCCGCGTCGGGGTGCTGACCTGCAACGAGGCCAGCGGCTGGGGCATGGTCTTCGGCTCGAGCCACACGATCCACTGCACGTTCGAACACGACGGCCGAATCGTCGCGCGCTATCGCGGTCACATCGACAAGTTCGGCGTCGATGTCGGCTATCAAAGCGGCGGAGTGTTGGTCTGGGCTGTGTTCGCGCCGACCAATGGTCCAAGGCCCGGCTCGCTCAACGGCCACTACGCCGGCCTGACGGCGGGCGCCTCGGTCGGCGTCGGCGCCTCGGCGAACGCGCTGGTCGGCGGGCTCGACCGCTCGATCGCCCTGCAGCCGCTCAGCGTTGAAGGAATGCAAGGCGTCAACCTCGCCGCCGGAATCGGTGCGATGACGCTGGAATACGTCCCGGACTGATCAGGACGCCACGGGTTCTAGTTGCCCGAGAGGCTGTCGACCTGGCCGAACAGCCGTTGCAGACGCATGAGCGCCTCCGGCGGCAAGGACGGGCCTTGGATGGCCGCGACGTTGGCTTCGAGATGGGCGACGTCGCCCGTGCCGGTGAGGATCACCTCGGCGCCCGGCTCGTGCCGGCAGAATCGGTAGGCGATCTCGGTGAGAGCGCCGGAGGCGGCGAAGGGGCGCAGAAAACCCAAGGGGTCGTCGGCGTCCACCTCCGAAGCATCCACCTCGCCGCCTGCGACCAGGCCGGCGACGGCCTCGCGCAGAGCGGCAGGGTCGCTTAGCGCGCGGCGGACGGCGAACATGATCAGCGTGCCGACGTCGTGTTTCAGCGCCTCGGGGAACACCCGGGCCCTGGCCGACGGATTCAAGAGGTTGAAGCCGGTCATGATCACATCGAACAGGTCGTCGGGCAGGGCGCGCGCCAGCATGGCGTGGCCGGTGTCGCGGCCGAACACCTCGGTCACGCCAAGGAATCGGATCTTTCCGGCCGCCTGTTGCCGCTTCAGCTCGGGAACGAACGTCTCGACCGCCTGCGCATAGTGCTCGAGCGCGAGGCCGTGCAGATGAAAGACGTCGACATGGTCGGTTCCGAGCCGCCTGAGGCTCTGGTCAAGGCTTTCCGCGAGCTCCGTGGCGGTCAGTAGACGCTCGCCGCGGCTGGGGCCGCACTTGGTCGAGAGGAAAAGCCCATCGCGCCGCCCTTGGATGCCCCGCCCAACCGCCTCTTCGGTCCCGTACGCCCGGGCGGTGTCGATAAAGGTGATCCCCAGGTCCAGCGCGCGCCGCACGACGTTCGCCGCATCGTCAACGCTGGCGCCGCGCGCCATGCCGAGCCGGCTTGCGCCGCCGCAGCCCAACCCGGCGACGCTCACAACCGCGTCGGTGCGTCCCAACCTGACCGTCTGCATCGGTTCGATCGCTCCCCTCGCCGCCCGCGGCGCATCCTATCCGCTCGCCATTGCGGCGGGCCAGCGCCGCGGCGTCCCGGGCTGCCGGCAAGCCATCTTTAATCATATGCCCGCAAAGTCCGAGGGTTACGTAGGGGGAGATCGGTGGCGACGGCGCAGGACGATGCTGCAAGCGCACAGCCGCGCGCGCCGGCCGGCCTGATCGCCGACGTCGACGCGTCGCTTCGCCTTTTCGTCGCATCGAGCCGCAACATCCGCAATCGGATGGTGCACGCCACGGCGATGGTGGTCGGCTCGGCCGTCCTGTTGAAGGGCTTTCAAGGCTATCTCTGGTTCGCCGCGGCGACCGCCTTGACCCTGGTCGCCTCGCTGATCGCCAAGAGCGTGAGCGAGACCGCCAGCGCCGGCCGGCGCGCCTCGAGCGCCCGCGAGCTCTTCGTCGTCACATTGCTCGGAAGCATCATCTACTCGGGCTGGTTCGTCAGCCTATGGCGGTCCGGGGACGAAGCCGCGCAGATGTTTGCGTTGGTGATGGTCTTTGTCGGCTTCACTTACCTGCTGATGCAGTACTACGCGACGCCGCGGATCTTCGTCGCGCTGATCTCACCCTATCTGGCGGCCCTGGCCTTCGTCGCTGGGGGGATCGTCTGGGATCGGCTGCAGCAGGGCAGGCCGTGGATCTGCATCGCCGTCGCGGCTGGCGCCCTTGGACTCGGCAACTTCCTGCGCAATGCGCGTCTGCAACTCGACCAGTCCCGCTCGGCGCTGCGCGAGGCGCGGGCGCATGCACGCCGCGGGGAACAGGCTGCCGACGCGGCCAATGCGGCGAAGAGCGCGTTCCTGGCGACCATGAGCCACGAGATCCGCACCCCGTTGAACGGCGTTCTCGGGATGGCGCAAGCCATGCAGGCCGACGAACTCACCGAGGCGCAACGCGCGCGCATCGGCGTCGTACGCGAGTTGGGCGAGACCCTGCTCGCGATCCTCAATGACATCCTCGACCTGTCCAAGATCGAGGCCGGGCGGCTGACGCTGGAGACAACGCAGTTCGACATGGGGGAGCTCGTACGCGGGGCGCACGCGGTCTTCAGCGCCATCGCCGAAGAGCGCGGGCTCGCCTTCAGCCTCGAGATCGAAGAAACCGCGCTCGGGACCTACGAGGGCGATCCGACCCGGGTGCGCCAGATCCTGCACAACCTCGCTTCCAACGCCCTGAAGTTCACCGCCGACGGCCAGGTGAGCATCTCGCTTGCGACGCTCGACCCGGGCGTGCGCATCCAGGTGTGCGACACCGGCGAGGGGATCGCCCCCGACGTGCTCGACAAGCTGTTCGCCAAGTTCGTGCAGGCCGACGCCTCGACGACGCGGCGCTTCGGAGGAACCGGTCTTGGCCTCGCGATCTGCCGTGAGCTCACCCAGATGATGGGTGGCGTGATCGGCGTTGAGAGCCGGCCAGGCGAGGGCTCGACGTTCACCGTAGACCTTCCGCTCGTCCGCCTCGGCGATGCGTCGCAAGCCGTCGCCTCTCCCGCGGCGGCGTCGAGGCAGGACTCCCTGCAGCTCTCATCGCTGCGCGTTCTGGCGGCCGAGGACAACGCCACCAATCAGCTTGTGCTCAAGACCTTGCTCGCACAGGTCGGAATCGAGCCGTTCGTGGTCGAAAACGGCCAACTGGCGGTCGAGGCCTGGGAGAGCGGAGCCTTCGACCTGATCCTCATGGACATGCAGATGCCGGTCATGGACGGGCTCACCGCCACCCGCCTGATCCGCGAGGCTGAAGCGGTGGCGGGACGAGCGCCGACGTTGATCGTGGCGCTGTCGGCGAACGTGCTTACGCACCAGGTCCAGGCCTACCGCGAAGCCGGCATGGACGGCCACCTGGCCAAGCCGATTGAGGTTGGCCGGTTGTTCGAGATCGTGCATCTGGCTTGGGCGCGCGGCGCGGAGGCGCCCGCCGCCCGCGCTCGCCGCCCGCGCCGGGGCGCCGCGTAGCGCCGACCTCGTCGGAGATAGGCTCTGTCGCCACACGGCGCGAGCTCTTGGGATCCACGCTCGATGTTGATCGCAGCGGGGGGTCAGGCGCGGTTGGCTGTGACGACCGACAGCGAGAAGGCCACGGCGAAGCTCACGGCGATGAAGGCGATGGAAAGCATCATGGGGCTCATTTGGCTGGGGTTCAGGCGCGCGCGAGGTTCACGTCGCCGCTCATTGTGCGGATGATCAGCTCGACGCGCTTGTCGCCGTCCGCCGGCGGCTCGGCCGCGTCCAGTTCGGAGTGCACGCGCCCGCTCATCGTCGAGATGTCGAGGTAGGCGGCCGATCCTTTCGCCACCCCAACCGAAACGCGTCCGGCCATTGTCTTGGCCCGCACGCGGCCGTGGTCGGCGCGGCGCACCTTGACCGCGCCGGCGGCCGTGAAGGCCTCGACGCTGTCGCCGGCCTCGCCGACCTCGATGTCGCCGGCGCCGGTGGTGACGCGCGTGTCCGCGCCGACGCGGCCGAGTTCGATCTTGCCCGACCCGCTCTTCACATCGGCGGACCCGGAAACCTCTGCGATGGTGATCGAGCCTGCGCCCGACCGCGCCTTGACCTCGGCGGCCGCGTCCAGGCGGACCGCGCCAGCGCCGGTGTGCGCCTCGACCTCGCCAAAACGGCCGCTGGTTTCGATACGCCCCGCGCCGGTGCCCAGGTGAAGGGCGCTGTCCAGGGGCGCGCGTATCTCGGCTTCGATGTCGCCGCCCCAGCCGAACATGATCCGGCGTTCGCGGCGGATGCGCACGAGGATGTCATTGCCGCTCTGCGTGACCTCGGCCTCGGCGATCAGGTCGCGCGCCAGACCGTCGCCATGGGCGGCGGTGAGCACGATCGTCGTTTCAGTCGTCGGCGCCGCCGTGACGCTGATCCGACCCTTGGGGATCTCGACCTTCAGCCGGATGCGATCGGGCGTCTGGAAGGTCTCCGTGCGTGTGTCGGGATTCATCTGACCCATCCTTGCATGTGGCGGCCGCGTCCATGCCGGCCGCCTCCGTTGCGTTCGCGTGGTTCGTCTGAGGTCGCTGCGCGCGCGGCGGCGACCAGCCATGTGTTCAAAGACTGCCCGCGCCGCGCCGCCAGCGCCTCGGCGCGAGCCTTCAACGCCTCGGGCAGCCGAAGGGTGATGCGAGCGGTCGCCTCGCCGTCGTCAGTGTCGAATGGCTCCGCGACGGCGTCTTGACCTGGCGCCTGTTCGACCACGAAGACCGGCTCGCGACCCTTGACGCGGACGTCGATGGTGACGCCGGGCAGGGCCTCGCCGATCTCCGCCGCCGCCTGCGACAGCGCATCCATGAGCACGAGGCGGAGCGCCGGGTCGAGCGCCAGCAGCAACCTGTCAGCGGCCGCCTTGGTGTCCGGCCCGCCCACGTCGGCGGCGCGGCTCAGGTCCTGGCTAAGGGAATCGATGAGGTTGGTGATGTCCATGAGCGCCACCATGACACCACTTTGATGTCATTGCAACATCAAAATTGATGTCATCTGCGTCATGTTCGACGCGGCGAACGAAATTCGGCCTGGGGCGTTTCGCCTGCGTTCAGGTCGGGAGGCCGGTTCGATGCCCATGCCGTTGATCCGCCGCGACGTCGCCCAGATCCTGGCGCAGACCACGATCGAGATCGCCGATGCGGAGATCGTGCTCAGGGACGGACCGGATCTCGAGAAGGCCCGCGCCGCGGGCCGGCTCGCCCTGCTCTACCGCCATCGGGAGGAGCTCCTGCGGCGGATGGCCGAGATCGACCAGCACCCGGAAGCGTCGGAGTCCCTCTTCCAATGGATCAAGGAGGAGGCGTTCAGCCTTTCCCTCGGCATCGAACGCTGGATCGCGGACGGGTAAGCCGCCGGGCGATACGGAGAGGTGGCGCGCCCGGAGCGATTCGAACGCCCGACCCCCAGATTCGTAGTCTGGTGCTCTATCCAGCTGAGCTACGGGCGCGCGCTGGCCTCAACGGTGAAGGCGCGGAACCTAGTCGCGGGGCGGGCGCGGCGCAAGCGGTCGGCTGGGGCGACTTCCAGCGTTGGCGCGCGAATGTCGTCGTGGTTCAATTCCGACAGGGATTGCGACGGAGGCTTTGCGCGATGCGCCGGTTCGTCCTTTTCGCGGCCGCGGCCGCTCTTGCGCTCGCCACCGGGACGCATGCCAGCGCCCAGCTCTTCGGCCCCAAGAGGCCGCCGGCTCAGCAACAGCAGCAGCCTACGGACATGGCCGCGACCTGCGCCCAGCTGAAGTCGATGCCCAATTCGCCGATGACCTACGACCAGTGCATTCAGATGGCGGCCTCGCAGCAGGCGATGCAGGCGGCGCAGAACGACCCCAGCGCCATGCGCCCAGGCGACGAGGCCATGACGTGCGACCAGATCAAGGCCGAGTTCGCCGCCAATGGCGGCCTCAACGTCGACAAGACTCAAGTCGCCCAGGCGCAGACCGCTGGCCAGAACCTCATCGCTGCGAACAATCAGGTGGAGGCCGATGCGCGCGCCATGCAGGCGCGGGAATCGGCGACAGATGCCGCCGCCGCGGCCGCCGGCATGACGCCGTTCGGGGGGCCCGCCGCCGCGGCCGCGCAGGCGCAGAGCGTCGCCGACCAGGCAGCCCTGAACGCGGAGGCGAAGCAGAAGCTGGGTCCCGCTCAGCAGCAGGCGATGGCCGCCACCACGAACATGACCAGCAACATCGCCGCGCAGATGCAGGCCAACCCGCGCCAGGCCCGGCTGGTGAGCCTGGCCGAGCAGAAGAACTGCCGCTAGCCGCCTAGCGCGGCGGCGACTTCGACGCCATGGCGGCGATGGGGTCGAGCTTGGCCCGGTCGAAGTCGCGATCGACAACCGGGCCATCGTTCCCGAACTCCATTACGCCGTCGCCGGGTTCCGCCTTCGGCCAGCGCGGCCCGCCGGCGGCGCCGGGGTGGCCAGTCTTGCCGAACGCCACCCAATAGGCGTGCGCCGCTCGCGCGATCACCTCGTCCGCGGGCGTGGCCGCCGAGACGTGGAAGCTTCCGTAAGTCATGTCCGTCTTGGGCAGGGCGTCGAACACGTAGCCGATCTCTCCGCCGTGGCGCACACCCATCGAGGTGGGGCGCTGGGCCGCGGGCACGTAGGAGAAGTAGTAGACAAAGGTAGGGATGCCTCGCTCGGCGTTCTCGCGCGCGAGGTAGCGATTCGGCTCGATCACCGTGCGAAGCGTGGTCAGCGCCGCCGCGGCCTTCGCCGGGTCGCCGTTCCCGTAGAGCGTCACGGCGGCGTCCTTGCCGGCGCCGAGGCGATCCAGGACCGCGTCAGGGTGCGTCGCGACGTCGGGAAACAGGCTCGCCTCATAGCTGTTGCCGCCGGCCAGGTAAGGCACGCGCGCCTGATGTCCCCGCGCGAAACCCTCGCCGGGCGCCTCCGATGCGACGACCCCATCAATGATCGGACCCGTGCCGGCGTCGCCCAGGCCCTTGATTGGCGCCATCACCGCGTCGGCAGGCAGTGCGCGCAGGGCCTTCGCGGCCGCCGCGTCGTCGCCGGTGACGCCGAGGCCCTTCATGAAGGCGGCGCCGGTCACCTCGGCGTCGGCCAGCGGGTGGGCCTGGGTGCGCCCGAACCCCGACTCGGACGCGGCGCGGATGAAGAGGCCCCGCGCCTTCGGCGAGACCATGAGGAAGTTCACCGAGATGGCGCCGGCGGACTCACCGAACACGGTCACCTCGCGCGGGTCGCCGCCGAAAGCGGCGATGTTGCTGCGGACCCACTTCAGCGCGGCGATCTGGTCGGCGAAGCCGTAGTCGGAGAGCGCGCCCTCCGGGTTGGTGTTGGCCAGCGCCGGATGGGCGAAGAAGCCCAGGCGGCCGAGGCGGTAGTTGAAGGTCACCAGTACAACGCCGTCCTGGGCGAACCGGGTCCCGTCGTAGTTGTTCGCCGATCCGCCGATAAACGCGCCGCCATAGATCCAGACCATCACCGGCAGCTTCGCGCCGCGAGGCCTGTGGGTCGGCGTGAACACGTTGATGGTCAGGCAGTCCTCGCTCAGCTTTACGCCCGGCCGCACCAGGAAGGTCGTCATTTGCAGGCAGGCGGGGCCGTAGTCGCTGGCGTCACGGACGCCCGGCCATGGCCGGACCGGCTGCGGCGCCCTCCAGCGCAAAGCGCCGACGGGCGGGGCGGCGAAGGGGATGTCCTTGAAGCTCGCGACGCCGTCCTTGACCACGCCCTTCAGGGCGCCATCGTGGATCCTGAGCCGGTCGGGCGACGCCCCGGCCGCCGTCGCTAGAACAAGCCCGGTCACAAGGCCGAGAACTGCCGCACTCCATCTCTGCACTGGCGTCATCCCCCATCGAGTCGTTCTTTGCACGCGCAAGGCTACGAAGCCGGTCGCTGCGCTGTAAAGGTGCGGCTTTAGGCGGGCAGGTCGCGCCAAGCCGGGGGGCCATCGCCCTCCCAGCTGGTCGCCTCGTAGACCCCGCGGGCGATCGCGCGGGCGAGGCAGTCGGCGGCCAGCGCGCCAATGCGCGCGATGGTCAGGTTCACCGGCTCGGCCAGCGCGCGCCGGGCTGTCGACAGCGCGAACACGACGTCGCCGTCGAAGGGCGCATGCGCCGGCCGGATCGCGCGGGCCAGGCCGTCCTGCGCCATGATCGCGACGCGCTTGGCCTGAGCCTGGGTGAGGGCGATGTTGGTCGCGACGCAGGCGATCGTCGTGTTGCGCGGGCCTATATTGGCCAACCGGTCGGCCGCCCAGTCGTCGGGGAGGGCGGCAAGACCTGCAGGCCCGAGGCCGCCGAACTCGGCGTCGAGCTCGAACGGCGCGGCCCAGAACGCGCGCGATCCGTGCGCGGTCGCCGAGCCGCCGGCGTTCACCGCCGCGATCGCGCCGACGATGATCCCGTCGGCGGTGATCGCAGAGGCTGAGCCCGTCCCACCCTTGAGCGGTCCGACGCGCGCGCCGAAACCGGCGCCAGCCGTACCCAGGGCGAAGTCCTCGGCCGCCGCGGCCAAGGCCGCTTTGGCGAGGCGGCGATAGGGCGGATCCTCGCCCCAGTCCTTCGCGCCCCCGTTGGCGAGATCGAACAGAATGGCGGCAGGCACGATCGGCGAGGGTGGGGCCGGGCTGGAGGGCGCCAGGCGAAAGCCGACGCCGCGCGCGCCGAGCACGGCGGCGACGGCGTCTGCGGCCGCCAGGCCATAGACCGAGCCGCCGGAGAGGACGACCGCGTCAGCGTGCTCGACTAGAAGTCTCCGGCGAAAGCGCATCGGTCTCGCGGGTGCCGGGCGCGCCGCCGGCGACGTCGCAGGCTGCGATGGCCGGCTCGTCGGGCAGGATGACGGTGACCCCGGAGCGGGCGGCGACGTCGTGCGCCTGTCCGACCTTCAGGCCAGGCACGTCGGTGATCAGGTTGCGTGGTCCGGCGCCTGGCGTGTCGCTCATGCGGGCGATGCATGCCCCCGCGGCCCGATTGAGTCCATCGGCGGGTTTCAAGCCGAGCGCAAATGGCTATCTATGCGGGGTCCTCCTGAAGAGCCGCCCGCAATGCGTTCACTCACAGCCCTCGTCCTCGCTCTTGCTCTGGGGTTCGCTCCCGTCGCGGGCGCCCAGCCCGCGCCGGGCGATGGGCAGGCCTCGACCGAGCCCCACGCGATGGTCGCGGCGGCCAATCCCCTGGCCGTCGCCGCGGGCGTGAAGGTCCTGCGCGAAGGCGGCTCGGCGATCGACGCAGCGGTCGCCGTGCAAGCGGTGCTGGGCCTGGTCGAGCCACAGAGCTCGGGTCTCGGCGGCGGCGCTTTCATGGTCTACTACGACGCCAAGACCCGGAAGGTGATCTCCTACAACGGGCGCGAGACGGCCCCGGCCGGCGCCGGCCCCGGCCTGTTCCTCGACGATGCGGGAAAGCCGTTGCCGTTCCGCAACGCGGTGGTCTCCGGGCGGGCGACAGGCGCGCCGGGCGCGGTGGCCATGCTCGCGAGGGCGCACGACGAGCACGGCATCCTGCCTTGGTCGGCGCTGTTCGGCGACGCGCAGTCCCTTGCCGCCAAGGGATTTGTCGTCAGCCCGAGGCTCGCCGCCGAGCTCGCCTACCCCTCGGCGGAGTCCACCCAGCCCGACGTGGTCGCCTATTTCACCAAGGCTGACGGGACGAAGGTCAAGGAAGGCGACGTCCTGAGGAACCCGGCCTATGCGGCGATGCTGCGGCGGCTGGCGGCCGAGGGGCCAAGGGCGCTCTACCAGGGCAAGGTCGCCCGGGAGATCGTGACCCGGGTGCACGCCGACCCGCTGCCGGGGTCGCTCTCGACCGCCGACCTGGCGAGCTACCGCCCGAAGGTCACGCCGGCGCTGTGCCGGCCCTACCGCGCCTTCATCGTGTGCACCGCGCCGGATCCGGCCGGCGGCTCGGCGTTGCTCGAGGGTCTCGGCATTCTCGAGCGGACCGATATCGACAAGCGCGGACCCGCCGACCCGCAAGCCTGGTTCGAACTCGCCCAGGCGGAGCGGCTGATGTACGCCGATCGTGAGCTGTACGACGGCGATCCGTCGTTCGTGAACGTGCCGGTCGACGGCCTGCTGAGCCCCTCCTACCTCGCCAGCCGCGCGGCCCTTATCGGGACCGAGGCCGGGCCGCCGCCCGAGGCCGGCGTGCCGCCCGGCGCCTCGAAGGAGGCCATCGCCCAGGCCTACGAGCCCGGGGGCACCTCGCACATGACCATCGTCGACGCGCGCGGCGATGTCTTGTCCATGACCACCACCGTGGAGAGCCTTTTCGGCACCGGCCGGATGGTGGAGGGGTTCTTCCTCAACAACCAGCTGACCGACTTCTCGTTCAGCCCGACGACCGCGACCGGCGCTCCCCTTGCCAACGCCGTCGCCGCCGACAAGCGCCCGCGCTCGGCGATGGCGCCGGTGATCGTGACCGACCGGAAAGGCCGCTTCGTCGCCGCTCTCGGCTCGCCGGGCGGGCCGGCCATCCTCGCCTACGACCTGAAGGCTCTGGTCGGCGTCCTCGACTGGCGCCTCTCCATGCAGGACGCGGTCGCCCTGCCGAACCTCGTCGCGCGGGGGTCGAACTTCAACGCCGAGGCGGACAAGTTCGCGCCAGGCGTGGTCGACGCGCTCGCCCAGCATGGGGTCCACCTTACCAAGGGCTTCGGCGAGAACTCCGGCCTGCACGGCATCGAGGTCCACGACGGCATGCTCGAAGGCGGGGCGGACCCGAGACGCGAGGGCGTGGCCCGCGGGTTCTAGCTCTTCGCCCGCGCCCGCTTCGCCGTGCGCTCGTCGTCCGGCGTCGGCGGCGCCGCCGGCAGGCGCACCTCGAACACCGAGCCCATCGGCCCTGTCTCGGCGAGGGTCAGGTCGCCGCCTTGCGCCTGCGCGAGTTCACGGGCGATGGCGAGCCCCAGGCCCGCCCCCTCCGGTCGGCCGGACCCCGCGAACGGCTGGAACAGCTTGGGCTGGACGCGCTCGGGCACGCCAGGGCCGTTGTCGGCGACGCGCACGACCAGCAGCGCGCCCTCTTCCACCAGACTGACCGAGATCATGCCCTTGCGCCCGGCGCCGGGATCGCTCTGGATCGCCTCGCGGCCGTTGCGCATGAGGTTGACCAGGATGCGGTGCAGCTGCTCCGGGTCGGCGTTGACGCACGCTGTGCGGGGCGCCGACGAGCGCAGGCAGACGCCCTCGGCGGTCAGACCGGCGTCCTCGGCGGCGGCGTCCAAGGCGGGCGCCAGTCTGAGCACCGCCGGCGCCGGCGCCGGCTCCTCGCTCTTGCCATAGGCCAAGACGCCGGTGGCCAGCTTGATCGCGCGGTCCAGCGCCCTCTCCAGCCTCGGCAGCGCCTGAGCGACTTTCGGGTCTCCGGATTGCGCCATCCGCTCCGAAGCCATCCTGGCGCTCGTCAGCATGTTGCGGAGGTCGTGATTGATCTTCGCCACCGCCTCGCCCAACGCCGCCAGCCTTGCGCGGGCGTTGAGCGCCGTGCGCAGGTCGGCCTGCATGCGGTCGAGCTCGGCCTCGGCGCGGCCGATCTCGTCGCGCCGCCCGGATGGGTGGATGGTCGCCTGGGGGTCCTCGGGGTCGGCGCGAAAGCGCTCCATCGAGCGTGTGATGCGCTGCATCGGCAGCACGAAGAAGAAGTTGAGCAACAGAAAGAGCGAGCCGGCGATCACGACGGCGAAGATGGCGGCCACCCCGACGAGGCTCAGGAGATAGTTGGCAAGCGCGACCTTCAGCGGCGCGTCGGGCGCGACGATTTCGACGAAGTCGCCGTCGCGGAACTGCGGTTTGGCGACAACGCGCACCATGCGGTTGCGCCCGCCAAAGAGGGTCTCGAACGGCGCTGTCCAAGACAGCGGCGAAGCGCCTTCGCGCAGATCGACGAGGTAGGGCGGATGCGCCATTGGCGGTCCGGCCAACAGCAGCCGTTGCACGCCCTCGCTCTGCAGCCTGATCGAAACCACCCCCGAACCGCTCACTAGCTCATGGGCGAGCTTGTCCGAGATCACCTTGTTCGGCGCCGCCTCGATCGCCAGCGAAGCGAGTTCCCCGGCTCGGACGCGATCGTAGAGCCACTGGTCCTCATACTGCGCCAGCGTCGGCGGCAGCGTAATCGCGCCGAGCAGGGCGACGAACAAGATGGTGACGATCACCAATCGCGAAGACAGGCCGCCCGGCCAGAAGAACCGGCGGGCGGCGCGCGCCACCTCGGCCTCCGGACGCCGGTTCGGTCCTCGCCCGGCCTTCGCGGGGTTTCCAGCGTCCGCCATGAACGAATGGGTTACTGCACGCCGCAGGTGCGGGCAACGCTCAGGCGCCCGCCCGGCGCCGAAGGTGGCGCATCGCCGCGCGGGCGAGCGCCATGAGGGCGCGCGCGATCGGGCCGATGACCAGCCTGAGCTCGATAAAGCTGTGCAGATTGAGATGCTTGTGAGTTGCCAACACGGCCTCGAGACCGGCGTGGCGATGATCGCGACGACCGCGATCAGGGCCTGTCTGAATCGCCTGAGAAACCACAGCGCTGATGGGGAACCGCGACCTAGAGGGGGTTGTCCGCGCCGACCGCCTGGGTGACGCTCGAGAAGCCGTCCGCCGCGAGCATCGCTGCGAGATCCCGCCGGATCCGGCCCACGAGGCCCGGCCCCGCGAAGACCAGCGCCGAGTAGAGCTGCACCGCGTGCGCGCCCGCCCGGATCTTCAAATAGGCGTCGCGGCCGCTGGCGACGCCGCCTGCGCCGACCAGGGCGAGGCGTCCGCGGGCGGCGCGGTGGAAACGGCCGAGCTGCTCGGTCGATAGCGCCATCAGTGGCGCGCCGGAGAGGCCGCCAGGCTCGCTGCGGGCGGGTGACCTGAGGGTGGAGGGCCGGCTCAGCGTGGTGTTGCCGACGATGATCCCGTCCACGCGGTGGGCGACCGCCGCCTCGACGATCGGGGCGATCTCGTCGGCCTCGAGGTCGGGTGCGACCTTCAGGAAGATCGGGCGCGCACCGTCCGCCGACGTGAGCGCCTCGCGGCTGGACGCGACGCGGTCGAGCAGCTGGGCGAGGGCGTCCGGCGCCTGCAGCGCGCGCAGGCCTGGCGTGTTCGGCGATGAGACGTTCAGAACGAAGTAGTCCGCCCGCGTCCAAAGCCGCTTCAGTCCATCGACATAGTCGGCGACCCTGTCTTCGGAGTCGCGGTTCGCGCCCACGTTGGCTCCAACCACCCCGCGCCGGGCTCGGCGGCCGAGCCGGGATGCGGCGGCGTCGAGGCCTTGGTTGTTGAAGCCAAGGCGGTTGATGATCGCGTGATCCTCTGCAAGGCGGAAGAGGCGGGGCTTGGGGTTGCCCGACTGCGGCCTCGGCGTGACCGTTCCGCATTCGACAAAGCCGAATCCAGCGGCCAGCATCGCGTCGGGAACCTGCGCGTTCTTGTCGAATCCGGCGGCGAGGCCGATGCAGTTGGCCAGGCGCAGGCCGGCCAGGTCCACGGCCAGGGCCGGATCGTCGGGGCCATGCCGCAGGCCCAGTCCCGCGCGCAGCATCGCGACGGTCAGGCCGTGCGCTCTCTCGGGGTCCAGCCCGGCGAGCGCGCGGGCGGCGGCGTCATGCAGGACGCTCAATCGCCCCTCCCGACGTCAGGCCCGCTCGCGCCGCGGGACGAAGAAGCGGTCGAGCTTGAGTTTGCCGTTGCCGGCCTTCTCGAACACGGCGGCGGCGGCGGTTGGAAAGGCCTCGGCGAGGGTCATGGCCGCCGGGTTGCGCCCGTCCGCCGCGAGCGACAGCGCAAGCTCCTGCAGGCCAGGATTGTGGCCGACGATCATAAGGCTCGCGACCGCCTCGCCGACGGAGTTGATGGCTTCGGCGAGCGCGTCCGGGGTCGCGTGATAGAGCGCGTGCGCCGGCGCGACCTTTGCCTGCGGGAAGGCCGCGCGCGCGGCCTCCCATGTCTCCATCGCCCGCCGGGCGGTCGAGACCAGCACCAGATCCGGCGCGACGCCGGCGCGCGACAGCATCTCGCCAATCATCGCGGATTCGCGCTTGCCGCGGTCGGTCAGACCGCGCTCGAAATCCCCGCCGCCGGCTGAGGTCGTCTCGGCCTTGCCATGGCGCAGCAGGATCAGCGTGTGCATCTTATGGAACGCGTTTGGCCCCCCGCGTGGTCGAAAGCTTCTTAGACCGAACGGCCGGCCTTGCGGAAGCGACGGTTGACAGGTCGGGTCCTGGCGCGGTCCAAGGCGCGCCATGGGTAAAGAGCTTGGCCTGCAGCAGATGGTCGGCGTGGACGGCGGGCTGATCCGCTTCGGCCGCGACCGGCCGCTCGTCCTGGAGTTGGGGGCAAGGCTCGCCGAGTTCGAGATCGCCTACCGCACCTATGGCCGGCTCAACGCCGAGCGCAGCAACGCGGTCCTGATCTGCCATCCATTGACCCACGACCAGCACGTCGCCTCGGCCCATCCGCTCACGGGCAAGCCCGGCTGGTGGACGCAGGTCGTCGGCGAAGGGCGCCCGCTGGATCCGGCCAAGCATTTCATCATCTGCTCGAACGTCATCGGCGGCTGCATGGGCACGACCGGCCCAGCGTCGACAGACCCAGAGACCGATCGGCCCTATGGCCTGAGCTTCCCGATGATCACCATCGCCGACATGGTGCGCGCTCAGACGATGCTGATCGACGCGCTGGGCATCGAGACGCTGTTTGCCGTCATCGGCGGATCGATGGGCGGAATGCAGGTTTTGCAGTGGGCCTCCGACCATCCAGAGCGGGTTTTTTCGGCCGTCTGCATCGGAGCGTCGCCCCGGCACTCGGCGCAGAACATCGCCTTCCACGAGGTCGGCCGCCAGGCGATCATGGCCGATCCGGACTGGAAGGGCGGCGACTACGCGCAGGCGGGCGTGCGGCCCGAGAAGGGGCTGGCCGTCGCGCGCATGGCCGCGCACATCACCTATCTGTCTGAGGCGGCCCTGCAGCGGAAGTTCGGCCGTGAACTGCAGCGCGACGGCCTCTCGTGGGGGTTCGACGCCGACTTCCAGGTCGAAAGCTACCTGCGCCACCAGGGCGCGAGCTTCGTCGACCGCTTCGACGCCAACAGCTACCTCTACATCACCCGCGCGATCGACTACTTCGACCTCGCCGCCAGCCGCGGCGGCATCCTCGCCGACGCGTTCACGACAGCCCGCAACGTGCGCTTCTGCGTTCTCTCGTTCACCTCCGACTGGCTCTACCCGACGGCCGAGAGCCGGGCGATCGTCCGTGCGCTGACCGCGGCCGGAGCGCGCGCCAGCTTTGTCGAGATCGAGACCGACAAGGGCCACGACGCCTTCTTCCTCGACGAGCCGGTCATGCACCGGGCGCTGAACGGTTTCCTGGAGTTGGCGGGGCAGGCGCGGGGCCTGTGAGCTTGGGCGAGCCTTCCGAGAGTTTCCACGAGATCGTGCGGCTCGTGCGGCCGGGCGCGCGTGTGCTGGACATCGGCTGCGGCG
The DNA here is from genome assembly GCA_963719975.1 of uncultured Alphaproteobacteria bacterium. GTDB lineage: Bacteria > Pseudomonadota > Alphaproteobacteria > Caulobacterales > Caulobacteraceae > Poindextera. Next base: position 407,142 of record CAVRED010000001.1, read on the forward strand.
AGGGCGCCCTCTTGGAACTCTTGGCCAAGGAGAAGGGCGTGGACGGGCGCGGGCTGGAGATCAGCCCACGCGGCGTGCAGGCCTGCCTGACCCGCGGGCTCGCGGTGGTGCAGGGCGACGCCGACCGCGACCTGGCCGACTTCCCGACCCACGCATTCGACTACGCCATCCTCTCGCAGACGCTGCAGCAGGTGCGCGAGCCGAAGTCGGTGCTGGTCGAGCTCCTGCGGATCGCGGAGCACGCGATCGTGTCCCTGCCGAACTTCGGCCACTGGCGGGTGAGGCTGTCGCTCCTGACCCGAGGCCGCATGCCGATGACCGCGAACCTGGCCGAGCCCTGGTGGTCGACGGACAACATCCACCTGTGCACGCTCAAGGACTTCGTGCTGCTCTGCCGGGACCTCGATCTGCGCATCGATGAGGCCGCCGCGCTGGATGACGGACGCCCGGCCAGGCGGATCGATCCGGAGAGCGCGCTCGAGAACTGGCGCGCCGAGCAGACGATCTTCCTTCTGAGCCGCCGCTAGAACAGGAAGCGCGCGACGGCGCGCGCGTTGTAGGTCTGATAGGTGGAGCTGAACTGGCCGCCAGCGTCGGCGCTGAAGTCGGCGTACTGACTGCTGGCGCGCAGGCCTATACGAGCGAGGAAGCCGCTCTTGTTCGAGAACTGAGGATTGAGCGTGAAGCTCTGCCCGCCCTGGAAGCTAGCGACAGTCGACGCCGGCCCGCCGGCCACGACGGCGCGATAGCCGAACGTGAGTTGCGGGCGCCAGATCAGCGTCTGGCCGAAGTTCATGCCAAGGACGATGTCGGCCTGGACATCCGCCTGGCTCGACGTGCCCGGCGCGACGTTCAGGTCGAAGGCCGAGCGGCCGCCGTGCTCGTGGTAGGACGACTCGAACAGAGCCACGTAGTCCGCCGCCACCTCCGGCTGGAAGTAGAAGCGGCCGGCATTGACCTGGTAGGCCACGCCGAGGTTCGCCGAAACGAGGCCGCCCAGCCAGCTCGCCTTGGCTTCGCGCGAGACGATCTGCCCGGCGGCCGTCGCCAGGAGGTCGTTGGCGTTCGCCGAGTCGATAAGGAACCGGTGGCTGCCGAACGTCACAACGCCGCCGTTGAGCGCGGCGTAGGCGCTCAGTCCCTTGTCCGGCTGTCCATAGCGCCAGTAGACCCCGGCCTCGAACGCGGTGGCCGACAGCGCCTGATCGTGGGGCTGCGGTCTGGTCCTGCACGCCGGTCGTCAGGAAGACGCCGGTGACGCCGATCACGTTGCGGCCGCGCGCCTCCTCGAGTCCGGTCGCGAAGCCGAAGCCCAGGCCCTGATACCCGTTCACCGTGGAACTGGTGGGCTCGTGATTCATGTAGCCGATTTCCTGAACCCAGCCGCGCGGGCCATCGGACTGCAACCTGGCGGGCGGGTCAGCGATTGCGCGCGCCACCTCTTGCTGGCCGACGACTAGATCCTCGAAGGGCCCTCCGGAGTAGTCGGGCAGGAATTGGTCATAAACTCGGACGAATTCCGGCAGCGTGAGCTTCGAAAGGACGTCGGCGGACACGGCCGCGTCCGACGGCAGCGCCCTGATGAAGGCCGCAAACTCGGCCGTTTCGGCGGGGTTCAGCCCTAGCTCACTGACGGTCTTGGGTGTCGCGGTTATACTTAGGCTGTCGTTAGTGACATTGATCGTGCCGCTCTCGAGGATCGGCAACTGTCCGAGCAGCGCCGTAGAGACGTTCCCGACGGTGAGGTTTCCCCCCGACTGAATCACCGTGAACGTCTCTGGCCCCGTCAGCGGGACCGAAAGCGAAAGGCCGACGGTGGCGCCATCCGCAATTGTGGCGTTGCCAGCGACGTTAAGGACGCTTCCGTCCGGCTCACGCTGCGACGCCGGTAATCACCAGCGACCCCTTCGAACCGATGTTGAGAACTGACACTGAAACGTTGCCGGGCGCAGTGTCGAACAGAACACCGTTGTTTATGTTCAAGCCCACCGAGCCGGCGTCCGCCACCGAAAGCGGACCTCGGGCGACCCCGCCGTTCTCGATATCGAGGAAGTTGTCGGGCGAGCTGCCGAACGCGATGCCTCCGGTGACGTTGCCGCCCCAGAGATCGAAGGTCACCGCGCCTGTGCCCCCGCTAAGGTCGACCTCGCCGATGATATTGGGTGACAACGTGGCGTTGCCTGTGGGCGCGCAGGCGCCGTTCGCCACGGCCACACACTGGACAATGAGGAGCGGAGCCGAGTTGTCCTCGACGATCGAGCGGACCGTTCCCTGGGTCGCAGCGCCGGTGATCGCCGGTGTGATCGAAGCGGTGATGTTGCCGGTGTTGATGATCGCCCGCAGGCCGCCGCCTGCGTCGAGGATCGCGACCGCGTTGCCGACGACGCCGCCCGCCGATTCCGTGACCCCCGGAGTACCGGCGACGCCGGTGACCTCGGCGTCGATCGTGCCCGAGTTTATCAGCAAGGTCGCATCAGGCGCGGCGCCCGGCTGGATCAGGATGCCGATCACAGCGTCCGGGCCGGGGGCGTCCGATGGCGTCAGCGTGTTGGCGCCGATGGCCGAAACCGTCCCGGTGATGTCGAGCGTAGGCACACGTGGCGCCGGCTCCGATGATGATGCCTGTCGCCGCGCCGCCGCCTCCGGCGATAGTCTGTGTCGCGCTCACAGTGACCGTACCGGTCACGTCGAGCCCGCCGATGAGGGTGACGGTCGAAAAGTTGCCGCCGGGGTCGACTCCTCCGCTGGCGATCGCCAGCGGGTTGACGCCGCCGATCTGGATGCCCGTGGCGCTGACGTTTGGATAGTCGCCGCCGGCAGTGACCGTGCCGCCGATCGTGACCGCGAAGGTGTTGTTGCCAGGTCCGATCGTGATCGGTGATGCTCCGCCGATCAAGAGGGCCGGGGCCGGACCAAACACCGTCAGCGATCCGCCGGTTGTCGCGGCGATGTTGCCGCTCGCCGCGGTGGGCGCGGCGATGTCGACGCCGCCAGCCACGCTCGCGCCGATCGAAAGCGCCGGCCCACCGATCAGGGTCTGGTCCGGCTTGAGGGCGGCGAGCGCGCTGGGTTGCACCGGCGGCGTCGCGTTGCGGAACCCGGTCGCCGTAATGGCGGAGGAGACCACGATCGACCCGCCGACGTTGCCGTCGATAGCGGCGCCCGTCACGTTCTGACCCTGGGCGGAGATCGCACCGCCGATCGCGACGTCGCCCGTCACGAATGCGCCCGGCCCGATCAGCAGTCCGTAGCTGATGTCGGTCGTGTTGGCGTTGCCGCCGGTGATCGTGATCGTGCCGCCGTCGTTGATGGAGCCGATCAGGCCAGTCTCGACATCGATGCCGGCCGAGTTCTCGCCGATGACGGTGATCGACGAACTCGACCCCGTCGTGATGTCGCCTGTGAACGGGCCGGAGCCGGCGACCTGGATGCCGAAACGGTCCGAGCCGTTTGCGAACGGCCCGGTGTTGATGCCTTGATTGGTCGAGATGCCGGTGGTCGTCTCGGTGACCGTGATCGCGCCGTCGTTGGTGACGCTGTTGTTGCTGTTCAGCAGGACGGCGATCGTGCCCGTCGTGCTCGATGTGGGCGGCGTCACCGAGCCGCCGCTGTCGATCTTGATGTCGCCTTCGGCCGAGGTGGAGTGGGTGTTCTTGTCGGCGCCGGTGATCTCGCCCGCGCGCGCCTGGGCCGCAAAAACCAGGGGCGCCAGCGCCGCGGCGACCAACAGACGCTTCATCCCAACAACTCCCCTGGGCGACAGCCGACCTTTTCGAGGCCGAAAATGTCAGCTTGATGTCGACACTCTTGCACCTCAGCGGCCGAGGCAAGAGGCTCATTAGCCGAAAGCGGCCCTCCGTGGCGATGCCGAAATTCGCTTTGGGCCCGCGGCCGGCTAACCCGCGATCGCCTCGGCGTCGCGTTCGCCTGTGCGGATGCGCAGCGCTGCCTCCAGGTCCTGCACGAACACCTTGCCGTCTCCGATCTTGCCGGTGTTGGCGGCCGCCTGGATCGCCGCGACGACGGGTTCGCACCGGTCGTCAGGCACGGCGATCTCGAGCTTCACCTTCGGCAGCAGCTTCACCTCGTACTCGGCGCCGCGATAGATCTCGGTCTTGCCCTTCTGACGCCCGTAGCCACGCACCTCCGTCACCGTCAGCCCCGACGCGCCGGCCTCGGTGACCGCTTCGACGACCGCGTCGAGTTCGGCTTGGCTTCACGATGGCGGTTATCATCTTCATCGGCGGCGAACCTTCGGGGCGCGAGCGGTGGTCAGGATCCTAGGCTAGGCGCTTGGCGGTAAGGGTCCAAGCCTTGATCGGCCGGCGGCCGTCGGCGCCGGCATCCTGGGCGCCTTTTGCACCGGCTGCGGCGCCAGGACGCCGGGAACGAACACCCGCACAGGCGCGCGCCGGCCGCGCGGCTTCACGGCGAAGGTCTGTTTGACGGCCTCGAGCAGGATGAGCCCGGAGAAGGCGGGCCACAGCCTCTGACCGGCCTGTTCAAGGCCCTCGGCCCAGCCGGCGGCCCACTTCAGCGGCGGCGCGAACAGCGCCCGCGACCAGGCCACCGGCTCGAGCTGGGCGTCGCGGACCAGGGTCTCCAGCTGGCCGCGCGTGAACGGCGCGCCGTGGCCCAGCGGCGTCGAATTCGGCATTGCACCACACGCCGCGGCGATTGGCGGCGGCGACGATCACCCGGCCCGCCGGCGCGAGCACGCGCCAGACCTCGCGCATGAGCTCCAGCGGATCGTCGGCCTCTTCGAGCGCGTGGATGACGAGGATGCGGTCAAATAGCGCGTTGGGGAACGGCAGTTGCGCCTCGTCGGCGAGGCAGGAGAGCACCCGTTCGGGATCCGGCCACACCTCGACGCCCTGCGCGGCGGGCATCGCCGCGACCGCCCGCCGCGCCGGGCCCAGGAACGCTTCGAGATAGGGCGTGGCGTAGCCCAGGCCGAGCACGTCGAGCGCGCCGGCATCTCCCCAGGCCTCAGAGAGCTTGCGCGCAACGGCGGCGCGGGCCGCCTGCCCCAGCCGGCTCGCGTAGAAGTCACGAAGCTCTAGAACGTCTCGGCGCATGGCCCTACGGATTTGCGTTATGGTCGCGCGCGGCGCGACCGCGAAGACGCGCCGCAAGGACCCCGATGTAAGGACTTAGAGATGCCGCTGACCGTCCGCCAGTTTCCATGCCTCTCCGACAACTATGGATTTCTCGCCCGCGATGAGGCCACGGGCAAGACGGCTTGCATCGACACGCCCGAAGCCGACGCCATCCTGCGCGAGCTCGACGCCCTTGGCTGGCGGCTCGACCTGATCATGAACACCCACTGGCACCCCGACCACGCCGGCGGCAACGCGGCGATCAAGGCGAGGACGGGGGCGACGATCGTGGGGCCGGACGAGGTCGAGCGCATATCGCCGGTCGATCGCAAGGTCGGCCACGGCGATGTCGTGGAGTTGGGCGAGACCCGGTTTTCGGTGATCGACACAGGCGGGCACACCTTGGGCCATATCACCTACTTCGACGCCGCCGATCAGATCGCCTTCGTCGGCGACACCCTGTTTGCGCTCGGATGCGGACGCCTGTTCGAGGGCACGGCCGAACAGATGTGGGCGTCCTTGTCCCGCCTGGCCGCGCTGCCTGGGGACACGGCCGTCTACTGCGCGCACGAATACACAGCCTCGAACGCGCGGTTCGCGCTCTCGATTGACGACGATCCGGCCCTGAAGGCTCGCGCCGACGAGGTGTTCGCTGCCCGCGCCCGCGGCGAACCGACCGTGCCGACGACGATTGCGCGCGAGATCGCGACCAACCCGTTCCTCAAGGCAGGCAGCGCGCGGCGCTTCGGCGAGGTGCGCGCGGCGAAGGACGCGTTCCGCGGCTGATGGCGGGGCTGGCTACCTACCTCTGGATCGCCCTCGGCAGCGCGCTGGGCGGGGTGGCCCGCTACGCGTGCTCCAGCCTCGTCGCCGGCGCATTCGGCGAGACCTTCCCGTTCGGGACGCTCCTGGTCAACGTGATCGGCTCTTTCATCATCGGTTTCTTCGCGACAGCGACAGGCCCGGATGGACGGGTGCTGGTGTCACCCGACGCGCGGCAGTTCGTCATGGTCGGGCTCTGCGGCGGATACACCACCTTCTCGTCGTTCAGCTGGCAGACGCTGGTCCTGGTGCAGGACGGCGAGGTGGTGCGCGCCGGCGTCAACGTCGGCGCCTCCGTCGTGCTGTGCCTGGCCTCGGTCTGGCTGGGCTTCATCGCAGCGGCGGCGCTCAACAGGGTCCGGCCGGCCTGATACCTGCCAGCTGATTACTGCTCGAGCGCGAGTTCGATTCGCCGGGACGATGGCCGGCCGGCGACCACATCGACCAACGAATCGGCTTTCGACGCGACCACGACCTCCAGCACGCCGTTAGCCATCGTCACGGTGGGTTTGCGACCCGGCGAGAAGCTGACCCGGATCAGCCGGGCGAGGATCCGGCGGCCGTCGGCCCGGCGCGCCATCGTCACCACGGCCTCGGCGGTCACGCTGGCGGCGTCGGCGATCATCGGGACCGACTCGGCCGTGACGTCATGGAAGTCGAATATGATGCCGCGCTGCAACGCGTGTGACGCGTGCAGGCCGGCCTGGGTCATCCGGAGCAGGAAGGCGTTGGGGCTCGGCACCGGCGGCAGACGAAGCGGCTGCGCCTCGGCGACCAGCGCCGCGGGCATCCCATCCGGCCGATCTTGGGTGAACAGCGTCAGGCCGCCCAGCCGCGTGGCCCTGAGCACCGGCTCGCCGACGTCGTTTCGGTAGATGATGTCGCCGCGCGGCGCCGGGCGCGGCGTCAGAAGCCAAATCTCGGGGCTGTCCTGGAAGCGCAGCAGCAGGACCGAGGTCGAGCGGTCGAGCACGAAGGCTGGGTCGTTGTCGGCGTTGTCGCGGTAGAGACCGACGGGCGGCGGTTTGGCCGCGTGACGGCCGATGAGCGCATCGCCCAGGTTGAATGGCCCCGCTTGAGCCGCCCCCCCTGCGATGAACGCCGCCGCCACCCCGCCGGCCAACGCCAAGCTCGCCGTCTTCCAGCCTCGCATGACCCCCCGGATGCGCTGCGACTAGGGCGCTTTTTGGACGTGACGGTGAAGGCTGGCGGGCATGGATTTCAAGCCATGTATTGCCCGCCGTTGACCGTCAGGCAGGCCCCGGTGATGAAGGATGCGTCTTCGCGTGCGAGGAAGGAGACGCATGCGGCGATCTCCTCCGCCTTGCCCAGGCGGCCCACCGGGATGGCCGCAACGATGCGCTCCATGACCGCCTCGGGCACCGCCCGCACCATGTCAGTGTCGGTATAGCCGGGCGCGACCGCGTTGACGGTGATGCCCTTGCTGGCAGTCTCCTGAGCCAGGGCCTTGGTAAAGCCGATGGCTCCGGCCTTAGCGGCGGAATAGTTCGTCTGACCCATCTGGCCCTTCTGGCCGTTGATTGAGGTAATATTGATTATACGACCGTAGCTGCGGTCCCGCATGCCGTCGATAACCTGGCGAGTCATGTTGAAAATGCTCGCCAGGTTGACGAAGATGACCTCGTTCCACTGCTCCTTGGTCATCCTGTGCAGCATAGCGTCGCGGGTGATGCCGGCATTGTTCACCAGGACATCGATCGGGCCGAGCCTTTCCTCGACCTCTGTGACCGCGCGTCGACAGTCGTCGAACTCGCCGACGTTGCCCTTCACGACCATCACGCCGAGCTCCTTCGCGCTGGCGTTGGCCGCCTCCTCGTCGCTGTTGTAGCCCGCGGCGACCAGAAACCCGTCAGCCTTCAACCGGGCTGTGATGGCGTGTCCAATGCCGCGCGTCCCGCCGGTGACCATCGCCACTCTCGCCATGTTTCCGTTCCCTTGTGGCTTTTCTGCATCGCTTCGCCCGACACGCGAAAAAGGCCCCGAGCGTCAGTCGCGCTCCACGCAGAGAGCGACGCCCATGCCGCCGCCGACGCAGAGTGTGGCAAGGCCCTTTTTGGCGTCCCGCCGGCCCATCTCGTGGACCAGCGTCGTCAGGATGCGAGCGCCGGACGCGCCGATTGGATGGCCGATCGCGATCGCCCCTCCGTTCACATTGACCTTGTCCGGATCGAAGCCCAGCTCGCGCACCACGCACAGCGACTGGGCGGCGAACGCCTCGTTCGAACTCGACCAGGTCGAGATCGGACACCGACCAGCCGGCTTTCTGCAGCGCCTTGCGGCTCGAGGGGATGGGCCCCGTGCCCATGATCTCCGGATCAACGCCGGCGTGCGCCCACGAGCGGATGCGAGCGAGCGGCTGAAGGCCGCGTCTTGCGGCCTCGGCCTCGCTCATCAGCACCAGCGCCGCGGCGCCGTCATTGATGCCTGACGCGTTGGCGGCCGTGACCGTGCCGTCCTTGGCGAAGGCGGGGCGCAAGCCCGAAACGCTCTCCAGCGTCACGCCGTGGCGGATGTACTCGTCCTTGTCGACGATGGTGTCGCCCTTGCGCCCGGCGATGGTCACCGGCGCGATCTCGGCGTCGAAACGGCCTGATGTCTGCGCCTTCTCGGCGCGGTTTTGCGATGCGACCGCGAAGCGGTCCTGATCCTCGCGGGTGATCTGCCAGCGCGCGGCGATGTTCTCGGCCGTCTGGCCCATATGATAGCCGTGGAAGGCGTCCCACAACCCGTCCTTGATCATGGTGTCGACGAAGGCGAGGTCGCCCATCTTCTGGCCGTTGCGCAGGCCCGCGGCATGCGGCGCTTGGCTCATGCTCTCCTGGCCGCCCGCGATGACGATGCCGGCGTCGCCCTCCAGGATCTGCTGAGCTCCCAACGCCACCGCGCGCAGGCCCGAGCCGCACAGCTGGTTCAGGCTCCAGGCGGGAGTCTCGTTAGGGATGCCGGCAGCGATGGAGGCCTGGCGCGCTGGGCCTTGGCCAGCGCCGGCCTGCAGCACCTGGCCCAGGATCACCTCCTCGACCTCGGCGGCGTCGACGCCCGCGGCGGCGAGGGCGGCCCTGATCGCCACCGAGCCAAGGGCATGCGCCGATTGGCTGGACAGCGCCCCGTTGAAGGAGCCGACCGGCGTGCGGCTGGCGGAAACGATGACGACGGCGCTCATGGCTCTGGCCTCCGCGGCGAAAGAATGAAGTGCGTTTACCAATGCCCGAAGCGGGCGCCCGCGTCCACGCGCGAAGGCCACGCCTTGTCGCACAAAAAATCGACCGCTGGCGCTCTTCTTACGCATCCGCGATACTGCGGCGCCGAAGACGGCCGCCGGTGCGGCCTCGCATCTGGGAAGGTATGCCCGTGTCGGAAGCCGAACAGCCGGGGCAGGCAAACCCGGCCGAGCGCGTGGTGATCAAGAAGTACGCGAACCGCCGTCTCTACAACACGCGATCCAGCGCCTACGTGACGCTCGAACATCTCGCGGACATGGTGAAGGAAGGCGTCGACTTCGTGGTCTACGACGCCAAGACCAACGAAGACATCACGCGACAGGTCCTCACGCAGATCATCTTCGAGGAAGAAACGCACGGACAGAACCTGTTGCCGATCCAGTTCCTGCGTCAGCTGATCCGCTTCTACGGCAACTCCATGCAGGCGTTCGTACCCACCTACCTTGAGCTCTCCCTCAACTCCTTCACTCGCCAGCAGGAGCGCCTGCGCGCCCAGATCGCCAGCGCTGTCGGCGGTGTGCCGGCCAGCGGCTTCTTCGAGGACCAGGTGAAGCAGAACTTCGCGCTGTTCGATCGTGCGCTTCGCCTGTTCTCTCCCTTCGCATACGCGAAGGGAGACGAGCAGCCCGCCGCCGCGGAGACGGGCAAGCCGGCCGAAGACGTCTCGCTCGAAGATCTGCAGAAGCAGATGGCCGAGATGCAGGCGCAGATCGCCAAGCTCGCCGCCAAGCGCTGACGCGGCAAGGCCACGCGTTCTTAACCAACCCCCGTCGATAGTCGGCCGCATGTCCGAGCCGATCACTCCGGTCAGCCGCGCGCCCCGCCCGCGCCGCGTCGGGCGTCGCGCCCTCGTGCCGACGCCGGGGACCGCCGCGGACGACAAGACGGAGGCGCGCGCTGCCAATTCCGCCCACAGCCCGCGGCCGCTGCCGACGTCCGCCGAGGTCGCCGCCTTCGCCGCGCAGATGATGGGGCAGGGCGGACAGAAGCGCGGGCTGCGCGGCGGCCCAGAGACCCTCGACCACGCCCGCAACGCCTACCTCGAGGCAGAGTGGTCGGGCGGCGCGGACCGTCGCCACGCGCGCGGCAAGATCACCAAGCGCGAGATCTAGCCCCCGCCCTTTCTGCCCAGCCCGGCCTCGATCGCGGCCAACCGCGCCTCGATGCGCGCGAGACGGACGTCGAGCGCATCGGCGCCCGGAACCGGCGTCGAGATCCCGGCGTGCTCGGCGATCTCGCGCGGGCTCACGCCGAGCAGCTCGGCGAACGCCCTGACTTCGGCGGCCGAGAGCTCGCGCTGGTCCTTGAACGCCAGGGCCAGGTCCGCCGCGCTCATGCCGGCGCCAGCGGCCAGGGCCGCTGGCTCTAGGCCGCGCTCGGCGAGTTTCGCCTGGAACCAGTCGGCGTCGAAGAAGAGAGCCATGAGATCAGGCGGGCGGGTGGCGCGGGTCTTGCTTAGCGAAAGGTGAATCCAACGCCGAAGTCCCTGCGACCATGCCGCTTTCGTCCCTGCTTTCGATCCGGGCCTTCGACGTCCTCGTGGTCGTTCTGATCTTCACCATCCTCGGCTGACGCCCGCTCAATCGGCGTGGAAGTCCGCCTCGCGGCGCGAGGCGATGATCGTCACGACGAAGCCGGCCAGCACGTCCAACAGCACCATCAAGCCGATCAGGAAGAAGGTCGACGTGGCGAACGCCGGAAAGAGCAGGAACTCGACCAGGCAGATGACGAAAAGGATCATCGACAGCGAGTGATTGAGGATCGCGATCCGGCGCGTGCCCGCCGATTTCAGAAGTTCCGCGAACAGGATGAGCAGCGAGCCGGCGATCAGCACGTCGCCCAGGCTGATCGACCAGACGGCGTGCGACGCCATCTTCAGGCTGACCAGAGGCGATGAAAGACGCTGACCGGCGCCGGCCCCGCCGAACGCCCCGCTGATCGTCAGCATGAGCAGGTTGTAGAGCAGCACCGGCAGCGCAAGCAGGGGAAACGCAGCCAGCATGCGACCTCCCTTTACGCCTCTGCCGCTGACCTCAGAAAAGACCCTGGCCTAATTCGTCGAAAGACGCAAAACGGCCACACTCATAGCTCCTCGGCGCTACCCGGATCGCGGGCGCGCGCGACGAGCCAGAGCACGCCTATGAGGTCCCAAATCGAGACCCAGAGGCGGCCGAGGTTGGTGTATTTCGAGACGCCGAAACGCCGGGCGCGGCTGCGGACCGGCCGATAGGCGACAGCGTAGCCCTCGCGCAGGAAGAGCGCGGGCAGAAACCGGTGCATGTGGTCGAAGTAAGGAAGGCGGAGGTAAGCCTCGCGGCGAAACGCCTTCAGCCCACAGCTGGTGTCGGCCGCTCCGTCGCCGAGGATGCGGCGTCGAACGCCGTTGCCCAACCCCGAGCCGACCCGCTTGGCAAGGCTGTCCTTGCGCTCGACCCGCTGCCCGGCGACCAGGCCGAGCTTCGGATCGGCGGCAAGCGCCTCGACCAGCGCCGGCGCGTCCGCGGGGTCGTTCTGACCGTCGCCGTCCAGCGTTACGATGACTGGGCCGCGCGCGGCGATGACGCCTGAGCGGATAGCGCGGCTCTGGCCAGCGTTGCGGGCGTGGCCAAGCACGCGCAGCGCCGGCGTCGCGGCCTTCAGCGCGACGAGCGTCTCGCGCGTCGCATCCCTACTCGCGTCGTCAACCACGATGATCTCGAAGGCGCGGCCGTCGAACGCCTTGGCGATCTCGGCCACCAGGTCCTCGATGACGCCGCCCTCATCGAGGACGGGAACGACAATGGAGATCTCGGGCGTCAAGCTTGGCTCTCCCGAGGGCTCGGTTACAGCCTTCGCGATCGTGCTATCAACCGCGCAATGACGGAGCCAACTCGCCTGGAGGTGTTGGCGCGCGGCTGGCGCGGCCGGTTGCTGGCCGCGCTGATCGCACTCATCGCTGGTCTGCCGGGGCTGATCCTAACCCCCGTGATCGACCGCGACGAGCCGCGCTTCGCCCAGTCGGCTGCGCAGATGCTCGAGACCGGCGATGTCGTCGACATCAACTTCCAGGACGCGCCGCGGGCGAAAAAGCCCGTCCTGGTCTACTGGCTGCAGGCCGCGAGCGTCGCGGCCACATCGTCGTCCGAAGCGCGGGCGATCTGGGCTTACCGCATCCCCTCCCTCCTCGGCGCCATGCTGGCGGCCGCGGCCTGCGCCTGGGGCGCCGAGGCGTTGTTCGGGGCGCTCCCCGGCCTGGTCGCCGGCGCCATCCTCGGCGTGAGCACGCTCTTGGTGATCGATGCCGACCTGGCGACCGCCGACGCGGTCCTGGTTGGCCTGACCACGCTGATGATGGCCGCGTTCGCGCGGATCTACGCGGCGGCGAAGGGCGAAGGTCGGGCCGGCGTGCGGACGAAGACGCTCTTCTGGCTTGGGCTGGGGCTCGCAACTCTGGACAAGGGGCCGGTCGGCCCGGCGATCGCGCTCCTGACCGGCGTCACGCTGGCGATCTGGGACCGAAGCGCGCCGTGGGCGAAGTCCCTGGGCTGGATCTGGGGCCTCATCCTCGTTTTCGCCATCGTCGGGCCATGGGCGGCGGCGATCACCGTGACCACGGACGGAACCTTCTGGACAGGCGCGATCGCCGGCGACCTTGCGCCGAAGCTGACGGGCGGGCCGGAGAGCCACGGCGCGCCGCCCGGCTACCACCTCTTGCTGTTGCCGATTCTGTTCTTCCCGGCCACCGCGCTGCTGCCCGCCATGCGCATCGAAGGTTGGCGGGCGCGGGCGCAGACCGGCGTGCGCTTCGCGCTGGCCTGGCTCGTTCCAGCCTGGATCCTGTTCGAGCTGTTGCCGACCAAGCTGCCCCACTACGTGCTGCCGCTCTATCCAGCGCTGGCGTGGCTCGCGAGCTTCGCGCTGACCCGGCCGCTTGGTCCCTGGAGCCGCTGGGTTGGCGCCGGCCTCTCCCTCTTCATTGGGGTCGGGATGGGCGTCATCATCGCCGTGGCGATCAGCCTCTACGGCGGCGCGGCCGATGTCGCACCGGCGATCATGGCCGGGTCGCTCGCGCTCGGCGCCGGCCTTGCCGGAGCAGCGGTGCTGGTGACTCGCCACGGCCTCGCCGCGCTCGCCGCCGCCGGCGTGCTCGGCGTCGCCGCCCATGCGGTGGCTTTCGCCGGTGTGCTCCCGGCGCTCGATCCGCTCTGGACCTCGCGGGCGATCGTCCGCGCGCTCGATCGCGCCGGCCTCGACCCCAGGGGCGGGCTCACGCCCGGCCCGGTGACCGTGGTTGGCTATGCCGAGCCCAGCCTGGTTTTCATGCTCGGGACCGACACGGAGGTCAGCGACGACGTGGGCGACGCCGCCCAGACCATCTCCGAGGGCGGCCCAGCCGTCGTCAATTCCGACCACGACGCCGCGTTCCGCGCCGAGCTGGCGGCCGACAAGCTCAAGGCCCACCCGGCAGGCGCCGTGCAGGGTTTCGACTATGCTCGCGGCAAGTCGGTCCGCCTTACCATCTACAAGTCCGACCAACCGCCCCTCTCCAATGCGAGCGCGCCATGACCGCCGCCATCCAGATCGTCGAAGTGGGCCCGCGCGACGGGCTGCAGAACGAGAGCGCAATCCTGTCCATCGAGGACAAGCTCGCGTTCATCGCCCGCCTCGAGGCCTGCGGCGTCCGGCGGGTGGAGGCGGTCTCGTTCGTCAACCCAAGGCGGGTGCCGCAGATGGCCGGGGCCGAGGAGATCATGGCGGCGCTGGCGCCCGCGCCGGGCGTCTCCCGGATCGGGCTCGTGCTCAACGAGCGGGGGTGGGAGCGCTGCCTGGCGGCCGGCTGCGACGAGGCGAACATCGTCGTCTGCGCCTCGGACGGCTTCGGCATCAGGAACCAGGGCGCGGCGGTCAGCGAGCAGGTCGCAACGATGGTCCGCATCGCCGAGCGGCGCGCGGCCGAGGGCGGGCCGCCACTCTCGATGACCATCTCGGTGGCGTTCGGCGACCCGTTCGACGGCGAGGTGAGCGAAGCGCAGGTCGCCGCCATCGCGGCCGAAGCCGGCCGGGCGGGCATTGGCGAGATCGCGCTCGGCGACACCATCGGCGTGGCCGATCCCTGGACCGTCCGGCGACGAATAGAGGCCGTGCGCAAGGTCGCCCCGGACGCCCGCGTCCGCATGCACTTCCACAACACCCGCAACACCGGGTTCGCCAACGTCTATGCGAGCCTGGAAGCGGGCGCCGAGGTGATCAACTCCAGCTGCGGCGGCATCGGCGGCTGTCCCTTCGCCCCCGACGCCACCGGCAACATCGCGACCGAAGACCTGGTCTACATGCTCGAGCGTGGCGGCATCGACACCGGCCTCGACCTCGATCGGTTGATCGAGACCGGCCGCTGGATCGGCGAAAAGCTCGGCAAGCCCGTACCCTCCGCGCTCACCCGCGCTGGTGTGTTTCCGCCGAGTTAGCGCAAGTCCGGCGCGGTGGCTTCCTCGGCCAGCATCGCGGCCGCCTCTTCGAGCGTCACGATCTGCTGCCCATCGGAGCCCAAACGTCGCAGCGCGACCTTGCCCTCCTCGGCCTCGCGGCGGCCGACGACCGCGAGCACCGGGACCTTCGCCAGCGAGTGCTCCCGCACCTTGTAGCCGACCTTTTCGTTCCGAAGGTCGGTCTCGACGCGCAGGCCCGCCTGCTTCAACGCCGCTTGCGCCGTCCCGGCATAGTCGTCGGCGTCGGAGGTGATGGTCGCCACGACCACCTGCACCGGCGCGAGCCAGAGGGGGAAGGCGCCGGCGTAGTGCTCGATGAGCACGCCGACGAATCGCTCGATCGACCCGAAGATCGCCCGGTGCAGCATCACCGGCCGGTGCTTTTGCCCATCCTCGCCGATGTAGGTGGCGTCCAGCCGCTCGGGCATCACCATGTCGAGCTGCAGCGTGCCGCATTGCCAGGTGCGGCCGATCGCGTCCTTCAGGTGGAACTCGAGCTTAGGCGCATAGAACCCGCCTTCGCCGGGCAAGACGTCGAAGGTCAGCCCGACATCGCGCGCGGCGCGGTCCAGCATCGCCTCGGTCTTGTCCCACATCTCGTCGGTTCCGGCGCGCAGCTCCGGCCGCAGCGCCAGCTTCACCGAGTGCAGCTCGACGCCGAGGTCGGCATAGACCTCGTTCAAGAGGGCGACGAAGCTGCGCGTCTCGGCCTCAACCTGGTCCTCGCGGCAGAAGATGTGGCCGTCGTCCTGGGCCAGCTGGCGCACGCGCAAGAGGCCGTGCAGGCCGCCAGAGCCCTCGTAGCGGTGCAGGCCCTCGAACTCGGCCATGCGGATGGGCAACTCGCGATAGCTGCGCTGGCCGTGGTTGAAGATCTGGATGTGGCCGGGGCAGTTCATCGGCTTGACCGCCAGCGTCTCGCCCTCGTCGGTCTCGCAGACGAACATGTCGGCGTGGAACTTCTCCCAGTGCCCTGAGCGTTCCCAAAGCGAGCGGTCCAACACCTGCGGCGTCTTCACCTCGACGTAGCCGGCGGCCTCGATCTTGCGCCGCATATAGGCGAGCAGGGTGCGGTAGAGCGTCCACCCCTTCGGGTGCCAGAAGACCATGCCCTTGCCCTCTTCCTGGATGTGGAAGAGGTCCATGGCCGCGCCCAGGCGCCGGTGGTCGCGTTTTTCCGCCTCCTCGATGCGCTTGAGGTAGGCGTCGAGGTCGGCCTGGCTCGCCCAGGCGGTGCCGTAGATGCGCTGCAGCTGGGCGTTCCGCTGGTCGCCGCGCCAGTAGGCGCCGGCGAGCTTGGTCAGCTTGAACGCCTTGCCGACGTGGCGCGTCGAGGGCAGGTGCGGCCCGCGGCAGAGGTCCTTCCAGGCGCCCTGGTGGTAGACGCTCACGGCCTCGCCGGCGGGGATGCCCTCGATGATCTCGGCCTTGTAAGCCTCGCCCATGGCTTTGAAGTCGGCGATCGCGTCGTCGCGGTCGACCACCTCGCGGCTGACTTTCTCGTCCCGGTCGACGATCTCGCGCATGCGCTGCTCGATCAGCGGCAGGTCGTCGAGCGAGAAGGGCTCGTTGCGCGCGAAGTCGTAATAGAAGCCGTCCTCGACGTTCGGGCCGATGGTGACCTGGGTTCCGGGGAACAGCTCCTGCACCGCCTCGGCCAGCACGTGGGCGGTGTCGTGGCGGATCACCTCGAGCGCTTCGGGCGCGTCCCGGCTCAGGATCTCGATCGCGCCGCCGGTCTCGAGCGGGCGGTCGAGGTCGAGGAGCTTGCCGTCCAGCTTGATGAGGACGGCGCGTTTCTCGAGCGAAGGGGAGATCGAGGCGGCGACGGCGCGGCCGCTCGTCCCCGGCTCGAACTGACGGACCTGGCCGTCGGGAAAGCGAAGATCGATCATGACTCACATGTCCAGGGCCGCTTCGGAAGCGGCGGGGGCGGGACCGGGTCGAAGCCCGAGCCGCCCCAGGGATGGCATCGGCACAGCCGTCTCAGCGCCAGCGATCCGCCGCGCCAGGGGCCGTGGCTGATCAGGGCTTCGGCCGCATAGTCCGAACAGGTCGGCAGATAGCGGCAGTAGCCCCCGATCAGGGGCGAAAGCGTCAGCTTGTAGGCGCGATGCGCCCCTCTGACGGTTCGTTCGTAGAGGCTCATGCCGGCCGCGGTTGCGAACGAGTTCGGCGAAGGAAGCTTATCGCTGTCGCGATCAGCGCCGATCAAGCCGCGCCGGCGGGGCTAGTTCGCGACGTCTGGGCCTGGAGCGCGGCGCGCGCGGCCTCGGCCGCCGCCTCGAACGCGAGCATCGTCGAGGCGTGACGGGCCGGATAGTCTTTCACCGCTTCGAGCACAGCGAGCTCCGCAAATCGTCCCGTCGGCGCCGGGCCGTTCGATTTCAGCATAGCACGAAGGGCTTCCCGGGCCACCTCGATCTCCTCGACCGTGGCCCCGATCACGTGCGCGCCGAGGACGGCGGCGGCGGCTTGGCCGAGGGCGCAGGCCTTGACCTCCTGAGCGAAGTCGCTGACCCGCCCGTCCTTGACCTTCAGGTCGACCAGGATGCGCGAGCCGCAGAGCTTGGAGATCTTCTCCGACGAGGCGTCCGGGTCGGCCAGCCGCCCTGTGTGCGGGATGTTGGCCACCAGCTTGAGCACGCGCGCGGAGTAGAGGTCGTCGATCATCGCCGTCCTTAGGTGGTCGTTGGCGCCTGCTCGCGCCAGAGCGCTTCGGCGCGGTCCCGCACGGCCTCGCCCAGCGCGGCGAAGCCTTGCTTCAGGCTCGGCCTAAGCTGGCGCACGACCGAGCCGCTGAGAAGGCCGGAGAAGACCTCGCCGTTCGAGAAGATACAGCCGGTCTCGGTCATCGCCTCGATCTCGAGGTACCGCACGGTGCGCATGAGCCCGCCGAGGTGCGACGTGCGCCAATGCAGCGCCTCGTTGGGCGTCCAGTCCATCACCGTGGCCAAGAGCTCGCGTTCGGGCTGGTCCGGCAGCGCGAGCTTGAGCTTCAGCGTCTCGCCGAAGGCGATGCGGCCCGAAACCTCCGGGTAGAGCGGGTTCCATTCGCGCCAGCGGTCGATGTCGTGGACGATGTCCCAGACCACCGACGCCGGCGCCTGCACGCCCACCCTGTGCTCGATCTTCGTCGGCATGGCGGCCCTTACGTCGGTTCCTTGATGCGCCACGTCGCGCCGTCCGGCCCGTCGAGCACCTCGACGCCCAGCGCTGCAATCTCGTCGCGGATGCGATCGGCGGTCGCCCAATCGCGCGCGGCGCGCGCTCGCGCCCGCGCGTCGATCATCCCCTCGATGCGAGCCTTGAACGCCTGATCCACTGCACCCTGAAACCAAGCCTCGGGGTCGGCCTTCAGGAAGCCCATCAGCTGGCCTGCGGCAAGCAGTTCGCCCTTCAGCCGCCGACGCTCCGCCGGCGGAGCTGTCTCGAGCCTTTGGGCCACCGCGAACAGCTCGGCGTAGGCGCGCGGGCGTGTTGAGGTCGTCCTCGAGCGCCGCCATGAACGCCGCGCCAGGCGGGGTCGTCTCCGCTTCGACATCCGCGGCGCGCAGCAGCGCGCCGTACAGCCGATCGAGCGCGCTCTTGGCGTTCAGCGGGGTCTGTTCGGTCCAGGCGAGCGGCTGGCGGTAGTGGCTGGCCAGGAGCGCCCAGCGCAGCGCCTCGCCCGGGTATTTGCTGACCAGATCGTGGGCCAGAACGACGTTGCCCAGGCTCTTCGACATCTTCTCCGAGCCCATGTTCAGAAAGCCGTTGTGCATCCAGTAGCGGGCGTACTCCTGATCGTGGGTGGCGCAGATCCCTTGCGCCATCTCGTTTTCGTGGTGTGGGAAGATCAGGTCGTTGCCGCCGCCGTGGATATCGATCGGGATGCCAAGCGTCTTTTCGATCATCGCCGAGCACTCGATGTGCCAGCCCGGCCGGCCAGGCCCGAATGGCGAGTCCCACACGGGCTCGCCCGGCTTGGACGGCTTCCACAGCACGAAGTCGGCCGGGTTCTGCTTGTAGGGCGCCACGTCCACCCGGGCGCCGGCGATCATTTCGTCCATCGGCCGGCGCGAGAGCTTGCCGTAGTCGGAATAGGCCTCGGTGTTGAACAGCACGTGCCCGTCCGCCTGGTAGGCGGCGTTGTTGCGGACCAGCCGGCCGATCATGTCGATGATCTCGGCCATCGTCTCGGTCGCGCGCGGCTCGAATGTCGGGCGAAGCGCGCCCAGCACCGACATGTCGGCGTGGTAGGCGTCGAGGTAGCGGCGGGTGATCACATCGATCGGCACGCCTTCGTCGGCCGCCTTCTGGTTGATCTTGTCGTCGACGTCGGTGACGTTCGCCGCATAGAGGACATGGTCCTCGCCGTAGGCGCGCCTCAGCAGGCGAAACAAGAGGTCGAACACCACGACCGGCCGTGCGTTGCCGATGTGGGCGTAGTTGTAGACGGTCGGCCCGCAGACATAGAGCGTCACGCGCGCGGGATCGCGCGGCTCGAACAGCCGCTTGCGCCGCGTCATCGTGTCATAAAGGGCGAGAGTCATCGTCTATTGATGCGAGGAAAACGGTTGTCCCAGCCGGGGCGGCTCCCATATAGCTTTGCGAGTCGCGGGAGACCATGGGCGGCCAGCCGCCCGCGTTAACCGGATTTCTCCCGCCATCGTGGAAGGGTGGCACGCGTCATTTCCGGGACCTTCGTCCCGGCGCAACTCAGCCCTGGGACGTAAGAACTCATGGACGCCTTTGCCAAGGACCGAGACGAAATCGGCGCGCGCGAACTTGACCTGCATCCACAGCCCCGCCCGACGCGCGAAGAGGCGCTCGAGGCGGTGCGCACGCTGATCGCCTGGGCCGGGGACGATCCCCGCCGCGAAGGCCTGGTCGGCACGCCCGAGCGCGTGATCGAGGCGTACGGCGAGTGGTTCGAAGGCTACGCCCTCGACCCGGCCAAGGATCTCGAGCGCATCTTCGAGGACGTCCAGGGCTACGACGACATCGTGATGCTGCGCGACATCGAGGTGGAGAGCCACTGCGAGCACCACATGGCCCCGTTCCTCGGCAAGGCGTTCGTGGCCTACATGCCGACCAACAAGGTCGTCGGAATCTCCAAGCTCGCCCGGGTGGTCGAGATCTTCTCGCGCCGGCTGCAGACGCAAGAGACGCTGACTCAGCAGATCGCCGACGCCATCACCGACAACCTCAAGCCGGCGGGCGTCGCCGTGCTGATCGACGCCAAGCACGAGTGCATGACCACCCGCGGCGTGCATCACCGGCACGTGTCGACGATCACCACCCAGTTCACTGGCGTGTTCAAGACCGACCGCCAGCTGCAGGACCGGTTCATCAGCTTCTGCAACCGGGCGTAAGGTCGCTTCGCTAACTCTCGGCGGTCTCCGGAACCGGCGCGGCGGCGCGGACAGGCGCCTCGGCCTCCTGCGCCGGGCGATGCACCGTGGTGACCAGCACGAAGCTGAGCAGCATCAGAAGGTACCACGAGCCCAGCTTGCCGATGGGCACGAGGGCCCAGCCATGGCGCTGCGCCGGGTAGATCCAGGCGCCGGCGAAGGTGCCGAGGTTCTCGGCGAACCAGATGAAGATCGAGACCAGCACGGCGCCCAGGATCAGGTGCATCCGCCTCGGCGCCCTGTCGGGCGTGAACTCGAACCAGGTTCGCCAGAAGATCAGCGCCGAGAAGGCGAACAGACCCCAGCGGATGTCCGGCAGATAGTGGTGGGTGAAGAAGTTGGCGTAGGCGAGGATCGCCAGCAGCCACAGCGTCCAGCGCGGCGGGAAGTGGATGAAGCGGATCTCGAACAGCCGAATGGCGCGCGCCATGTAGCTGCCGATCGAAGCGTACATGAAGCCCGAAAACAGCGGCACGCCGGCGATCCTGAGCAGGCTGGGCTCCGGATAGATCCATGAGCCGTGGGCGGTCTTGAACACCTCCATCGCGGTGCCGACGACGTGGAAGATCAGGATGACCAGCGCCTCGTACCAGCGCTCCAGCCTGGTCGCCAGCAGACCAGCCTGGATCGCGACCGCGCCGACAACGATGAAGTCGTAGCGCGCGATCGGCGCATGCCGCGGCCAGAACAGATGCGTGCCCAGGATCAGCGCCAGCATCGCCCCGCCGAAGATGCACGCCCACGCCTGCTTCAACCCGAACAGCAGGAATTCATAGGCGAAGGCGTTCAGCCTCGAGCGCTCCGCCCACGGCCGGACCACCACGTCCATCGCCGCGATGCGACCCTTGATCCAGTCCTTGAGACTCAAACGGGCCGCGCCCCCCTCGCGCCGTGAGGCTAGCGCGAGCGGCGGTGGAAGGGCCATATGGCGCGCATGGCAGAGCCGCTTTTTCCGACCGCGCCCAACACCCATGCGCTCGAGACCGGCGCCACTCTCGCGCCCAACTTCGACGCCGACGGCCTCATCGCGGCCGTCCTGCAGCATGCTGAGACGGGCGAGGTGATGATGGTCGGCTGGATGAACGCCGAGGCGCTCCGCCGCACGCTCGATGCGGGCGAGGTCTGGTTCTTCAGCCGCTCGCGCAACGAACTTTGGCACAAGGGCGAAACAAGCGGGCAGATCCAGACGGTGGTGGAGATCCTGGTCGACTGCGATCAGGACGTCGTGCTGGTCAAGGTCGAGCCGCAGGGCGACGGCGGGGTCTGCCACACCGGCCACCGCGCCTGCTTTTATCGCGTGCTCAAGGACGGCCGGCTGGTGGAGCGGCCATGACCCTAGTGACCGCGCTCATCGCCTATCTCGCCGCTGCGACGCTGCTCACCATCACGCCGGGGCTCGACACCGCGATCGTGCTGAGGACCGCCGCGGTCGAGGGTCAGCGCCGGGCGGCGCTGGCGGCGCTGGGCGTCATCTGCGGCTGCCTGGTCTGGGGCGTCGCGGTGGCGCTGGGTCTGGGCGTCCTGCTCGCCGCCTCCCACCTCGCCTATGTCATCCTCAAGTGGGCAGGCGCGGCCTATCTCGCCTGGCTTGGCGTGAACCTGCTGCTGAAACCCCGCGCGGCGTTCGATCTCGCCGCGCCGCCAGCGCCCGGAGGCGGCAACTGGTGGCTGCGCGGATTCCTGACCAACCTGCTCAACCCCAAGGTCGGGGTCTTCTACGTCTCCTTCCTGCCCCAGTTCGTGCCCAGCCGCATCGCGCCGGCGCCGTTCATCGTGCTCCTGGCCGTGATCCACGCCGTGCTGGGAGCGTTGTGGTTCGTCGGTCTGATCGGCGCGACGGCGCCGCTCAAGCGGTGGCTGCAACGGAGCGCGGTCGTCCGCTGGCTCGACCGGTTGACCGGGGTCGTCTTCCTGGGCTTCGGCGCGAGGCTGGCGTTTGATCGACGTTGACGAGGAGGAGGCGCTCGCCGGCTCTTCGCTCGACGTGCGCGAGGTCGAAGTCGCTGCCGCCGACGTGGGCGTAAGGCTCGACCGTGCGCTCGCCAACGCCCTGCCCGATCTGTCGCGCGCGCGCATCCAGGCGCTGATCGCCGAGGGCGGGGTCAGCTTGGCTGGCGCGCTGGCGAGCGACGCCTCCGCCAAGGCGCGCGCCGGCGTCTATCGCGTCGAGATCCCGCCGCCCGCGCCGGCCACGCCAGAGCCGGAGGCGATCCCGCTTGTGGTGCTGTTCGAGGACGCCGACCTGATCGTCATCGACAAGCCTGCCGGCATGGCCGCGCACCCCGCGCCGGGCTCCGAGCGTGGGACGCTGGTCAACGCGCTTCTCGCCCACTGCGGAGGATCGCTTTCAGGGATCGGCGGCGTAGCGCGACCCGGCATCGTGCATCGGCTCGACAAGGACACCTCCGGCGTCATGGTCGCGGCGAAGAGCGATGCCGCCCATCGCGGCCTTTCGGCCCTGTTCGCCGCCCACGACATCGAACGCGCCTACATCGCGCTTACCCGAGGCGCGCCGCCGGCGGCGAAGGGAACGATCGCCACCCGCATCGGCCGCTCGCCGCGCGACCGCAAGAAGATGGCGGTGCTGCGCTCGGGCGGCCGCGAGGCGATCACCCATTACGCGACCGAGCAGGTCTTCGGCCCACCGGCCAAGCCGCTTGCCGCCCGCGTCCGCGCCACGCTCGAGACCGGGCGGACGCATCAGATCCGCGTGCATCTGGCGTCGTTGGGCGCGCCCGTGCTCGGCGATGCGCTCTACGGGGCGGGTCAGCCGGCGCCGGCCGTTCGGGCGGCGATCGGCGCAGGCGGGCCTTGCTCGCCAGGCGCTGCACGCCGCCGTGCTCGGGTTTCGCCACCCGGTGAGCGGCGCGGCGCTCCGCTTCGAGACGCCGCCGCCTGCGGATATGGCGGCTCTGCAAGCGGCCTTAGAAAAAATAGCCGAGTCGGCCGCTAGGAATTGATTTAAACACTGTTTAGTCTTCACTCCGACGCAACCCATCCCTATCTACGGGATTGTCGGGGAAAGGGCGGCGCAACCGTGCGCCGAGTTCCAGCGTATCGAGGGGATTTCCAAATGGCCGCTAGCCATTCACTTGCCGTGATGACGCCGGAAGGCGGCCTGTCGCGCTACCTTTCGGACATCCGCAAGTTCCCCATGCTGTCGCGCGACGAGGAGTTCATGCTCGCCAAGCGCTGGAAGGAGCATGCCGACCCCGAGGCCGCGCACAAGCTGGTCACGTCCCACCTTCGCCTGGTGGCCAAGATCGCCATGGGCTATCGCGGCTATGGCCTGCCGATCGTCGAGGTGATCTCCGAGGGCAACGTCGGCCTCATGCAGGCGGTGCGCAAGTTCGAGCCCGACAAGGGCTTTCGGCTGGCGACCTACGCCATGTGGTGGATCAGGGCCTCGATCCAGGAATACATCCTGCGCTCGTGGTCGCTGGTGAAGATGGGCACGACCGCCGCGCAGAAGAAGCTGTTCTTCAACCTCAGGAAGGCCAAGAGCGAAATCTCGGCGCTCGAAGAGGGCGATCTGCGCCCCGATCAGGTCAGCCACATCGCCAACCGCCTCGGCGTGCTCGACGAGGAGGTGATCTCGATGAACCGCCGCCTCGCCGGCCCGGACGCGTCGCTGAACGCGCCGTTGCGCTCGGACGGCGAAAGCGAGTGGCAGGACTGGCTGGCCGACGACACCGCCGTCAGCCAGGAGACCCAGCTGGCCGAGGACGAGGAGCGCTCGATCCGCATGTCGCTGCTCGAAGAGGCGATGACCGAGCTCACCGACCGCGAACGGCACATCCTCACCGAGCGCCGGCTGAAGGACAATCCGACCACGCTCGAGGAACTGGCGTCCCAGTACGGCGTCAGCCGCGAACGCGTGCGCCAGATCGAGGTCAGGGCGTTCGAGAAGCTGCAAAAGGCGATGCGCGCGGCCGCCAGCGAGCGCAACCTCGACGCGGCCTGAGCGGCCTAGGCGACCGCCTTCGCCGGCCGCGCCGGCTCGCCCGGCAGGTAGCTCCAAAGATCGGCGGCGGCCGCTTCCAGCGCCGGCCGCGACAGACTCCCCTCGGGCGTGCCGGTCAGCACGTTTTGCAGTTTGGTGGCCGCTGCGACGAGCGTTGCGTCGCCCTCCGTCGCGCCGAGACCCTTGAGTTCCGCCGCCTGCACCTGCAGCGCGCGGAGCGCCTGGCCGGCGTCCATTTCGATCGCGCCGATGGCCGCTTTGGCGATGCGGATCGCCTGCTCGATCCGCTCGGCCGGAGTCGAGGCCGCAACGTCCGTGCGCCGCTTTCGCGGGCCCTGGTAGTCGCCGCTGTTGAAGCGTCGCCGATCGGGCCCGACGTAGCCGACCGCCTCGATCCAGTCGCGCGGATGCAACGCCGCCACTTCGAGCCGCCGCGCCAGGTCCCGGGCGGTGAACGGCTTGCGCAGGAACTCGTGGACGCCGGCGTTCCGCGCCGCAACGATCGCGCGCGCCGTGGCCTCGGCGCTCACGACGATCACCGGCGCCTGGCGGCAGGCGAGGTCGCCGCGGCGCAGCTCGCGCACGAAAGCCAGGCCTTCCAGCTCCGCTCCGCCGACTTCGGTGAAGATCAACCGCGGCTCGAGCACGCGGCACGTGGCGAGCGCCCGCGGGTAGGCGCGTTCGATCTGGATTTGCTTTGCGCCGGCGCCCTTCAGGAGTTCGCTCAGCAGCTGGGCCGCGGCCTGGCTGGGCTCGACGATCAGCACGCGCTCGAGCCAGGGCTCGAGCCGGCGCGCCAGCCGTGCGTCGGTGAAGATCATCGCCCTACCCAGCGCTCGCGTGTCAGCGCCGAAATATGGCGGACAAAGCGTAAACGCGGGCTTGATACGACCTTGCGCGCTCAGCCCTCGAACGGGTCGCGCATCACGATCACGTCCTTGCGGTCGGGGCCGGTGGTCACTTGCACCACTGGCGCGCCGATCAGCTCTTCGATGCGGCGCACGTAGATCACCGCGTTCGGGCGGCAGGTCGCGCCACGAGCGCGCGCCCTTGGTCGAGCCGCTCCAGCCGGCGATGTCCTCGTAGATCGGTTCGAGCGCCGCCTGTTCGCGCAAGCCCGCCGGCAGATAGTCGACCACCTCGCCGCCGAGCCGATAGCCGGTGCAGATCTTGAGCGCGTCAAGGCCGTCCAGCACGTCGAGCTTGGTCAGGACGACGCCGTCGATTCCGGCGACGGCGATCGACTGGCGCACCAGCGCGGCGTCGAACCATCCGCAGCGGCGCGGGCGGCCGGTCACGGTGCCGAACTCGTCGCCTCGCTCGCCCAGCCGCTGGCCGACCGCGTCCGTGAGCTCGGTGGGGAAGGGGCCTTCCCCGACGCGGGTGGTGTAGGCCTTGACGATGCCCAGCACGTAGCCGCCGGCGCTTGGCCCGACGCCTGCGCCGGCCGCCGCCTGACCGGCCACGGTGTTGGAAGAGGTCACGAACGGATAGGTCCCGTGGTCGACGTCGAGCATGACGGCCTGGGCGCCTTCGAACAGCACCCGCTTGCCCGACTTCACCACCCCGTTCAGGACCCGCCAGGCCGGCTGCACGTACGGCGCGACCTTGGGCGCGATCTCCTTCAGCATGTCGAAGACGGCCTGCGGCGTCGTGTCCGGCAGGCCAAGCCCCCGCCGCAGCGGCTCGTGGTGGGCAAGGAGGCGCTCGATCTTCGCCTTCAGCGCCTCCTCGTCGTCCAGATCAACGAAGCGGATGGCGCGCCGCCCGACCTTGTCCTCGTAGGCGGGACCGATGCCGCGCCCGGTGGTGCCGATCTTGTTGGCGCCGGCGCGGGCCTCGCGCGCGCCATCCAGGTCGCGGTGCAGCGGCAGGACGATGCAGGCGTTGTCGGCCACGACCAGGATGTCGGGGGTGATGACCAGGCCCTGCGCGCGGACCCGCTCGATTTCGTCCAGCAGCGACCAGGGGTCGACCACGACGCCGTTGCCGATGACGGAGAGCTTGCCCTGCACCACGCCCGACGGCAGCAGCGAGAACTTGTAGACGTTGTTGCCCACGACGATGGTGTGGCCGGCGTTGTTGCCCCCCTGGAAGCGCACGACCACGTCGGCGCGCTCGGCCAGCCAGTCGATGACCTTGCCCTTGCCCTCATCGCCCCATTGGGCGCCGATCACGGTGACGTTGGCCATGGCTCTGTTAAGCGACCTCACCTGCCCGGCGGGTCTCGCTTGCCCCTTCGACAGGTGCTCGGCCAAGGAGACGGATTGAGATGTCGCGCGAACCAACTCGTGGGGCCTGTCCGCGCCGGCGCGGTGCGTACGCGCTGCCCGCCGCGCGGTCAAGCGCCGCCGGCGTTGGGCGCGGCATCGCGCCGTCCTAGCTTGCGCGGCGCTCGAGAACCCGTCCGCTCAGCCAGGCGGCGGCCACGATCGCCAGACCAGCCGCGATCAGCACCCAGAGCCTGAGCCACGCGCCGGCGACCATCACCAGGTCCCCCGCCAGTCGCGCACCCTCGACGCTCCGCGTCATATGCCGGCCGATGTAGCGACCGAGCCGCGAGGCCTTGAGCGGCCCAAGATCGACGAACGTCATGACCAGCGCCGAGGCCGCGATCGCCGGCAGGAAGTGGGTGGCCAGGCCCAGCCAGAGCGAATGGCGCCAGAAGAAGTAGAGGGAGATGGGCTCGCTCAGGATGTCGGTCGCCAGCTTGGCGGGGTGGATCTGGTGATAGAGCGCCTTCTCGCGCAGCGTCATGCCGTCGCTTGCGCCGTTGGGCCGCTTGCCCAGGCCCGTCATCGCTGAAATCCTTGCGCGCCCATGGCCAAGTCACCCACGCGAAAGCCCCTCAAGATCGCGGTCTACGCGATCTGCCTCAACGAGGCGAAATTCGTCGATCGATTCATGGACTCGATCGCCGACGCCGACCTGGTCGTGATCGCCGACACCGGCTCGACCGACGGTACGATCGCCGCCTTCCGCCGCCGCGGCGTCGAGCCGCACTCCATCTCGATCAAGCCCTGGCGGTTCGACCACGCGCGCAACGCTGCGCTGGCGCTCGTACCGGACGATGTCGACATCTGCATCTCCCTCGACCTCGACGAGCTGATCATGCCGGGCTGGCGGCGCGTGATCGAGAGCGCCTGGCGGCGGGTGCCGCATCAACCACATCATGTACACCCACGCCTGGAGCCGCGACGTCACGGGCCGCTGGCACACGCTGCTCGACAACCGCATCCACGCCCGCCACGGCTTTACCTGGCGCTACCCCTGCCACGAGATCGTCAAGGCCGAAGGGGTGACCGAGGAGATCGGCGTCGTGCGCCATCTGGTCATCGAGCACCATCCGGACCCGGAGAAGGACCGCGGACACTATCTTCCCTTGCTCGAGCTCGCCGCCCGCGAGGAGCCGGACTTGCCTCGCCACGCCTTCTACCTTGGCCGCGAGTACATGTTCGAAGAGCGCTATGGGGACGCGCTCGTCGAGTTCGCCCGCTACCTCGAGATCGCCACACCCGGCGCGCGCGGCGAGCGCTGCGCCGTCCACCGCTTCATCGCCCGCTGCCATGAGGGCCTGGGCGACGCCGACGCCGCGCTTGCCGCGCTCCGCGCCGCGACGGCCGACGCGCCGACGGTGCGCGGGCCCTGGGTCGATCTCGCCTGGGCGCTCTATCAGCGGGAAGACTGGGCGGGGGCCTACGACGCCGCCCTGAAGGCGCTGGCCATCCCCGACGAGGTCATCGAATACGGCTGCGACTCCGACACCGGCGTCCTGCCCGAGGACGTGGCGGCCATCTGCGGCTGGCGCCTCGGCCACCCCCAGCAGGCGCTGATCTTCGGCCGCCAGGCCATGGCCAAGGCCCCGGAGGTCGAACGCATCCGCCTGAACGTCGAGCGGATGGAAAAGGCGCTGGGCGTCGCGCCTGTGCGTTAGGAGAGAGGCTCCAGGGTGGCGACGCCAGCGAGCGCATCGATGGGCCGGGACGGCGTCTCGCCAGCCGAGGGCCATCTGCTGGCCTCGCGCGCCTACGCCGTCGGCCTGGCCGGCGAGGCGGCCGTGCTCGAGGTTCCCGCCTGGGGGTCGTATGTCGTGCGTCGCGGCCTTGGCGACGGCCTCGAGGACGCCGCCGGCGTCTACCCGCTCAGCGTCTTCGAGGCCCCTCGCGACTTCGAAGGGGGATTGGCGCAGCTGGCTGAGGCCAGGTTCGTGTCGGTGGTGATGGCGCCCGACCCGTTGCTGACCGACGCCGATCAGCTCGCGCGCGTCTTTCCGGTTCTGCGTCCCTACAAGATCCATCACCTGATCGATCCCGCTCGCGGTCCGTACGCGCCGGACAAGCATCATCGCTACGAGATCCGCCGGGCGTGGCGCAGCTGCACGGTCGAGCTCGTGCCGCTCGCCACCCACCTCGACGACTGGCGCGCGCTCTACGCCGGGCTTGTCGCGCTGAGGCAGGTCAGCGGCCCGGCCGACTTCTCCGACGCCTACTTCCAGGTCCTGGCCGATTCGGGTTCCGTCGTCGCCTTCCTCGCCAGGGTGGACGGCGCGTGCGCCGCCATGTCGCTTGTGGTTCGCCGCCGAGGGCGTCGTCTACAACCACCTCAACGCCGCCAATCCGCTCGGGTACGCCCGCGGCGCCAACTTCGCGCTCTATGACGCCGCCATCGCCCACTTTCTCGGCGCCGGGGTGATCAACCTCGGCGCCGGCCTGAGCATGGGGCAGGGCGCGGACGGCCTGGCGGCGTTCAAGCGGGGCTTCGCGAACGCTTCGGTCCAGAGCTACATCTGTGGCGCGGTGTTGGACCCGGCGCGCTATGCCGATCTCAGCCGCGGCCGCCCCGACGACGGCTACTTCCCCGCCTACCGCGCGCCGGCCGCGACCCCGGAAGCCTAGCGCAAGCCGCGCGCGCCGCACCGCCGCAGCGCCTCGACGATGCGGGCCATGTCGGCCTCGCCATAGCGATGATCGCAAGGCAGCGACAGCATCTCGCCCGCGAGCTGGTGCGCGGTCAAGAACGGGTCGGGGTCGCTGGGCAGGGTCGACCAATGCACGGGGCAGTAGATCGCCTCTTGCGCCAGAGCCGCCGCCACCGCGTCTCGATCGGCCACACGGATCGGAAAGGCCATCGGGGCGAAATCGAAGGTCTCTGCCGGCCAAAGCGCGAGGTCTGGCAGAGCCGCAGCCAAGGCTCGCGCGTTGGCCCGCCGCGCCGCGATCAGGGGGCTTGCGGCGACCTCGCCCAGCACCCGCCGCGTGGCGGGGCTCATCACGCCGCAATCGACGCCGAACCGGCCTTCCTGGTCCTGGAAGGCGGGGAACCAGCGATCGGGGCGCCGCCCGCGCGGATCCAGGGCGCGCCGCATCTGTGCGACCGGCGACGGCGACGCGCGTCCAAAGGGCGGCGGCAGCGGCTCGTCGCCGATCAAGAGGCCGCCGTCGCCGACTCCGACGAGCTTGCGGGGGCTGTACAGCGCCACATCGCCCCAGTCCGACGCGCCCGTGTCCATCGCCTGGGCGCGATCCTCGATCCAGAGCACGTCCGGCCGCGAGGCGACGAGCTCGAGAAACCCCGCGCGAGGCGGCCGGCCGAAGTAGTCTATGCCCACCACGACATCGCCGCTCGCCAGATCGCGATCGAGACGGCGCACGTCCATATCCAGGCCGGCGTCCACGCCGACCCAGCACAGCTCGAGCCCCGCCGCGGCTTCGGCCAGCGCCGTGCAGGCGTAGGCGGGCAGCCAGACGCGCGCGGCGCCGCGAAGGGCCAGCAACGCCGAGAGCGCGGCGCGTGCGCATCCGTAGGCGCCGACGTGCTTTCGCTCGCCGCGCCAGAAGGACAAGAGGCTGGTCGAGCCCGCGGGCCGTTCTGTCGCCCCGGCCGGTTCGAGCAGTGGCATGACACTGCCGATCGCAGCGGGTCCGCCGCCCGGGCGCCCCTCGCCGCGCGAACGCCGGCTGCTCGATGGGGGCATCACCTTCAACCTCTGGTCGGCAGGGCCGGCAGGGGCCCGCTAATCACGCATTAACCTCGTTGGCGGTTAACTTTTGCCTAGTTGCATGGGCGACTCCCCGCTTCGAGGCTGCCGTGAACCGGTCTGCGCAATCCGCTGTCGCTCATCCCCCCTGCCGCCACTGAAATCGCGTGCCTCGTCGCCTTCGACCAGGCGATGGCCGAGGGCGGCATCGCCCACTTCCACGGCGTGCTCGATGGGGAGACCATCGCCGCCCTGCGCGCGGACAGCCAGCGCGTGATCGCTCTGCGCCGGGCGGTCCAGGAACGCAACGGCGTCAGCCGGGGCATGGAGGGCATCGGGCACCACGTCCTTGGGGAAGGAACCAGCCTCGATGACCTCATCGCCGCGCCGCCGCTGTGGGATGCGATCGAGCGCTATTTCGGCGGCAAGTTCATCCTCCTGAACTTCGGCGCGACCCTGAACCTGCCCGGCGGAGCGGCCTATACGCTCAAGCCCCATCGCGACGTCCGGGCCTGGACCAGCGACTACCGCCTTTCGCTCAACATGCTGGTCATGCTCGACGACTTCACCGCCGAGAACGGGGCCACGCTGTTCCTTGAGGGCTCCCATCGCGTCGAGCAGCCACCCTCGCTCGAAGCGTTCCAGGTCGACGCTCGCCAGCGCATCGGCAAGGCCGGCGACATCCTCCTCTTCAACAGTCTGGTGGTGCACGCCGCCGCGCCCAATCGCGGCGCCGGCCCCCGCGCGGCGTTGACGCTCTGCTTCGGGCGTCCGTTCATGAAGCCGCAGATGGACTGGCCGCGCTTTCTGGGGCCTGACGCTGAAGCGCGCCTGACGCCGCGCGCCCGCCAGCTGCTCGGATACGACGCCCGCGTCGCCGCCAGCCTGGACGAGTACTACCAGCCGCCCGAGCGGTGGACCTTCAAGCCGGACCAACGCTGATGGGCGATCCGGCGCGCCTCGCGGTCGAGCAGTCGCGGCTGGACGCGGTGGTCGGCTCCTATGGCGATGAAGCTTCGCCGTTCGACGCCGCCATGCGCGGCTACATGATGCGGACGCTCGAGCCCTGGCTTATGGACGGGCCCTGCCTGCAGGTGGGCTGCGCGCACGGCGACCAGACGAGCCTCCTGGCCGAGCGCTTCTCCGACCTGACCGTGCTCGAACCGGTCCCACGGTTCCTCGATCAGACCCGCGAGCGGGTCGGCGATCGCGCCGTCTTCGTCCAGGCGTTGGTGGAGACCTATCTCACCGATCGCCGCTTCGAGAGCATCTTCTTCTCGCATGTGCTGGAGCATGTGCTCGACCCGGCGGCGTCGCTGGCCAAGCTCGGGTCGCTGCTCAGCGCGACCGGGCGCCTCTTCGTCATCGTTCCGAACGCGGAGGCCCCGTCGCGCCGGATCGCGGTCAAGATGGGCGTGCTCGAGCATCTGGAAGCTCTGAGCCACGACGACGTCGCCGCCGGCCACCGCCGGGTCTACCGGCTGGACACGCTCTGCCGCGATGTCCTGGCGGCGGGCCTCTCGGTCGAGCACAGCGGCGGGATCTTCTACAAGCCCTTGGCCAACTTCCAGTTCAACGCCCTGATGGGAGGCCCGCTGATCGGCGACGCCTTCATGGAGGGATGCTTTCAGCTGGGCCGCGAGCACCCGACCAGCTGCGCCAGCATCTTCGTCGTCGCTGGGCGTCCGGCATGAGCATTCCGGGCAAACGGGTTCGCCTGCGCGCCGTCGAAGAGGCCGACCTGCCGCTCCTGCACCGATGGGCGAACGACGAGGTGCTCTGGGCGGATCTCGGGGGCTGGCGCTTTCCCTCGAGCATGGACAGCGCCGAAGCCTGGTTCAGCGGGCTGAAGTCGGATCAACTGAACCACCGCTTCATCATCGAGACGCTGGACACGCCCGCGGCGATCGGGACGGCGAACCTGGTTGGCCTCGACTGGAAGAACCGCCACGCCGAGCATGGCATGCTGCTGGGCGACCCCGACGTGCGCCGAAAGGGCTATGGCCGCGACACCGTCATGGCGATGATGCGCTACGCCTTCGACGAGCTCGGGCTCGAGCGTCTGCATTCGGACATCATCGCCTACAACGATGCCTCGCTCGGCCTTTACGTCGACGCCTGCGGTTGGACCGTCGAGGGACGCCAGCGGCGATGGCACCACCGGCGCGGACAGTTCTGGGATCGGGTTCTGATCGGCGTCACCCGCGAAGACTACGCCGCCCACGCCGCGGCGACGCGATATTGGAGCGGACCCTGAGCATCCTCGATGACCTTCTGCGGAGCGCGCAGCCCGGCTATGAGGCGTCCGTTCGCGAAATCCTCCAGCTGCTCTTGCAGCTCTTCGGCGACGAGGGGTTTCAGGGGGTCGACAGCGACGGATTCTCGGCGCGCGCCATCTGTCTGATCGAGCGCGCCGACTTGGACGTCCGGCTCCGGCTCGCCCTGCTCAAGCGGCTCTCGTCTTTGAGCTGGTGGTCCGACGTGAAGATCTGCGATCGGGAAAAGGCCGCCATATCCGCGCTCGCCCGACGCACGCTGTTCCGCAGCGCCAAGGCGGCCGGGTATCAACCCGCCGCCGCCTTCGCCGGCGGCCCGGCGCAATCATGCGGTCTTCGTCGGCGCGCTGGTGGGCGTGCTGCACTCGCCGACGCGGGGATCGTTCGACTACGTGCGCGCGCTCGCGGCCGATTCTGACAACGCGCGGATCGACGTCTTTCATACCGGGACCTTGACGCCGAGATGCGAAGCTACGGCGCCGAGATCTTCGCGGAGAACGCCGGGCGGGTGACCTACATCTCGATGGAGCGAGGCGCTCGGAGTGGCTCGAGCGAGCAACGTCCGGGGGCCCGTACACCTATCACTTCTGGTGCGAGGACGAGCTGGCGCCGCACATCAGTCGGGTGGCGATGCTGGGGCCGACGATCATGTTCACCTGCGGTGACGCGGCGCCTGTGCAGTTTGCCGACGTCTACTGGTACGGCCACGACGAGAGCTACATTTCAACGCTGTGGCGGCGGCAGGGCGCGCCTGAACCCTTCATCGAGAACTACCGCTTCCTTCGCAGCACCCCGCTCAATCTGCCGGAATCGAAGGTCGATCGGACAAGGGCCGAGCTCGGATTCGAGCCTGGAGAGATCATTCTCGTGTCGGCCGGCAACCGGCTGGGGCGGGACCTTGATCAAGCCTTCGTTGACGGTCTCGGCGGCTTTCTGCGCCGCCGTCCCGATGTTCGCTGGGTGGCCGTCGGCAGCCTCCATGACTACTGGATTTCGGCGCTCTCCAGGGTGTGGGGCCGGCAATTCGTCCACATCCCCTACGACACCGATCTGCGCAGCCTGCTCGCCAACTGCGACATCTTCGCCAATCCGTTCCGGGCCGGCGGGGGCCAGTCCTCGGTCATCGCGGTCGACGCGGGCGCCGTCGTCCTGACGCGTGGCGACCTTGGCGATGTCGGCTCCTGCATCCCGCCCGAGCATCGGGCGCATGGGGTCGCCGACTACTTCGCCAGCCTTGAGAACCTCGTCGCGGATCCTGCCCTGAGATCGGCCTGGAGCCGTGAGCAGAAGGCTTATCTCGCGCGCAGCGCCGATCCGGACGCCTTCGCCGCCGAACTCGGCGAAGCCTGTGACCTCGCCCTCGACCGGTTCGCCGGTCGAACGCCGGTGAGTCTGGAGGCGCTCTTCGCTCAGAATACCGGGCGCCGCTAGCGGCCGAGGACCTCGCGCACGATGTCTGTGACGGCGTCCAGCGACGCCGGCGCAAGTCCGGGCCAGCAGGGCAGGGCGAGCGTGCGCGCGGCAAGGTGGTCCGTCGCCGTCAGGTCGCCTCGCGGCAGGTCGCGGAAAGCGCGGTGACGGTGCAGCCCCGCGCCCCACCACCGGCGCGTGGCGATCCCCGCGCAGCCCAGCAGGCGTTCGATCTCCAGGATCGCGGGTTCCGGCGCCTCGATGTTGAAGGTCGAAGCCACCCAGCTCTCGCCGAGGCCTGGCGCCATCCTCAGGTCGGGGACGTGCGCGAGGGCGTCGCGATAGCGGCCGAGAACCGTCGCAAATGAACGGCGTTGCCGCTCCCACTGGTCGAGGCCGGCCAGACCATACGCTGCGCCAAACTCGCTGAGCTTGGCGTTGCTCCCGACCAGGCCCGCATCCCGGCCCTGGTCGAACCCGAAGTTCGAACGCGCGCGCGCGTCGCCGATCGCCGAGCGGTCGCGCGAGATCACAAAGCCGCCTTCGCCAATGCCCAGCACCTTGGTCGCGTGCAGGCTGACCACGGCGGGCGCGCGCCCGACGCGCAAGCCATCGAAGCCCGCGGCCGCGTCGACGACGACCGGGACTCCGCTCGCGGCCTCGAAGGCGTCCCAGGCGAGCGGATCGATCGGCAGGCCGAACGGCGCCACGGGCATGACCGCGGCGACCTCGCCACGGTCCATCTCGTCGAGGGTCGACCGCACGATCCCGGGGGTCAGCGCTCCGGTGTCGGGTTCGACGTCCACCAGGTAGGGCGTCAGGCCCGCGGCCATGGCCGCGTGAGCGCTCGCCGCGAAGGTCCACGCCGGCATCAGGCAATAGCGGCCACCGCCTCTCCGCCGCGCGCCGCAGCGAAAGGGTCAGTCCGGCGGTTGCGTTGCAGCAGGTGACCACGCACTCCGGGTCCAGGCCGAAGCGCTCGGCCAGTCTGGCCTCGAAGCGGCTGTTGAGCGGTCCGAAGTTGGAATAGGTGCGCCGCTCGTCGATGGTCCGCAGATAGGGCAGAGCGGCTTCAACTGGCGCGAGCTGCGGCCAGGCGATCGGAACCCGCGCCGGCGCCAAGGGCGGCGCATTCGCGTCGACCGCAAGTTTGGCCTTCGCCCGACCCATGCACGTCCGCTCCGGTTCGCGGCCAACATGGCTTCCAAGGGCTTAATCCGAGGTAAGGACAGAGTTCGGGCCGGTCGCGTGGCGATTAGGCTTAATCCGGCCTTAAGGCTGCGCCCCCACCTTCACGCGCACACGACCTGGCGTGGCGGATCATGCGACTTCTGGTAACCGGCGGGGCCGGATTCATCGGATCGGCGGTGGTGCGCCTGGCGATCGCCCGGGGTCTCGACGTCGTGACGTTCGACGCCCTGACCTATTGCGGCAATCTGGAGAATCTCGAGCCGGTCGCCTACGCGCCCGGCCACAGCTTCGTCCACGCCGACCTGCTCGAGCCCGCGGCCATCGAGGCCGTCCTGGCGCGTCACGAGCCGGACGTCGTCCTGCATCTGGCGGCGGAAACCCATGTCGACCGCTCGATCGACAGCCCGCTCGCGTTCGTGCGGACGAATGTCCTTGGCACGGCGAACCTCTTGGAGCGTCTCCGCAATTACTGGGAGCGGCTGCCGGCGGCGCGGCGGGAGGCCTTTCGCCTGGTCCACGTCTCCACCGACGAGGTCTTTGGCCAGCTGGCCGCCGACGGCGCCTTCGATGAGACCAGCCCCTATGCGCCCAGCTCGCCCTACTCGGCCAGCAAGGCCGGCGCCGATCATCTGGTCCGCGCCTGGGGCCGCACCTATGGCCTGCCGGTCATCGTGACCCACTGCAGCAACAACTACGGGCCGTATCAATATCCGGAGAAGCTGGTCCCCGTCGTGATCCTCGCCGCGCTGGAGGGCCGGCCGATCCCGATCTACGGGCGCGGCGACAATGTGCGCGACTGGCTGTTCGTCGAAGACCACGCCGAGGCGCTGCTGCGCGTGGCCGAGTGGGGGCGGCCGGGAGAAACCTACTGCATCGGCGGCGGCGCCGAGACGTCGAACCGGGCGATGGCCGAGCAGATCTGCGACCAGCTGGACGCGCTTGAGCCGCCCTCCGGACGCGGCAGCCGCGAGCTCATCACGTCCGTCGCCGACCGTCCTGGGCACGACTTCCGCTACGCGATCGATCCGGCCAAGATGCGCGAGCAGCTCGCCTGGCGCGCCCGCACCTCGCTCGAGGACGGATTGGCCAGGACCGTGCGGTGGTATCTGGAAAACCGCGGCTGGTGGGAGCGGGTCCGCCAGCGCGCGCTCGACGGCGATGGGGTCGTGGCCGCGCGCGACCGGACGGCCGCCGGCTGATGCGGCGCGGTGTGATCCTCGCCGGCGGCGCGGGCACCCGGCTGCATCCCCTGACGCTGGCGGTCTCCAAGCAACTCCTGCCCGTCTACGACAAGCCGATGGTCTACTATCCGCTGTCGGTCCTGATGCTCGCCGGCGTGCGAGACATCCTGATCATCACGACGGGCCAGGACCTTGACGCCTTCAAGCGGCTGTTGGGCGATGGCTCGCCCCTCGGGCTGGCGTTCAGCTATGCCGTGCAGGCCAAGCCCACCGGCCTTCCCGACGCCTTCGTGCTTGGGGAGGAGTTCCTGGCCGGCGAGGCCAGTGTCATGATTCTCGGCGACAACATCTTCTTCGGCCAGAATCTCAGCATCGCGCTTCGCGCGGCCGACCAGCGGCAGTCGGGCGCCACGGCCTTCGTCTACCCGGTCATCGACCCCGAGCGATACGGCGTGCTCAATGTCCGCCGCGACGGCAGCGTGCACTCCATCGAGGAGAAGCCAAGGCGGCCGAAGTCCAACATGGCGATCACCGGTCTCTACTTCTTCGATAACCGCGCAAGCGGCTTCGCCCGTGGGCTCAAGCCCTCGGCCCGCGGCGAAACCGAAATCACCGATCTGCTCCGCTGCTACCTCGAGCAGGGCGAGCTCGCCATCGAGCGGTTCGGCCGCGGCCAGGCCTGGCTCGACACGGGCACCTATGACTCGATGGTTCAGGCCAGCGAGTTCGTGCGCACGATCGAGGCCAGGCAGGGGTTGAAGATCGGTTGCATCGAGGAGGTCGCCTATCGCCTTGGCTACATCGACGCCGATGCGCTGCGCGACTTCGCCAGGTCGCGGCCGAACGCGCCCTACTACCAGTACCTCGCGCGCGTCGCCGACGAGGAAGAGCAGGCCTGGTAGCCTCGATCGGGCGGCCGACGCGCTTGCCGGCCAAAGGCCATCCGCTATGTTGCCCGACCGGCCGATCCGGCCAGGCGGGCGTAGTTCAGAGGTAGAACGTCAGCTTCCCAAGCTGAATGTCGCGGGTTCGATTCCCGCCGCCCGCTCCAACGTCTGAGATCTCTGTCGGCCCCAGAGGGCCACTGCGAAGTCGGGCCGGAATACGCACGGGCCTTGGCGTTACGCGGCGGCCTGGGTGAGCTGGAGCAGCGTCGCCTCGATCGTCTCCAGCAGCGCCTGGGCCGAGACCGGCTTGGTGACGAAGGCGTTGGCGCCGACGGCCCGTCCGGCCGCCTCGTGCTCGGGCAGGGCGTTGGCGGTCAGCATGATGATCGGTGTCGGGGATAGCCCGTCGTCGCGCTCGATCGCACGGATCGCCGTGATGGCTTGCAGGCCGTCCATCTCAGGCATCTGCATGTCCATCAGGATCAGGTCGTAGCGGGCCTCGCCAAATCGTTCCACGGCCTCCCGGCCATTCTCCGCCATGGTCATCTCGACCGACAGTCCATCGAACATCAGCTGCAGGACCTTGCGGTTCACGTCGTGGTCCTCCGCGGCCAGGATGCGCAGCGGCGCCTCCATCAGACCCGAGACCGGGGCGCGGGACTCCAACGTTGCGGGGTCCGCGGGCGCTTCGGCGACGAACAGCGGCAGCTCCAGGACGAATGTGGCGCCTTCGCCCGGCTGGGACTGCGCCGTGATCGCGCCACCCATGAGCTCGGCGAGCGCATTGGAGATGGACAACCCCAGACCCGCCCCGCCAAAGCGCCGGGTGATCGACCCGTCCGCCTGTTCGAACCGCCCGAAGAGTCGTCCATGGGCGGCGTCGTCGAAGCCGATCCCGTCGTCCTTCACCTCGAAACGGATCAGACGCTGCCCGTCGGCGCGAAGCGCTTGTCCCACCGTCAAGGCGACGACGCCCAACTCGGTGAACTTGACAGCATTGCTGAGCAGGTTGCCCACGATCTGCTTGATCCGGACCTTGTCGCCCAAGAGGTGCGGTTCGATCTCGTCGGCCACCTGCAAGGTCAACTGCAGGCCCTTTTCCTCCGCCTTGGCCCGGAAGAGTTCGGCCAGATTGACAACGGTGCTGCGGAGTTCGAACGCCTCAGGGCTGATTTCCAGACGCCCGGCTTCCACGCGCGCCAGATCCAGAATGTCGGCCAGGAGGACCTGCAGCGACTCGGCGGAGTCTTCGATGACGGAGACCATCTCGGCTTGCCGCTCGCCGAGGCTGGACCGCCTCAGCGCGCTGGCCACCCCCATCACGCCATTCAGCGGCGTGCGGATCTCGTGGCTCATGTTGGCCAGGAACTCGCTCTTCGCGCGGTTGGCCGTCTCGGCTGCGTCGCGGGCCGCCTCCAGCTGTTGCTCGAGCGCCTTGCGCGCGGAGACGTCGATGGTGGTGCCGACGATGCGCCATGGCGCCCCGTCGGCGGTTCGCGAAACCAGGCGGGCCCTGGAGAGGACCCACTTGAATTCGCCGCCCTTGCATCGCATGCGAATTTCAGAGCTGGCGTACTGGGTGTCGCCGCCCTGAAAGTGCTCCAGATAGGTCTCCGTCAGCATCGCAAGGTCATCGCGATGAATGAAACGACGCCAACCATGCACGCTGCGGCCGAACTCGCCCGGCCCATAGCCCAGCATCGTCAGCCAGTTGGCGCTGACCTCCATCCTGTCGGCGATCAGATCCAGTTCGAAGAGGCCGTCGCCCGACGCCTCGATGGCGATCGACAGCTTTCTTTCGACGTCGGCGAACGCGAGCTGGCGGTCGGCGAGCTGGCGAAGGAGCGCGCCGTGGTCGACCGAGAACCGCTGTGACGCCAAGGCGGAAAGGCCGAGCAGCACGGGTATGATGACGGCCCTCCAATCCAGCCCATAGGCGATGAAGGGTCCAATGATCGCGAACCCAGCGCTCGGGAACAGCGTGGCGACCAACAGGCGGCGATTGGCGCTGGCATAGACGAAGGTGTTGAGGACGGCGCCGGAGATCCACGTGGCGCCGATAGCCACCCCCAGCGCCGATCCGTCGATCAGGCATAGCAGCGCGAGAGTCTGGTAGAGCGCCGCGCCCGGCAGGCTGATCAGCGCATAGGGCGTGGCGGCCCGGTGCTCCGGCAGCCTGGCGACCATGCGGTCCAGCCAAGGGCCGATCGCCCATTCCCAGACCGCGATGGCGGCGATCCAGGCCATCGGCACGAGCCAGGGCAGGACCGCGATGGAGATGACCCCGAAGATGGCCGCAAAGGCGATCCGGTCGAAGAGTCCGCGTTGCGAGATCTCGATCGCCGTCTGGACATCCAGCCCGCGTGCGTTCGCAGTAGGATCGCTGGGCGACTGGGCGAGCGCCATGGAAGGTCCCCGGGTGGGCAGCCTGGATAGTTTACCCTGCGCGGTTGTGCGCCCGGTTAACGGCGGCCATCGCTATAAGGTGGCCAGGCAACGGATGGGGAATGACACATGACCAACCTTCCACTTCGAATACCGTCCACGGGCGGCGAGGTCGTCATCGCCTCCGAGCGCGCGGAGACGATGTACAACGCCTTCAAGTTCGCGGCCGCGCGTCGGGTCGACAAGACGATCTACCTGTCCGGCGTCATCGCCGGACCCGGCCGAGGCGAGGGACGCGACGTAGAGGCTTTCAAGACCCAGCTGCGACGCGCATTCGCCGACATCGGCGCCACGCTTGCCGCGGCGGGCGCCAGCTTTTCCCACGTTGCGATGATCAACACCTTTCATGTGTGGACGAGCGACAACTTCGAGGGAGACCGCAACGCCCAGCTCGGCGCCTTCGTCGAGGTGAAAGACGAGTTCATGCCGCCGCCGCACCCCGCCTGGACCGCCGTCGGAACGACGGGACTCGCCATCGATACCGGCGTGGTCGAGATTCAAATGATTGCGCACCTCTAGGCGCAGCAGGGGATCGGCTCGCAGCGGTCGGGTGATCAGAGGTTTGACGCGCGTCAATGCGGAAGGCCGCCGGCGCGCGCTTATATGTCTGGCTGATGGGGCGTCCTCTCGCCCACATTGAAAGACTGAAGCTGATGAAGACCTTCGTTCTGGCCGTCGCCGCGACGGCCCTCCTGGTCGGCGGCGTCGCCAACGCCCAGCCCGACCGGGGTTACAACGGCCAACCCGACCGGGGCTACAATGGTCAACCCGGCCAGGGTTACAACGGCCAACACAGCTACCGGGTTGTCCATAGCTATAACCGTGGTGAGCGCATCGACCGCGAGGACTGGTCGCGTGGTCAGCCCGTCGACTATCGCTCCCACCATCTTCGCCGCCCGCCACGCGGCTACGAATGGCGTGAAGTGAACGGCCAGTACGTCCTGGCCGCTGTCGCCACCGGCCTGATCATGTCGATCCTG
The DNA here is from genome assembly GCA_963719975.1 of uncultured Alphaproteobacteria bacterium. Lineage (GTDB taxonomy): Bacteria > Pseudomonadota > Alphaproteobacteria > Caulobacterales > Caulobacteraceae > Poindextera. Next base: position 447,477 of record CAVRED010000001.1, read on the forward strand.
CTGAACGCCGGCCGCTAGCGGTCAACGGCCACCCGCAGGTCTGAGCGCCTGTATTCGGAGCGCGACGCCTGCAGTGGCTCGCCTGCTGCATGAACGGCGTTCACCCAGCGACCCGCCGCAGGCGAACAGCGTTGATCTGAGCGCCGGCGGCGGTCAGGGTCCGTTCAAGCGCCGCGCGTCATACCCAGGTCCCCTGGTCGGTACGGCATACCCATGCCGCGCGGCGCCGCTTCCCCACCGACGATGAACCGCGGGCAACGAACGGCTCCGCTTCCATTCAGCCGCGCCGGCGCAGTCTCCGCGGCATCACGGGAGGGAAGGGCGCGCTTGACCCTTCACCTCTCCGAGCCGGTCCGCCCGCTGGGGGCGTTTGGCCGGTGAAGCCGAAGGAGAGTCCATCGTGAACAAGCTTCTCTTAACCGCCGCGGCCGGCCTGGCCGTGATCGCGGCCCCGATCGCCGCGTCCGCGGCGCCTTATGGCGGATACGGCCATGGCTACCACGGTCAAAGCAACGGCTACCGTGGCCAGAGCAACGGCTACCGCGGCCAGAGCTATGGCGACAACCGCGGCTGGGACGGCCGGGGTCGCGGCGACAACGGCGGCGCGTTGCTGGCCGCGGGCGTGTTCGGCCTGGTGCTCGGCGCCATCGCGAGCAGCGCCGCCAACAGCCAGTCGGAAGGCTACTACGACCAGTCCAACTACTACCCGACGTGCAGCTGGGAGACCCAAGCCTACCGCAACGCCTGGGGCCAGCTCGAGTACCAGCAGGTCCAGGTTTGCCGTTAACCGCCGCACCGCAAGCGATGGCCGGCCGAGCCGCAACGCTCGCCCCGGCCGTCGTTTACTTCGGGCTCGCGGCCCGCTATAGGCCGCGTCCCATGTCGCGCACCCGCAAAGCCAACCCGCAGAACGCCAACGCCCGTCCGGGCGATGGACGCGGGCGCGCGCCCAGCCTGTCGTAAGCGACAGCCTGAACCGCCCCGCCGGATGAGGTTGGGGCCAACACCGCAAGCCGACGGGTCCCGCCTCCAGGATAGAGGAGACGAGACCGTGCCAAGACGAAAACGATTGCCTCAGACGCCGGTTCTGGAGAGCCCGCGCCTGGTCCTGCGTCCGATCCGCGCCGAGGATGCATCCGTCATCCAGCGCCACTTTCCGCATTGGGATGTGGTCAAGCACTTGAATGCGCGCGTTCCGTGGCCCTATCCGGCCGACGGCGCCGCCGCGAACATGATCGAGACGCTCGGCGAGATGGAGCGCCTGGAGAAGTTCCAGTGGGCGATCACGCTCAAGGGCGGCGACGACGATCTCATCGGGCGCATCTCGCTCTGGCCCGACGATGGAAAGAGCCGCGAGATGCGCGGCTTTTGGCTCGCCCGAGGGTATTGGGGCCGCGGGATCATGACCGAAGCCGCCGAGCGCGTAACCGAGTACGCCTTTCTTGGGCTCGGCTGGCCGCACCTTTGGCTGCGTAGCGGGGTGGAGAATGCCGCTTCGCACCGGATCAAGGAGAAGCAGGGTGCGCGTATAGTCGACCGCGCGCCGGCGGCGTTCGTGTCCGGGCCGAGCGAGACCACGGTCTGGCTGCTGACCCGCGAAGACTGGCTCAGGCGCAGGGAGGAGACCGCATGAGCACGCTCCCCGAGGTCCGCCGGGCCGACAAGGCGATGGGCGACGACGAGACGCGGGCGCTGCTCGGGCGCGGGGCAGTGGGCCGGCTGGCGACCGCCGACGCGGCCGGCCAGCCCTACGTCACGCCCCTGCTCTATGTCTGGGACGGGCGCGAGGTCTGGCTGCACAACGCCATCGTTCCCGGCCACCTTCAGGGCCAACATCGAGGCGAACCCACGCGTCTGCTTCGAAGTCGACGAGCCGGGGCCGGTGTTCCCATACGGCCGCTTCGAGTGCGACACCTCGATCGCCTACGAGAGCGCGATCGTGTTCGGCCGCATCCGCGTGGTCGATGACCGCGAGGCCAAGGAAGGCTTCTGCCGCGCGCTGATGGCGAAATACGGGCCCGCCGATGGCGCCGCCCGACCGCAAGGCTTCTTCCCCCGCCTGGGCCAGATCGCGGTCTACGCCATCGCCGCCGACCGCATCACCGGCAAGCGGACGCCGCTGCCGGCGCTCGAGCAGCAATGGCCGGCCGCCGACCACACCGCCACGCCGAACGCCAAGGCGCCGGAATCGTAAGCCTTTCGGGATTAGATTGAGAAAATCAATTTTTCGATATTGATTTCTCAAAAATCTTGATCTAACTATCGCCCACAGCGGAGGAGCGGCGATGGCGTCGGACCCGAAAGACATCCGAGACTGGCAGGAGCTGACCCGCCTGACGGGCGGGGAGGCGCTGATCGTCGAACGCGTCCGCCTGGCGGACAAGGGCATCGCGATCGAGGGCGCGTTCGTGCTGCCCGAGCTCGCGCGGCTCGCGGCCGAGGACCAGGTGTTCGTGGCGGCCTTCGTGCGCAGCCACGGCTCGATCAAGGAGATGGAGCAGGTCTTCGGCGTCAGTTATCCGACGATCAAGGCGCGCCTGAACCGCATCGCGGCCAGCCTCACCTTCGTCGAAACCGACCCCGCTCCGCCGAACAGCGAGGTGCTGGAGCGCCTCGGCCGCGGCGAGATCGACGCCCAGACCGCCATCCGCGAGTTGGAGCAGGGCCGGTGATCCCGCTCGTCGCCCACGTCATCGTCGAGCCCGAGCACGCCCGGCCGATCCGGCTCTGGCTGCCGCTCTTCCTGGTCTGGTTGCTGCTGGTGGTGTTGGGCGTCCTGCTTTCGCCGCTGATCATCATCGCCTGCCTGTGGGTCAGGATGAACCCCTTCACCACCGTCTGGCGCCTGTGCCGCGTGTTCGCGGCGCTCGCCGGCACCGTCATCGAGGTCCAGGCGCCCGACGCAATGGTCCTGGTCCGCGTCATCTGAAGGTTGAAACCATGAGCGAAGATCGCAAGCGCATCCTGGATCTGCTGGCCCAGGGCAAGATCACCGCCGACGAAGCCGAGCGGCTGATCTCGGCGCTGGCCGGCGAAGGGGCCGGCCCACGCTCCGAGCGCGTCGATGCGCCGCGTCGCACGCCGAAGTACCTGCGGGTGATCGTCAACGCGAATGAAGATGGCCGCCCGGCCAAGGTCAACATTCGCGTGCCGATGCAGCTGTTGCGCGCTGGCGTGCGCCTCGGCGGCCTGATCCCCCACCACGCGCGCGAGCAGGTCAACGAGGCGCTTCGCGATCAGGGCATCGACATCGATATCTCGAAGATCAAGCCCGAGAACCTCGAAGAGCTGATTGAGCAGCTGCACGACTTTTCCGTCGACGTCGACGATGGCAACGCCAACGTTCGCGTCTTCTGCGAGTGAGGAACATGATGAGCATCGCCTTCATCGCCGTGAGCTTCGCGCTCGCCGTCTCGCTCTCGGTCGTGACGTCGGGCAAACCCCGGCCCTGACGCTCACGCTCTAGTCGCGCAAAAGCTCGTTCACTGAGGTCTTCGACCTCGTCTGCGCATCGACGGTCTTGCCGATGACGGCGCAGATGCGGCTGGGGCCCTCGCCATGCGGGTTGGGCAGCGCGCCGGGGAAGACCACAGAGTACGGCGGCACGTAGCCCCGATGTGTTTCGCCGGTCGCTCGATCGATGATCGGCGTGGTCGAGGTGATGAAGGTGCCCATCGAGATCACGGCGCCCTCGCCGACGATCACGCCTTCGGCCACCTCGGAGCGGGCGCCGATGAAGCAGCCGTCCTCGATGATGGTCGGGTTGGTCTGCAACGGCTCGAGCACCCCGCCGATGCCGGCGCCGCCGGAGATGTGACAGTTGGCGCCGACGTGGGCGCACGAGCCGACGGTCGACCAGGTGTCGATCATCGTCCCCTCGCCGACATAGGCGCCGATGTTGACGAACGAGGGCATGAGCACCGCGTTCCTGGCGATGAAGGCGCCCCGGCGGACGATCGATCCGGGCACGGCGCGAAAACCGGCCGCCTCGAAGTCGTGCGCCGTCCAGTTGGCGAACTTGCTCGGGATCTTGTCCCACCAGGGCCCCATGCCCGGCGCGTGACCGAGGTCCGGGCCGTTGCTCATCACCTCGTTGGCGTGCAGGCGAAAGTGCAGCAGCACCGCCTTCTTCAGCCACTGGTGGATGACCCATTCGCCGTCGATCTTTTCGGCCACGCGCAGTTCGCCGCAGTCGAGAAGCTCGATGGTCTCCTCGACCGTCTCGCGCTCGAAGCCCTGGGTGGTGTGGCGCAGCGCATCGCGGCCCTCCCAGCTCTTTTCGATCGCGCCTTCCAGATCTTCGAGCGTCCAGCGTCCGCCGGCCATATCGCTAGCCTCTCCTCAAGTCAGCGCGCGCGACAGGAACGCCGCCAGCGCGTCGGTGCGGAAGTCGACGAAGTCCGCGGTCGAGGCGCTGGCATGCGGCCCAACCAGCACCGTGGTCATGCCGAGGCGCGCGGCGGGCGCCAAGTTCTTTTCGCTGTCTTCGAAAAAGCAGGTCTCGCCCGGTGTGATCGCGTGCGCGGCGACCATGCGGGCGAAGGTCGCCGGATGCGGCTTTGGCACGTAGTCGGCGGCCGCGATGTGGAAGATGGCTTCGAACAGGTCGGCCAGTTCCAGCTTGTCCAGCACCCGCGCCGCGTGCCGCTCGTCGCCGTTGGTGAACACCAACCGGCGGCCGGTGAGCCGCGCCAGCGCCCGCCTGCAGCTCGGGATCCGGCGTGAGCGCGTCCAGCGAGACGTCGTGGACCTCGTCGAGGTAGCGCTCGGGATCGATGCCGTGGTTGGCCATCAGCCCGGCCAGCGTCGTGCCGTGCTCGTGCAGATAGCGTTTCTGCAGGGTCCAGGCGTCGTCCCAGGAGAGCGAGAGCTCGCGCGAGACGAACGCCGTCATCTTCTTCTCGATCGCGCTCATGAAGGCGTTTCCGACCGGGTAGAGGGTGTTGTCGAGATCGAACAGCCAGACCCGGATGTGGCGAAGGTCGGCTTGGGGCGCGGCCATCAAGGGCGGCTGGCGGCGCGGGCGTGGGCCCGCCGCCGTTCGGCGAGCTTGGCTTGCGCGCTGCGCGGGCCCGAGGGGTCGTAGATCAGCGTGCCGTGGCCGTGGGCGGTGAACAGCTCCATCAGCATGGAGTGGGGCCGCCGCCCGTCCAGGATGACGACGCCCTCGACCCGGCCTTCGACCGCGTGGATGGCCGTCTCCACCTTGGGGATCATGCCGCCGTTGATGACGCCGGACTGCGATGGCCGCCCTGCGCCTCGTCGACGGTCATCATCTCGATCAGCCGGCCCTCGGCGTCGAGCACGCCCTTCACGTCGGTCAGGAGCAGCATGCGCTTGGCCTTGAGCGCGCTCGCCAGCGCGCCGGCGACGGTGTCGGCGTTGATGTTGTAGGTCTGGCCGTCGGCGGAGACGCCGATCGGCGCGACGACCGGGATGTAGTCCTCGTCGGCGTAGATCAGGGCTTCAAGCAGCTTGGGGTCGACCCGCGTCGGTTCGCCGACGAACCCCAGGTCCACCGCCTGCTCGATCATCGAGCCCGGGTCCTTCTTGGTCCGGTGCAGCTTCTCGACGGTGATCAGCCGCGCGTCCTTGCCCGAGAGGCCAACGCCGCGCACGTCGGCTTCGGCGCCCGCCAGCGTGATCCAGTTGGCGATTTCCTTGTTGATCGCGCCGGAGAGGACCATCTCGGCCACCTCCATCGTCGCCCCGTCGGTGACGCGCAGGCCGTCGACGAAGGTCGATTTCACACCGGCGCGCTCCAGCATGGCGCTGATCTGCGGCCCGCCGCCGTGCACCACCACGGGGTGCAGGCCGAGAAGCTTCAAGAGCACGGCGTCGGCGGCGAACTGCTTGGCCACCGCCTCCTCGCCCATGGCGTGGCCGCCGTACTTGATGACCACCGTCTCGCGGTCGTAGATCTGGATGAACGGCAGCGCCTCGGCCAGCGTCCTGGCCGTCGCCCAGGCGGCTTCCTCCGGATCGTGGGTCACGTCGTTCATGGGGGCGCCTCGATAGAGCAGCCGGCCCAGATTGTCACGCAGGAGGCAGCGTCGCCTCGGCGATCTCGGCCCTGAGTTCGGCGACGCCGAGGCCGCTCTCGGCCGACGTCGCGAGCACGCGCGGGAAGGCGGCGGGGCGGCGGGAGACAGCCTTTGCCGTCGCGGCGAGCATCGGCTCGACGTCCCCCGGTTTCAGCTTGTCGGCCTTGGTCAGCACGATCTGGTAGGAGACGGCCGCCTGGTCGAGGGCGTCCAAGGCCTCAGCGTCGGCGGTCTTCAGGCCATGGCGCGCGTCGATCAAAAGGTAGACCCGCTTCAGGTTCGGTCGTCCGCGGAGGTAGGCGCGCCCGAGATTCTGGAACCGCGCCTTCGTCCCCTTCGACGCCCGCGCCCAGCCGTAGCCGGGAAGGTCTGCAAGGCGCAGCCGCTCGTCCAGAAGAAAGAGGTTCACCTCGCGCGTGCGCCCGGGCTCATTCGAGGCCCGCGCCAGTCCCTTGCGGCCCACCAGCGCATTGATCAGCGAGGACTTGCCGACGTTCGAGCGCCCCGCGAAGGCGACCTCCGGCAGGTCGGGCGGCGGCATATCGTCGATCCTGACCGCGCCCATCAGGAAGCGGACGGGCCTTGCGAACAGAACCCGCGCGGCTTCCAGCGCCTCGGGCGCGAAGGCCGCCGCCTCGCTCACCCCGAAGGCCTCGACCCGGCGAAGCGGGCGATGAACGAGTCGATCGGATTCTCCACCTGGAAGCGGTGCATCATGATGTACTGCTGCAGGATGGTCAGCACGTTGCTCCAGGTCCAATAGACCAGGAGGCCGACGGTGAACTGGGCCAGCGTGAAGGTGAAGATCAGCGGCAGGAACTGCATCATCCGCTGTTGCGTGGGATCGGGCGCCGGCGGGCTCATCGAGGTCGAGAGCCACATCGTGAAGCCGTAGATCAGCGGCAGAAGCCCGATGTGCAGCGGCCCGTCGAGATAGCTTCCAATCACGGGCGCCAGCGCCGGGTTCCAGTGGATCAGGCCAAACAGCGTCCAGATCGAACTCGGGTCGCGCGCCGACATGTCGTGGATCCAGCCGAAGAAGGGCGCCTGACGCATCTCGATGGTGACGGAGAGCACCTTGTAGATCGAGTAGAGGATCGGGATCTGGATCAACAGCGGCAGGCAGCCCATCAGCGGGTTGATCTTCTCCCGCTGGTAGATGGCCATGGTCTCCTGCTGGATCTTGGCCTGGTCCCCCTCGAACTGCTTCTTGAGCTGATCGACCAGCGGCTGGATCTTCCGCATCTTGCTCATCAACTCGTAGCTCTTGTTCGCGAGCGGGAAGAGCGCCAGCCGGATCACGACGGTGAGGGCCAGGATCGCGAGCCCGATGTTGACGAGATAGCCCTGGAAGAACTCCAGCGCGGAGAAGATCGGGCGGGTGAAGAACCAGTAGACGCCCCAGTCGATGGCCTGGTCGAAGCGCGGGATGCCGTAGGTCTTCTGGTAGCCCTGCAAGAGCGGGACGATCTTGGGGCCGGCGAAAAAGCGCGTCGTGCGGCTGATCGATGCGCCAGGAGCGACCGTCGTCGCCGGGCCGGTGAAGGCGGTGTCGTAGACGTCGGGTCCGTTCGCCTGGGACTGAACCGCGAAGCTCGTGTGGGTCGGGACGCCCTGTGTCGGGACCAGCGCCGCCAGCCAGTACTTCTGCGTGACTCCCAGCCAGCCGTTGTCGCTGGTCTGCTCGAGCGGCTGATCCTTCTTCCAGGCATTGCAGAACAGTTGGCCGAACACGCAGGTGTAGCTCGGGTTCTTCAGCTTGCCGTCGATGACGCCGATGCCGCCTTCGTGCACCAGGGTGGAGGTCTGGTGCGCCTTGCCGCCCTGCGTCACGAAGTCGGCGGGCGTTCCGACCTGCGCCACCAGGCCCATGGGCGCCAGCGACACCGGTTGCGCGCCGGCGTTGGTCACGCGGTCGGCGATGGCGAACATGTAGTCCGCATCGATCGAGATCGTGCGCGTGAACGTGAGGCCCTGGCCGTTATTATAGGTCAGCACGAGCGGCGTCGCGGGCGTCAGCACCGCGCCGGGCGGAGCGGTCCACGGCGTGTTCTGGTCCGGCAGGCCGGGCGCGGGCCTGCCGTCGGCGCCGACCCAGGGGAAGGCGGCGTAGAACGCGCTCTCGGCGCCGTAGGGACGCAGGAGTTGCACGGGCGGCGACTTCGGATCGATCGTGTCGTGGTAGAGTTTCAGCGACAGGTCGTCGATGCGCGCGCCGGCCAGCGCGATCGTGCCGGACAGCTTCGGCGTGTCGATCTTGATGCGCGGGCTGCCCGCCAAGGCCTGCGCCGGGGTCAGGAACTCGCTCGCGGGCGCGCCGGTCTGGGTTTGCGCGGGAACGGCGGCGGCCTGCGCACGCTGCTCGGCCGCCCGCCTGGCGGCCTGCGGACCCAGCACGAAGGTCTGGTAGGCGATCAGGATGATCACCGCCAGCACGATGAAGGTGATCGTGTTGCGGAGGCTGTCTCGGTCCATGAAGATCGGGCTTACCGGTCGATGGCCGCCGGGCGATCAGCCGCCGGGACCTGGTTGGCGGCGAGGCTTATCAGCGCGCTTTCAACGTCGTCAAGCAGCCGCGCCCAGGGACGCTTCGCCGTTCCCGCCCGGGCGATCAACACATAGTCATGTCCGGAACGGCCATGAAGGGCGCGAGCCGCCGCGCCGCCTCGCGCAGGCGGCGCTTGGCGCGGTTGCGCACGACAGCGCCGCCGATCCGGCGGGTCGCCGTGACGCCGACGCCGATCGCGTCGCGACCGTCGCCACGGGCGACCGCCTGGACGACGACCGCCCCACGCGCGGCGGACGCACCCTTGGCGGCGGCCAGGAAGGCGGCGCGTTTCTTCATGCGTTCGAGGGGCGGGGAATGCGGGCTCACGGCGATCCCATCGAACTTCTCCCAGAGGGAGAAGGGGGGGACCCGCGCCGCGAGGCGCGGGGGCGATGAGGGGTTACGATGTGCGGGGTTAGCCTGAAGCGCTGTAACCCCTCACCGTCCCGCTGCGCTCCGCGCGCGGGCCCCTCCCTCTCCCGATGGGAGAGGTGGTTCTCTAGGCGGTCAGGCGCTTGCGGCCCCGCGCGCGGCGGCGCGTCACCACCTTGCGGCCGCCCTTGGTCGCCATGCGCGCGCGATAGCCGTGGCGACGTTTGCGCACGAGCCTCGATGGCTGAAAAGTCCGCTTCACGGGTGACGTCCAAAGGCTGTCCGAAAGAGCGGGCGTGGATAGGCGAAGGCCACGCGCAAGTCAATGAGCGCCTCGGCTCAAGCCGGGTGCGGGCCTGGGCAGGCGTGCACTTCGACGGTGACGTGGCTCAGGGTCGCGAGGCCCGCGAGCTTGGCCTTGTAGGCCTCCGGCGGCTGCGGGTGGTCGGAGACGAGGCTCACGACCGCGGCGTTGTGACCGGGCCCGACGCGCCAGAGGTGCAGGTCGCTGATGCGGTCGGCGCCGTCTTCCAGCCGGTGCTCGATCGCGTGCGCCAGCGCCCCGTCCGGCTGCATGTCGAGCAGGACAGCGCCGGCGGCGCGGACGAGGCCGAACGACCAGTTGGCGATCACCAGCGAGCCGACGACGCCCATCACCGGATCCATCCAGACGAAGCCGAACAGCTTGGCCGAGGTCAGGCCGACGATGGCGAGCACCGAGACGGCGGCGTCGGCCATGACGTGCACGTAGGCCGCCCGGAGGTTCAGGTCGCGATCGTGGTGATGGTGGTCGTGCTCGTGACCGTGATCGTGATCATCGTCGTCGTTGGCTTGAGCATGGGCGTGGCCGTGACCGTGGTGGTGATCGTGATCGTCGCGCAGCAGCCAAGCGCTCGCGAGGTTTACGCCGAGGCCGAGGAAGGCGATGGGGATGGCCTGGTTCAGGGCGATCCGCACCGGGTGCAGCAAACGCTCGACGCTCTCGTAGCCGATCAGGAGCGCGATCATCGCCAGCACGATGGCGCTCGCGAAGGCCGCCAGCTCGCCGAACTTGCCGGTTCCGAAGCTGAAGCGCTGGTCGCGGGCGTGCCGCCGCGCGAACGTGTAGGCGAGCGCCGCGATCAGAAGCGCGCCGGCGTGGGTCGACATGTGCAGGCCGTCGGCGATCAGCGCCATCGAGTTGAACAGCGCCCCGCCGCCGATCTCGGCGGCCATCATCGCCCCGCAGAGGCCGATGACGAGCCACGTCCGCCGCTCGTTGCGCTCGTGCGAAGCGCCGAGGAACACGTGCTCGTGGCGGAAGTCGTCGATGGTCTGGGCGTGCATGCGAAGGCCTCCCTCGCGTTCGTTCCTTAGAGGTCCGGGCGGATGATCGCCTTGCCGACGACCTTGCGGTCGGCCAAGAGGTCGAAGGCCTCGCGCCAGGCGTCGAGCGGCAGCTCGGCGTGCACGCGCGGGCGGATCTTGCCCTCGTTGGCCAGGTCCCAGACCGCCTTGGCGTTCTCGCGACCCTTCTCGGGGAACTGGCGGCCGTACTCTCCGGCGCGGACGCCCATGACCGAGAACCCCTTGATCAGAGGCATGTTGACCGAAATGGTCGGGATCCGGCCCGAGGTGAAGCCGACGACCAGAAGCCGCCCGTTGAAGGCGATGCAGCGCACGCTCTCGTCGAACACATCGCCGCCCACCGGGTCATAGACCACATCGGCGCCCGTGCCGCCGGTGAGGTCCTTCACCCGCTCGCGGAAGCCCTCGGTGACGTTCACCACCGCGTCCGGCGCGTACTCCTCCTGCACGACGGCCAGCTTGGCGTCCGAGGCGGATGCGGCGATCACCTTCGCGCCCAAGAGCTTGCCGAGGTCTACGGCGGCGAGGCCGACGCCGCCGGCCGCGCCATGCACCAGCAGCCACTCGCCCGGCTCGATCTCGGCGCGGCGGACGAGTGCGACATAGGCGGTCAGGTAGGCCGCGCCGTAGGCGGCCGCTTCCGCGAACGACAACCGTTCCGGCTTGGGGCGGAGCGCGAGCGCGTGGGTCAGCGCGTAGTCCGAGAAACCGCCGATGCGCGCGCCGCCGACCACGGCGTCGCCGACCTTCCAGCGGTCCACCCCTTCGCCGACCGCCTCGATCTCGCCGGAGAGCTCCAGGCCGGGGATGAACGGCAGCGGCGGCTTGTGCTGGTACTCACCGCGGGTCTGCAACAGGTCGGGGAAGTTGACCGCCGCGGCGCGCACTTTGATCAGCACCTCGCCGGGGCCGGGCTTCGGCGTTTCCAGCTCCTTCAGCACGCAGCCCGCGTAGTCCGGGGCCAGGCGTTCGACGACCAGTGCGCGCATCAGGGAATCCGTCCTTCGCAGCCCTCGCGCACCAGACCGGCGATCTCGCGACACGCGATGTCCGCGGCCGGGATCGCGCCGGTGAAGGCGGTGAAGGCGTGGGCCAAGCTGTCGTAGCAGCGGTAGACGACATGCACGCCCGCGTCACGCAGCCGCTTGGCGTAGGCCTCGCCCTGGTCGACCAGGGGGTCGAAGCCGGCGGTGACGACGACGGCCGGGGCAAGGCCAGAGAGGTCCTCGGCGCGGATCGGCGAAGCGCGCGGGTCCGCCGGATCGCCGTCCGGACCCAGGTATTGGGCGGCGAACCACTCCATGAGGCCGCGAGAGAGCGGATAGGCGTTGGCGTAGGTGGTCATGGACTGGGTCTCGCTGGCCAGGTCCACGCATGGATAGATCAAGAGCTGCAGGGCCGGCTGCGGCTCGCCGGCGCGCTTGAGCTCCTGGGCGACCACCGCGGCGAACGCTCCGCCCATGGAATCGCCGCCGATCGCCGCCTTGCCGGGCGCAGCCCCCAGGCTCTGGGCGTTGTCCCTCGCCCAGCGGAACGCCGCCAGCACGTCGTCGAGGCCGGCCGGGAAGCGGTGCTCGGGCGCCAGGCGATAGTCCACCGACACGACCGCGCAGCGGGCCGCCTTGGCGAGGATGGTGCAGAAGGCGTGGCAGGTTTCGAGGTCGCCAATGACCCCGCCGCCGAAGTGGGCGAAGACCATGACCGGAGCCGCCGGGTCCTGTCCGACCGGCCGATAGACGCGCGCCGGGATCACGCCCTGGGGCGCCGGTATCGCCAGGGACTCCCAGCGGACGCCGAGTTCCGGGCCGCCCACGACCAGCGCCAGGGCCTGGGCCGATGCGACGCGGAGGGCCTGCGGGGTGAATGCGCCGGTCTGCTGCCGCCGTGCGGCGTGGGTGAGGTACTGCAACCGAGGGTCCAGGGTCCGCCCGCCCTGGAAAACTACGCCGCCGCCGGCCAGCACGCGCAGGATCGGCGTGGGCAGGGACAACAGCGCGTTCACCACGACCTTCTGCAGCGACAGGTCCGCCATTCCGCCCGCGGATCTAAGACTTGAGTTGTGGCAGCGCCGGCAGCCCGCCCAGGATCATCTGCACCGCGAACTCCACCGCGGCCGACGCGTCGATCGGACGGCGCTCCAGCATCAGGTCGCCGACCTCGCGCGCGATGGCGATGCAGGCGGCGGCCAGGTAGTCCACGTCGACGTGCGGCCCGCGCTCGCGCTCGAGCACGTCGGCGATCGAGGCCTTCACCTGCTCGAACACCGCCTTCATCTCGGGCGTTTCGATCCGCACGTGCGGGTGACGCTCGCCGCCAGGCGTCACGGTCGTGACGATCGCCTGCTCCTCGACCAGGAACGCGTAGTAGGCGCCGATCGCCCCCCTGATGTAGCTCGCGAAGTCGCCCGCCTTCTCGTACTCGGCCGCCAGGATCGGGCGAAAGCGTCGCGCGCCGTCGTCGGAGAGGGCCTCGTAGACCTCCTCCTTCGAGCGGTAGTAGTTATAGAAGGCCCCGACCGAGAGGTTGGTGCGCCGGATGATGTCGCGCACGCTGGCCATCTCGTAGCCCAGCTCGGCGAACACCTGGCGGGCGGCGTCCAGGATGGCGCGGCGGTTGGCGGCCTTGGTCTGCTCGCGCTTGCCGGCCTGGACTCGGATTTACGAGATCGATGTCGCTCACAAGAGCGGTCTTAGCAGGAATTGCCGATGTCGTCCGCTCATCGCGCCGAGGGCGCGCCGGCTGCCGGTTCAATGCTCCCCGCCGCCGTGCTCGGCCAGTCGCAGCCGACGACGCAACGGCGCCACTCGTCCGGACAGGCCTCGGGTTGAGCGCCGGCGAGGCAGAAGTAGTAGGGCCGGGCGCAGGCGATCCTGCACTGGAGCGGATCGACAGCGGGGACGCTGGCGACGGCCAGGCGCGGTGCGGCGGGCGCCGACGCGACGCGAACGGCCGTTGACGCTTTGGCCGGAGACGCCGCCATGCCCTGCGCCCCTCGCAGTCCAGGGGGCGCCGGCTGGCTCTGCGGCACGACGATTTGCGGCCGGCGCACCTGGTCGCCGCCCGATGCCGCCATCAGAAGGACGGCCGATCCCGCGAGCAGGAGGACTGGTGTGCGCCGACGCATGGCGGCGAGACTGTCGCCGGCCCCTTAAGACCGCGTTAACCATGATCGACTGGCCGGCTAGGCCCCGACAATGGCGTCGTGACCCACGAGTGAAGGGCGTAGTGTGGGTCGGTTCAATCGATGGAGCGGCGCAATGAACTCCTCGTTTCTGACAATCTCGGCTCTTGGCGCGGTGATGCTCTTGGCGACCAGCCTGGCGCCGGCTTCGGCCCACCCAGGCCACGGATATGAGACGACGCAACACGCCCGCACGTACGAACCGCCCGACCCGTGCGTAGGGTTCCACGATCGAAGGGCGCACGCGCATTGTGTCGCCGGCTTGACTTCGGGAAGGCGGCGGCGCGACCGCTTGGACCCATACAAGAACTGACGTGAAGTCAGCGGCCTAGCCTCCCGTCCGCTTACAGACCACGACATAGAATGACTGAATGGTGTCCGAACCAACCGCGATCCAGTCAACGTCGCTGTCCGTGGCGAGGTTGAGCTCAAGATCGTAGGTGAACGGAAGCGGATACGGCCCAAGGTCTTGCCAGGGCCCCGTCCCCGGGTGGGGAATCAGCCGTATGAACACCGTGCCTGGCGAGGCGCCGACGACGTCCGCCAGCGTGGTGCGCGGCGTCTTTATGACGACGTCCAAGGCGTGAAACGGGTTCGCCTTGTCGTGAACCGCGTTGATCCTCTCCTCTTGGCCGGTCAGGCATGGATGCGCCGAAGCGACCGTGGCCGCCGACAGGCCGGCGGCGGCCACAAGCGCAAAGAGACCACGCATGTGGACCTCCATCGCGTGAGGGGATCGCCACTGATGGCCAGAAAACCGACATTCGTGGGGCGGGATGACGGCGGGGCCGGGCAGCGCGCTTCCATCACCTCAAGCCGGTCAGCCCAAGCGTTCGATCAGCGCCACGGCGCCGGCCGGCGCGCGAACCTTCCCTTCGTGGATGATGAAGGCGAAGACGTCGCGCGCCTTGCCGTCCGGCGCCTGGCCGGGGTCGGCGCAGTCGAGGTCTTTCGGGCGGCCTCCCTCCGCCCAGGTCTCCAACCGCCGCGCCCAGGCGTCCAGCTGAGCCGGCGGGTAGGCGGTGTCGACGTCATCGGAGCCGGTCTGCAGCCGGGCGTAGACGAAGTCGGCGGTCACGTCGGCCAGGGCGGGATAGGTGTTGTGGTCGGCGAACACGGCCGCGACGCCGTGCCTGCGCAGCAACGCCGCGAACGCAGGGTCGCAGAAGCTCGGGTTGCGCACCTCGACGCAGTGGCGGAGCGGCAGGCCGTCGACCTTTTCGGGCAGGAGATCGAGGAAGGCTCCGAAGTCGGCCTCGTCGAATTTCTTGGTCGGGGCGAATTGCCAGAGGATAGGGCCGAGCTTGTCGCCCAGCTCGCTCATCCCCTGGCGGAAGAAGTGCGCGATCGACTCGCCGGCCTCGCCCAGCACCCGCCGGTTGGTGGTGAAGCGCGACCCCTTCAGGGTGAAGACGAACCCGTCGGGCGTATCGGCCGCCCATTTGCGATAGCTCGCCGGCTTCTGCGAGCCGTAGTAGGTGGCGTTGATCTCGATCGCCGACACGTGGCGGCTCATGTAGGCCAGTTCGTTCTTCTGCGAGAGGTCGCCGGGATAGAACACGCCGCGCCAGGGCGCGAAGGTCCATCCGCCCACGCCAACGCGAATGTCGCCGCGGTCGCTCATAACGCTGTTCACCTTCCTCGATCAGCAGCCTAGAGTGGAAACTGTGGGCCAACGGGGGTCGGACGGATAGACGAGGCGTAAACAAATTCGCGCCTAAGAATTCATATGAATTATTCTTAACGGGATAATCCGCCCTGTCGCGCGTACCTCACGGTCGAGGCGCGGGGTCCGGGCGAGCCCATCGGTCGGGTCGGTCGCGCCGGCGACCTTCGAAACCACGAGCCTTTTTCTGATGCGTCTTCGCCTCCTGCCGCTTCTGCTGTTGCCGTCGCTTGCCGGCTGCGCGCTCGGTCCGCGCGTGCCGACGCCCGACACCCACACGCCCGCCGCCTTCGAGGCGCCGAGCGACGTGACCCAGGGCGGCGTTCCCCTCGATCGCTGGTGGAGCGTCTACAACGACCCGCAGCTCCAATCGCTGGTCGATGAGGCGCTGCAGAACGCGCCGGACGCCCGGACGGCCCGCGCGCGGCTCGACGAGGCGATCGCGGTGCGCTCCGAAGCGGAGGACGCCTACAACCCGCAAGGCGCGCTGCAGGGCTCGGCGACCGAGAGCACGACGCACACGCTCGGCAAGGCGCCGGTGCTCAACCTGGGGCCGCTCGGCCAGATCCCGCTCACCAGCAGCGGAGCGTCAAACCAGGAGCTCCTGAACTTCGACGTCAGTTGGGAGATCGACATTTTCGGACGCCGCGCGGCCACCCGGGGCAAGGCCAACGCAGACCTGGCCGCCGCCCGCTTCAACTATGAAGCGACGCGCGCCAGCCTGGCGGCCAACGTCGCCGACCAGCTGTTCCAAGCGCGCGGACTGGCAATTCAGCTCGCCGATGCGCAGGAACAAGCCCGGATCGAGCGCGAGCTGGCGCGGGTCGCGCGTGCAAAGGCGGACCATGGCCTCGGCGCGGCCTCGGACGCCGACCAGGCCGAGTCGCAGCTCGCCCAGTCGGATGCGCAGGTAAAGGACCTGGAGAGCCAGTTGCACGCCGCCCGGCGCACCCTGCTCGTCCTCGTCGGCAAGGGCGTCGACCCGCTCGACAGCCTTCCGGCGGCGGCCGAGGCAGGCACGCCGCCCATGGTCCCGGCCACCGTGCCGGGCGAGCTCCTGGCGCGGCGCCCCGACGTTCGCCAGGCGGCCGCCGAGCTGCGCTCGGCGAGCGGCCAACTCAAGCTCAACGAACTCGCCCTCTTCCCGAAGTTCACCCTCACGCCGGGGTTTGGCCTGACCTCGTCGCCGGAGTTCGGCACGAATCTGGTCAGCGACGCCTGGTCGATCGGTATCGGCCTCGCGCAGCCCATCCTCGATGCGCCGCGCCTGAAGTCGGAAATCCGCGCGCAAGGCGCGCGCGCGGATCAGGCCGTGATCGCATATGAGAAGGCGGTGCAGACTGCGTACGGCGAATCGGAGAACGCGCTGGTGAAGCTCTCATCGGACGAGGCGCGGGTGAAACTCTTGACCGGCGGCGAGGCGGAGGCCCGCCGCGCTTATGACGCCTCGCGCATCCGCTATGGCGCCGGAATCGACGACTTGACGGCCGTGCTGACCGCCGAGCGGACCTGGCAGAGCGCGCGTGAGGCGCTCACGGGCGCCCAGGTCGCCGCATTGACGAGTTCGGTGACCGTGTTCAAGGCGCTTGGCGGCGGCTGGGACCCGGCCACGCCGGGCGAGGAGCAGGCGAGCCGATGAGGTCTGAGCGCTGGCCGGTGTTGGCGACGCTCGCGTTCGCCGCGAGCCTTGGGCTCGTCGCCTGCGGGGCCAAGCCGCCGCCGCCGGCGGCCAGCGATACCGGCGCGCGCACGGTGCGCGTCGCGGAAATCCAGGTGCGTCCGCTGTCCGGCGGGCTCGAGACCTCGGGGGTCCTGGTCTCGCGGGAGGAGGCGGCCGTCAACGCCGAGCAGCTCCTCTCCGGATATCGGGTGCTGAAGGTGTTCGTCGAGCCGGACGCCACCGTCGCCAAGGGTCAGCCCCTGGTGCAGCTGGACGACACCTTGCTGCGCTCGCAGATGGCCCAGGCCGCCGCGCAGGTCGCCCAACAGCGCGTCGCCGCCGAGCAGGCCGATCAGCAGGCGGCGGACGTCGCCGGGGCGGACATGGCCGGCGTGCTCTCCAAGGAACAGATCGACCAGCGCCGGTTCGCCGCGCGGAGCGCTCATGCCACCCTCGACGCCCAGCGCGCAGTGCTGCGCGACCTTCAGGAGCGCGACGCGCGCATGGTCATCCGCGCGCCTGTCGCGGGCCTGGTGCTGACCCGCAACGTCAGGCCCGGCGATGTGGCCAGCGCCAACGCCCAGACGCCGATGTTCACCCTGGCGCGCGACAGTCTCGTCGAGCTCGACGCGCAAGTGGCCGAAGGCGACATGGCCGGCATCCACGTCGGCGACGCGGTCGAGGTGAAGCTGCCGGACGGGTCCAGCGTTGTCGGCTCGGTGCGGCTGGTCGAGCCCTCGGTCGACCCGCAGACCAAGCTCGGCAAGGTGCACGTCCGCCTGCCGGTGCAATCCAACCTCAGGCCCGGGGGGTACGGCCGGGCGATTTTCACCGGGCTCGTTCGCAGCGTTCCGGTCGCGCCGGAGGCGGCAATCCGCTACGACGCCGACGGAGCCTCTGTCATGCAAGTCGCCGCCGACAATCACGTGCATCAGGTGCCGGTGCGGACTGGCGAACACGAGGGCGGCTACGTCGAGATCCTTGCCGGGCCGCCCACCGGCGCGCGGGTGCTGCTCGGCGGCTCTTCGTTCGTCCTGCCCGGTGACCTCGTGCGCCCGATCGTGGACGCCGGAACGCACTGATGGCCGAGCTCAGGCTCTCCACCTGGGGGATCAAGAACCCGATTCCCGTGGCGCTGTTGTTCCTCGCCGCGGTGTTCGCCGGCGCGATCTCCTACGCCTTCCTGCCGATCAAGCAGTTCCCGAACGTCGTCTTCCCGGCCGTGCTGGTCATCGTCACCGAGAACGGCGCGGCGCCGGCCGAGATCAAGACCCAGATCACGCGCCCGATCGAGGACGCCATGGCCGGCATCGCCGGGGTGCGCGACATCCAGTCGCAGATCGCCGAGGGGTCGTCGACGACCGAGGTTCAGTTCGAGCTGGGCGAGGACCTGCAGAAGGTCACGGACGAGGTCCGTCAGCGGGTGGACCAGGCGCGGGTAAACCTGCCGCGCGAAATCGACCCGCCGACCGTCGAGCGGATCTCGATCGATTCCCAGCCGATCCTGACCTACGCGGTCTCCGCGCCCGACATGTCGGACAGCCAGCTATCCTGGTTCGTCGACGACACCGTTTCGCGCTCGCTGCAGGGCGCGAAGGGCGTGGCCCAGGTCAGCCGCGTCGGCGGCGTCGACCGCGAGATCAATGTGATCATCGATCCCGACCGGATGGCCGCGCAGGGGCTGACGGCCACCGAGCTCAACGCGGCGCTCTCCGCGTTCAACGCCAACATTCCCGGCGGGCGCGTCGACGTCGGCGGTCGCGAGCAGACCGTGCGGGTGCTCGGGGAGTCACCGACGGTCGACCAGCTGCGCGACCTTACGATCCCCACCGCCGGCGGGCGGTACGTCAAGCTGTCCGACGTGGCCGACGTCGGCGACGGGTCGGGCGAGCCGCGCGGGTTCGCCCGTCTGAACGACCGGCCGGTGGTCGGCTTCCAGGTTCTGAAGACCAACGACGCCAGCGAGGTGGTGACCGAGGACAACACCAAGAAGGCCATCGCGAACCTCGAGCGACAGCACCCGAACGTCCGCTTCACCGAGATCTTCTCCACGGTCGACAACACACGTGCGACCTACGAAGCCACCCTGCGCACCATGTTCGAGGGGATGGCGCTGGCGGCGCTGGTCGTCTTCCTTTTCCTGCGCGACTGGCGCTCGACCGCGATCGTCGCCGTCGCCATGCCGGTCTCGCTGGTGCCGACCTTCCTCGTCATGGTCGTGCTCGGCTTCAGCCTGAACATCGTCACGCTGCTCGCACTGACCCTGGTCATCGGAATCCTGGTCGACGACGCCATCGTCGAGATCGAGAACATCCAAAAACGGGTGCAGGCCGGCGCCAGGCCTTATCGGGCCTCGATGGAAGGCGCCGACCAGATCGGGCTCGCCGTCATCGCGACCACATCGGCCATCGTGGTCGTGTTCGCGCCCGTCTCCTTCATGGGCTCGATTCCAGGCCAGTTCTTCAAGGAGTTCGGGTTCACCGTCGTGATCTCGGTGCTGTTCTCGCTCCTGGTCGCGCGCCTCTTGACGCCGCTGCTCGCCGCCTACTTCCTCAAGCCGTCCGCCATCCCCCGCCCGCGCGGGGACCTTCGGCCCTTCTACCGGCGCAGCCTCGATTGGGGTCTATCGCACCGATGGATCATGGCCGTGATCGGCGGCGTGCTCGTGGTTCTGACGTTCGGCATCATGGGCGTCGGGCTGCCGACGGGCGTCCAGCCGCCGGCCAACCCGGACTACATGTTCATCGGGCTCGAGGGTCCGCCCGGCGCCACGCTCTCCGATATGCAGCGCATCGAGAGCGAGACGACCGCGCTGATCAAGGCGCGGGTTCCGGAAGCCTCGCAGATCTTCGTCCAGGTGGGTTCTGTCGCCGGGGAGGGCTTCGGTGGCGGCGGGGCCGGCGCGGGGCTGTCGTCGGGAACCGTCACCATCGTGTTGAGACCCGACCGCACTCGCACGGTCAATCAGATCAACGACGCCATCCGTCCCTACCTGCGCGACATCCCGGACGCGCGGGTTTCGATCCAGGGTGGCGGCTTCGGCGCGGCGGCGGTCCAGATCGTGCTCACCAGCGAAGACGCCGACGCGTTGCAGCGGGCTGGCGATGAGCTGCAGCGCGAGATGCGGACGCTGCGCAACCTCGCCGACCCGCGGCCGGCCCTGCCGCCGATCGGCCCGGAGGTCGTCATCCGCCCGCGGCCCGACGAGGCCGCGCGCCTCGGCGTCACCGTCCAGTCGATCGCCACCATCGCCCGGGTCGCAACCCTCGGCGACATCGACGCCAACGTGCCCAAGCTTACCGACGGCGAGCGGCGGGTGCCCATACGCGTTCGCCTGCCCGCCAACGCGCGCACCAACATCGACATGATCCGCGCCATGCAGGTCCCGACGGCCTCTGGGGGCACGACGCCGCTCTCCAGCGTGGCCGACGTCGCGTTCCAGGCCGGGCCCGCGGTGATCGAGCGCTACGCCCGGCGTGACGAGCTGGCGATCGACGCCGACCTCACCAACGGCGCCCAGATCGGCCAGGGGCTGGCCGAGGTCAAACACCTGCCGATCATGCAGCACCTGCCGCCGGGGGTTGAGCCGGCGACGCTCGGCCAGCAGCAGGAATATGTCGACCTGTTCAGCGCCCTGTTCATGGCGTTCGTCACCGGCATCTTCCTGATCTACGGCGTTCTGGTCCTGCTGTTCCGCAGCTTCTTCAAACCCGTGGCCATCATCGGGGCGTTGCCGCTGGCGCTGTTCGGGGCGGCCGTCGCCCTCTTCATCACGCGGGAATCGCTCTCCATCCCGTCGTTGATCGGCGTGCTCATGCTGCTCGGGATCGCGGCGAAGAACTCGATCCTGCTCGTCGAATACGCGATCGAGCGGGAGCGTGACGGCATGCCCCAGCGCCAGGCGATCATGGAGGCCTGCCGCGAACGGGCGCGTCCGATCATCATGACCAGCCTGGCGATGATCGCCGGCATGCTGCCGACCGCGTTTGCGCTCGGCAAAGGCTCGGAGTTCCGCCAGCCCATGGCCATCGCCGTGATCGGCGGCCTGATCACCTCGACGGTGCTCTCGCTCCTGATGGTGCCGGTGATCTACGAGATCCTCGACGACATCGAGCACTGGCTGGTGCCCCGGCTCGCCAAGCTGATAACGCCCCGCGACGCGCCTGCCCCGCCGGCGGAGCACGGGGCGCCCCATCCCGAGCCCATCAGCGCCGTAACCCGTCCCCCCATTTCGGTCGCGGAGTAGGGCTAGCCCCCCGGCTCGCTGCGGCCGTTGGGGTAGCGGGTGCGGTATTCGCCGACGGCTTGCTCCATCGTCACGAACTTCGCGCCGGCGGCGGCGAGGTTCTCGATCAGGCCCTCCAGCATGATCAGCCGGTGCCCGCGCCCGATGACGTGCGGGTGGAAGGTGTAGGTCAAGACGCCCCACGCGTAGTGGTCGGCCATGTAGCGGAAGTCGGCGAACCAGTTCTCGCCAACCAGCGTGGCGTTCATCAGACCCGACTGCAGGACGCTGGGCGTCCGCATGTATTCGAACGCCGGGTAGTCGTCCAAGGACCAGCTGATCGGCATCTCGACGAGCGCGGTGTCGGACCCATAGCGGATCGGCTCGTGCAGGCTGACGACATCGCCGTCGCGGGCCTGGTAGGGCAGGTAGTCGTGCCCCATCAGGCTCGAAGTCGTAGACAAAGCCGTGCTTGAGCAGGAGCTCGATCGAATGCGGGCTCAAGTCCCACGCCGGCGAGCGATAGCCGCGGGCGGCGCGCCCGGTCAGCGCCACGATCGCTTCGTTGCCGCGCACCAGCTCCCGCTCTTCCTCCTCGCGCCCGAGACTGGCTGGGACCCGGTGGGTCCAGCCGTGGTGCGCGATCTCGTGGCCGGCCGCGTGCACGGCCGCCGCCGAGGCGGGATAGGTCGCGATGGTGTGGCCGGGGATGAACCAGGTCGAGGCGATCGAATGCTTGCCGAGCAGCGCCATCAGCCGTTCGGTCGCGACCACGCCGAAATCGCCCCTGGAGATCATCGTCGGCGTCGTCATGTCGCGCGCGATCATCGGCGAGGCGTTGTCGTAGTCGAAGGTCAGGCAGACGAAGTGCTCGGCCATGCGTGAGGCTCCCTTGTCGCGTGCGATTTGGACCAAGGCGCGGGGCAAGCGCAAACGGCCTTGCGCCCCGGCGCTTTCCGTGGCGGAATGCCGGGCCTTATTTCGCTAATTTCATCCGACCGACGCGGGAAGACGCCGGCGGCGCATATTTTCAGGGAGATCAAGCATGACCGACGTCCAGGACCAGGTGCGCGAACTCGAGCGCACGGCGGTTGTCGCGACCACCAACGGGCCCGTGCAGGGCTATCGCGACGGCGGCCTCAACATCTTCAAGGGCCTGCGTTACGCCGCCCCGCCCCTGGGCGCGCTGCGCTTCAAGCCGCCCCGGCGGCCCGCGCCCTGGACCGAGGTCGCCGATGCGGTCGCGCTCGGCGCGCCGGCGATCCAGGTCGGCGTCGCGCCCGGCGACGTGACCGGCGGCCGCTCCGGCGGCGACCCGCCCGCGCCTGGCCAGCCCGGCACCGACGAGGACTGCCTGTTCATCAACGTCTGGACCCAAGGGCTCTCCGGCAAACGGCCGGTCATGGTCTGGCTGCACGGTGGCGGCTTCGCCAACGGATCGGGCGGCGCGGCCATGTACGACGGCGGCAACCTGGCCCGCCGCGGCGACGTGGTCACGGTGACGGTCAATCACCGGCTCAACGTGTTCGGCTACCTGCACCTGGGCGCGCTCGGCGGCGATCCCTCATCCGGTCAGGCCGGCATGCTCGACATCGTGCTCGTGCTCGAGTGGGTGCGCGACAACATCGCGGCGTTCGGCGGCGACCCGGCCAACGTCACCATTTTCGGCGAGAGCGGCGGCGGGGCGAAGGTCTCCATGCTGCAGGCGATGCCTGGCGCGCACGGCCTCTTCCATCGCGCCATCGTGCAGAGCGGCCCGGGTCTTCGCGCCGTCGCGACCGAACGGGCGACCGCGAACGCCAAGGCGCTCCTGGACGTGCTCGGCGTCAAGCCGGGCGAGCTTGGCAGGCTCGAGACCCTCTCGGCCGCGGAGATCCAGGACGCCGCCGCCAAGGTCTCCGGCGCGCAAGGGCCGATGGCGGGCTTCAGCCCCTGCATCGACGGCGTCGCCCTGCCGCGCGACCCCTTCTATCCGGACGCGCCGGCGATCTCCGCCAGCGTTCCGGTCATGGTCGGCACCAACAAGGACGAGACCACCCTCTTCCTGCGCAGCCATCCGAAGTTCGGCGAGTTCACCGAGGACGACCTGGCCCAGCGGGCGAAGGAACAGCTCGGCGACAAGGCGACGCCCGTCGTGGCGGCGCTGCGCAAGCTCTTCCCCGACTATTCGCCCACCTTCCTGATCTGCGCGGTGCAGACCGTGCAGATGATGTGGCTGAACTCGGTGCAGCTGGCCGAGCGCAAGGCCGCGCAAGGCTCAGGCCCGGCCTACATGTACATGCTGACCTGGGAGACGCCGGCCGCGCGCGGGACGCTGAAGTGCCCGCACGCGCTCGAGATCCCGCTGGTGTTCGACAACGTCGAGAGCGCCCGCGACTTCGTTGGCCGCCACAACGGCGACGAGCCGCAGCGCGTCTCCGACCAGATGTCGGAGGCCTGGCTCGCGTTCGCGCGCACCGGCAATCCGGCGACCGCGGCCCTGCCCGACTGGCCCGCCTATGACGCCCGGCGGCGCGCGACGATGATCTTCGACCTGGAGAGCAAGCTCGTCGACGACCCGTGGTCCGAGGTGCGCCAGATCCTGCAGGGCTAGTCGCAGGGTCGGGGTTCCGGCTCGGTCAAGGCATGATGCGGTAGACCTGCATGGGGTCGCCTGGCCGCGACAGCGGTTGGACCCAAGGCGGGATACGGCCGCGCCTTAGGTCGCCTTCGAAGCCTGCCGGATCGAACCTCAGCGCGTTCAGCCGGCAGTCGAGGACGTAGGTGACGTTCAGCGCCTTCAGCCGGTCGTGCGCGAGCGCGGTCGGGCCGCCTAGCGCCGCGTAGCCGTTGAGAATGCCCCGCGACATTCGCGGGTAAGGCGCGGCCAGCACGGAGTCCGGCGTGTTGGCGAGCACGTGCGGGCCAAGGTCGATCTCGCCCAGGACGACCCCCGGCGGCACCGCGGCCAGCGGCTGGTAGAGCGCAATGTCGGAGCACGTCGGGGCGTTCGCCGGCTTGGCGGCGGCCAGCGGGGCTTGGCCATGCGCCGGCGCGGCCTTGGCGACGGCCGTCAGCCCGGCATTGACCTCGACCGCGAGCGGCACGGGCGAGAGCGCGAGGCTCAGGAGCGCTGTCGGCAGCATGGCTCCGCGCCAGAATCGCTCGGCGAGCCAGCCCAAGCCGGCGGCCAGCGTCGGCACGCCGTACCAGAAGGCGTAGTCCTCCATCCGCCACGCGCGTGACGCCGCGGCGGCCGCGACGAGCACCAGCGCGGCCGCGAGCAACGTCGGCCGGTCCCAGCGTCGCCAGCGCACCGCGAGGAGCATGAGCGCCGCGGCCGCCCCCATGCAGGACATGAAGATGGTGATCAGAGCGGAGTCGCGGTGCTGGAACCACAGCCGCTCCCACGGCTGCAGTTCGCTGATGTTGACGAACCAGATCGGGCCGAGCCTTGGATCCACGGCGGCGAACGGCCCCCGGATGCAGGCCGGGTCGATCGCGAGGTAGACCGCGCCCGCGACGGCGCCGAGCACCGCGATCTGCACGAAACGAAGCTCGACTTTCGCGCGCGCGCCCCAGGTGGCGAAGGCCGCAACGCCCAGCCCGGCGACGAGGACGGCGGCGACCAGGTTCATGCCGATCGCTTCGCAAAACGACAGGCTCCAGCGGTCTGGCGGCGTCTGCAAGGCGAAGCAGG
Source organism: uncultured Alphaproteobacteria bacterium (assembly GCA_963719975.1). Taxonomy (GTDB): domain Bacteria; phylum Pseudomonadota; class Alphaproteobacteria; order Caulobacterales; family Caulobacteraceae; genus Poindextera. The sequence continues at coordinate 472,199 of CAVRED010000001.1, forward strand.
CTGCCGTCGCGGCGGCCAGCGAGAGCCCGTAGGCGCGGGCTGGCTTTGCCTCCTCCTCGTCGAGCGCGGCCGATATCGCAAAGCTCGCCCCGGCCAGCGCATGGAAGGCGAGCGCCTCGATGCCGATGGCCAGGCCGAGGCCGCTGGCGAGCCCGGCCAGGACCGCGAAGCGCGTCCGCTGCTCCCTGGCCATGGCGCCGGCGACGGCGGTCACCGCCATGGTGATCTGGACGTTGTGGTGGTCGATACGCCCCGGCGTGAACTGCACGTACATCTGGGTGTTGGTCAGCATCAGCATCGCGCAACAGAAGACGGCGAACTTGCCGCCCAGGCTGCGGGCGATCGAAAGCGCGGCGATCGCCGCCGGCGCGATCCAGAGCAGCGGCCAGGCGAAGCGGACGATCAGCTCCGCCCAGGCGGGCGTCGTCACCCGCCCGACCAGCCAGAGCAAGCCGGCCAATGCACCGTCCAGCAGTCTGGACCAGTGCATGTAGATGCCTTCAGGCGGCTGAAGCCGCGTCACCAGCTGGTCGTACCAGCCCTGCCCGTGCAGCAGCGACCGCACGATCACCAGCCGCATGGCGTCGTCGGTGTCGCCGAGAGACGTCGCGATGTTCCCGTCGCTGATCGCCAGCACCACCCAGGCGCCGAGCGTGATCACCAGCGCGACAGCGATCAGGCGTCGGTTGGAAGTGAAGTCCGGCGTGTCGGAGAGCTTCATGGCCGACCTGGCAGAGGCATTGCCGCATCTGCGCCTGCCTTTTGATTCGGTAAAGCGCGTACGTGGGCCCGCGTGCGCCTCGGCCTTGCGTTGACAAAGATAGTTAGGCGACCTAACTACTGCGCATGACTGCCGTGCTTTCGCGTCCGGACCAGGACGTTTCCGCGTTGGCCGACGCCCTTCGGCCGTCTCTCCTGAAGATCAGCCGCCAGCTCCGCCGCGAGGCGCAGCCGCTGGGCCTGACCCCGCTCGACGTGACCCTGCTCTCGACGGTCGGCAAGCGCGAGGGGATCGGCGTTTCCGAGCTCGCCGAGTTCGAGCAGACCTCGCGCCCGACCATGAGCGCGCATGTCAAGCGGCTGGAGGCGGCGGGTTGGGTGCGCCGGCTGCCGCCGCCGGCCGAGGACAAGCGACGCTATGGCCTCGTCGTCACGCCGGCGGGGAAGAAGGCGCTGGACGCGGTGCGCCGCCGCCGGAACGACTGGCTGGCCGCACGCCTGGCCGCTCTGCCGCCGCAGGCGCGCGCCGCCCTCGTCAGGGCCGCCGGACCGCTCGCTCAGATCGCGGCTGGGGAGCGGGCATGACCGACGCCGTCGCCGAACGGCCCCGGTTCATGGCCGGCGCGCTCGCGCCGATGATCATCGGCTGCGCCCTCTTCATGCAGACGCTGGACTCCACGGTGATCTCCAACGCGCTGCCGACCATGGCGCGTTCGCTGCACGAAGACCCGGTGACGCTCAATCTCGCGATCACGGCCTATCTGCTCGCCGCGGCGGTCTTCCTGCCGATCAGCGGCTGGGCCGCCGACCGCTTCGGCGCGAAGAACGTCTTTCGCGTCGCCATCGTTGGTTTCGCCGCCAGCTCGCTGTGCTGCGGCCTCTCGCAGAACCTGTTCGAGCTCGTCGCCGCCCGCGTCGTGCAGGGCATGGCGGGCGCGATGATGGCCCCGGTCGGGCGGCTCGTGCTGCTCAAGAGCGTGCCCAAGTCCGAGCTCGTGCGCGCCATGTCATATCTGACCATGCCGGCGATGCTGGGGCCGGTGCTCGGCCCGCCAGTCGGCGGGTTCATCGTCACCTACTTCTCCTGGCGCTGGATCTTCTTCATCAACATCCCGGTCGCCATTCTGGGCGTCATCCTCGTCACCATCTTCATCGAGAACGTGCGCGAAGAGCACGTGATGAAGCTCGATTGGCGGGGCTTTGTGCTGTCGGGCTTCGGCCTCGCCGGCATCGTCTATGGGTTCGAGAACCTGGGCCGCGGCCTGATGCCGTTCACGGTGATGGCCGGCCTGCTCATCGGCGGCGCGGTCTGCCTCGTCGTCTACGGGTGGCACGCCAGGCGAACGCCGCACGCCATCCTCGACCTTTCCCTGTTCCGCATGCCGTCGTTCATGACCTCGACCATCGGCGGCACGCCGCTGCGCATGGCCATGGGCTCGACGCCCTTCCTGCTCGCGCTCCTGCTCCAGCTCGGCTTCGGGATGTCGCCGCTCGAGGCGGGCCTGATCACCTTCACCAGCGCCGCCGGCGCGCTTCTGATGAAGACCACCGCCAGGCCGATCATCGCCTGGTTCGGCTTCAAGAACGTCCTGGTGTGGAACACCATCATCTCCGGCGTGATCTTCATGGGCTATGGCTTCTTCACGATCGGCACGCCGCACTGGCTGATCATCGCCACGCTCCTGGTCGGCGGCTTCTTCCGCTCGCTGCAGTTCACCGCGCTGAACACGCTGGCCTACGCCGACGTCGAACAGCACCGCATGAGCCGCGCCTCCAGCCTCGCCAGCATGGTCCAGCAGCTGTCGCAGAGCCTCGGCATCGGGTTCGCCGCCATCCTGCTCAGCCTGCTGCGCCACGGTCACGAGTCGCTGCACGCGCTGAAGGCGTCCGACGTCACCCCGACCTTCTTCATCATCGGGGCGGTCTCGCTGCTCGGCGTCTTCTTCTTCGCGCCGCTGCCGCACGACGTCGGCGACGAGGTCTCGGGCCGGCGATCGCGGGAGAGCGAACCTGCGCCCATGGCGCTGGGCGCGTTGACGCCGGTCGAGGACTGAGTCTCAAGTCGAACCCAGGGCCGGCAAAGCAAGACCGGGCCCCTGGGAGGCTGTATGGATTTCGAGATCGCCGAAGAGCATCGCATGCTCAAGGATCTCGTGGCGCGCTTCGTCGCCGACGAGCTGATGCCGCTCGAGGCCGGCGTGCTCGCGCGAGAGACGGCCGGCAAGGGTCTCGGCATCGATGAAGCCGACCGCATCCGCATCGACGCGAAGTCGAAGGAGCTCGGCCTCTGGGGGCTGGACGCGCCCGAGGACATCGGCGGCGCCGACCTGCCGAACGTGGCGCTGATCGGCGTGAACGAGGAGATGGCCAAGACCATCACGCCCTACACGCTGCCGCCGGACTCGCCGAACCTCAGGATGCTGATGGCGACGGTGAACGAGCGTCAGCGCGTCGCCTATCTCGAGCCCTACGTCCGCGGCGAGGCGGTCTCGGCGATCGCCATCTCCGAGCCCGGCGCGGGCGGCGATCCCGCCGGCATGACCACGCACGCCGATCGTGACGGCGACGACTGGATCATCAACGGCCGCAAGATCTGGATCAGCCGCGCGGCCGACGCCGACTTCACCATCCTCATGGCGGTCACCGACAAGGAAAAGCGCGCCCGCGGCGGCATCTCCGCCTTCCTGATCGACAAGGGGACGCCCGGCTTCAACGTGCTGCGCGCCATCCCGATGGTCGGCGGGGCGGTCACCTACGAGATCGCGATCGAGGACTGCCGGGTCGAAGGTTGGAAGTTGTTGGGGACCGAGGGCAACGGTTTCGCGCCGATGCAGCTTCGCCTGGGAACCCGCCGGATCCAGATGGCCGCCTGGTCCGTCGGCATGGCCCAGCGGGCGCTCGACATGATGATCGAGTACGCGCCCCAGCGGACCACGTTCGGCCAGCCGCTCTCCGAACGCGGCGTGATCCAGGGATGGATCTTCGATGCCGCCACGCGGATCCACGCCACGCGGCTGATGACCTACGACTGCGCCTGGAAGCTCGACCAGGGTCGCGATGTCCGGCTCGAGATGTCGATGATCAAAGCTTTCGCGACCGAGATGGCCTACGAGGTGGTCGACCACGCCATGCAGACCTTCGGCGCCATGGGGATGACCCGCGAGCTGCCGTTGCAGCAGATGGCGGCCAAGCTTCGGGTCATGCGCATCTACGAGGGGCCGACCGAGGTGCACAAATGGGTGGTGGCTCGCAATCTCTTGGGAGGACGGCGATGAAGTCCAAGTACGGCGACGTCTCCGTCGCGCTCGACGGCAATGTGGCGACGCTCGAGGTCGACCGCCCGCCCAACAATCACGTCAGCGTCGACCTGATGCGCGACCTTGCCGACGCGCTGCTCGACCTTGATGGCGAGAACGACTGCCGCGCCGTGGTGCTGGCGACCGCCGGCAAGGTCTTCTGCGGCGGCGCCGACCTGGTGACGCCGGCCAGCGCCGCCCAATCCGGGGTCTCCGACGCCGCTGTGACCGGCAACCCGCTGTACGTCGAGGCGGTGCGCCTGTTCTCGAACAAGAAGCCGATCGTGGCCGCGGTGCAGGGCGCCGCCGTCGGCGCCGGCCTGGGTCTGGCGCTGGTGGCCGACTTTCGCGTCGCCGCGCCCGAAGCCCGCTTCGCGGCCAACTTCGTCAAGCTCGGCTTCCATCCCGGCTTCGGCCTCTCGTACACGCTGCCGCGCCTGATCGGTCATCAGCGCGCCGCCCTGCTGCTGGAGACCGGCCGTCGCGTGCCCGGCGAGGAAGCCGTCGCCTGGGGCCTCGCCGACGAACTGGCCGCGCTCGAGCACGTCCGCGCGGCGGCCACGCGCCTTGCGCGCGAGATTGCCGAGAACGCGCCGCTCGCGGTCCAGTCCACCCGCGCGACCTTGCGCGCCGGCCTCGCCGAAGCGGTCAAGGCGATGACCGACCACGAGTTCGTCGAACAGTCGTGGCTGCGCAAGACGTCCGACTATCGCGAGGGCGTGCGCGCCGTGACCGAGCGCCGGCCCGGCAATTTCGTCGGCGCGTAAGAGACAAGGAAGAGGAAACCAGAATGCCCAAGCTCAATCGGGACGGCGTCCAGATCTACTACGAGGTGCACGGCCAGAGCGGGCCGGTCATCCTGCTCAGCCATGGCTATTCCTCGACCAGCGGCATGTGGAAGGGCCAGATCGAGCCGCTCTCGAAGTCGCACAAACTGGTCATCTGGGACATGCGCGGTCACGGCGATAGCGACTATCCGGAAGACCTGGCCGCCTACAGCGAGGAGGCCACCGTCGCGGACATGGCGGCCTTGCTCGACGCGGTCGGCGCGAAGACCGCGATCGTCGGCGGGCTTTCCCTCGGCGGCTACATGTCGCTGGCCTTCAATCGCGTCCATCCCGACCGCGTCGAGGCGCTGCTGATCTTCGACACCGGCCCCGGCTACCGCAACGACGAGGCCCGGGAAGGGTGGAACCGGACTTCGATCGCCCGGGCGGACCGTTTCGACCGCGACGGGCTGGCGGCGCTCGGCAACGCCAGCGCCGAGGTGCGCATCGTGCGCCACCGCTCGGCCGACGGCCTGGCCAAGGCGGCGCGTGGCATGCTGACCCAGCGCAATCCGAACGTGATCAATTCGCTGCCGACGATCGCAGTCCCGGCGCTCGTTGTGGTGGGCGCCAACGACACGCCGTTCATCGCCGCCAGCGACTACATGGCCGCCAAGATCCCGGGCGCGAAGAAGGTGGTCATCCCCGATGCCGGCCACGCCGCCAACATCGACCAGCCCGCCGCCTTCAACCACGCCGTGGTCGAGTTCCTCGACGGACTTCAGTGAGAGCGTAAAGGCGTGCCGAGAAACGCGAAGCTTGCCAAGGAGGCGACCGGCCCACTGAAGGGCGTGCGCATCGTCGACCTCACCAGCGTGGTGTTCGGCGCCTACGCGACCCAGATGCTGGGCGACCTCGGCGCCGACGTGATCAAAGTCGAGTTTCCCGGCGGTCGGCGCGGCGACGGCGGCGACATCATGCGGTGGGCCGGCATCCCGCCGGACTCGCCGGGCAAGCACGGGCTTGGCCCGATCTTCATGACCATCAACCGCAACAAGCGCTCGATCCTGCTCGACCTTCGGCAGGACAAGGCCAAGCGCGCGCTGGCGCGGCTGATCGCGACCGCCGACGCCTTCACCACCTCCGTCCGCTACGAGGGCATGAAGCGGCTCGGCCTCGACTACGAGGCGGTCAGCGCGATCAAGCCCGACATCGTCTACGTGCACGGCGCCGGCTACGGCGCCGATGGCCCCTACGCCGGGGAGCCGGCCTACGACGACCTCGTCCAGTCGGCTTCAGGCCTCGCCGACCTTCTCAACAGAACCGATGGGCGCCCCGAGCACCGGCTGATCCCTTCGCTGATCGCCGACAAGGTCTCTGGCCTCTTCATGGTCCAGGCGGTGCTGGCGGCGCTGTTTCACCGCCAGAAGACCGGCGAAGGCCAGTTCGTCGAGGTGCCGATGCTGGAGTGCGTGACCAGCTTCAACCTCGCCGAACACTTCTTCGGCCACGTCTACGACCCGCCGACCGGACAATGGGGTTACGTCCGCGTGGTCAACCCGACGCGCAAACCCTTCCCGACCAAGGACGGCTACATCGGCCTTCTGCCTTACACCGATCAGCAGTGGGACCAGTTCTTCGAGATCGCCGGCTGGGGCGAGACGCTGGGCAAGGATCCGCGCTTCGCCGACTACGCCACCCGCCTACACCATGTGCGCGAGCTCTACGGCCTCGTCGATCAGGTCACTGTCACCAAGACTACGGACGAGTGGCTGGCGCTCTTGAAGCCGCTGCAGATCCCGGTCGTGAAGATGAACACCCTCGACGACTTGCCCAGCGATCCGCATCTGGACGCGGTCGGCTTCTTCCAGCGTTACGAACACCCTGAGGCCGGCGCCTACCTCGGCATGAAGCCGCCGATCAAATACGCCAAGACCCCCGCCAACGTGCGGCGCCATCCCCCGCGCATGGGCGAGCACACGGCCGAGATTCTGGCCGAGATCACCGCGCCCGACGTCGCCGAATAGGAGCCGGACTTAAATGCGCCTGCGCCAAGTCGCCTTCATCGCCAGCAAGATCGACCCGGTCGCCGACCAGCTCGGCCAAGTGTTCGGTCTCAAGGTCGGCTTCCGTGATCCAGGGGTGGAGGTCTTCGGGCTGAACAACGTGGTCATGCCGGTGGGCGGCGAGTTCCTCGAGGTGCTCGAGCCGTTCCGCGATGACGCCTCCGGCGCCCGCTACCTCGCCCGCCGCGGCGGCGACGCCGGCTACATGGTCATCCTGCAGGACGCCGACGCGCTCGCCCACCGGGCGCGGTTGGAGGGCGCCGGCGTGCGGGTGATCGCGAAAAGCCCGGACCGCCGCTACCAGTTCACCCACTTCCATCCGGGCGATTGCGCCGGCGTGCTGATGTCGATCGACTCGGTGGTCGGCGACTCCGGCTGGCGCGGCGCCAAGAGCGACTGGCCTCCGGCGGGGCCGGACTGGCGCAACTTCGAGAGCGAGGCGAGCCTCGGCATCGCCTCGGTGACCATCCAATCACGCGACCCGGTCGCGGCCGCCGAACGCTGGTCGATGCTGCTGGCCGAGCCGGCCAGGCGCGCCGGTTGGGCGATGGAGATCACCCTCGATCCAGGCCTTATCCGCTTCGTCGAGCCGGTGGACGCGGACGGGACGGGCGTGGTCGGCCTCGACATCGTCGTTCGAGACCAGGCGAAGACGTTCGATGCCGCGCGAAAGCTCGGTCTGCCGACCGGCGACGACTGGATCAGGATCTGCGGGGTCGCCATCCGGCCCGTGAAAGGGAGCTAGAGACATGCGCGCCGCCGTCGCCCGCCAGGGCAAGCTGACCTGCGAGGAAATCCCCGACCTTACGCCCGCCGCCGGGCAGGTGCTGGTCAGGACGCTGTCGTGCGGGATCTGCGGCTCGGACCTGCACGCGCTGCATCACCTCGACCACATGGCCGAACTCGGCCGCCGCTCCGGTTCGATCGGCGGTGGGATGGACCCGAAGGCGGGGATAGTCTTCGGCCACGAATTCTCGGCCGAGGTGCTGGACTATGGGCCGGGATCGGCCAAGCCGCTCAAGCCCGGGACGCGGGTGGTCTCCATGCCCGTCATCATGGGCCCGACCGGCGGCGGCTCGATCGGCTACTCCAACGCCTACCCCGGCGGGTTCGCCGAGCGGATGCTGCTCTCCGAAGCGCTGATGATCGAGGTCCCGAACGGGCTTTCCAATCGCCAGGCGGCGATGACCGAGCCCTTCGCCGTCGGCGCCCATGCCGTCGCCCGCGCCGCTCTCGACGAGCCGGCCGCCGCCCTCGTCGTCGGCTGCGGACCGGTGGGGCTGGCGGTGATCGCTGGCCTGAAGGCCAAGGGGTTCGGGCCGGTGACCGCAGCCGACTTCTCGCCGGCGCGGCGCAAGATGGCCGAGTTCATGGGCGCCGATATCGTGGTCGATCCGGCCAAGGAGTTGCCGCATGGCAAGTGGGCCGAGATGGGCGTGGCCGCGACCGGCGCCGAGCAGATGATCGCCCGCATGAGCGGGCAGACGGTCAAGCGCGCGATCATCTTCGAGTGCGTCGGCGTGCCCGGCGTGATCCAGAGCCTCATCGACGCTGCGCCCAACGGGGCCCAGATCATCGTCGCCGGCGTCTGCATGGACCCCGATACGATCGAGCCCTTCATGGCCATCACCAAGCAGATCGATTTCCGCTTCGTGCTCGGCTACACGGGCGAGGAGTTCGCCGCCACGCTCAACCAGATCGCCGAGGGCGTGATCGACGTAAAGCCGGTCATCACAGACGCCGTCGGGCTCGAGGGCGTCGCTGACGCCTTCAAACGGCTGGGCGACCCGGAGAGTCAGGTCAAGATCGTGGTCGAGCCGTAAGAGATGGGGGACCATCCGATGCGTCGACAAGCCTTCACGGGGATCGTTCTCGCCACGATCGCCGCGCTGGCGCTCGCCGCCGGACCCGCGCTCGCGGCCGACGGCGTCGACGTCTCGCGCGGCTCCGACAACGGCCTTGTGGTCACGGTCTATACCGAAGCCGCCAACGTCCACTTCTCTTTCAACCCGGTCGGCTGCGGCTCGAATATCCCTTGCTACGAGATCACGGCCGGGACGGGCATGGTCGGTACGCCGGTGACCGCCGGCGGCGGATGCAACGCGCAGAACGGCAATGGCTATACGCCCAGCGCCGTCCTGTGCCCGGCCGAGGGCGTCAGCTCAATCACCTTCGTGTTCAAGGCCGGCGGGACCTGGTCGTCCTATGCCGGCAGCGGCGGGGAGCACGCCAGCGGCCCGTGCTCGCCGGCGCCGGTCACCGTGCAGACCGGTTCGCCGCGGAGGTTGACGCAGCCGATACGCTCAGGGGGACCTGCTCGTCTGTCATCAAGCACTGAGGGGCAAGTTATTAAGCGCGAATAACCTTACCGCGTTCCTAAGTCGCCGGCACATTTTCTTAATCCAAAGCTTTCACCGAGAATTAAGCCGGATTTCGTGCAATGGCCCCGCGCAACAACGCGATAGGGGGGCGGCATGCCGATCCGTCAACAACCCATCATCGAACGCCGCTCGGAGCCGCGGACGACGATCCTGCAGACCGGGCTCATCGACGAGATCGTCGAGGTGCTGATGGAGTTCGGCGGCTCGGCCCATCGGGATTCGGTGATCCTGCGCGTCGCCGCTCGCCGCGGCCTCGTCGAGGCGCCCGACCGCCTGCGGCGCGATCTGTTGAACGCCTTCGATCTGTGCTGCGCCGGCGCCGGCGAGGCGGAGCGCCGCGTCTGGCTCCCGTTCGGCGAGGGCTCGCGCCGCTGGGCGCTGACGCCTGAGGCGCATGACGTCGGCGCCGCCCGCCTACGCCTCGGCATGGCGCCCGACGCGGAGGTCGAAGACGACGCTCCCGTTCACCTGGTCGCCTCCGCCTCGGAACGCTGATCCGACCCCCTTCGGCGCCCGCGCCTTCGCGCGGGTGGTTGTGTCGGCAGCCGCGCTCCTCGTTCGTCTGGTAAGACGAGGGCAGCGCCGGAGAGCCGATGTCGACCGCAACCGCCACTCCCGCCAAGCCGCGGCTCGTGATCGGCGGCGTCACGCTGGGCGAGTCGCCGCGCTGGCATGACGCGGCGATCTGGTTCGCCGACTGGGGCCCCGGGGAGATCATCCGTGTCGGTCCGGGCCGGCGAGCGCGAGGTCGTCGCCCGCGCGCCCGCGCCACCGCTCTCCTTCGACTTCCTGCCGGGCGGCGACCTCATCGTCGTCCACTCGCGCGAAGGCCGGCTCTTGCGCGGTGGCGCGGGCGGCGCGCTCGAGCCCTGCGCGGCTTTCGGAGCGATGGCCGAGGGCCTCTGGAACGAGATCGTGGTCGACGGGCGCGGCGCCGCCTACGTGAATGGCGGCTGCATTGTGCTGGTCACGCCTGACGGTCGGGCCCGGCGTGTCGCCGACGGCGGCGCCTTCCCGAACGGGATGGCGGTCACGCCGGACAACGCAACGCTGATCATGGCGGAGTCCCAGGCGCGCCAGCTGACCGCGTTCGACATCGCCGACGACGGATCGTTGTCCAACCGCCGGGTCTGGGCCGCGCTGGGCGATCACTTTCCGGACGGAATCTGCATCGACGCCGAGGGCTGCGTCTGGTTCGCCGACGTGCCGAACCGCTGCTGCGCTCGCGTGCGCGAGGGCGGCGAAGTCGTTCAGACTATCGCGCTCGACCGGGGCGGCTTCGCCTGCGTGCTGGGCGGGGCCGAGCGCCGGACGCTCTACATCACCGCCGCGACCTGGCTCGGCATGGACCGCATGGGCGAGATGCAGCCCGACGGCCAATTGCTCGCCGTCGAGGTCGACGTCCCGGGGGCCGGCTGGCCTTAAGCGTCGCTACTCAGCCGCGTCGGGCTTCTTGTTCAGACCCAAGGCTTCCAGGATCTGGGGCGCGACGTTCTCGGTGCCCTTCTCCTGAATGTGCTGGACGATCCTCTGGCCGACCGCCATGCGCGCCTGGCCCATGGTGGCGTCGTGCGACGCGCCCACGACCTTGTAGGACTCTTCGCGGTTGCCATTCAGCGCCTGGAACTTCGGCGCGACGTGGCGGGCGAAGAGCTCATAGGAATATTTCGTCTCCGCCCAGTCCGCCCAGTCATGCGCCATTTGCAGGAAGCAGCCGAACCCGCCGGACTGGGTCTCCAGCCGCTCGAGCTGGGCGATGGCGTCGTCGGGCGTGCCGACCACCGCCAGGCCGGTCTCGATCAGGGCGTCCACCGGATCCCCGCCGCCTTGCGGCGCGATCGGCAGAGCGGCGACATCGGTGAAGTAGGCCATCCACTTCTTCAGGCCGAACTGCACATTCTCGCGCGCCTTCTCCCGCGTCTCGGCGATGTGGATCGGTCCGACCAGGCGCCAGGCGTTGCGGTCGACCTTCGTGCCGGACTCGGCGGCCTTGTCGACGGCGATCGCCCAGTTGGACGCCAGCGCGTTGAAGCCGCCGGCCGAGGTGGCGCCGATCGAGAGCAGGCCAACGCCATGCCGCCCGGCGGCCGTGGCCCCGGCGGGCGAGACCTGGCTCGCCACGGCCACTTCGATGTGCGGGCGGCTGAACGATGTCATCTGCAAACGGGCGTCGACCAGTTCGAACCAGTCGGATTTGTGGGTGACGGTCTCGCCCTTCAGCAGCCGCAGGATGACGTCCAGCGCCTCATCCATCATGTCGCGCTGCTTGACCGGCTGGATGCCCATCATCAGCGCATCGGACGGCAGGGCGCCGGGTCCGACGCCGAACATGGTCCGTCCGCGCGTCATGTGGTCCAGCTGGTTGATCCGGTCGGCCAGCATCAGCGGATGGTGGTAGGGCAGGGACGAGACGCCCGTGCCCAGCCGGATGCGGCGCGTGCGCTCGGCGGCGGCGGCGATGAAGACCTCGGGGCTGGCGATGATCTCGAACCCGGCCGAGTGGTGTTCGCCGATCCAGGCCTCCTCGTAGCCCAGCCGGTCCATCAGCTCGACCAGTTCTAGGTCGCGCTCGATGGCCAACGTCGGGTTCTCGTCCAGCGCATGGAAGGGCGCGATGAAGGCGCCGAAGCGCAGCCGGTTCGAAGGCATGGGGCCTCCCCTAAGTTATCTGCGATATCCTATGAACGCGCGGGCTCGCGGCGGCAAGGCCGGGCGCCCGCGATCGCGCTTAGCCCTCTCTCCGGGCGACGACGACGGGATGCGAGCTCGAGAGTCCCCCGTCCACCACGATCGCCTGTCCGTCGACGTAGGACGCCTCGTCCGAGGCGAGGAACAGCGCCGCAGCCGCGATCTCCTCCGGTTGCCCGGCGCGCCGCAGCGGGTTCAGCTGACCGATGCGATCCTCTGTGCCGCGCTGGCGCGCCCGCTCGAAGACGCCGCGCGTCATTCCGGTCTCGATCAGGCCGGGGCAGATGGCGTTGACGCGAATGCCGGTGCCGGCCAGCAGCTGCGCCGAGGTCTGCACCAGGTTGATCACGCCGGCCTTGGAGGCGCTGTAAGCGAGGCCGCCGGCGCCGGAGCGCAGGCCGGCGACCGAGGCGGTGCAGATGATCGAGCCCTTCCCCTTCGCGCGCATTGCCTTGGAGGCGTGTTTGATGGCCAGGAACGGTCCGACCAGGTTGACCCTGAGCAGCTCCAGCCACTGCTCGCCGGTCTGCTCCAGCGGCGGATCGAAGCTGGTCGTGCCGACGCCGGCGTTGGCGTAGCAGACGTCGAGGCCGCCGAATCGGGCGACCGCCGTCTCGACCGCCTTGGCCACGTCGGCCTCCAGGCCGGCGTCGGCGACCAGCGCGATCGCCTCTCCACCCGCGTCGCGGATCTGCTTCGCCGTCTCTTCGACGGTCGAGGCCCGATCCACCGCGACGACCTTGGCGCCTTCGGAGGCGAACAACTTGGCGCTCGCCCGCCCGATGCCGCTCGCCGCGCCGGTGACCAGCGCGACCTTGCCCTCGAGCCGTCCCATCGCTTCGCTCCCCTCTTAGTTTGTGCCGCGATTTACGGGGCGCGGGACCGTCGCGGCAAGGCTCTCAGGGCGCCGGATCGGGCGCCGGCTCGCCCTTTCGGGTCAGCCTGCGGCCGCCGAAGAGGGCCGCGCCCGCCGCAAGGCCGGCGAGGAGGCCCATCATCAGCGTCGCCTTCGGCCGCATCTGGGCGGCCGTGTACAGGCTCTCCTGTCGCACGCCCTTGTGGTAGGCGCGCTCGCGCAGGTCCGCGCCGGCCTGGTAGAGGTTGTCGCCGCGCACCTTGGCCGCCGCATTGGGGTCGCGCTGCAGAATGGGCGCGATGATCGCGATCATCGGTTCGGTCAGGCTCGGCGCGAGCCCGGCGACGAAGGCGAGGATCGGGCCGCTCGAGCCCACCGCCAGCTCCCGCACAGGGTGGGCGGCGGCGTAGAGGATGGCCTGGGCGACGAGCGGGGTCGCATAGACCGGCGGCGGAATCCTGAGCTCCGCGTCGGTCAGGTTGCGGGCGTGGTCCTTGTAGGGCGTGTCGACCGCGGCGGGCTTGATCAACGTCACCGAGACCGGCGCCCGCTCGCGCATCAGCTCCATGCGCAGCACGTTGGTGAAAGCCCTCACCGCGTGCTTGGACGCCGAGTAGGCGCCCTGCACCGGCAGGGCGACGTCGCCCAGCGTCGAGCCGAGGTTGATCAGCGCGCCGCCGCCGGGCTTGTGCCGGAAGTGTTCGACGGCGGCCCGCGAGCCGTAGACCACCCCCCAGTAGTTGGTGTCGAACAGCCGCCGCTGGTCGTCGATCGGGGTCTCCATCAGGCTGCCGAAGACCGACACCCCGGCGTCGTTGACCCAGGTGTCGAAGCCGCCGAAACGGTCGATGGCCGCCTGGGCGATGGCGTGCACATCGTCCTCGCGGCCCACGTCGGCCACGACATAGGCGGTCTTGGCGCCCTTGCTCGAGAGATCCTCGCAGACGCTCTTCAGCGCCGACTCGTTGCGCGCCGCCAGGACCAGGCTGCGCCGCGCGCCGCCGCCGCGCGCGCGGTCGAAAGGCCGATGCCGGAGGTCGCGCCGGTGATGACGATCACCTGCTCACGCAGCGGCTTCAGCTTCAGGCGGTTGCGACGCGACGCCATCGTTCCTCCGACCGCCAAGCCAACGGCCTGAGGACCAAGCGGTTCCAGCTAACTTAGGCCCTCTCCCCGCGTGCGGGGAGAGGAAACCAAGGCGGAGTCTAGCGCGGGGTGATGGCCGTTGACGGCACCCAGCCGCGATTGCCGTTCTCGTCGTCCACCTGCCACCAGACGCCGTTCTTGTCGCCGGTGGGGAAGACCTCGTCGCCCGGGACCAGATCGCGCACGCGGTGCGCATCGTTCGTCGGATCGGACCGCATGACGATGTCGCGGGTGACGTTGTAGGCCTGCTGCGGGCTGTTGGCCGCCGAGGCGGCGGCTTGGGCCCCGCCCTGGCCCTGCATGTAGTGGACAAGGTCGGTGAAGGCGTTGAAGTAGGCCGCGGCCACCACCTGGCCGATGTCGGTGTTGGAGTAGCCGCCGCCGGCCGCCGCGATGAAGCCGGCCCAGCCGCCGACGCCGCCGCCGATCCCGAACGAGACGTCGGTCTTCTTGGCCGCGCCTTCTGCGACGTAGAGCTGCTCGGTCGTGCGCGCGTTCTCGAGCGTGATCAGCGTGTGCGCCTCTTCGCTCTTGGTCGAGATCGAGCCGGCGATGGCCCCGAACGCGCCGGGCAGGACGTGGCCGAGCGCCGCGCCGATGTTGTTGCCGCCGGAATTTTCGTTCGAGTTGGCGATGTCGGGAATGATGAAGTAGTCGGCGGTGGCGATCTGGCCCCTGCCGACGTTCGAGTTGCGTTGCAGCTCGCCCGACTGCGCCAGGCTTTCCTCCTGGTTGCGCATGGCCAGGCCCGCGTTCCGGTCGACGATTCTCAGGCAGCCTGAGCGCGACGCGAAGAGCTTGATCAGGGATTCCGGATTGGACAGCCCAAGGGGGCTCCACCAGTCACGGTCGGGCTCCTCGATGGCGGCTGTCCCGATCGGGGCGGCGCACTGGGGCAGTTGCGGCGTCGTCTGGTCCTTCGGCTGGCCGCGGTCCATGCCGTATTGCGCGGCGGCCGGGCCGGCGGCGGCGAGACTCGCAACGACGGCGAACGCCGCCGCGGCCAAGGCTAGGTATCTCATGGTCGCTCCCCCGGGGGTTGGATGGCTTTGGTCGAGCTTATCCGTGACCCCGGGGGCGATCAATCAACGGCTAGTAACCATTCAGCCTGGCGTAGCGGTCGCGGTGGTACGACTGGCCGCCGTAGGAGGCTTCGGCCGCGCGGGCGCGCTTGAGGTAAAGACCCGCGTCGTGGGCGTCGGTCATGCCGATGCCGCCATGCATCTGCACCATCTCGTTCGACACCAGGTGCAGGGTGTCGCCCATCTTCGCCTTGGCCAGCGAGACGAGTTCAGCGGTGTCCGGCGCGTTGTTGTCGATGGCGCTGAGCGCGGCCTCGACGCAGGAGCGGGCCAGTTCGAGGTCGGTGAACATCTTCGCCGCCCGGTGCTGCAGCGCCTGGAATGCGCCGATCACCTGGCCGAACTGGACGCGGGTCTTCAGGTAGTCGAGCGTGACATCGAACGCCTGTGACGCCGCGCCGAGCATCTCGGCGGCAAGGCCCGCGCGCGCGCGGTCGAGCACCTTCTCCAGAAGATCCCAGCCCTTGTCGACATCGCCCAGCACCGCGTCCGCGCCGACCTCGACGTTTTCGAACGTCGCGTTCGCCGCGCCGCGGCTGTCGGCCAGCTTCAGCGCCTTGCGGGTCAGGCCCTTGGCGTCGGTCGGCACGAGGAAGAGGGTGATCCCCTCCTTGTCGCCCGGCTTGCCCGACGTGCGCGCGGAGACGATGTAGAGGCCAGCGGCCATGCCCTCGAGCACGAAGGTCTTCGAGCCGCTCAGGCTGTAGCCAGCGCCGCTCTTCTTCGCCGCCAGCGCGACCTTCTCGGGCGCGTGGTGCGGGCCCTCGTCAATCGCCAGCGTGGCGACGAGTTCGCCCGACGCGATCTTCGGCAGATAGGCGCGCTTCTGGGCGTCGGCGCCGCCAAGGATGATGGCGCTGGCCGCGGCGAGCGCCGACGACAAGAGCGGCGAGGCCGTGAGCGTGCGGCCGGTCTCTTCGAGGATGAGGCCCAGGCTCAGATAGCCGAAGTCGGAGCCGCCGTACTCTTCGGGGATGATGACCCCGGTCCAGCCCATCTCCGCCATCTCGGCGAAGGCGGCGGGGTCGTAGCCCAGCGGCAGGCCCGCATCGCGCATCTTGCGGAACGCGGACACCGGAGACTTCTCCTGCGTCCATGTGCGCGCTGCGTCACGCAGCATGCTTTGTTCTTCAGTTAAAACGGCCATTTCAATTCGTCCCTAGTTTGAAGTGCTGTTGATCGGGTCCGGGAGCCCCAGGATCCGCTTGGAGATGATGTTGTTCTGGATCTCGGCCGAGCCGCCGAAGATGGTCGTGGCTTTCCCGCCCAACCATCCGCGCACGGCGGAGAGTTCGTCGGAGGTGAAGCCTTCGCCTTCCCAGCCCAGGCCGCCGGTCCCCATGATCTCGATGGTGAGCTCGGCCTGATCCTGGCCGACCTTGGTGCCGGCGTTCTTCATGATCGACGTCGCGGTGCTGGGCCCCTGGTTCGAGCGGGCCTCGCTCATCATGCGAAGCGCGGTCAGCTGGAAGGCGCGGCGGTCCATGTCGTGGACCGAGATGCGGCTCCTGAGGTCCTGGTCCGCGATCCGGCCCTTTTCATCGAGGCCGACGTACTTCTTGGCGAGATCGGGCACCGAGCCGCCGACCCCGAACATGCCGCCGCCTCCACCGCCGCCGCCGCCGGAAAGACCGCTACGCTCGTGCTGCAGGAGACGCTTGGCGATCGTCCAGCCGCCATTCAGCGGCCCGACCAGATTCTCTTTGGGAACCTTCACGTCGGTGAAGAAGGTCTCGCAGAAGGGCGAGGCGCCGGCGATCAGCTTGATCGGCCGCACCTCGACGCCCGGGGCCTTCATGTCGATGAGCAGGAAGCTGATGCCCTCGTGCTTCTTGGCGGTGTCGGTCCGCACGAGGCAGAAGCACATGTCGGCCCACTGCGCGCCCGAGGTCCAGATCTTCGAGCCGTTGACCAGCCAGTGGTCGCCCTTGTCCTCGCAACGGGTCTGCAGCGAGGCGAGGTCGGAGCCGGCCCCGGGCTCTGAGAAGCCCTGGCACCAGTTGATCTCGCCGTGCACGATCGGCGGGATGTGCGCCTTCTTCTGCGCCTCGTTGCCGTACTCGAGCAGGGTCGGGCCGAACATCATCACGCCCATGCCGCCGATCGGGTTCCAGGCCCCGATGCGGTTCATCTCCTGCTGGACGATGCGCGCCTGCGCCGGCTCGAGGCCGCCGCCGCCGTAGGCCGTGGGCCAGGTCGGAACGCCCCAGCCCTTCTCGCCCATGCGCTTCTTCCACAGGCCGAGGTCGCCGCTGGAGTCGCTGGCGCCTTCCAGGAACATCATGCCGCCCCGGCCCTTCAGCGACGGCGGGAAGTTCGCTTCCAGCCAGCCGCGGGCTTCGTTGCGGAAGGCGTCCAGATCGGCGCCGCCAAAGTCAGCCATTTGTCTTCACGCTCCTTGACGATGTTCCTTAGGCGGCCTGGGTCGGGTCAGGCAACCCGAGGATCCGCTTGGAAATGATGTTGTTCTGAATCTCCTGCGAGCCGCCGAAGATCGTGGTGGCCTTGCCGGAGAGCCAGCTGCGCACGGCCGTGAGCTCGTCGGCCTCGAAGCCGTCGCCCTCCCAACCAAGGCCCTGGTGGCCCATGATCTCGAGCAGCAGCTCCGAGCGCTCCTGGCCGATCTGGGTGCCGGAGTTCTTCATGATCGAGGTGGTGGCGCTGGGGTTGAGGTTGCCCCTGGCTTCGGCGACCGCCCGCTGCATGGTCAGCGCGTGGGCCTTGGCGCGCATCATGTGACCGGCGACGCGGGCGCGCAGGTCCGAGTCAGCGATGCGGCCCTTTTCATCGACGCCAATGTACTTGCGCGCGAGGTCGGGCACGCTCGCCAAGCCTCCCATCATCCGCCCGCCGCCCTGGCCAGAACGCTCGTGCTGCAACAGCCGCTTGCCCACCGTCCAGCCGCCGTTCAGCGGCCCGACCATGTCGTTCTTCTCGACGCGGGCGTTGGTGAAGAAGGTCTCGCAGAACGGTGACGACCCGGCGATCAGCCGGATCGGGCGGGTCTCGACGCCCGGCTGGTGCATGTCGATGAGCACGAAGCTGATGCCCTCGTGCTTCTTGGTCTGATCGGTCCGCACCAGGCAGAAGCACCAGTCGGCGTATTGCGCGCCAGAGGTCCAGATCTTCTGCCCGTTGACCACCCAATGGTCGCCGGCGTCCTCGCATTTGGTCTGCAGGCCCGCCAGGTCCGATCCCGCGCCGGGCTCGGAGTAGCCCTGGCACCAGCGCACCTCGCCTTTGACGATCTTCGGGATGTGGCGCTGCTTCTGCTCCTCGGTGCCATACTCGAGCAGCGTCGGACCGAACATGCTGGTGCCCATGCCCATCATCGGGTTCGCCGCCCCGATGCGGTCCATCTCCTGCTGCAGCACCCGCGCTTCGCTCTGACTGAGGCCGCCGCCGCCGTATTGCTTCGGCCAGGTGGGCGCGCCCCAGCCCTTGTCGGCCATGCGCGCCTTCCACAGCTTCTGGTCCTCGTTCGGGTTGAGCATGGCGGTCATCGCCGCCTCTTCCGACCCGGGCTCCGCGCCGCGCCTGAGCGATTTCGGATAGTTCTCTTCCAGCCACGCCCGCGCCTCGGCGCGGAAAGCGTCCAATTCGCCGCCGCCGAAATCAGCCATCGATCAATCTCCGTTCGAAATACGCCTGGACGACCAATGCCGCCGTCCTTTCAAGACCTCTACTTCGGGTCGGGCAAGCCCAGCACCCGTTTGGACACGACATTGATGTTCACTTCGGACGTGCCGCCCTCGATCGAATTGCCTTTCGAGCGCAGCCAGCCCCGCGCGGCCATGATCTCGCCGGGTGCGAAGCCTTCGCCCTCCCAGCCAAGGCCTTGCGCGCCCATCGCTTCGACCATCAGCTCCGACCGTTCCTGGGCGAACGCGGCCGCCGCATATTTGATGATCGAGGTCGCCGCGCTGGGGCCGTTCGAGGTTCGGCTCTCCGCCGCGATGCGGGCCGTGGTCAGCGCGAAGGCCTGGAAGTCCATCTTGTTCCTGGTGATCCGCCCTCTGAGGTCCGCGTCCGCCAGAGCGCCGGTCTCGTCGAGCCCGACATAGCGTTTGGCGATCTGGCCAAGATCGCCGGCCGCGCCCCCGGCGCCGCCACCGCCGCCGAACCCGCCGGAGATGTTCTGCCGCTCGTATTGCAGGAGGCGCTTGGCGATGGTCCAGCCGCCGTTCAGCTGGCCGACCATGTTCGCCTTGGGGATCTTCACGTCGGTGAAGAAGGTCTCGCAGAACGGGCTCTCGCCCGAGATCAGCTTGATCGGCCGCGTCTCGACGCCCGGGGTCTTCATGTCGATCAGCACGAAGGAGATGCCCTCGTGCTTCTTCGTAAAGTCGGTGCGGACCAGGCAGAAGCACCAGTCGGCCCTGTTGGCGTAGGAGGTCCAGATCTTCTGGCCATTGATCAGCCAGTGGTCGCCCTTGTCCTCGCAGCGGGTCTGCAGGCCGGCGAGGTCGCTGCCCGCGCCCGGCTCGGAATAGCCTTGGCACCAGCGGATCTCGCCGCGGACGATCCTGGGCAGATGTTCCTTCTTCTGCTCCTCGTTGGCGAACTCGAGCAGAACAGGGCCCAGCATCCAAAGCCCAAACGAGGTGAGCGGGCTGCGATAGCCGCCGCGCCCGATCTCACGTTCGACCACCCGGGCCTCCGCCGCCGAGAGGCCGCCGCCGCCATAGGCCGTGGGCCAGGTCGGCGCGGTCCAGCCCTTCTCGGCCACGCGCCGCATCCACACGATCTGCGGGTCGTCGCTGCCGGCGAAGGGACGACCGCCCCAGATCGCTTCCGGGTCGGTCTTGGCGTTGGGTTCGCGCAGCTCGGCCGGATAGTTCGCCTTCAGCCAGCCGTCGACTTCGGCGCGGAACGCCTCCAGTTGGTCGGCTCCAAAATCAGCCATGTGCGCTCCTCGCGCGGTGTCCTGCTCTTTTCGCGGTTCCTCTAACTTACTCTGGCTGGGGGAGCCAGCAAGCCAGTTCGAACAACTGTTTGACTGACGCCGCGTCCGCAAAACCGCTGGCGCCGGAGGGGTGGCGTGACATCCTCTGCGCCGAAGCGAGTCGGAGGATGGCCATGCGCGGCTGGATGGTGATCGGCTTTGCGGCGGCCTCGCTGGCCATGGTCGGCGCGACCGGCTCCCAATCGGTGCTGGTCAAGGGCCCCTACGGCGCAACGGCCACGGTGACCGAGGCCGAGATGCAGGGGATGCAGCGCGCGACCGTCACCACGCCCTATGGCGCGAAGGCGACCTATTCCGGGCCCCTGATCGGAGAGCTGCTGGCCGAGGTCGGCGCGCCGACCGACAAACGCCTGCATGGCGCGCCGGTGAACCAGATCATCATCGTCACCGGCGAGGACGGCTTTACGACCGTGCTCTCGCTGGCCGAGACCGAGAAGAGCTTCCGCGATCAGCCGGTGATCCTCGCCGACACCGAGAACGGCAAACCGCTGAGCGACAAGGAGGGCCCGTTTCGCCTGGTCATCGGCGGCGAGCTGAAGCCGGCGCGCTCGGTCTGGAACGTGATCGAAATCGAGCTTCGGCCAGTGAACACCGGCTCGCCCATGCCAGCGAAGCTGCCGGACTGACGACCTGCGCAGCCGGTGCTAGGCTACCGGTTTCCTTGGGGGAGGATACCAATGCATTTCCATACGAGTCGACTTTGCGCCGCGCTGGCGGTCGCCGCGCTGGGGTCCGCTTGCGCGCCCTCGCACGACCAGCAGGTGGCGCACGGCCAATACCTGGTCAAGGTGATGGGCTGCGGTGATTGCCATACGCCGGGCGGGCTCTCGCCCAAACCCGACGTGACTCGGTTGCTGGGCGGGTCCGACTCCGACTTCATCATGCCCGGTCTCGGCGTGTTCGTTCCACCGAACCTCACCCCGGACAAGGCGACGGGCCTTGGAACCTGGACCACCGATCAGATCGTCACCGCCTTCACCACAGGGGTTACGCCCAGCGGCCGCACGCTCGCGCCGGCCATGCCATGGGCGGACTTCGCCAATCTCACAAAGGCGGACGCGACCGACATCGCGCTCTACCTGCAGAGCCTGCCCGCTGTTAGCCACGCCGTGCCAGGGCCCGGACCGTCGCGGGACTGCATCGACAAGGCCGAGGAGTGCATCGTCGGGCGCGAGGCGCCGCCGCACTAGCCGCGCCGGCCGCGGCCGCCAGGCCGGGTCGGCCGCGGGGTCCATCCGCCCCGCGCCCCGGGCGGGCCAATCCGCCCGCTGCGATCGCCGCTCCAGGTGTGGGCGTCGGCCGGACCGTGCCGCTGGGCCGCGATGCGCCGCTCCGCCAACGCTCGCGCCTCGGCGAGGCGCGCCGCCTCGCGCTGGGCGTGTTGCAGGAGTTCGCGCGTCGCCGCCGCCGCTTCCGAATCCGGCGGCCGATGGATCAAGGCCTCTATCGGCACGCGTTCGTTGCGCTCCAGCCAGCCGCGCTCGACCAGCGCCGCGAACCGCGGCTCAAGGCGGTGCTTGGCGAAGGTCACAGCCGCGGCCTTGGAGTTCACGCGACCGCTGTCCAGCGTGTGCAACGCCCGCGCCGTTGCAACCGCGGCGAAAGATTGGCCGAGGTGCGTGTTCAAGAGATCGCCCTCTGTGGCCAACTTCGCGAACACATCGATCAGCGTCCGCGCCTCGGCCCGCAGCATCTCCGCCGTCACCGGGTCGGTCAGGCCACGCGGGTTCGGGCCGGCCAGGACCACCCCATGTTCGCGCACGATCCAGCGGGGGATGTCGCGGTTGTCGTGCTCGCTGCGCACGAGATGGTCCTCGCCGTTGCCGATGAACCAGAACGGATAGACCTCCGGATGCAGCCCGCTCGCGCCCGGATCGGCCCAATCGTCCGCCCGCGGCTCGCCCGGTGGGTCGCGCGGCTCGGCCGACCGTCGGCGCCAGATCGCCTGGGGCGCGTAAGAGCCCTCCAGCCGCTCGCCCCACGGACCTCCTTCGCCGTGCAGCTCGCCGTGAAGCGTCTGCAGGCGCTGCAGCTGGTCTGGGCTTAGATCCTCGCGGGTGACGACGACGAAGTCGACGTCGCTATGCTCGTCGAAGTCGCCGACCGCGAACGAGCCGTGCAGGTAGGCTCCGACGAAGTTTTCGCCGAGCGCTTCGCGCGAGCCGGCGACCATACGCTCGAGAATGGCGTTCAGCTCGGGATAGGGGGTGGGCCGGCGCGAGGCGCCGTGAGAGTCTTTGGATTTCGGCATGTCGTTGAAGTCCGTGCGATCGATTGAAAGCGGGCCGCGAAGGCGCAAGGCGCGCGGTCGCGGCGGCGTCAGCCTGGAGTGGCTGGGCTCAGGGCCTCAAACGATTGATTTCACACATCGGTCTTCTTCCGGCCGCAGCGCGCGACAGAGGGCCGGGGTTCTAGCACAGACCGGCGACGACGCAATCGCGGTCGCGCAAGCTCGCGCAGCGCGCATGATCGCGCTAGCAAGACGCCGCCATGCCCGCCGCTTCTTCGCCCTTCGACGCCATCGTCTTCGATCTGGGCGGGGTCATCGTCGCGCACGACAACGCGGTGATGGTTGAGCAGATCGCGTCGCGGACCAGGGCCACGCCGCGCGATGTGAGCCGGCTCATCCGGCGGAAGGACTGGGGCTCGGGCCTGCCGATCGCCGACTTGCACGCGGAGCTGACCGACGAGCTCGGCTACGCAGGCGGGTGGGATGAGTTCACCGCGGACTGGTGCTGCCACTTCACGGTCGATCTCTCGATGCTCGCTTACGTCCAGCGCCTTGCGAGCGACAACCGGGTGATGATCTTCTCCAACACCAACGTCGTGCATTGGGACTACCTCGTCGCCCAGACGGGCGGTGATCTGGCCGCGTTCGAGGCCTATCTCAGCCACGAGCTTCGTCGCTCGAAGCCGGCGGTCGAGGCGTTTGAGCTGGTCGCCGCGCAGGCGGCCATCGATCCGGAACGATCGATCTTCTTCGACGATGTGGCCGAGAACGTGGAAGGGGCCCGGCTGGCCGGCTTCCAGGCCGAGGTGTTCACCGGCGAAGACGCGCTCCGCGCGCTGCTCGCGGCCAGGGGCGTGCGGCTGGCGTAGCCGCCCTCCGGTCTGTAAGTCGTCGGGCAAAGCGAGAAGACGACCGGAGGATCCCCGTGCGACTGTCCAAGCCCCGCATCGCGCCGTTGCAGGACGGCGAGATGAACGACGAGCAGCGGCAAGCCCTCGAGCCGATGGCGCAGGGTGGGCGGGTCATCAACATCTTCCGCACTCTTGCGCATGCGCCGAAGGCGTTGACCCGGTTCCAACAATGGGGGGCTTACGTGCTGTCGCGCCGCAACAGCCTGCCGGCGCGCGAGCGCGAGATCGTCATCCTGCGCGTCGGCTTCCTCTGCAAGTCCGGCTACGAGTTTACCCAGCACACCGCGATCGGCCTGCGCGAGGGCCTGAGCCGCGAGGAGATCGCCGCCGTCAAGACCGGCGCGGACGCGGGCAATTGGACGCCCGCCGAGCAGGCGCTGATCCGCGCGGCGGACGAACTCGTCCACGACTTCTTCGTCAGCGACGCGACCTGGGCGCAGTTGCGCCAGCACTTCGACGAGAAGCAGTGCATGGACGTGGTCTTCACCACGGGCCAGTACACCCAGGTCTCGATGTTCCTGAACAGCTTCGGTGTTCAGCTCGAGCCCGGGGCCGTGCTCGATCCCGACCTGAGGGCCTGACCCATGGGCGATCGGCTGAAGGACAAGACCGCCATCGTCGTCGGCGCCGGCCAGACGCCGGGCGAGACCATCGGCAACGGCAGGGCCATGGCCATCCTGTTCGCCCGCGAGGGCGCGCGGGTGATGTGCGTCGACCGCGTGCTGGCCCGCGCCGAGGAGACCGTCGCCATGATCGCAGGCGCGGGCGGCGAGGCCTCCGCGTTCGAGGCGGACATCGTGCACGCCGCCGAGGCCGCCGCCATCATCGAGACCGGCAAAGCCCGGCTCGGCCGCATCGACATCCTGGTGAACAACGTCGGCATCGGCGGAACCCAAGGCGGACGCGACGGGCCGGCCCAACACGCCGACGAGGTCGCGTTCGACAAGATCCTCGAGGTGAACCTCAAGGGGACGTGGCTGACCACCAAGGCAGTCATCCCCCTCATGCGCGAGCAGGGCGGCGGGGCGATCGTCAACATCTCATCGCTCGCCTCCTACTCGGGCGGCAACCAGGTCGCTTACGAGGTGTCGAAGGCGGGCGTGAACCGGCTCACCACCAGCGTGGCTGGCGCGAACGCCAAGTACCGTGTGCGCTGCAACGCGGTCCTGCCCGGGCTGATGGACACGCCCATGGCCATCGAGGGGATCTCCCGGGCCAGCGGCCGAACGACCGAAGAGACCCGCGTGGCGCGGAACGCCCGCGTGCCGATGGGTCAGATGGGCACCGCCTGGGACACGGCGCACGCGGCGCTGTTCCTCGCCTCCGACGACGCCAGGTTCATCACCGGGATGCTGCTGGTGGTCGATGGCGGCATGTACGTGCGCTGAGACTTGGGAAGGAACTTCCGATGACGGGCCAGGCCATCGATCTGGACGCGCTTGCGGGCCTGCTCGACGGCCACGTCGACATTCGTCGCCGCCCGAACGCGGTGCAACCGCTGCGCCACCCGCTGGCGGACACCGCCTTCCTCGACCCCTTCACGCGCTGGGTCGCATCGTGCCCGGCGGGCGTTCGAATCCGCATGACCAGCGACACGACCAGCCTGCGCGTCACCTCGACTCAGCGGTCGATGGGCGCGGCCGCCGCCTACGAGCTCTACATCGACGGCAAGCTCTGCAAGCGGGAGGCGGCGGCGGGCGGCGCGACCCAGATGCCGGAGGGCGGCCTCTCCGGCGACGAGCGCGCGAGCGTTGCGTTCGACGGCCTCCCCGCTGGCGAGAAGTCCATCGAACTCTGGCTGCCGCACACGGCGACCGTCTCCATCACCGGTGTCGAGGTCGACGAGGGCGCGCACGTCGCGGCGTGGCCCGACGAGCGGCGGCGGATCATCTTCCACGGCAGCTCCATCTCCCATTGCATGGAGGCGGCGGGCGGGTCCGGCTCCTGGCCGGCCGTGGCCTGCGCGCTGGCCGATGCGCGGCTCGTCAACATGGGCTGGGCCGGCTCCTGCCTGCTCAGCGGGCTGGCCGCGCGCGCCATCCGCGACCAGGCGGCCGACATGATCGTGCTCAAGCTGGGCATCAACGTGCACGGCGAGGGCATGCTCAAGGAGCGGACCTTCCTCGACTCCGCCCACTCGATGATCTCCATCATCCGCGAGAAACACCCGGTGACGCCGATGGTGGTGATCTCGCCGATCTTCTCCGCCAGTCGCGAAGAGACAGGCTCGGCCGGCGGCCCGTCGCTCGCCCGCATGCGCGAGCTGCTCGAGGAGGTGGTCGAGGCGCGGGTGCGCGTCGGCGACGAGCACATCGGCTACGTCTCCGGCCTCGCCCTCTTCGACGCAGTCGGACGCGCCGGACCTGCCGGACGACCTGCACCCGAACGCCGCCGGCTATCGCCGCATGGGCGAGCGATTTTACGCGCGCGTTCTGAAGGATGGGCTCGGCGCGCTTGGTTGACCCAGCGGCGGCTTGCTAAGGGGACGCCGTCGTCAGGGAGAACGGCCATGGCGGACGAAGCGTTCGACTACATCATCATTGGCGGCGGCTCGGCGGGTTGCGTGCTGGCGAACCGGCTCTCGGCCGATCCCAAGACCCGCGTGGCGTTGCTCGAGGCGGGGGGCAAGGACAATTCCCTACTCGTAAGAATGCCCGCCGGCGTCGGCGGCCTGATCAGCCAGAAGGGCGACTACAACTGGGGTTTCTGGACAGAGCCGGAGCCGCAGCTGGGCGATCGCAAGCTCTGGTGGCCGCGCGGCAGGGGACTTGGCGGCTCGTCTTCGATCAACGGCATGATCTACATCCGCGGCCACGCTCGCGACTACGACCAGTGGCGACAGATGGGGCTGACGGGCTGGGGCTACGCCGACGTCCTGCCCTACTTCAAGCGGGCCGAAACCTTCGAGGGCGGCGCCGACGCCTACCACGGCGCCGATGGCCCGCTGCACGTGTCGAAGGCGGCCTCGCGCAACCCGATCTACTCCGGCTTCATCGAGGCGGGCGTCGCCGCCGGCCACCGCCGTACGCAGGACTTCAACGGCTTCCAGCAGGACGGCTTTGGCCCCTACCAGATGACGATCAGGGACGGCGAGCGCTGGAGCGCCTCGGCCGCCTACCTGCGTCCCATCCTCGGCAAACGCCCCAATCTCACCGTCGAGCTCGGCGCGCGCACGACCCGCATCCTGATCGAGAACGGCCGCGCCGTCGGCGTCGAGTTCCTGCAGGAAGGCCAGACGCGCCAGCTTCGCGCCGGGCGCGAGGTCATTCTGGCGGCCGGCGCCGTCCAGTCGCCGCACATCCTGCAACTCTCCGGCATCGGCGATCCTGATCGACTGAAGGCGGCGGGCGTCGCCGTCACCCACGCGCTCAAAGGCGTCGGCGAGAACCTGCAGGATCACCTCGACGTCATCCTCTCGTGGGAAACGCCGAAGATAAAGACCGCCTATTCCCACTCGACCGGGATCAACCGGCTGACCGTTGGGCTCAACTACATGCTCTTCAAGCAAGGGTTCGGCCGCCAGCAATTCCTCGAGGCGGGCGCGTTCCTCAAGTCGCGGCCCGAGCTCGACCGGCCCGACCTGCAGCTGCACTGCGTGCTCGCCATCATGAAGAACCACGGCAAGGAGGTCGTGCCCAAGGACGGCTTCTCGGTGCACGTCTGCCAGCTCCGGCCCGAGAGCCGCGGCCGCGTCGGTCTGGCGTCCGCCGACCCGCTGGCCGACCCCGCCATCTTCGCCAATTACCTGGCCAGCGAAGAAGATCGCCGCGCGCTGCGCGAGGGAACCAAGATGGTGCGGGCCGTCGCCGACAAGGAGCCTCTCGTCTCCATCCGCGGGGTCGAGGTTGCGCCCGGCGGCTCCGTCGTGACCGACGCGGAGATCGACGCCTGGATCCGCGACACCGCCGAGACGATCTACCATCCCGTCGGCAGCTGCCGCATGGGGGTCGCCGGCGACCCCCTCGCGGTTGTCGACGCCGAACTCAAGGTGCAGGGGCTCGCGGGCTTGCGGGTCGTCGACGCTTCGGTCTTCCCGACCCTGGTCGGCGGCAACACCAATGCGCCCACGATCATGGTGGCTGAAAAGGCGTCCGACCTCATCCTCGGAAAGCCCGTGGCGGCGCCCGAAGATGCGCCGGTGTTTGAGGATCAGGCGCCCGAACTCGCGTCAGCTTGACGCTAAGGCGAACGTCTCAGTCCTTGATTGTGTTGGCATTCCGACGGCCATCCACTATAGTGGATGAATGTCTCTTATCGAAGACGACACCGACGCCCAGATCGCCGACCGGCTGAGCCTGGAGCGAGACGCGCGGGGCTGGAGCCTCGCCGAGCTTGCCGAACGATCGGGCGTCTCGAAGGCGATGATCAGCAAGATCGAACGCCGGGAGGCCAGTCCGACGGCCGTCACGCTGGCGCGCTTGGCCGCCGCCTTCGACCTGACGCTTGCCGGCCTGCTGACCCGCGCGGAGGCGTCGGCGGGGCCGCTGGTGCGCGCGGCCGACCAGTCGCTCTGGCGGGACCCGGCCACCGGCTACATCCGTCGCCAACTGTTCCAGCGGCCGGACCATCCGCTCGAGCTGGCCGCGATCGATCTGCCGCCCGGGGCGCGCGTCGGGCTGCCGGCCGCCTCCTATGCCCGCATCCGCCAGGTGGTCTGGGTCATCGGCGGAAAGCTGGTGATCGAGGAGGGCGGTGTCCGACGCGAGCTCGCCGGCGGCGACTGCCTCGCCTTCGGCCCGCCGGCCGACACGGTGTTCGCCAACGAAACGCGTGAACCCGTCACCTACCTCATCGCGGTTGCACGGAGCTGATCTCAGTGAGCCAGGTCGTGGATATTGAGACGCTGACTTGGGCGCCGGCGGTGGTCGATGCTCTCGCCGAGATTCTCATCGCCGTCGTCGCCGACGGCGGCTCGGTAAGCTTCATGCATCCCTTGCCGGTCGCCGACGCCGAGGCGTTCTGGGACGAGTCGCTGGAGGCGGCGGGTCGCGGCGACCGCATCGTCCTCGGCGCTCGGATCGAAAGCGCCCTCGCCGCAACGGTGACGCTGGCCTTCGCGCCCTGGCCCAACCAGCCGCACCGGGCCGAGATCGCCAAACTGATGACGTCGCCTGAGCATCGCGGGCGCGGACTCGCCACCGCGCTGATGCGAGAGGTCGAGCGCCTCGCCATCGCCAATGGCCGCACCCTGCTCACTCTCGACACCGCCGAGGAGGAGGGCGCGGCGGGCCTTTACGAGCGGCTGGGCTATGTCCGCGCCGGCTACATCCCCGACTATGCGCTCAAGCCCCACGGCGGGCTCACAGGCACGATTCTCTACTACAAGCGCCTAGGCCCTCAGCCCTGCGCATAGCCCAGTCGCTGGTTGAGTTCGTCCAGCACCTTGATCGCGGCTTCGGCGATCACGGTTCCCGGCTGGAAGACCGCGGCGACGCCCTCGGCCTCCAGGGCGGCGAGATCCTCGTCCGGGATGACGCCGCCGACGACCATCATGATGTCCGACCGGCCCTGCGCCGCGAGCGCCGCCTTCAGCTCCGGCACCAGCGTCAGGTGCCCGGCGGCCAGCGAGCTCACGCCCACCACGTGCGCGCCCGAGCGCGCCGCTTCGGCGGCCGCCTCGTCGGGCGTTGCGAACAGCACGCCGACATCGACGTTGAAGCCAAGGTCGGCGAACCCGGTCGCGATCACCTTCTGGCCGCGGTCGTGGCCGTCCTGGCCCAGCTTGGCGACCAGGATCGACGGCGGCCGGCCGTCGGCGGCGGTGAAGGCCGCCACCATCGCCTTGGCGCGATCGATCTTGGCGTCCGGCCCGGCCTCCTTTGCGTAGACATCGTGCAGGAGCCTGATCTCGGCCTGGTGGCGGCCGAAAGCCCGCTCGAGCGCGAGGCTGATCTCGCCCACTGTCGCCTTCGCCCGCGCCGCTTCCACGGACAGCGCCAAGAGGTTCGCCTTGCCGCGCGCGCCATTGGTGAGCGCCTCCAGCGCCCGCTCGACCGCGGCCGGGTCGCGCTCGGCGCGCAGTTGCTTTAGGCGAGCGATCTGGTTCGCCCGCACCTGGGCGTTGTCGACCTTCAGCGTGTGGATCGGCTCCTCGCTGGCCGCCCGATAGCGATTGACGCCAACCACGCTCTGGCGGCCGGAATCGATGCGCGCCTGCGTGCGGGCCGCGGCCTCCTCGATGCGCAGCTTCGGCAGGCCCTGCTCGATGGCCTTGGCCATGCCGCCGATCGCCTCGACCTCCTCGATATGGCCGAGCGCGCGGGCGGCGAGGTCGGCGGTCAGCCGCTCGACGTAGTAGGAGCCGCCCCAGGGGTCGATCGTCGACGTCTGCCCCGCCTCCAGCTGCAGGACGAGCTGGGTGTTGCGGGCGATGCGGGCTGAGAAGTCGGTCGGCAGCGCGATCGCCTCGTCCAGCGAATTGGTGTGCAGGCTCTGGGTCTGGCCCGAGACCGCGGCCAGCGCCTCGACCGCGGTTCGCGGCACGTTGGTGAACACGTCCTGCGCCGCCAGCGACCAGCCGCTGGTCTGGGTGTGGGCGCGCACCATCAGCGAGCGCGGATCCTTGCGGCGCGAACTTTGCCGCCATCAGGTCGGCCCAGAGCAGGCGCGCCGCCCGCTGCTTGGCCATCTCCATGAACGCGTTCATGCCGGCGTTCCAGAAGAAGGAGACGCGGCGGGCGAAGGCGTCGACATCGAGGCCGGCGGCGATGCCGGTGCGCACGTACTCGATCCCGTCGGCCAGCGTGTAGGCGAGCTCGAGGTCGAGCGAGGCCCCCGCCTCCTGCATGTGATAGCCGGAGACCGAGATGGAGTTGAACCGCGGCATCTCGGCGGCGGTGTAGGCGAAGATGTCGGCGACGATGCGCAAGGAGGGTTCGGGCGGATAGATGTAGGTGTTCCGCACCATGAACTCTTTCAGGACATCGTTCTGGATCGTCCCGGCCAGCTGCCTCGGCGCGACCCCCTGCTCTTCGGCCGCCACGATATAGAGGGCCATGATCGGCAGCACCGCGCCGTTCATGGTCATCGACACGGTCATCTCGTCCAGCGGGATGGCCTGGAACAGGACCCGCATGTCGAGGATGGAATCGATCGCCACCCCGGCCATCCCGACGTCGCCGGCCACGCGCGGGTGGTCGGAGTCGTAGCCGCGGTGGGTGGCCAGATCGAAGGCGACCGACAGGCCCTTCTGTCCCGCGGCCAGGTTGCGGCGATAGAAGGCGTTCGACTCCTCGGCGGTGGAAAAGCCCGCGTACTGGCGGATGGTCCAGGGATTGGTCGCGTACATGGTCGGGTAGATGCCGCGCACGAACGGCGCGAACCCGGGATAGGTGTGGGTGAACGCCAGGTCGGCGATGTCGCCGGCGGCATAGGCGGCTTTGACCGCGATGCCCTCCGGCGTCTCCCAGCTGCGGTTCGCGCTCGCGGTCGGGGCCGGTGCGGACCCGGCGAAATCGACGGTCGTGAAGTCGGGGAACTGGCTCATGGCGTCACCGGTTCGAGCGCTGGGCATCGGCTGTCTGGGCCGGGCAGCCCTGGCGGAGGCGGCGTCCACGGCGAAGGCCGCGGGGTCGGCGGGTTCGACCGCCGGCGGCGCATCGTCGGCGTTCGGATAGAGCGTATCGCCGATGCGTGGCGCGTCCGCCGCCGCAAGAGCGGCGCGATCGGCGGCCACGACGGCGGCGACATGGCCGCTCTCCAGCGCCGCGACGATCCCGCCCTTGGCCTCGATCGCCTGGAACGCCGCCCAGGCCGACCGGGCGATCTGATCGCTCAGCGCCTCGATGAACCAGGCCCCGCCGGCCGGATCGGCCACCGCGCCGACATGCGCCTCTTCCATCAACACCAGCTGGACGTTGCGCGCCTGGCGCCTGGCGAACGCGGTCGGCAGCCCGAGCGGGTCGGTGAAGGCGCCAAGGACGACGGCGTCGGCCCCGCCCGCGGCGGCGCCGAATCCCGCCAGCGTGAGCCGCAGCATGTTGGTCCAGACGTCCCGCGCGGCCAGCATGCGCGCCGACGAGCGCGCCTCGATCACCGCCGGCGTGCTGGCGCCGCAGGCCTCGCTCATCCGCGCCCAGACCATGCGCGCGGCCCGCACCTTGGCGATCGTGCGGAAGTGTTCGGCCTCCGCCATGACGCCCAGGGTGATCTTGCCGAACGCCTGCTCGATCCCAAGCCCGGCCTGCGTCAGCGCCTTGGCGTAGGCGAGCGCGCTCGCCGCCGCGACGCCGAGCTCGATCGCGGCTCCGCCGCCGGCCTCGTGCGCCACGCGCCCGGTGGCCAGGAAAAGTCCGGCCTTCGGGTAGGTCGGTTCATGCCGCGCCGCCGCGCGCGCCGCCGCGACCACGTGCGCCTCGATCGGTCCGGGGCTCGCGCCGCTCCAGCGAACGAACTCAGCGGGTCAAGGTTGAACAGGAGCCTTGCGGCCGGCGATGACTTCCCGACCTCGGCCAACCAGTCGGCGGCCGCCGGTCCGAGGAAGCCGGCGTCCAGGCCGACGGGCGCCAGTTCCAGGATGACTCCATCGAGCGCGCGGGCCAGGCGCTCGGCCGAACCGATCGCCACGCCCTGGCGACCGCTCGGGTCGATGCGCACGAGGATGGAGGCGGCGCCGCCCTCGAGGTCGTCGAGGATCTCGCGGTTCGCGTGCGCCGGGTCTGGATGGGCGGTCGCCGTGCGGACATCCCACGGCCGGTCCGCATCGCGCGCTGGGAGCGCAAGAACGGCGGCGGGCGGGGCGTCGGCTGCTGTGTAGAGCGCCTGGATGGTTAGGCCGTCCGGCGTCCGTCGCTTCAGCCGCCCGACGTCGCCGTCCTTCAGCGTGCTCGCGACCATCGCCAGCCAGGCGTCCCGCGTTGCAAGCGGCGCATCGTCCATTTCAGGCGAACTCCACCAGCACATCGTCGGCGGCGACGCTGTCGCCGGCGGCCGCGTTCACCGCCTTCACCGTCCCGTCCCGCTCGGCGCGGATGATGTTCTGCATCTTCATCGCCTCGATGATGCAGACGACCTCGCCTTCGCGGACGGCCTGGCCCGGCGCCGCGTCGATCGAGACGACCAGCCCGGGCATCGGCGAGACGACGAGCTTTGAGGTGTCAGCCACCTGCTTCTCGGGCAGCCGCTCGTGCAGCGTCGCAGAGACCGGCGTCAGCACCAGCACGCGCTCCCGGGCGGCGCGGTGGCGGATGACGAACCCTTCGCCCGCCGGCTCGACTGTGGCGGTGAAGGCGCGCCCGTCCAGGCGGCCCTTGAACAGCGCAAGCCCGGGGCGCCAGTCGACCTCGCTCAGCGCAAGGTCGCGCTCCTCGTCGAGCAGGCGGATCGCAAGGCCGTGGTTCGGGTCGCTGAGCTGCACCCGCCGATGGGTCTTGCCGATCATGACCACCCATTCGGTGCGCGCGAATCCGTTCGCCGCCCGCCGCGCGCGCGCCGCCAGCAGCCGCTGCATGTAGCCGCCGACGGCGGTCATGACGTCGGCCTGGAACGGCGTCGGTTCGGCCCAGTGGAAGCCGTCGGGAAACTCGTCTGGAATGTAGCTGGTCGAGAGCGCGCCGGAGCGGAAGCGGTTCTGGTCCATCACGCCGGCCAGGAAGGCGAGGTTGGAGTTCAGCCCCTCGATGTGGAAGTCCTCGAGCGCGCGGCCCATGCCGTCGATCGCCTCGGTGCGCGTCTCAGCCCAGGTCGAGAGCTTGGCGATCATCGGGTCGTAGAACATCGAAATCTCGTCGCCTTCGCGCACGCCGGCGTCGTTGCGCACGATACAGCCCGCCGCCTCGCCCTCGGCCGGCGCCTGGTAGCGGACCAGGCGGCCGATGGATGGCAGGAAGCGGCGCAGCGGGTCCTCGGCGTAGACGCGGCTCTCGATCGCCCAGCCCTTGATGGCGAGGTCGTCCTGGCCGAACGCCAGCGGCTCGCCGGCCGCGATGCGGATCATCTGCTCGACGAGGTCGACGCCGGTGATCAACTCGGTCACCGGATGCTCCACCTGCAGGCGGGTGTTCATCTCCAGGAAGTAGAAGCTCTTGTCCTGGCCGGCGACGAACTCGACCGTGCCGGCGGAGTCGTAGCCGACCGCCTTGGCCAGCGCGACCGCCTGCGCCCCCATCGCCGCGCGGGTTTCGGGATCGAGCAGCGGCGACGGCGCCTCCTCGATCACCTTCTGATTGCGCCGCTGGATCGAGCATTCGCGCTCGAACAGGTGGACGACATGGCCGTGCTTGTCGCCCAGCACCTGGATCTCGATATGGCGCGGGCTCTCGATGAACTTCTCGATGAACACGCGATCGTCGCCGAACGCCGCCTTCGCCTCCGCCTGCACCGCGGCGAAGCCCTCGGTCACATCCTTGTCGTTCCACGCCACGCGGATGCCCTTGCCGCCGCCGCCGGCGGAGGCCTTGATCATCACCGGATAGCCGATCGCCTTCGAAGCCTTGGCGGCCGCGGCCGTGTTCTCGATCTCGCCGACGTGGCCCGGGACCACCGAGACGCCGGCTTCGGTGGCGAACCGCTTGGACGCGATCTTGTCGCCCATGGCGTCGATCGCGCCGGGGTTGGGGCCGATGAAGACGATGCCCGCCTTGGCGCAGGCGCGCGCGAAGCCGGCGTTTTCGGAAAGGAAGCCGAAGCCTGGATGGATCGCCTCTGCGCCGGTCTCCTGCGCCGCGGCGATGATCTTCTCGGCGACGAGATAGGACTGCGCGGCGGGGGCCGGCCCGATGGCGACCGTCTGGTCGGCCATCTCGACGGCGAGGCTATCGGCGTCGGCTTCGGAATAGACGACGACCGTCCGCGATGCCCATCCGGCGGGCGGTCTTGATGATGCGAACCGCGATCTCCCCGCGGTTGGCGATCAGGATCTTGGAGAACTTCAAGGGCGCGCCCGCCTCCCAACGGCCGCTTGCGGCTTATCGGCAATTCATCGCCTTGGCCAGATTGACCCAGCGGCGGGGCTGTGGCGTCTGCTCCTCACCCGCAACCGCCGGAAGAGACCAGGCCGCCATGCTGATCGTCTACGAACACCCGCTGTCCCCCTACGCCCAGAAGGTCAAGATCGCGCTGCGCGAGAAGGGCGTCGAATTCGAAGCCAAGCTGCCGGACGGGATCGGCGCTGGCGGCCCGCAGGGCGAGTTCGCCATCGCCAGTCCGCGCGGCGAGGTGCCCGCGCTTGTGGATGGTGACGTCCGTGTCTTCGATTCCACGATCATCCTCGAATACATCGAAGACAAATGGCCCACGCCGGCGATGCTGCCGGCCTCGCCTGCCGAACGCGCGCGGGTGCGGATGATCGAAGAGGTGGTGGACACCCACGTCGAGGCGATCAGCTGGGGCCTTGCCGAGCTCACCTGGTTTCGCCGCGCGGAAGGCGAGCTTGCCGAGACGATCCGCGCCAACGCCAAGCTGCAGATCGAAGGCTACCTCGCCTGGCTCGAACGCGAGCTGGGCCAGAGGCCTTGGTTCAACGGCGAGAGCTTCGGGTGGGGCGACCTCTCGGTGGTCCCGTTCGTGAACGGCTTCCTCGGCTTCGGCCACGCCCCGGCGAAAGGCTCGAAGCTGTCCGACTGGCTCGGCCGGGCGAACGCGCGCGAATTCGGTCGCGAAAAGCGCCGAGGAGGCGCGGAGCTTCAACACCGCCATGACCGACGTCGCCGGCCTGGTTACGCAGGGCCTGTTCAAGCGCGAATACCGCGACCACCGCCTGGAGTGGATGATCAAGTCCGGCGGCCTCGAGGTGGTGCTCAAGGGCCTGGAGAAAGACAACATCCGCTTCACGCCCGTGCTCGGCCACTAGAGATCCTCCACCGTAGGGGGAGGGGGACCACCCGTAGGGTGGTGGAGGGGGGCCGTGGCCGGCCGCGCCGGTTTCAGGATCGACCTAGGTCTTGCTTGAGACCGGCCGCGCCAGCGGCGCGCCCCCTCCACCATGCTTCGCATGGTCCCCCCTCCCCCAACGGGGAGGAATTGAGCCGTAAGGCCCCAGCGCTTCGATCAGCGGCCCCAGCCGGCCCTCGTAGCGCCGCCACCGCTGAAGCGATGTCGTAAACAACGGCTGGCGCACCTGCGCGGCGCTGGCGGTCGTCACGGCCCGCTCGGTCCGGTGGAACTCAAGGCAGCGCGGGTCCCACGGCAGGCCGCAGACCTCGGTGACCAGCCAGCGGATCACAGCCTCGGGCTCGGCGAGCAGCGCCTCGTACTCGACGTCGACCACACGCCCGGGCAGCACCGCGGCCCAGTGGTCCATCATCTCGCGTTCGCGGACATACGCCTCGCCGATCTCGGCCAGGTCGTAGAGGGTCTCGTTGCCGCGCGTGAACAGCTGGCGATAGCAGGCAAGGCCGGTGTCCAGCGGATCGCGCACGGCGTTCAGGATGACCGCGCGCGGAAACATCAGGTGGATCATCCCGACGTGCAGGCTGTTCTCCAGCGTCTTGTCGACAAGGCGCGCGCGCCGGGTCCAGCCGCGCGCGCGCATCTGCCCAAGGTAGGCGTCGGCCAGCGCGCGGAAGAGCCCAGCCTGGCCGGCGCGCGCCGGGTCGTAGGCGCCGGAGCGGCGAAGCAGCACCGCCATCACATCGCTCTCGCCCATGCCCTGCACGGCCGGGTGGCTGGCCAGGATCTGCTCGATCAGCGTCGAGCCCGAGCGCGGCATGCCGACGATGAAGATCGGGGCGGCGCTCGCGTCGCCCTCGCCGCGATGGGCGGCCAGGAAGGCGGGCGTGAACAGCGCTTTCACCTGGGCGATCGAGCGGGCGGTGACGCGGGCGATGTTGCGCGGATCGCTGGCCGCCCCTGCCGCGACCAGCGCCGCGTGCTTGGCCTGGTTCGCCGCGACGAAGGCCTCGAACGCCTCGTCATAGGCCGCTCGCGCCTCCAGCACTTCGCCGAGGGCGAACGCCAGGCCGATACGGATGTCGACCTCGACCTGCTGATCCTCGGCGGCGCGGCGGATCTCGGCCAGCTCGTCGTCGGTCACGCTTTCGGGCCGGATCAGCGCCAGGCGTGCGAGCGCCTGCGGGCCGAGCCTCGGGTCTGCGGCCAGGGCGCGATAGCGCGCCACCGCCTCGTCGATGCGCCCGCCCGCCGCCAGCGCGACGGCGAGGCAGAAGGCGGCGTCCGCCGCGTCGGGCCTCAGCGCCACCGCCCGTTCGTAGGCCGCCGCGGCCCCGCGCCAGTCGCCGAGGACCTCGCTCACGCGGCCGAGGTTGAACTGCGCCGGGTAAGAGGTCCGGCGCGAGCTTCACCGCCCGTTTCAGGCGCACGAGCGCTTCGGGCAGCCTGCCCCGCCCGATGTCGACCACCGCCAGCGAGTAGATCGCCCGGTGATCGCGCGGATCGGCGGCCTCGATCGCAGCATAGCCGCGCGCCGCCTCGTCGAGACGCCCGCCCTGCGTAGTGGGCCGCGGCTGCTCGCATCGCCTGTTCGACCGCTTCGGCGCTCATGCGGGCCGGCCGCCTGGCCATTTTCGCCTCTTCCTATGGTCGAATGCGCTGAGCCTATGCTAGCGGCACGGCTTCGTCAGTTCGAACCTGGATGCGTTAGTCCCATGTCCCCAGCCGACCCCGCCGTTCCCCGCAACGACTGGACGCGAGCGGAGGTCGAGGCGTTGTTCGACCGGCCATTCGCCGAGCTCGTCTTCCGCGCCGCCAGCGTCCATCGCGCGCACTTCGACCCCGCTGAGATCCAGCTCTCGCAGCTGCTCTCGGTGAAGACCGGCGGTTGCGTCGAGGACTGCGGCTATTGCAGTCAGTCGGCGCACTTCAAGACCGGGCTGGCGGCGTCCAAGCTGATGGAGCCGGCCGCCGTGATCGCCGAGGCGGCGCGCGCCAAGGCCGGCGGCGCCCAGCGGTTCTGCATGGGCGCGGCGTGGCGCGACGTGAAGGACCGCGACATGCCCAAGCTCGAGGCCATGATCGGCGGCGTGAAGGCGCTCGGGCTTCAGACCTGCGCGACGCTCGGCATGCTCAAGGCCGAGCAGGCCGGCGCGCTGGCCGCGGCCGGTCTCGACTTCTACAACCACAATCTCGACACGGCGCCCGACGACTACGGTCGCATCGTCTCCACCCGCACCTATCAGGATCGGCTCGACACGCTCGAGCACGTGCGCGCCGCCGGCATCGCGGTCTGCTGCGGCGGGATCGTCGGCATGGGCGAGAGCAGAGCCGCGCGCGCCGGCCTGCTGCATGCGCTGGCGACGCTGCCGAGCCATCCGCAGTCGCTGCCGATCAACGCGCTGGCGCCTATCCCCGGCACGCCGCTCGCGGACAGCCCGCCGCTCGACGGGCTCGAGTTCGTGCGCACCATCGCGGTCGCCCGCATTGTCTGCCCAAAGTCGGTGGTGCGGTTGGCCGCCGGCCGCGTCGGGATGAGCCGTGAGCTGCAGGCGCTCTGCTTCCTCGCCGGCGCGAACTCGATGTTCATCGGCGGCAAGCTGCTCACCACGCCGCTGCCCGGCGAGGACGCCGACTCCGAACTGCTCTCCGCCCTCGGCATGCGCCCGATGGCCGCGCCGGCGCCGGCGTCTGCCTGAGCGCAAAGGAAAGGGCCGGGCGTCGCCGCCCGGCCCTGGAAGAGCGTATCTATCGCTGACTAGTGGAACCGGACCTGCAACTCGACGCCGAAAGTCAGCGGGTAGGTGAGGCCGACGGCTTTGACGATGTCGTATTGCGATGGCTTGGTAATGCTGGCGACAGGCGCGATCTGAGCTTCGGTCACGTTGTCGTAGCCGGTCGTGTTGAAGACGTTGTCGACGAAGCCGGTGACGGTGTAGCGGTTCTGGGAGTCGATCCAGGTCGCCCGCAGGTTCACCTGCGAGTAGGCCGGCGCGGAGTTGGACGGCGTGTTGAAGATCGCGCCGTAGGTCTTGTCCTTCCAGATGACCGAGGCCGACACGGAGAACCTTCCGGGATCGAACGTCCAGGTATAGGTCCCGTTGAGCGCGAACTTGTTCTGCGGCAATTCCGCCAGCGTGTTGCCGACCAGGTTGATCGTGCCGGCGACCGGGCAGCCGCCGGTCTTGTCGCCGACTTCGATGGCCAGCGGGTCGTCGGCGTTCGACGACGCACTTGCCGTCCATGCTGGCGACTTTGGCGTTGAGGTAGCTGTAGGTGCCGGTGAAGACGAGATCCTGGATCGGCTGCCAGATCGCCTCCAGCTCCAGCCCGTAGGTATGCACCGCCGGGATGTTGAAGATCTGCCCCTGCGGGCCCGCCGCGGTCTGCACGGTCAGCGGCTGCTGATCGTTCTGGTAGGAGTAGTAGAAGATGGCGCCGTTGACCTGCAGCATCGAGCCCCAGGTCTTCTTCGCGCCCAGTTCGACCGCGTCGACGTATTCCGGCGAGGTCAGCGGGTGCCCCGAAATGGTGCCCGAGTTGAAGCCGCCGGTCTTATAGCCGCGCGCGTAGCGCAGGTAGGCAAGCGTCGAGCTGTCCGGCGTCCAGGTCAGCGTCGCGTCCCCGGTGAAGCCGTTCCAGCTTCCGCGCAGCGTGCGGGTGACGAAGCCTGTGGCGTTCGTGCTGCACGCGCTCGCTCCGGCGCGGGAGCCCGCGCATGCCGGGTGACGGTCGGGACCGGCGTGACGTCCAACGCAGGCGTGGCCGCCCCGAGGAGCCCGCAAAGGGCAGGGCATTATAGGCGATGACCCTGAACCCTTCGCCGCCTTCTTTGCGGTCGTCGGTGTAACGGCCCGCCGCCTCGAACTTCCACTCGGGCGCGATCTGATAGGTGACCTGTCCGTAGCCGGCGTAGGAGTCGTAGGTAGCGAAGCCGTCCAGGTTCACCGTACAGGAACCGGGTATTGCGCGCGGCCGGAACCAGCTGGCCTGCGAGAGCGAAGGGGAAAATCAGGTCCGGCGTCGTCAGCTGGGTCTGATTCGGATAGCAGCCGACCGCAATCGGTTGGTCGAAGTGCTCATGATACCAGTAGACGCCAGCGACCCACTGCAACGGTCCCGCCGCGGTGGAGATCAGGTTCGCCTCGTTGCTGAAGTACTGTTCGTTCTCGATGAAGCTGGTGTGAAGCTGCGAGGGGTTGATCGTCGTGGGCTGTTGCGCGGCGGTGATGCAGTTCGCCAAGGCCGGGCCGGCCAGCCGAGGACCACCCCGGCGCCGCAGAAGAATGCGGCCGACGCGACGCTCGGATTGCCTTGCAGCTTGTACTGCATGACGCCGGCGTCGGCGCCGGCCCCGAAGTTGAGGTCGTAGTAGAACGACTGATAGCCGCCGATGTACTGCAGGTCGACGCCAGGGAAGTGGTAGGTCCACTGGGTCGCCAGCGCGAGGTCCTTCGTCTGCCGGTTCGACTGCTCCGACGTCTCGATGAAGTTGTGCAGGTTCGCCGTCGACGGGTTGTTGCCGGGGAACTGCGCGGCGTTGACCTTGGCCGTGATCACGCTTCCGGCGACGATGGGGTCGCCGCCGGCGCAGCCGGCGTCAGCGCCGTGTCCCGGCAGGCCGCAAAGGCCATAGAAGGCGCCAGGCGACAGGTCGCCGGCCGGATTGGCGTATTCGTAGTCGTTGATCGCGCCCACGGTGGCCACGGTATGGAAGTTGGTGTCGTAGTCGGCGGTGGAAATCATGCCCCAGCCGTCGAGGTGGCCGATGTTGGTGTCGAACTGGAACTCGGCGTAGTCGTTCCGGCCGCCGTTGCCTTGCGGCAGGTAGCCGCCTTCCGGCCGTCCGATCAGGTTGTTGAAGAAGCCGCCGTTCTGGGCCGCGTACATGCCAGCGGCGCGCAGCCGCAAGTTGTCGTTGATCGGGCCAGAGACCGCCCCCTCGACGTATTCCTCGCCGTAATCCTGCGCGCCGGCGCGGACTTCCGCGTAGAGGTCCTTGGTCGGCCGCGCCGAGATGTAGTTGATCACGCCCGCCGTCCGAGTTCGAGCCGTGCAGGGTGTTCTGCGGACCGCGGTCGACTTCGATCTGGCCGATGAACAGCGAGTCCCGCGCCTGTGCGATCGACGCGTTCGCGCCGTAGTAGACGCCATTGTAGTAGGTCGCGACGCCCGAACTCGGTGGCCAGGTTCACCGTGTTGCGGCCGATGCCGCGGATATAGGCCCGGTCGGCGATGGCGTAGTACGAGAGGCCCGGCGTGAAGTCGCTGAGCTGCTGGACGGTCTTGATGCCCAGGATCTGGCGCTGCTGGGCCGTGAAGGCCGAGATGGCCACCGGCACCCGCTCGATCCTCTGGCTGCGCTTGCCTGCGGTGACGACCACGTTGGCGCTCGCGCCTGCCGCGGCGCCAGCGGCCGCTCCCGCGGCTGCTGCGGCGCTCGGCGCTCCGCCTGTTTGCGCCAGGGCGGGTGACGCCCCAAGGCTCGCGAGGGTCACGGCTGCGACGGATGCGCCGCACAAGAATGCCAGCTTCATGATGTTGCCTCCCCAGGCTAAAAGCGCCCGCACTCACGGCGGGTTACGGCTCAAGGGTATCTGAGCCCGTAGCTGACCCGGACGCAACGGAAAAATGACAGTTTTGTCGCCGCCAACTGCCGTTGCGGCACGCACCGTGGCGCCCAATCCTCACCAAGCTTGGCGATGGCGGTCGGTGACGCCGGCCGAAATCAACACCTGGTCGTGGCGGTCGAGGTCTATTCAACTCTTGCGGTTGCGTTATCGTGAGCGTCAGAGCCGCCGCAAGACGCTCGGCCGGGGAGGGATCGTCATGTCCAAGAGCCTGCGCGCTGTCGTCGAGTGCGTCTGGACCGGTTTTTTCGCCGCCTTGTTCACCGCGATCGTCTCCGGCGTCTGGACCGGCCTGCTCATCACCAACCTGATGTCGACGCCGTGGCTTCCCTGGGCGGTGGTCGCCATGGCGCTCGTGCTTTGGGCGGCTTGGTCGTTCCTCGGCGGACGATGGGGATGGCCGAGCACGAAGACGGCCAGGGCCGCCTACCTGCGCTCGAACCCGCTGCCGGCGGCGACGATGCTATGGGCGATCGCCGCCGGCGCGCTCTGGAACGTGGCGCTGGCCGGGTTCTGGATCGTGCTACACCAGCTCGTCCGGGTGCAGAGCAACCCCTTGCCCGACTTCTCCAAGTACCCGCTCGTCACCGTGCTTGCCGTGCTGCTCATGGCGTCGATCTCGGGCGGCGTTTCCGAGGAAGCGGGCTTCCGGGGCTACTTCCAGGGGACGCTGGAGCGCCGCGGCCTGGGCTGGGGCGCGGTCCTCATCGCCATGCTGGTGATGGCGCCGGAGCATGCGCTGAGCCAGGGCTTCATCTGGCCGAACATGCTGTTCTATCTGCTCGTCGACGGCATGCTGGGCGCGCTCGCCTATCTGACCAAGTCGATCCGGCCGAGCGTGGTCGTGCACTCGATCGGCCTCTTCATCTTCTTCGCGCTCATTTGGCCGCGAGATGCCGCGCGGCCGATGTTCTCGGCCGGCGGCGACCACACCTGGTTCTGGATCCACGTCGGCCAGACGATCGTCTTCGCGGCCCTGAGCCTGGCCGCCCTCGCTCGGCTCGCGCCCCTCGTCCGCCGCCCGGCGACCTAGACCCCTAGGTCGAAGCGCAGGATCGGCCGCGCCGGAATCCGCCGCGCGACCTCCACGAACCCCAGCTTGGCGAAGGTGGACGCAAAGCCGGTTCCCGTCGCGCTGGGTGAGAGCTCGCGGTCGAACGGATAGGCTTCGAGGGCCGGCGCGCCCGCGGCCCGCGCGGCCTCGATCGCCGCCTCGATCAGGACGGCGTTGATCCCGCGCCGCCGCCAGCCCTTGCGCACGTAGAGGCAGGAGAGCGCCCAGACCGGCGCGTCATCGACCGGCGCCAGCCGCCACTCGCGCGCCAACCCCGGCAAGGCGGCGCGCGGGCCGACCTGACACCAGGCGACCGGCAGTTCTCCATCGAAGGCGATCAGACCCGGCGGCGGCCCGCGCTCGACCACCGCCTTGAAGTCGGCGCGGTTCTGGGCGCGCGGGCGGTGGCGGTAGCCGCGCCCGATCCGCCAGTACATGCACCAGCAGCCGCGCGCGCCATCCGGTCCCAGCACCGCTTCCAGGGCGGGCCAGTGCGCGGCGGTCAGGGGGTGAACGGTCAGCGCCATCGCGACGCCAAATTACACCAAGCCCCCGCGACGGCGCGCGTCTGGTGTTCTATGACGACCGCCATGTCGCAGACCGAACTCGCCCCCACCGACCTCGCCGACTGGCCCTTCATCCCCTCCCGCTCGCCCCGTATCGTGGACGGCGACGGCGCCTGGCTCATCGCCGACGACGGCCAGCGCATCCTGGACGCCGCCGGCGGCGCCATCGTCACCAACGTCGGTCACGGCCGCCGCGAAGTCGCCGAGGCGATCGCAAAGTCCGCCGCCGGCCCCGCGTTTGTCGTGCCCACCTGGCGAACGCCCGAGCGCGAGGCGCTGGTCGAGCGGCTCCGCCGCGAGTGGCTGCCCGAGGGCCTGCACCACATCCATTTCACCTGCGGCGGATCGGAGGGGATCGAGGCTGCGGTCAAGATCGCGCTCCAGCACCACGCCGCCCTCGGCCGCCCGGACCGGGTCAAGGTCATGGCGCGCGAGGTCTCCTACCACGGCACCACGATCGCCATGGCCGGGCTCTCCGGCCACCAGTCGCCGCAAGCGGGGGCTGGAGTCCTTCCTGCAGAGCTTCCCGCGCGCGCCGACGCCGTCGCCGCTGCACTGCCCGCTCGGCCCCAACCACCCGGACGCTGGCCGCTACTACGTCGAGGCCACCCGC
This sequence comes from uncultured Alphaproteobacteria bacterium, assembly GCA_963719975.1. Classification (GTDB taxonomy): domain Bacteria; phylum Pseudomonadota; class Alphaproteobacteria; order Caulobacterales; family Caulobacteraceae; genus Poindextera. Next base: position 514,997 of record CAVRED010000001.1, read on the forward strand.
GCGGCGATGGAGGCGGAGGGGCCGGACACCATCGCGGCCATCGTCGTCGAGCCGGTCACGGGCTCCTCGGGCGGCGCCATCGTGCCGCCGAAAGAGTACCTGCCGGGCATCCGGGCGCTCTGCGACGAGTTCGGGATCGTGATGATCGTCGACGAGGTGATGACGGGTTTTGGCCGCACCGGCGCGAAGTTCGGCATCCAGCACTGGCGCGTGCGGCCGGACATCCTCGTCTCCGGCAAAGGCCTCGCCGGCGGCTATGCGGCGATCACCGGCGTCTACGCCACGCGCGAGGTCGTCGCGCCGATCGCCGACGCCGGCTATCAGGTGATGTTCCACACCTTCGCCGCGCTGCCCTCGGCCTGCGCGGCCGCGGACGCCGTCCTCGGCATCATCGAGCGCGAAGGGCTGGTCGAGCGGGCGCGGACCCAGGGCGCGCGGCTCTCCGACGCCCTGCACGCCCGGCTGGGCCAGCATCCGCACGTGGCCGAGATCCGCGGCCTTGGTCTCCTGCAGGCGGTCGAGATCGTCGCCGACCGCGAGACGCTGACGCCGTTCGACGAGGCCAAGGGCGTCACCAACCGCGTGGTCGGCAAGGGGCTGAACCACGGCGTCTTCTTCTATCCAGGCGGCACCGGCGTCGTGCGCGACATCATCACCCTCGGCCCGCCCCTCATCTCCACCGACGCCGAAATCGACCTCATGGCCGAGGTCCTGGAAACCTCGATCAACGAAGCGCTGGCCTAGGGAAGAACGGGTAGGCTCGGCTCCACCCCATTCCGTCATGGCCCGACTTGTTCGGGCCACCCATGATCACCGTGCGACTCCAGTGTTCATGGGTCCCCCGCATTCCGCTTCGCTCCAGCGGGGGATGACGAAAGAGAGGGCGCGTTCGTGCTTTTCGTGTTTTTCGTGGTTCCAACTTGCTGCGCGCGCAAACCGTGCCATCCTGACGGCATGGATCCCCCACGTTGATCTGACGCTGTCTTCCGGCTCGTAAGGCGGTTCGCCCGGTGGGCCGTGCCGTCGCTTGGCCGCGCGCCGTTCGCGCTCGCGGCGGCGCTGACGTTCGTGCGCTTCGCCGACGAGTGGACCACCTACCTCCCCGCGGGCGCCTTCGAGCCGATTCGAGCGGAGCTGGCTGTTCGCTACGTCGAGGCCAGCGCCCCGCTCGTCGCGCTCTCTGCCGGCGGGCTGGTCGGCGCGGGTCTCGTCGTCGCCGCCGACTACGTCAGCCGCCGCTGGCTCTCCGCGCTCGGCGCCCTGGCCTACGCCATCTCGATGATCGCGTTCGGGCTCTCCCACTCGATCTGGGTGATGGTCGCCGCCGCCTTCGTCTGGGGTGCGGCCAGCGACGCCTTCGTGCACGGCGCCGAGGTCGCGCTGGTCGATCTGGCTGGCGATGCGTTGCCGGCGGCGCTCGCCAAGATGAGCACGTGGGCTTCGGTCGGAGACCTGCTCGGCCCGATCACGCTTGCGGTCGCCTCGGCGATCCTGGTCGGCTGGCGCGGCGCCTTCATCGGCCTCGGCGTCATGATGCTGGGCTACGCCGCGCTGCTCGCCAGCCAGCGGTTCCCGCCGCCGCACGCGGCCGAGCACAAGCCGCGCCCGTTCGTCGGCGTGCTGACCGCGCTCGCCGACCCCGACGTGCTCCTGCTCGCGGTCGCCATGGGGCTGTTCTCCCTGCTCGACGAGCCGCTGATCGCCTTTCTCATCGCCTTTCAGGAGCACGTGCGACACCGGACCGCGGCCATCGCCAACGGGCTTATCCTGGCCTGGACTCTTGGAGAGATCGCCGGGTTTGCGCTCTACGAGCGGATCGTGGGCGAGCGAGGGCTCAAGACCGTGCTCGTCTCAGGCGCGCTCGTGGTCGGGGCGTCGCTGGCGACGGCGGTTATTGCGCCGGTGCTCCTTGTCGAGTTGCCGGCCATGGCGCTGTTCGGCGCGGCGGCGGCGGTGTTCTACGTCACGCTCGACGCCAGGATCCTCAGCCTGCGCCCGGGCCAGACCGGCTCGCTCAGCGCCGCGGTCTCGCTGGTCGGGATGGTCGGGATGGGGTTCCCGGCGGTGGTCGGCGCGGTCTCGGACGCCTTCGAACTCGCGGCCGGGCTCTCGCTCTACCTGGTGGTTCCCGTGATCATCCTGCCACTCGTGGCGCGAAACTGGCGGTAGCAAACAGGGCCGCCCTAGCGCTCGGTTGCGCCGCATGCGAAGCGAGCGGCGACGCGTCGAGTGGGCAAGGGGACGAGGTCATGACGCCGGCGAGCCGCCGTGATCTTCTCAAGCTGACGGGGCTTGCGCTGCCCGGGCTTGCTCTGCAGGGCTTCGCCAGTGCGATCGCAAAACCACCGGTGAAGACAATGCGCATTCTGATCCTGGGCGGCACTGGCTTTATCGGGCCGCACGAAGTCCGCTACGCGCTCTCGCGCGGCCACCACGTGACCATCTTCAATCGCGGCAAGCAGCAGATCGAGTGGCCGGGCCCGGTCGAGGAGTTGCTCGGCGACCGCAACACCGGCGACCTCAAATCGCTCGAGGGCCGCGAGTGGGATGTCTGCATCGACAACCCGACGACCCTGCCCAAATGGGTGCGCGACGCCGGCCACGTGCTCGCGGGCAAGGTCAGGCAGTACATCTTCATCTCGACCATCTCGGTCTATGCGGCGAACGATACGCCGAACGCCGACGAGACGGCGGCGCTCGTCCCCTACACGGGCAAGGACCCCTACGCGGAAACCATCGACACCATGCGCGCGACGCCGGCGCTCTACGGCTCGCTGAAGGCGCTCAGCGAACAGCAGGCCCAGACGCTGTTCCCGGGGGCGGCCACCATCATCCGGCCGGGCCTGATCGTCGGTCCAGGCGACGAGACCGACCGCTTCACCTATTGGCCGGCGCGACATCGATCGCGGCGGCGAGGTCATGGCGCCGGGCGACGGCGGCGACCCGGTCCAGTACATCGACGCCCGCGACCTGGCCGAATGGACCATCCGCATGGCCGAACAGGGGACGACCGGCGTCTTCAACGCCACCGGCCCGGCGCGCCAGGAGACGATGCACGAGATGCTCGACGGCATCCGCGCCGCCCTGCATGCGGATGCCCGGTTCACCTGGGTCTCCGACAAGTTCCTGGACGACAACAACGTCTCGGCCTGGATGGACATGCCGGTCTGGGTGCCGGGCGCCGGCGACACGGCCGGCTTCCACCGGCGCAGCCTCGCCCGCGCCCACGCCGCCGGCCTCACCTACCGGCCGCTGGCGGAGACCGCGCGCGACACGCTGGCCTGGTTCAAGACCCAGCCCGCCGACCGCCAGGCCAAGCTCCGCGCCGGCCTGGCTCCCGACCGCGAAGCGGCCCTCCTGGCGAAATGGAAGGCCGAGAAAGCCTAGCGTCCCGCGCCAGCGGGACCTTCCTATTCAACCACCAAGCACACCAAGCACACCAAGGGTTCTGAGAGGTCTCAAACCCAGCGGCCAACGGCTGACTTCTTCGGTGTGCTTGGTGGTCAGATTGAGACGCCGACGCTTGCGCGCCGGCTCAAGAAGAGGCGCTCAGTCGAAGCCGATGAAGTTCGGGTGGGCGCTGATCGGGCGCGCGGCCTTCAGTTTCGCGAGGTCGGGGAGGGGGCGCGCGGTCCGCGGGTCGCCGGCGAGCAGCGCCTCGAGCGCCGCCGCGGCGCTCAGCACCAGCGCATCGCCGCCGCGCGGTCCGACGATCTGCAGGCCGAACGGCATGCCGTTGCGATCCAGGCCGACCGGCAGCGAGATCGCCGGGTGGCCCGCCAGCGTCACCGCGTAGGCCAGCGCGAGCCAGTGGAAGTAGGTCCGGGTCGGCGCCCCGTCGATCTGCGCCGGATAGAGCTCGGTCCAGGGCCTCGGCGAGACGGTGATCGCGGGCGCGAGGATCAGGTCGTAGCCGGCGAAGAACGCCTGCCAGCGCCGATAGTAGGCGGTCTGCCGCGCCTGCGCCCGCGACACGTCCTGGGCCGAATAGCGCAGCCCCTCCTCGACGTTGCGCGTCACGTTCGGCCCGACATCTTGCGGGCGGGTGCGGACATTGTTCAGGTGGTTGGTCAGGTAGCCCAGCGAACGCAGCACCTCGAAGGTCTCGTCGGCGTCGGCGCAGTCGGGCGTGGTATCGTCGGCTCGGGCGAACACGTTGCGGAAGAGGCCGGTCTTCTCCGCCAGCGTCTCGGCGATGAGCCGTTCGGTGGGCGCGAAGCCGAAGTCGGGCGTGATGGCGACCCGCAAGGCGGCGAGGTCGACCCCTGCCGGCGGATAGACGTCGCTCGGGCGGCGGACCATGCGGCCGTGGATGGTGGTCGCCAGCGGATCGCGGCCGTCGTCGCTGATCATCGCCGACAGCAAGAGCGCCGCGTCAGCGACCGTGCGGCCCATCGGCCCCAGCACCGAGAGCGGGTTCCAGCCGGCCATGCGCTTCTCGCTCGGCACGAGGCCGGGCGTCGGGCGAAAGCCGACCACGCCGCAAAAGGCGGCCGGGTTGCGCAGGCTGCCGCCGGTGTCGGAGCCGGTGCACAGCGGCGCCATGCCGGTGGCCAGCGCCACCGCCGAGCCGCCGGACGAGCCGGCCGCCGATTTCGACGGGTCGAACGGGTTGCCGGTCGCGCCATAGACGGCGTTCCTGGTGTTCGCGCCCGCGCCCCACTCCGGCGTGTTGGTCTTGCCGATGACGATGCCGCCGGCGGCCTTCACCCGGGCGACCATGCCGATGTCGGCGTCGGGAACGTTGTCGCGGAAGATCACGCTGCCGTAGGTGGTGCGCAGCCCGGCGACCTCGTCCAGGTCCTTCACCCCGACCGGCAGCCCGTGCAGCGGCGGCAGGTCCTCGCCGCGCGCCGTCGCCTCGTCGGCCGCCTTCGCCGCGGCGCGGGCGCGCTCGAAGTCTCGCGCCACCATGGCGTTCACCGCCGGATCCACCTGCTCGACGCGGGCGATGCAGCTCTCCATCAGCTCGCGCGCGGAAAGCTGCTTGGCGCCGATCAGCGCGCGGGCGGCGGTGGCTGCGAGGTCGCAAGGCTCGGTCATGCGGGCGTCCTCCCCCTTGGCGGCGTCGCGTGGGGCCAACTCGCCGTAGCATGACCTGGACGCTCAATGAGAGGGGCAAAGCCGATGATCGACCTCGCCTGGGAGGACGTCCGCGCCTTCCACCTCGCGTTCGGCTCGCCCGCGCCCGACGCGCCGGCGGCGCTCGACCGCGACAAGGTGCTTCGCCGCGCCGCCTGGATCGAGGAGGAGGCCCAGGAGCTGCGCGAAGCGACGACCATCGCCGAGCAGGCCGACGCCTTCATCGACGCCATCTACTTCGCGATCGGCGGCCTGGTGGAGATGGGCATCCAGCCCGGGCCGCTGTGGGACATCGTCCAGGGCGCCAACATGGCCAAGCTCTGGCCCGACGGCCGGCCCCGCTGGCGCGAGAGCGACGGCAAGGTGATCAAACCCGACGGCTGGCAAGACCCGGCCGAGAAACTCGCCGCCGAAATCCACCGGCAACTGGAGGCCTCCGCCGAACGTCCACGCGCTCGGGCTTAGGGATCGCGACCCTAGGCTCGCCAGGCCCGCGCGAGTTCGGCGACGGTTTGGAAGCGCTCCCGCCGATCCGGCTCACACGCCTTGCGCATCGCCGCGTGCTGAGCGTCTGAACCGCGGAAAGGAGCGCGGTCCAGCGCGCCGTCGCCGAGGAGGACCGATGCCGCTCGCCCAAGGTTGAAGACCGTCGTGCGCTCGTCGATCGTCGCGCCCAGTTCGTACTCTTCCGGCGCCATGAAGCGGTCCGAGCCGAACAGGCGGCCCATCTCGTTGGTGAACGGCCCGAGGTGATAGGTGTCGAGGTCGATCAGGTGCAGCTGGCGGGCCGCGAAGTCGTAGATCATGCAGCCGTCGTAGAAGTCGCAGGCGACCCAGCCCTGGCCGCACAGGCGCGCATGCACGTCGATGACCCCGTCGAGGGCGGCCGTGATCTCTTCCGGCGCGAGGGCGCCGGAAGCGCTGCAGCGGAACTCGATGGGTCCTCGCGGCGGTCGGCCGGCGTGTGCAACAGCTCGCCGTCCACCCAGTCGTAGACCAGCATCGGTCCCCACGCCGACGGCACGACCCCGTGCAGGTGCGGCATGCCGGCGGGATGCTCCAGCACGCGCGCGATACGCTGGGCGTTCTCCAGGAGGCCGATGCGGTCGGCGTGGTTCAGGTACGGCTTGGGGTTGTCCGGCTCGCCCGCGGTCTTGACGAACCACCGCCGCCCGCCGGTCTCGAGGCCAAAGGAGATGTTGCCCGAGTCCTGCGTCCGCAAGTCGAACCGAGCAAACACCCGCCCGAGCCCCTCCAGGTAGGCCGGCGGCGCAAGCGCAGTCCGATCATCGAACGGCCAGTCAGGTATCATCTGCGGCAGGTAGCACGGTCCTTCCAGACGCGCTCCCCACACCTCTCCCAAAGGGAGAGGGAGGGGCCCCGAGCGAAGCGATGGGGAGGGTGAGGGGTTACAGCCTCTCGGATTACGCTCAGGCGGCGTACACCCTCATCCTCCCACGCTGGCGCGTGGGCCCCTCCTTCTCTCTACGGGAGAAGAGTGGAGGGCGCAGGCCCCTCACCGCTCAGGCCGGACCAGGCGCCAAGCGTCCCAGACCAGGGTGAAGGCGGCGACGACCGCCACGATGATCAGCGTCACCACGGCCCCGATGTTCACGCCCAGCTGCACGCCGGCGATCGACTGCGCCGGCAGGCCGGTCCCCGTGACGACCGCCCACTGGCCGGCGCGGGCGAGGACGCCGGCGGTTGCGAGGACGCCCGCCTGCTGCACGATCTCCAGCGCGTAGCCCGCCCGCCGCTTGCCCCACCCCGCCAGCTTGACGGCATGCACGGCGATGGTGAGCAGCGAAAGGGCGATGATCGGCCAGTAGAGCTCGCCCCAGACCGGCGTCAGCGCGAAATGCAGGCTCTGGCCGGGCTTGGCCGCGATATACGGCTGCCAGGAAAGCGGGACCGCGCCGGTCCACCAGAGCAGGAAGAGACCCACGACGATGATGCCGGCCACATGGTCCGCGGGCCGCTGGCCGGGCCGGCGCGGCGCCTGCAGTCGCGGCAGGTCGCTGACCCGCCAGGCTTTGAGCAGGTTTCCGCCCGCCGGCGTCCGTTCGAGGATGGCGAACACCAGCGTGACCGCGCCGATGGCCGCGAACGAGCCGGTCCAGACGACGCCGATCGCCACCCTGATCGCGTGGCCGATCGCGCCCGGGGTGACGGCCGCGTTGACGAGGCCCGTGACCAGCGCCGAGCCGACGATGACCGCGAGCACGATCTTCAGCACGAGCGTGTAGATCGGATAAATCTCCGGCCCGATCAGGTACTGCTGGCGCCCATAACGGCCGGCCACGGCGGCCGGGTGGCCGAAGTCCTTCAACAGCGCCTCGTCCTCGGCGCGCGTCAGCGGGCGGCCGAGCTCGGCCGCCTTCTCCTCGCGGCGGGTGAGCAGCACGTCCCGCAGCTCGGCGGTGATGTCCTCGCGCTCTTCGCGGGGCAACAGGATGCCTACGGCGGCGAGATAGCGGTCGATGAGCTCCATGGGTCGGGCTCCCTCAGATCAGTTTGTTCAGGGTGATGTTGATGGCCCGCCACTCGTCGACGAGCTCGGCCAAGAGGCCCGCGCCATCGCTCGAGAGGCGGTAGAAGCGCTTGTTGCGCTTGTCCTCTTCGCGCCATTCGCTGGTGAGCAGCCCCTGCGACTCGAGTCGCCGCAGCATCGGGTAGAGCGCGCCTTCGTCGATCGGAAGGCCGGCGTCCGCCAGTTCCTTGCGCAGCGTGTACCCGTAGCGCTCGCTCTTCAGCGCCGCGAGCACCGCCAGCACCAGGCTCCCGCGCCTCAGCTCCAGCCGCAGCTTCTCGAAAGTGTCGTCGTCCAGGGGCATGACCTGTGCCATACATAGTGTGTTCTACACAGTGTGTGGCACACAGTATGTAGGCCGTCAAGGCTTTGACATCACCGTCATCAACGGCTCAGCTGCTTGCACGCCGAGAGAACCGGAGGGCGGGATGGCGAGCACCGGTGCTAGCGCTTTCGTGGTCGCTCTTGCCGCGATGGCCTTGTGGGGCGCCGACGCGAGGGCGGACGTCAATCCGAACGGCGATTGCTGGATTGACGCTCAGACAGGAAAGCCGGCGCCGAGGGTCCCCGAGAGTGCCGTTAACTACGCCGGGGCCACCGTCCAAGGGGCGGGTGCGGCTGAGTTCGATCCTGAGAACTCGAACCGCGCAGTAAATTCAAAGACTGGCCGGACCTTCATCAGGCAACCGGACGGTTCGTGGATTGACGCGCAGTCCGGTCAGCCTGTGCCGACCGCGCCCGAGAGCGCTGCGAACTATGGTGGCGCGACGGTCCAAGGGACGGGTGCAGCTCAGTTCGATCCCGAGAACCCGAACCGCGCAGTGAATTCAAAGACTGGCCAGACATTCATCCGCGTGCCCTGCCCACAGCCTGCCGCGTCTGAACACGCCGCAACTCCGCGAGCACCGTCGGCGCTGGAGGTCGCGGTTCTGAACGAGATCAACGCCGCGCGCACCGACCCGCACACCTACGCCCATCGGCTCCGCCCAGCGCCCTATGTCGACATCAGCGACGCGGCGGCATTCCTAACCAATCATGCGCCGATCCCGCCGCTGACCGAAGACCCCAGGCTGGCCGGCGTCGCCATCGCCCATGAAGAGGAGCAGGGCCCCGAGGGCGGCGAGAGCCACACCGGCGCCGACGGCTCGAGCCCAGGCCAGCGGATGCGGGCGGCGGGCGTGCAGACCAGCGAATACGCCGAGATCATCTCCGTCGGCTACGCGACCGCGGGCGGCGTGGTCGAGCAGGAGGTCGTAGACCAGCCGGGCCGAACCACCCCCACCGGGACGACGCGTTCGACCCGAACCTCGCGGTCGCTGGGGTCGGCTGCGGGCCGAACACGAAATTCGGGAGCATGTGCGTGATCGACCTCGCCAGCACCTATGCTCCGCCCGCGCCCAGCAGGCAGGAGGCGTACGACTGCGGCGGCGTGTTCTACGACGGCGGGCGCCACCCCGTGACTGCGCCGCCGTTCCCGGCCGCAACACGTACTGACGCGGACGTGAGCGCCTGGAAGGCCAGCGTCTCAGCGTTCTATTCCGAAGCCTACACGAGCTCGGGCGCCAAGCTCAGTGCTGGGAAGGCCGCTCTGTGCACGGAATGGTTTGAGGAGCGCCAGGAGCCGGCCGCGGCGCGCCCTGACGGACCCCAAGTCGCGCGGATCACCGAGGATGCGATGCAGAAGGTCCTCGACGCCTATGAGAAGGCGCACCCCATCGAGGGCGACAAGGCCGAGCAGAGCATGAGCGTCGAGGAGGACGGGACCGTCAACAGCGGGATGATCTCCTGGTTCTCGCAAGGCGCCGAGATCTATCGCGCCGAGTTCAATTCCGAGGGCAAGCTGATCAAGGCCTTCCAGACGCCGGAGGGCCGCTCGCTGGACATCATGAAGAAGTTCGAATTCGCCTACTACAGCGGCGACCATGGCATCGCCGCTGCATCCCTCGGGCGCACGGCCGACGGTCTGACCTACATCAGCCACATCAGCTACACCAACTCCACGGGTCGCTACCGCGGGTTCATGGACTTCGACCAGACCGGCTCGCTGACCAAAGGCGTCGTCTACAAGGCCAACGGCGACACTCTCGCCCGTTGGAACACGCCGCCGTAGCCCGCCGTGCTCGCTGTGCGGCGCGTCAACGCGGAAGGCGTCACCAGACGAGATCGGCCAGGATCACAACGATGCCGGCCTGGGCGAGGGTCCAGAGCACCGGCCGCACGCCTGGCGGCGCGTAGGCATAGGCCGGAACGTAGGCAATTCGCGCGAGCACGAACGTCCACGCGCCGATCGATGACAACGGGCCGGCCGCGTGAGCGGCGTGCACCACGAAGACCGCGGCGATGAACTGCGGAAAGATCTCGAGCAGGTTGCGATGGGCGCGCACGAAGCGACCGCTCACGCCGACCACATCGCGTGGCTGGTCGCGCGGACCGGCCACCCACGCCCCGCCCAGCTGGCGCAGCGTCAGCACGCTGGCGATCGTCAGTTGCGCCATGGCAAGCAGGATGGCCGCCACGACCGCCCACAGATCGCCCGTCATTGCCGCCCCTCCAGGCTGGCGTGCCGAGCCGAAGCGCCGTCAGGCGCGAAGGCTGGTGCCCAGGTCGAACTCGAAAACTCTGCCTAACGTGCTGTTTATCAAGTCATTTGATAAGCATGAACTAAATCGTGACCCCCAAAGTGACCCCCGGACAAGCGCTCTGCTCGGTATTTTAGCGCCCCCAGCGCGCGTCGCAGCGGGCAGCGTTGCCATGCGACACCGGTGGCGCATACTGCGGTTTCATTGGCTGCCTGGAGATCGCCGCGATGAAGGGCGTTCCTGTAGGCTTTGCGATTGTGCTGACATGCTTGGCGGTCATAGAGCCCGCCGACGCCGCGACGCGGACGGGCGGCCCCCCCGGCTCCGCCGGGCTGCCTGGCCATCCGCCGGCGGTTGGGGCGTGCAAGTCCAATCCGGTCGTGCTCCGTAGATGCACCGATCTTTGGAACCAGTGCGTCAGCGTGCGCCATCGCGGCGATCCTTGTCCCGGCGAGTGGCGACGCTGCTGCTCGCCGGTCAATAGGCCCTGAGAGGGCCGCGGCGGAGCACCGACCTAGCGCATGGGCGCGTTTGGGATGCAGCGCCAGACCTCTCGACCGGTCTCGGGGTCCTCGTACAGCCGCGCGGTCGTGCCATGCCTGCAGTTCGGCTTAGGCGGCGTGTGGTAGCGCCCAGGCGTGGGCGCGATCGCGCGCCTGGACACGGTCGCACTGAAGGTTGCTGCGGTCGCAAACGACTGGATCGCGCAAATCACGAGTCCAGCGATGAGCAGGCCTGTAGTCAGGCTCCTCACGTCCGCTCCGTCCGGTGAACCTTCGCCAACGGGATCCGCCACGGGTGGTTCACAAGGCGCGCGGCGGTTTGGAAGGCGCTTACCGACAGTGGCGGCCCAACTCAATCCGCGCTGAAAGGGTGCGGGCGGTGGGCTCGGCTCGCTGGCGCTAGGGAAACGTCAAAACGCGGCAGCCAAACTTCTTCGGAAAACAGAACTCCGTTGCAGAGATATTGGCCCGTTGGACAGTGCGGGCACACCTTGGCCCTGGCTATGCAGATCGAGCCGCACGGTTTCGTTGGAAATCGGCACTGGAGTCTCAGTTGCGCCTCCGCGGGGGCCGCGGCTAGCGCCAACACGACAACGAATGTCCAGGTGAACGCTAGCCTCATCGCGAGATCTCCCGTGCAGGGGCGCTCAAAGACGGGGACGCCGGCCAGGCCTAGAGGTGGCAGACCTTGCCCCTGGGGAGGCAGGTGGGACCGCATGTAACGAACCTGCAGCAGACCCTATTTGCGGAAATACAAGCGCCGTGACAGATCTTGCCAGTCAGCTCGCCGTTAGGGCCGCGCCGGCACTGCTTCGCGTCGGCGGCGCCGGCGGCCATTGTCAGGATCGCGGCCAGCACTAGAGCGCGTTTCACGTCGGTCCTCCCGCGGTAGATGCAGCACGGTGGCGCCGCCACGTGACGATGTGAAGAGCCAGGCGCTCGACCGCTAGGAATCCAGGCCCCGGCTCAGAGCAGCTCACGACCATGCGACGAAGCTAGCCCCTAGACCGCCCCTCGCGAAAGTCCGCTTCCGACCCGTAGCGGACGTTCGCCAAGATTGGTTGCATTGACAACTGTTCCGATTCGATCGCGCGGCAACCTATTTTGGCACGACAGGATTTTGAATGCAGTGATAGGCGCTCCACTTCACACACTTAGTATTGAGGTTGATCCCCCCGCTCCCATTTCGGGCCGGTACAGACTTTAGGCAGTTTCTTCCCCAATGATACCCCGGACTGCAATGTCCGGGCAAAGGTGTCACCTTAACGCCGGCGGGCGGAGATTGGACGTCTGCGGCGTTCGCCGGTATATTGTCTACCGTCGCCATCATGGCGGCCATCACCAATACTAAGCTCGAAGCAAAAGCCCACCTTGAAAGCTTCATGCTAGCCTCCCTTCAGCATCTGCGTGAAGTGCCACTGTACACCCGCGCCAGGGGCCTCAAAGACGGAAATGGCCTGGCGAGCGGGCCGGCGCACCCCCCCGAGTGTCTGCTTTCCGGCTAGGAGGTAGCGTCTGCTTCCGACCCAAAGTGGACGATCCCTCAAAGCGACCCAGCGATTCCTCGGCTGGCTCCGGGGCCGCAGACGGCTGTGAGGCGATGCCGCTAGTGTTTGGGGGCTACGACGCTGGTTGCTCCGGCGACGGAGTTGCTCGGCGGCGGCGCAGTGGGGGCGCGGCTCAAGTACAGTTGCGTCCCGCCGTTGTCGAAGAACGCCTTGGGGCGCGGCGCGTGGCAGACCTTCCCTTTTGGGAGACAGGCGCCCCCGCAAGGGATCGTCCCCTTCGCGCAATGTGGCGGCTTTGCACTCGCCGCCACCGCCAGCCCTACCGCGAGCGTCAACGCAGCGGCGGCGATCAAGCGGGGCGTCGTTCCTCCAGCAGTACCCAAAGCAGACGTGTCAGAGCGCATGCGGAGCGCTTCGGGATCAAAAGACGCACGACCGCAACTAGGCCGCAAGTCGCCTTGAGCACCTCCGACTCAAGGCGCAGCGGTGCTTGATCAGCCGGCCAGCTGCGTCCGTCATGGGGCCGAAAAGGTATGCTCAAGGCGTTCATCCTGCACAGGCCTTCTTACACGCGAAGTACTCTTTCCTGTGCTTGGAAACCTGCCCCGGCTTTGGGTTGCCGAAGATGAATTTCTCGTACGTCGCGTAGCACGCCTTCTGGCACTGACAGACCTTGCCGCACTTCGCCTCCACCGGACTTGCTGCAAGCGTTGCCACGACCAGCGAAGCGATCACTAGGACACTTTGGCTTCGTTGAAGCATCGGACACCCTTTGACCACAGTGCGCGAATGGGGGCGACTATCCCGCCAACGCCGGCTCCTGTCACCACCTTAGCGGAGCCCCCTGAATAAGGAGCGTCAGGTACATCAAGGCCAGCACTGCATCGTCGACCTTGTTGGTGTCGATATCCGTTTTGCCCATGATCAACCGCCGAAGTTCACGCCGCGGTAGGTTAGTCCGGACGAGCCGCGGCGGTAAGACATTCGCATCGTCGGTCGCTATGGGTGATGGGGGGACGCCCCCCGACGGCATCTGAGTGCCAGAGTGGAGGTGTTGAACTTCACTCGAGGGAGGCGTCCATGGGAGACGTTAGCACCATCGGCTTGGACATCGCCAAGACCAGTTTTCAGGCGCACGGGGCGGATGCTTCAGGCGCGGTCGTTTTCCGCAAGAAGCTCAGCCGAGGGCGGCTTCTGGCGTTCTTCGCCGCCCAGCCGCCCTGCGTTGTGGCGATGGAGAGCTGCAGCGGGGCGCATCATTGGGGCCGCGAGCTGACGCAGCTGGGCCACACGATCCGGCTGATCCCGCCGGCTTACGTCAAGCCGTTCGTCAAGCGGCAGAAGAACGACGAGGCTGACGCCGAGGCGATCTGCGAAGCGGCGCAGCGGCCAACGATGCGGTTCGTGCCGGTCAAGAGCGCCGAGCAGCAAGCCGTTGGCGTCGTCTTCCGTGCTCGCGATCTGCTGGTTCGCCAGCGCACCCAATCATCAACGCCATCCGGGGGCACGTCGCAGAGTATGGGAAGGTCGCGCCGAAGGGGGTCTGCTACGTCGAGCGCCTGGTCGCCGAGATCGAAGATCCGGCCAGCGAGTTGCCGCACGCGGCGCGGGCCAGCTTGAAGATCCTGGCCGATGTGTTGGCCAAGCTCGGTGACGAGATCGCCGTGCTCGATCGGGACATCGCCAAGCGCGTCAAGGAAGATCCGACCGCGCGTCGGCTAATGACCATACCGGGCGTTGGGCCGATAACAGCCGCGGCCCTGGTGGCGCTCGCGCCGGCGCCGCAAACCTTCCGACGTGGGCGCGACTTCTCCGCCTGGCTTGGGCTCACGCCGCTGCAGAAGTCGACCGGCGGCAAACAGAAGCTCGGTCAGATCACCAAGATGGGGGAGCGGACGCTTCGACGGCTACTGGTGATCGGAGCCAGCGCCGTCATCAAGCAGGCCCTGCTGAAAGGCGCCCCGCCCGGCTCCTGGCTGGCCCAGATGCTCGCCCGCAAGCCCCGCATGCTGGTGGCGGTCGCCTTGGCCAACAAGACCGGCCGCATCGTTTGGGCGCTGCTGGCCAGAGGCGGGATCTATCGAGCTCCAGCGATGGCGGGATAACGCTCAGCCACCGCTGCGAGACGTCGAGGCGTGGGAAGGACGAAGGAGGGTATGGCGCAACGGTCGGCGAGACGGGACCGGGAAAACCAGGGCTTTCCCCCGTGCCTCATGAGCACGCTTCGGGTGATTTGGACCCGGTCCGCGAACTCCCATACAGGCCAGCACCGTCCAGGCGGTGCACAAACAGGCCGGACAGATGGCAGCATCCGACTACGCGACCGTCACCTCTCAAATCCACCTTGCGCTGAAGGGGGCGTCCACAGATGGCAGCATCCGACTACGCGACCGTCACCTCTCAAATCCACCTTGCGCTGAAGGGGGCGTCCACAGAGGGAAAGCGGACGTACCGTTGCGGTGCCGGCAGACAGACGTCAGCGTCGCGGTGCCTATTGAAAACGTCAAGCGACGCAGACGTTGGGGACTGCGACCTTCTGGAAGAGGTGCGGGGTCGCCACGACCGACGAGGGGTAGGCCGAGAGCTTCGACACGAACTCCGGATGCGAGAAGGCGGCGGCGAAGGAGGCCGTGGACTTCCCAGACGGCGTAGTTCAGGTAGGTGACGCTGTCGCCGATCGCGCGGTGAAGCTGGGTCGAGATGAAGCCCGGCCGCCCCTTCATGAAGATGGCGTCGTCCTCCCAGGCCTTTAGCAGCGCCGGCTCGTCGGCTGCGTTCAGTGTGAAGAGGTTGATCAGTATGACGGGCGACGCCCCGACGGCGAGCTGACGCTCGATCGGAAAGGACGGATCGAGCGCGCGAAGCATGGACATGACATACCTCCAAGTTAGCATTATGATGTCAATATGACAGCGCCGCCTTATTACTAGTTGTCACTATCGTGTCAAACGTATTTCATGGTGACGAATGCGCGAACCGGAGCGGACCCCTGCTGGCGCGGCCCTGACGCCCCTCATTCTCGAGCTGCTCAGGCTCAACAGCCTGATCCTGACCTCGGGCGATCGCTTGGTGGCGGGGTTGGGTCTGACGAGCGCCCGCTGGCAAGTCCTTGGAGCGGTCGATGCGGCCGAGCGGCCTCAGCCCGTGGCTTGGCTCGCCCGCGATATCGGCGGCAATCGGCAGAACGTGCAGCGGATCGTCAATGACCTGCACCGCGATGGCATGCTGACGTTCGAACCGAACCCGCACCATCGGCGTGCACAGTTGGTCGTCATGACCGAGAAGGGTCGCAAGGCGTTCGCCGCAGCCATGAACTTACAAACCCCGTGGGTGAACCGACTGACCGAGGGCCTTACTGTCAACGAGATCGAGCTGGTCCGTCGTGTCGTGGCCGGATTGCGGGACCGCCTCGAAGAGGGACAGTGACCGGACTGAGCGGAACGTCTGCTATCGGGTAGCGCGCTAAGGTCCGGTTTGGGCGCGCAGCGGCCGTCGGGCCATACCCCGCTGAACGCCCGTTTTGGGTCGAAAGCAGACGCTGGCTTCCTGCCGGAGAGCGGACATCGCCAAGCTCGGCTGGCTTCCCTTGCTCCTTGCTTCGCTGCTTAGCTAGGGTCCGGCGCGGTGAAGGTCGCGGCGCCGTGGAAGCGCCTCGGGCCCAAGACGGGAGGTCAAAGTGACGGGTGCATCGCCAATCGAGGTGGTCCGATCGATGATCGGCCGCTTCAACGCGCATGAGGTCGACCAGCTTTATGCTCTGCTCGCAGAGGATCACCCCCAGCACATCAACGGGAGTCTCCAGGTCAAAGGTCGGGAGGCCTGTCGACAGGCGGACGCCGCACTCTTCGATAACTTTCCCGACTATCGTCGCACCACGGTCTCGTTGGCAGCGAACGGTGATCTGGTCGTCCTAGAGTGGCGGTTTCTCGGAACCAGCATGACCGGCAAAGCCGTCGATTGCGCCTTCGTCAGCCTGATCCGGGTCGAGGACGGAAAGATTGCAGAGTCGCGAATATACGGTGATCCCGCCCCCCGATGGCGGCGATCGGCTGACCTGCGAGCGGTACGCCGTGGCTTGAATGTCCGCTAAGGGTCGTTAGCGGACAGGGGGCCGTGCCCGGAAGCGGCCGTTTACAACTCGGGTCGAAGACATGCCGTTCGCCGACGCCTAGGCTGACTCCAAGCGAGTACAAACGGCGGGGGCCCCCAATGACACTTTCCGATCTTGCGTCGCTCGGCAGCTTCGTCAGCGGCGTAGCGGTGCTGATTTCACTGGTGTTCCTTTACTTCCAGATCCGCCAGGTGAACGCTCAGGTGCGGCAGGCCGAGAGGAACCAGCGGGCGCTGCTCCAACAGGGGCGCGCCGGGCGCGCCGCGGACACCAATTTCGAGCTGGCGAATTGAACGGAGCTTCTGAGCCGGGTGGCGCACGGCGACAACGCCGCCACCCGCGATGACTTCGGCCGGTTTCATTACATCAGCCAAGCGATCTTCTTCGGGTTTGAGGACACCTACTACCAACACCGCCAGGGCATGCTGGATGATGCATCCTTTGAAAGCACGCTCGCGAGCATGCGGGCCTGGCTCGCGATGCCCGGATCGAGAGCCTGGTGGCGAACGACGCGCGAATGGCGCGAGCCGGGATTTCGCGCGGTCGTGGACGTCCTGGTGGAAGCAGCGCCGCTTGAACCACTCCCGAACACCTTCGTCGTGTGGAAAGAGGAACTCGCCGGGGAACAGGCGAGAGTTGCGGCGCACTCGTGACGTGCGCAAAGCGGACCCTGAGAAGGACCGCTCTGGGTCGGAAGCCGACATTGGGCGCTTGCCCGAAGGCGGACGCGCCCCGGAAGAAAAGAGCGCCGCCGCCCGTGCGACGGGCTCACCTTCCTCGGCCGCCTGACGTCGGTCCAACGCCCGCTTATGCTGGAAAGCAGACGTCGGAGACGGACCGGAAAGCCCACAGTCCGACAGGCAGCTTGGGGGCTCCCGCG
>CAVRED010000002.1:0-150833 GCA_963719975.1 uncultured Alphaproteobacteria bacterium
GAAATGGGCGATGGCCCGCGCGAAGTCGTCGACCAGGAGGGCGGCCATGTCGCGGCTGACCCCCTGGCGGACCATGATCCGCATGACGGTCACATCGCTCGCCTCGCCCGACAGCGGAAACGCCGGCACCTGCCAGCCACGGCGCGTCAGCTGGTCGGAGAGGTCGTACAGCGTGTAGGGGCAGTCCGCGCCCTGGTCGGATGTTGAAGTCTACTGCTGGGATGCTGTTGGACGGATCGCCGTCGCAGATGAACTCGAACGGCCCCAACTTGGCGATTGCGCGGGAGAACCAGCGCGCCGTGTCGTAGAACAGGCCTCGTGGACGCGCCGGTAGCCCGAGCGGCCGAGCCTGAGGAAGTTGTAGTACTGGGCGATCACCTGTCCCGCCGGGCGGGAGAAGTTGATGCCGAAGGTGCCGACCGATCCGCCGAGGTAGGGGACGGAGAACACCAGCTCGGACTGGCAGACGGCGACGTCGCGCCAGAGCGCCCAGCCCACGCCGACCGGCGCCAAGCCATACTTGTGGCCCGACGTGCTGATCGACTTCACCCGCGGCAGGCGGAAGTCCCACACCATCTCGGGCGCCGTGAACGGGGCGAGGAAGGCGCCGCTGGCGCCGTCGACGTGGATGTCGACGTCCAGGCCCGTTCGCTCCTGCAGGGGCGTCGAGGGCCGCGGCCATCGGCTTCGACGAACTCGTACTGGCCCGTGTAGGTGACCCCAAGCGTCGGAACGACGGCGATGGTGTTCTCGTCGACCGCGGCCAGCATGCTCTCGGCGTCCATGCGATAGGCCCCGCGGCGCATGGGGACCTCGCGCTTCTCGATCTCCCAGTAGACGCAGAACTTGTCCCAACAGACCTGCACCGGGCCGCACACCAGGTTCGGCTTGTCGGTCGGCTTGCCGAGGGGCTTTGCGCCTCGCCTTCCAGCGCCACTTCGCAGCCATGCCGGCCAGCATGCAGGCTTCTCGACGAGCCGACGGTCGAGGTCCCGATCGGGTTGGCGTCGGCGGGAGCGTTCCAGAGGTCGGCCAGCATGTGCACGCAGCGGACCTCGATCTCGGCGGTCTGCGGGTATTCGGTCCGGTCGATCATGTTCTTGTCGATCGATGCGTCCATCAGCCGATGCAGTTCCGGCTCCTCCCAGGTCTGGCAAAAGGTCGCCAGGTTCTGCCGCGCGTTTCCGTCAAGGTAGAGCTCGTCGGAGACCACCTGGAAGATGTCGGCCGCGCGGGCCTCGTGGGTCGGAAAGCGGTACTTGGGCAGGGGGTGCTCGAGCCCGGAGCCAGAAGATCGTCTCGTTGACGGCGGACTTAAGGTCCCTGCGGTCGGAGCGACATCGTCTCTTCTCCCGGGGCTTGGATGCTGGCTCAGGTGTTCGGCACGAGGACCAGCACGTTCACGTCGGAGGTCGGCGTGAAGTTGGTGTAGTGCACCTGGAACGTGGTCGCGCCTGTCTTGACGACGCCGGTCCCGCAGAAGCTGACCAGGTTCTTCACCGCGCCCTTGTCGATGGTCATGCGGAAGTCGCCGATCGGAAGCTTCCAGTTGGCGCCGGTCACCAGCACGTAGTCGATGTATTCGTCGTGGTACGCCAGGGCGTTCGGGTGCGTCTTGATGGCGGCGTCCACGGTCGAGAGCAGATTGTCGTCGGCGCAATAGGTCTTTCGCTCGTCCGCAGTGGCCTTGGCCTCGTCAGGATCTGTCCCGTTCGATGGATCGAAGAGATTGGTCGACACGAACGAGCCGATCGACGGCCTGTAGCGGTGCTCGACCGCCAGCGGCCGGCCGGCGGGGAAGGTCTGGGTCCAATAGAAGGTCGTCTTCACCGTCCAGTGGGCGACCACCTGCCGCTGCACGTGGCCCTTGCCGTCGTCGTTTTCGTCGGCTGAGGCCAGGCCGTCCTTGACCAGCTCGTCCTGGGCCGCGCGCGGCAGCCGGCTGACCGCGTCGGCCGTGGTCTGCAGCTGGGCGGCCAGCGGCACGTGGTATTTCTTGAGGACAGCGGTGTAGTCGACCCCGTCGACCAGCGCCTTCTGCTCGACCTGCATCTTCACCGCCTTGCCATCCACCAGGGTGCTGAAACCGAGGAAGTTGGTGGCGCTCTGCACCGGGATGTCGACGTTGTCGTCGTACCCGTTGATGTCGATGTCCGGGAGCGGGAAGGCGACGGTGACGGTGAGGGCGTTGGCCGTTGTGTTGACGAAGCTGTAGCGGACCCGGACGAGCTTCTGCGAGATGTAGAGGTCCTCCGACCGCATCTCGATGTCGGCGGATTTGGTCAGCACCAGCCCGCCGGCCGCCAGACCCGCGGTGGAATTGTTGGCCCGCGCGAGCCCGGCCGGGACCGTCGCCAGGATCAACGCACCGATGACGGCGCCTGCGATCTGCGTTTTCATGCCTCAGTTCCCCGGAGACCCAACCTACCTGGACAGCGTACACA
The DNA here is from genome assembly GCA_963719975.1 of uncultured Alphaproteobacteria bacterium. GTDB lineage: Bacteria > Pseudomonadota > Alphaproteobacteria > Caulobacterales > Caulobacteraceae > Poindextera. The sequence continues at coordinate 2,445 of CAVRED010000002.1, forward strand.
CTGAAGCCGGCGCGCGGCAGGGGAGCCGTCGGCGAAAACCCGATGCCCCAAGAGGCGGAGCCTGCCCATGACGTCGACGCCTGAGCCCATCCTCGAGCCGGATCGCGTGATCGTCGATCCGCACCATCACCTGTGGCCCGGCGAAGGCCGCGCGGCCTATCTGCTGGACGAGCTGCGCGCCGATACGGGCTCGGGCCATCGGGTGGAGACCACGGTGTTCATCGAGTGCCTCACCGGCTACCGCCCAGGGGGGCCGGAGCCGCTGCGCACGGTCGGCGAGACCGAGTTCGTCCGCCCGATCGCCGAGGCGTCGCGTGACGGCCGGGGTGCGCGCATCGCCGGCATCGTCGGCGCGACCGATCTCAGGCTCGGCGCCGCGGTCGATGAGGTTCTTCTCGCCCACATCGATGCGGGCGGCGGCCTCTTTCGCGGCATCCGGCACGGCGGCAACTGGGACGCCTCCGACGCGATCCGGCCGGGGCACCACAACCCGCCGCCGCACCTCTATCTGGACGCGGGCTTCCGCGCCGGGTTCGCCCGTCTGGCGCCGCTCGACCTCAGCTTCGACGCGTGGATCTATCACCCGCAGCTGCTGGAGCTTGCCGACCTGGCGCGGGCGTTCCCCGAGACGAAGATCGTACTGGACCATTTCGGCGGTCCGCTGGGCATCGGGCCCTACGCCGACAAGCGCGCCGAGGTGTTCCAGGCCTGGCGGCGCGATATCGAGCCGGTCGCCGCCTGCCCCAATGTCTTCATGAAGCTGGGCGGCATGGCCATGCCGCTCAACGGCTATGGCTGGCACAGGGACTTATCGCCGAGCTCGGAGGCGTTCGTCGCCGCGCAGGGCGACTACTACCGCGCCGCCATCGACCTGTTCTCGCCGGCCCGCTGCATGTTCGAGAGCAACTTCCCGGTCGACAAGCAGAGCCTGCCCTACGCGACCCTGTGGAACGCCTTCAAACGCATCGCCGCGCCCTTCGACGAGCGCGAGAGGGACCAGATGTTCCGGTCGACGGCGGCGGGCTTCTATCGCCTGGACGGCTGATCCCGCGGTCCGAGCCTGGGGGGTCGACACCGGCGGGTTTTCAAGCTGAGCTGGGGCGAGCTCAATGGTCGGGAGCGCAGATGGCACAGCCGGGGGAGCCCGCTCACAGGGAGTCCGTGTGGCGCGGGCCGGTAACGTCGGAGAAGGGGGCAAGGCGCATCATCGCGTGGACGGCGTGGGCGTTCATCGCGCTCTCGCTCGCTGTGATCTACAATCTCGTCTCGGACTTCAGGACCGGCGATCACAGCAGCATCATAGGCGGTGTCGTCACGCTGGTGGTCCTGAACGGTCTCGCGCTGGCTCTCCTTCTTTTCAGGAGTAGAGTTGCTGCGGCCGTCTTGTTGGCGATTGCGTCGCTATGCGCACTTCTGCTGATCATGGTGACCGCCGCTGCGGCCGTGCTGGGCGCTCAGGGGCGCATCGGCGACCCATCCCAGACACTCATTCTGGCCCCCGTGAGCATCATGTGGCTCGCGCTGGCGTTCCTGAGTTGGCGGGCCGTGCGGGCGACGACAGCGTTGCGTCACATGCAGCGATCACAACCTGCGCCAGCCGCTCGCGCTGAAGCCTAAAGCGCTCTGAACGGAGAGTTCAGTGGCGTCCTACGCCTCCAGCTCGATGTCCCAGTAGAGGTAGTCGAGCCAGCTTTCGTGCAGGTGGTTGGGCGGGAAGCGGCGGCCATGATCCTGCAGCTCGTACATGTTCGGCTTGTGCGGCCGGCGGTGCGGCTGCATGTGCGCCTCGTGCGGCGTGCGCCCGCCCTTGGCCAGGTTGCAGCGCGCGCAGGCGGTGACGATGTTCTCCCACGTGGTCCGCCCCCCGCGCGAGCGGGGGATCAGGTGGTCGAAGGTCAGGTCGTCGCCCGAGCCGCAGTACTGGCAGGAGAAGGCGTCGCGCAGGAAGAGGTTGAACCGGGTGAACGCCGGCGGCCGGTCCTGCACGATGTACTGCTTGAGCGAGACCACGCTCGGCAGCCGCATCTCGAACGAGGGCGAGTGGACGACCTGGTCGTAGGTCGAGACCACGTCGACGCGGTCCAGGAAGACAGCCTTGATCACTTCCTGCCAGGGCCAGAGCGACAGGGGGTAGTAGGACAGCGGCCGATAGTCGGCGTTCAGCACCAAGGCCGGCCAGCCCGACGGCGGCCGCTTAAGCACCTGCATGGCCGGGCCTCCAAGCTGGCGAAGACCGGCTGATCGGCTCACGCACCGAAAGACTGAAAGCGCTGCTCCTCTTGGCCTGCCCGGATCCTGCGCCGAGCCCGGCGCGGCGGACCATAGAGACGATTTCGCGACAGCACTATGTCGGCGGTTGGATCGGCCTTGCGATTTTGCGCTTTGCGTCGCCTGGCGGCCACGCCGCCCCGGCGGATCCCGGCGAAATGGCCGGGCGAACAATCATCAATCGATTTCGTCTAATGCAGAGAGAAGAAGGGTGTCTGAGGGGAGCGTGAACTTGCAAGCTTGCTCCCCTCAAACCCTTTGAGCCTCCATGAGGCTTACCCCCCGGCGGTCTTAGGCGCCGACCAGGGCCATGGCCCCGCCGGTCACCAGGCCGATCGCCAGGAGGAAGATGCCGCCGGTTGCGTCGGCGGCGCGTTGAAGAATGGTTGAGAGGGACATGTTGTCACCCCTAGTTGATTGGTCTAAAGCCGCGCCCCCCGAAGCCGGTGAGCGGTCCGTCTCGGTCTCCGGAGGCTTGTTCGCCAACCGCTTTCCGATCTGGACGGTGCTTAGATAGCACCTATTTAAACGGCGTCAAGATCAATCTTTACATCGTTAGAATTATGTCATACGGTGCCAGGAAATCTAAGGGTGGGAACGATGGCGATGCATGAGACCGCGGGAACCGCGGCCAAGCCCTATCATCATGGCGATCTGCGCCGGGCGCTGCTGGATGCGGCGATGACCATCATCGAGCGCGACGGGCCCTCGGCCTTGACATTGCGGGCGGTGGCCCGCGAGGCGGGGGTCTCGCCGGCCGCGCCCTACCACCACTTCCACGACAAGAACGAATTGATGCTGGCCGTCTCCAAGGACGGCTTCCAGCGGCTGAACGAGGCCATGGCGAGAGCCGTGAGCGAGCACGGGCCGGGCGAGCTGGGCTTGGCCTATGTGGAGTTCGCCCACGCCAATCCGGCGCTCTATCGCGTCATGTACGACTGCGCCCGCTCGGCGGAGATGTTCCCCGAGACGCAGCGAGCACGATGACAACGGGCTTGAGCTCGTAAAGCAGGCGATCGAGAAGGCGGCCGGCGGCAAGGTCGATCCGCTCGACCTCGAGCTGACCGCCATCGCCGCCTGGTCGTCGGTGCACGGCCTGGCCGAGATCAGCCGGTTCGATAAATGCGCGCCGCTGAAGGAGCTCCTCGGCGGCGAGCGCGCCTTCATCAAGGCCGTGCTCGAGCACGCGCCCCTCTTCCTCGCCACCAAGCGGGGGCATTGAGCCTGGACGCGACGCCGGTCGTCACCCGCTTCGCGCCGTCGCCCACCGGCTACCTGCATCGCGGTCACGCTTTCTCGGCGCTGACGGCCGCCAAGGCCGCCGCCGACGCGCGGAGGCCGTTTCCTCCTGCGCATCGAGGACATCGACCGCGCCCGCTGCCGTCCCGAGTTCGAGGACGCGATCTTTCAGGACCTGGCCTGGCTGGGCCTGGCCTGGGAGGCGCCAGTTCGTCGCCAGTCCGAGCACATGGACGACTACCAGTCCGCGCTCTCGCGCCTGCGCGACGACGGCCTCGTCTACCGCTGCTTCCGGACCCGCGCCGAGGTGATGGCCGAGATCGCCACCGCGCCGCACGGCCCGGCCGAGGCTTTCATCGGCGCGCCGCTGCCCGCGGCCGAGGAAGTTCGGCGCCTCGACGGCGGCGAGCCTTTCGCCTGGCGGCTGTCGCTGGCCGCCGCGCGAGCGAAGCTCGGTCCGGCGTTCGATGCGCTCTCGTTCGTCGAGCAGGGCTCGGGGCCCCGCGGCGAGCACGGCCTGATCGCCGCCCGCGCCGAGGCGGCCGGCGACGTGATCGTCGCGCGCAAGGACCTGGGCGTCGCCTATCACCTGGCGGTCGTCGTCGACGACGCGCTGCAGGGCGTGACCCTGGTCGTGCGGGGCGCGGATCTGTTCGACGCCGTTCCGGTCCAGCGGCTTCTGCAGGCGCTGCTCGGCCTTCCCGAGCCGGCCTATCGCCACCACCGCATCCTCGTCGGCCCGGACGGCAAACGCTACGCCAAGCGCGACCGCGCCGAGACGCTGCGCGACATCCGGGCGCGCGGGCTCAGCGCGGCGGCGCTCCGCGCCGAGCTAGGGTTCGATCGAGGGTAGATCCTCCCCCACGGGAGAGGATCCAAGGCGCCGTCAGACCTTCAGGTTGACCGCGGCGGTGCGGCCGCGCTCCTCCTGCAGCTCGTAGTTGACCTGCTGGCCTTCGTTCAGGCCGCGCAGCCCGGCGCGCTCGACCGCCGAGATGTGGACGAAGACGTCCTTGCCGCCGTCCGCTGGCTGGATGAAGCCGAAGCCTTTGGTGGCGTTGAACCATTTGACCGTGCCGCTGGGCATATACTCGTTTCCTCGAACAGCCTTTGACCAGGGGCGGCGAGCCGCCCGACACAATCGCAAATCTGGTTTCGGCTAGGTCTCGGGACCGGTGGGGTCGTTGCAGAGCGGCCGTAAGATCGGATTGCGCAGCTAGATGGCTACGGGGCCACTGAGGCGTCAACCGCCCGTTCGTTCACTTCTGCGCCAGCAGCGATTCGACGACGGCGTGGGCGTCGGGCCCGCTCCAGTCCGCGCCGCCGGCCAGCCGCGCCCGCTCGCGACCGCTCTTGTCGTAGATCAGGGTGGTCGGCAGGCCCTCGGCCGGGGGGCTGATGGCGAAGACCAGCTTCGAGCCGGGGTCCTGGTAGAAGGGCAAGGGCGGGTATTGGGCGATGAAGGCGCGCGCCTTCGCGCTGTCCTTCGGCGCGTCCATGCTGATCGGAACGACCAGGATGCGGCCGGGATAGGCCGCCTGCAGCTTGGCCAGGGTCGGCATCTCGCGCACGCAGGGCGCACACCAGGTCGCCCACAGGTTCACGATCAGGACCGGCGCCTTCAGCCTGGCGAGGTTGGTCTCCCGCCCGTCGGCGCCGATGAACGGCAGCGACGGCGGCGGCGCGCCCGTGCTCTCGACCACCAGATTCGCCATGTCGCCGCGCGCCAGCGTCTTCAACTCGGGCTGGGGCGGGTTGGTGGAAAGCGCGACGATGACATATACGAGCGCGGCGAGGCCGACGGCGGCCGCGCTCCAGAACGCCGCGACCCAGGGCCAGCGTCTGGACCCCTCCATCGTCTCGCTCGCTCGGATATCCGTCATGGCCAAGGCTCCGAAGACCGCTCGCGCCGAGCCGGGTCGCGATGCCGCCCCGGCGCGGGGGCAGTCCATGTGGGGCGGACGCTTCTCCGTCAAGCCGGACGCGCTGATGCAGGCGATCAACGTCTCGATCGGCTTCGATAGGAGGCTGGCGAGCGAGGATATCGCCGGCTCGCGCGCGCACGCCGCCATGCTGGCCAGGGCCGGCGTGATCCCGGCGGCCGACGAAGCGGCCATCCAGGGCGGTTTGGATGCAGATCGAGGCGGAGATCGCGGCGGGGACCTTCCCATTCCGCGACGAGTTCGAAGACATCCACATGAACGTCGAACAGCGGCTGGCCGAGCTGATCGGCCCGGCCGCCGGGCGGCTGCACACCGCCCGCTCGCGCAACGACCAGGTCGCGCTGGACGTTCGCCTCTGGGTGCGCGCCGCCTGCGACCATTCGATCGACGGGCCTGAAGGCGCTGCAGCGGGCGCTGCTCGCCAAGGCGGAGGCCTACGCCGCGGCGATCATGCCCGGGCTCACCCATCTGCAGCCGGCGCAGCCGGTCACCTTCGGCCACCACCTGATGGCCTATGTCGAGATGTTCGGCCGCGACGCCGAACGTTTCGCCGACGCCCGCGCGCGGATGAACGCCTCGCCGCTGGGCGCGGCGGCGCTGGCCGGCACGTCGTTCCCAATCGACCGCACCGAGACCGCCCGCGCGCTGGGCTTCGACGGCCCGATGGCCAACTCGATGGACGCCGTCGCCGCCCGCGACTTCGCGCTCGAGGCGCTGGCGGCGGCGGCGATCACGGCGCTCGACCTCTCCCGGCTGGCCGAGGAGATCGTGATCTGGTCGACGCCGGCGTTCGGCTACGTGCGTCTGTCCGACGCCTTCACCACCGGCTCGTCGATCATGCCGCAGAAGCGCAATCCCGACGCCGCCGAGCTGGTGCGCGGCAAGACCGGGCGCGTCATGGGCGCATTCGTCGGCCTGGCGACGGTGATGAAGGGGCTGCCGCTGGCCTATGGCAAGGACATGCAGGAGGACAAGGCCCCGCTGTTCGAGGCGTTCGATGCGCTCGAGCTCTCGCTCGCCGCCATGACCGGCATGATCGCCGACCTCGTCGCCGACGAGGGGCGCATGGCCGCGGCGGCCGGCGCTGGGTTCTCGACCGCGACCGACCTCGCCGACTGGCTGGTGCGCCGCCTGGGCCTGCCCTTCCGCGAGGCGCACCACCTGACCGGCCGCGCGGTCGCGCGGGCCGAGGCGCTTGGTCTCTCCGACCTCGCCGCCCTGCCGCTCGCCGAGCTCAAGGCGATCGAACCCCGCGTCACTGCGGACGTTTACGAGGTGCTGACGGCTGGCGCTTCGGTCGCGAGCCGCGCAAGCTACGGCGGGACGGCGCCCGCCCAGGTTCGGGCGCAGATCAAGCGTTGGAAGGAAAAGCTCAGATGATCGCCCGCACCGCCGTCGTCATCGTGTTCCTGGCCAGTGTCGGCCTCGCGGCCTGCGGCAAGCTCGGCGACCTCGAGCAACCGGCGCCCGTGTTCGGCGGCCAGGCCAAGGCCGACTACGACCAGCAGCGGCACGCCGCTGACGCCGCCCGGGCGCGCGCGCGCGCGGCGTCCGAGCTGCCGCCGCCCAACGACGAGGCGGCCTCCAGCGCCGATCCGCTGACCCAGGCGCCCTTTGCGCCCACCATACCGGGCCGCAACGACACCATGCCGCCGCAGGGCGACCCCGGCGCGCTGCCGCAGCCCGGGCAGCCCGGCGCTCCGCAGTGAACCACTTCGAGGCGCGCGACGGCGCGCTGGCCTGCGAGCGCGTGCCGCTGGCGCGCATCGCCGAGGCGGTCGGAACGCCGGCCTACGTCTATTCGACCGCAACCCTGGTCCGCCACGTTCAGGTGTTCCGCGAGGCCGTGTCGGCGATCGGACCGCCGGCCCCAATCGTGGCCTACGCGGTGAAGGCCAACTCGAACCTCTCCGTGCTGAAGACTCTGTTTCGTCTCGGCGTCTGGGCTGACACGGTCTCGGAGGGCGAGATTCGCCGGGCGCTCGCCGCGGGGCTCGAACCCGGCCGCATTGTCTTCTCCGGCGTCGGCAAGACGGACGCCGAGCTGGCCTTCGCCGTCGACAGCGGGCGTGGCCGAGATCAACGTCGAGGCCGAGCCCGAACTCGATCGCCTGTCCGCCGTCGCCGGAGCCAAGGGCGCGCGACAGCCGATCGCGATCCGGGTCAACCCGGACGTCGCCGCCGGCGGCCACGCCAAGATCGCCACCGGCCAGGCCGACGCCAAGTTCGGCGTTTCGCTGAGCGAGGCGGCCCGGCTCTACCAAAAGGCCTCGAACCTCCCAGGCGTCCGGCCGCTTGGCGTCGCATGCCACATCGGCAGCCAGATCGCCGATCTCGGCGCCTTCGAGGCGGCGGCGCGCACGATGCGCGGCCTCGTCGAGAGCCTCAGGCGCCAAGGCCTCGCGGTCGAGCGGCTCGACATGGGCGGCGGGCTGGCCGTGCCCTATTTCAACCAGCCGGACCCGCCCGCGCCGGCGGCTTACGCGGCGGCGCTCGCCCGTGTCTTTCACGGCCTCGAGATCCAGCTCGCCTTCGAGCCCGGGCGGCTCGTCGTGGCGAATGCCGGCGTGTTGCTCGCCCGGGTCATCCTCGTGCACGAGCGGCCCGAGGGACGGCGGTTCCTGGTGGTCGATGCTGCGATGAACGATCTGGTCCGCCCGGCGATGTACGATGCCTACCACGAGCTTCGGCCGGTCGTCACACCCGCGCCCGACGCGCAGCCGATCCCCTACGATGTGGTGGGGCCGGTATGCGAGACAGGCGACACCTTCGCCCGCGACCGGCTCCTTCCGCCGCTCAGGGCCGGCGACCTGGTCGCCTTCATGTCGGCCGGCGCCTACGGCGCTGTGATGTCCAGCGAGTACAACAGCCGCCTCCTGGCGCCCGAGGTGCTGGTCGACGGCGACCGCTTCGCCGTCGTCCGCCCGCGGCCAACCTACGATCAGATGCTTGCCGGCGAACCGATCGCGCCCTGGCTATAGCGCTATCGCCGCGTCTTCCCGCGACGCCAATACAAGAGCGTCTCTGCCTGAGCGCCCTCGAGATCCTGATTGCGCCGCAGCAGATCGACGATGTTCTCGCCCACCGTCACCGCATGGCTCACCGCGAAGCCGAAGAAGCTGGAGCGGCTCATTCCGAGCTCGGCGGCCCGGGCGTCGACGCGTTTGAGCAGGCTCTTGGGCAGGTAGACATTCACCCGCTCGGACTGATCCGGGGGCTCGACGCCGATTGCGACGAAGGCCGCCGGCTTGCAACCTTTCGGGAGCTCGATCGCCTCGATCGCGGTCGGCTCGGGAAGCGACTGACCGGCGAGCGCGAGATCCTCGACCGCTTCCGCCACCGCCGTGGTGGCTCGCGCCAGCGCATCCTCTTGCGTGCGCCCGGCCGCCACCGCGCCCGGGAAGTCGGGGAACCAGACGCCGTATGCGCCACCTTCGTCGCGTTCGAGCACCGCCGGAAAGAAGCGCTGGGTCATGACGTCCTCCGCAGTGTGGTTTTTAACACATAGGGGCTCGGCGGCCAGCCGTCGTTGTTCCCTTTTCGTTTCACGCGAGCCAGCGTAGGAGTGGCGAGTTGTGAACGCGCCCGCCACAGCCCTCGACCTTGCGCCCGCGCTCGTCGTCCTGCCGGGACCGCGGGCCGCGATCTGCGACGGCGCTGGGGCCCGGCCGGTCACAGCGGAGGACGCCCGCAAGCTGGCGCGCGGCGGCCCGGTCTTGGTCGCCCACGCCGGCATGACGGCCCGGCGGCTCAACTTGCCGTCGCCCGCCCGCTCGCGCGACGTCTTCGACGCGCTCGAACTCCTCGCGTTCGTTCGACCGGCCCGGTTCTGCGCCCCATCCGCTGCTGGGCTGGCCCTTGCGCTCGGCATGGCCGAGCCGAAGACGCCCGAGGCGCAGGCCGAGAGCCTGAAGCTGGCCTGCGGGCTCTTGCTGTTCGAGCTCGCCGAAACGCCGTGGCCCACCCGCGAGGAGGCGCTGGCGCTGGCCGAGACGTTGGGGCGCGCCGCTTGGGCCTGGGCGCCGGCGGTGGTGCAAGCGCTGCGCTCCAAGGCGGTGCGGGAAGGCTGGCGCGGATCCGGCCTCGACGCCTGGAGCCGCATCCCGGAGTGGGAAGATCAGGCGCCGCCCGGCGAGCCGGGCTCACAGCACGGTTGATCCGGACGCCGCGCGCGAACGGCTGAGCCTTCTGCTAGGACGCGCCGGCCTCGACGAAGCGCGACTCGCCCAAGCCGAGTTCGCCGCCGAGACCGCCCACGCCTTCCAGCCCCGGGCCAAGGACGGCGAACCACACATGATGCTGGCCGAGGCCGGGACCGGCGTCGGAAAGACGCTCGCCTACCTGGCGCCGGCGTCGCTGTGGGCGGAGGCGAACGGGCCGGGCGTCTGGGTCTCGACCTTCACCCGCGCCCTGCAGCGGCAGATCGAGCGGGAGAGCCATGCGGTCTACCCCGACCCGATCCAGCGGGCGAAGCGCGCGGTCGTTCGCAAGGGCCGCGAGAACTACCTTTGCCTATTGAACCTGCAGGAACAGGCGAACGCCGCCTTGCTCGGCGGCGGCGACCTGATCGGGATCGGACTCGCCGCCCGCTGGGCCAGGGCGACCCGTGACGGCGACATGACGGGCGGCGACTTCCCCGCCTGGCTGCCCAGCCTCTTCGCGGTCGGCCCCGCCGCCCAGGCCAGCCCCGCCAACCTCGTCGACCGGAGGGGCGAGTGCGTGCACGCCGCCTGTCCGCACTATCGCGCCTGCTTCGTCGAGAAGGCCGTGCGCGCATCCCGGCGCGCAGACCTCGTGATCGCCAACCATGCCCTTGTGCTGACCCAGGCCGCCTTCGACGGGGCGCGCGCCGCCCGCGGGCTCAAGGCCGACATCGAGACGACCGCGCCCAAGCGGATCGTGTTCGACGAGGGGCACCACCTGTTCGACGCCGCAGACGCCGCCTTCTCGGCGGCGATCTCCGGCGCCGAAGCCGCCGAGTTGCGTCGATGGATCCGGGGGCCGGAGGGTCGCGGCCGCCGCGGGCGGGGGCTGGAGGCCAGGCTCCTCGACCTCATCGGCGATCGCGAAGACGCTCGCGCGGCGCTTGGCGAGGCGCTCCGCGCGGCGAGCGGCCTGCCGGGCGAAGGCTGGTCGGGCCGCATCGCGCCGCCGTCCGGCGAAGCCAACCCGCTCGGCCCGATCGAGCGCTTCCTCGTCGCCGTCCTCGAGCAGCTCGCCGCCCGCGCCGCCCCGTCCGAGGTCGGCCAGGAGTGCGCCGCCCGCCCGGCGATCGATCTCGTGCGCGAGCGGGCCGGGGAGGCGGCCCATGCCCTGGCCGCGATCGAGGCGCCGCTCTTGACCCTCGCGCGCCGGCTCGAGGACTTGCTGGACGAGGCCGCCGACGAGCTCTCGACCGGCGAGCGCTCGCGGATCGAGGGGGCGCTGCGCGGGCTGGACCGGCGCGCACGCATGCACCTGCCTGCCTGGCGCACGATGCTGACCGCCATCGCCGAGGACTCCGAGGACGATCCGGACTTCGTCGACTGGTTCGACGCCACCTTCCTATACGGCCGGGTGGTCGACGCCGCCTGCCGCCGCCACTGGGTCGACCCCACCGAGCCCTTGCACGCCGCGGTGCTTGCGCCGGCCCACGGCGTGCTCGTCACCAGCGCGACCCTGGCAGACTCCGCGCTCGAGGATCCCTTCTCGCTGGCCGAGGCGCGCACGGGCGCCGGGCGCTTCGCCGAGCCCCCGAAGACGCTGCGTCTGGCGTCGCCCTTCGACTATGCACGCAATGCACGCGCCCTGGTTGTCACCGATGTCGGCCGTGACGATCCGCGGCAGGTAGCCGCGGCGCTGCGCGAGCTGTTCATCGCCGCCGGCGGCGGCGGGCTTGGCCTGTTCACCGCGATCCGCCGCCTGCGCACGGTCTACGAGCGGATCGCCGCGCCATTGGCGCAGGCCGGCGTCGCCCTCTACGCCCAGCACGTCGACCCCCTCGACGTTGGCGCGCTCGTCGACATCTTCCGCGTCGAGGAGGACTCGTGCCTGCTCGGCACCGATGCCGTGCGCGACGGGGTCGACGTGCCTGGGCGCTCGCTGCGCCTGCTTGTATTTGACCGGATTCCGTGGCCGAGACCGGATCTGCTGCACAAGGCCAGGCGGGGCCGGTTCGGCGGCAAGGCGTATGACGACGCGATCGCCCGCGCCCGCATCGCCCAGGCGTTCGGCCGGCTGATCCGCCGCGCTGACGACCGAGGCGTCTTCGTCATGCTGGATGCGGCGGCCCCGACCCGGCTGTTCTCGAGCCTGCCCGAGGGGGTCACGCTGGAGCGGGTCGGCCTCGTCGAGGCGATCGAGGCGGTTGGCGCTCATCTCGCCTAGTGTGGCTCAACCGTCGCGATACAATGTAAGAAACACGCATAGATAATATTCGTCGTTCGATCGACGCATAGGCGTGTGTTAGGGCCAAGCTCCACTGCCATTCGCGCGAGGGGGCGACGACGATGTCGAGACGGGGTTGGTTTGCGTTGGGAGCCGCGGCTGCGGTGCTGGGTTTTGCGTCGGCCGCGGCCGCGCAGTCGAGCCCTGATCCGCTGGTTGCCGTGCTGGTCGAGAAGGGAGTGATCAGCCAGGCGGACGCCGCCGGCGTCACGACCCGCGATCAACTGGTCAAGCTGCTCGAGGCCAAGGGCGTCCTGAACCAGACCGACGTCAACTCGATCGCCGAGGCCGAGCCGATGATGCTCGCCAACGGCGGCGCGGCGCCGTCAAACGAGGGGCCGGTCTACTTCCACGAGGACCACCCGACCACGCGTGACGCTCGGCAACGGTCGACCTGACCGTCGGCGGCTTCATCGACATGATGAACATCTATCGGACGTCGAACACCGGCAACCCGGCGGCACCAACTTCTTCGCCATCCCGTTCGACAACACGATCGCAGGGCAACATCAGCGAGGATCGGGTCACCGCGGCGAACTCACGGCTCAGCCTGAAGGCCGAGGCGACGCTTCGACTGGGGCGGCGAGCCGGTGCACGCGGTCGGCTACTTCGAGGGCGACTTCCTCGGCAACGATGCGGCCAATGTCGAGGTCACGAGCGAGAGTCACACCTTCCGCATCCGCCAGTTCTTCGTCGACGCCCAGCGCGGGCGGTGGGAGGTGTTGGCCGGCCAGGCGTGGAGCTGGATGACGCCGAACCGCGTCGGCCTCTCGTCCATGCCCGACGGGCTGTTCATCACCAACGACTACGACCCGAACTACAACGTGGGTCTGACCTGGGCCCGGCACGCGCAGTTCCGCGTCGCCTACCACGTCAACTCGAACCTCGCGGTCGGCGTCGCGCTGGAGAATCCGGAGCAGTTCGGCGGGCAGGGCGTGAGGTGACCTTCCCGGCCGCCTTCAACGCCCAGCTCGGCGTCCAGATCGACTAGGCCAACACTCGACGGCGGTCCGAACCGGTTCCCGGACATCCTCGTCAAGGCCGCCTACGACAACAAGCTGCCCAACGGCCTGCCGTTCCACCTCGAGGCGGTCGGCCTGGTGTCGGCAGTTCCGCGTCGTTGACTGTTGCAGGCGCAGCATGCCGTGCGGCGGCCGAACCTCTTCGAGCGCGACATCGACCACCGGTTGGGGCGTCGCGGTGAACGGCAACGTCCAGGTGATGCCTGGCTTGACGCTCTTGGCGACGCCTACTACAGCGAGGGCGGCGGCCGTTACATCTTCGGCATGGGTCCGGACTTCGTCGTGTTGCCGGCCGTCACGCGCCCAGCGGCGGTCAGCGGCAGACCGTGCAGCGCTCTCGCTTGACGTCACGCTCCGACTCTCGTCTGCTCGGCGGCGTGCGAGTGGGGCCACACACAACTGGTCGCTATCCGAGCTACTACGGCTGGACCAACTTCGACCGCAACTTCGCCCTCGACGCCACCGGCCGGCGCCAATCCGGGCGCGTTCATCGGCTTCGGCGGCCCGAACTCGTCGAACAGCAACAACAAGTACGTGACCGAGTTCACCCTCGAGCCGCAGTACAAGATCTGGTCGAGCGCCGACCGGCGGCGTCCTGTCGACCGGGCCTGCAGTACTCCTACGTGCTGGCGCTGAGCCCTGGTTCCATCGCGGCCGGCGCGCCGAAGTGGACCGACGTCGGCATGTTCATCTTCGACGTCCGCTACACGCTGCCTTAGGCGGCGGCCGGCGCTCAGGTCCTGTCGCGACCGAAGTTCGGCTCGGGGCTCTCCTGGCCTGCGGCGATGATGCCGCGGCGGATCTCGCGCGTGCGGGTGAAGAGCGCCTCCAGCTTGTCGCCTTCGCCCCAGCGGATCGCCCGCGACAGCGCTTGCAGGTCCTCGATGAACCGACCGAGCGTCTCGAGCACCGCGTCCTTGTTCAGCAGGAAGACGTCGCGCCACATCACCGGGTCGGAGGCGGCGATGCGGGTAAAGTCGCGGAAGCCGCCGGCCGAGTACTTCATCACCTCGCCCTCCGTGACCTCCTCGAGGTCGGCCGCGGTGCCGACGATGTTGTAGGCGATCAGGTGTGGCAGGTGGGACGTCACCGCCAGCACCAGGTCGTGGTGGCGGGCGTCCATGGTCTCGACGTTGGCGCCGATCGCCCGCCAGAACGCCGAGACCCGCTCGACCGCCGCCGGCATAGGCGGGGTCGTCCGATTCCATCGGGCAGATCACCGTCCAGCGGTTCTGGAACAGCGTGGGGAAGCCGGCGTCGGGGCCTGAGTACTCCGTGCCCGCGATCGGGTGCGCCGGGACGACGAAGACGCCGGGCGGGGCGGCCTCGGCCATCGCCTCGCCGACCGCGCGTTTCACCGATCCGACGTCGGAGACGATGGCGCCCGGCTTCAGACCGGTCGCGGCCGCCTTCACCGCCTCGCCGATCACGGCCGGCGGCGTGGCGATGATGACCAGGTCCGCGCCGTTCGCGGCCTCTGCGGCGGTGTCGACAACGGCATCGGCGATGCCCAGCTCGCGCACCCGCTCGCGCGTTTCGACGCTCGCGTCGAACACCACGATCTCGCCAGCCGCCTTGTTCTGCCGCGCGGCGCGGACCACCGACGAGCCGATCAGGCCGCATCCGATGACGGCCAGGCGCGCGACCACCGGCTCGCTCATCGCGTTCCGCGCCCGAGAAAGTCCGCCAACGCGTCGATCACGGCGCGGTTGTGCGCTTCCAGGCCGATGGTGATCCTCAGGCAATCGGGCAGGCCATAGTTGGCCACGCCGCGCACGATATAGCCCCGCGCTTCGAGAAAGGCCGCGGCCTCGGGCGCGGTGCGCCCGGGCGCTGGTCGGGAACCGCACCAGCACGAAGTTCGCCCCGGACGGGGCGACCTCGAGGCCGAGCCCGCCCAGCTGCTGGGTCAGCCACGGCCGCCAGCGCTCGACCAGCGCCAGGGACTCGGCCTGGAACGCCGTGTCGCCCAGCGCCGCGATCGCGGCCGATTGCCCCGGGATCGAGGTGTTGAACGGCAGGCGGATACGCTCCATCGCCTCAGCCGCCTCGATCGGCGCATAGCCCCAGCCGATCCGCAGGGACGCCAGCCCGAAGATCTTGGAGAAGGTGTGGGTGACGATGACGTTTGAGGCCGTGCGCGCCAGGTCCAGCCCGTCGGTGAAGCGCGGGTCGGTGCAGAACTCGGCATAGGCCGCGTCCACGACCAGCATGACCGACGGCGGAAGCTCAGCGTGCAGCCGCTCCATCTCCTCGCCCGTGATCCACGTCCCGGTCGGGTTGGACGGGTTGGTGACGAAGACCAGCCGCGTGCGCTCGTCGACGCACTTCAGCATCTCGTCGACACTCGAGGCGAAGGTCCGGCTCGGGCGCGTAGCGCACCTCGGCCTGGCAGGCGCGCGCGCCGATCCCGTAGGCGCCGAACCCGAATTCGCCCTGCACGATGTTGTCGCCGGGCTCGAGATAGACCTGCTGCACCAGCCGGCCGAGAATCTCGTCGGTGCCGCAGCCAAACACCAGCCGCTCGGGCTCCAGACGGTAGTGTGCGGCGACCGCATCGCGCAGCGCCATCGTGCGGCTGTCGGGATACATGTTGAGCGTGCCGGCGGCCTCGGCATAGGCGGCGATCGCTTTCGGGCTCGAGCCCAGGATGTTCTCGTTCGACGACAACTTGATCGGATGGGCGATGCCCTCGACCTTCGACTTGCCGGGCACGTAGGCGACGATCTCGTCGATGCCCGGCTTGGGCTGGGGCCGGTCAGCCTTGAAGCGTTCGAGCGCGCTCACCGGGTCGGGACTCAGATGTCGAACGGCGTCGGCGACGCGCCGATCACGCCCTTCAACGCGCCGGGCGCGCGCATCAGCTTGGCGTCATCCTTCGGAAAGAAGCCGGCCAGACCGAACAGGCGAACGCCGCCGGCCTCGGCGATCAGCCGGGCGGCGACGCCCTCACGCGCGAGCGCAAGCTCGATCGCGCGGCGCCGGCTCGTCGGCGTCGCTGACCCAATAGGTCTCGTCCCGCTCGGTCGGCTCGACGGCGACGTTGGCGACGGCGAGCGCGGCTTGCGGGCCGAGGCTCTCAAGGCAGGGCAGCGCCGCGAACACGCTCAGCTCGGGCTCGGCGACAAGCCCGGCCCACCAGGGCGTCGCGCTCGTGCAGCGCCAGCACGGCGACGCCGCCCGGCTGCCGCGCTTCGGCCAGCGCCGCCTTCGGCGGCTCGGGCTGACGCCGAGCGGGGGCGCCGCACCGAACCGCATGCGCGCGACCTCGACCGTGCGCGCCGCATCGCCGCCGCCCCAGACCGCGAGGTGGAAACGGCCCCTGCTGGATCAGGCTGTCCGAAATGAACTCACGCCAAAGACGCACCGTGAGCTGCGGGCTGGCCGCGCGCCCTGGGGTGGCCAGCAGCTTGCGGATCAGCGCAGCCTCGCGCGCCGGCCTGAGGCCCAGCATCAGCGTCTCGCCGGCGGCGCGCTTGGCTTCGGCGACCTCCCGCGCGAGGCTCGCGCGTTCGTCCACGAGCTTCATCAACGCGGCGTCGACCTCGTCGATGCGCGCTCGAACGGCATCCAGCGATGGCGACTTGGCGTGCAAGGGCGGTTCGTCCGTTTTTTCGAAAGCGCGCGACCATAGAGGTTGCGGCCGCACGCGCAATAGCCGGCGCTTTGCGCTAATCGGGGCCGATGGCGCAAGGAGCGGATCGAGTCGCCCGCGGATGGTCGCTGGGTGTTCGGCTACGGGTCGCTGATGTGGCGACCGGGGTTCGCGTTCGTCGAGCGGCGGCCCGCCGTCGCGCACGGCCGCCGCCGCGCCTTCTGCATCTATTCGGTGCACCATCGCGGCACGCCGGAGCGGCGCGGGCTGGTGCTGGGCCTGGCGCCTGGCGGCGCGACGCGCGGCGCGGCCTACCGCATCGCCGCGCCCGACTGGCCTGGGGTGTACGCCTACCTCACCGATCGCGAGCAGCCGACCGAGACCTACTTCGAGGCCTGGGCGCACGTCCGGCTCGACTCCGGCAGCCTCGTCGAAGCTCTGGTCTACCTCTCCGACCGCAACCACCCGCAGTGGGCTGGCGACCTCACGCTCGAAGAGCAGGCGCAGCTGATCGCCGGCGCGAGCGGCCTCTCCGGCCGCAACGTCGACTACCTCCGCGACCTGGTCACTCACCTCCGCGCCGAAGGGGTCGCCGACAGCACGATGGAACGGCTGCTGACGCGGGTGGAAGAGCTGGAAGCGGGAGCCGAGCGGCGCAGCGTCCCGGCGCGCACGCGCCGGCCCTACACCCCCTCAGCCAACAGCGCGTTGGAAGCCGTTTCCAGCCGCTCCTCCAGTTCGCGCATGAACTCGGCCCGCTTCATCCCCGCTGGCAGCGGCTCGAGGAACTCAAACACGATCGTGCCGGGCTTCAGGGCGAGCCCGCCTCTTTGCCAGTGCGCGCCCGAGTTCAGCGCCACCGGCGCGCATTCCATGTCGAGGTCGCGGTAGAGGGCGGCGACACCGGGCTGATAGTCGCCGGCCTGGCCCGGCTTGCCGCGGTGACCCTCGGGGAAGATCACCAGCTGGCGCGGCGCCTGGGTGAGGCGGTCGCGCGACGACGGTCAGCATGTGCCTGAGCGCCTTCGAGCCCCCCTCGCGGTCGATCACGATCATGTCGCACTTCCACGCCCACCAGCCAAACACCGGGATGCGCATCAGCTCCTTGCGCAGCACGAAGCAGCTGTCCGGCAGCACGGCGATCAGGCCGAAGATGTCGAACATGCACTGGTGCTTCGGCGCGACCAGCGCCACGCCAACCGGCACATGCTCTCGCCCGCGCACCTCCACCCGCACGCCGCCGACGACCCGCAGCAGCCATGTCACCACCTTGGCCCACAGGTTCAGCGTGGCCTGGGCGGCGGGTCTCGGCGCGAGCAGGATCGGCAAGGTCACGATCGCCGCGAACAGGGTCCACAGATAGAAGGCCAGATTGAAGGCGAGCGAACGAACCGCCGTCACCGAACAGCCTCTCTCAGGCCGCGTGCGGCGACGCGGCCGCCGCGTGCGGCCTTGGCCCGAGGCTCAAGAGCCCCTCGCGCGCGAAGATCACGAGGTACTTGCAATACTCGAGCGTCATGCGCCTTGCCCCCTCGGCGGTTCTCCACCAGCGCCCGGCGTCGAGTTCGCTGGTCTTTACCGGATAGGGCGTAAGGGCGACGTCCGGCAAGGCTTCATGAAGCTCAAGCATCGCGCGCGGCATGTGGAAGTCCGAGGTGACGACGATCAGCGAGTGGAAGCCCTTGGCCCTGGCCCAAGCCGCCGTCTCGCGTGCGTTTCCCACCGTGTCGGTGGCCGAAAAGCCCAGGTCGACG
Source organism: uncultured Alphaproteobacteria bacterium (assembly GCA_963719975.1). GTDB lineage: Bacteria > Pseudomonadota > Alphaproteobacteria > Caulobacterales > Caulobacteraceae > Poindextera. The sequence continues at coordinate 20,692 of CAVRED010000002.1, forward strand.
CAGCAGTCGTAGTAGCGGAGGGTGGCCTTCGTGACGCCGCGGATGTCGGCGGGGCTGGCCGCGCGGTTCACGCCGGAGATCAGGAGCCGCTTGGCCTTGCCGTCTTCGAGCAGCTTCATCGCCGCGGTGAGGCGGGCGGTCGAGCCCGTTAGCGCGACGACCCCGTCGGCAGGGGTGACCTCGTCGGGCGTCTCCAGCCGGTCGATGCGTTGGGCGAAGGCGAGCAGGCCGACCGCCCAGATCGCGACGATCAGCACCAGGATCGCCGCGCTCCTCACGTCAGGCCTCTCACCAGCGACAGCGCCGTGAGCCGGGCCGCGATGGCGGCGATCAGGCCCGCCACGATCGGGCAGGCCAGCGAGCGGCAGGAAGTCGCTCCAGGCGATCGGCAGCACCGGCGTCAGCCCCTCCGCGCCGCCGGCCAGCCGCGCCAGCGCCGTGACCACCGCCGCACCTCCTGCGCCGGCCAGGCCCGCGGTCGCCGCCAGCCGCGCGAAGCGCATCTGGAAGAGGCCCGCGATATAGCCGTCCTCGGCCCCGGCCAGGTGCAGCACGCTGACGAGGTCGCCGCGCGCCTGCAGGCCGGCGCGGGTGGCGAACGCGATCACCGCGCCGGCCGCGACCGCGATCAGGGCGGCGACCGAGATCGCCGCCACCTGCGCCAGGAGGGCCGCGCGCAGCACGTCCTTCAGCCAGAGCGTGTGGTCGTCGACAGTGGCGTCCACGTGCGCCGGCATTGAGCGCGGCCTCCAGCGCCGCCGCGCTCGCCGGGTGCTCGGCGTTCAGATCCACGTCGACCAGACGCGGGATGGCCAGGTCTTCCGGCAGGGCGTCGCGGCCGATCCACGGCTCGAGCAGTTGCTCGGCCTTGTCCTTCTCCAGCGCCTCGACCTCGTCGACGCCGCGCACGCCGGCCAGCGCCTCGGCCGCGCGGGCCGCCGCGGCATCGGCCGTCTCGTCGGCGCCCGGGACGCACCACGACGGTCGCCGAGCCCTTGAGCTCGGTCCGCCAGCCGTGAGCCGCGCGGTTGGCCGCCAGCGCCGCCACCACAGACAGGCAGGCGAGGAAGCACAGCACGGCCACGATGAACACCAGCGCACCGTCACGAGCGTCCTCGGCCGGCAACAGCGCCGCCGGTCGCTGGTTCGGCGGCGTCCTCGGCCCGCTCACGCCGCTGCGCCCGCCGGCAGCAAGAGCTCGCCGTGCTCGATGTGCAGCACCGGCTTGCCCGAGCGCGCCACGAGCTCGCGGTCGTGGGTCGCGATCAGGACGGTCGTGCCCAGCCGGTTGAGCTCGACGAACAGGCGCAGGATGCGCACCGCCATATCATGGTCGACGTCGCCGGTCGGCTCGTCGGCGATCAGCAGATCCGGCCGCCCGACCACGGCGCGGGCGATGGCCAGCCGCTGCTGCTCGCCGCCGGACAACGTCAGCGGATAGGCGGCCATCTTGTCGGCCAGCCCGACCCAGGCCAGCAGCTCGGCCACGTCGCCGGCGTAGTCGCTCGGCCTTGCGCCCCGCCAGCCGCAGCGGCAGCGCGACATTGTCGAAGGCGTTCAGATGATCGAGCAGTCGGCGGTCGTGGAACACCATGCCGATGCGGCGTCGCAAGGGCGGCAGCTCGCGCGCGCGTCAGCCGCTGGGTGTCGCGGCCGAACAGCGCGATCCGGCCGCGGGTCGGCTGAGCGCGACGTGGATCAGCTTGAGCAGCGTGGTCTTGCCGGCGCCCGACGGCCCGGTGAGGAAATGGAAGGACCCGGCCTCGAGATCGAAGGTCAGATTGCGCAACACTTCCTGCGCCGCGCCATAGCGCAGACCGACCTGATGGAAGCTCACCACCGGAGCGTCGGCGAGGCCCGTCGCGCCGGGCGTTCTCGTCCGGGCCCTCGCTCGCGTCGGCGGTTCTGGACATAGGGACCGAAATCGGCGACCTCGGGCGCGAGGGCGTGCATGCATCCGATTCGCCGGCCATGATACTGACCTGTCCTGAGTGCGCCACCCGCTATTTTGTCGAGGACGACCGCGTGGGCGAAGCGGGACGCGCGGTGCGTTGCGCATCGTGCGGCGACCAAGTGGACGGCGCGCGCCGAGCCGCCGCTGGAGCTGACCGCAAGCGAGCTCGGCGCCGTCGCCGAAGAGCCGCGGTCGCCGCTCACACCGGACGCGGACGAGGGCGAGCTCGACGAGCTCGGCCGCCTGGCCGCCGACGAGTTGCCGCGCCACTTCCGCGGCCGCGCCCAGACCAAGGAGAAGGTGCGCGAGGCCGCCGCCAGCGGCGCGATCTGGGCCGGGCTCATCGCCGGCTTTCTCCTCCTGATCGGCGCGCGCGGTGCTGATGCGGCAGGACATCGCGACCATGTTCCCGCGCGCGGCCGGCGCCTTCGCCATGGCGGGGCTGCCGGTGAACGTCGTCGGCCTCACCATCGAAGACCAGCACGCCCAGCCGGCGCTGAAGGGCGGCCATGCGGTGCTGAGCGTCTCCGGCAGCCTGCACAACGTGCGCGACCACCCGATCGCCGCCCCGCCGCTGAGGATCAGCATCCTGAACAACGCCGGCCGGGTGCTGGCCGTGAACATCGCAGATCCCGGCGGCGCGTCCGATTCCGCCGGGCGAGAGCCGCGGCTTTGCTGTGGACGTCGTCGATCCGCCGGTCGGCGCCAGCCGACGTCGAGATCACCTTCGCCGCCAACGCCGCCCGGCGCGCGCCGAACCCGCAGCCGAGGACCGCCGCGGCGCCAAAGCGTCGGACTGCGCCCCGCCGCGCCCGCGCCCGCAGGCCGCCGCGCCGGTCGCGCTCCGCCTGGCCCGGTCCAGAACGCCCAGCCGCTGCCCGCCGGCTCGAAGTACGCGCTCCCGGAGTCCTCCGACCCGGTCACCGGCTAGAGTAGAAACAGAACGCGAACATGCTATAGCGCGGCCATGGACGGCGCGCTGGCCACGACAGAGCTTCCCGGCGTCTTTGCGGACTGGTTCGACCGGCGCGGCTGGCGGGCCAGGCCGCACCAATTGGCCATGCTGGAGAAGGCGAGGGCAGGGTCGCGATGCGCTCCTGATCGCGCCGACCGGCGGCGGCAAGACGCTGGCCGGCTTCCTGCCCACCTTGATCGATCTCGCGGAGCGACCCAGGCGAAATGCGCCGGCCAGCGTCCACACGCTCTACATCTCGCCGCTCAAGGCGCTCGCCGTCGACATCGAGCGCAACCTGATCGCGCCGATCTTCGAGATGGGGCTTTCGGTCAAGGCGGAGTCGCGCACGGGCGACACAGGCGTCGCCCGCCGCGCCCGCCAGCGGGTCAAGCCGCCCGATATCCTGCTGACCACGCCCGAGCAGCTCGCGCTCTTCTGCGCGTGGGAGGGCGCCAGGCGGTATTTCGAGGATCTGTCGTGCGTGATCATCGACGAGGTCCACTCGATCTGGCCCTCCAAGCGCGGCGACCTGCTCGCGCTGGATCTTGCCCGACTGCAACAATTCGCTCCGAACGTTCGCCGTGTCGGCCTCTCGGCGACCGTCGACGACCCCGCCGTGATCCAGCGCTGGCTCGCGCCACGGCCCGGAGCGCCCATCGACGTGGTCATCGGCGCGCGCCGGCGCTGCGCCGATCGTGGATATCCTGCTTTCCGAGGGCCAGGTGCCTTGGGCGGGGCACACCGCCCACCACGCCATGCCCGAGGTGTATGACGCGATCCGCAAAGCCCGCACGGCGCTCGTTTTCGTCAACACCCGCTTCCAGGCCGAGTTCGCCTTCCAGGAGCTCTGGCGGCTGAATGACGACAACCTGCCGATCGCCCTTCACCACGGTTCGCTCTCCGCCGAGCAGCGACGCAAGGTCGAAGCGGCGATGGCCAAGGGCGCGCTGCGCGCCGTCGTTTGCACCTCCACGCTGGATCTTGGCATCGACTGGGGTGACGTCGACCTCGTCATCCAACTCGCCTCGCCCAAGGGCGCCTCGCGCATGGTCCAGCGCATCGGCCGCGCCAATCACCGCCTGGACGAGCCCAGCCGCGCGCTCTTCGTCCCGGCCAACCGCTTCGAAATGCTGGAGTGCCAGGCCGCGCGCGAAGCGATCGCCGAGAACGCGCTCGACGCCGAGCCCGAACGCACCGGCGCGCTCGACGTGCTGGCCCAGCACGTGATGGGTGCGAGCTGCTCCGAGCCGTTCGACCTGGTCGCGCTCTACGACGAGGTCAGGACCGCCGGGCCATACCGGGACCTCGGCTGGGAGGACTACGAGCAGGTCGTCGACTTCGTCTCGACCGGCGGCTATGCGCTCAAGACCTACGACCGCTATCGCCGCATCGTGAAGGGCCAGGATGGCCTCTGGCGGGTGCGGAACGAGGAAACCGCGCTGCGCCACCGCATGAACGTCGGCGCCATCGTCGCGCCGGCCATGCTCGAGCGTCCGGATCGCCGGCCGGCGCGGAACGCCCGGCCGCAAGCTCGGGGAGGTCGAGGAGGGGTACCTCGACGTCCTCGAGCCCGGCGATACCTTCATCTTCGCCGGCCAGGTCTGGAAGCTGGTCGGCGTGACCGGCGTCGACGTCCTTGTCCAGCGCGCGACCGGCCAGCCGGCCAAGATGCCGTCGTGGGGCGGCTCCAAGTTCGCGCTCTCGACCTTCCTCGCCCGCCGCGTGCGCGAGCTGATGAGCGACGACAGCCATTGGCGCGTGCTGCCGCCGGACACCCGCGAGTGGCTCGAGCTGCAGCGCGACCGCTCGGCCATCCCAGCCACCGACGAGATGCTGCTCGAGACCTTCCCGCATCATCGGCAGAATTTCATGGTCGCCTACCCGTTCGAGGGCAGACTCGCGCACACGACGCTGGCCATGCTCCTGACGCGGCGGCTCGACCGGTTGGGCGTGGGTCCGCTGGGCTTCGTCTGCAATGACTATGGGCTGACCATCTGGTCCCTGAAGCCGATGGACGGGATCGACTTCGCCGAGCTGTTCGCCGAGGACATGCTGGGCGACGATCTCGAATCGTGGCTGCTTGAGAGCTCAATGATGCGTGGATCCTTCAAGAGCTTGCGCCTTGATCAGTGGACTGATCGAACGCCGCTTTCGACGGGACCAGAAGATCGGGACGGCAGATCAGCTTCTCGACCGACCTGGTCTACGACGTGCTGCGCCGCCACCAGCCCGATCACCTGTTGCTGCGCGCGGCGCGCGCCGACGCCGCCAAGGGGCTGGTCGACATCGCCAGGCTGGGCCAGCTGCTCGCACGGATCAAAGGCCGCATCCGGGTGAGCCGGCTCGACCACCTCTCGCCGTTTTCGGTGCCGATGATGACCGAGATCGGCAAGCAGAACGCGCCCGGCTCCGCCCGCGAGATGATCCTCGCCGACGCCGCTGACGCCCTGATCGCGCAGGCCAGCGCATGAGCGGGCTCGGCCTCGCGCGCAGCGGATGCGGCGGCGTCGCCGTGACCCTGGGCTCAGCCGAGCTCTTGCTGCGCGCCTCGGGCGTTCTTTGGCTCGGTCGCGCGCGGACGATGGTGGCGGCTGACCTGCATCTGGAGAAGGGCTCGGCCTATGCCCGTAGGGTCAGATGCTGCCGCCCTACGACACTGCCGACACGCTGGGCCGCCTGGCCGCCGAGGTCGAGCGCCTGGATCCCGCGGTCGTCGTCCTCCTGGGCGACAGCTTCCACGACGGCGAGGGCGAAACGCGCATGGCCGAGCGCGACGCCGAACGGCTGACAGCGCTCGCGACGAGCCGCCGGCTGGTCTGGGTGGTCGGCAACCATGACGCTGAAGGCCCGATGCGCCTGCCGGGCGAGGTGGTGGAGGACGTCCGCATCGAGGGCGTCGACTTCCGCCACGAGCCGCTTGCCGGTCCGCGGGACGGCGAGGCGGCCGGCCACCTGCATCCCTGCGCTGAAGATCACCGGCCGGGGCGGCTCGGTGCGCCGGCGCTGCTTCGTCACCGACGGCGCCCGGATCGTGCTGCCGGCCTTCGGCGCCTATGCCGGCGGGCTCAATGTGCGCGACCCCGCCTTCGGCCAGCTGTTCGCCCGCGCTCCGCTCGCCGTGGCGCTCGGCCGCGACCGCGCCCAGCCGATCGGCTGGGACATGCTGGTGGAGGACTAGCCGGCTTACTGCGCGGCGGCGGCGAGGCGCTGGTTGACCGTGGGGTCGAGTGCGCCGGTGGCGGGCAGGCCTTGGTCGCGCTGGAAGGCGGCGATGGCGAGGCTGAGCGCCGGCGAGTTCGACGCCGTCGTAGGGGCCCTGGTAGTAGCCCAAGCGCGAGAGACCCCTCTGGGCCTGGACGACGTCGCCGGTCGAGCTGGACGCGGCAGGGGCGCTGTTTGCGGCGGCGAGTTGCGGCGCGAACCCCTGCGCCGAGCGCTCGGCGGCGGATTGCGCCTCGGGCGAAAGCCCGTTCTTCAGCCGTTGAGCGGCTGTACGCGACTCCGCGTCTCCGGAGCGGGCCGCGATCAGGTACCACTTGTAGGCCTCGGCGGGGTTGCGGGCGACGCCCAGCCCCTCCTCGTAGAGCCGCGCGAGGTTGTATTCACTGTCGACCAGCCCCTGGTCGGCGGCGCGATGGAACCAGTCGGCGGCCTGGCTGAGGTCCTTCGGACCGCCCGTGCCCTCGAAGTAGTCCAGCGCCAGATTGTGCATCGCCTTGACGTCGCCGCCTTCGGCGGCCCGTTCGGTCCAGGTGCGCGCCTGGCCGAGGTCCTTCTTCAGCCCGGCCTGGCCGCCCTCGTAGAGCTTCGCCAGGTAGAACTCCGCCGGCGCGTAGCCCAGGTTGGCGGCGCGCTTCAGCGGCACCAGGCCCGAGTTGTCGTGCGCCTCGATGCGGCGAACGCCGTCGGCATAGAACTCCGCGGCCGCTTCGGTCTGCTGGGCGTTCGGGCGACGGGCCAGCGATCGGGTTCGCCGGCGTCGGGTTGAGCGCGACGGCCGCGAGCGGTTGGCCCCCTTCTCCGGCCGCGGGCCGTTCCGACGCCAGCGGCGTCGCCGGCGCGCCGATGCCGAGCACCTCGGCCACCCGCGTTGGCAGCTGGCCGGCTGGCTTCTGCAGCACGAACTCGTAGCCTACCAGCGCCATGCTGAGCGCGGCAGCGCCGCCCGACACGAACAGCGCCGTCGTCATGGCCGATGGGCCTTTGCCGCGGGCGCCGAACGCGCGCCTGGCGTTGGGGCGCTGGCGCCTCGAGCTCGGCCGGCGAGGGTGCGGCCCGCGATGCGGCCCGGGTCTGTTCGATCAGTTCGCGTGCAGAAAGCGGCGCACGCGGCGGTTCGGGTTCGGCTTGCGCCAGCGCGCGTTCGTCGTGACCTTCGATCGCCTCGCCGCCGCGCGCCATGGCTTCGGCGGCCAGCAGGTCCTCGTCCAGCGACGCATCGTCGTCCGCGTCGTCGCCCGCCTGTGCGACGGCTTCCTCGCCGGTGTGGACTTCGTGCGCCGGCGCGTCCCCCAGAATGTCATCGACGTCGTCGTCGAGCGGGATGGGAGCCATGAAGTCGTCGTCGTCGTCGAACGCGGCGAAGGTTCGCGTTTCCGGCGCGACCGGCTCGGCGGCCGCCAGAGTCGGCGGCTCCGGCTCTGCCTCCTCCGCCTCTGCGAAGATCTCGGCGTCGGACTCGGCGATCAGCGCCTGGCGGTCTTCGGCGGTTTCGAGGCCGACCTCTTCGAATGGCTCGGCGTCTTCGGGGAGTTCCAGGCTCGCGGCGGCCTCGTAGCGCTCGCGGCCAAAGGGGGCGACGTCGGGGTCCTCGAACAGGGCCGTCTCTTCGCGCTCGGGCGCGACGGCTTCTGTCAGCTTGCGCTGGGTCTGCTCGAGCCGTTGGTCGATGCGCTCGCGCGCGTCCTCCAACAGCCGCGCGGTCCGTTCCTCGGAGAGGCGGATGCGCTCGACCAGCTCGATCGAGGCGCGCTCATGACGATCCTGCAGCCGGTCGGAGACGCGGGCGACCTGCTCGCCCATGTCGTCCATCGCTTGCGCCGACCGGCGCTCGGCGTTGGAGATCCGCTCGGCCAAACGCTCGGTGATGCGCGCGATCTCGCCGCCCAGCTTCTCCAGCGCCTGGGCGTTGATCTCGTCGGTGCGGGCCAACCTTGCGTCCATCGCGTTCGCCATGCGCGCGACCTCGCCGCCGACCTGCTCGATCGCGTCGGCGGAGCGGTGCTCAACATCCTGCACCCGGCGGCCCAGGGTATCGGCCATGCGCAGAACCTCGTGTCCCATGCGCTCGATGGCGTGGGCCGAGCGCCGCTCGGCCGTCTGGACGTGGGTGGTCATCTCGACCAGCGAGCGTTCGATGCGCTCGAAGCGGCCGTCGGCCGCTTCGCGGATCTTGGCCGCCATCTCGGCGCGGGCCGCATCGACGCGCGCCGACAGGCTGACGGCGAGTTGCTCGAGTCGCGCCTCGGGCGCGTTGCCCTCTGCCCGCGCCTCGGTCGCGCCGATCCGTTCGTCGAGCTGGGCCAGCGAGGCTTTCAGGTCGCGCATGGCGTCGCTGGTGCGGGCCTCGGCCTCGCTCAGGCGCTCGGCGAACTGATGAGCGATCTCGCCGTTGGCGCCGGCGCCGGCGTCGGGTCCTGCGCCGCCGAGCCGCGAACGGACCTCGTCGAGCTCGCTGCGCAGCGCGGCGAACCGCTGCTCGGCCTTGGCGTCGCCGTCGTAGAGGTGGCTCGCGACCTTCGCGAGCGCCGTCTCCATCGAGCGCACCGCTTCGACCGCGCGGGGGCCGGGCGCCTCCAGCTCGATCTGACGCACTCGCTCGCCCAGGCGGCTTTGCTCGCCAGCGATGTCGGCGACAGCGCCCTCGAAACGGGCCGCGACGGCGGTCTGTTCGCGCTCGGACTGATCGAGGCGGCTCAGGATGCCGGAGACGGACTGGTCGATGCCGCTGATCGCCAGCGTGGCGCGGTTTTCAGCCGCCTCGATGCGCGCGGAGAGACGGTCGAGCGCGGCTGTGGCGCGCAGCACGTCGTCGCCCGGATGATCGGGCGCCTCGAAGCGGTTGTAGGGCGAGGGGTCCGCGCTGCGGGGGGCAGGCGGCTCGTCCGCGGCGGCGTTATCTTCGAGGATCATCTGGTTCAGCCATTCGCCCAGCGTCATGCCGGAGCGGCGGGCAAGATCCTTGGCGATTTCGCGCGCCTTCGGATCGATCCCCTTCACGCTCCAGGGGGCGTTCGCCGCCATCGCAAATCGGTCTCCAAGCCCAGACTCCGGACGCTAGCCACCAATTCCTAGCGTGTAAACGCGGCGCTGGCGCTAAATCTGGTAGTCGACCGATCTCTTGTGGATGATCCACGACGCCCCCGTCCTGAGCGCCGGAGTTCGCTCGTTTATGGTTAATGACGGGTAAAGAGGCGGGCTTTCAGGGTATAGGCGCGCGGAACACGAAGACTGCGCCCGTCGCGATCAATGCAAACCCGACGAGGTGTTGGATGCCGATCTTCTGGCCAAGATAGGTCGTGGCGAAGATCGTGAAGACGGCGAGCGTGATGACCTCCTGGATCGCCTTCAGCTCCATGGGGTCGTAGACGGCGCTGCCGAAGCGGTTGGCCGGGACGGCGAGGCAGTACTCGAAGAAGGCGATCCCCCAGCCGGCGAGGATGACGAGCCAGAGCGGCCGATCCTTGAACTTCAGGTGCCCGTACCAGGCGAACGTCATGAAGACGTTCGAGCAGGCGAGGAGCAGGATCGGTGCAACGCGGGCGGCGAAGGTCGGCATGAGAAGTCCCCCTGGCGGGCGAGAACCCGTACGCCCGCTAAAGGTTCCGGCCGCTCTTGACTCGGGGAAGGGAGTGAGAACAAAGTAAGAACAAAGGTCGTTCGTCCATGTCCCTCGCCCTGCCCGAATGTCCCGCGCCGCCGGATCCCGCGATCTTCCCGCGCGCCTGCGAGCCCTTGGAGGAGGTGGGCGCTGCTGAGCCGGCGGACGCCGCGGCCGCCTTCGCTTTTTCCCTCTCGCGCCTGGTCGAGCCAAACGACCAGCGCCCGCTCGTCCTGGTCACGACCGCGCTTTGGCTGCGCGAGCGCGGCCGCCCCTTCGCGCGCGGGCTTGAACGCTGGGGCGCTGCGCCCGAGCGGCTGATCTGGGTCGAGGACCGCACGGGAGGCCGAGGCGCTCTGGGCGCTGGAGGAGGCGCTGAAGTCCGGCGCGGTCGCCGGCGGCCTCGCCACCGTCGAGGCGCCGCCGTTCGTGGCCACGCGCCGGCTGGACTTCGCCGCCCGCGCCGGGGCCGCGTGGGGCGTCATCCTGCGCGCGGGCTCAGGCGGCGACCTGAGCGCGGCGCGGCGACGCTGGCGGATCAAGGGCGGGCCCTCGACGCTGGACGATTTCGATGCGGGCGCGCCGGGATGCGTGCGCCTGAGCGCCGAGCTGGTTCGCCGCAGAGACGGGCCGCCCGGCGCCTGGCTCCTGGAGCAGGACGATGAAACGGGTCGTCTCGGCGTGGTTGCCGGACTGGCCGGTCACGGTCTGGATGAGGCCGCAACCGGACGGGACGGACGCTTCGCATCCCAGGCCGCCTGACGGCGCGCCCTTCGCCCTCGTTGAAAAGGGCGTGCACGGGCTGATCCTGCTCGCCCTGAACGAGCCCGGCGCGTGCGCTCGGCCTCATGCGCGGCCAGGCGCATGCCGACGCCTGCGCCATGGTCCCGCAGCTGATCAGCGTCCCGGCGGAGCCCGATCGCGACCGCGATGCGCTGCAGACGCCTCGCGCTCTGGGCCGAGCGGTTCTCGCCTTCGGTCGCCATCGACGAGCTCGCGCCGGGCTTCGAGGGGCTTTTCCTCGATATCACAGGGGCCGCGCACCTGTTCGGCGGCGAGCCGGCGCTGCTCGCCGAGCTGCGCGGGCGGCTGAAGGCGGCAGGCATCCCCGCCTGCCTCGCCATCGCCGACACGCCCGGCCGCCGCCTGGGCGCTGGCGCGCTTCTCCGGCCAGGCGGAGACGATCGCGCCCGCCGGCCGCACGCGCGAGGCGATCGCGCCCCTGCCGGTCGAGGCCCTGACGGCTCGAGGCCAAGGCGCTTTCGCTTCTGAAGCGCTTCGGCCTGAAGACGATCGGCGACCTCTACGGCCTGCCGCGCGCCGGTCTGGCGCGCCGGTTCCGCGGCGATGCGGGCTTTCGCGTCGTCGAGCGGCTGGACCAGGCGCTGGGAACGCTGGCCGAGCCGCTCGATCCCGTGCGGCCGCCGCCGCTCTACCGCGTCTGGATCCCGTTCGCCGAGCCGGTGACGGATACGGAAGGCGTCGCCTTCCACCTGCCCAGGCTGGCCGAGGCTCTGGCGGCGGCGCTCGGGCGCGACGGCCAGGGCGCGCGGCGGCTACGCCTTACCGGCTTCCGCGTCGACGGACGCGCCACGATGATCGAGGCGGGCTTGAGCGCGCCGGCGGCGGGCGCGACGCATCTCGTTCGGCTGCTGCGCGAGAAGGGGCTCGAGCGCCTCGACCTCGGCTTTGGCCTCGATGCGCTCATGCTGTCGGCGGAAAAGGCCGAGACGATCGAGGCGCGCGAGGCGGAGCTGGACGCATCCCCCGCCCAGCCGTCGCCTGATGCGATCGCCACGTTGATCGACCGGCTTGCGGCCAAGCTCGGCGAGGGCCAGGTCCGCCGTCCGCAGATGCCGGGAGAGCTGGATTCCCGAGCTCAGCGAGGCCTGGACGCCGGCCGGCCCCGACCCCAGCTCGCCGCCCGAGCGGGACGAGCCACGCCTGCGCCCGATCCTTCTGTTCGAGCCACCCGAACCGGTGACGACCCTCGCCGAGCTGCCGGACGGCGTCCCCGCCCGCTTCGTCTGGCGGCGCGCGTCGAGGCGCGTGGTCAAGGCCGAGGGCCCCGAGCGGCTGAGCGCGGAGTGGTGGCGGACGCCGTCGAGTGAGGCCAAGCGGCCGCGCACGCGCGACTACTACCGCGTCGAGGACGAGGCGGGCCGCCGCTACTGGCTCTATCGCGAGGGGCTCTATGGCCGCGAGGACGCTGACCGCGTCCCGACGTGGTGGATCGCTGGCGTGTTCGCATGAGCGCCTACGCCGAGCTCGATGTCCGCACCAACTTCAGCTTCCTCGAAGGCGGCTCGCATGCCGGTGAGCTCGTCGACCAGGCCAAGGCGCTGGGGCTTGTCGCCATCGGAGTCGCCGACCGCAACACCCTTGCCGGCGTGGTCCGCGCCCATGCCGCCGCCAAGGCCTGCGGCCTTCCCCTCCTGATCGGCTGCCGCCTCGTCTTCGCCGACGACGCCGAACTCGATCGTCTACCCGCGCGACCGATCCGCCTACGGACGGCTCTGCCGCCTGCTCTCCATCGGCAAAAGTGGGATCGAGGGCTGGGAGGTCGGCGAGGAGGGCGCTGCGATCGCAAAGGGCGAGTGCCGGCTCAGCTTCGAGCAGGCGGCGACGCTGGGCGAGGGGCTGGTCGCGCTCGCGCCCGCCCCGATCGACGTCGACATGGCGTTCGAAACGAGGCTCACCGCCTGGCGCGAGGCCTGGCCGGACGATCTCTATCTCGCCGTCTCACCGACCCACCGCGGCGACGACCGCGCCCGCTTCGCCCGTCTCGCCGCCGTCGCCCGCCGCACCGGCGCGCCCATGCTCGCGACCAACGCCGTCCTCTACCACCACTTCGAGCGCCGCCCGTTGCAGGACGTCCTGACCTGCATCCGCGAGAAGACCACCATCGACGCGGCGGGCTTTCGGCTCGAGGCGAACGCCGAGCGGTTCTTAAAACCGCCTGCGGAGATGGCCCGCCTGTTCAAAGGCCACGAGGCGGCGCTGTCGCGCACGCTCGATATCGTCCGGGCCTGTCGTTTCTCGCTCGACGAGCTCAGCTATATTTATCCGGATGAGCCGGTTCCACCCGGTAAGACGCCGGACGAGCATCTGCGCGACCTGGCGTTCAAGGGGGCCGAGCAGCGATACCCCAATGGAATCCCCGCCAAGATCCTGGCTCTGCTCGAGAAGGAGCTGAGCCTGATCGAGAAGGTTCGCTACGCCGCGTATTTTCTTACCGTGCATGACATCGTCGCCTGGGCGCGCGAGCCCGGCCGCGAGATCCTCTGCCAGGGGCGCGGCTCGGCGGCAAACTCCGTGGTCTGCTTTTGCCTGGGCGTCACATCGGTCGATCCGACCCAGCAGGATGTGCTGTTCGAGCGCTTCATCTCGGAGGAGCGCAGCGAGCCGCCCGACATCGACGTCGACTTCGAGCACGAGCGACGCGAAGAGGTGATGCAGTACGTCTACCGGCGCTATGGCCGCCACCGCGCGGCGATCTGCGCCACCGTCATCCACTACCGTCCCGCGCTCGGCGATCCGCGACGTCGGCAAGGCGCTTGGGGCTGACCGAGGATGTCACCGCCCAGCTCGCCAACACGGTCTGGGGCTCATACGGTTCGCGGGTCGAGGACGGCCACGTCGACGCGACGGGCCTAAGGCGCGAGGACCCCGAGACTCAGGCTCGCGCTGGAGCTCACCGAGGAGCTGATCCGCTTCCCCCGTCACCTCTCGCAGCACGTCGGTGGCTTCGTGCTGACCCAGGGGCCGCTCACCGAGACCGTGCCGATCGGCAACGCGGCGATGGACGATCGCACCTTCATCGAGTGGGACAAGGACGACATCGACGAGCTGAAGATCATGAAGGTCGACGTGCTGGCGCTCGGTATGCTGACCGCCATCCGCAAGGGCTTCGTGATGATGCGGGAGCACTATGGCGTCGACCTCGATCTAGCGACCCTGCCGAGGGAGGAGCCGCGGGTCTACGATATGCTCTGCAAGGCGGATTCGCTCGGCGTGTTCCAAGTGGAGAGCCGCGCGCAGATGAGCATGTTGCCGCGTCTTCGCCCGCGTGAGTTCTATGACCTGGTGGTCGAGGTCGCGATCGTCCGTCCAGGGCCGATCCAGGGCAATATGGTGCATCCTTACCTGAACCGCCGCTCGGAAAAGCGTGCGCTGGAGGCGAAAGGGCGGGACCTATTCAATCGAGTTTCCCGCGCCGTCTCCCGAACATGGGGATGCGGACGAGCTCAAGCGGGTGCTCGGCAAGACCCTCGGCGTTCCGCTGTTCCAGGAGCAGGCGATGCGCATCGCCATGGAGGCGGCGAAGTTCTCCGGCGACGAAGCGAACGGGCTTCGCCGCGCCATGGCCACCTTCCGCCGTAACGGCACGATCGGGAGCTACGAAGACATGATGGTCAGCCGCATGGTGGCGCGCGGCTACGACCCCGAATTCGCCCAGAACTGCTTCAGCCAGATCAAGGGTTTCGGCGACTACGGCTTCCCGGAAAGCCACGCCGCGGCATTCGCTCACCTCGTCTACGTCTCGGCCTGGATCAAATGGGCGTACCCGGAGGTGTTCGCCGCGGCTCTGCTCAACAGCCAGCCGATGGGCTTCTACGCCCCCGCCCAGATCGTCCGCGACGCCAAGGACCACCAGGTCGCCGTGCTGCACCCCGACGTGAACCTGAGCGACTGGGACTGCACGCTTGAAGAACCCTCACCCCGAAACACCTCTCCCACAGGGAAGGGGAAAAGCCCGGAAAGCCAGCGCCGCGCCGTCCGGCTTGGCCTGCGGCAGATCGACGGGTTCCGCGAAGCGTGGGCGGTGGCGATCATGGCGGCGCGGTCTGCGGGCGGACCGTTCCACTCACTGGACGAACTCAAGACCCGCGTCGTGCTCGAGGACGGCGATGGGCTGCCGGGGAATGCGCTGGATGCGCTCGCCGCCGCCGATGCGCTGAACTCGCTGGACCTGACCCGCCGGCCGGGCCTTTGGGCCGCGCGGGGCATTCCCGCCTCCAGCCCCGTTCCGCTCTTCGCCTTCGCGGGGCTCGAGGAGGCCGATGGCCCGCCTCCGCCAGCGCTGCCGGTCGCACCGCTCTCGGAAGAGGTGGTCAACGACTACGAGACCATCCGCCTGTCGCTGAAAGCGCACCCCATGAGCTTCCTCCGGGAGCGGATGACCGCACTCGGGCGTCATGACCACGGATCGGCTCAAGGATGCGCCTGAAAACGCCCGCGCCGCTGTCGCCGGCGTGGTGCTCGTGCGTCAGCGGCCCGGCTCGGCGCATGGGGTGGTGTTCATGACGCTGGAGGACGAGACCGGCGTCGCCAACGCCATCGTCTGGCCGAAGGCGTTCGATCGCTTCCGTCCAGTGGTCATGGGCGCGCGCATGGTGATCGTGCGCGGCGTCGTTCAGCACGCGCCGGACGGCGACGGCTATGTCACCCACCTGGTCGCGCAGACGATCGAGGACCGCACCGCGGACCTGGCGCTGCTGTCGGCCCCGCCACTCAACCCGCCTCGTTCGCACGGCGACGGCGCATCCTCCGCCTCGGCGGATTCGCAGGGACCGCGGCGCGCGCGAGCACGAGCGCCATCGCCACCCGCGCGACGTCCGTGTCCTGCCCCGCTCGCGGGACTTCCACTGACGCCACCACAACCCGAGCGCCCCTGCGACGGTCAACCGGCTTGCGCCCGCGCCCCGACCGGCGTATCGCGCCGCACCGAAAACGCGGGGACGCTCCCGCCTGACGGAGCAGCGCCCCCAGAATGCCCGGCGAGCCGCAACGCGCCGCCCCAGCCAAGCCCGCGCCCACTCCGTCTGACACCCCAGCCGCGCCGCACGCGCTTGCCGCCCGCTTCTGGCCGATGGCGGTCGGCGCGGTCGGCGTGGTGTTCGGCGACATCGGGACGAGCCCGCTCTACGCCTTCCGCCAGGCGCTGCAGCAGGCGACCGGCCCGCGCGGCGTGCAGACGGACGCCGTGTTCGGCGTGGTTTCGCTCGCGCTCTGGGCGCTGATCCTGGTCGTCACTGTCAAGTACGTCCTCTTCCTGATGCGGGCGGACAACAAGGGCGAGGGCGGGGTGCTCTCGCTGATGGCGCTCGCCCAGCACGCGATCGGCCGACGCACCATGCTGGTCTTCTTCCTCGGCGTTGCCGGCGCGGCCCTGTTCTACGGCGACTCCATCATCACGCCGGCCATCTCGGTGCTCTCGGCCGTCGAGGGGCTGCGCACCGTGCCGGGCCTCGGCAACGTCGTGAGTCTCGGCGTGGTGATCGTCACCAGCCTGGTGATCCTCACGGGACTGTTCATCGTCCAGTCGCGCGGCACTGCTGGCGTCGCGCGCTATTTCGGGCCGATCCTGATCTTCTGGTTCCTCTGCATCGCCGCCACCGGCCTCATCCACCTCGTCGGCCAGCCCGGCATCCTGCTCGCGATCAGCCCGACCTATGCCGTTGGCTTCCTGCTTGGGCACGGGCTGACCAGCTTCTTCGTGCTCGGCTCGGTGTTCCTCACCGTGACCGGGGCCGAGGCGCTCTACGCCGACATGGGCCATTTCGGCCGCTGGCCGATCCAGGCGGCCTGGCTCTGGCTCGTCCTGCCGTGCCTGACCCTGAACTACCTCGGCCAGGGGAGCTTCGCGCTCGAGGCGCTCCAGCACGCCGGCGGCCGGCCGGTGGGCGACACCGACTGGTTCTTCAACATGACGCCGGAGATCGTCCGCGCGCCGATGGTGGTGCTGGCCACCGCCGCAACCGTGATCGCCAGCCAGGCGGTGATCACCGGCGCCTTCTCGATGACCCAGCAGGCCATGCAGCTGGGCCTGTTGCCGCGGATGGTGATCCGCCGCACGTCCGAGACCACGGCCGGCCAGATCTACCTGCCGCAGATCAACCTGATGCTGGCGATCGGCGTCGTTCTGCTGATCGCGGTCTTCAAGAGCTCAGACAATCTCGGCCAGGCCTATGGGCTGGCCGTCACGGGCACCATGGTGGTGACGACCTCGCTCGCCTTCATCGTCGTGCGTCGCCGGTGGAAGTGGCCGCTTGGTCGGCGCGCTGGCGCTGATCGGGCCGCTCTGGGCGCTGGACGTCACCTTCCTCTCCGCCAACTCGCTGAAGATCCTCTCGGGCGCGGCGATGCCGCTGGTGCTGGGCATGGCGCTCTTCTTCGTCATGTGGACCTGGGTGCGCGGCAGCGACCTCCTCGCCGCGCGCGTCCGGCGCGACAGCCCTGTGCTGGTCGACTTCATCGCCATGCTCGAGGCGCAGTCCGCCGCACACGGTCGCCGGCACGGCCGTCTACCTGACCTCGGATCCCGACCACGCGCCCGGCGCGCTGATGCACAACCTCAAGCACAACCGCGTCCTGCACGAGCGCAACGTCATCCTGACCGTCGAGACCGCCGACACGCCGCGGGTGCCGGACAGCGAGCGGATTCGAGCTCGAGCGGCTCGACGAGCGCTTCATCCGCATGACCGTGACCTACGGCTTCATGGAGAGCCCCAACATCCCCGCCGCGCTCGCCGCGTGCCGCAAGATGGGCCTCAGCCTTCGACATGATGTCGACCTCGTTCTTCCTGGGGAGGCGGACGGTGGTGGCGAACATGCGCCATGGCCTTGGCCGGCTGCAGGACCGGCTGTTCATCCTGCTCTCGAAGAACGCCGCAAATCCGACCGATTTCTACCAGATCCCGCCTGGACGGGTGCTGGAGATGGGAACGCAGGTGAGCGTCTAGATGCGCCTTCTTGTCCTTGCGACCGCGGCCTGAGCGCTCGTCGCTGCCGCGACCGCCCGCGCGGCGGACGCGACCGCCGACGCCCACTACCAGTCGCTGCTCGCCGCGGCGAAGACAGTCGATCCGGCGGAGGTCGACTGGCAGGCGCTGCGCTTCGCCTACGCCGACAGCTCGGCGTTCGACCTCATGGGCGAGCACACCGACGCCGCCCGCCGTGCGATGTTCGACGCCCTGAACAAGGACGACGACAAGACCGTCATCGAGCAGGCGAACCAAGATCCTCGACGCCGACTTCGTCGACATCGACGCCCACGTGGCGCTGGACCTGGCCTACCAGGCGACGGGCCAGATCGACCGCTCTCGACCCGCGAGCACCAGATCGCGCTCGGGCTCTTGAAGTCGGTGCACACCGGCGACGGAACCACGCCGGAGCAGGCCTTCACCGTGATCTCGGTCGGCGAGGAGTATGCCACCATGCGCGCCTTCGCCCTGCAGGTGACCGGCCAGGCGCTGATCGAGGCGCCGCCGCACAGCTACGACCGGCTCACCGTCACTGACGGCGCGGGCAAGACCCACACCTTCTTCTTCCTGGTCGACCGGGTGATGGCGGCCGAAGCGCGCTCATGAAGAGCGGGAAGTAGCGCTCAGCGTCGCCGCGGCGTTCGTCGGGCCTGCCGAGCGCGGGATCGCGTAGCGCCTGCAAAGGATCTTCGCGGGCTCCTCGCTTCGCGCCGCGCATGGACCGGATCCTCGCTTGACCCGCGACCCAGCGGGCGTAGTCTCCGGCGCATTCTCCGGGGAGTCCCGCGAAGGGGCTGAGATTCCGCTGGGCGCGGTGACCCGCTGAACCTGATCCGGGTCATGCCGGCGAAGGGAGAGAACCGGGAACAGGGGCCAAGCCCGTATTCCCTCTTTTCATCCGACGCCGGACTGGCCCCCGAACACGGAGCCTTGAGACGCAGGTGAACATCCAGACCCCCATCGAGACGACCATCCCGACCGGCGAACGCCCCGGCTCGCGCAAGGTCTATTCCGACGGCGTGCTCTTCCCCTGCCTGCGCGTGCCGTTCCGCGAGATCGCCGTGCATCCGAGCGCCGGCGAGCCGCCGGTTGCGCTCTACGACCCCTCCGGTCCCTACACCGACCCGGCGGCCGTGATCGACATCGACAAGGGCCTGGAGCGCCCGCGCGACGCCTATGTTCTCGCCCGCGGCGACGTCGAGGAGACCGAGCCGCGCGCGGTCAAGCCGGAGGACAACGGCGGCGCGCGCGGCCGCTACCTCGCGCCGCAGTTCAAGAGCGGGCGCAGGCCGTTCCGCGCCAAGGCGGGCCGGGCGATCACCCAGCTCGAGTACGCCCGCGCCGGGGTGATCACGGCCGAGATGGAGTACGTCGCGATCCGCGAGAACCTGCGCCGCGACGCCGCAGCGCCGTCGAATCGCGACGGCGAGGACTTCGGCGCCTCGATCCCGGACTACGTCACACCCGAGTTCGTCCGCGACGAGGTGGCGCGCGGCCGGGCCATCATCCCCGCCAACATCAACCACGGCGAGCTTGAGCCGATGGCGATCGGCCGCAACTTCCTGGTCAAGATCAACGCCAACATCGGCAACTCGGCGGTCCTGAGCCAGGTCGCCGACGAGGTCGACAAGATGGTCTGGGCGACCCGCTGGGGCGCCGACACGATCATGGACCTGTCCACCGGGCGGAACATCCACAACATCCGTGAATGGATCATCCGCAACTGCCCGACCCCGCTCGGCAGCGTGCCGATCTACCAGGCGCTGGAGAAGGTCGGCGGCGTCGCCGAGGACCTGACCTTCGAGATCTTCCGCGACACCCTGATCGAGCAGGCGGAGCAGGGGGTCGACTACTTCACCATCCACGCCGGCGTGCGGCTGCCGTTCATTCCGCTGACCGCCAAGCGGGTCACCGGCATCGTCTCGCGCGGCGGCTCGATCATGGCCAAGTGGTGCCTGGCCCACCACCGGGAGAGCTTCCTCTACGAGCACTTCGAGGACATCTGCGACGTCATGCGCGCCTACGATGTCTCGTTCTCGTTGGGCGATGGCCTGCGCCCCGGCTGCACCGCGGACGCCAACGACGCGGCGCAGTTCGCCGAGCTCGAAACCCTCGGTGAACTGACGAAGGTCGCCTGGGCAAAGGGCGTGCAGGTGATGATCGAAGGCCCCGGCCACGTGCCGATGCACAAGATCAAGGCCAATATGGACAAGCAGCTCACCGCCTGCGGCGAGGCGCCGTTCTACACGCTCGGCCCGCTCGTCACCGACGTCGCGCCCGGCTACGACCACATCACGAGCGCGATCGGGGCGGCGATGATCGGCTGGTTCGGCACAGCCATGCTCTGCTACGTGACGCCTAAGGAGCACCTGGGCCTGCCCGACCGCGAGGACGTGAAGCAGGGGGTGATCGCCTACAAGATCGCCGCCCACGCCGCCGACCTGGCGAAGGGGCACCCGAGCGCGCGGCTCTGGGACGATGCGCTTTCCCGCGCCCGCTTCGAGTTCCGCTGGGAGGACCAGTTCAACCTCGGCCTCGATCCGGAGACCGCGCGCGCCTTCCACGACGAAACCCTGCCGAAGGAGGCGCACAAGACCGCGCACTTCTGCTCGATGTGCGGCCCGAAGTTCTGCTCGATGAAGATCAGCCAGGACATCCGCGACGCCGCCAACGCCCAGAACGACGTGGCCGCGGCCGGCATGGCCGAGATGGCTGAGAAGTTCCGCGACGGCGGCGGGGAGATCTACGTGGAGACGAAAGGCTAGTTGTAGGTCAGCAGCCGGATGTCTTCGCAGCGGAAGACATGCTTGGTGTCGCACAGCTCGTTGGTGGCGCTGACCACCGGCACGATGGTGATGGTGGCTTGCTTCGCCGTCGAGGCGATGCGGCGCAGCGCGTCGGTGACCGTGACGCGCTTCTTTGCCAGCGTCAGCGCGTGGGGCCTCCGCAGGTCGTAGGGGTCCCGGTTCTCCTCGTTGACCTCGCAGTGGCCCGGATCGCCGAGGCAGCCGCCATGGCCGAGCACGTAGAACGAGCCGGCATAGCCATGGTCAATGTCGAGCGGCGTGCGGCGGTCGGCGGCGGGATTGTTGATGAAGACCCGGCCCTCGTACGAGGCCTCGCCGTGATAGAGCCCTGCGATCTCGATGTCGGCTCGGACGAAACGATGCTCGGCTGTGGCGAATTCCAGCGTTACGGGCTCGCTGGTGAAGGTGTCGGCGTCGCTGTCCGGCCGGGTCGGCGAGGTGACCCGCGTCGGGCGGCCGTTCGGAGAGCGAGGCGTCTGCGCCATCAGCCGGCCCCTCCAAGTGATACGGCCGCAGCGCCGGCGGCATAGTCGTAGCCCAGCGTGTTGACGTTGAGCACGTCGCGCACCTTTAGATTGAAAGGGTCCAGAACCACGTCGAATAGATCGGGAGCGATGTTGCTGTTCCCATTCCTCACCTGCCAAAGCGCCCAGATGCGGTCGATCATCGCGTGGTGGGACCAGAAGATGGGATCGTAGGCCGCGGTCGACAATAGGCCCATGTCTCCCGACACCCAGGTGTGGACCTGGTCATGCACATTCTCGAGCTGAGTGGTGAAGTCGGTCCAGTCGCCGAGCCCGATCAGGGCCTGCACCTGCGCGTCCGTCGGCAGCGCGTTCCACGGTCCGGGCTTGCGCTTGGTCATGTGCTTGAGCGGCGGGTTCGTCGTCGGCTGGTTGATGCGGAAGCCGAGCAGCGGGTTCGGCGAGCCGTCGGCGCCCTTGGCCATGATGAACGCCTGCGGCAGGCCCTTCTGGCGCGGCGGACCTAACGTCCAGTCCCACCAGGGCAGGGTGACGCCTGGCGCTCGGTCCCGCAATCCCATCTCGAACTGGTAGAGGTACGGCGCGATGCCAGGGCAGGAACAGATCGAGACTGAGGGCGCTGTGGGCGTTCTGCTGATGATGCCAGCAATACCAACTGGGCACGCCGTGAAGGCCGGCCAGGAACTGGTAGCCGCGGTTGTCGAAGATAGCCTGCTGCTGACGGTAAGCGTCGCGCACCTGCGCCAAATCCTGGGCCGTCAGGTTGTGCACCGCTTGGCGGATACGAATCTGGTCGGCCAACTCGGCTCCGCTCGGAGGAACGACAACGTCGACGGAAGCTTGCTGGACAATACACCAGAAAGTAGCTGGCCGCCACCGGCTTAGGCGGCGGCGATTCCCACACGGCGGCCCGAGCAATGCACCGACATCGGCCGTTGGACGGAAAATCAGAACGTGTTTTAATCTCTGTCATTGAACGAAGCGGGAGGAGTCTGCGCGTGAGTCAGGCAAGAGCCGAGCGGTCGCCAATCACTGGCGAGGTCGATGCGGTGGTCATCGGCGGGGGGTTCGGCGGCATGTACATGCTGCACAAGCTGCGCGAGCTGGGCGTGTCTGTGCAGGGGTTCGAGGCCGGCGATAACGTCGGCGGCACCTGGTACTGGAACCGCTATCCAGGCGCGCGCTGCGACGTCCCCAGCCTGTTCTACTCCTACACGTTCTCGGACGAGCTGCGCGACGAGTGGCGCTGGACGGAGAAGTACGCCGCCCAGCCGGAGATCCTGCGCTACGCCAACCATGTGGCCGACAAGTTCGAGCTTCGGCCGCTGATCGCCTTCGAGACGCGGGTGCTGACCGCGACGTTCGATGAGAAGACCGACCGCTGGCGGCTGACCACGGACCGCGGCGACACCCTCTCGTGCCGCTGGCTGGTGACCGCGACGGGCTGCTTGTCGACCCCGCGGGCCCC
The DNA here is from genome assembly GCA_963719975.1 of uncultured Alphaproteobacteria bacterium. GTDB lineage: Bacteria > Pseudomonadota > Alphaproteobacteria > Caulobacterales > Caulobacteraceae > Poindextera. The sequence goes on from CAVRED010000002.1 coordinate 42,947, forward strand.
GGCGATTCCAGGCGTCGAGACCTTCAAGGGCGCGACCTACCACACCGGCGCGTGGCCGCATGAGGGGGTCGATTTCACCGGCAAGCGGGTCGCGGTGATCGGCACGGGCTCGTCTGGCATCCAGTCGATCCCGCAGATCGCCGCCCAGGCCGAGCATGTCACCGTCTTCCAGCGCACGCCGAACTTCTCGATCCCCGCGCGCAACACACCGCTGACCGAAGCGGACATCGAGACGCTTCCGCCAGAACTACGCGGCCTACATCGGCATGATCAAGGGCCCCGGCATGGGCTTTGGCGGCAACAGCGGCGAACTTCCGATCCCGGACGATGAGGCCCAGCGTAAGCGCTACGAGGAATTGTGGGCGATCGGCGGGGCGGGCTTCCTCGCCGCCTGGGGCAACCTCCTGACCGACATCCAGGTCAATGACCGGGCCGCCAGCTTCGTGCGCGAGAAGATCGCCGAGACGGTCAAAGACCCGAAGACGGCCGAGGCGCTGCAGCCGCACGACCATCCGCTGGGCACCAAGCGCATCTGCGTCGATATCGATTACTTCGAGACCTACAACCGGCCGAACGTGACGCTGGTGAACCTGCGCGAGACGCCGATCACCGAGATCACCTCCGACAGCGTGCGCACCAGCGAGGCGACCTACACGGTCGACGCCATCGTCTTTGCGACCGGCTTCGACGCCATGACCGGCGCGCTCCTGGCGATCGACATCAAGGGCGCCGGCGGCGCCGATTTCCGCCAGGCGTGGGCGGAGGGGCCGAAGGCCTACCTCGGACTGGCGGTGGCGGGCTTTCCCAACCTCTTCCTGATCACGGGCCCGGGCAGCCCGTCGGTGCTGTCCAACATGATCAACTCCATCGAGCAGCACGTGGAGTGGATCACCGACTGCATCGGCTACATGCGCGAGCACGGCCTCTCCCGTATCGCCGCCGACCCGGGCGCACAGGAGGCCTGGGTCGCTCACGTGCGGCGGGTGGCCGACAAGACCCTCTTCCCGCGCGCGGCGTCCTGGTACATGGGCGCGAACATTCCGGGCAAGCCGCGCGTCTTCATGCCCTACATCGGCATGGGCTATCGCAAGAAGTGCAACGATGTGGCCGAAGCCGGCTACGAAGGCTTCGTCCTCGCCAAGGAGCCAGCCGATGTACACGCTGCCTGACCGGTTCGAGTTCCTCTCCGACGCCTGGCTCGACGAAGCGCGGGCGTTCCTGGAAAAAGCGGTCGAGCAGCGCAAGGAAGCGTTGGCCAGCAAGCCGTTCTCGCTCAGCGAGCGGTTCTCCGATGCGCCGCCGCATCTGAAGCTGCCAAAGAACGTCGGCGCCTGGAAGGCGCGCTATGACGGCGAAGCGATCATTGTGTCGCGCGGCTTCGATCCGAAGGCGGACGTTGTCGTGGAGGGCGACTACCAGGCCGGCCTCGCCGGCGCTCAGTTCGTCGGCATGCTGGCGCCGGGCGGCATGAAGGCGATGCGTCGCGAAGTGGCCGCCATGCACGGCGCGGACGCGGTTCGTATGCGCGGTCGGCTCGAGAATCCGGCGGCGGGGGAGATCCTCGCCCTTCTGCACGACCATCTCGGGCGCCGCACGGTCGAGAACCCCGACCTCGCCCATCGCGCCGAGCGGCAGGGCCTCTCCGGCAAGATCCGCGAGATGGAGGAGCAGGGCTACACCGTCATCGAGCGCGCCATCTCGCCGGAGTTCGCGGACGAGGTGAGAGCCGCCACCCTCCGGGCGCTCCTGCCGCACCAGAGCTTCTCGATGAACTGGATGCTCTACCACGGGCGCGAGTTCGAGCAGCTGATCCAGAACCCGATGCTCATGACCCTGATCGACGCTTCGCTTGGCCGCGGCGCGGTGATCGCGTCCTTCTCCTCGATCAAGAAGGGGCCGGGACCGGGCGTCATTCCGATGCATACGGACTACGCCCATGTGCCCGAGCCCTACCCGGAGTTCTCGCTCACTGGCGTCGGCGTCTGGGCGCTTGAGGACTGGACGCTCGAGGCCGGCCCGACATGGATCGTGCCGGGCAGCCATAAGCACCGCCGTCCGCCCAGGCACGGCGAGGGGCATAACCAGGGCGTGCCCATCGTCATGCCCAAGGGCTCGGTGGTCTATTTCCACCACGGCGTCTGGCACTGGCAGGGCGACCGCAGCCTGCCTGGCGATCGGGTGACGCTGCACGCCCACTTCAACCGTGGCATCCTGCGCAGCCTGGAGCCGAAGAAGACGGACGTACAGATGCTGCACCGGAACGCGCCCCGGCTCGGCGAAATGCTGGGCGAGGACGACTGGTTCGACAAGATGAGCGCCCAGGGCCGCGACTACGGCCGCTTCGCCTACATGGGCAAGCTGCTCGCCTTCACCGAGGCGAAGAAGCGCGAGATTCTGGCGGAGGCCTAACGGACGGTCCTGCGCTCGCTCTCATGTCGTCGAGCGCATCTTCGAGCCGCCCATGAAGTCGCGTTTGCCGATGGGCACGCCCTTGTGGCGGAGCATGTCGTACGCCGTGGTGATGTGGAAGAAGAAGTTCCCGTAGGCGAAGGTCAGCACGTAGTCCCTGGCGCCGAACGTCATCTTGCTCCCGCGCGGGTTGGTGAAGGAGACGTCGTCCTCCTCGCCGACCGTGATGTCGGCCGACTTGACCCCGTCGAGGTAGGCGATCGCGGCGTCAATGGCCGCCTTCGCGCCCGCCAGCGTCCCGAGCGTGTCCATCGAGGGCATGGCGTAGGGCTGGCCGCGCAGCACGCCGACCGCGCCGGCCGAGTGGGTGATCGAGAGCAGAATCTGCACCGTGAACGGCAGCATGTCCTCGTAGAAGCGGAAGCCGGCCAGCTCGCTCTCGTCCAGTCCGTGCGCCTGCGCTTTCGCGAGCACGCCGGAGAGACCCGTCAGGTATTGACGGAAGACGGGCACGGAAACGTCATAGAGCGAAAGGGCCATCTGGAAATCCCGCAAGGCTGGGGTGAAGGGGGCGGCCGCGATCTAGCAGTCCGACCCCATCGGCGTCGAGCGGTTGAGGCTCAGGCGCGGCGCCAGAGGCGGTCTCCGTCATCGGCAGGCAGCGCCTCGCCCCGGGTTCCGACCGGTTCGACCCGACCGTCCGTGAGGAAGTCGATGCCCGTTCGGTCCGCCGCCGGAACTTTCGCGAGGAACCGCGCGCCGTCTGGAGTCCTGCCGACGATCGTGCCGAAGCGGGGCGCGCCGTCGCGCTCGTAGAAGACGGTGTAGGTCTCGATGACGCCAGGGCCGACGTAGTCCTCCACCAGCGCCGGGGCCGGGCCGCGCAGCGCGTCCGCGTCGGCCTGGCAGTCGAAGGACTGCAGCACGGTCTCCGGCGCGAACGGCTCGCGGCGGAGCAGGATGCTGTGGTTCGTGGTGCAGATGCCGCCATTGGCGAACAGCAGGCCCGTGCGACCGCGCTCGGCGGAGGGCAAGCACCATGCTGACCACCGCGTGGCTCATGTAGTTGCCGATCGGTCCGCCGCCGAACGTCAGTCCACCGAACACCGTCGCCGGCCGATCGACCGGCCAGCCAAGAATCCGCCGGGCCATCTTGGGCACGCAGGGAAAGCAGCTGTACAGCTCGACCCGGTCGATCTCGGACGCCTCGGCGCCATTCAAGCTCAGCGCCCGCTCGAGCGAGACGGCCATCGAGGGCGAGCGATCGTAGCGGTCGCGCTCGAGCACATTGTTCGGCTCGCGCGCCGCGGCGCCGGCGCCCACATAGACCAGGCGCCGCTCGTCGACTCCCGCCGCGAGCGCGGCCGCCAGGCTGGTCACGATGAAACCTGCGCCCTGGTTCACCGAACTGTTGGCCACCATGAGCTTGTTGTACGGGAACGCGATCGGGCGATTGTCAGCCGACGGGGTGATGATCTCAGCCGCCGATGCGATCTTGTGGATCCAGGCGCCGGGGTTGGCCGCGGCGACCTCGGAGAACAGCGACCAGATCGCGCCGCTCTCGGCTTGCGCCTCCGCCAGCGTCTGTCCGTAGGCGGCGCGGCCGGCGTTTTCGTAGAGTGGATAGACGTCGACGGGGACGAGCAGGCTGTAGCGCTGGCGCAGCGACGGCGGGGCGCGGTTTGCGCCGGAGCGCATGATGTTGTGGTCGGACGCGGTCCCGCCGGCCGCGCTCGCCGCGCGTTGGGCGGCCGTGCGCAACGCCTCGCCGCCAACGACGGCGGCGGCGGTGATCTCCCCCGCCGCGATGCGCTGGGCGGCTTCGTTCAGGAGCAGGATCGGGCTGTCGCCGCTTGCGTAGGCGGTCTTGTAGCAGTGCTTGGGCGCGATCCCGAGCGCTTCGGCCAGCGGCGCCGAGAGGTCGCCCAGCTCGCGGAACGAGATCTGGTCGACGAGCGCGAGCGACTCCAAGCCGGGCGATCCAGCCGCCGCCGGCGTCGCGGTCGGCTTCGCGAAGGGCGGCCTGCATCAGGCCGAGCGGGTCGAGTCCGGCCTCCGGGGTGGCGGGCCGGTCGTTGACCTGGCCGACGCCGACGATGACGGGGATGCGAGCGGGATCGTGAGCCATGCCGATTTCACTGCGCCGCCGCCGCGGCGATGCAAGTTGCCGCGACGGCGCCGGGCTCGTAGACTGGCGCTGCGCGCCAAGGACGCGCCCGGTCCGCGGGAAGGGCCTTCAGGCCCACCGAAGTTCGACGACGCTTACATCGCTGACCCCTTCTTTCTGCCCGAACGCGGACCCCGGGCGTCACGAAAGGAGGCGCGCCCATGGCGCAGCTGCCCAACCATCCCAGCCTCGATCATCTGCGCCGCCAAGCGCGCGCGCTGCAGCGCGCGTGCCGCGCCGGCGATCCGGCCGCCGTCGCGCGTGTCGTTACGGCCGTCCCTCGGCGACGAAGCCGCGGCAAGCTGCCCGCTCTCGCGCGCCCAGACCTGCATCGCCCGCGAATACGGGTTGCCGAGCTGGCCCAAGCTGGTCGCGGAGGTCGAGGGCGGCGCGCCGCGCCGGCCGCCGAACCAGCGAGCGACGCCGCAATCCTGGCCGAGCGGTGGTTCGCGCTGGCCGAGCTCGACAGACCTCCGCCCGCTGAACCGAGCGCTCGCCGTCGGCAAGGCGCGCAAGGAGGCCGCGCGGGCGGTGATGCAGCGCGACGCGGCGCGCTACGCTGCGTTCCAGCGGGCGCTGGTCCGCGGGCTTGACCTCGCGCCGCGACGCGAACGGTTCGAGTGCGCCGCACGCGCTCGACCTGTTCGGCGACGCCTCGACCCGCCACGCGCTCGTCCCGCTGATGGACGACCCCGTGCCCGCGCGTGCGCTGGATGGCGATGCACGCCCTCTCCTGCCACGCCTGCGGCGAGAAGCCTGGCGCGCTCGAGGCGCGCGTTCGCGAGCGCATCGTCGAGGCGACGCGTAGCGACCCGAGCGTGCGCGTCCGCCAACACGCAGCCGCCGCATTGGCGCTCGCGCGGCGAGACGAGCGCCGATCCCAGTGCTGCGCGAGCGGCTTGAGGCGCGAGACCGACGCAAAAGCTGTTGCGCGGGCTCGGCTGGGCGCTCGCGCGCTGACCGTCACCCGGCCTGACAAGGCGGCGCCCGCGGGCGTATAATTCCGCAAAACAAGGATGTCAGGGAGAGAGCGCCGATGTCGGTGACCGAAGTCGAAATCGAAGCGCCTGAGACCATCAGGCACGGCGACGTGGTCGTCTCCGACGGTGTGCGCATCCACTACCAGGAAGCGGGCGAAGGCGTGCCGGTGGTGTTGCTGCACGGGTACACCAGTTGCTGCGACGCAAGCTGGTTCGCCGACGGGATGGCCAAGGAGCTGGCGCGCACCCATCGCGTGATCGGCATCGACGCGCGAGGCCATGGGCGCAGCGACAAGCCGCACGATCCGGCCAAGTACCCAGGCGACCGGATGGCGAGCGACGTGCTCGAGGTGCTGGACGCGCTCGGCGTCGCCCGCGCCCACTTCCACGGCTACTCCATGGGCGGCGGCCTCGTCGCCCAGCTGATGGCGCGCGCGCCCGAGCGCTTCATCACCGCCGGTTTCGGCGGATCGGGCGTTCGCGAGACCGACGAGGCGCTGGCGGCGCAGGCTGCGCAGCGCGATCCGACGGGGCTCGACCCCGACCAGGATCGCGGCCGCGCCGCCCTTGCCGCGCGCGCTGACCGCGACAATGACGCGCTGAAGGCCGTGCAGGATGGGCGCACCGCCAACCCGTCGACGCGGCCGCCTGTCGACCTCACGACCATCGCCTTCCCGGTGCTGGCGGTGAACGGTGAATTCGACGCGCCGATCTCGAAGACCCAGCGGATGCAACGCGAGCTGGCCGACTTCCGCGCCGTGATCCTGCCTGGCCATGGGCACAACACGGTCACGACCGCGGGCTTCACGCCCAGGCTCTACATCGACACCGTCGCCGGCTTCGTTCGGGAGAACGACCCCGCATAGGCTTGGCTCGGGCGCCTCGCCGCGCCACAGAACGGCCGGGTGCTGCAACACGGCTGCATAATTTGGCGACTAGCTACAAATCCACTATCGGCAGACTGAACCAACGAATTCGCGCATGGCGCGGCCGGACGGCCGTCGCGCGCTCAAGGGACAAGGACGGGTGATGGCGGCGCGACGACGCTTCCGATGGGGGTTCGCCGTATTGGGCGCTGTCCTCGTCGTACTGCTCGCGCTGGTGTGGGTGTTGACCCACCAACCGCCGAAACAGCAGCACCCACCCGGTGTCCCCGTGACCGTGGCGCGGGCGGCCCTGGCCGACGTTCCGGTCAGCATCGGCGGCCTCGGCGCGGCTCAGGCGTGGAAGAGCGACCTGATCAACACCCAGGTGAACGGCATGCTGACCTGGGTGGCGCCGGAGGGGACCGATGTGCGCGCCGGCGCCCCGCTGGCTCAGATCGACTCCGGCCCCTATCGCGCGGCGCTGACCGTGGCCGAGGGGGCGCTGCGGCGCGACGAGGCGGTGCTGGCCGGCGCCCGGGCCAACCTGGCGCGGTTCCAGATGCTCGCTCGCGCAGGACTCGATCGCCAAGCAGCAGGTCGACGACCAGACGGCGCTGGTGCGGCAGGACGAGGGCACGGTCGAGCTCGACCGCGGCCAGGTCGCCGCCGCGTCGATCAACCTGCGCTATTGCCGTATCGTCTCGCCGATCGACGGGCGCGTCGGCGTGCGCCTTGTGGACCCCGGCAATATCGTCTCGACAGCGATGACCACGGGCATCGTCAGCGTCAACCAGATCAACCCGATCGCCGTGACCTTCACCGTCCCGCAGGGCGACTTCCAGCACCTGGCCCAGGTCTCCGACGGCTTTCGCCAGCCGCTGACCACAGTGGCGTTGAGCCAGGAGACCGGCGAGTCCCTCGGCCAGGGCGTCCTTTCGATCGCCGACAACCATGTGGACCCCGCGACGGCGACGGTCGAGCTGAAGGCGCGGTTCGAGAACGCCGGGGCGCACCCTCTGGCCAGGCGAGTTCGTCAACGTCCGCCTGACGCTGCAGACACTCTCCGGCGTGGTCACGGTGCCGGCGGCGGCGGTGAACCAGGGCCCGAGCGGCGCCTACGTCTACCTTGTCGGGCCGGACGACAAGGCGGTGATGCGCCAGGTCGTGGTGACGACGACCCAAGACAACATCGCCGTGATCCAGAGCGGCGTCCGAGCAGGCGACCTCGTCGTGACCGATGGCCAGATGACGCTCCGCCAAGGCACGCCGGTGATGTTCCGGCCGCCGCCGGGCGGCAGAGGCGGGTCGTGAATCCTTCGGCGCCGTTCATCCGCCGCCCGGTCGCGACGTCGCTGATCGCGGCGGCGGTGCTGGTGCTCGGGATCGTCGCCTATTTCAACCTGCCGGTCGCGGCGCTGCCGAACGTCGACTTTCCCACCATCCAGGTCAGCGCCAACCTGCCGGGCGCGAGCCCCGAGACGATGGCCTCGAACGTCGCGACCCCGCTCGAGCGGCAGTTCTCGAGCATTCCAGGCCTGACCCAGCTCACCTCGGTCAGCTCGACCGGCTCGACCAACGTGACGCTGCAGTTCGAGCTCTCGCGCAAGCTCGACGCGGCGGCGCAGGACGTGCTGGCGGCGATCAGCGCCGCGGGCGGCCAGTTGCCGACCAACCTCCCGAGCCAACCGCAGATCCGCAAGGTGAACCCGTCGGACGCGCCGATCATGATCATCGCGCTCAAGTCCGACACGCTGCCGCTGGCGACGGTCGACGACTATGCCGACAACGTCATCCTCGGCCAGATCTCGCGCATCGACGGCGTCGGCCAGGCGTTCATCGGCGGCGCTCAGAAGCCGGCTGTCCGCATCCAGATCGATCCCGACAAGGTCGCTGACCTCGGCCTTTCGATCGACGCCGTCCGATCGCTGATCACCAGTCAGACCGTCAACCAGCCCAAGGGCCTGATCAACGGCCCGCAGAAGGCCTCGACGGTCTACGCCAACGACCAGCTACTGGACGTGGCGTCCTGGAACAACCTCGTCGTCGGCTACCACAAGGGCGCCGCGGTCCGGATCAGGGACATCGGCCAGGCGGTGCAGAGCGTCGAGAACGACCAGGTCGGCGCGTCGGTCTATCCCGGAGCGGCCAACGAAGACCCGACGCTGAAGGGCGGCCGGGCCGTCCTTCTGATCATCTTCAAGCAGCCGGGCGCGAACGTCATCCAGACCGTCAACCGGATCAACGCGGCGCTGCCGGGGCTGAAGGCCGACATCCCGCCGTCCATCGACATGCACATCGTGGCCGACCGGACGCAGACCATCCGCGCCTCGGTGCGCGACGTCGAGCTCACGCTGCTGCTCACCGTCTTCCTGGTGACCGGAGTGATCTTCCTGTTCCTGCGCGACGTGCGCGCGACGCTCATCCCGGCGATCGTGATCCCGATCTCGCTGCTGGGCACGACGGCGGTGATGCTGGCGGCCGGCTTCAGCCTCGACAACCTGTCGCTGATGGCCATGTCGATCGCCGTCGGCTTCGTCGTCGACGACGCCATCGTCATGGAGGAGGTGATCTGGCGGCGCATCGAGCACGGCGTGAAGCCGTTCGACGCGGCGCTGGCGGGGGCGGGCGAGATCGCCTTCACAATCATCACCATCTCGATCTCGCTCATCGCGGTCTTCACGCCCCTGATGTTCATGGGCGGCGTCGTCGGGCTCCTGATGCGCGAGTTCGGGCTCACGCTCAGCGCGGCCGTCGTGGTGTCGATCGGCCTCTCGCTCAGCCTGACGCCGATGCTGGCCGGGCACTTCCTGCGGCAGCCGAAGCCCGCCGGGAACGCCTTCATTCGTGGGTTGGAGCGCGGTTTCAGCTGGATCGAGAGCCACTACGTCCAGGCTCTGGATGTGGTGCTGAGGCACACGCGCGTGACGCTGGCGGTCTTCATCGCGACCGTGCTGATCGCGATCGGCCTCTACGTCGTCGTCCCGACCGGCTTCTTCCCGCAGCAGGACACCGGCTTCGTGCAAGGCGCGTTCGTCACCTCGCAGGAACTCCTCGTTCGAGAAGACGCTGCAGAAGTCGAAGGACGTGGCCTCGGTGGTCCAGCAGGACCCGGCTATCGAGGGCTTCGGCGTCTTCATCGGCGGAGGCGGCGTCAACCAGGGCAACCTGTTCATCACGCTCCGGCCGAAGGACAGCGGGCGCACGGCCACGGCCGACCAGGTGATCACCCGTCTGCGGCCCAAGCTGGCCAAGCTGGTCGGCGTGCAGACCTTCCTGCAGGCGGCGCAGGACATCAACATCGGCGGCCGCGCGGCGCGCGCGCAGTACCAGTACACGCTGTCGGACGCCGACCTGGGCGAGCTCAACACCTGGGCGCCGCGGCTCACAACCGCGCTGCAGGCGCTGCCGCAGCTGCGCGACGTGAGCTCCGACCAGCAGAGCCAGGCGTCGGCGGTCATGCTGACGATCGACCGCGACGCCGCGGCGCGGTTCGGAATCGCGCCGGCGAACATCGATTCGGCGCTCTACGACCTGATCGGCCAGAGCCAGGTTGCGCAGTTCTTCACGCAGACGAACACCTACCACGTGATCCTCGAGGGCCCGCCGAACCTGCAGGCGACGCCGGCGATCTTGAGCCGGATATTTCTGGTCTCGCCGCTCACCGGCAAGGAGGTGCCGCTCTCCTACCTTGTGAAGGCCAATCCTGACGCCACCAGCAGCCTGACGATCAGCCACCAGGGCATGTTCCCGGCGGCCACCCTGTCCTTCAACCTCGCGCCAGGCGTGGCGCTGGGCCAGGCGACGCAGGCGATCGAGCAGGCGCGAGCCAAGCTCGGCGCGCCGGCGACGCTGACCGGCTCGTTCCAGGGCACCGCCCAGGCGTTCCAGCAGTCGCTGGCGTCCGAGCCGATCCTGATCGTGGCGGCCTTGATCGCCGTCTACATCATCCTGGGCATTCTCTACGAGAGCTACATCCACCCGCTGACGATCCTGTCGACGCTGCCGTCGGCGGGCCTGGGGGCGCTGCTGGCGCTGCTCGCCGCCGGCCAGAACCTGAACGTGATCGGCATCATCGCGATCATCCTTCTGATCGGCATCGTGAAGAAGAACGGCATCATGATCGTCGACGTCGCGCTGCAGGCTCGAGCGCGAGGAGCATCATGCCGCCGAAGGAGGCGGTGGCCCGGGCCTCGCACCAGCGGCTGCGGCCGATCCTGATGACCACCTCCTGCGCCATGCTGGGCGGCCTGCCGATGGCGTTCGCCTTCGGCACCGGCTCGGAGTTCCGCCAGCCGCTCGGCTTCGCGATCGTCGGCGGCCTGGTCGTCTCGCAGGTGCTGACGCTGTTCACCACGCCGGTGATCTACCTCTACCTCGATCGGCTGCGGCGAAAGGAGGAAGGCGAGGCGCCCGACGCGGAGTTGCGCCGGCCGAGTAGGCGAATCGCCCGGTCAGGCGACCTGCTGCGCGTCGGTCCGATCGTGCGGCATCGCTGCGTTCAAGCGCAGTCATCAATCCGGCGACGGTCACCGGCTTGGAGACGTGGCCGTCTGCGCCGGCGCGGCGCCCGGCTTCGCGATGCTCGGGCAAGGCGTTAGCGCTCAGCATCAGGATCGGCGTGCGCCGCGCGCCCGTGGCGGCCTCATCGGCCCGGATGAGGCGCGTGGCCTCGAGCCCGCCCATAACGGGCATCTGCATGTCCATCAGCACCGCGTCGAACCGTTGGTGACGCATGGCCGCGACCGCCTGCGCGCCGTCATCGACCACAACCGCCTCGATCCCGAACTGCTCGAGCATCATCCGCACAACCGTCTGATTGGTGGCGTGGTCGTCGGCGACGAGGACGCGGGCGGCGGCATGCGGCTCGTCAGCGTGCGTCTTGGCTTCGCGGACGACGTCGACCGGCGGCTCGGCTGCGGCGAATGGCGCCTGGAACCAAAAGCAGGAGCCAGCGCTCGGGGTGCTGTCGCAATCGAGGCCGCCGCCCATCAGCGAGGGCGAGCTGGCGCGAGATCGCCAGACCAAGGCCGCTGCCGCCGAACCGGCGCGTGATCGATCCGTCGGCCTGCTGGAAGCGGCCGAACAGGCGCTCTTTCTCGGCGGCGTCGAAGCCGACACCGGTGTCGGCGACGGCGAAACACAGCTGGCCCGGCTTTGCGCGATTCGGCGCGGATTGTGACGCCGCCCCGCTCGGTGAACTTCACGGCGTTGCTGACCAGGTTGGTCAGAATCTGGCGCACCCGCACGGCGTCGCCAAGGAACCAGCCCTCGAGCTCCGGCGCGATTTCGGCGGTGAGCGACAGGCCCTTCTCGTCCGCGCGCAGGCGCGAGAGTGCGGCGACCGAGCGCACGAGATCGGCGGCCTGGAACGGCGCGGTCTCGATCGTCAGCTGGCCCGCCTCGACGCGCGCCAGGTCCAGTACGTCCGACAACAGTCGCTCCAGCGACTGGCCCGACGCGCGGATGATCTCGGCCATGCCGTGCTCGCGCGGCGGCAGGTCCGCGGCCGCGAGCATGTCAGCGACGCCGACAACGCCGTTCAGCGGCGTGCGGATCTCGTGGCTCATGTTGGCGAGGAACTCGGTCTTCGAGCGGCTGGCCTGTTCGGCCTTCTCCTGCGCCAGGCGCAGGCGGCGCGCGACGCGGCGCTGCCAGATGACCACGAGGCGGCGGCGGCGATGAGGAAGAGCGCGGCCAGGAGTCCGACCCAGCGCTGGGTCTGGACGACCTTGCGCTCAAGATCGGCTTGCTGGCGCACCGACTCCAGCTGCTGCTCCAGCTCGGCGGTGAGCTGGCGCACGCCGGCGGTGAAGCGGCGGGCGTCGTTCTCGCCGTGCGAGCGCGTGTAGTCGCTCATCATGGCGAACGCCGCGCCATCCTGACCCTCCGCGGCCAGGATCTCGGCGGTCACCTTGGGCATGCGTTCGAAGACGGCGTCCGGGAACTGGTGCGATGCCTCAAGGGTCTGCAACCGCTGCAGGTCGGCGCGCGCCGCTTTCAGGTCGCCGAGCCGCGCTTCGGCGACGGCGCGGACGGTCAGCAGCTGCGGGGCGAGAAACTCGGCTCCCGCCAGGTTCTGGCCGAGCCCGCCGAGGCAGGCCAAGACCTCGCGCGGCGCGCCGAAGCTGTCGGCGACCATGGCGCAAAGGTTGTCGTCCCAGGCGTCGAGATGGGGAAGGTCCGACCGCAACGCCAGCCGATGGTGGATCGGCGGCAAGGTCACGCGCCAGGCTGGCGTCGCCCAGCTGCACCGCCAGGTGGGCCATGTTGTAGACGTCATCGAAGTCGGGCCGCGGATAGTTTCGGTCGGCCAGCTCGAAGTCGGACTTGGCGAAGGCCCGTGCGGCGCCCTCCAGGTCGTCGAGCTGCATCAACGCGATGCCGATCGTCCCCCAGACCTCGGATTTGGCGACGTCCGCGTCGGCGTCATCGCTCGGGACCAGGTCTTTGGCCGCGAACAGGCGCTTAAGCGCCGCGCCGATCTCGCCATCTTCGGCGAGCAACTGCGCCGCATAGCTTGTCGCGTGGGCGCGGGCGACGAGGTCAGGTTCGGTGTCGGCGATCCGCTCCAGCTGCGACCGCACCGAGGTGTCGCCGTTGGCGAAGCGGCTCATGAGCTCGTTGGTCTCGGACATCACCTGATAGCGATGGTCGCCGAGCGCCCTCGCCCGGGCGCCGAGCAGACCGTTCCAATGCTCGAAGCGGGCGAATTCCGACTGGTTCAGGAGGATCGTCGAGACGTGCTCGAGGCGGCGGAGCAACTCCCGTCCTCGCGATCGGCTCGCCTGCTCGCCGAAGCGCTCGAGGTCGGCGAAGCTTGTCTTGTCGGCGCGCTGCTCGATGTCCCCAGCCAGCTGACGCGCAGCATCGTCCGCCGGGCCGGCCACAACGGCCGGCGCGAACGTGAGCAAGCCGGCGACAACCGCGGCCGCCAGGGACGCGCGAGCCCACATGCGATTTGGCCCTCCAGTACACGGACGATCTACAGTGTAATGTGTTGCCGAACCGCTTACGGGCGCGACCGCTCAGGCCGCGGCGGGCTCGCTCAGCCTCACGCCGGGGATGTTGACCAGGTAGATCGGCTGGCCATCCGGGTCGCGCATCATCGCAGGCCACATGGCCCTCGTTGGTGGTGATCGGCCCGTCCTTGAAACGCGTTTCGAAGCAGCCGCCATGCTCAGACATCCGCCCGGCGCTCTCGCGCACGTCACCCTGCCAGAAGATCAGCTGGGGTTCGTCTGGATCCAGGTAGCCCTCGTAGAGAGCAATCCGAGCTGTCGAGATTCTGCAGCGTGATGTGGCGCGCCTCCAGGCTGCCGCGGACCGGCCGGTAGCCCAGCTGTTCATAGAAGGCGCAGGAACGGCGGATGTCGCTGACCGGCAGAGCTGAGTTCGAACCAGCCGAGGGTCATGTCGGGATCGAGCGGCTTGGTTGGCTCGCGCGGCGGCGCCACCTGCTCGTGCCCTGGATTGTTGATGAAGTGGACGGGCATGTAGATGAAGAAGAGCGGGTGCTGGTCGGGATCGAGCAGCATGAACGACGCGCCGCCGTCGTCGGCCCGGTTGGGGCCTCGAAAGAACGGAATGCCCGCCGCCTCGACGATCCGCGCGATCGCCTCGATGTCGCCCTGCCAGAAGATCAGCTGCAACCGATCCGGATCGAGCTGCCGCTGGTAGAGGCACACCCGACAGTCGCCCCGCCTGAGCTCGGCCACGCCGACCTCGACGTCGCCGCCCTCGCACGCGAAACCGACGCCCTCGTAGAAGGCCATCGTCCGCCTAAGGTCCTTGACCGGTAGAGCGGCCTCGAAGCGCCCCAGATCCACTGCTCTCTCCCTTTCTTTGATTGACTATGCGACGGCGCCCGGCGCATCGCGCAGCAGACGCTCGCGATAGAACGGGCGCTGGCCGTTGCTCCCGCTCGACCCGCGCCTGTTGGCGTTCGGCGCTCCAGGGCAGCGGCGTTTCGCGCAGCGCGGCTTCGGGAAGGTCGTACAGGTGGGCGTCCCAGCCGCCGGCGACGCCGAGCAGGTGTTTCGGCGGAAGCAAGCATCTCGGTCAGCACCAGCCGCGCACCCATGTCCGGGTGATCTTGATAGAGCTCGAAACGGACCTCCCCACCGGGGTTCTCCGGATCGATCGAGCCCCACACCATCCGCCGCGGCGGATCGAGCGCGCGGATCACAAAGCGCATCCTGGCCCCATCGTCCGGGAAGTAGACGTCGACCTCGCCTCCGACCCGAAGGTCGATGGTGGTCACGCCCAGCCAGTCGGCCAGTCGTTCCGCCTCGGTGAGCGCCGCCCACACCTTCTCCAGCGGCAACAGCCAGCGCCGCACGTAGCGGACGTTGTAGCGCCCGTCGCCGGCGTCGGTGACGAAGGCGGGCGGCTCGTTGTGGCGGAGCGCCGGGCGCACGTCGAAGCCCGGCACGAAGGCGCCGTACAGTCTGGCGATAGCCGCGCGACCTCGCCGCTGGTGGTGGCCGGGCTCCTCGTCGAGCGCCTTGCCGCCGCAGGCGACCGAGACCAGGTCGTCCACGAAGTCTGCCCAGCCGGCCGAGCCGCCCAGGAACCACCAGGGCGTCAGCCCAGTCTGATGGAACACGAGCCGGCAGCCGTCCTCAACCGGCGTGAGCTCCCAGCGCACGATGGTGTTGCCGCCGGTGCCGAACCACTCGAACGCGAGAAGGCGTCGGCGGCTCGCAGGCGACGATGCGGCCCTCGACCAGATTGTCGTCGCCGCCGGGGAACATCGACCAGGTAGTTGCCGCCCACCCTGAGGTCGATCTCGACCGGATCGCCGAACCAGTCGGCGAGACGCTCTGGAATAGTCAGTGCGCCCCAGACCCGCTCGATCGGACGTGGGACGAGCTCGCTCGAAACGCATCTCGAAGAGACCGTCGGGCATCTGCCGGATCGCGGCGTCGCGCGGGTCGTCCGGAACCACCCAACCGTCAGCGCGCTGGCTCGCTCGTCCGCCTGATCGCAACTCACGCGCCGTCATCCTCAGCTCTCCCTCATCAGGTGGTCTTCGAGCGCGTCCAGCTTGTCGCGCCAGTAGCGGCGATACGGCGCGAGCCAGGCGTCCAACTCGGCCAGTTTGTCGGGCTCGACACGGTAGAGCCGGCGCTGTCCGTCGGCGCGCATGCTGCACCAGGCCCGCTTCGCGCAGCAGTTTCAGGTGCTTCGAGACGCCCGGCTGGCTCATCCCCATCGCTTCGACGACGGCGCCTGCCGGCAGCTCCGACTCTCGCAACAGGCCCAGGATCTTCCGACGATGAGGCTCGGCGATGGCTTCGAAGACGTCCATACGACCGAACATCGCTTCATAGAAATATAACTGTCAAGAAATTTAATCGACGGACACTGACGGGGTGTGGCGTTTGGGAAGCGATTGCGCGCGCCTCGCGATGCGTCCGCCCACAAGGCGAACGCTCCGCCTTGACCCGGCGCGCGCGGCCCGCCTATTCGGGTCGGGGAGGGACACCCATGAGCCCGATGGCGCGCGTCCGGCGCGAGCTCAGGTTCCTGCGCGGGCTGATCCGGACGCTGAGCCGGGTGCGGTCTATCGCTCCCGGACTCTCCGCGCCTCATTTGCGACGACCTCGAGGCCGCCGTGGATGCGTTCCGGACGCGGCGCGCGATCACGCTCGGCCCTAGGACAATCAGCTATGGCGAGCTGGACGAGCTCGCCAACCGCTTCGCCCACTGGGCGGTCGAGCACGGCGTGAGGCGCGGCCAGACCGTCGCCCTCTACGCCCCGACCCGCATCGACTATCTAGCGATCTGGTATGGCCTCTCGAAGATCGGCGCGGCCACGGCGCTCATCAACAACAACCTGACCGGCGCCCCGCTCGCCCATTGCCTCGACATCGCCGGAGCCGCCTTGGCCATCGTCGACGGCGAGACCGCCCGGCCCCTGCTCGCCGTCAACCAGGATCTGGAACGGCCGATGACGATCTGGACGCTCGGCGCCGCCCAAGGGGAGCTGCGCGATCTGACCCAGGCGTTGCGCAGCTGCAGCCAGCTGCGGCCGGACCGCGAGGTGCGCGAGGGCCTGAAGGCCAGGGACACGGCGCTTTTCATCTACACATCCGGCACCACCGGCCTCCCAAAGGCGGCGAAGATCAACCACATGCGCGCGCAGCTCTACATGCGCGCCTTCGCCGGCGCGACCAACGCCAAACCCGACGACCGGATCTACGTCACGCTGCCGCTCTACCATGCGACGGGAGGGCTCTGCGCGATGGGCGCGGCCCTGATGAGCGGCGGATCGGCAGTGCTCCGGCCCCGCTTCTCGGCCAGCCACTTCTGGAGCGACGTGGCGAAAGAGAACTGCACGATGTTCGTCTACATCGGCGAGCTTTGCCGCTACCTCGTCAATCAACCGGAACAGCCGGACGAGCAAAAACACAAGCTCCGCCTCGCGTTCGGCAACGGGCTTGGCCCGGAGATCTGGCAGACGGTTCAGCAGCGGTTCCGGCTGCCACAGATCCTGGAGTTCTACGGGTCGACGGAAGGCAACGTCTCGCTGTTCAATCTGGACGGCCGGCCAGGCGCGATCGGGCGCATCCCCTCCTATCTGCGCAGCTGGTTCAACGTCCGGCTCGCGCGCTTCGACATGGAGACCGAGACGATTGTGCGTGGCGCGAACGGGCTCGGCATCGAGACCGCCGCTGGCGAGATCGGGGAGTGCGTCGGCGAGATCCACCCCGGTCCGCGCACCGACTTCAACGGGTACGCCGACAAGGCGGCCAGCGAGCGCAAGATCGTCCGCGACCTGTTCAAGCAAGGCGACGCCTGGTTCGCGACGGGCGATCTGATGCGCAAGGACCGGGACGGGTATTTCTACTTCGTCGACCGGGTCGGCGACACCTTCCGCTGGAAGGGCGAAAACGTCTCCACCGGCGAGGTCGAGCAGGCGCTGTCCGGCCTGCCCGGCGTGATGGAGGCCAACGTCTACGGGGTCAGCGTGGGCGACCAGGATGGCCGAGCCGGGATGGCGTCGCTCGTCGTCGACAAGGACTTCGACATCGCCACGCTGGCCGCAGCGGTCGATGACGGCGTTGCCGGCCTACGCGCGTCCGCGTCTTCGTGCGCCTCGAGCGGGCGATCGCCATCACCGGCACCTTCAAGCACCGCAAGGTCGATTTGGTCGCCGAGGGATTTGACCCGGCCAAGGTCAAGCGACCCCTCTATGTGCACACCGAGGCGGGCTACGCGCCGGTCACCGCCGAGGTGGCCGCCCAGATCGCCAGCGGCGCCATGCGGGTCTAGCCTGCCCCGATGGAGTCGCTGCTCCGCCGCAAGGCCGTTGCGCTCGATGCGCTGCCCGACCACCATCGGCTGAAGCCGACGCTGAGCTGGTGGCACCTCATTCCCCTTGGTGTCGGCGCGATCGTCGGGACAGGCATCTATGCGCTGATCGGTGTGGGCGTGAACCTCGCCGGGCCGGCGATCATCCTTTCGTTCGTGGTTGCAGGCCTCGTCTGCGCGTGCGCGGCCCTGGCCTATGCCGAGGTCGCAACGATGATCCCGGCTTCGGGCAGCGCCTATACCTACAGCTACGTCGTGCTGGGCGAGATCATCGCCTGGGTGGTCGGCTGGAGCCTGATCCTCGAGTACTCGCTGGTGGCGAGCGCGGTCGCGGTGGGATGGTCGGGCTACGCCGTCGGCGCCCTGAACGGGATGGGCGCGCACCTGCCGCCGGCGCTCAGCGTCGGGTTCTGGGCCGGCGGCGTCGTGAACGTTCCGGCGGTCATTGTCATCGGCGTCGTCGCTGGCGCGCTGATGCTCGGCACGCGTGAGAGTGCGACCGTGAATGGGATGCTGGTCGCGGTGAAGATTCTGGCGCTCTTGCTGTTCATCGTCGTGGCCGCGCTGCACTTCAACGCCGCCAACCTCCGCCCGTTCAACCCATACGGTTTCGTTGGCCCGGACATCGGCGGCAAACGCCACGGCGTCATGGCCGCGGCGGCGATCATGTTCTTCGCCTTCTACGGGTTCGACGCGCTGTCGACGGCGGCCGAGGAGACGCAAGCGTCCCGGCCGTGATCTGCCTGTCGGCATCATCGGCTCGATGCTGATCTGTACGGTGCTCTACATCGTCGTCGCCACCGTTGCCGTCGGCGCGATGCCGTTCGGGTCGTTCGCCAACAGCCCCGAGCCGCTGGCGGTCATTCTGCGTGGCATCGGCCAGGGCGGCATGGCCTTCGTCATCGCCGGCGCCGCCGTGGTCGCCATACCGACGGTCATCTTCGCGTTCCTCTACGGCCAAAGCCGCATCTTCTTCGTCATGGCGCGCGACGGGTTGTTGCCGACGGCGCTGGCCAAGGTGAACCCTGGCACGGGCACGCCGGTACGGATCACGCTCGTGACGGCGGTCGCGGTCGCGATCCTGGCCGGGCTCGCGCCGCTCGACCAGATCGCAGCGCTGGCGAACGCGGGCACGCTCGCGGCCTTCATCGCGGTCTCGGTCTGCATGCTGGTGCTGCGCCGCCGCGCGCCAAGCGAGCCGCGCATCTATCGCACGCCGCTCGCCTGGCTCGTCGGGCCCGCCGCCATCCTCGGCTGCCTCTACCTGTTCTGGAACCTGCAGACCGAGACCAAGATGTTCTTCGCGCTATGGAACCTGCTCGGCCTCGGCGCCTATCTTGTCTGGCGCTTCGCCAGACCGGGCGCGGTCTAGAGCGAAGCCACGACCGCCTTGAGCTTGTCGGACACCGTGCGGGCCAACGCGAGCAGCCGGGGATTGTCGATCGCTTGCATCGAGGCGACGGGATCGATGGCGGCGACCTCCGTTTGACCGGGCGCTCGCTCCTGCACGACGACGTTGCAGGGCAGCATGGTCCCGACCTTGTCCTCCATCTTCAGCGCCTCATGCGCCATCCTCGGATTGCAGGCGCCCAGGATCAGATAGGGGCGGAAGTCGGCGCCCAGCTTGGCTTTCATCGTTTTGGCGACGTCGATCTCGCTGATGACGCCGAAACCTTCGCGCGCCAGCGCCTCTCGCGTGCGCACAACGGCCTCGTCGAAGCCAGCTTGAAGGGACTTTGCGAAGTAGTAGCTCATCGGGGTCGCCCTCGAATCCTCGACCGCCATGTCTCGTGGCGCGCGGCCGCTGCGCATTGATCCAACGCAAGCGTGGGTGGCGCGCGCCTAGCGGGCGAGCGCGGCCGAGGCGGCGTCGATTCGCGGCGAATTCGTCGGCCGTCAGGGTCCAGCGCAGCGCGGCGAGGTTCTCAGTCGCGTGCCTCGCCTTCGACGCGCCCGGGATCGGAATGACGTGGCTGTCGCGCGCGAGCAGCCAGTTCAGGGCGACCTGGCTCTGGCTCGCCTGACGCGCCTGGCCGATCTCGCCCAGGGCGCGCTGCAGGTCATCGAGCTTGCCGGGCTTGGCCGGGTCGGGCTGGGCGGTCAGGCGGCCGGAGGCGAGCGGGAAGTAGGCGACCAGGGCCACGTCGAGCTCGCGGCAGGCGTCGAGCACGCCGTTCGTCTCGGCCTGACGGTGCAGCAGGCTGTAGTGGACCTCGTTGGCCGCGAGCGGGACGTTCGACTTCGCCAGGTGGTCGGCCACCCGCCGCATCTGTTCGGCGCTGAAGTTGCTGACGCCGACGGCCTTGGCCTTGCCGGACTTCACCGCCTCCGCGAGCCCGTCAGCGAAGGTCGCCATCTCGGTGAACGGGAAGGGGAAGTGCACATAGTACAGGTCGACTGCGGTCAGGCGCAGGCGCTCGAGGGACGCATCAAGCGCGGCAATGAGATGCCGCTGCGAGGTGCGCGCCACGAAGGGCGCGAACTTGGTCGCAACGATCGCGCGGCGTCCGTCCTTGCCGATGCAGTCGCCGATCAGCCGCTCGGACTTGCCGAAGCGCGTAGATCTCGGCCGTGTCGACGAAGTCAACGCCCCCGTCGAGCAGGGTCTTGTAGGTTTCCAGCACCGCCTCGTCGTTGGCGCCCTGCCGCCAGCGGTTCGTGCCGACGCCCAGAGCGGAGACGGAGAAGCCTGCCCGCCCGAGCGGCCGGGTCGGGCCTTGTTGCGCGAGATCCATGCCGATCGCCCTCTGTCCACCGCCCGACCTCCAGGGTCGTCACGCCGCCAGGGTTGTCAATTCCCTCGCACGGTTGACGAGCGGTTGGCGAGATCGTGACCTATATTGCTCCCTCCAGCGCACGGTCCGGATGGGGGATCGTCTAACGGGTAGGACACATGGCTCTGAACCATGGAATGTAGGATCGTAGCCTACTCCCCCAGCCACCCGACCCGGGTCGCCTGAGAGGGCTCTCATGGCGGCTCCAACGATCGCGCAGCTCAAGGCCGCCATCGGCGCGGGCGACGACGCTGGGTGCCGGGCGCTGATCACCGCTGAGCCGGCGCTGGCGCACGACTGGCGCGCGATCATGGAGGCGGCCCTCTTTGTCGATCTGGAGCTGCTCGCGCTGCTCCTTGAGGCCGGAGCCGACCCCAACGCGGTGTCGCCGGCCGAGTCGCGGCATCGGCCGTTGCACCGGGCGATCGAGACCAAGGCGTCGGTCAAGCCGCGCGGCGATCGCGCGGCCGCCGTCACGCTGCTGCTGGATGCCGGGGCGGACATCGACGCGCCGGGCTGCTGGTACGACGGGCGACCGCTCGAGACCGCCGCCCGCTGCGCCGAGGCCGCGATCGCGGAGCTTCTGCTGCGCGGGGGGTCGCGCCCGGACATCTTCGCCGCCGCGCTGATGCAGGATCGGCCGTGGCTGGACCGAGAGCTCAGCCGCGACGAGGCGCTCGCGGCCGAGCCGAGCGCCAGCGGCGCTGGTCCGTTGCACCTGCTCTGCGCCAGCCGCCTCAACCGCAAGCACACGCCGGCGCTCGCCGGGCGGCTCCTGGACTGCGGCGCACGCGCCGATGCCGTCGCCATTATGCGCCATGGTCAGTTTCCGGTGATCCACTTCGCCTGCTGGGGCGGGGAGGCCGATCCAGCCGTGCTCGCACTCCTGGTTTCGCGCGGCGCAAACCCGGCCGATGGCCTCTACGAGGCGCTTTGGAGCGGAGACTTTGCCGGCGCGGGCGCGCTCGTCGAGCTGGGCGCCTCGCCCGACGGCTGGTCACACGTCGGCAAGCGGCCGCTGCTCCACGACATGATCCAGTGGGGCCGCAACAGCGCGGCGCTCTGGCTGCTCGAGCGCGACGCGAACCCGAACGCGCCCGAACTCGAACGGCTGGACAGCGCTGCACTACGCCGCTTCGCGCGGCGCGAAGGGCGCGCTGGTCGATGCGCTCGCGGCCGCCGGCGCCGACCCGGCGCTGCGCAATCGCGACGGCCTGACGCCGGAGGCGGTTGGCAAGGCGCGTAAGGCGACGCGCGCGGGCGCCTAGGCCGCCCTCGACACTGGGTCGCGGGTCTTCCGATTGGGCCGCGTGCGATACTGGGCGGACTTCTTGATCGCCTCGAAGACGAAGTAGCCGTCGATCTCGAACACCTTCACGCCGCCGAAGATCGCCTCGAACTTGCGGCGGTACCAGAGCTCGCGACGCGTCACCATGACCATCGCCCCGCCGAGGGCGAGGCGGTTGAAGCCCTTCTCGATGAAGCGCTTGGGGACCGCGAAGTCGGCGTGATAGGGCGGGTTGGAGAGGATCTTGGTGAAGCCGGCATCGGTGATGTCGTCGAAGCCGTCGCTGAGCACGAGCGTCGCGCCGGCGACGCCATTCGCAGCCAGGTTCCGCCGCGCCGTCTCGATCGCAAGCGGGTCGATGTCGCTCATCACCACCCGCTCCGGTCCTATGGTTTTCGCCGCGACAAGGCCGACGAGGCCGTAGCCACAGCCGAGATCGAGCACCTTGTCGTCGGGTTGGAAGCTGACGCGGGATAGCATCGCCAGCGTGCCCGCGTCTGGGCCCCAGCGGGCGAACAGGCCAGGCGCGGTCTCCAGTTGGAGCGCGAAGCCGGCGATCGTTGCGCTGATCACGTCGGGCCGCCGCTAGTCTCGCCGCCGCGCG
Organism: uncultured Alphaproteobacteria bacterium; assembly: GCA_963719975.1. Lineage (GTDB taxonomy): Bacteria > Pseudomonadota > Alphaproteobacteria > Caulobacterales > Caulobacteraceae > Poindextera. Next base: position 65,351 of record CAVRED010000002.1, read on the forward strand.
AGCCAGATGGTGTCACCATTTGACGTCGGATCCTCGGCGACATGGTCGACGACCTCGAATCCCGCGTTCGTCAGGAGTCGCCGATATTCATCCGGGCCCAGGCTGGCGTGATAGAGCCGCTCGCCTTGGAAGCGGCCGATCGCCTCGCCGTGCGCCGGACCGCTGGTGAACATCAGCGCCGCTCGCGGCGCGCTGTGGGCGACGAACACGTCGAACATGCGCCGCTGGTCGTCCCATGGCAGATGAAAGAAGCTGTGCCAGGCGATGACGCCGTCGAACCGCCGGTCGAGTGCGACCTGCCGCATGTCGCCGACAATCCAGGTCTGTTCGGGCATGCGCGCGCGACAGACGTCGATGAGGGTGGCCGAGGCGTCCACGCCGGTCACGGCAAGTCCGTGCGCCACCAACTGGCGACCGATCGGCTCACCCGAACCGCAGCCCAGGTCGAGCACCGCGCCGCCGGGCGGTATCAATGATGTGAAGCGCTCGATCCACGTTCGCTCGGCGAACGTCGTGCGTCCTCGCGCGCGGTCCCAGGCATCGGCGTGTCGTTCGTAGAGGCCGGTGATCTCCTGGGCCGAGGGGTCAGGGGTGGCGGGCGGCTGCTCGTCGGTCATTGCGCGAGGCTAAGAGACCGCGCGCAAGAGGTCCAATCCGCACCTGCGCGCTGCTGACGTCGCGCGGCGACGGACTCGCCTATATCATCGGCGTCATGCCCGATGACCTCGCCGCACCGCTGACCGGCGCCGCCCTGATCAAGGATCAGGTCAAGCGGCTGCCGGACGCGCCCGGCGTCTACCGCATGCTCGGCGAGGACGGCGAGATGCTCTACGTCGGCAAGGCGCGCAGCCTGAAGAAGCGCGTCAGCCAGTACGCCCAGGGCCGCGCCCACACCCAATGGGTGGCGCACATGATCCATCTGACCCGGTCGATGGAGTTCGTCACCACCAAGACCGAGACCGAGGCCCTGCTGCTCGAGATCAACCTGATCAAGCAGCTGAAGCCGCGCTTCAACGTGCAGATGCGCGACGACAAGAGCTTCCCGGAGATCCTCATCCGCCGCGACCACCGCGCGGCGCAGATCAGGAAGCACCGCGGCGCCCATGCCATCCCTGGCGACTATTTCGGCCCGTTCGCTTCGGCCTGGGCGGTGAACCGGACAGTGAACAGCCTGCAGAAAGCGTTCCTGCTCCGCTCCTGCTCCGACAACGTGTTCGAGACCCGCACGCGGCCTTGCATGCTGTTCCAGATCAAGCGCTGCAGCGCCCCTTGCGTCGGCCTGATCAGCGCGGAGGAATACGACGAGCTGGTCGAACAGGCGCACGACTTTCTGCGCGGCAAGAGCCGGGCGGTGATCAAGGCCATGGCCGACCAGATGGCGGAGGCGGCGGAGGCGGAAGAGTTCGAGCGGGCCGCGCGCGTGCGCGACCGCATCCGCGCGCTGTCATCGGTCAGCCAGGACCAGTCGATCAATCCGGAGACCGTGAGCGAGGCCGACGTCTTCGCCGTGCACGCCGAGGGCGGGCAGGCCTGCGTGCAGGTGTTCTTCTTCCGCGCCGGGCAGAACTGGGGCAACCGGGCCTACTTCCCGCGGGTCGCCAACACCATCGAGGCGGCGGACGAGGAGCCCGGCATCCTCGACGCCTTCCTGGGCCAGTTCTACGACAGCCAGGCCATCCCGCGCATGATCCTGCTCTCGCACGACGTGCCGAACCGCGCGCTGCTGGCCGAGGCGTTCGCGATGAAGTCCGGCCGCAAGGTCGAGATCCTGGTCCCGCAGCGCGGCGAGAAGCGCGAGCTGGTTCAGCACGCGCTGGTCAACGCTCGCGAGGCGCTGGGCCGGAAGATGGCGGAAAGCTCCGCCCAGGGACGATTGCTGTCGGGCGTATGCGAGGCGTTCGGGCTGGAGGCGCAGCCGGAGCGGATCGAGGTCTACGACAACTCCCACATCATGGGCACCAACCAGGTCGGCGGCATGATCGTGGCCGGTCCCGAAGGGTTCCAGAAGAGCCAGTACCGCAAGTTCAACATCAAGAGCAGCGAGCTCACCCCCGGCGACGACTACGGCATGATGCGCGAGGTGCTGCGCCGCCGCTTCGCCCGGCTGGTCAAGGAAGAGGAGGCGGGCGAGGCGGCGCCGCGGCCGGACCTGGTGCTGATCGACGGCGGGGCTGGGCAGCTCGAGGCGGCGACCGAAGTCATGGCCGACCTTGGCGTCGACGACATCGCCGGTGGTCGGCGTCGCCAAGGGGCCCGACCGCGACGCCGGGCTCGAGCGGTTCTTCATGCCGGGCAAGACGCCCTTCATGCTCGAGCCGAAGAGTCCCGGTGCTCTACTATCTGCAGCGCCTGCGCGACGAGGCGCACCGCTTCGCCATCGGCGCCCATCGCACGCGGCGGCGCATGGAGATGACCAAGAACCCGCTGGACGAGATCGAGGGGGTCGGCCCGGGCCGCAAGCGGGCGCTGCTGCACGCGTTCGGCTCGGCGCGCGGCGTCTCCCGCGCCTCGGTCAGCGACCTGCAGAAGGTCGACGGCGTCAGCGAGGCGCTGGCCCAGCGCATCTTCGACTTCTTCCGCAAAAGCTAGTCGGCGAGCACCGAGGTGTACGCAGGCCCGCCGGCGGCCGGGGCGGCGGCAGCGGCGGTCAGCGCCTTCAGCGGCAGGACGTAGGTCTGGGCGGCGAGGTCGCCGATGCGCTGCTTGCACTCGGTCGCCAGCACCGCGACGCCGGCCGGGAGGCCGCCGAGGAAGAAGGGGTTCACCTCGACCAGGCGGAGCGCGGTGCGGATCAGCACCTGCGGGAAGCTCGCCCTGTGGCCATCCTTGTCGACGACGATGGTGCCGGTCACGAGCTTGCCGAGCGTTCGCCCCCAGAGACCCTCCGTGAGCGGATAATAGGCAAGGACAACGAGAAAGCCGATGAGGGCGAGGAATTCCAGCCCCTTCACCGCGGTGAAGGCCAGAGGCACGAAGACGACCACCACGAACAGGATCAGGTCGATCACGGTCCCGCCCCATCGGCGGAGCAGCAACTCGGCGCGGTCGTAGCCGCGCGCGATGGTCGCCACGTCCACCGGTGCGGCATCGATGTCGGTCACGGGCGCCTCTCCTGATCCGGACAGGTTCAAGTTCTAGCGCCGCCGCCCAGCCGGCTCAACGCGCCAGCATGCGAAGCGGCGATGCGGCCGTGCTAGGCTTCGGCGCCATGCGGATGTTGCCGAACCTGCTGACGATCGCGCGCGTTGTGCTGTCGCTCGCGATGTTCGCGAGCCTGATCCTGATCGCCGCGGCGGAGCATGGCGCGCCCATCCCCGACGGGATGGGTGTCGCGCTGATATGGTTCTCGCTCGTGGCTTTCGTCGTGGCCGGGGTCACCGACTTCCTCGACGGCTGGCTCGCGCGGCGCTTTGCGGTCACCAGCCTGACCGGCGCCATCCTCGATCCCATCGCCGACAAGATCCTGGTCTGCGGCGCAATCGTGGGCTTGATCGCGGTCGGGATGCCCTACGCCTTTTCGGCGCTGGGCGGGCTCATCCTCATGCGCGAGTTCGCGGTCTCGGCGATGCGCGAGGTCCTGGCGCCGCGCGGGATCAAACTGCCCGTGACGCTCCTGGCCAAGACCAAGACGACGCTGCAGATCGTCGCGCTGGCTGCCTGCATGGCGCTGGCCTTCTGGCCGGCCTGGGGACTGAACGTCGACGTGGACGCGCTCAGGACCGCCTGGACCGGTTGCGAGGTGCTGCTGGCGGTGGCGACGGCCGTGACGCTCTGGACGGGCGCGCAATACGCCCGGGCCGCAATTGCCGCGCTGGCGAACCCTCTCCCATAAGGAGAAGCTTCCCGGATGCTCGCCGGCTCAGCCCTCGGGGAGCGGGGTGAATTCGTCGTGGTCGTGGGGTGGCAGCGCAAAGCGCCCTGCCTTCCAGTCCGCCTTCGCCTGCTCGATCCGCTCGCGCGAGGAGGAGACGAAGTTCCACCACACGTGCCGCGGACCGATCGGCTCGCCGCCCAAGAGCATCACCGTGGCCGGCTCGACCGCCGTGACCGGAATGGTGTCGCCTGGCGCGAACACCAACATGCGCCCGGCATCGTAACGCACGCCGTCGACCTCGACGGCGCCGGCGGCGACGTAGGCCGCCCGCTCGGGATACTCCGCCGGCAATGCGGCCGTGGCGTCCGCGGCGAGCTCCCAGTGCGCGTAGAACATCGGCGAGTGGGTCTGAACCGCCGCCTTCGCCCCGAAGGCCTGGCCGGCGATCAGCCGCGCCTTCATGCCGGCCGCTCTCGTAGTAGGGCAGGTCGGCCGGTCCGTTGTGGTGGGCGAAGGCGGGGTCGGTCTCCTCCAGCGCTTCCGGCAACGCGACCCAGGCCTGGATGCCGTGCAAGCGCCCGCCGTGGTCGCGGATCGGCCCGTCGAAACGCTCGGAGTGGGTGATGCCCCTCCCGGCCGTCATCCAGTTGACCTCGCCCGGCCGAATGGGCTGATCGAAGCCAAGGCTGTCCTGGTGCCGCATCTCGCCGGAGAAGAGGTAGGTGACGGTCGAGAGCCCGATGTGCGGGTGCGGGCGCACGTCGGCCGAGCGCGGCACGCCGGCCGGCATGTCGATTGGCCCCATATGGTCGAAGAAGACGAAAGGTCCGACCATCCGATGGCGCGCGAATGGCAGCACGCGTCCGACCGTAAAGCCGCCGAGGTCGTGACGCTGGGAGTCGATGACGAGCTCGATCATGGGTTCGCTCCTCTTCACGTTTCCCCAATTAGGCGTTCCCGCCGCTTCCCGCGATAGGCTATGGCCGGGACATGGGGGCAGGCTCGATTCCCGTCGATTTCGACGCCGTGGTGGTGGGCGCCGGCGCCGTCGGCCTGGCTTGCGCCTATGCGCTCGCGGCCCGCGGCCGCACGGTGGTCGTGTTGGAGAAGGAAGCCGGCATCGGCCAGGGCGTCTCCTCGCGCAATTCGGAGGTGATCCACGCGGGGCTCTACTATCCAACCGACTCGCTGAAGGCGCGTTGCTGCGTCGACGGACGTCGACGGCTCTACCGGTTCCTCGAAACGCACGGCGTCGCGCACGAGCGTTGCGGCAAGCTGGTCGTGGCGAGCGAGCAGGACCAGGTCGAGCACGTCGAGGCGATCTTCGCGCAAGCGCGGGCGAACGGCGTCGAGGGCGTCGCGCTGATCACCGCCGCGGCGGCCAAGGCGCTCGAACCGGAGCTCAGCGTCGTGATGGCGCTCGCCTCGCCGGAGACCGGCATCATCGACAGCCACGGCTACATGTTGGCGCTGGAAGGCGAAATCGAGGATCGCGGCGGGGCGGTCGTCGTGACGACGCCATTCGAGGGCGCAGCGCCGCTCGCTGGCGGCGGCTTCAGGGTCCGCGCGGGCGGGGCCGAGCCGACCGGTCTCACCTGTCGCGTGCTCGTCATTTCCGCGGGACTGGGGGCGCAAGATGCGGCGGCGCGGATCGAGGGCTATCCCGCCGACCGAATTCCCAAGTTGCACTACGGCAAGGGCGTCTATTTCGCCTACCATGGGCGCGCGCCGTTCCAGCGGCTGATCTACCCCCCGCCCATTCCCGGCGCGCTCGGCGTGCACTACCGCCGCGATCTCGGCGGCCAGGCGCGCTTCGGACCGGACCTCGCCTACGTCGACACCGAGGACTACAGCGTCGACCCCGGCCGCGTGGCGGGGTTCGAGACCTACATTCGCCACTTCTGGCCGGGGCTTCCCGAGGGTGCGCTCAGCCCGGACTACGCTGGCATCCGCCCGAAGCTGCACGGCCCCGGCGAGCCGCAGCCGGACTTCCGCATCGACGGGGCGGAGATGCACGGCCTGGAGGGTCTCATCGCCCTTTTCGGCATCGAAAGCCCCGGACTCACCAGCTCCCTCGCCATTGGCGAAGTCGTGGCCGATCGGCTGGCGGGATGACGAACTCTGTTTGGCGGACGAATTCCCGCTAAGCTGAGCGGCGCCTGTTGCGCCGAAGGGGCGAGAAACCGCAGTGGTCCTGGTTGTTCACGTCGCCAACTTCGGGACCCGGCCCAAGGGCGCGTTCCAGAACAATGTCGAGCGCAAGCTCACCAACGGGCTGATCCGCAACGGACATCAGGTGATCGCATTCTCAGACCGGGAGTCGGCGATGGCCGGCTCGCCGTTCGGCGCCACGCGCGCCGGCGGTGTCGGCTATGCGAACCGCGCGCTCGCCGAACTCTGCCTGGCGGTCGAGCCCGAGGTGCTGATCCTCGGCCAGACCGACGTGATCCGCCCGCAGGCGGTCGCCGAACTCCGGCGCCGCCTGCCGGCCATGCGGGTCGCGCAGTGGAGCGTCGATGCGCTGTTCGAGCCGGGCAACACGGAGCGGCTGACGCGCAACCTGCCGGTCGTGGATGCAACGCTGGTGACCACCGCCGGCGATGCGCTCGCGCCGCTTGCCCGGACCGGCAAGCGGCTCGGCTTCCTGCCGAACCCGGTCGACCATCTCGATCGAGCGCGGCGAGAACCACCTGCAAGAGCGAGCTGCCGTTCGACCTCTTCTACGCCTGCGGCAATCCGGCCGACCTGCGCGATGTGGGCGGCCGCGCGTGGAACATGGACGACTTCGCCCGCGCGCTCATGCAGGCGTTGCCGTCGCTAAGGCCCTGCTGGGTCGGCTTGATGGGCCAGCCGACGTTGGGCGGCGCCGCCTACCAACGGGCCATCGAGTCCTCTGCGCTCGGGCTCAACGTCAGCCGGCGCAGCGGCCAGTTCCTCTACAGCTCAGACCGCCTGGCTCATCTCGCGGGCAACGGCCTTGCGGTCCTCATCGAGCGGTCGAGCGGCTATGATCATCTGTTTACGGATGATGAGATGGCGTTCTTCTCGACCTTCGACGAGCTGGTCGAGCTGATCGATCGGTTGGTGAAGGATCCCGCTCGCCGCATGGCGATCGCCGCGGCGGGGCGCGCCCGCTACCACGAACTCTTCAACGAGCAGCGCGTCGCGGCGTATCTGCTGGACGTCGCGCTCGATCGGCTGGACCCCTCCGCCTATCCCTGGCCGACGATCTATCCCGCCGCCGCGCCCTCGTGAGTCCGCCGCGCATCCTGAACCTGATGCTCGCCGCCGGGCCGGGCGGGCTTGAGACCATGGCGCTGCACTACGCGGCCGCGCTGGAGTCGAAGGGCGCGCAGGTTCTCTCCGTCGGGCTGCAGGGGAGCTGGTTCGCGGGCGCCTTCGCCGGACGCCCGGACGCGCTTCGCGGTGGTGAAGCCCGCCAGCCCGGTCGACCCGCGGATGGGCTGGCGGCTGCGCGCGATCGCCAAAGCGTTCGCGCCGGATGCGCGTGATAGCCCATGGCTCGCGCGGAGCTGCCGTCGCCATCCCTGCGTTGGCCGGAAGGGGCGCGCCGATCGCGGTCGTCATGCACAACTTCCGCGCCCGGCCGATCGTGGCGCGCGCCGATCTCGTCATCGGGGTGAGCGAGGTGGTGGCCGCCGATCTCCGCGCCCGCCTGCCCGCCGCGCGCGTCGCCGCCGTTGCGAACTTCGCACCGCTGATGCGCGCGTCGCCCCGACCGGCGATTCGGCGACCCGCCGCTGGTCGGCTCTCTGGGTCGACTGCACGAGGAGAAGGGCTTCGACCTCCTGCTCGAGCGCCGCCGGCGAGCCTGGGCGGCCGCTTCCGCCTGGCGATCGCCGGCGATGGCCCGGCCGCCGGCGACCTGAAGGCGCAAGCGGCGCGGCTTGGCCTCGACGTCGACTTTCCCGGCTGGACCAGCCCGGCCGGGCCGTTCCTGGCCGGGCTCGACCTCTTCGTCTGCTCGTCGCGCACGGAATCGTTCGGCCTGGTCGTCGTCGAGGCGATGGCGGCGGGAACGCCAGTCGTCGCCACCGACATCGAGGGCCCGCGCGACATCCTCTCCCAAGGCCGCTACGGGCGGCTGGTCGCGCCGGAGTCGGCGGCCGCGCTGGCCGGCGGGATCACCGCCGCCCTCGACGACCCCGCCGGCGCGCTCGCCATGGCCAGGCTGGCGCAGGCCGAGGCGGTGGACGCCTATGACTTGCCGGCGGGGGCCGAGCGGCTTTGGGCGGCGCTCGCGCCGCTGCTTGAGCTCGCGGCTGAGCGAGCAGATCGAACGATCGCGTCCGCTGCGGCCTCCTGGTCCACGCCTTCGAGGCCTGGCATCTCGAGCGTGGCCAGGCGCGGGCGCGGGTCCTTGCGGTTCGAGCGGTCGTAGGCAGGGTCGTAGTGGTTGCCGACGAGATCGGCGGCGAGGCCCACGAGGTCGCCCGCGTCGGCGAGCGCCCGCCAAGCCGCCAAGCGCCTTGCGGCCAGGGAAGACCGGCAGGCGCTCCAGCGCTGCGTCGAAGGCTGTGCGGTCGGCGACGATGTCGGCGTAGTGGGTCGCGAGATAGCGGGCGCGCGCCTCGACCGGGCGCGGCGACCGCAATGCGCGGGGCGGCGGTCATCGCCCTCCAGAGCCCGGGCGGGATCATGCGGTCGCCGATCTTGCTCGACTCCGCCTCGGTCACCACCGGGCGCGCGGGGTCGAGAGCCTCGAGCCCCGCCAGCAGGCGGGACTCGAACATCTTCTGGCTCGGCTGCTCGCGGCCGACGCCGCCGAAGACCGAGCCGCGATGCTCGGCCAGCGCCTCCAGGTCCAGCGTCTGCACGCCGCGCGCGGCGAGGCGGCCGAGGATCTCGGTCTTGGCGGAGCCCGTGCGTCCCTCGAGCAGGACGAGCTCCAGCGGCCAGTCGTCGTCGTAGAGCCTGGCGCGGACGTGGCGGCGGTAGGTCTTGTAGCCGCCGGCGAGCACCGTCGTCCGCCAGCCGACCTGCGAGAGGATGGTCGCCATGGCGCCCGAGCGCTGGCCGCCGCGCCAGCAGTAGATCAGCGGCATGAAACCGCCGGGCTTGTCGGCCAGCTCGCCCTCCAGGTAGCGGGCGATGTTGCGGGCGATCAGCGCCGCGCCGATGCGCCGGGCGCGGAAGCGCGACTCCTGCACGTAGATCGTCCCGACCTCGGCGCGCTCTGCGTCGTTCAGCACGGGCAGGCTGATCGCGCCGGGCACGTGGTCTTCGGCGAATTCGGAGGGGCTGCGCACGTCGATGATGGCGTCGAACGGGGCCAGCGTCCTCGCCGTCCGCTCGTTCGATGACCTCGATGTCCGACATGATCGCGCGACGCCGCCTCTGGTATAGGGGCGAGCCTAAGCCCGAGGAGCCCCGGACATGCAAGACGTCGCCGCCCGCGCCCCCATCCGCCTGACCGACCTTGCCCATGGCGGCGGTTGCGGCTGCAAGCTCGCGCCGGGCGTGCTGGCCGGCATCCTGGCCGAGATGCCGGTCGCGGCCGCGTTCGCCGACCTGATGGTCGGAACCGAGACCAGCGACGATGCAGCGGTGTGGCGGCTGAACGACCAGCAGGCGCTGGTGGCGACGACCGACTTCTTCATGCCGGTGGTGGACGATCCCTTCGACTTCGGGCGGATCGCGGCGACCAACGCGCTCTCCGACGTCTACGCCATGGGGGCTCACGCCGATCCTGGCGCTGGCGCTGGTCGGCATGCCGGTCGACCGCCTGCCGGTGGAGACCATTCGCGCCATCCTGGCCGGCGGCGCGGCGGTCTGCGCTCAGGCTGGGATTCCGGTGGCCGGCGGCCACTCCATCGACAGCGTCGAGCCGATCTATGGCCTGGTCGCGCTCGGCCTTGTGCATCCTGACAAGGTGATGACCAACCGCGGCGCGCGAGCCGGCGACGTGCTGATCCTGACCAAGGCGCTCGGCGTCGGCGTGCTGAGCGCCGCGGCCAAGCAGCAGAAGCTGAGCGCCGACGGCTACGCGGCGCTGATCGCCTCGACGACCCAGCTCAACACCCTCGGCGCGGATCTCGCCGGCATGGCCGGCGTGCATGCGGTGACCGACGTGACCGGCTTTGGCCTGCTCGGCCATGCTCTCGAGATGGCGCGCGGCGCGGGCCTGACCATCGAAATCGACGCCTCCGCGCCGTCGGTCTTGCCCGGCGTCGAGAGCCTGCTGAGCGCGGGCGTGCGCACAGGCGCCTCGGGCCGTAACTGGGCCAGCTACGGCGGCGAGGTCAGCGAGGACGGGCCGCTCGAAGACTGGCGCCGCGACCTCCTCACCGACCCACAGACCTCGGGCGGGCTCCTGATCGCGGTCGCCGAGGCGGCGGCCGAAGCCGTGCTCCAGCTGGCCGTGGCGCAGGGGTTCGGCGCGAGCCGCGTCGTCGGACGGGCGGTCGCGGGCCCAGCGGGGCTGACCGTCGCCGCCGCCGGGTGCTAGAGCCAACCGGTTCAGCCAAAATCGAGAGGGACAGAATGGAAACGCCGCTGATCGAACGCCGCCGCCTGTTCGGGAACCCCAGCCGGGCCAACGCCCACATCAGCCCGGACGGACGCTGGCTGTCGTGGCTCGCCCCGCGCGACGGGGTGATGAACGTCTGGACGGCGCCGACCAGCCGATCCGGAGAGCGCCACGGCGATCACCAACGAGCGCGTGCGCCCGATCCGCGCCTACTTCTGGTCGCCGGACTCGCGCCAGGTGCTGTTCGTCAACGACCAGGGCGGCGACGAGAACTTCAAGCTCTATGGCGTTGCGCCCGGCGGGCGGCGAGACCCGCACGCTGACGCCGTTCGACAAGACCCAAACCCAGATCATCAAGGTCAGCCGTAGCGTCCCGGATCGCATCCTCCTTGGGCTGAACAACCGCGACTCCCGCTGGCACGATGTGCATTCGCTCGATCTGGCCACCGGCGCGCTCACCCTCGTGATGCAGAACGATGGGTTCGCGGACTTCCTGGTCGACCAGACCCTCGCGCTGCGCGGCGGCCGTGCGGCCGCGCGCGGACGGCGGCCTCGACTACCACCGCATCGAAAATGGCGTCGCGGCGAGCGAGCCCTACCTGGCCGTTAGCTTCGACGACGCGCCGACCACCCATCCGCTGCGCTACACGACCGACGGGCGGACGCTCTACTGGATCGACTCGCGCGACAGGAACACCGCCTCGCTGGTGGCCGAGGACGTGCAAGACGGCGCCAGGACGGTGCTGGCGGAGGACGCCAGGGTCGACATCGAGACCGTGCTGTTCAACCCGGTGACCGGCGTCGCCGAGGCCTACGCGGCCAACTATCTCCGCACGGACTGGATCGCGCTCGATCCCGCCATCAAGGGCGACCTGGATTTCCTGGCCGGCGCGATCGAGGGCGACATCACCATCCAGTCGCGGACGGACGCCGACGATCTTTGGGTGCTGGGCGTCGACCCGGTGGTGAGCCCGCCGGCGGCCTATCTCTACGACCGAACCAGGCGGCAGGTGACCCAGCTTTACGTGACCCGCCCCGAGCTGGTCGGCGCGCCGCTGCAGCCGATGCGGCCGGTGGAGATCACCTCCCGCGACGGCCTCGTGCAGCCGTCCTACCTGACCCTGCCGGCCGCGTCCGCGCCGGACGCCGAAGGCCGGCCAACCAAGTCCGTGCCGATGGTGCTCTTCCCGCACGGCGGCCCGTGGGCGCGCGACGTCTACGGCTACAATCCCTTCCACCAATATCTGGCCAATCGCGGATATGCGGTGCTGTCGCCGAACTTCCGCGGCTCGACCGGCTTCGGGAAGGCGCACCTGGCGGCCGGCTACCTCGAGTGGGGCGCCACGATGCACGACGACCTGCTCGACGCCGTGCAGTGGGCCGTGGACCAAGGGATCACCACCGGCCGACCAGGTCGCCATCATGGGCGGCTCATACGGCGGCTACTGCGTGCTGGCGGGCCTGGCGTTCACGCCCGAGACATTCGCCTGCGGCGTCGACATCGTCGGGCCGTCCAACCTGAACACCCTCTTGACCAGCATCCCCGACTACTGGGAGCCGATGCGCGTGCAGCTCTACAAGCGCGTGGGTGATCCGCGCACGGAAGAGGGCGCGGCCCTGCTCAAGGAGCGCTCGCCGCTCACCCGCGCCGAGGACATCAAGCGGCCCCTCCTGATCGGCCAGGGCGCCAACGACCCCCGGGTCAAGCAGGCGGAGTCCGACCAGATCGTGCAAGCGATGGAGTCGCGGCAGATTCCCGGTGACCTACGTGCTGTTCCCCGACGAGGGCCACGGCTTCGCCCGGCCCGAGAACAACATCGCCTTCCTGGCCGTCGCCGAGCACTTCCTGTCACGGAACCTCGGCGGCCTCGCCGAGGCCTACGGCGACGACGTCAAGGGCGCTCGTCGATGGTCGTGCCCCACGGCGCCGCCTATCGCGCCCGGCCTCACCGAGGCGATGCCGGCCTGAGGCCGAAGGCGTCGAAGGCTTGGCCTCCCGCCTCTGGATCGGCGGCGCGACCGGACGCCGGCAAGACCACCCAGGCGCAGGCGGCTGGCGCTGACGCACACGCTGGCGCTCTACGAATGCGATCGCGCCGACGCCGCTCAGCACGAGCGGCTGGCGGCGAGCTCGCCCGAAGTGGCGCGCGTTCATGGACGAGAGCCTGGAGGAGCGCTGGGTCAAGCCGACGTCCGAGGCGCCTGCGCGACCGCTCTCTGGCCAGCTTCACCGCCCGCTTTCCGTTGGTGCTCGAGGACCTCGAGCGCGTTGAGCCGACGCGGCCGCCCGGTGCTGGCCGAAGGGTTTTGCCTTACGCCCGACCTCGTCGCGCCGCACCTGGACGACCCCAGGCGGGCGATTTGGCTGCTGCCGACAGAGGCGTTCAAGCGCGCCTCCTGGGAGCGGCGCGGCAAGCCGAGCTGGCGGGACAAGGTCTCCGATCCCGAGCGCGGCGCGCGCAACCTGTTCGAGCGCGACCTCCTGCTCGCCGAGACGATCGCGCGGCAGGCCGAGGCGCACGGTTTCGAGATCATGGTCGTCGACGGGGCGTTATCGGAGGACGAGGTGACGGCCCGGCTCGAGGCGCGTTTGCGCCCTTCCTGGACTTGAGCTGAACGCCGGCGCGCCTCGCTTGAAGCCGAGGGGCGCCAGCCCTATAACCCGGCGCTCGCCGGATGGCTGGGTAGCTCAGATGGTTAGAGCGGTGGATTCATAACCCACAGGTCGGCGGTTCGATCCCGCCCCCAGCTACCAGCTCAGCCGGTGTGCGCCGGCCTCTGGGCGCCTGCGGGCGCCGCCGCCGACTCCATGACCTCGCCGATCGTCCGATAGAGCTGGCCTGCGTCGATCGGCTTGGCGACATGGGCGGTCATGCCGGCCGCGAGGTAGGCCTCGATCTGGTGGCTCATGGCGTTGGCCGAGAGCGCGACGATCGGCGTGGGCGGCAGGCGCCGGGCGGCCTCGGCGGCGCGGATCTCGCGGCAGGCGCTCTCGCCGTTCATGACCGGCATCTCGATGTCCATCAGGACGAGGTCGAAGCGGCCGCTGCGCCAGGCGTCGACCGCCTCGCGGCCGTTGGCGACGACGTGAGCTCGACGTCGGCGGGCTCGAGCAGCGCCTGGAGCACGCTGCGGTTGGTGGCGTTGTCCTCCGCCGCCAGGATGCGCAAGGGGCGCTCGGCGACGGCCTTCATCGCATCGGTGCGCGTCGGGCTCACGGCCGGCCCGCCGAGCGGATCGGCGTCTCCGATACGCTGCAGCGGCAACACCAGCCGGAAGGTCGAGCCCTTGCCGAGCTCGCTCTCGACGGTGACCTCGCCGCGCCATCATGTGCGCGAGCTCGCGGCAGATGGCCAGGCCAAGGCCGGTGCCGCCGAAGCGGCGGGTGCTCGAGGAGTCCGCCTGGCTGAACTTCTCGAACAGCCTGGGAAGCTCGCCCGCCGCGATGCCGACGCCGGTGTCGCGGACGATGAACGCGACGCCCTCGCCCGATCGATCGACGCTGAGCGACACCTCGCCCGCGTCGCAGAATTTCAGCGCGTTGGAGAGGAGGTTGGAGAGGATCTGGCGGATGCGCGCCACGTCGCCAAGCCAGACGCCCTTTGCGGCCAGGCCCGACCCGGCAGGCGAGGCGCAGGCCCTTGGCTCGGGCGCTGTCGGCGTAGGTGGCGCTGAGCGCTTCGACCATCGCCTCGAGGTCGAACTCGCCGGCGCTGAGCTCGAGCTTTCCGGCCTCGATCTTCGAGAAGTCGAGGATGTCGTTCAGGATCTGCAAGAGGGTCGCGCCGAACTCGCGGATGGTCCGCACGCGGTTCCGCTGCGCCGCGGTCAGCGGCTCCATCTCCAGCACCTGCACCATGCCCAGCATGCCGTTCAACGGCGTGCGGATCTCGTGACTCATGTTGGCCAGGAACTGCGACTTGAGCGCGGTGGCGGCTTCCGCCGACTCCTGGGCGACGCGGCTCTTCAGGAGTTCGTCCTCGACCCTCTGCTTGGCCAGGGCGTTGTCGCGGAACACGTTGAGAGCGCGCGCGAGCTCGCCCACCTCGTCGGGGTTCTTCAGATAGGGGATGTCGCGGCCGAGGTCGCCGGCCGCGACGGCGCGCATGGTCTCGGTCATCCGCTTCATCGGTCGCACGACGCGCACGACGATGAACAGGGCGGTGAGAGCGCCGAACCCCATGGCGAGCGCCATCAGGCCCAGCGCGGCATAGAACTCGCGGTTGGCGATCCTGGCCTGTTCGGTGGCGCGCGCGGTCGTGAGATCGAAGGCGGTGTTTGCCACGGCCATCAGGCTCGAGAGCGCGCCGATCTCCAGCGCCGTGCCCTGATCGGTCGGCGGCCGGGAGGGGACGGCCGGCGGCCAGGTCGTCGAAGGATGGCATGGTTGGCGGGGCGAACGCGGCCGAAGTAGAGAGCGTCGGCTTTTTCGACCGCGACGCGGATGGCGGGCGGGGTGCTCTTCAGCCGCGTGCTGGCGCGCAGGATCGCCCACGGCGCGTCGATCTGACCGTCGAGCCGGCTGAAGTCGTTCATGTCCTGCGGCGTCAGGCGGCGGCCATCGTTCATCGCCTGGCCGATGCGCAGCATGTCGGTGCCGGCCGCGTCGCGCACGGCCCAGGCGAAGCCGGGCGATGTGCATCATCGCGGCGATGGAGGGCTCGCCGCCGCTGGCTTCGGCGGACAGGCGGTCGGCGCTCTGGCTGAGCGCGTCGGTCAGCGCCGTGTCGGCGCTCACCCAGCGCCCGGCAGGTCGGTCGGGCGGTCGGCCTTCGGTTCGGCCAGGGCCGCCTCGGCCAGCGGTCGAAGCGCTTCGAGCGCGGCGCGGCGGGTGCGAATGGCCGAAGCGCCATAGTCGTCGCCGCGCGCGACGGCGGCGAGCTTGACCATCGCCTGGTTCAGGGCGGCTTCCGATTGGGCCTGCAGCTGGGCGCGGCTCTCGCGCTCGAACGCGCTTGGCGGCGCGGACTCCATGAGACCGTTGTTGATCGCCGCCCGCTCGATCCTGAGGCTCTGCATGGCGGTGAACAGCGTCGCGCGAGAGGTCGGTGATCGCCACGACGCGGTCGGCCGCTTGGCGTCGCTCGAACGCCTGGCTGGCGAAGAGCGCGCAGGCGCCGACGAGGATGACCACGAGCAGGCCGACGATGGCCTGCAGCCTGAGGCTGATGGAGCCGAACCGCTTCTTCATCCGCCGCCGCACCCCCCAAGGCGAGAGCACAGGGCGTACCGCGGAAAGGTAAGGTTCAGCTTAACCACGTGCGACGGCTGGCGACTGAAAGCGAACATGGCTGGGTTTTCACGTGACGCCGGGCGCCGGTTGCGCCCATGCTGGCCGCAATGTGCGTCGAGGGGAGACGGGATTGAGTTCGACAGCCGAGACCTACCAGCGCGCCCGCAAACGCGAGGGCAAGGTCAGCCTCTCCACCAAGATGTTCCAGGCGGTGGGCGCGGTTCCCGAGTCGCTCAAGAACTTCGCCTTCGGCACGTTCGTCCTGCTCTTCTACAACCAGATTCTGGGCGCGAACGCCTTCCTGGTCTCGCTGTGCCTGGCGGCTGCGCTGACCATCGATGCGGCGTTCGACCCACTGATCGGCTCGTTCTCCGATGGCCTGAAGACCAGGCTCGGCCGCCGGCACCTGCTCATGTACCTCTCGGCCGCGCCGATCGGGCTTGGCCTCTTCCTGGTCTTCTCCCCGCCGCATGGCCTGGCTGGCGGCGGCCTGTACGCCTGGCTGTTCTTGAGCGTCATCCTGACCAACATCTCGATGAGCCTGTTCGTCGTGCCCTGGACGGCGCTGTTCGCCGAGTTCACGGACGACTACGTCGAGCGCACCACGATCATCACGTGGCGCTACATCATGGGCTGGGTGATCCCGACCGCATTCACCTTCGCCACCTACTCGCTCATTTTCCACAAGACGCGCGCGTATCGCGTTCGGCCAGCTCAACCCCGCCGGCTACGCGCACTTCGGGCCGGTCGTGGCCATCGCGACGGTGATCGCTATCCTGGCGACCACTGAGCTCACGCGGCGCGAAATCCCCTACCTGCTGCAGCCGACGAAGGCGACGCCGCGGTTTTCCCTCGCTCAGGTCTGGCGCGACATCGTCTCCACCCGCGGGAACCGCGACTTCCTGATCCTCTTTTCGGGCGCGCTGTTGTTCGCCGCCGTCGATGGCACGACCGGCACGCTCGGCATCTACATGTCGACCTACTTCTGGGGGCTGACAACCGAGCAACTGAAGTGGTTCAGCCTCGTCATCATCGGCGCGGTGGCGGCCTTCGCTTCCCTCAACGCCGTCGGCCGGATGTTCGACAAGCGCACTGTGCTGCTGACCAGCTTCGCACTTGATCGTCATCTTCGGCATGGGCGTGACCAGCCTTCGGCTGCTCCACCTGATGCCGCCCAACGGCTCGAACCTTCTGCTCGTTCTCCTCATCGCCAACGAGACGGTGCGGACGGCCCTTGGCGTGTTCCTGGGGATCATGTTCGTCTCCATGCTGGCCGACACCATCGACGTTCAGGAGCTGACCACCGGCCGCCGGCAGGAGGGTTTGTTCGCCGCGGCGCTGTCCTTCTCGGGCAAGGCCACCGCGGGTCTCGGCACCGTCGTCGCCGGATTCCTGCTCCAGGAGGTCGTGCATTGGCCCGCCAAGGTCGACCCGAGCGCCGTCGACCCGCACATGGTCACGCGTCTGGGCCTCATCGCCGGCGTGCTCGTGCCGTTCTTGTACGCCATCCCCTTCAGCCTCGGATTCCTGCTTCGCATCACACGCGAGTCGCACAAGCACACGCTCGAAGAGCTCGAGCGCCGCCGCGCCGGCTCCCATACGACGATCGGCGATGAGGGCGCCCTCGCCGAGGGGCTGGAGGTGGCGATGGAAGCGGCCGCCGAGGTGACCGGGCCTTAAGACCGGGGTCTTCGCCTCGCCGAAGAACAGCACCGCCAGCCCGTGCGTGCGCTCGGCGGCCTCGGCGTCGTAGGCCATGGTGACCAGCCCGCCGGCGCCGCGGTTTCCCGCCGGATCCTGAACCTGCATGTTCACGCCCGGCATGTCGAAGCCGTGGTGCGCGCCGTGCACCACCGCGGTCCTGACCTTCATCCGGTCGAGCGGCGCCAGCGAGCGCACCAGCGCCGGCCCCGCGTCCGGGTCGTTGTCATAGCCGTCCAGCGAGCCGGTCACGATCAACACCGGCGCGGGGACGAGATCGGCGAACTCGAAACCGGGCACGCGGTTGTAGAGGTGGCAGACGGGATAGACCGGCATGAAGGCGGTGAAGTGCGCCTCGTCGAGGAAGGTCGCGTTCACGGCCTTGGTCGCCGCCAGCATGGCCGCGACGGCCCCGAACGAGAAGCCCAGGACGCCGATGCGCTGGGCGTCGACCTTGGGATGGGCGGCAAGGAAGGCGCGCGCGCCGTAGAGGTCGGGCAGCGTCTCGTGGATGGTGCGCGGCCGCCCGCTCGAGCCGCCAGCCAGCCCGCGCGGCGACCATTGGTCCGGCTCGATGGTGACGAACCCCGCCTCGTTCAGCGGCCCGGCGTACCCGCCTTCGCGCTCGGTGGGGCCGGCCGAGCCGTGCAGGATGATCACCGCCGGCAGCGGGCCCTCTCGATCCGGAACCCTGAACCGGGCGGGGATGGAGAGCGGCGTCTCGTGCAGCGACGGGAAGGCGACGTAGTGGAGGCTGGTCATCCGGCCACTTTAGTGGCGATGCGCCTGGACGCCACTGCTTGTCGGATCAGGGTCCGCCCAGCGGGACCGCCAGGTAGCAGCCGAACTCGCGGGGAAAGTCGACCGAGATGCGCGCGTGGACGCGGCTTTGCCGGTCGAAGAAAACCGCCTCGTCGGCGTGCGGGACGAAGGCGCCATGCCAGACGTTCGGGTGGATGTAGAGGCCGGCCGAACCGTCGAACCAGAAGGCGGTGAAGGCGCCCGGCGTCACGTCGTCGCCGGGGAGCGCGAGCGCCACGACGAAGCTCCCGCCCCCGGTCGGATAGACCAGCTGGCCCCCGTCGGGGTGGTAGTTGGCGCGCCAGATCAGCGCCTGGGCTCGGTCGGTCGTGGGGCCGGCGTCAGCCGCCTCCTCGGGCCATGTGCTCCAGCCGAACAGGTAGCTGTCGCCCACCGCTTCGTTGCGCGCGTAGAGGGTCTCGCCCCGCCAGGCGAACGTGAAGAGGCCTTCGGTGACGCCGCCCTGGTCGCCGGAGCCATCGTCCACCGTGCGCCATCCCTGCGCCGGCCAGCGGACGATCTCGATCGGGTGCTCGCGCGGTTCGCGGACCAGCCCGCCGAGCCCGGCCAGGCTGGCTTCGGTGGCGACGACCAGCGGCGCGGTGTGCAGGCGTCGCACGCCGGTCGTTGGCGGATAGGCGATCGTTTCGAGGTCGAGGGTCATGCGTTCCGGCGTCAGGGAATCTTCAACGGCGGCTGAAAGTGGAACTCGCCGGGCAGCTTCACGTGGGTCAGCTCCTTGGGCGGATGCAAGGGGACCGAACCGCAGCTTAAGCCCGCCGTCAGCATGCACTTGCCCGGCGAAGCCGAATGCAGGTGGCCTTCGCGGATGGAGAGATGCACCGACTCGAAGATCGCGGTCACGAGGAAGCCGAGCCTCAGCGGCGGCAGCGCGAAGCCCGCGATCACAAGGTTCAGTGACGGCTCGGCGGTCAGCACCGCCTGATGCTGGCCGAGCGGCACGATGCTGGTCTGGCCAGCCGGCTGCTTGGCCGGGTCGCGGAAGGCGCGCACGGCGCCGATCGACGCCCAGGCGTGGGCCAACTGGGTGAACAGGTTGAAGTTGCCGAGTTCGCTCTTCAGCCCGTCGACCGCCTGACCCTCGACCAGACTCCACGGCACGGCCCCGCCCGCGTGATCGGCGGCGTGCGCCTTCAGCTGGTCGGCGAGCCCCTCGATCGGGTCGGGCAAAAGGTCGGCCATCGTCAGGCTGGTCTCGCTCATGCGTCCGGCTCCGGCTGGCCGCCCAGGCCCTCGATGCGCGGCGGCGGCATGTGGATGGTCCAGCCGACGCTGATCGTCGGCGCGGTGGTGGGATGGACGTCGCTCGCGGCCGCGCGCACGCCGCCGACCAGGGTGGTGGCGACGCTGAACGGGACCTGAGCGCCCGTCGCCGCCGCCGGCGGGCGCCGGGCGCGAAGCGCCCAGGCCGCGCCGCCCGCCGCGAGCGCGGCGATGAGTGCGGCGAGCGCGAGCCATCCGCCGTTGGCCTCGGCCCAGCCGAGCACGCCGCCCGGCGCGGCCGGCTGCGGCGCTGGCGGCGCGGTTGGCGCGACCGGCGCCGATGGCGCGGCGGGGCTGGCCGACTGAACGGGCGCAGCCGCCGAGAGCGGGGCGGGCGGGGTGTTCGAGACCGGCGCGCTGGGCGCAACCCACGAGGACGGCGCCGGCGCGGTTTGGATCGGCGGCGGCTGGACCGGCGGCTGCCAGTGGCGCGGCGGCGGAGGCGCGGGCGGCGCCCGGATCGGAAGCGGCCGCACGGGCTGCGGTTGGATCGGCTGCGGCCTGACCGGCTGCGGCGGCGCCACGATCGGCGGCGGAGGCGCGGGCGGCGGCTTTGGGACAGGCGTTGGGGCCGGCCGCGGCTGGGGCTGCGGGGTCGGCGGCGGCGGAGCCGGCCGGGGGCCTGACGACACCCACAGCCGGGCGCCCTGCCCTGCGGCGATGGGTTGGCCGGCTTGGGGCGCCTGGGCCGTCACGGTCCCCTGCGCCCTGTCGGAGGGCGCGGTCTGC
This sequence comes from uncultured Alphaproteobacteria bacterium, assembly GCA_963719975.1. Taxonomy (GTDB): domain Bacteria; phylum Pseudomonadota; class Alphaproteobacteria; order Caulobacterales; family Caulobacteraceae; genus Poindextera. Next base: position 85,403 of record CAVRED010000002.1, read on the forward strand.
ACCTGCGCGACCAGGCCGTGCTGGAGCAGGATCACCTGGGCGACGATGAGCGGCATGCCGGTGACGCCCGGCATCAGCGCCTGCCGCTGTGGCGGCGGCGGTTTCGGCTCGGGCGTCGGCGGCCGGGGAGGTGGCCGCGGCCTGGGCTGCGGCTGCGGCGTGGGCGCGGGCGGCCCGCCTCGGGTCGGCGGGAAGGGCTGGTAAAAGCTGGGGGCCGCTCTTGCCGGGTCGAGCGCCAGCAGCGCGACGATCAGCGCGAGCGCGAGCGACTTTGGCGCCGTGGTTCGGGCTGCGTTGGACATCGCCCCCCTTCGACAGGCGCGCACTCTAGGCCGAGGCGGCGGCGGCCGTCGACCGCGTGCGTTCAGGCCGGCCGCGCCACCACCACCTCGACGCCGCCGGCTGCGGCGTCGGGCGCCAGCGCCTGCGGCTTCTCCACGCGAACGCGGACGCGGCGCACCTTCGGGTCGTCAAGGCAGTCGCGAGCAAGGCGTTCGGCGTAGGTCTCCACCAGGTTGAAGTGACCGCTCTCGGCCAGCGTCTTGGCCTTGGTCATGATGGCCGCGTAGCTGACCGTCTCGCCGATGTGCTCGACCGACCTGGGTTCGAGCTCCAGCTCGATGTCGATGACCAGCGGCTGCTTGCGGCCGTATTCGTGCGGGATGACGCCGACCTCCGCCGATAGCGTCAGTCCACGGACGAAGATCCTCAGGTGCTCGACATTCATGGAATGCTCACGTCCGGCGTTTGCCAAGCCAGGTGCTGGCCAGCGTCGACCGCGATCATCTGGCCGGTGACCGACGGCGCGTCGACGAGGTAGGCGAGCGCATCGGCGATCTCTTCCGGCGTCGCACGCCGCTTGAGCGGCACGCGATCGGCCTCCGCGGCGAACGCCGCCTCCGACTGATGGATCGAAGGCAGGGTGGGGCCCGGCCCGATCGCGTTCACACGGATCCGCGGCGCCAGCGCCTGGGCCAGCATGCGCGTGGCGCGCCAGAGCGCGGCCTTGGACACCGAATAGCTGAAGAACTGCGGGGTGGGTCGCCAGACCCTCTGGTCGAGCAGGTTGACGATCAGCGCCCCGTCCGGCGCCTGGGCTGCGAAGGCCTGCGCCAGCAGGACCGGCGCGCGCAGGTTTGCGGCCATGTGCGCCTCCCACGAGGCGGCGGTCAGGGTCTCGATGCGGTCGTCCTCGAACAGCGAGGCGTTGTTGACGAGCAGGCTGAGCGGCCCGACCGCAGTCGCGCGCGGCGTCGATCAGCGGGAGGGCGACGTCGGCCATGGACAGGTCGGCGAGCACGACCGCCGCGCGGCCGCCCGCGGCCTCGATCTCGGCCTTGACCGCGTTCGCGTCGGCCTCGGCGCTGCGATGGTGGATGGCGACGGCGTAGCCAAGCGCCGCGGCCCTCAGCGCTAGCACCCGGCCGATGCGCCTGGCCCCGCCGGTGACGAGCGCGCCGCCGCGCGGGGTCATTACCCTAGTCGAACCGGCCGAATTCGTAGCGGTTCAGGACGCCGATCACGACCAGGAAGACGACGATCATCAGGATGGCGAGCATGGCGGTCCTTCTTGCCGAACGGGACTGGCTTTACCGGCCGGAAACCCGCAACTCAAGTCTTGTCGGGCGCGCGCCTGCCCGCGAGCATCCGTCGCTCGAGCCCAGCAAGGACCACAGACGAACATGGCCGACCCGCGCGCGTTTCACGACCCCAAGTCCTCCTACACGAAGGACGATCTGATCCTCTCCAGCCGGGGCGGTTATTTCGGCCCCGGTAATGCGCAACTTCCGGCCCCTCCAATGCTCATGATGGACCGGATCACCGAGCTCAGCTCTGACGGTGGTGAATTCGGCAAGGGCCACATCGTGGCCGAGTTGGATATCAGCCGCTCGCTTTGGTTCTTTGATTGTCACTTTCCCGGCGACCCGGTCATGCCCGGCTGCCTTGGGCTGGACGCCATGTGGCAGCTTGTCGGTTATTGGTTGGGCTGGTCCGGCTCGCCGGGCAAGGGGCGGGCGGTCGGCGTGGGCGAGGTCAGGTTTCGCGGCGACATAACGCCCGAGACGCGGCTGGTGCGCTACGAGGTGAGCATGCGCCAGGTCAGGCGCGGCAAGCTCGCGATGGGCGTGGCCAACGGCCAGCTGTTCGCCGACCACGTCTGCGTCTATCTCGCCACCGACCTGAGGGTGGCGATGATCACGCCGACCCTCCCAGATGGCGCTGCGCCGCTGCGCGGCGTTTCAAACATGCTCTAGACTCCATCCATGTCCTTCCGCTTGCGCTACGAGCGTCTGATCCGCCCGTTCTACCAGGCCTACTCTCGGCGTAAGCGCGGGATGACGCTGGGCGTGCGCGCCCTGGTCCGGGACGGCGAGGGGCGCGTTCTCCTCGTCAGGCACACCTATTCGCGCGGCTGGCACATGCCCGGCGGCGGTGTCGAGCGCGGCGAGACCGCCGCGCTGGCGATGGAGCGCGAGCTGATGGAGGAGGCCGGGATCCTCGCCACCGCCCCGCTCGAGCTGGTCTCGGTCCACAGCGCCGAGGCGCACTTCCGCGGCGACCACATCCTCTTGTTCCGCGTTCCTCGGTGGGAGGCGCGCGAGCCGACCCAGACCGGCGAGATCGCCGAGATCGCCTGGTTTTCCCCGGACGCCCTGCCGGAGGGGACCACCGCCGGCACCCGCAAACGCATCGCCGAGGCGCTCGGCGGGGCGGCGCCGCACCCGCACTGGTGAGCGCTGGCGCTTTGATTTTACCGAATTCAGCCCTTCCAGAATGAACCGTGATCACTAATATGCGCGGCCAATCGTGGGGGCCCTAAGAGCCCAATGACATCGGCGGTGGGACGCCCAAGGAGGACTTGAATGCGCGAGTACATGAAATTCTACATCGATGGGCAGTGGGTCGACCCCGTCACGCCCAAGTCGATGGACGTCATCAACCCGGCCACCGAACAAGTCGCCGGCCACATCTCCGCCGGCTCCGCGGCCGATGTCGACAAGGCGGTCAAGGCCGCCCGGAAGGCGTTCGAGACCTACTCGCGCACGTCGCGCGAAGAGCGCATCGACCTTCTGCAGCGCATCCTGGCCGAATACCAGAAGCGCTTCGGCGACATCGCCCACGCCATCACCGAGGAAATGGGCGCGCCGGCCAGCCTGTCCCAGCGGGCGCAGGCCGCCATCGGCATCGCCCACCTTTCGACGGGCATCGAGGTGCTGAAGAACTTCAAGTTCGACGAAGAGCGCGGCACGACCCGCATCGTGAAGGAGCCGATCGGCGTCTGCGGCATGATCACGCCGTGGAACTGGCCGATCAACCAGATCGCCTGCAAGGTCGTCCCGGCGCTCGCCACCGGCTGCACCATGGTGCTGAAGCCCTCTGAGGAGGCGCCGTTCTCGGCCTACCTCTGGACCGAGGTCATGCACGCCGCCGGCGTTCCGGCCGGCGTCTACAACATGATCAACGGCACCGGCCCGGAAGTCGGCGCGGCGATCTCCAGCCATCCGGGCATCGACATGGTGTCGTTCACCGGCTCGACCCGCGCCGGCGTCGAGGTGGCCAAGGCCGCCGCGGCGACGGTCAAGCGCGTCGCCCAGGAGCTGGGCGGCAAGAGCCCGAACATCATCCTCGAGGACGCCGACTTCAAAGCCGCCGTCGGCGGCGGCGTGCGCTCGGTGATGCAGAACTCCGGCCAGTCCTGCAACGCGCCGACCCGCATGCTGGTCCCGGCCAAGAAGATGGACGAGGCGATCGTCATCGCCAAGGAAGCCGCCGAAGCGACAACCGTCGGCGACCCGAACGGCAACAGCCAGATCGGCCCGGTGGTCAACAAGACCCAGTGGGACAAGATCCAGCGGCTGATCAAGGCCGGCATCGCCGAGGGCGCCACCCTCGTCACCGGCGGTCCCGACCGGCCGGAAGGCCTGGACAAGGGCTACTATGTCAAGCCGACCGTCTTCGCCAACGTCACCAACGACATGACCATCGCCAAGGAAGAGATCTTCGGCCCGGTCGTGTCGATCCTCGGTTACGACAGCGTCGACCAGGCCATCAAGATCGGCAACGACACCGAGTACGGGCTCGCGGCCTACATCTCGGGCACGGACCTCGCCAAGGTCCGCGACGTGGCCTCGCGCCTGCGCGCCGGCCAGGTGTCGATCAACGGCGGCGGCGACATGACCGCCCCGTTCGGCGGCTACAAGATGAGCGGCAACGGGCGCGAGTGGGGCGACTACGGCTTCCACGAGTACCTCGAGACCAAAGCCGTCCTCGGCTACGAGCCGCCGAAACAAGCCGCCGAATAGCGACCGCGCTTTGAAGCATTGAGGGCCGCCTGCACCCCCGGTGCAGGCGGCCCTTTCGTTTTCAACGAGGTAGAGGCTGGCCGCTGGCGCAGCGCCTGCTGCGCCGTCCGATTTGACCACCAAGCACGCCAAGCACACGAAGAGGCCGTGGCTGTCCGCTGCGCCGCGGCCATCCCAGAACCTTTGTGTGCTCGGTGTGCTTGGTGGTGACCTTCTGGGCTACGGAACGGGGCTCGCTCTCCTCAGGCGGGCGGCCAGCGCCAGGACGCCCATGCCGGCGAGCGCCGAGGCGACCGAGCCCACGACAACGCCCAGGGTCATCTGGCTGCGCGCGAGCTCGCCCCCGCCGACGAACGCCAGCGTCCCGATGAAGAGGCTGATCGTGAACCCCACGCCGCACAGCAATGCGATGCCATAGAGCTCCAGCCAGCCTGCGCCGGTAGGGCGCCGCGCCAGGCCAAGGCGTACGAGCACAAAGACGGCGAGCAGGATCCCGGCCTGCTTGCCGAGAAAGAGCCCCGCCGCCACGCCCATCGGCGCCGGCGCCAGCACGTCGCGCAGCCTCAGGCCCTCGAACGAGATCCCCGCCGCCGTGAAGGCGAACAGCGGCAGGATGGCGAAGGCGACGTAGGGGTGCAGGCTCTGCATGAAGTGCTGCAGCACCCCCTCCTGGCCCGGCCGCCTGGGGCCGATCGGCACGGTGAAGGCGGCCGCCACGCCGGCCAGCGAGGTCGAGATCCCCGACTTCAGTGCGAACGCCGCCAGCATGACGAACCCGACAGCGCGGAACAGGAACGGCGCGTCGCGCCATTCGGAGAGCCCGATCAGCCCCAGCAGCGCCGCCCCGCCGGCGGCCAGCGCCCAGAAATGGATGTGGCCGGTGTAGAGGAAGGCGATCAGGAGGATCGCGCCGAGGTCGTCGGCGATGGCGACCGTCAGCAGGAAGACCCGCAAGGTCTCCGGCAGCCCGCGCGCGACCAGCGCCAGCGCCGCCAGCGCAAAGGCCGCGTCGGTCGCCGTCGGGATCGGCCAGCGCGGCCGGCGCGCCGCCGGGGCTCGAAAGGTTGATGGCGAGATAGACCAGCGCCGGCGCCGCCATCCCGCCGACCGCCGCGCCGATCGGCAGCAAGAGCTTGCGCGGGCTGGAGAATTCGCCCTTGAGCAGCTCCTGCTTGATCTCCATCCCGACCACGAAGAAGAAGATGCTCATCAGCCCCTGGCCGACCCAGTCGCGCACCGACAGCGTCTCGACGTAGGGGCCGACCGCGACCGTGAACGGCGCGCCGATCAGGTCGAAGTAGTCGCTGGCGAACGGCGAATTGGCCAGGACGAGCGCCGCCGCCGCCGATGCGGCCAGCGCCGCCCCCCGCCGGCCTCCGTGCGCAGGAACTCCAGCATCGGGCGCGGGGCCAATGGCGTCTCCTGGCGGCGGCTCTCCGAGCGACAATACCGCCCGCGTAAGCGCGGAGTTAGCCCTTTTACCGCAGAGCTCGCAGCGAACGCGCGAAGACGCCGACCCTCTCCCTCTACGCCGCGACTGCGCTCGGCGGCTCTATCCGCCGCGGCGAGTGCGACAAACGCTTGCCGCCGGTGCGCGCGCGGCCCATGTCACCGGCGATGCCGGTCTCCAAGCTCTACATCGCCGATCCGCGCTTCCCCGCCCTCGGCGGCGACTTCGCCGACCCGGTCGCGCCGGCCGATTTCCCCGACCCCATCCTGCGCTACCGCAACCAGCGCGCCGCGGCCACCGTCGGTCTCGACGGCCTGACCGACGCCGAGTGGATCGCCCACTTCGGCCGCTTCGAGCCCTTGCCGGGCAACGTCCCGACCCCGCTCGCCATGCGCTACCACGGCCACCAGTTCCGCGTTTACAACCCCGACCTCGGCGACGGGCGCGGCTTTCTGTTCGCCCAGCTGCGCGAGGCGAAAACCGGCCGCCTGCTCGACCTCGCCACCAAGGGCTCCGGCCAGACGCCCTGGTCGCGCACGGCCGACGGGCGCCTGACGCTCAAGGGCGGCGTGCGCGAGGTGCTGGCCACCGCCATGCTCGAGGCGCTGGGCGTGCCCACCTCGCGCTCCTTCTCGCTGATCGAGACCGGCGAGGCGCTCGAGCGCGCAGGACGAGCCCAGCCCCACCCGCGCGGCGGTGCTGACCCGCCTCTCCCACAGCCACATCCGCTTCGGCAGCTTCCAGCGCCACGCCTATCACGAGCACGCCGACAACATCCGCACGCCTGCTCGACCACGTGATCGACCTCTACTACCCGGAGCTCGGCAACACGGCGCCCGAGGCGCGCGCCGGCGCCCTCCTGGCCAAGGTCGCCGCCGCGGCCGCGCACCTCACCGCCCGCTGGATGACCGCCGGCTTCGTGCACGGTGTTCTGAACACGGACAATATGAACATCACCGGCGAGAGCTTCGACTACGGGCCCTACCGCTTCCTGCCGCGCAACGACCCCAACTTCGTCGCCGCCTACTTCGACCAGACCGGCCTCTACAGCTTCGGCCGCCAGCCCGAGGCGGTGTTCTGGAACCTGCAACAGCTGGCCGGCGCCCTGACGCTGGTCAGCGAGACCGAGCCCCTGGTCGAGGCTCTGAACGGCTTCTCCCCCGCCTACCGCGACGAGCTCCGGGCCGCCATGCTGCATGCGCCTTGGCCTCGCCAGCCGCGACGCCGACGCCGACGTCGAGCTCGTCAACCTCGCCTTCCGCACCCTCGCCGAAGGCGGCCCGGACCTCCGCTGGGAGCCCTTCTTCTTCGACTGGTTCTGCGGCGCCGCCTCCGAACCCCGCGCCATGGCCGGCCCCCGCGCCGGCCCACTACGCCGGCGAGCACGCGACCGCCTTCCGCGCCAGGCTCGCCGACTTCGAGCCCGATCGGCCCGGAGCGACTGCAGAACCCCTACTTCGCGCGGGCCGAGCCGGAGGAGCTGCTCATCGACGAGATCGAGGCGCTCTGGGCGGCGATCGCCGAGCGGGACGACTGGGGGCCGTTTAGCGCGAAGCTGGAGGCGATCGAGGCGGCGCGGGTGGGGTGGGGGCTCGGAGCTTAGGCCGGGCGTTGGGCGCACCTACCGCCTCGACTGGCCCAGTCCGCCGCGGAATCCGAGGGACTTCCTCGTCCGGCGCCAGATCAGGGAACTGTGCTCTCTCCGCCGCTGCCCGATCGGCGAGTTGACCTGCTTGCCACCGCGACAGGCCAGCGCCTTGGAGCGCCGTGCGGAGCGCCGCATCATATTCTGCGTTCGTCGGTTTCGTCGTGCTCGCGGCTCCGCCCGTGCGATATTGCTGCCAGAAGTCCTCGAGGCTCGCGTGGAAGTCATAGTGCGGCGTTCCTACGCCTGAGAAGGCGTTGCCGCGGAGTCCAACAGCCAGCCCGTCATCTCTGGGGATGTGCGCTCCGTATGCGGCGACCTGATTGAGGTGGTGAGCCTGCTGGCCGCTTCCCCGAAGTTGACGGGTCAAGTCAGCATATTGTCCGATGGGGAGTTCATTCGCGACGTCGGCGTCTTCGGCCGCCTCAGCTCCACCAACCGCCAAAGCAGGCAGGTTGGCGATCGAATCCCCGATGAAGTCGCGGAGGGACCGCCTTCCCGGATGCTCTGGGTCGTCCGGGAGGAGCGGCCGGAGCAGCCCGCCGACAAAGTGGCCGGCCGGTTCCGTGAGGAGGGCGAGAGAACTGAGACTGTGGTTGACGCCGAGCGGGTCGAGTCCGCTTTGGACGGCCTGCTGGATCGTGCTCGGATAGAAGATTTCATCGTGTCGGGCCTTGGCCTCGCGGAAGCCTCGGTCCCCATCGCGCAATGCCGCCGTCCAATAGGGCAGCGGGGGCGGCGGAGGGCCGATCAGCGGCGCCCAGGGCGGAGCGCCTTGAGCGCCGCTCAAGCCAAGGGACATGAGGGGAGAAAAACTCGCGACCTGCGCGGATGGGCGAAAGCGAGGAGTCGTCGTCGGCGCTGGGTCGAACGGGTCCAGTCCTGCTTGACCGGCCGCCGCTGCTCGAGACCCGATCGCAAGGCGCCCACCGCCGCCGCGGTCGAACTCCGCTCGTCTTCGCCGGTCGGGGTCGGCGACGAGGTCAATAGGCGAGGACGTGTCGCTCGTTGCGACCGGCATCACCACGTTGGCGTCCGTGGCGGTGGTGGCCGCGGGCGGCGGAGACAGGTCGACGGACGGGTCGCTGGGTTGATCGCTCGCCGCGCCTTGCGCCGAAAGCTGCGGTGCGACGACGGGGGTCAGGCCCGTCAAGTCGGGCGGGGTGATGCCCGCGACGGGGCGCGAGCCCAACGCGACGCCGATTGGCGGCGGTGCTCCAAGGCTCGGGACAGCGCTGCCGGCCGCCCGGTCCCCCGTGTCGCCGGGAGCGAACGCTCCACCCGCGGCCAGCATCCGGCCGAGCCGCGAGTAGTTGTCGAGACCGAGCGCGTTAACGACGCTCCAGTCGTCGGGGCCAACCGAGATGGGGTAGCCGTCGGAGTCGAAGAGGACGGACGCGCCCTGCTGCGCAGGCGGGCCGTCGAGCCCTAGGTTGCCGAGGCTGCTCGGGGCAGCATACCAAGGTCCGCCCGGATCAGGTCGGAACGTGGAACCGGAGCTGAACGCCATCCGCCGCCTCTCGCGTGCACGGCGCGGCAACGGCGCCTGTCGCGAGCAAGGCTAAGGTCGGTCAGACACCCCTCAGGGATCGGCTGATGCACCTGCCCACACTCGGCACATCCCCGAGCGCAGCCAGGCGGCGTGGCGCGTCGGGACTAGCGAGCGGCTTTCACGATTTGGGCTTTACGCGGGAAGCGGGGTGAGCCTCACCCGCAGTTCAAGTAGCTCGAGAACACCCAGCCGGACTTGGCGCCCGGCTCCTCGGGCTCGATCAGGGCCCAGGCCTGGCCGTTCACCGTCTGGCGCTGGAGGACCTGGACGGAGACGCCGTTCGTGACGGCGCCCAGGATCCAGCCGTTCGGGGAGCTGCGGATGTTCAGCGGAGTCGGCGTCGGGTCGGCGACGATGCAGGTTCCGGCCGCCGGGGACGCTCGTTGGCGTCGAGATCGTGGAGGCCGCGGCGGGCTGCTGCGCGACGATCGCGGAAGCTGCGGACGCTGGAGCGGCTGGCGCTGGAGCGGGGGCGGCCGCCGCGGCCGACGACGGCGGCGCGGGCGCTGCGCTCTGGCTCGCCGTGGCGACCTGGGCGTGATGGGTCAGGGCGAACCAGACCACCGCCGCCACGATCACCGCGCCCAGCACGATCGCGCCGGCGACCAGGCCCATGCCGCCTCCGGGCCGGGCCGACGCGGTCGGCGGGTCACGACCGGCGCGACGACCGGCGCCGCGGTCGGCGGCGGCGCGGCCGGCGCTGGCGCGGGCTCGGCGGCGTGGCTCGCGACATCGTGGCTCAGCAGCGCCTTCACCTGGTCGGCCAGCACCTTCAGGTGCCGCTCCAGCGGCGGGGTGAAGGCGTCCAGCCAGTGCGGGGCGGAGAGGAAGTATTCCAGCGCCTGCCGGGGCACGACGTCCTCGATGCGGAACTGCACGATGCGGATGTCGCGGTTCACCGCCCGCTCGACCTCGCGCTCGATCTGCGGCGAGGCGTTGGCGCTGGACGAAAAGACGATGATCATCACCTTGGCGCCGTTGATCGCTTCGATGATCGCCTCGCCATAGCTTAAGCCGGCCAGCACGTCGCGCGGCGCGATCCAACAGCGGATGCCCTGGGACTCCAGCACCGAACAGACCGCGTCGGCGACCGGCTTGTCCTTCGACGAGTGGCAGATGAAGACGTCGTGCGCCATGGCGGGCGGACCGTAGCCACGCCCCTTGGGGCTGGCAAATCGGCGAAGGTCCTCCCCCGTTGGGGGGTCGCTGACAAACACGGTGCGGCCGCCGCCCGACGCGCTAGTCGAGCTTGCCGTTTGTGGTCTTGCAGGCTTTGGCGACCCGGACTTGAACCTCGAAAATCAACGCGATGGTCGCAGGGCGAGGCCGAGCCAGGCCGCGGTGGCCGCGAATTTCTCGTCCTGTCCCCAGGGGGATCCGACCAGCTTGCCATAGGCGCTGAGCGTCTCGCGGCGGCTGGCTTCAGTGCCGGGCAACCGCTCGGCCAGCTTCGGAAGATCTTTCTCGATCACCATCTCCGTGGCGATTCCCTTGCGCGTGGCGGCAGCGCGCACGGCGTCGCGATAGAATTCTCTCTCGGCGGCGTGCTGCATTCCGTGCGAAGCGAGAATCGCGGGAAGCGGCGGCAGAGGCCTTGCCGGCCCGGTCAGAACGCAGCAGCCTTCCAGCGCGCCGTGGATGGAGATGATGTCCTCGAGTGCGCGGCCCGCGAGGTCTTGCGAGGACTTCGTGCATCGCTCGATGAACGCCTCGCCCGATTTGAGGTCCATGAGCGCAGCATGATGGAACGGCTGTTCCGACCCTTCGATCGCGGAATCACACAGCTGCATCCGGCCACGGAAGAGTAGGCTTGGCGCGGATATCGGGCCATCCAACACGACATAGGTCGCCCAGCCACCCTCTTCGTCGCCGTGCGCGGAGTGGGTGCGTACGCCCAATGAAACGGCGCTAGGGCCCTTTGAATGTCCGGTCACTTTGCAGGCTCGGCGTGCGGATATGCGCATCCTGCATCAGTGCGGTGTCGATGTTCAACCTGCGTCGATGCCCGAGCGCGGCCGGGCCGCGCGGGCCGTTCCAGGCCGCGTTCGCCGCCCGCGGCTAGCCAGGCGGCTCGGCCCCCGAGACGGTCGAGCTGAAAACGCCGAGTTCCGCCATCCGCCGGATGTCGGCCGCCCTGGACAGGCCCCAGGGACCCACGCGCAGGCCGAGCGAGGCCGCCTGGTCCACCCGCTCGGGCGTGACGTCGGTGAAGTGGGGCGACCACTCGACGCCGCCATGCGCCTTGATCGCGGCCAGGTGCGACCCTCCGTGGCCGGACGGATCGCAACCGTCGAACCAGGCCGCCTGCGCCATATGGTGCTGCGGGTCCAGGTCGTGCGTGGCGGTCAGGTGCGCGGTTTCGATGCCGGGAGCCTTCTCGCGCGCCAGGCGGAGCACGCTCCAGTCGAAGGCGATGATCTTCGACGCCTCGAGCCATGACGCGGCCGCGAGGTCGCTCAGCACGGCGTCGACCACGCGCTCGGGCGCCGGCGCATCGGCGGGATCGACCGGGTCGGTCTTGATCTCGACGTAGATCAGGCGCCGCTCGCCCGGCGCCGCCGCCATCGCCTCCAAGAGCTCGGGCAGGGTGGGGACGACGAGGCCGTCCATCTGCTCGCGCGTTGGGTAGCGGCGCTCGACCCTCGACCCGGGCCGCGATCGCCCGACGTCATAGCGGCGCACCTGCGCCAGCGTCATGGCCTTCAGCGGCGCGGACGGGCGCTCGATCCACGCGCCGCCCAGGCGGGTCTGGTCCGGGCTCAGGCGATAGTCGTGGTGGGCGATCACGACCCCGTCGGCGGTCATCTGCACGTCGATCTCGAACCCGTCGAACGGCCCGGCCAGGCAACGTCGCGCCCCCTCCAACGTGTTCTCCGGCCAGGCGCCATAGCCGGTGGCGCCGGCGATCAAGAGCGGCGGGGTCGCAGACATGCGGCCGAGCTAAGCAGCAACCGATGACGATTGCGACCCCGCGCGTTGGCGCCAAGGACGCTGGGCGCTTCTACCGGCGGCGCGCGACGAACCGGGCCTGGCCGATCTGCCCTGCGTGGGCGAGACCGCAGATGAAACGGAGATTGTCCATGACGGCGCCCAGCAGTTCGGGCCGGTAGCCGACGGTCGCCAGCGCGTCGAAGGTCAGCTGCATCTCGAGCATGTTGATGTAGAGGTCGAAGTACGAAGCCATCCGGCCCGTGTCCTCGGCGACCAGCACTTCGGCGTCGCACTCCGTCAGCAGCCGCCGATAGCCGCCGACGTCTTCGATGTTGGCGAAGCTCATCATGCGCAGAAAGCGCTCCGCGTCAGCGTCGCCCAACTGCTCCGGTCCCTCGACCCAATCGGTGAAGGCGATGACGCCGCCGGGGCGGACGAGCCGCGCGGCTTCGGCGACCAGCCTGGCCTTGTCCGCCACGTAGCACCAGGCGTCCTCCCCCCAGACGAAGTCGGCCTCCGCCGAGGGCAGACCGGTGTCGGTCGCATCCGCCAGGACCAGCCGCGCTTGCCCCTCCAGCCCCTGCTCGCGACACCGCTGTTGGCCCCGCTCGACATTGCGCGGCGTGACGTCCACCCCCGCCATCGCGCCGACGCCGCGCAGGCGGACCAAGAGGCGCATGGCCGAACCGAGACCGCAACACAGGTCGACGCCGCGCATGCCGGCGCCGATGCCGGCGCGGTCGGCCAGGTCGAGCGAGGCCGCCATGCCCCCGACATGCAGGAGCTCGCCGAACATCAAAGTGTAAAGGTCGGCTTGGGCGCCGCCATACGCGGCGGTGACGTTGTCCAGGCTCACGCCTTCGATCGCCCTCATCGCCGATGTCTCCGATGCTCCCGCGAACGCGAGGGCAGGCGTAGCACATCGGGGCGCGAAGGGCCGGCGCGCATCGAAGCGGCCGCGGGGCTGGCGCATTCGCCGGCGCGGTGGAATGGTTCGCCCATGACCGATCCCGCCCGACCCCCACGCTTTCCGCCCCTGTCGTCAGACAAGATGACGCCCGCCCAGCGCGAGGCGGCGGACGGCATCAGGGCCGGGCCGCGCGGGGGCTTGCGCGGGCCGTTCCAGGCCTGGCTGCGATCCCCGCGGTTCGCCGACCTCATGCAGCGGGTGGGCGCCTACCTGCGCTTCGAGACCAGCGTACCGGCCAGGCTGAACGAGCTTGCCATCCTGATCACCGCGCGCGCCTGGGACGCGCAGTTCGAGTGGTGGGCGCACGAGCGGCTGGCGCGCGAGGCGGGCCTCGATCCGAGAATCGCCGAGGCGATCGCCGAGGGCCGGCGGCCGGAACCGATGCAGGCCGACGAGGCGGTGGTCTACGACTTCTGCACCGAGCTGCGCGCCATGCGGAACGTCAGCGACGCGACCTTGGCCCGGGCGCTCGACCTGCTCGGCGAACAGGGCGTGATCGAGCTCATCGGCGTCAGCGGCTACTACGACACCGTCTCGATGACCCTGAACGTGGCCGAGGTCCCGTTGCCGGACGGCGTCGAGCCGCCGCTGAAGCCGCTGAGAGGGCGGTAGGCGGGGGCGCATGGATGAGACCGAAGAGCTGATCCGGCTCTGTGGGCGCGCGAGCGTCGCCCAGATGAGCGATGTGCTTGGGTTCGAACTGCACATGGCGCGCAACTGCGTCCTCGGTCTGACCGGCGAGCCGCTGGCCGACTTCAATGGGCTGACCATCGGCCCCAACCCTGACGCCGAGGGCTTCCTCACCCGATCGATCGCGCGGGTGAACGAGCGGGGGCTGCCGCTGGTGGCGGTGATGAGTCCGTATGTGGCGCCGGCGCTCGCGCCCATCGCGGCGCGGCTGGGCCTGACGCCCGCGGGCGAGCCGCCGCTGATGGTGCTGCGCGCCGGGACCGCCGCTCGGGCGAGCCGTCCCATAAAGGTCACGCGCGCGCTCGGCGCCGATCTGGTCCGGATCGCCGGCGATCTCGCCGCCGCCGCGTTCGGTCTGCCGCGCGACGCCGTCGCCAGATGCATCGATGTGGGGATCACCGAGACCGCGGGCGTTGCGGCCTACATCGCCTGGGACGACGACGAGCCGGTGAGCGCGGTCACGGTGACGCCGACCGGAACCGCGGCGGGGATCTGGGGCATGGCCACGCCGCCGGAGCATCAAGGCAAGGGCGCGGGCCGCGCCCTGCTCGCTCAAGTGATAGACGACTATCGGCGCCGCGGCGTGGAGCGCTTCTTTCTGGTCGCCACCGAGGCCGGCAAGCCGCTGTACGCGAGCCTCGGCTTCGAGGCGATCGCCGAGCTTTCCGCTTGGGTCCTGGGCCAATCGACCCAGGTGCATGGCTAGACCATTGAGGGACTCGACATGGCGGGCTTGAAGGACAAGCGCGGTTTCATCGACCGGGACAGGCTCGACCTCTCGGAGCGGCAGGCGGTGGAGTACTGGATGAAGCGTTGGGGCGTGACGCGCGAGCAATTAACCGCCGCCCACCGCAAGGCCGGACGCATGGTCAAGGACATCGCCGCCGAGTTGGGCAAGAGACGCTGAGGACGGCCTTCGCGGGCTTGCAGGGATCGATGGCGGGCTAGCGTGGATCGGGGAGGCGGCGGATGGCGCGCCAGCGGCCCTTCGGCGGGCGCGCGCACTCGAACCAGGCTTCCTCGCCGTCGAATTCGGGCACGTCCTTGGGTGAGAAGAACTTCGGCAGGTGCTTGCGATCGCCCCCCGCCGTTTTGAAGAACAGCGTCTCGCCGCCATCCTGCGGCAGCCCTCGGCAGCGGATCAGCTTGAACACGCGCATGCGCATGTTCTTCATTTGTTCTTCTGTGGGCGCGGCGTCAAGCGGCGGATCGTGGATGGGACCCGTCTTGCGCGGCGGGGCCGAGGGAGCCCAAGCTGGGCGCTGCAAACCGGGGGATGCCGATGCGCCAACTCTTCGCCGCTCTGAGCCTGGTCCTGGCCGCTCCGGCGCTCGCCAGCGCCGCCGTCCCGGTGACCAGCGGGGCCTACAACGACGCCATGCTGCTCGCCTACGACTGCGGCGACCGGCGAGGTCAGCGGCTACTTCGACATGACCCGGGGCGATCAACCGTCGTTCAGCTGCATCTTCTACCTGCACGGCAAGCTCTCGGGCGCGAGCGCGGCGATCGACACCTACTTTCCGGAAACGCCGAAGGACGATCTGATCAAGGGCAAGCTTGTGCTGACCGACGCCAAGCACTTCGGGATCCGGCTGGCGGACGAGCACGGCGGCTGCGCCAACGTCGAGTCGTTCGCCGACGCGAGCCAGCCGGCGACCTTCGACCTCGCGGCGGCGCACCCGTGGACGGCGGTCGCCGTGGTCCGCAGCGACAAGGCCTACTTCTACGACGCCCCTGGCGCGGCCGCGCATCGCAAGGGCTATGTGGTCAAAGGCGACGGCGTCGGCGTCCGCGCCGCCAAGGCCGGTTGGGCGCAGGTCGACTACGTCGGCGGCGACGCGCCGGTGTCCGGCTGGCTTAAGTCGTCCGACCTCTACCCAACCCCCTGACGGGGGTTAGCCCGCGGGTTGCGGTTCGGGCTGGGGCTGGGCCTGGGCGAAGACGAAGGCTTCGGGCTCGGCGACGGTGCGGCGGAAAAAGGCCGAGATCATCGTCATCATCATCGGACGGAAGACCGCGTGGTTGCCGAAGCCGTGCGGCAGGCCGCCGAAGACGTGCAGGTCGACCTTGCCGCCCTCGGCGCGCACCTTCTCCTCGAAGCGGCGCGAGGCGCTGACCGGCACCACCTTGTCGGCGTCGCCGTGCAGCAGCATCACCGGCGGATAGTCCGGGCCGACATGCTCGATCGGGCTGGCCAGCGCAGCGGCCTCTTCCGAGACGTCGGCGCCGGGCAGGGAGCGGGCGGCGAGACCGCCGGAGGGCCTCGCTCCGCCCAGGTGGAACAACACCGGCGGATAGACAGCCGCCACCGCCGCGCAAGCGGCCGAGACGCCGCCGTCGCCCTCGGGCGGATCGAGCCGGGCGTCGCCGGCCGTGCCGGCCGCGAGCAGCACCATGTGCGCGCCGGCCGAGTGGCCCTCGAGGCAGAGGTTGTCCGCATCGAACTCAAGCGCGTCAGCGTGGCCGCGCACCCAGCGGATCGCCCGCTTCAAATCGTGGATCTGCGCCGGCCAGAGCGCCTCGCCGGTCAGCCGGTATTCGATCGGGACGGCGACGAAGCCCTCGGCGGCAAGCGCCTTGGCGTGCTCGACCAGCATGTCCTTCGACCCGCGCGACCAGCCGCCGCCGTGCGCCATGACGACCGCCGTGCGCAGCGATCGGCCTTGCGGTCGATAGATGTCGAGGCGCAGCGGACGCTCACCCGCGTCTCCATAGACAACGTCCTTCTCGATCGCGGTCGCGCTCATCGCGGTCTCCCGTTCCCTTGCGTTTCCCCAACGCTAAACCCCAGCGCGCGCGCCGACAACGTTCCCGCCCGAGCGGAGCGGGCGAGCTAGCCCGGCCAGTCCTTGAGCTCGACGAGGGTGTCGGCGAGGAGGTCCTGCAACAGCGGCGAACGCGGATAGGGCTGGTTGCGGTACTGGCGGAAACCCTCGGCGTGGCCGACGCCGAAGTCGCGTCCGCGCCGTTCGGCCCAGGCTTCCATGGCGGCGAGGTAGTCGTTCACGCCGTGCTGCTTGGCGACCCAGGCGTGCTGGCTCTCGTGGCAGAGCAGCATGCGGCGCTTGACGTCCATCACCGCGCCGACGTCGACGCCGAAGTCGGGGCGGACGCGCACGCTCTCGCGGTCGCGCCCGCCGATCGGGTCCATGAAGTAGAGGTGGGGGATGACGTCCAGCGGCTTGGCGCTCGCATAGTGGGGCACGGTCGAGGCGAAGCAGGCGTCGCGGGCGAGCAGGCTCGTCGCCTCGTGGTCGGGGTGATAGTCGACCGGCGAGGCGGTGATCACGATGTCG
The DNA here is from genome assembly GCA_963719975.1 of uncultured Alphaproteobacteria bacterium. Classification (GTDB taxonomy): domain Bacteria; phylum Pseudomonadota; class Alphaproteobacteria; order Caulobacterales; family Caulobacteraceae; genus Poindextera. The sequence goes on from CAVRED010000002.1 coordinate 102,241, forward strand.
GGCCGGGCCTCGCGCACGAGGTCCGTGATGCGCAGGCGCGCGTCGGCGTCGTTGAACACGCCGAGGTCCGGCAGGTCGGCGCATGCGTAGGTCGCGCCGATCAGGGTCGCGGCCGCCGCCGCCTCGTGCTTGCGGATGCGTCCGGTGTCGGCGGGCAGGTGCTCGGTCGAGCCCTGTTCGCCGGCGGTCGCGGTCGCGATGCGGATCGCGTGCCCCTTGGCGGCCAGCAGCGCGAGCGCGCCCGCGCCCAGCATCTCGGTGTCGTCGGGGTGCGCATGCAGCGCGAGGATGGTCGCCATGGAGGGCCGCCTTTGCTGGCGATCCTCTAGCGCTTTCGGCGGGGCCTAGGCCAGTTGCGCGGCGCGGCGCCAGGCGGCGCGGGCGGCGATGGCGGCCCTGAGCTCGCCCTCGCGGGCGCGGTGGAAATCGTGGGCGGCAGGGCAATCCGTGCGCGCGGCGAGCGCGAGCTCGGTCAGGTGGAAACAGTGCAGGCCGGCGGCGGCGTCGAGGCCGATGGCGCGCGCGCCGGCCTCGGGGTCATGTCGCAGGATATCGCCGGCCGAGAACCAGTACAGCGGGCGGGCAGGCGCGCGCACGCGTCAGGCGGTCTCGGCGCGGGCCGGCAACGGCTGGCCAAGCGCGATCTGCGCTTCACCGAGGTCGAAGGCGGTGAGCCCTTGCAGATACCGCGGGCAGCCGTCGCCGAGGTCGGACATGCGCAGGCCGAGCCAGTCGCGCCACTCGGCCAGAAAGGCGTCCGGGTCGGGCTTGGAAAGGGCGGTCTTGCGCATCGCCTCCACCCAGATCTGCATGCGCTCAAGGTTGGTCCGGCGGTCAATCGATGTCTTTGGCATGGCCATAGTGTGTCACATGGACACATCGATGAGTCAAGGAATTTGTGTCACACAGACACTATCCCCTCGCTCTCCCTGGAGAGGTGTGCGATGCTAGTCGTCGGTGCCGGTGCGTTTCAGGGCTTTGGCGATGTCGACGAGTTGGCGGCGTTCGACGGGGGCCAGTTGGTCCCAGATCGACCACAGGCCCTCGGGCTCGGTCGGATCGCGCATGATCAGGTCGGCGGGTTCGCAGCGCAGCGCCTCGGCCGCGGCCTCGAGGAACGGCTGATCATAACGCCGCCGCCCTGTCTCGATGTTGGAGAGATACGAGCGGTCGATGCCGATCCGCTCGGCAAGCTGCGCCTGCGTCAGGCCGCGGTATTTGCGCCAGGCGCGGATGAAGTGGCGGGGTGCGTTTCGTATGGCCACGGCGTGGCGCCCGATGCTGAACCTGTCAGTGACTTATAGACACATTTTCCTTGACGTCAAATGTGGCTATGTGGAACATTGAGTGAACGATGCCTCAGTCCTCCCCCGCGTCCCACCCCGACATCCAAGACACCCCGCAAGCGATCAGCGCCGAAGACCGCGAGGCCGAGCGCCTCGAAGCCGAAGGTTGGCCCGTCCTCCGCGGCACGGCCGCTCAGCGCGATGCGCGCTTCGTGAAACAGCTGCTGCAGGCGCAGCTCGCGTTGGCCAGGAGCCGGCGATGAGCGATGCGGCCGAAGACGCCGCGATCCGCGCCGCACTCAGCCTCTGGTTCGGCATCCCGCGCGGGTCGTGCACGGTGCTCTGCGCCCTCTATCGCGCCGAGGGGCGGCCGCTCACGGCCGCGGCGCTGGCGCGGCTCGCGATGACGACGCGGAAAACGATCGTGAACCACCACCTGCATTGCCTTCGCCAATCGCTGGCCGACGAGGCGATCGATTTCGAGCCGGAGGCCGGGTACTGGCTGACCCCCGCCGGCGTCGCCGAGTGCCGCGTGGCGCTGCGCCGTGTCGGCGAGGAGCTGAGGCGGGCGAGTTGAGCAAGCGCCGCAAGGCGGCCGCCTCCGGAGGGCTGCGCACGGGCCGACTTTGCCGATGTCAGCGACACGCCGATGCAGCGAAGGCGAATGGGCAAGCCCGGCGAACTGACTTGGAGCCCGCAGGCTGGCCCGCAGCTGGAGTTCGTCTCATCCTCGGTCTTCGAAGTGGTCTACGGCGGCGCGCGCGGCGGCGGGAAGACCGACGCGAGCCTTGGCGACTTCGCGCTGCACGCGCGGCTGTATGGCGCGGACGCCAAAGGATTGTTCGTTCGCCGCACGCGCGTCGCGCTCGGGCCGACGATCGAGCGGGCGCGACAGCTCTACGTGCCGCTGGGCGCCGAGTGGTTGCAACAGCGCTCGCTCTTCCGCTGGCCGAACGGCGCGGTGCTCTACTTCCGCCACCTGAACAGGGACGCCGACGCGGATGCCTACCAGGGGCACGACTACACCCGCGTCTACGTCGAGGAGCTGACCCAGTTCCCCCACCCCTCGCCGGTGGACAAGCTGAAGGCGACGCTGCGCTCCGCCGCCGGGGTCCCGAGCGGCTTCCGCGCCACCTGCAATCCGGGCGGGCCAGGGCACACCTGGGTGAAGGCCCGCTACATCGACCCCGGCCCCTGGCGGGAGATCGAAGAGGTGTTCGAGAATCCTTTCGACGGACAGCCGATGCGCCTCAGCCGCCTGTTCATTCCGGCCAGGCTCACCGACAACCCAAAGCTCCTGGAGAACGACCCGCTGTACGTGGCCAAGCTGCAGCAATCCGGCTCGGCGCAGCTGGTTCGGGCCTGGCTCGAGGGCGACTGGTCCATCGTCGAGGGCGCCTTCTTCGACAACTGGTCGAGCGCACGCAACGTGGTCGAGCCGTTTGCGGTCCCCGCCGACTGGACGCGATTCCGCAGCCTCGACTGGGGCTCGGCGCGACCGTTCAGCGTCGGCTGGTGGGCCGTGGCGGGCGACGCCATGCGAGTCGGGCGGGTCGTGATCCCGCGCGGCGCGTTGGTGCGCTATCGCGAGTGGTACGGGCGAGGGGCGAAGCCAAACGAGGGACTGAAGATGACCGCCGAGGCGGTCGCACGCGGCATCCTCGAGCGGGAGGGGGGCGAGCGCATCGCGTACGGCGTCGCCGACCCGGCGATCTTCGCCTCCGACGGCGGGCCCTCGATCGGCGAGCGTATGTTCCGCGAGGGCCTCAGCTGGCGGCGCGCCGACAATGCGCGGGTGGCCAGAGGCGGGGCGATGGGCGGCTGGGATCAGATGCGCGCCCGCATCTCGGGCGACGCCGACGGGCCAGGCCTGGTGGTCTTCACCACATGCCTGGACTTCATTCGCACGGTGCCAGTGCTGCAGCACGACGTCGCCCGGCCGGAGGACGTCGACACCAACGCCGAGGACCATGCGGCGGACGAGGCCCGCTACGCCTGCATGTCGCGGCCCTTCACCGCGGAACGCCCGCGCGCGGCGCCGGAGGCCAGGACGCTGAGCGACCTCACCTTTGACGAGGCCCTGGCGATCGACGCGCGGCGCGGCAGGGAGGAGGACTAGGGGCCGCGCGCGGTCTAGTGTTGACCTTCTTTTTCTTGTCCACGAGTTGTCCGCATGACCATCGGCATTCTCGAGACCGGCCAGCCGCCGCGGTCGCTCCAGCCGCGTTTCGGCGCCTATCCGGCGATGTTCCAGACCTTGATCGGGCCCGAGCGGGACTACCGCGTCTTCGATGTCGCGGCCGGCGAGCTGCCCGATCCTGGCGTTCCTGTGCGAGGCCTATCTGGTGACCGGATCACCGGTCGGCGTCTACGACGACCTGCCGTGGATCGCGGCGCTGGGCGAATTCCTGCGGGCGGCGAAGGGCCGCTCGAAGCTGGTTGGGGTCTGTTTCGGCCACCAGATGATGGCCGAGGCCTTTGGCGGCAAGGCGATCAAGTCACCCAAGGGGCTGGCGATCGGCCTGCACGAGTATGCGCTTGCGACGAAGGAGCCGTGGATGGATTCCACAGCGCCCATCGCGGCGGCGGTGTCGCACCAGGACCAGGTCGTCGCGCTCCCGCCCGGCGCGCGGGCGGTGGGCGGCAGCGCCTTCACGCCGATGGGCGTCATCGCCTACGACGACCAGCCCGCGATCTCGATGCAGTGCCATCCGGAGTTCAGCCCGGCCTTCGCCAAGGCGCTGCTCGAGACGCGCTGGGCCGAGGCGCATCTGGGCGATCGGGCGAAGGTCGCAATCGCCGAGCTCGACCGTCCGAACGACCACGCCAGACTGGGCGGCTGGATACGCCGCTTCCTAGACGGCGAAGGCGGGGGCGTCTGAGAGCACGCGCCGGGCCTGGACCGCCTCGGCCAACGTCTCCAGCACCGCGACCGAGGTCTCCCAGTCGATGCAGGCGTCGGTGATCGATTGGCCGTAGGCCAGCGGCCGGCCGGCGACGAGGTCCTGCCGGCCGGCGGCGAGGTGGCTCTCGACCATCGCCCCCATGATGCGCCGCTCGCCGCCTTTGATCTGACGCGCGAGATCGGCGACGACGGCGGGCTGGTTCTCATGCCGCTTGGCGCTGTTGGCGTGGCTCGCATCGACCATCAGCCGCTCAGCCAGGCCGGCCTTGGCCAGCTCCGCGCAGGCCGCCGCCACCGATGCGGCGTCGTAGTTGGGCTTGGCGCCGCCGCGCAGCACGATGTGGGTGTCCTCGTTGCCGGTGGTCGTCGCGATGGCCGCGCGGCCCTCCTTGGTGACCGCAAGGAAATGGTGCGGACGGCTCGCCGCCAGCACCGCATCGACCGCGATCTTCACGTCGCCATTGGTGCCGTTCTTGAAGCCGACCGGGCAGGAGAGGCCCGACGCCATCTCACGATGGATCTGGCTCTCGGTCGTGCGCGCCCCGATCGCGCCCCAGGCGACCAGGTCGGCGATGTACTGCGGCGTCGTCACGTCGAGGAACTCGCAGGCCGCCGGCACGCCGAGCGCGGCGATGTCGATCAGCACCCGGCGCGCCAGCCGAAGGCCTTCGTTGATGCGGAAGCTGCCGTCCAGGCGCGGGTCGTTGATCAGCCCCTTCCAGCCCACCGTGGTGCGCGGCTTCTCGAAGTAGACCCGCATGATGATTTCGAGCGCGCCCGCGTGCCGCCGGCGTTCGGCGGCGAGGCGGCGCGCATAGTCGAGGGCTGCCGCCGGATCGTGGATCGAGCAAGGGCCGATGACGACGACGAGACGGTCGTCCTCGCCCATCAGGATGCGGTGCACGGCGAGGCGCGCGGCCTCGACCTGCTCGGCGATGGTGACGCTGGCGGGCGCCTCTCCGACCACTTGGGCGGGGGGCGAGAGCATCTCGAGGCGCTCGATGCGAAGGTCGTCGGTGGGGCGGGACATGCAGGGCTGGCTCCGGGAGGCTTGGGACCGGCGGCCAAATGAAAAGCCGCCAGGATCCTGGCGGCTGATGGACGGTTCGGCTTGGGTTGGGCTTAGGCCGAGCGATCCTCCACCGGCGCCAGGAGCGTCGGGTTGCCGAAATACCAAAAGTAGAATTGGCGGGCGGCGAGGATCATCGGGCCGGCGCTATACAGGAGCCGCATCCGACCCGCAAGCCGACGGACAAGGCGCCCCGGTTTCCCCTGCGGAGGGTTCTGGTTGGCACGGAGTTCGCATCTCAGGCGAGTTGAGTCCCCGAACGGGAAACCGGGCGGGCCTCGGCATGTCGTCAGAGGAATTGAGATGTCAGTCACCGTTCTGCCCACCCCCAAGCGCCGGGACACCACGCCGGCCGCGGAGTCGCTCGCCGAGACCATGCGGCGGTTGCGCGCCGAAGCGCAGGCGCACGCGCGCGAGCACAGCGCGATCCTCGCGACCGCCGTCGTGGAGCTCGAGGCCATCGCACAGGACATCGCCGGCGGCGGCGAAGCCTACCTGGGCGGCGTGCGCGAGACCGCGCGCCGGCTCGTGGCCGAGCTGGGCGCCGCGCGGATGCAGCTGGAGTCGCTGCTCAGCCGCACGCAGGTCTGAGAGCGCTACCGGTTCAGGTAGATCGGGTTGCCGATCGCGAGCGTGCGCTCGCCGTCGGCGGAGCGGACGTCGGCGCGGATCCAATGGCGCGCGCCGTCGCCATGCAGGGTGAAGCTGAGCGTCTGATCCTCGTCCCCGATCAGCTCTTCGCCCAGGGCGATCTGGTGCTCACCGTCCATCACGACGTCGATGCGCGCGCCGGCCAGGCCTTCGACGTGAACGCTGAAGGCGACGGTCGCGCCTTTTGGCGCGGCGAGACTCTCGCCCATCATCGCGCGCGCCTCGCCGCATGAGCCGGCGAGCTCGAGCAGGATGTCGCCAGCGCCCTCGACGTCGATGAACACCCGCCCGGCGCGGATCGCGTCGAGAATGGCGCGCTCGGAGAGGGCCTCGGCGTAGACCACGGTGGTCGGGAAGGCGACGGCGGGGTGCTTGGCGGGATCGGAGTCAGGCTGGTGGTTGTCGCTGCCGCCGATGGCGGTGGGCGAGAACCCCTCGTTCAGCCGCTGTTCCCAGAATGGGATGCCGGAGAACGGGCCGTCGGCCTTGCCGCCCTGCACGCGCACGGCGCCGCCGTTGACCACCTCGACCGCCGCCACACGGGCGTAGTCCGTGCCCTTCGCCGTCCACCCGCAACCCATGCAGAGCTCGTTCGAGGGCAGCGCCGGGTGGTTGACGATGAAGAGCCCGTGCTGGCGGTCGACGGCGTCCTGCAGGTCGCGGACGGTCGGCAGGTGGCGGCTGGTGAGGCGGAACTCGACGAAGCCGATGGCGCCCAGGACGCCGGCGTGGCCGCAGAAGGTGGTGATCTCGACGCCGGGGATGAGCAAGCAGGCGATCGAAGTGCGGCTGGAGCTCGCGCAGCGCGTGGTGGTGCGAGATGGCGTTGTGGTCGGTGACGGCGATGAAGTCGACGCCCTTGGCCGCCGCGGACTCGACGGTCTTGTAGACTGGCCCCGGCGAGCGCCCGCCCGACTGGCTCTGGACCGAGCCGTCCGAGTGGCAAGTGTGCATGTGCAGGTCGCCGCGATACCAGCGGGCGCCAACCTCCAGCGGCGCCGGCGCAAAGCTCGAGACCGCGGTCGCCTCGCCGCGGCCCAAGCGGATGGTCGCGACGTAGCGCGCCTCCCGGCCGGGCCGGATATTGGGAACGCCGAGCAGCAGCGTCCAGCGGCCCGGGATGATGGGTCCTGGCAGGTAGGAGGGCGTGGCGTCGATGATGGAGACGGTGAAGGCCATCTTGTCGCCGCCGCTCCAGCCGCGGAAACGCTCAGGGTCCCAGAGGCCGAGGTCGATGACCGCCTTCTCCTCGCGGCCCGTGTAGGCGAACTCGACCGTGACGCGATCGATGCCGGCGGGAACGTCGAAGGGCAGCTCCTTGTAGGTCTCGTGGTCGGCGCGGGTGAGGACGCCCCGAAGGACAATGGTGTCGCTCACAACCGGCGCTTCGACGTCGATGGTCATATTGCGGCCTCCACCACGCGGGGACTCTGCTTTTCGTGTCTCTCTTACTGCAGGTCGTCCAACGCCAGGAGGGCGAAGGTGGCGAGCCAGTGTTCGCCCATGTAGTCGGCGGCGAGGTGGGGCAAGGCCGCTTGCAGGTGGCGCTCGGCGGCGGACGCTCAGGCCGGCCGGCAAAGCGCGGGCGCGGCGCAGCGCCAATCAGGCGGAAGCACCAGGCGCGGCTGAGATTGAGGCCGTCGAGGTGGGCGATCTGGCCGTCTGAGCGGTCGCTGACGGTGGCCGGCGCGAAGAGGGTCGCGGGCTCGCCGTCAGCCGAGCCGTGGCAGGAAGCGGGCGAGCCAGGGCGCGAAGTCCTCGCCGGGAGCAACTCGGCCATGCAGGCCGCCTCGACGAGCGCTGGCGAGAGGAAATCGTTGCCCGCTCGGCTCCCAGGCGGGGCAGTCGACGTCGGCGCCGTACCAGCGCAGGGCCGTCTGCGCACAGGAGCGCGCTGGCGAGGCCTGGCGTCCTCGGCGAGCGGCGCGTAGCGGGCGAAGAGGACGAGCGCGAAGGCCGTCGAGCCGTGCGTGCCGACGCGGATCGGATAGGTCGCCTTCGGCAGCCAGGCGGCGAGCCGTCGCTCGAACGCGCGCGCGAGCGGGCGCAGCGCGGCGGCCCAGCGGCGGCCAGTCGGCGTCGTCGTGGGCTTCGAGCTCGGCCTGCAGCATCGAGAAGCCAGGCCCAGCCGTAGGGCCGCTCGAAGCTCGCCGCTCTCCGGGCGCGCGAGAAAGGCGAGCTCGCCGGCGACGTTGGTCGTCGGTGAAGGCGTGCGTCGAGCCAGGCGCGGATGGCGGCCGGCTTGACGGGAGCATCCGGCGCGCGCCGCAGCACGCGCGCCAGCAGCCAGTGGCTGTGCACGGCCGAATGCCAGTCGAAGCTGCCGTAGAAGATCGGGTGCAGCGCCCGCGGCCTGGCGAGGTCGCCCTCGGCCGGTGAGGACCTGCCCGAGCTTGTTCGGGAACTCGCGCCCGACGTGGCCGAGCGCGATCCGCGCGAAGCGGTCGGCGAGCGAGGGCGTGAGACGTCTGCATCGATCAACCTGAGGGCGCCCGGGACTCGGCGGCGCCCGATCGGGTGCTATAGGACGATCGCCGATGCTTTTCAGGGGTGTTCGATGCGTTCCGCCGTTCTCGCCGCCGTCGCGGCCGTTCTCCTGCTCGCGCCCGCCGCGGTCGTCGCCCAAATGCGGGACCAAGGCCCTGACGCGAGCCTGCAGGCCCAGTCGCCGGCCGCCGCCCGCACCGGCGCGCCTCAGCCCGGCTCAGCCGACACCCATCCCGACCCGGCCTGCGATGCGCAGGCGGCTTCCCAACCGGACGCGCGCGCCGAGCGCGCCAACTGCCGCAAGCTGACCGACGCGGAGATCGCCACCGCCCCGATCAACGAGGTCCGGGTGGTGAGCCGGCACCTCGCCCATATCGGCGGCCGCGAGATCCCCTACACCGCCACGGCGGGAACGCTCACCTTGCGCGACGACGACGGCAAGCCGACGGCCAGCATGTTCTACGTCGCCTACACCACTGGCGATCCGCACCGCCCGGTGACCTTCCTCTACAATGGCGGCCCCGGGTCCTCGACGGTCTGGCTGCACATGGGCTCGGTGGGGCCGGTGCGTGTGCTGACCGACAGCCCCGAGCCCACCCACAACGCGCCCTACCAACTGGTCGACAATCAGGACAGCCTGCTCGACAAGTCAGACCTAGTGTTCCTGGACGCGGTCGGGGCTGGGTTCTCGCGCCCCGTTGGCGACGCCAAGCTCAGGGCCTTCTGGGGCACCGACCAGGACATCGACGCCTTCGCGCGCGGGATCGAGCGGTGGCTGACGCTGAACGAACGCTGGAACGCGCCGAAGTTCATCTTCGGGGAGTCCTACGGAACCACCCGCTCGGCCGGCCTCTCCTACCGGCTGCAGCATGACGGGGTTCAGCTGAACGGCGTCGTCCTGCTCTCCTCGATCCTGAACTACGGCCGCCGCCAGCCGGGCTTCGACCAGGAGATGATCAACTACCTGCCGAGCTATGCGGCGGCGGCGGCCTATCACCACAAGCTGGCCAATCCCCCGGGTGACTTGCACGCCTTCCTGGCCGAGGTGCGCGACTTCGCGCGCGGACCCTATGCCGAGGCCCTGGCCAAGGCGCAGGATCTTTCCGAGCCCGAGCGGCAGGCGATCGCCCAGAAGCTGGCCGGCTACATCGGCCTGCCGGTCGACTACATCATCGCCAGCGACCTGCGCATCGCGCCCGGGCCGTTTCCGCAAGGAGCTGCTGCGCGACCAGCGCCTGACGCTCGGCCGTTACGACGACCGCTTCACCGGCGAGGATGTCGACGCGGCCGGCGAGAATCCCGAGTTCGACCCCTCCGACACCGGCATCACCGGAGCCTTCGTCGCCGCCTTCCACGACTACGTGACGCGGGAGCTGGGATACGTGACCGATCTCTCCTATCGTCCGACCTACTACAGCGCCGGCATCGCCTGGGACTTCAACCACAAGGCAGGCGGCCTTGGCGGATCGAGCGGCGACAACGAGGCGGACGTGGCGCTCGACCTCTCGCAGGCGATGCGCGAGAACCCACACCTGCTGCTCTACTCGCTGAACGGCGTCTACGACCTGGCGACGCCGTTCTTCGGGACCGAGTACGATCTCTCGCACATGCAGTTGGATCCGGCGCTGCGCGGCAATGTCCGCTTCGCCTACTACCCCTCCGGCCACATGGTCTACCTGAACCCGGAGGCGCTGCACGCGATGAAGGCGGACCTCGCTCGTTTCTACGACGAAGCCGCGCCATCGGGCCGGTAGGTGGAGGACTATTCGGCGCCGCGTGCGAGGGCTAGGCTCGGGGACCGCAAGCGACGGAAGGGGGCGGGCCGATGTTCGACCTGGACGCATTCGTAGAGCAATGCCGCCAGCTGGCGCGCGACCCTCATGCGCCGAAGAAGGTGCTGGACCTGATGCGTGCGGTGGTCGCCGACCCGGCGGCGGTCAAGAAGGGCGTGCCGCCGCTCGCTCCCAACGTCGGGGTGCTGGACGAGCCGATCTTCCGCTCGAGCGAGCTTACCGTGCTCAATGTCACGCTGCGGCCGGGCGGCCTCAGCATCCCGCACGACCATCGCATGTGGGCGGTGATCGGCATCTATGAGGGGCGGGAGGCCAACACCTTCTACCGGCGCACCGCCCATGGGCTGGAAGTGGCCAACCAGCGCACGGTGGAAACGGGCGAGGCGATGCTGCTCGGGGCTGATGTGGTCCATGCGATCGAGAATCCGCTCGCGTCCCCGACACTCGGGCTGCACGTCTACGGCGGCGATCTGCTGGGCGCCGAGCGCGGCATGTGGCGCTCCGAGGCGGACGACGAGACGCCCTACGAAGTCGCCCAGTTCTATGGCTGGAGCCGCGACCGGGCTTTGGCGCGGCGCGTGGCCGCCGGCCAGCCCGCAGCCGGCTGAGGCAGCCACGCGCCGGCCGGTCGTTTGAGCGCTTCTTCCGTTCAGCGCAATTCCAGGCCGCGCTATGCGATCGTGGGGACGGGCGTGCGCTCGTACCTCTACCTGCAGGCGCTGATCGGCGATCATGCCGAGGACGGCGAACTGGTCGGGGTATGCGAGGCCAACCCCGGCCGGCGGGCGCGGGCGGCGAACCTGGCGGCGGACGCCGGCGTCGCGGTCGCCGCCTTCGAACCGGGCGACTTCACACGCATGCTGCGCGAGACCGGCGCCGAGCGGGTCATCGTGACGACGCCCGACTTCACGCACGCCGACTACATCGTCGCCGCGCTCGAAGCGGGCGTGGATGTGGTGACGGAAAAGCCGCTGACCATCGATGCGGAGTCCTGCCGGCGCATTTTCGCGGCGCGAGCGGCCAGCGGACGGTCGGTGCGCGTGGCGTTCAACTATCGCTATTCGCCGCCGCGCACGCTGGTGAAACAGGTCCTGATGTCCGGGATCATCGGCCCAGTGACGGCGGTCGACTTCGAGTGGCGGCTCGATACCCATCACGGCGCCGACTATTTCCGGCGCTGGCACCGCAACAAGGCCAATTCCGGCGGCCTTTTGGTGCACAAGGCGACCCACCACTTCGACCTGATCAACTGGTGGCTGGGCTCGACCGCGCGCAGCGTCCGGGCCAGCGGCCGGCGCGTCTTCTACCGGCCGGAGACGGCCGATGCGCTGGGGCTCGCAGGCCGCGGCGAACGTTGCACCGGCTGCGGCGTGTTCGACGCCTGCAAGCTGAGGCTGAACATGGCGGCGAGCCGCAGTCTGACAGCGCTCTACGCCGATAACGAAGGCCATGACGGCTACGTCCGCGACCGCTGCGTGTTCAGCGCCGACATCGACATCGAAGACACGATGCAGGCGCTGATCGCCTACGAAAGCGGCGCGGTCGTCAACTACCTCCTGACCGCCTACGACGCGGCCGAGGGCTACCGGGTCGTTTTCCACGGCGAGCGGGGCGTCTTGACCCTCGAGACCATCGAGCGGGCGTTTGTGCGCGAAGACGGCGGTCTCGTGCGGCCGGCGCTGCCGGAAACCTCGAGCGTTGTCGTCCAGCCGCTGTTCGGCAAACCCCATCGGCTGGTCATCCCAGAGGCGGAAGGCTCGCATGGGGGCGGCGACCGGGCGATGCTTGAGCATCTCTTCCGCGAGCGCGGCGAGGACCCGTTCGGCCGCGCCGCCGACGAGCGAAGCGGCGCCTGGTCGGCGCTGGTCGGAATCGCCGCCAACGCCTCGATCGCCTCAGGTAGCGAGGTCAGGCTAAGCGAGCTCGCCGGCGACATCCCCCGCCCCGACACGCCGCCCGCGCCGTTTGGCGGGTCGGCCTGGCAGACGTTCGACGCGTCCGCCTATCCCTTCCTCGCCGGCGCGATCGTGCTCGCGCCGAGCGAACTTGCTAGGTCGCCCTGAGCGCTTCTGCCACTTCCAGGCGGGCGGCGCGCACCGCCGGGCCGAGGCCGCCGATGAAACCTATCGCGAGGGCCGTGGCGACTCCGATGCCGGCGAGCTCAGGCGTGACCGTCGCCTGGAACGCAACGCCCGCCGTGTCGATGCCGTGTCCGTTGAAGGCGAGCACGGCCACGGCGAGGCCGAGCACGGCGCCGGGAACGGCCAGCGCCAGGGACTCCAGCATCACCGAGGCCACGACCGCGCCTGAGCCGAAGCCGATGGCGCGCAACGTGGCGATCTCTCTCGCGCGAGCCTCGACGGCTGCGTAGAGGGTCGTCAGCGCCGCGCAGACAGCGCCAACGGCCATCACGCCGCCCACGAAGAGGCCAACGAAGTCGAACAGGACGCGCAGCTGTTGCATCTGGTCGGCGTAGTACTGGCCGAGCCGCTTCACTTGTGCCTTCAGCTGCGGATTGCTCATCACAAAGTCGCGGAAGCGCCCGTAGTCGCCGGGCGAGGCCAGCTGGACGCCGATGCTCTGGTAGGTCGTGCTGCCGAACGCGGCCTTGATGGTCTCGACATCGCCGACCAACGAATTCTCGTCGATGCCGCCCTGATCGGCGTAGATGCCGACGACGGTCCAGGGGGATCCGTGGATGTCGACCTGGTCGCCGACGTCTAGGCCCTGGAAGAGATCGTGCGCGGCGCGGCCGACATCGAGCTCATGCATCCCGGGCCGGTAGTAACGGCCGGCGATGAAGTGCGCGGTCGACTTGTTCATCATGAGGCCGATCGCACCGGTGCCGCGCAGGAACTCCGGTTGCGGCGATCCGTCCTTGCGGCGCGTTAGCTGTACCGAAACGGCCGCCAGCGGCTGGATCATTGGGCGCCCGTCCGGCGTGCGCTTGACCCCCGGCGCGGACTGGAGCGCCGCGACGTCGGCGCTGGTGAAGGCGCCGGCGAACTCCGACATTCCCGCCCCCGGCAGCAGCACGGCCCGGTCCTCCTGGTCGTTGACGTCGACGAAGTGGCGCACGCCGGCGCCGATCGCCAAGATCGAGACCATCACGGCGACCACGGTCGCGATGCCGATTACGGTGACGAGTGACGGGCCGAGGCGCCCGGGCAGGGCGCGCAACGCCAGAAGGGTCGCCACCCAGGTCTGCCGGAGGGGGTTCATCCGCGCCTCCCCTAGCGGCCTGTGAGGCCGTCGACGACCGAGATGTGCGCCGCGCGCCAGGCGGGGAGCGACCCGGTGACGAGCGCTAAGAGGGCGGCGACCAAGAGACCGGCGGGGAGCACGGGCCCGGCCGGGACGCCGAAGTGGATCGTCTGCATCGCAATCGGATAGAGGGCGCTCGAGATCACGAGCCCGACCGCCGCCGCGGTCACGCAGACGGCCAGCGCCTCGGCGACAGTCAGTGCGACCAGGGCCGGCGCGCCGAATCCGAGCGTCTTCAGGACGGCGAACTCGACGGTGCGCTCGCGACCCGACTGAATCATCACCGCGCCCACCGAGAACAGCAGCGCAAAGAAGACGGCGCTGGTGATCATACGGACGGCCAGGCCAACGTCGCCAAGGTTGGAGACGGACGCCAGCAACAGCTGGTGCAGCGAATAGGTCTTGGTCTCGTGCGCCGAGTTGGCGAACTGGTCGTCGATCGCGGCGGCGCGGATCCCCGCCTTCTCGGGGTCGTCGATGCGCACCACATAGTCGTTGACCGTGCCAGCGCCGGCGGCGCGGCTGAGGTCGACGTAGTCGTAGTTGAGCAGGATGATGCCGCCGAACACGTCGTCCTTGGGGTCGGTCGGGTAGATGCCAACGACGTCGACGGGGAAGGTCTTGGTCCCATCGCGGTTTGCGTAGAATTGCGGCGTGAGCGGGATACGGTCGCCGACCTTGAAGCCGTAGAGCTTGGCGTAGTCCGAGGGCGCCAGCGCGCCGCTCTTCGTCGCCTTCAGCGCCGCCCACTGGGCGGGAGTGATCTCAAGCTTGTCGTCCGTGGCCCTGACCTCGTCGGGATCGATCGCCTGGGCGGCGATGAAGCTCGTCGGATCGCGAAAAGGCCCGCCGAAGAAGACGACGCGCGCGGCCATTCTCACCCCTGGCGTCTTCTTGATGAGCGGCGCGTCGGCGATCGGCAGGTTGTCGAGCGGCCCGACCCGGCTCGCGGTCACCAGGATGTCGGCCTGGGAGCTCGAGACCAGGCGGTCGAGACCCGCGGTGAAGCCCTGCAGCACGCCGAAGATCACGAACGCGCTGACGATCGAGACCATGGTCAGCACGGCCCGGCCCGGCTTCCGCCAGATGCCGGCCCAGACGAGCGGCAGGAATTTCATGCCGGCCGCGCCAGCGCGATGAAGACCACTCTCTGGTTGAGAAGCATAACGCCGCTCTGCTTGCCCGAGCTAGGGATGGCCCCGGGCGGTAGGATTGTCCAGACGCCCGCAACGCCTCGAACCTAGCGGCCCGGTCGGATAGGCTCGGCTGATGGCGACCGACGGGTTCGATGAGCTGATCGCTGCGGCCGAGCAGGACAGGTTCGAGGGGTGGGACTTCTCCCACCTTGCAGGCCGGTTGGTCGAGGCGCCGCCGCCTTTCGACTACCTCGCCGCCGTGCGCGGGCGGCTGCCCGGGGTCGGACGCCTGCTCGATCTCGGGACCGGCGGGGGCGAGGTGCTCTCCGAACTCGCGCCGTTTCCGGTCGCGACCGTCGCGACCGAGGCCTGGCCGCCGAATGCGGAACTGGCCGGGCGGCGGCTCTCAGCACTTGGGGCGTCAGTGGTGCTGGTCGAAGGGGCGCCGGAGAACTGGGAGACCCTCGGTGCGCCGCTTCGCGCGGCGCCGGCGCTGCCGTTCGCCGACGGCGCCTTCGACCTCGTGATCGATCGGCACGAGTTCTTATCTGCCAGCCGAGGTCTTCCGCGTGCTTCGCCCGGGTGGGCGGTTCGTCACCCAGCAATGCGGCGGGACGCATCATGCCGATCTCAACGATCTGCTCGGCCTGCCACGCCCTCGCTACGCGGCCTGGAGGCTGGACGCCGCCGAGGCGCAGTTGAACGCGGTCGGATTCGTCGAGGTCATCGGCCAGGAGGCGATCACCGAGACGCGCATCCACGATGTCGGCGCAATCGTATACTACCTCAAGGCCCTGCCGTGGCAGGCGCCGGACTTCCGCGCGCGCGACAACCTCGGCCGACTGCGGGCCCTCCACGAGCAGGTCACCAGGGCGGGTCCGCTGACCATCTGCGCCCACCACTTCCTCGTCGAAGCGGTGAAGCCTGCCTGACCGACGCGGTCGCCCCTCGGGCGCGAACCGGGCGGTCTGACCTGCGATCTGGGGACCCCATCTAAATGGGGTTGAAAGAGTTCAGTTCAAGAATTGGCAGGCGGCGACTTGAGGCTTACTTCAGCGCACGCCGACCCCCCTCATTCAAACTCCATCCCAACTCCGTCAGGAGGACGGGGGCGTGTCGGCGCGTGCGCGTTCCCAGAAACAGCCAAAAGGAACTTCATGAATCGCATCCGCGGATTCGACATCGCTTCAACGCCCCGTGTTCCGGGGCTCACCATCGCCGCTTCAAAGGCCCAACTCCACGCGCTCATTCGCAGATCCACTGAGCGCATCGGCGCCGCCGAGCCGGAACTCTCCGCGCTCATGGTGATCGCGCCGTTCGTGATCGCCGTCGTGGCGGCGCTCCCGACGTTCGTCGCCGCCTGACCCGCGGCGGCGCGCCGGCGCGGAGGGCAACTTCCGCGTCGGCGCGCTGAACGTCGGCGCTCAGACGTCGCGCTATGAGACGGGTCGATCGGCGGCGAAGTCGGTGAGGATACGCACGAAGTCGCGGGGCGCCTCGATCGAGGGGATGTGGCCGACGCCGGGCAGCACTACGAGCTGCGAGCCCGGGATCGCGGCGGCGGCGGCCCGGCCGAAGCGCACCGGCGGCCCCTCGCCCTTCTCATAATAGGCGATGCGATGGCCCAGCACGTCGACCTCGCGCAATGGCGGCATCCGCCAGTCGAGGTCTAGGGCGCCAGCTGCGGTCTCGAGGCTCATATGCGTCTCCTGCCTGCGTTGTGCTCTTGCATCCGCGGGCAATCCACACAAGGACGCTCCGAACTGTAGCGCCCTCGGCGGCAGTGGCGTCCGAGGGCCGGGCGTGAGTAGGTTCCGGGCGACGGGAGGCCAGCGTGGCTGATGCAGATTTCAAATCGGGCGTCGACGCCCAGTTCATCGGGCGCACGTCGCCAACGGCGCCGCGAATCCAGGCGGGCGGGCATCCCTGCCAGGGGATCTATTGGACGCCCAAGGGCCAGCGCCCGAAGACGGCGCTCATCGCCACCCACTACAACGTCGACTTCGCCGAGCACTACAGCGCGCCGTATTTCGCCTCGCGCGGCTTCGGGTTCCTGGGCTGGAACACGCGCTATCGCGGGGCTGAGGACCTGTTCATCTTCGAGCACGCACTGATCGACATCGGCGTCGGGGTGCGCTGGCTGCGCGAGGAGGCCGGGGTCGAGCGCGTGGTGATCCTGGGCAACTCCGGCGGCGGCTCGCTGATGGGCGCCTACCAGGCGGAAGCAGTGGCGCCCACGCTGGCGGGCGGCATGAGGGGCCCCGGCGCCGAGGCGCTATCGTCGCTGCCAGCGGCCGACCTCTACGTCTCGCTGAACGCCCACGCCGGCCGGCCCGAGGTTCTGACCGCCTGGATGGACGCTTCAGTCGTCGACGAGTTCGATCCGACGAAGACGGACGCGGCGCTCGACCCCTTCAACCCCGACAATGGGCCGCCATATTCGGCCGACTTCATCGCCCGCTATCGCGCCGCCCAGCGGGCGCGCAACCAGCGGATCACCGACTGGGCGAAGGCGGAGCTCGAGCGGCTGAACGCCGCTGGGGTCCCAGACATCCTCTTCCCGCTCTACCGCACCTGGGCGGACCTGCGCTTCATGGACCCCGCGATCGACCCGTCCGACCGTCCCTGCCCGGGCTGCTATCGGGGCCATCCGAAGGACGCCAACCGCTATCCCGGCATCGGGCGGGCCAACAGCCTGCGCACCTGGCTCTCGATGTGGAGCCTCTCGGAGTCGAAGTGCCAGGGCGGGCCACAGCTGGCCAAGGTGGAGGTCCCCGCGCTGGTCGTGCAGAGCACCGCCGACATGGGCGTCTTCCCGAGCGACGCCCACGGCATCCACGCTGCGCTGGCGGCCAAGGACAAGAGCCTGGAACTCATTCCGGGCGCCCACTACTTCGAGGACTCCGAGGCAAACCGGAACGCGATGGTCGACCTGATCTCGGCCTGGATCGCCCGGCGCAGCTGACGTCGCGGCGCCCCTAGGCGAAGTGGACAAGCGGCCAGGGGCGGCCTACGGGCAAAGCGTGGGCGCCCGCGAAACCCAACTCGAGGCCGGCCTCGGCCGCTTCCTCTCCGCCAAGTGGCGGCCTGGCGCGACCGTGTCTGATCTCGCCCGCATCCCCGGCGGCGCGTCGCGTGAGACGTGGCGGTTCAAGGCGAACGCCGCCGGCGCGGCGCGCGGCCTGATCGTGCGCATCGATCCCGAGACAAGCCTGATCGACACCGACCGGCGCACCGAGTACCGGGCCATGGAGGCCGCATACAAAGCAGGCCTGCCGGCGCCGGAGACCCTGTTCCTCGAGGAAGACCTGGCCTGGCTCGGGCGGCCGTTCTCGATCACCGCCGAGGTGACCGGATGCCAGGCTTCGGCCGACGCAATTCCGGCCGAGCATCGCGACAAGATTGGCCGGCAGAAATGGACGCTGCTCGGCAAGATCGCAGCGCTCGACCCGCTGGCGCTGGGCCTCGGCGACGTGATGGCGGCTACGACGGCCAAGACCTGCGCGATGGAGCAGGTCGACTACTGGGCGAAGGTGATCGAGGACGACGAGCTGCATCCCAATCCAGTCGCGCATGCGGCGATCCGCTGGCTGCGCCGCAACCCGCCGCCGCCGGCGCAGAAGGTCAGCCTGGTGCACGGCGACTACCGGACCGGCAACTTCCTCTATTCGCCCGACGGCGAGATCAAGGCGATTCTCGACTGGGAAATGGCCCACATGGGCGACCCGCTGGAGGACCTCGCCTGGTCGATGGACCCCCTCTGGTGCTGGAACGAGCCGGAACGGGCCGGCCGTCTGTTGCCGCACAAGGAGGCCGTGCGCGCCTGGGAGGAAGGGAGCGGTCTTTCAGTCGATCCGGAGGCGTTCCGCTGGTGGCAGGTGTTCGCCTCGCTGAAGGGTATCGGCATCTGGATCTCGTCGAGCGAGGACTTCCATACCGGTTCCAGCAAGGCGCCGATCCTGGCGATCGCCGGGTGGCTGATGACGGACCGCCAGCAGCGGATCCTGGTCGACTACCTCTCGCCAAACTCACCCCATCGCTACGTGCGGGTGGTGAAATGATCCCCAGTGGTCCCGACGCCATCCGCAACCTCGTCGCCCGGATCGGCATGGACCTCATCCCCAAGGCGGGCGACGCGTACACCGCGACCGACCTCGTCTACTTCACCGTGCTTCTGGGCATGGTCGCCCAGGACTACGACCGCGCCGCCGAGGTGCTGGTCGCCGAGCACGCGGCGCTCGCCCCGATCTTCCGCGAGGCGGCGGCGCACTTGGGCGATGCGGCGCTGAAGACGCGGATCGCGGACGCACTCGCCATGGAGGCGCCAAGCCTGCAGGGTGCGCGACCTGAACGCTCGCTCGGACGTTCTGCTCAAGCTCTTGATCGACGTGCAGGCGGCGGTCGAGGACGCCGAGGCCGGCGGCGCTGACTGGGCCAAGGGTCTGAATGGGAAGATCTGGGGCTTCCTTGATACGCACGTCACAGCCCACGCGTACGACGTCCCGATCTGACCGCATCCCGCCGAGGCCGCGCCCATGCTGAACAAGCTCGACGACTTTCCGATCCACCAGACGCCGGAGCCGATCGCCCACCCGGCGACCAGCGACCGCAACGTCTACGACCGGACTTGGTTCAACGGCTACGCGAACGACGGCTCCTACTATTTCGGCGTCGGCATGGCGGTCTATCCGCACCGCGGGATCCTGGACTGCGCCTTCTCGGTGGTTGGGCCGGACGCACGCCAGCACTGTTTCTATGGCTCGCGGCGCGCGCCGACCGAACGCACGGAGATGCAGGTCGGACCGTTCCGCATCGAGGTCATCGAGCCGATGAAGCGGGCGCGGGTGGTGTTGGAGGACAACGAGAGTGGCCTCTCGTGCGACCTGGTCTTCTCGGCGCGCTCGGCGGCGATCCAGGAGGCGCGGCAGATCCTCTGGAGCGGGGCTCGGCGGACGATGGACGCCACGCGCTTCGACCAGTTTGGCCGCTGGAGCGGCGTCGTCCGCAGCCCGGACGGTGAGATCGAGGTGAGCGAGGCGGTCTGTCACGGGACCAAGGACCGTTCGTGGGGCGTGCGCGGCGTCGGCGAGCCCGAGGCGGGCGGCGCGCCGCAAGGGCGGCGAGGGGCGTTCTTCCTTTGGGCGCCGCTGTTCTGGGAGGACCACATCACCCACGCCATCTTCTTCGACGGCCCGAAGGGCGAGGCGCTGGTTCGCGAAGGGATCGTCGCACCGCTCTACGCCAGCGAGGCCGAAGTCCCGAGCGTCGAGGACGGCCACGACGAGCGGATGGCGACCGCCCGCCACCGCGTCGCCTACCACCCAGGCACCCGACTGGCCCGCTCGGCGGAGATCGACCTGGTGAGCAACGACGGGGACGTTCGCACTATCGCGCTGGAGCCGATCCTGAAGTTCCAGATGAAGGGCCTGGGCTACGGCCACCCCGAGTGGGGGCAGGGCATGTGGAAGGGCGAACTCGCGCTCGGCCACGAGTCGTTCGACCCGCGGCAGCTGAACCCGCTCGAGCCTTGGCACCTGCACACCCAGCAGGTGGTGCGCGCCACCGATGGGACGCCGCGAGGGCATCGGCGTGCTCGAGCAGATCTGCGTGGGGCCTTACGCGCCCGGCTGGTTTCACGGAACTGCTCGACGGCGCGAAGAGCTAGCGCGACAAGTGCTTCGAGGAGGAACGACCTTGCCCCAAGCCACTTCCCCGGTCGTCGACGAGCTGATCGAGCTGCGCGGCCTGCGCTTCCACTATCGCGACTGGCCGTCGAAGCGCGCCGGAGCGAAGGACCTCGTGCTGCTGCACGGCTTCACCGGCCACGCGCGGTCGTGGGACGCGTTCGCCGAGGCGATGACCGACCGTTACCGCGTGCTGGCGCTGGACCAGCGCGGCCACGGCGAGACCGCCTGGGCGCCCGCGGACAAGTACGCCACCGACGACATGGCCGACGACCTCGTCGCCTTCGTCGCCGCGCTCGGCCTGAAGGACTTCACCCTGCTTGGCCTCTCCATGGGCGGCATGGTGGCGATGAACTACGCCGGGCGGCGGCCGAAGGAGCTCGCCGCGCTGGTGATCGTCGACATCGGCCCGGAGATCGTCGCCGCCGGCGCGAGCCGGATTCAGACGGGCGTGCGCGCCAGCGATGTCTTCGCCAGCCGTGACGAGGCCTTCGCGCGGGCGCGCGCCGACAACACGCGGCCGCCGGAAGCGCACCATCGCCACCGCGTCGACCACAGCCTGATGCGCACCGAGGACGGGCGTTGGACCTACCGCTATGATCGCGCGCTCCGTTCGCCGGGGACGCTCCGGCCGCGCGATCCCGAGGCGAGCTGGCGCGCCTGCGCCAACATCAACGTCCCGACGCTGGTGATCCGCGGCGCGCTCAGCGACATCCTCTCGCCGGAGGTGGCCAAGCGCATGCTCGAGGTCATTCCCGGCGCAGAGTTCAAGCTGGTGGAGGAGTCCGGCCACTCGGTGCCGCTGGACGCCCCGGACGGCTTCCTCGCCGCGGCGCGGGGTTTCCTGAAGGGTTGAAGCGCGCCGCTGCGTCACGCCTTGGGCGGCTGGAGGCCCGGCGCGTCGAGGTGCGTCGTGTCGTTGACCCGTAGGACGCGCGGCTCGCCGTCGCCGATCTCGAGCTCGCTGATCGCACACGGCGACTGGGCGATCCGCCAGTAGGCGGCCATCGGCTGGGCCAACGCCTGCATCAGAATCGCGCGGTTGACGCTGTCGTGCCCGACCAGGACCACGGTCTCGTTTGGATGCCGCTCAACGACTTGCCGGAGCGCATCAGCCGTCCGGGCCACGAGATCGGGCAGGCTGTCGCCGTCTGGGAAGCGGACCGTCTCCGGCGCGGCGAACCAGCGGGCGAAGAGCGCAGGCGAGATCGCGCGCACCTCGTCGAAGGTCTTCCACTGCCAAGCCCCATAGTCCAGGTCGTTGAGCGCGTCCAAGGACCGGGCGGTCGCGCCGACGGCCGTGGCGATCGCCGCGCCGGTCTCGATGCAGCGGCCCATGGGGCTGGTGTAGACCGCCGTGGGCCGCCAGCCGGCTGCGACGCGGGCGGCGGTCGCCGCCGCCTGCCGGCGGCCGATCTCGCTCAGCGGAATCTCGGCGCGGCCGCGGAACCGCTCGGGGTGGATGCCCTCGACATGGCCGTGGCGAACCAGAACGATATGGGTCACGGCGCCGCGCGCGCCGCTTCCTTGGCCTTGCGGCGGCTGGAGAGCAGGGGATGCATGACGCCGGCTCCAGCCGGCCAGACGCCAGGCTCGGTCTTCACCGCAAGAGCGAGCGCCTTGGCGTGGTCGGAGAGGCCCTCCCAGATCTCGTGCGGCATGGTCCCCTTGAACGGCGTGGGGTCGAGCCAGGGTGCGCCGTATTCCACGTTGGGCATCGCCCGAATCTCGCGGCTGAGGTTCGGCGTCGCGCCGTGCCAGGCGCGGTTGTCGCGGAACACGGCCGACCCGGCGCTGGCGCCGACCAGGGTCGACAGCCGCATCCACTCGGGCTCGTCGGCAAGCGTCGGCGGCTTCTGCGCCAGAGCCTGGGTGCCTGGGATCTGCCGGATCGGCCCGTTCTCCCAGGTGAAGTCGCTCATCAGGAAGTTGATGGTCGCCCACGGCGGGGTGTGCTCGAACACGAGCTGCCGCGACCTGGCGTCGAGGCCGCCGACAGCCGGATCGTGGGTGAGGGCGAGACCGAGGCGTCGGGCGGTCTGGATCCTCCCCTCCGACAGCGACCAGTCGGGCGGCAGGTCGGCGTGCAGCGCTTGGTACTCGATGGCGCCGGGCAGGCAGAGGTCGCCGCCCGCGCCGAGGACGTGATAGTCAGCGCCCCCGAAGATCGCCTCGAGGATCGGCCGGGTGGTTGGAAGGTCGATCATTGAGGCCCAGACCGCGTCGTGGAGCAGCTGACGCGAAGCAGAGGCGGTTCCGTAGCTGTAGCGGTGGGGCAGGCGGCCCGTCTCCGTCACGTACTTGCGGCCGCCCGGGCCTGGAATCTCGAGGATCTGCCGCAGCACTCGGGCGCTTCCCTCGCGGAACTGCGCCAGCCGATCGGGATCGAGCACATCGCGCACGACCACGAAGCCGTCACGGAAGAAGATGCGCGCGGCGCGCGTCACCTCGTGCGGGGCCACGATCTCGAGACCGCGGACGCCGTTGACCGCCTCAAGCCGGGCGCGAAGCGCCTGGACGCCTGGGTCGTCGAAGGCTCGGCGAGGCGGCGCTCGCGGATCCGGCTGCACGTTGGGGTGGGGCTCGACGAACGGCGCCCCGTCCTTGTCGACGAACTCGTTCGGCGGCGTCGCGGCGCACCACCCGACCGCGGTCTCGCCGTAGACCTTCAGGTCGTCCAGTTCGCTCATGGCCTCCCTCGCCGCCCTTCGATTTACGGCAGATAGCCGCGCTCACGATAGTACCTGGCGGCGCCAGGGTGCAGCGGTACGTCGCCCGCCTTCGCCACACGGTATCGGTTGTAGGAATACTGACCGACCGTCCACTCGAACAGATCCTGTTGCTCGTCGAGCGCCTTGGCGACGAGGTAGGCGAAGCTGGCCGGCATGTCGACGCGGCCATAGATGGCGGTGCCGGTGCGGGCGACTGTGTGGATTGGTGCGTCCTGACCGCGCAGGAGGCCAGTCGGCAGGTCGCGGCGCTCGAGGTTGAGGTCGTGGGCCAGCTTGGCCAGCAGATCCTCGGGCAGCTGCAGGTAGACGAGATCGTCGTGCTGGCTCGCCTCGTACCAGATGTTGAACTCGGGCGAGTTGGCCAGGTTGCCGTAGTGGATGATCACGTCGGCATCGGTGCGTTGGGCTGGCACGAGCGACGAGGCGAAGGTGTCGCCGGCGGCCTTCAGGCTATCCATCGAGACGCCGTAGTAGGGGAAGATCACGCCCGCCATGTCCTGATCGGCGACGATTTTCACGCCTTTCTTGTCCTTGAGCTGAGAAAGATCGGTGAGGCCGGCGCCGCGGCGGACGGCAACGATGAGATAGACCGGTGAGGCGATGTTAGCGATCAGCCGCAGCTGCTTGCGCGGACCGTCGCGGGCGTAGGGACCGGTCCCGTCGTAGGCGGCGATGAGAAACTGGTCGGCGACGGCGCCGAACTCGACCCGGCCGTTGGGCGGCTCGGGAATGAAGCTGTCGGGAATGACACCGCCGCCCATGTGCGGGTTCCAGGGTGGCGGCATGCGCGCATCGCCGACGATCCGCGGCGCGTCGGCCATGAAGCAGTGATAGCAGACCTGGACGTCATAGCCGTAGGGGACCAACGCCTGCTTGACCACGTCGGCGACCACGCCCCAGGGGCAGTCCTTGCAGGCGCCGCCGAACACGGGGCGGTGCGCCGCGATGCCGATGCCGGGAAGCTGCGCCGGGACGGATGCGACCGGCGCCGCGGTCGCGGAGGCCGCGACGCCGCGCCACGCGAGCGCACCGAGCACGGCAATCGCTAGCACGACGGCGAGGTTGCGAATGACATGGCGTATGGCGGCTCTCCTTGGCGCGCTCGCTCGACCGCACGCTTTCGCCGCGATCGAAAGGCTCCGACCGGCGGCCAGATCAAACAGGCGGATATGCCGCCCCCGCAAGCCCGATGATCTCGGCGCGATCCTCCGCGAGGATGAAGCCGCCGGCGATCGCCCGATCGAGCGCCACGGTAAACTTGGCGAGGTGTTCGCTCTTGCCACCGGGGTAGAGCCGCGCGAGCGTCGCTGCGTCGAACGGGCTCGTCGTCCCGAACAGGAACCCGAAGACGCCGCCGGTCTGGCCCAGGCCTGAAAGCACGGCGGTTGGCGCATCGACCCAGGGGCTGCGTACGCCGCCCTCCGCGATGCCGAGCGGGTCCGGCGCGCAAGCCGAGCCGTCGGCGGCAAGCGCGAGCCTGGGCGCGGCGGCCGGGGCCGCACCGCCGTCAGCCCACCGGCAGAGCGCCTCCAGGGCGGCCTGGCCGATGTAGTGCTGCTGCGGCCCGGCGTTGATGAGGCTCGCGGTCTGCCCGAACATCAGGTCGCGCGTGGGCTTGAGCAACTCGGCGAGCCGCGCGGACGAGAGGCGGCCGTCGTCCTGGCCGCCCGCGACAAGGAGGTAGGTGTCGGCATGCGCCGCTCCGGCGATCTCCCACAGGCGCAGCCGCGGCACCGTCAGGCTGTTTGCAGCGCCCGCCGCCCAGCATGGTCACGTCGGTCTCGCTCTGCAGGACAAGGACGGGCACGCGAGCGTCATCGCGGATCTGCTCTGCGGGAACGTCGCGCATGCGAGCGCCGGGATCGCCCGAGCTTGGGCGGAAGCGCACACCGTCGAAGCTCGCGCCAGCCGCGCCGCGGCCATGCACGAAGAAGGCGTCATAGACCCGCGCCAGAGCGTCGACCGCGTTGATGTAGCTCACGAGGTACATGGCCAACTGGGACTCGCCGACGCCGATCAGCTGCCTCGCCGCCAGGGCTCCGAGCGGCCCGTCCGGGCGCCGGAGCACGGCGCCCGCCTGGCTATAGATGTCGAACGACCAGGCGTCGCCAGGGTGGTTGAGGGCGTTGTAGCGGTCGGGGTGGGTTTTCTTCAGGTGCGGGCCCTCGACAAGGCCGCCGCCGTCGATGCCGGCCTTCTGAGCGGTGACGCCCACGAAGGCATGGCCGGCGCGGATCAGCTGCCGATGCAGCAGCGTCCAGTCGGGCGAAGCGTCGACACCGCCGCTGACATTGTTCCACTCGACCGCCACCGTTCCACTGAAGCGACTGGGATCGGTGGGCCGCCGTACGACCAGCCGGCTGACAAAGGGCGTCTCGGCGCCGGCGCTGGCGCGCCACTTGCCGTCGGCGGAGCGGTCGCCGACGAGGGCGTAGGACGCCGCCACGCCCTCCAGCAGGAACTCCTCCTCGACATAGCCGAGATCCGCAAGGTCATAGGCGCCGGCCGGCATGGGCGCCGGGCCGTCGAGCCGGGTCACCCGTGAGAGTGTGGTTTGCATGCTCGCCGCTCCTACCGCCCGCAGATTCAGCCAGCGTGACTTCCCGTTGCTCTGTCAATATCCCGGGTTGGCGGCGGCGATCGTAGGCGGAGATCCAAGATGAGCGAACAAGAGGGACGATTTGCCGGACGGACGGCCATCGTCACCGGGGCCGGCGCCGGCATCGGCCTGGCGACAGCGGTCCGCCTCGCCGGCGAGGGCGCCCGGGTCGTCGCGGCCGACATCTCGGCCGAACGGCTGGCATCGCTAGACGGGAAAGCGCCGGCGGACGCCATCGTCACCGTCTGCGGCGACCTCGCCGGCGAGGAGGCCGTGCAAGCGGTCATGGCCGCCGCGGCCGGCCGGATCGATGTGCTGGCCAACGTCGCCGGGATCATGGACGGTTTCCTGCCCGCCGCTGAAGTCGATGACGCGACCTGGGAACGGGTGATGGCCGTCAACGTTACAGCGCTCATGCGCCTGATGCGCGCGGCTCTGCCGCTCATGGTCGCCGCCAAGACAGGCGCGATCGTGAACATCGCCTCGGAGGCGGGCCTGCGCGGCTCGGCCGCCGGCTTCGCCTATACGACCTCGAAGCACGCGGTGATCGGCATGACCCGCAGCGCGGCCTTCATGTACGGGAAGGACGGCGTTCGCGTGAACGCGATCGCGCCGGGCGGCGTGCGCACCAGTATCGAGGGTGCGATGAAGTCGCCGCTTGCCGTGGCCCGCCAGGGACCGCTGCTGCAATCGGTTGTCCCGCGACCCGCCGAAGCCGCAGACATCGCTGCGGCGATTGCGTTCCTGGCCAGCGACGAGGCGCGCAACATCAATGGCGCGATCCTGACCTCCGACGGCGGCTGGTCGGCGCTCTGAGGCAATCCCGGCCGCGCTACTCCGGCGAGCTCGGCCGCAGCTCGCGGTACCACGCCAGCTGCTCGCTGGTCGCCAGGAGCTTGCCGTCCCGGCGCCAATAGCTCGAGCGTTCGTCCGATGCGCCGCCGCCGCCCACCCGGCCCTCGCACTCGACCAGGACAAAGTCGTCGCCGAGATCGGCGAGTTCCTCGACGGTCGCGTGCAAATAGGCCGTGAGCGACAGGGTTGTGGTCATGATCGTCGGGCCCAACGCATACATCGCCCGCGGCGCCGAATTGTCGGTGACCATGCCGAGCAGCGCCTTGTCGAAGGGCCCGCGGAGCGAGCGCACCCAGACCAGCGAGCGCGAGTTCCCCGACGGCGTTGGGGGAAAGCCCTCGACGGGGCGACGCTCGAACGTGGCGGCGCCGTAGTGGCGGGCGGCGTCCGACATGTCGGGGCTCGGCAGGCTCTCCGGATCCGGTGCGGCAGGCATGGTCGCGAAGGCGAAGTCTGGGGTCTTTGGTCGACGCGCCATGGTGACGATGGCGTGGACGCCGACCTGATCGGAGCCAGCGGCCAGAAGCTCGACCTCCCAGACGCCGACCGAGCCGCCTTGCCGAATCCGCCTCGTCCGGATGTCGAGCTCGCCGGAAGGCAGGCCGGCAGCGTAGGTCAGGGTGAGAGACAAGGCCTCGCCGAGCGCCTCGGGCTCAGCCTCCAGCACCCGGATGCAAAGGCCGATCGCGTAGCCGCCCCAGAGCCCGCCGCCCGGGTTGCCCCACTCCGGTCCGGCGAGCGTGGTCCATCGCCCCGGGGCGGTGCGGGTCAGGGGAATCGAAAGGGCCTCGGTCGTGGTCATCAGAGGCTGTCTAACCGACCGCCGCTGCGTCACGGAAGAGGCTGCGCGCCCAACAAGAACCGGATGATCCTGCCGTTGACGTCGTCGGGCTGGGTCATTGCGGCGATGTGGTCGGCCCCAGGCACGACCGCGCCGGCAAGCCCAGGCATCCGCGCCTGCGCCAGCTTCAGGGTCGCCTCCGGATCGTAGAGCGTCTCCTCGGCGCCAATGAGCAGGAGAACGGGCGCGCGGATCGCCCGCAACTCGGCGCGGCTGAACACCGGAGGACTGATTACGCTGACGTCGGGCGACTCCGCCATCGTCACCGCCATCAGGGCGCTCCAGGCGGTGTCGCGCGGCTGGCGCCGTACGAGGTCGGTCATGCTGGGCGCCCGCTTGCGGCCGCGGAGGCGGCGCCAGAGTCTCAGGACCGGCGCCCTGACGCGCATTGCGTACATCAGCTTCCAATACTGCGAGGCGAACACGCCCACAGGGCTGATCAGCACAATGCGATCGACGCGCCCGGGCGTTGCCAGGGCCTGGTTCAGCGCGACGAACCCGCCGAAGGAGCACCCGACGATGGACGCGCGCTCGATGCCGAGGCCGTCAAGCAGGTCCGCCAGCCAGTCCGCATAGTCGCGCCGGTCGCGCAGGCGCCGGACCGCCAGGCTCTTGCCAGGTTGGCCGATGACGTCGACCGCGAAGATCCGAAAGTGTTGGCTCAGGTCGGCGGCGTTGAGGCGCCAGACCATCGACGTGCCGGCGAAGCTGGGCAGCAGCACCAACGGCGGCGCATCGGTCGGGCCACTAACGACGACGTGCGTCGAGCCGAGCCGCGTCGGGATGTCGAACTCCTCGTGCGCGATCGGCCACTGAGCCAGCGCGGCGTTGTAGGCGGCCATGTAGCGGGCGCGCCCCGCGTCGTTCTTGAATGCCGGCAGGGGACCGGGTGCGTTTTCGGTCAATCAGCGTCTCCTGAAATCGGGCCGCGGACCATGACCGAACAACCCGAACGCCGCTATTCTTGAACGCAACTCCTTCATCCCCAGATCAGAGTCAGGGGAGGAGTGCTCGCCCTACTTGAGGTCGTCGGCTGCGCGACCCTGCGGGCAAGGACCGACGAAGCTGAACCGCGCGTGCATGTCGCTGACGATCGGCGTCTTGCCCGTGATAGCCAGATCGGTGTGGGTGTCGACGGTGTAGGCGGACTGGAAGTCGCCGCTGAAGACCATCTGGATCTTGCTGACCACCTCGCCCTCGCCGCAGACGCCGTCGATTTCGACGCCCTTGTCGGTCTTGGCGTAGGTGACCGACGGGCAGGCGACGGTCGAATCCGGGATGTGGACAGGCTGCCCGCTCGAGCAGAAGTCGCCTCGCCCGTTTGCGGCGACCCACGTCCAGAGACCGGCGCGCGGATGCGGCATGTCGGCCGCCCCCAGCGGACGGGGCGCACACGCGAAGAGACTCGCTGCAACGAGCGGTGCGAGGGTCAGAGCGGCCCTGCCGGTCAAGGGCGGGTTCTTGCGCGGGTCAGGCGGAAGGATCGCACCTCGAACGGCCGGATTGCGTCGGCCGGCGACGCGATCGCGTCCTCCAGCAGGCCGACCTCGCCGGCGACCGCCCAACCGGGCGGTGGCTCGACCGCGATGGGGCCGCGGCCGCCGTAGGGCTCGTAGACCCGGAGGATGAGGCCCTCGCCATCCTCGGCTGGCTTCAGCGCCCCAAGCGCGACGGGATGGCCCGGAGAGGCGGAGGATGCTGTGGGACCTGTCGGCCGCGCCGGCGAGGGCCGCCTGGTACAGCGGCCGGTTGAGGTCCTCGGCTTCGGCCAGGACGCCACCCGAGATCCAGTCCCCGAGATGCGGGAGGAGGGCGTAGGTCAGGCTCTGCTCGCCCTCGTCGGCCAGGCGATCGGGCAAGATGGGCGAGCGAAGCAGGCTCAAGCCCAGTTCGTTGCCACGCGCGTGGCAGCCGTAGCGACCATCGTTCAGGAGCGCCGCGCCATAGCCCGGCTCCGAGAGGTCGAGGAAGCGGTGAACGGGGACTTCGAACTTGGCGGCGTCCCAGCTCGTGTTGGCGTGGGTCGGGCGACGGCAGACGCCGAAGGCGCACTCGAACGTCGCCTGGTCTGCGCGGACGAGCAGTGGGAAGCGGGCCTTCAGGAGGATGCGCCGATCGCGCCAGTCGAAGCGGGTAGCGAAGTCGATGCGCGCCGAATTGGCCCACAGGCGGACAGACTGGACGATCGTTGAGTTCTGGACACGCCGGGTGATCCGGAGCGCGCCACGCTGCGGGCCTGCTTCGACGACATCGATCGCCTCGGCCGTGACCTCGCTGCCGGAGCGCTGGTAGTCGCTCTCGACGTCCCAGGCGTCGTAGTCGCGCGGTTGGTCGTGATAGGCCCAGATCTGGTTGCCGCGCCCGTCGAGCACTTCGCGCCCTGTTCGCTTGTCGAACACGCGGGTCAGTGTCCCGTCGTCGCCAACTTCGACGCGCAGGAGCGCGTTCTCCAGCGCGCGCGGCCCGACCGAGACGCCGGTCGCCGCCGCCGGCCGGCCGGTGAGCGCTCCGAGCGCCGGGACGCGCGCATCGGCGGCGAGGACGAAGCCTTCTTCCGCTGCCTGGCCTCCGGGCAGGGGCGTCGCGCTTTCGAGCCGGACGGGGCGCTCGTTCAGATCTGGGTTGACGATCAGCAGCCCGGCTTCGCCGCGGTCACCACCGAGGCGGTCGGCGATCGCGGCCAGGGCCTGCGTCCGACGCAACCTCGGCCGCGGCCACGACCTCGCCCAGTTCCCGCTCCGTGCGGGTGTAGACGTCGGTGATGCTCGAGCCCGGCAGAATGTCATGGAACTCGTTGATCATCAGCAAGCGCCAGTGGTCGGCGAGCGATGCGGGCTGCGGCCCGCCGAGCAGGGCGGCGATGCCGGCCAGCGCCTCGGCGGCGACCAGACCCCGCTCGGCCTTGCGATGCAGGCGCTTCGTGCGGCCCTGGCTGGTCAGGACGCCGCGATGGTACTCGAGATAGAGCTCGCCGGACCAGGTCGCGAGAGGCGTGCCGGCAGCCTCGGCCTTGGCGCGTTCGAAGTACTGCTCCGGCGCCGCAAACCGGGTCGTGGGCAACAGCGGGAAGTCGGTCGAGGATCCTCTGCGAAGCGATCATCTCAGCGGTCGGGCCGCCGCCGCCGTCGCCAAAGCCGATCGGCTGCAGGACCTCGCTCGCCCAGCGCCGGTCGGCGTGGTTGCGCCAGGCGCGCAGCAGCGAAGCCGGATTGACCAAGCCGTTGTAGGTGTCCTCCGGCCGATTGAACATCTGGACCAGAACCTGGCTGCCGTCGATTCCCTCCCACCAGAAACGGGTATGAGGGAAGCGGTTGGTCTCCGACCAGCCGATCTTGATGGTGAACAGGCTGGTGAGCCCGCAGCCCTTTAGGATTTGCGGCAGGGCGGCGGAGAAGCCGAAGGTGTCCGGCAGCCATGCATTGGTGTGGCGCCGCCCGAACGCCCGCTCGAAGTAGAGCTGGCCGTAGAGCCCTTGGCGGACCAGAGACTCGCCGCAGGGCATGTTGATGTCAGGCTCGACCCAAAGGCCGCCTGTCGGGGCCCAGCCGCCGGCGGCGACCTGGGCGCGCACGTCGTCGAGCAACGCGGGATCGTCGTCTTCGAGGTGGCGATAGTATTCGGCGAAGGACTGGGCGAAGCGGAAGTCGGGGTTGCGCCTCAGGAGGTCGACCGCAGTCGAGAAGGTGCGGCGCACTTTCCGTCGCGTTTCCTCGATCGGCCAGAGCCAGGCGGTGTCGATGTGCGCGTGGCCGACGTAGGCGACCGCGCCATGCGGCGGGAAGCGCTGCTTGAGCGCCTTCAAGCCGTCGACCAGAAAGGCATGGGCCGGGGCGATCGAGGCGCGGCCGTCGTCGTCGAGCGGGACGACCGGAAAGTGGCGGGGCTCTTCGTCGCGGCCGCCGTAGCCCTGCGCGAAAGGGCTTACGCGGCCAACAACATCAGCCGTGCGCGTCGGCCATTGGAAACGGACCATCGCGTCTTCGGCGAGTTCAATCAGCAGCGGCGAAAGCTCGTGCTCGCCCAGAGCCGCAGCGAGGCCGATCGCGTGCCCGAGGGTGGCGGTGAGATCGTCGAGCCCAGCCTCGAGCAGCCGAAGCTCGGCGCGGCGGAAGCGCGGGTCGGGCACCGCCTGACCGAATGGGCTCTTGGCGACCGCCTCGACGATGAGCCGGCCGGCGCGCGCATCGAGCGGAAACTCGTTGTGGTTCAGGTCGAGGCCGAGCATGAGCGCCGGCGCGCCGTCGTAGGCGATGGTCAGCGAGGCTCTCGCCGCCGACGTCGAGCGAAAGACGCGTGTGCTCGAGCGGCCAAGCGGTCGGGGCTTCGAACGGGCCGCCCTCGAAGACATGCACGCCGCGCTCGGCCGGCCAGCGATCGCCCGCCGCGATGGCGCTGCCGTCGAAGGTCCAGCCGCCGATCGCCACAGCCTCGCGCACGCGCCAGACCGCGATCTCGCCGAGCCTGCGCCGGGCGCGCCGCACGCGTTGTTCGAGGCTGAGCAAGTCGTGCATCAGGCGGGTCGCGGTCGCCTCGGCGCGCTGCAACTCGCGCAGGGGCCGGTAGCTGATGAGGGTGACCCCGGCTGCCTCGACCGTCCGTCGCAGGTCGACGTCCTTGAAGTTCGCAGTCATCGCCAGCGCGGATGTGGCCATTCTCCGGGTCGTAGGCGCGGAGTTCCGGGCCATCGAGCACAGGGTGCAGGTAGACCTCGCTCACGCCAGGGCGAAGGTTCTGCAGCAGACGCTCGACAACGGGCCGGGTTGGCTCAGGCCAGGGCGGCGAGATGAAGTGGTCGGGGTAGAGCACGCCGCGGTCGCTCGCCGGCTGCCGACAGGGGAAGCCCATCGCCCGCTCGCCGGACTTGCCGGCCATGCGGAGCGGCAGGCGGTACTCGGCGGCGAGGTCGAGGTAGATGGCGTAGAAGCGCGGGTCGGTCTGCACCGAGCCCATATGGCTGTCGAGATGGGTGACGTCGACGCCCCAGGCGAGCGCCTGGTCGATCTGCGCCCGGCACTCGGCCCGCGCCTCCTCGACGGTGGCGTGGGCGTAGACCTCGCGCGGTGGTGGCGGGCATGAAGCCCTGCGCATCGTGCAGCGAGCGGCCGCCAGTCAGCGAGCGCCACCGGTAGCCTGGGTATTCAGCGGTCAGCGTGAGATGGACGCCGACATCTAGGTCGCAGCAGCGTTGAGCGGCCTCATAGGCCCAGGGGCAGGGGACCATGAGCGTCGCGCTGGTCGCGAAGCTGGTCCGCAGGGCCTGCTCGATCGCGACATTGGCCGAATGGCTCGAGCCGAGGTCGTCGCAGTTGACGATCAGAACGCGCTCGTCAGGCCCATAGCCGAGACGGTCGGCGAGAGCTGGCGCTCATTCCGCGGCGGCCGGCGCGAGCAACGCCGCGTCGCGGCGCGTCAAGGGCTGCGCGGATCTCGCCGTGGCGTCGAGCGTCCAGCTTCCAGCCGATGAAGCAGGCTCCGCCGAGCATGACGAAGACGATCGGGCCTAGGATGTAGATGTATTCCAGCCCCTGGATGGCCGCGATCGAGTTGTGGGCGCCTTCCTTGGCGTTGTAGCCCACGGCCGCGAGCAGGCCGAACGAGAGCGCGAAGGAGAAGGCGCCGGCAAGCTTCCCGGCAAGCCCGATCACCGAATAGATCAGACTCATCCGCTGCTTGCCTTGCTCCAGACGCACCTCGTCGCCGACGTCGGCTGTCATCGACGAGATCAGGAGCCCGAAGCCGGAGGCCATGAAGCCGCACCACAGCATGACCGGCGCGGTGATGAAGAACTGGCCGCGCGGCAAGAAGAAGATCGTGCAAAGCCCAAGCGAATAGGCGGTCGTGGTGACGAACAGCGTGCGGTGCTTGCTGAAGCGGGACGAGATCCAGGCCGTCGTCGGCGCGCCGACCACCGCCGCGGCTATGTAGAGGATGAGAAGGCCGGACGAGACACCGACCGAGAAGCCAAGCACGTCCTTGAAGAAGAAGAGATAGAGGGCGCTCATCCAGCCCGGACCGAGCGTCAGGCAGGCCTGCGCGAAGAAAGAGCCGCAGGATTTCTGGCTTCGACACGATGGAGAGGTAGTCGGCGATCGGGAAGCGTTGACTGTGCACGTCGGCCGAGATCGGCTCGTGCACCCGCCAGGCGACCACACCGAAGCAAAGCGGGGTGAGCGCAATCGCGATCAGTCCCATCAACTGCACGTCGCCCGCCTCGGAAAGCCGGGTGGGGATGATCGGGATCGCGAGCACCGCGACAGTCGCCGCAACGCCGACCATGGACGTGATGCCGAACAGGCGCGAGCGTTCATTGTAGTCGGTCGCCAGCATCGCCGACCACGCGCCCTGCGCCAGCCCCGAGATCGAGGTGCCGAGATAGAGCACGAGCAGCCAGACGACGATGTAGGTCTCGCCGATGCCCGCCTTGGCCATGAACAGCTGATAGATCGCCAGCATCAGGATTGGCGCGCCGACGAGCAGCCACAGGCGATAGCGGCCGATGGGGGTCCGCGTCCGGTCCATGAAAACGCCGAGGATCGGATCGACGGGAATGTCGATCAAGCGCACGAGCGTAAAGGCGCCGGCGACGACCGCGAGCCCAACGCCCAAGTGGCTGGCGAAGTAGCGCGGAAGATAGATTCCGAGGGCGATCCCGAGCGCGCTCACGGGGATCGTGGCCAGCGAGAACGTCAAGATGGTTGGCAAAGCAAGCCGCCGAGGGCGCGCTGTCTCTACAACGTCAATCAATGGACACGCTCCGGAAGGTCTCCGCCCCGCCGCCGATCAGACCTTGCCAGGGCGGAAATGCAAGGGTCGCTGGCGTTGAACGGCAATGCGCAAATCAAGCCGCCGCGGTCTTCCACGCCTCCGGGATCGCTTGCGCGCGCTGGTTGGCGAGCAGGGTGGCGCGGCGGGCCTGCTCCTCGGGCGTGACCGTCGACGGGTCCTCGCGGAACTCCGGCCCCAGGGCCATGGCCTTCTTCACCGCCGGCCGCTCGCCGATATCCTCGAGCCACCGCTTCACATTCGGGAACTCGTCGAGGTCGATGCCACGCATCTGCGAGGCGGTCATCCACGGGTAGCAGATCATGTCGGCGATCGTGTACTCGCCGGCGGCCAGGTACTGTTTGTTGAAGAGGCCGAGGTTCATCACGCCGTAGAGTCGGTGCGCCTCGTCATCGAACCGCTTGATCGCGTATTTGAGGTCGCCGTTCGCCTCGTTCATCGCCGCGCGACGGAAGTGGCCCTGTTCGCCGAGTTTCGGCCCCTGGTTGCCGGTCTGCCAGAACATCCACTGGGCGACGTCGTACTTCTTATGAGGCTCCTGGGGCCAGAATTTCCCCGTCTTTTCCGCGATGTACATCATGATCGCGCCGGACTCGAAGATCGAGACGGGCTGGCCGCCGCCCAGCGGATCATGGTCGACGATCGCGGGCATGCGGTTGTTGGGCGCGATCTTCAGGAAGTCGGCCTAGAATTGATCGCCCCGGCCGATGTTCACCGGCTTGATCGTGTAGGGGAGGCCGCACTCCTCGAGCTGGATGATGACCTTCTTGCCGTTGCCGGTCGGCCAGAAATGGACGTCGATCATTGAAAACTCTCCGATTGCTCAATTTTGGATTGCAGCCGCTTAGCGTGCTGCCCGCACCTTAGCCCATATGCGACGGCGAGGGCAGCGGGGCGGTGGTTTGAAACAGCGAGCGCTGGCCCCATAAAGCTAGCGGACCCGTCAGACCGAACCGGAGTCTTCGCCATGCGCCTTCTGCTCGTCGTCGCCGCCGTTGGCGCGATCATCGCAGCCGGCGCATCGCGCGCCGATCCGCCCGCGAATTCATACAATCCGCTGGTTACGTTCGCGCCGCTCAGCTTGCCCGATCCGCCAGAACAGTTATCCGGTCAGGCAGCGGGACCCCGGGACCCGACTATTGGCAGAACCGGGCCGACTACCAGATCCAGGCCAAGCTCGACGCGTCGACCAAGACGCTCTCCGGCGAGGAGACGATCACCTACACCAACAACAGCCCCGACGGGCTTGACGTTCTGTGGCTTCAGCTCGACCAGAACATCTACCGCAAGGACGCCCGCTCGGCCGCGGTCGGTGGCGGATTTCGGCGCACGCAGTTCACGGACGGCGACGTCCTGGACGCGGTCGAGGTCGAGCAAGGCGGGCGCTTCGTCGCCGCGCCCTACGCTGGTGAGCGACACGCGCATGCAGGTCAGCCTGCCGACGCCGATTGGCGCCACGGTGGCAAGACCCGGCTGCGCATCCGCTGGCACTACACCGTGCCCGGCGTTTTCGGCGGCCGTACAGCCTGGTCGGCGACCAAGAACGGCGACGTCTACGACATCGCCCAGTGGTACCCGCGCATGGCGGTCTATGACGACATCCGCGGCTGGGACACGCTGCCCTACCTCGGCCAGGAGTTTTACCTGGAGTACGGGACGTTCGACTACGCGGTCACGCGTTCCGGCCGACATGCTGGTCGCCGGCTCTGGCGAGCTGATGAATCCAGCCGAGGTGCTGACGCCGCTCGAGCGCGCGCGCCTCGCCCAGGCCCGGGCGAGCGACAAGACGGTGATGATCCGCACAGCCGACGATGTCGTCGCGACCGCCGCCCGCGGCAGGGACAAAGACCTGGCGCTTCCACATGGACCGCACACGCGACGTCTCCTTCGCCGCCTCCCGCGCCTTCGTCTGGGACGCGGCGCGGATCAACCTGCCCGACGGCAAGACCGCGCTGGCCCAGTCGGTCTATCCAGCCGAGGACGGCGGCGACGCGGCCTGGGGCCGCTCGACCGAATACCTGAAGTTCGCGGTCGAGGAGTTCTCGCGCCGCTGGTTCGTCTACCCCTGGCCGAACGCGATCAACGTCGGCGGGCCGGTGGGCGGCATGGAATACCCGGCGCTCCTGTTCGACAGCATGAGCGACAAGGGCAAGACCCTGTTCTACCTGACCGTCCACGAGATCGGGCACACCTACTTCCCGATGGTCGTCGGCACCAACGAGCGGCGCTGGCAGTGGATGGACGAGGGTCTCAACACCTTCATCGACACCTACGAGTCCGACGCGTTCCAAAACGGCGTCTTTGGGCCGAAGCGCGACGCTGAGTTCGCGCCGGGGCCCGGCGCGCCTGCCGACCAGATCGCCGCCCTGATCGCCGACCCGGCCGCGCCGCCGATCATGATCCGTGGCGACGCCATGCCCGGGCGCTACGGCCACCCTGATCAGCTACTTCAAGACCGCCTTCGGGCTCAGTGCTGCTGCGCGAGGACATCCTCGGGCCTGAGCGGTTCGACACCGCCTTCCGCAAGTTCATCCGCGACTGGGCCTACAAGCACCCCACGCCGTCGGACTTCTTCCGCGCGATGGCGAGCGAGGGCGGCGAGGACCTCGACTGGTTCTGGCGCGGCTGGTTCTTCGAGCGCTGGCCGCTCGACATGGCGATCACAGGCGTCGGCTACGAGGGCGGCGACCCCGCCAAGGGCGCGCATGTCGATCTTATGCCAACATGGGTCAGCTCGTGGCGCCTGCGACGCTGAGGGTCGTCTTCGCAGACGGGTCGACGCGCGACATTCACCTACCCGCCGAGACTTGGATCCAGTCAGGCGCACATTCGGTCGACGCTGGACTCGACGCAACCGATCAAGAGCGCCGTGCTGGACCCCGATCATCGCCTACCTGCGGCCGACCGGAGCGAAGATGAGCTGGACGGCCTCGCCCTGAGGCTACTGAGGCGGCGGGTCGCCGCCAGGGGGCGATCCGGCGTCAAGGTCGTGCTCGCGTAGCAGTTCGCCGATCGGGTCGCCTGCGGGCGAGGCGGGCGCGAGGAGGGCGGTCGCCTGCGGATTCGCCGAAGCGAAGTCGATTGTGTGGAGGATGGCCGCCGCGAGCAGGCGCCCCTTGAGCTGATAACCGCGCGAGGTGAGGTGGATTCCATCGGAGCCGGAGAGCATGTCGGCCCGCCAAAGCGGCCGTGATCCGGGGCCGCCCGAGACCCGATACCAATCCCAGTAGAGGCAACCTGTCTCGATCGCGATGCGCCGCATCAACACCGAGAGGTCAGCTGCAGCCGTGATGTCACGGCCCTTAAAGGTCATGTCCTGGGTGGAAGTCAAAAGGATGCTGGCGCCTGGCGCCGCAGCGCGAACCCGGGCGATCGCGAGCTTCACCTGGTCTTCGAAGGTCGCGGGCACAGCGTTTGTAAAGACGATATCGTTCGTGCCGTAGTCCAGGATGACAAGGTCCGGGTTGATCACCCGAAGCTCCTGCTGAAACCAGGTCTGCTCGTTGACTGCGTCGAACACGGCGCCGCCGACGCCGAGATTATGGTAGATCAGGCCGGATGAGTTTGCGTTCTCGATGCTTATGCCGTGGAGCGCGAACTCTCCAACATCCGGCTCGGCCGGACTGATCTGCAGTTCAATGGAGTCTGAGACCTGGCCGAGGTCGAACTCCGCCACCGATGTCCCGGTGTCAGGCGTGACAGGCGCCAGCTGCGACGGAGATTGAGCGCCGGTCTGCAACGCTAGCCGGTACGGCGAGCCGACGGCCCTGTAGAAAATCCTGATCCGCTTGGGGCCGGGATCGAGCGGGCGCTTGAAGGTCAGCGTGACGCTCGCCAACGGGTCTGACGTGACCGCGACGAACCCGGAGATCCCCACCGGAAGCTTGGGCGGCTGCTGAATGCTGTTGGCGGTCCGCCACACGCCGGTGAAGGTCGAGTCGAGATCGTTCTGCGAGTAGGTCTTGGCGATCGCGTACGGGAACACCATGCCGCGACCGCCGGAGCCTTCACGCTGCTGCAACGCCAGGCGAGCAGCCTCGGGCAGGTATCCCTTCTGCACGTGAGAGTCCCCGAAGTGGGCGATCACCACGGGCGCCCCGCCCGGATGCTCCCAGCGGCCGCTAAGGCGTGCGATCGCCGCGCGGTCGACGAACTCTATGATGTTCGCGCTGAGGTCGATGTAGGCGGGTGTCGGCGCCTCGGTCGGAGTCACGACGCTTTCGGCGCTCGGCGCGCTGCTCTCCGCGACTCCCGCTCCCGGCGCCGTCACGGTCTGGGCGGGCGCCGGATATCCTAACGCGGCCATGAAGACGAACAAGCACGTCGACAGGAACTGGGCGCCCTGCGTTGTCGCGCTTCGTCCCGAGTCCAGGCGCAACCGTCCGCGGGGTTGAGACATCGACAACGGCCCTGCACTCCGCAACCATACCGCGGCCGTCTGGCCGCTGGCGCACCGGCCGAACTATCGCTTTGAGTCGCCGCGCCGCGCCAGCCGCTCACTCGGCTCGGACGTGGCTATCCCCCGAATGTGTCGCCTCAGAGGCCGTCATGGTCCCGCCGCTATCGAGCATCGTCTGAGCGCGCTGGACGGCAAAGCCGCCATTGATGACATAGGTATTGTGAGCGAACAGGATCTCGTTGATGCCGTGCTGGCGCATCAGACTGGCGATGTTGCCCTTGAAGTAGCGGTAGTCGACGACCCAGATCTCTCGATAGTGCGACGCGAGGTAGGGCGCGAAGGCGTTCGCGTAGGAGTCCTTGATAATGACGATCTTGCGCTGCGTCGGTGAGTTCGGCGACACGATCTGCGTGAGCGGGTGGTCTCCGCCGATGAACACGCCATAGGCGTTTCCTCCCTTGGCGGTCTCTTGATAGACGTGCGCCGCCATCGGTCGGGCGGTCAGAGAATTGTATACATATTCCTGCGTGGGATAAGGAACGACGTAGTAGTCAACCTGGTCAACATTCTGTTTTAGAGTGTCACTGCGGGTGTAATAGTATAAAGAGCCGAGAAAGTTCGGAATCGTCTTCTTCGTCATTGCAGATAGCGGCAACGGCGTGAACCCCGCCGCGGTGGCGAAGGCGCGGTAGGCGTAATACGCGCCCAGCCCGGTCCAGTGGTGGTCCGTGCGATATTCGATGTACTCCGCCGTGTGCTGGCTCATCTGCGAGTAGGCGTCGACGCCGACAACGCCTGGGTCGAGGTCAGAGTAGAGCTGCTGGATGTTCTGCCGTTCTCGCATCTCGCCATGATCGATTGCGTGCGGCAGGTAGAAGTCGCTGCCAACAGGGATCGCCATCACGTAGACCCGGACGCCAGGCCCGAGCGCGCGGTGGTATTCGTTGGCGACGCCGGCAAAGCGCGCCGCGCTCAGGTATGACCCCATTGCGATCTGTACGGCCCGGCCCTTGTAGACGACGATGGACCGGATGTTCGCGTAGTCGCCCTCGTCGAGATCGCTGTTGGGCGGCGCCTGAGGGGCAAGCCGGTTGTTGTCGGCGAGTGCGACCGTTCGGGTGCTCGATGGCGTCGTCGTGTCGAACACCTGAACGTCCGCGGCGCCGATGCCGCGCAGGGACTTCACAGTGTCCGCCATGGCCAGGAACGCGTCGCGAAAGACGAAATGGTCGGAGTAGTAGTCGTCGATTGAGCGGAAGAGATCGCCCGAGAGCGCCGCTTTCAACGACCACTGCGGCGAGCGGCGCGAGGCCGCGCTTCTCGGCCTGCGAGACAGACTGCTTCGGCAGCGCCAGGAAGAGAACGCCCCCGACCAGCAAGACCAGAGCGAACAGCGCGAAGTTGGCCAATTCGAGAACCCGCCCCCTTGCTTCGCCGGTCATGCGCCTAGAACCTGAAGTAGATGAAGGGGTTGTACGAAGTGCCGACGAGTAAAGTCACCGACACCGCCAAGAAGGCCATGTTCGTCGAGATCGCGACCAGGCCGTTCGCCATCGGGGGGAGCCTGGGTCCGGCTCGCTCGGCGACCCACTCCCGGACCGGGGCGCAAAAGACGACCGCGACAGCAAGCCAAAGCGCGTTCGCGACAAGCGCTGAATTCAGCCGGTAGTCAAAGAGGGCTGCGCCGGTCCACCCGAACATCAGCTGCGCCTGCTGGCCAAGTCGGTGCAGGTCGGTGTCGTGGAAGATCGCCCAGCCCATGACGATGAAGCTGAGCGCATAGACGTGCCCAACGATGGCTGGCAGGCGCCCCAGCCACTTCAGTAGGAAAATCTTCTCGAGGTAGACCAGGACTCCGAAGTACAGGCCCCACAAGACGAAGTTCCAATTCGCGCCGTGCCACAGGCCGGTGACCGCCCACACAACGAAGATGTTGCGCGTGGCCCACTTCCGATTGCCTCCCAGCGGAATGTAGACGTAGTCGCGGAAGAACTGGCCCATGGAGATGTGCCAGCGACGCCAGAAGTCGGTGATCGATGTCGCGATGTAGGGGTGGTTGAAATTCTCCGGGATAGGTAAAGCCGACGATGCGGCCAAGGCCGATCGCCATGTCGGAGTAGCCCGAGAAGTCGTAATAGATCTGCAGCGTGAACATCAGCAGTCCGAACCACGCGCCCGCAAGCGTGAGCTCATTGATCGGACTATCGAAGAACTGTTTGGTCAGCTGCCCCGCGACGTTCGCGAAGAAGACCTTCTTGCACAGGCCACGGCAAAACCTCGTAACGCCATAGCTCCAGTCGCGCGGGTCGCTCCTGCGGTTGACGATCTCGTTGGCGACATGGTGGTAGCGGATGATCGGACCCGCGACGAGCCGCGGGAAGGCGCAGATGAACACGAGGAAGTTCAGAAGCGATCGCTGCGCCTTTGTCTGCCCCCGGTAGACGTCGAGGGTATAGCTGATCGTCTCGAAGGTATAGAACGACATGCCGACTGGCAGCATGAACGATGGTCTCGCCAGATGGATCGAGAGGGTGGCGTTTACATTGTCGACGATGAAGCCGGAGTACTTGAACGTCGCAAGAAGGCCGAGGTTGAAGACCAGCGTCGAAAGCAGCCCAAGGATCTTGAGCGGGCTGTCGCGGAAATGCTCGATGAGGCGGCCGTTCCAGTAGTCGACGATGCCCGACCCGAGCAGGAAGATGACCCAGATCGGCTGGCCCCAGGCGTAGAAGATCAGCGATGAAACAACGAGCACGACGTTGCGGACAACGATGCTCGAGGTGCTGAAATAGACAACGAGGAAGGCGGGTAGGAAGAGGAACAGGAAGGGCAAACTCGAAAATACCATCGCCCCCGCGACCCCCGCGCCTCGGCCCTTCCCGAGAGAACTCGACACCACCTCAGCCGAACCCACAGGCGCGCCGAGGCGCCGGGTGGAAGCGACGAGCTACAGAGAATAAGTCTTAGCCGATAGGCAAAAGCCGTTCCGGTAAGCACGCTCCCCTTACGCAAATTCGAGTGTTTCGCCCGAGGGTCTGAATGTCAATGAGACCAGCCCGCCCGATATTTGCACAATACAGTCACGGCGAAGCGACATGCGCACACGTCGGACGCCGGCGGGCCGGCGTGTGCGCATTCCGGGACCTGATGGGCGCCTTGCGCTAACGGTTGGAGGCGACGGCCACGAGGCCCTTGGTCGGGCCGCTGGTCGGCGCGACGCCCGCGACGCTGTCTGGAAGGGTTACGCCGCTCGGGTTCGGGCAGCCGCTGAACGTGCCGACGCGGGTGACGGTCAGGGTCTTCAGGTTGAGCGGAAGGTAGGGGAGGATCGAACGCCGCCCCTTGCCGGTGTAGAGGTCGATGCGGCCACGAACGATCGCCGATCCCACGTCGGTCGCGTACCACAGGCCGTCATGCAACTGCCCGTCCGGCATGCGCATGCCGACCGTCTCCTTGATGAAGAGGATCGTGTGCCGCCGAACGATGCGGCCATCGACGGCCGCCGTTCTCAGCGGGACAACGCGGCAGCCGATGGAGTCCTTGCCGCTGTCGCGGTTGGTCGTGATGTAGAGGGTCGCCTTCAAACCGAAGCTGTCGCGGCGCGCGGCCGTGCTTTGCAGCGGCGGGCTCTTGTCGGCGGGGCCGCCACGCTCAGCCGGCGCCTGCATGTCGGCCGTCGGCGCCATCTCGGCCTGGGCATCCTGCGGCCGTATCAGGCTGACCGCGGTCGTGGTTGTCTGTGGCGACGCCGCCGGCGCGAGGAGAAGACTTCGCGCCAAAGATCGCGGCGACGGGAAGACCAACACGATAGCGCATCCAACAACTCTGCCATGGCGCCAATTGGCTCACGGCGGCGCTTAGGGGAGGGGCCGCTGGAACCGAATTCACGTCTTGTCGCGGCCCTTGCGCGTGCAAAGGAGGAGGGTCCGCGACCGAATTTGAAGTTCCCCGTTGCGAGCCCAATCGGGCCCCGTCGGTCTAGTCCGCACACGAAGCGGCTATGCGAGCGAGTCGCAGGATTAGCCGCCTGGATCGGCCCTGGCAAGGCAAAGTCGTTACCAGATGGTTACCAGCGGAGCCGTAAGGATGCCCTTTCGCGCTGCGGCGCAGCATGAAACGCCTACCGGCCTCGTTCCCCGCAGATCAAACAATACATTGTAATTAAATAAATATTCTGAACGTCCGCGCTGATAGAAGCGCTGTCAGGCTTCGACGCCGGGGAGCGCTACTGAGCGCCTGCAATATCCATTCGATTTCTGAGACGCCGGGCCGTCGTCGCGGCCGTCGGGGCCAATTTCGAGGCAATCCAATGATGTTCGAGATCCCACCTCGGGCTCGGGCGGGCCCTGGGGCTCGATTGCGCGAAATCAAAGTCAGCGGGGCCCCAAGGCGCTAGGCGTTCATGCATGAACTCACTACGAACTCCTGCTCCATGACGAGCGCGATCGGCCCGTCGAGCACCTTGAGTTCGACGGCGTGGATGACGATCAGGCGATCGAGCACGCGGGCCGGATCGACCACCCTCTGCGGATGATCGTGCGCGACGGCGAACGGATCGTCGCCCATTTCGCGCCGCGGGTCGGGGTGTTCCGCTTCCATTGAGCCAGCGGAGGGAGCGAGGCTGCGGGCGAATTTGTGGCAGGGGCCGATCAAGCCGCCCGCCTCACCCCTGCGCTTCGAAAAAGGCGTCCGGGTCCTCGATCTCGACCAGGCGCCCTTGCGGATCTCGACGAAACGGGTCGCGGCGACGCGGGTGAAATAGCGGTCGTGGCTGACGAAGAGGCACGAGACGTCGGTCTCCTCGAGCTCCGCCTCCAGCGCCTCCTGCCCCTCGATGTCCAGGTGGTTGGTCGGCTCGTCCAGGAGGTAGAAGTTGGGGTTCAGGAGCTTCATGCGCAGGAA
Organism: uncultured Alphaproteobacteria bacterium; assembly: GCA_963719975.1. Lineage (GTDB taxonomy): Bacteria > Pseudomonadota > Alphaproteobacteria > Caulobacterales > Caulobacteraceae > Poindextera. Next base: position 145,627 of record CAVRED010000002.1, read on the forward strand.
CGCCAGCCGCGCCCGCTCGCCGGGGCTGAGCACGAAGATCGGCTCCTCGATGCGGCGGAAGGCGAACCCGGCCTGGGCGAGCAACCGCGCGGCGTCCTTGTGCGTCGCGCCCGGGGCCGAGCTCAGGTAGTCCACGATCGACTGCTCCAGCGGCAGCTCGCTCATCGCCTGGTCGAAGTAGACCAGCCGCGTCGCCGGATTGAACCGCACGGCCGCCTGGCCGTCGTAGTGCCGCTGTTTGGGATCGTAGGCCGCCGCGAGCGCGCTCAAGAACGTCGACTTGCCCGCCCCGTTCACGCCCAGCAGCGCCACCTTGTCGCCGGCGCCGATGGCGAACCGGTCGATCCCGATCAGCTTGCGCGCGCCGTCGGGCGTCGTGACCTCCAGGCCCTGAAGCCGCAGCGCGACCTTGGCCTCGATGTCGGCGTCGGCCAGCTCCAGCCTGCGCTCGCGCGCCCGATAGACCTCGGTCTTCTTCGCCTCGATGTGGGCGATGCGGGTCTCGATGGCGTTCTTGCGCTTGTTCAGCTCGGGGTTCTTCTGCGCCCACACCTTGTAGCGGGCCGCCGCCTGCTCCAGGCGCTTGACCTCCTTCTCTTCCAGCCGGCGCGCCTGGGCCGCCGCCGCATCGCGGCGCAACAGCTCCTCCCGCGCCTGGCTGAACGGCGCCCGAAAGGCGTGGATGCCGTCGGCGCGCAGGAACAGCGTGCGGTCGGTGACCCGGTTCAGGAACGCGCGGTCGTGGCTGACGATCAGCATCGGGATCTTGAACGTCGCCGTCAGCCAGCGCTCCAGCGTGGCGATATTGGCCAGGTCCAGGTGGTTGGTCGGCTCGTCGAGGACCAGGATGTCCGGCTCCTCGAGCCGCGCCGCGCCGGCGATCAGGATCAGCCTTTGCCAGCCGCCGGAGAGCTGGCCGAACGCCTGCCCGGCCATCGCCGCATCGACGCCGATCTCGTCCAGCAGGACGTCGATCCGCCAGTCTTCGTCGCCCGCCCCGATTTTGGCCAGCGAGCGGGCGAGGACCTCTCGCACGGAAAGCCCGTCCATGCCCTCGGGCGTCTCCTGCGGCAGGGCCCCGACGCGCAGCGACCGCGACTTGATCAGCGTGCCGCGGTCGAGCTCCAGTTCGCCCGAGAGGCACTTGAGCAGGGTCGACTTGCCGGCGCCGTTCTCGCCGACCAGGGCGGTGCGCGCGTCGTCGAGCATGAAGCTCACGCCGGTGAACACCTTCGTCGTTCCGTAGAAGAAGCCGCCCTGGTCCATCCCCAGGACAGCCTGCCGCGCCGCCATTGGCCACCCGTTCGCCGCCCAACGGCGGAGCCGCGGGTTCTGACGCGGCGGGGGCGGGGGCGTCAAGCGGAGGCGGGCAACATGCGCCCGCCCTGCAGTCGAGCGGTCGCTCGCGGCCTACAAGACCCCCGTCTCCGCGAGGTATCCAACGAGTGCAGCTGCAGGCTCTTGGCCATCGTTGAACGCACCATAGAGGGCTTTGCAGAGGTCGAACGGATCGACACCCAGACGCTGGAAGAAGGCCGCCTCGGACGCGCGGTGCTGGTCCTCGATATGATGGTGGACGCAGCCCGGCCAGGCGAAGGCGTCGTCCGCCTTGTTGGCGAGGCCCGGGTTGGGACGGCCGGGGACGGACATGCGCAGGTGGCAGGCCTGGACGGGACCTCGGCAGCCGCCTTCGATCAGGCCGGCCAGGCAGGGGCCGCGGCTAAGCCAGGCGAGGTAGCCATGGTCGCGGACGCGGGGTTGGCGCTGGCCCTTGGCGATCGGTCTGGGCGGCTTGCGCCGCTGGGCGGCGGCGTCCTGGCGCTTGCCGTCCTCCATGGCGCGTACAGCGGCTCGCTGCTCGCGCTCCTCCTTCGTGTAGCGGATCATGCCGCGTGCTCCGCGCCGGCGAGCATCAGCTCGGCAGGCTCGACGCCGAGGATGTCGGAGAGAAGCTCCAGGACAGCCCGCTTGCTCGCCTGGAAGGTCGCATGATCCATCGCCTCGATCGACTGCGACATGGCGGTCAGATGCCAGATCGTGCGGCCTTCGACCGAGACGAGCGCATAGGCGTCATTGGAGCGGATGATGGCGGCGATGGATCGGGCCTCGGCCCTTGAGCGGCAGACGACGGAGCGAGCGTGGCAGAAGCCGGTATGGATCAGCGCCCACTTGCGTAAGTGCTCCTCGGTCGGGAAGCGCTCGGCGTAGCCTTCCGGCAGGTTCACCCAGGCCTCGCGCAGTGAGGCGAAGTAGTGCCGGTGGCTCGGAGAGGAGCGGTCCTTCGCTTCGGCGAAGGCGACGATCTCGCCTTGGCCGTACGTCTCTCTCGCCAGGGTGCGATCGGCTGAGAGCGGCCAGAACGCTTCCCCGTCCCAGGCGAGGGTGAGCGTCCTCATGCCGCTTGCGCCTCAAGGCTCTGAAGCTTGCCGATCACCGCATCGATCTCAGCGAGGAAGCGTCCAACCTCGCGCTCGAGCTCGGCGATCATCCGATCGTCGCGCTCGATGCGCCGAACGAAGAGGCGCATGGGAAGCGGAAGCCTTGGGTCGTAGGAGACGAAGTCGCACCAGAGGCGGCCCGCAACGGCCATCTGCCACTGCATCTGGGCGACATATCGCCCAGGCGGCGCCTGCCCCAGCAGCGTCTCGATGTGGGTGGCGGTGAGCGGGCACTTGATCTCGACCAGGCCGCCATCGCCGACGAGGCCATCGGGGCTGGCGCCGGCCATGGCGATCTTCGGGTGATCGAGGAAGCCGACCTGGGTTATGTCAGCATCCTCTTCGAAGGCGTAGACCTCGAGCGCCTCGGCTTCCTTCTCTTGTCCCCAGCGCATCGCGGCGCTCTCGAACGCCTCGGCCTTCACCCCGGTCAGCCGCTCGCAGATCAGCTGGGCGGCGTAGTTGGCTCGCGACGCGGCATAGCCGCTTCTTGTCTTGGCGATGACGTCGGCGATGCGCGAGGCTGTGGCCTTGCCGAGCCTGGCGCTCTCCCACTCCGCCGTGCGCTGCCGGACGATCCTCATGCCGCCGCCGTCCTTTGCGCGCGGACGCGGGCGAGGCGGGTGTTGTAGCAGCCGATCACCCGCTGGAAGGAGGCTGGCGCTAGCTCGCCCAGGCGTCTGCGGTTGGCGCGCTTCCAGGCGGGGAACGCTGCTTCGGTCTCGAGCGCGTTGATCTCCACGATCGCGTCCTGCTCGGCCCGGGTCTCGCCCGCCGATCGGCCGTCGTCGTCCTCGCCGAGCTTACGGCTGGCGAGGTTCAACAAGAGCTTGGTCACATAGCGCTGGCCGTAGGAGAGGCTCGAGCCGACGGCCTGGACCGGGTTCTTGTCGCCGCTCACATCGGCGGGCAGCACGAGCTCGGCCTCTTCCTTGTGACCTGCCTCGTGGCGAAGGACGCCAACCACAACCGGCTCGCCTCGAGCCGAGAGCCCAGGCCTGAAGCTCAAGGCGAAGCCGTGGCGCAAGAGGATCGGGCGGATCGCCTCGACCGTGTCCTCCCAGGAGGCGTAGGTGGACTTGACCTCCCCGTCGCGTCGGTGATCTCGCCGAGCTCGTCCAGCACCGGCAGGCTTCGCTGCATCTTGATCAGGGCGGCGGCGAACTTCTGCTCGGCCTCGCGCGCCAGCGCGCGCTCGTAGATCGCGGCGATGCGGTCCAACCGGTCCAGGTCGGCGCCCGGATCGGCCAGCGATCGCTCCATGAGCTCGAGCAGGCTCGAGGCGTCGGGGCCCGCGATGCGCCTTGCATCGCCCGCCGCTCTCCTCGTGCTCACGGTCATCACAAGACGCTCCGGCAGGACCTGACCGCCAGCGACAGCCGCTGGCCTCCCACCGCAGCGAGCCCGGACACGGCCGGGCGAGCACGAGCACACACGCTCCAAGCGGACCAGGAGTCCAGTGGAACGACGCGAACTTCGACTGCGCTGACGGCACGTCGCTCGCAGCGGGCGGCAGCGCGACGGCTGACCTCGGGGCTTCTGCTCCGACCTGCTGGGCGACCTCGTTCATCCAGCGCAGTAACCCCGCGGCCCGTCAGGCTTAGGATTTCCCATGGCCCGGTCGCGGCGCCTGCTCGGTGGGGTCAGCAGTCCGGCCCGCCGCTTGGCCTCCAGTCGCCGGCGCTGAGGTGCTCATGGGCGATGCGCCAGCCGCCTGGTTCCCGGCGGAAGACCCTAGTGCCCCGGCCGCCGCCGACAACGTCCTCTTCGGCCACCACCCCGGACCATGAGAAGGCGTAGACGACCGCGGCGGCGGAGCCAGAACTCCGCCAGCCAGACCGCCTCGTCCGTCGTGTAGGTGTGGCGCTCGACGCGTCTCCAACTCGCGGTCGTGGCGGCGGCGAACGCCTGTTTGCCCCAAAGCGAACTGCCGTTGCTGTAGAAGAACGCGACGTCATCGGTCAGCAAGGCCAAGGCCGCTTCGATATCCCGGCGGATCAAGGCCGCGACGAAGGCAGCCATGCAGTCTTTCGGAGAGGTGGCGGCCGACATGCGCTAGCTCCTGCTTACGGCTGGCATATGGGCCGAGTAACGGCGATCGGCCAACAGCGATGGCGGGGAGGCGCGATATCGAGCCACTGGTCACCCGCTGATGCGGTATCGCGGCCGACGAACCTCTGAGACCCAGCGCCGGAGGTGCAGGGCTTGGCCCGCCTGGCGTAAACGCGTAGCCAACATGGCATGACCGACCGTCTCCTTGGCAAAGCCTGTCTCGTCACGGCCGCCGGCCAGGGCATAGGCCGCGCCACGGCCGAGGCCTTCGCAGCCGAAGGGGCGCAGGTGCTGGCGAGCGACATCAACGCCGCCGCCCTGGCGACCCTGGCGGGCGTCCAGACCCGGGTCCTCGACGTGACCGACCCCGCCGCGATCACGGCCCTGTTCGCCGAGCGCCCGTCCTCGACGTGGTGTTCAACTGCGCCGGCTATGTCGCCAACGGCTCGATCCTCGACTGCGGCGAGGACGACTGGGCGCGCTCGTTCGACCTGAACGTGACCAGCATGTTCCGCATCTGCAAAGCCGCCCTGCCGGCCAATGTCGGCCCGCGGCTCAGGCTCCATCGTCAACGTCGCGTCGGTGGCCTCTTCGATCAAGGGCGTGCCCGATCGCTTCGCCTATGGCGCGTCCAAGGCCGCGGTCATCGGCCTGACCCGCTCCATCGCCGCCGACTTCGTCGCCAAGGGCGTCCGCTGTAACGCCATCGCGCCCGGC
>CAVRED010000003.1:0-38899 GCA_963719975.1 uncultured Alphaproteobacteria bacterium
CCATAGCGGACTCTGGGAAGGTCCGCTTTCGGGCAGTCTAACTTGCTTGGACTCGCCGCCTGCCGCCCGGCGGCGAGCCGCTTGCTAAGCGTTTTGCTGAGCGGGTGGTTGGGCGTGGTCTAATGCTGGTCGAGTTCCGCGCGCGTTCGATTGACTAGAGTACCCTGTTCGGCGGGCAACTGCGCTCGTCAAAAAGCAGTCCACCACCACCACCACCACCACTCCGAACGGGGATCTTCTCAATCGGACGCCGCGGCGCTTCGCCGTTCGGCGGCGCTTTTGTGCGCCCTGGGGCGCCGGCAGGACTGATCGGCGCATGCGAGCCGCTCGCAACCCTCTCCCCGCCGGCCGCGAGAGGGTGTAGGCCGTTCGGCCAGGGAGACAAACGCCATGGCCACCACCGAGATCCGTTACGCGGTTCAGGACGGCGTCGCCGTCGTTACGCTCAACCGGCCCGACAAGCTGAACGCCTGGACGTCGACGATGGAGCGCGAGGTGCGCGAGGCCATGCGCATGGCCGCCGACGACGCGGCGGTGCGCGTGATCGTGCTCACCGGCGCCGGCCGCGGCTTCTGCGCCGGCGCCGACATGGACACGCTGGTCAGCGTCCAGTCGAGCGGCCAGCAGGCCCCGCGCGCCGCGGCGCCGCAGCCGTTCGATCCCGAGGCGCGGCCCGACTTCACCAAGACCTATTCCTACTTTCCAACGGTGCCCAAGCCGATCATCGCGGCCGTCAACGGCGCCTGCGCGGGGCTGGGGCTGGTCATCAGCCTCTACGCCGACATGCGCTTCGCCTCCGAGGACGCGGTCTTCCTCACCGCCTTCGCCCGCCGCGGCCTGATCGCCGAGCACGGCATCAGCTGGCTCCTGCCGCGCGTGGTCGGCATGGCGAACGCCGCCGACCTGCTCTTCTCCTCCCGCCGGGTGACCGCACAGGAAGCCAAGGAGCTCGGCCTTGTAAACAAGGTCTTCTCCCGCGACGCCTTCCACGACGGGGTGATGGGCTATGCGGCCATGCTGGCGCGCGAGGTCTCGCCGCGCTCCCTGCGCGAGATGAAGAAGGAGATCTGGAACGCGCAGTTCCAGGGCCTGGGCGAGGCGATCGACTGCGCCAATCGCGACATGGTGGCGAGCTTCACCTCCGAGGACTTCAAGGAGGGCGTCGCCCACTTATCGAGAAGCGCGCGCCGGCCTTCACCGGCCGGTAGAGGGGACCCCCATGAACGCCGTGGTGATCGATCGCGAGCTCTGGACGACGAGCGGAGAGGCGCTGCTCGGGGACGCCATCGCGCTCCGCCGCGCCATCCATGCCGAGCCCGAACTCGGACTCGACTGCCCAAGGACCACCGCCAAGATCAAGCGCGCGCTCGAAGGCCTGCCGCTCGAGCTGCGCGAAGGCCCGTCGACCACCGGCCTCATCGCCATCCTGCGCGGTCCGCAAAATGGGCGCACCGTGCTGTTGCGCGGCGACATGGACGCGCTGCCGCTGCGCGAGGACACCGGGCTCGACTTCGCCTCGGGGATCGAGGGGGCGATGCACGCCTGCGGCCACGACACGCACGTGGCCATGCTCGCCGTCGCCGCCCGGGCGCTGTGCGCCCAGCGCGACAAGCTGAACGGGACCGTCGTCTTCATGTTCCAGCCGGGCGAGGAGGGCTGGCACGGCGCGAAGTACATGTTGGAGGACGGGCTGCTCGACAACCCGCGGCCCGACGCGGCCTTCGCGCTGCACATCTCGCCCAACATGCCGGCCGGCATGTTCGCCAGCCGCACCGGCCCGCTGCTCGCCTCCGCCGACGAGTTCGAGATCAAGATCACCGGCAAGGGCGGCCATGGCGCCATGCCGCACGAGACCATCGACCCGGTGCCGATCGCCGCCGAGGTCGTCCTGGCGCTGCAGACCCTGGTCAGCCGCAAGGCGCCGCCGCACAAGTCCGCCGTCGTCACCGTCGGCAAGATGGAGAGCGGCACCACGGACAACGTCATCCCCGAAACGGCGACGCTCCTTGGCACCATCCGCGCGCTCGACGAGCGCATCCGCACGCTGCTGCACGAGGGCATAGCGCGGGTGGCGACGCACGTGGCGCTCGCCCACGCCGCGAAGGCCGAGGTCGAGATCTCGCCGGGTTTCCCGGTCACCGTCTGCGACGGCCGGATCGTCGATCTCGCCGAACGCACGGCGATCGCCCTTTTTGGCGAGCACGCCTGGCGCACCATGCCGACGCCGATGATGGGCGCCGAGGACTTCGCCTACGTGCTGCAGCAGATGCCGGGCGCGATGGCCTTCCTGGGCGCCGTGCCCGAGGGCGGCGACTACCACAGCTGCTGCGGCCTGCACTCCAACCGCATGGTGCTCGACGAGCGGGTCATGGCCCGCGGCGTCGCCATGCACTGCGCCATGGCCGAAGCGTTCCTGAACGGCGAGGCCGTGGTCTGAACTCATCCCCGCGAAAGCGGGGACCCAGGCGTTTTCAACCACCAAGCACACCAAGCACACCAAGGGTTCTGAGAGAGCTCAGCAGCTGCGGCCAGTCGCAGCCTCTTGGTGTGCTTGGTGTGCTTGGTGGTTAAGTCCTGACGCGCCGCCGCTTCGACCACGCCGGTCTGTCCGCTTCGCGGGGATGAGCCGGTGTGCTCAAATGAGCCATGGCTGAATTCGACCAGCTGCAAATCAGGAAGCTCGACGGCGGGCTTCTGCTGATCTTCCGCGAGCTCCTCGCCCGCCGGCGGGCGAGCGCCGTCGCACAGCAGCTGGGCTTGAGCCCATCGGCGATCAGCCATGCGCTCACGCGCCTGCGCGACGTGTTCGCCGACCCGTTGTTCATCCGCCGCTCGCATGGGCTCGAGCCGACCCAGCGCGCACTGGAACTCGGTCCGCAGATCGAGGCCCTCATCGAGGCGATCGGCCAGACCATGAGCGGCGAAACCGCGTTCGATCCGCGCACCAGCCGCCGCCGCTTCAGGCTCGCTTGCGCGGACCCGATCGAAAGCCTGATCGGCCCGCGCCTGGTCGAAGCGTTTCGCGAGGAGGCGCCGCTGGCGACCTTCTCGGCCCGCTGGGTCGTCCTCGACCAGGCGCTGCGCGCGGTGCGGCGGGGCGAGGTGGACATGGCGCTGGGCGTCTTCGACCATGCCGCGCCCGACTTGGCGGTGGCTCCGCTGTACGACGACGAGTACTGCGTGATCGCGCGAAAGGGTCATCCGCTGGCGCAGGGCCGCGTCGATTTGGCGACCTACGCGATGGCCGGCCACATCTTCATAGGCAGCCCGGACGGGCCGCTCGCCGACCAGCCGCCGGTGGACCGCAAGGCGATGGAGGCCAGCTACGGCGGCATTCCGCCGCCAAACGTCATCCGCACCCACGCCTACGTGAGCAGCTGGGAGACGGCGATGCTGATCGCCGCCAACACCGACGCGATGGCCGACTGTCCGCGCAGCCTCGCCACCCGCTATGCGGCCCGCTTCGGCCTGCAGGTGCTCGACCAGCCGTTCGGCGCGTTCCGGTTCACCGTGCGGGCGGTTCGACGGCAAGCCCCCGACGCCGGCCTCGACTGGCTGATGAAGAAGCTCTCAGCGGCCGTCGCCGTGTGAGCGCGCGACCTCGTCGACGAGCCGGCGCGCCTCGGCGTCGCCGCTCAGGCGAAGGACCGGGCCGGCGGCTGCGGCTTCGAGGCGGGCGGCAAGCGGCGCCGTCCAGCCGCCGAAGCTGAGCACCATCCAGGCATAGCGCCAGCCGAAGGCCTCCTGGCAGTCGTCCGGCCGGTCGGCGCGCGGCCGGCCTCGGTGGATCACGGTCTTGCGCCAGGCGCGATAGAGCCGCCGCCAAACCGGTTGATCGAGCCAGAGCACAAGATCGGCCTGGGGAAGCGTGAGCGCGCTCGCCTCGGCGTAGGTCCCTTCGACGATCCAACCGTCCGGCTCGAGGGCTGGCGCGAGGTCGGCGGCGAGCGCGCGGCCGTCGCGGCGCTTCCAGCCAGGGCCATAGGCCAGCCGATCGAGGTGGATGACGGGCAGGCCGAGCGCCTCGCCGAGCCGCCGCGCGAGGGTCGACTTGCCGGCGCCGGCGCCGCCGAGGACCGCGATGCGCCGAACCCTGGCGGGCAGCGCGACCGGCCCGGCGGCCGTGGCGATCCACACGCGGGTCCACGATCCGCCGGCCCACAACAGCGCCAGCACGACAAGGTCGGCGGTCGTCACGAACGTCAGCACCCAGATGATGCCGACCAGGCCCTGATGCAGGTCAATCCCGATCCAGGCCATGAGCGGCAGCTGGATGAACCAGAGGCTGACGAACGGCACGAGGGCGGCGATCTTCGTGGCGCCGGCGCCGCGGAACGCGAAGCCCAGCACGGTCGAGGCCGTGCCGATCGCGACGCCATAACCCGCGATCCGCGCCGGCAGGATCGCCGCCGCCAGGGTTGCCGGATCGCGCAGGAAGGGCGCCAGCAGCGCGTGCGGCGCCAGAGCCAGCGCAAGGCCCATCGGCGCGGTGAGCGCGACGCAAACCGCCGTCGTCCGCCAGCCCCAGGCGCGGGCTGCGCCGGCGTCGCCGCGGCCGAGCGCCTGGCCGGCCAACGTCGCCGCCGCGATCCCGAGGCCCGTCCCGAACTGGGCGGGAAAGCCGGTCAAGGTGAGGAGCACGTTGGCGATCGCCGCGGGGGCCGCGCCCAGCTGGGCGATGACCGCGAACACCGCCATCAGCGCGACCTGCGAAAGGCTCTGCTGCGCGCTGATCGGCCAGCCGATGCCGGCGATCTCAGCCACCCCCGCCGCACGGGGACGAACACGCATGAAGGCTGGGATGAGGCGAAACGCGAGCACGACCTGGACGAAGACGCCGGCCAGCATGGTCGCCGCCATGGCAAGCGCGGACCCCGCCGCTCCGAAGCCGCGGAGCGGCCCAAGGCCCAGCACGAAAACGAACGTCAGAGCGATCTGCAGCGGAGCCGTCACCGCCGTCACCGCCATGGCGATCGCCGGGCGGCCCGAGCCGATCCAGGCGGCGTTGATCGGCAGCGTGACCGCCAGCAGGACGGCGGAGGGCGCGGCGGCCCGGATCCACGCGCCGCCGGCCGCCGCCGCAGCGTGGTCGGGGAGGAGGAGGGCGACCAGCGCGGGGCCAAACGCCCAGGTGGCGGCGGCGACGACAAGGGCGAGCGGGATCGCTCCGGCGTGAGCGGCGGCGAGCACGTCGGCGATGCGGCCGGCACGGCCAGCGCCGGTGGTGCGCGCGACGATCGCCTGCACGCCGGTGTCGACCCCGTTCAGGAGGGCGCTGATGGCCGCGTAGATCGCGCCCGCCACGCCGACGCCGGCGATCGCGGCGTTCCCGAGGTGGCCGAGGACCCCAACCGCCACGATGCTCATGACGTTGTAGATCAGGAACCACCCGACAAGGGGCGCGCCGAGCGTGAAGATCGGGCGCAGGCGGGCGAACCCGGCGAGGGGCGCGGCGCGCTCGTCGGGCAGGGCGGCGTCCATGGCCATCACGCGCCGGCTTTGGCGGGCTGCCGCCCGATCGGCTGGCGACCATCGCCAGGGCCGGCCGCTGTCACCGGCAGCGCTTCGAGGCCGCGGAAGTGGGGGATGGGCCGCCAGCGGGGCGGGGCGGTCGGGTCGGCCAGCCTGAGCGCGGGAAAGCGCTCGAACAGCGCGGCGATGGCGACGCGCGCCTCCAGCCTGGCGAGCGGCGCGCCGATGCAGATGTGCGCGCCGGACCCGAAGCTGATGTGCGGCCCGTCGCGGCGGGCGATGTCGAAACGGTGCGGGTCCTTGAAGACCGACGGGTCGCGATTGGCCGCGGGGATCATGACCGCCGCCACCTGCCGCATCCGAATCGGACACCCGGCGAGGTCCTGGTCGCGCGCGGCGACCCGCTGGGTCCCTTCCGTGGGCGGCTCCATGTGCAGGATCTCTTCGACCGCCGAGCTGACCAGGGCCGGATCGGCCCTGAGCTCGGCGAGCTGGTCCGGATTGCGCAGCAGAAGGTTGACGCCGTTGGCGATCAGGTCGGCTGTGGTGACATTGCCGCCGAGGATGAGGTTGAAGCAGTTGACGCGGATCTCGCTGTCGCTGAGGGCGCCGGACGCGGCCTGTTCGGCGATCAGGTCGGAGATGAGGTCGTCGGTCGGCGCGCGGCGGCGCTCGGCCATCGCCTGGTCGAGGTAGTCGCAGATGCCCTCGATGGCGGCGCCCCCGCGGCGCTCTGCGCCTCGGTCCGGTTCGGATCGAAGATGCTCAGCACCGCTTCGGACCAGGCGCGAAAGCGCGGGACGTCCGCGGTGTCGACCCCGAACAAGGTTCCGATCACGGCGACGGGGATCGGCATGGCGAAGTCGGCGAGCACGTCGAAGCCTTGTGGGTCCAGCCGCTCGAGCTGGGCGGCGACGATCGCTTCGACGGCCGGTCTTAAGCCCGCCGTGCGGCGCACCAGCGCCGCCTGGATCGGCCGGCGCACGCGGGCGTGGTCGGGGTCGTCCATCCAGCCGATGCCGCTGTTGCGGTCGCCTGGCCGGTTCATGTTGGGCGGCTTGAAGAGGCGGATCAGCGCGCCCTCCTCGGCCTGGTCGGCGTCCTTCCATTGGCTCGCATCGCTCAGCCATGCGCGGGCGTCCGCCATGCGCGTGAGGACGAACGTCCGGCTCGCCTCGTCGAGGTGCGCGGGGTGCTCGCGGCGCAGCCGGTCGAGCTGCCGGTGGCGCTCGTCAGGTGCGTCGATCATGCCGGCCTCCGTCGGGTCGCTGGCCGCATCAAACGCGGAAGCAGCGGATGACGGAACTGAAATCGGCTGTGCTATGAATTCATGTCTGGAGAATTCACTGCCTGTTCGGCGCCAGCCTAGTCTCCGCCGCCCGCGGCCGCCTCGTGCAACAGGGCGGAGCTGCGCGGGCGGCGCTCGGCCATGGGGATCGGCGTCTCGCCGATGATCGCCGCGGCCTCAAGACGATCCATCTCCACGTCGGTGACGCCGAGGATGCGGCTCAGCACCTCGCGGGTCGACTGACCGAGCGTCGGCGCGGGGAAACGGACCGGATAGGGCTCTCCGTCTTCGCGGAAGGCGGGCGAGGGCTGCATGGTCCATTCGAGGTGCGGGCGTGGCACGTCCTGCCAGTAGCCGCGGGCCGTCAGCTGCGGCTCGTAGAGCATGAACTCGTGGAACCCGCGCGCGACGCCGGCCGCAACGCCGCTGGCCTGCAGCGCCTCCATCGCCTCGTCAGGCGAGCGCTGCCTCGTCCAGGCGGCGATCGCCGCTTCAAGCCTGTCCTCGGCAGCGCGCCGGCCGTCCGCCGTGGCCAGCGCGGGGTCCGCGCCGAGGTCCGGCCGATCGATCACCTCGCACAGCGCGCGCCATGCCGCGTCGTCAGTGGCCGCGACGACGATCCAGGCGTCGTCGCCGTCTGACGGGAAGACGCCGTGCGGGACGAAGACCGGGTGGCGGTTGCCCAGCCGCGGGCCGACCTTGCCGGTGACCGACTGCTCGATGAGCCAGGGCGCGACCAGCGGGAACATGCACTCGACCTGGCTCAGGTCGACGAACTGCCCCTCGCCCGTGCGCTTGCGGTGCAAGAGCGCCGTCAGCACCGCCGCGCAGGCGTTCAGGCCGCCGATCGGATCGCCGTAGGCCACGTGGTTCATCGTCGGCGGCCCGTCGGGGAAGCCTGTCATGCTCGGCAGCCCGGAGCCGTGCTCGAGCGTCGAGCCATAGCCGCGCAGCTCGGCCCACGCCGTGTTGGAGCCGTACGCCGGCATCGAGACCATCACCAGGTCCGGCCGCTCCGCGCTGAGGCCGGCGTAGTCGAGGCCGAGCTTGGGCAAGACGTCCTGGGCGTAGTTTTCGACCACCGCGTCCGCCGTGCGCACCAGCCGGCGCAAGAGGTCGGCGCCATCGGGCTGGGTCAGGTCGAGGGTGATGCCGGTCTTGTTGCGGTTCACGAACTGAAAGTAGAGCGCCTTCTCGTGCAGCCAGTCGGCCATAGCCGCCTCGCTGTAGTCGCCGCCGCGCCACCAGTCCGGATAGGCGCGGCCCTCGACCTTGATCACCTCGGCGCCCAGGTCGGCGAGCTGGCGGGTGGTCAGCGGGCCGGCCCAGCCCATGGTGAGGTCGACGATGCGCACGCCGTCCAGCGGCAGGCCGCCGTCCTTGCCGCCGCGCTGGCGCCGGGCCTGCGGGCGCCAGGCGCTGGTGTGCTCGCCGGCCAGCGGGGCGCGGCTCTCGGCGATCGGCGGCGTGTCGTTCAGGTGCTGGGGCGGCACGGGCGCTTCGAACGAGGCCTCGCCGATGCTGACCTTGCCGAAGGCGCCGTGGACGCGGTGCGCGGGCGTGGCCAGAAGCCGCGCCATGTCCGGAATCTCCACCAGCGGCACGCGCCGGCGCAGGCCCTCGGCGAACCACTCGCGCGCCGTCCGCACCATCAGCGCCGGCCCGATCGCGGCGTCGACTTCATCGGCGGCCAGAAAGCGCTGGGGCGCGGTCGCATACGTCGGGTTGGCCGGGAGCTCCGGGCAGCCGAGCATGTCGCAGAAGCCGCGCCACTGGTCGTTGGAGAACGAGGTCACCCCGAGCCAGCCCGCGGCGGTCGGATAGATTCCACAAGGGAAGACGGGGAAGAACCGGTTCACCCCCCAGCGTCGCTCCTCGGCGCCGAGCGAGAGCGTGACCGCGGCCTGGAACTCGGGCTCGCAGGCGTTGGCTTCGTGGATGCTGACCTCGAACTTCCGCCCCCGCCGGGAATCGCCGATCAACGCCGCCACCGCCGCCGAGAACGCCGAGAGCGCGCCCGGCAGGTAGGCCTGGCTCTGCGGCTGCACCACGGGGGTCTCGCCGAGGTTGCCGACCTGCCGCACCAAGCCTGCCAGCGCCCGCACCGTTGCGTCCGTGGCCGCGTAGTCGCGGTAGGGTCCGCTCTCCCCGAACCAGCTCAGCGAGACGATGTGCAGGTGGGGGAAGGCCGCGCGCAGGGCCGCGTGCCCCGTCGCGCCCTCGTCCCAGCCCGCGCCGTGGCGGGCGTCGATCAGAACGTCGGCGGCGCCGGCGATCGCGCGGAGCCGTTCGGCGTCTTCGCCGAGAATCACGCTCTGCTTGTTCGTGTTCAACCAGGCGAAGAGCGCGCTCTCCTGCCGTCCGCCGCCCACGTCCACAAAGGGCGGCCAGATCGTGCGGTCGGGATCGCCGCCCGGCGGCTCGACCTTGACCACGTCGGCGCCGAAGTCGGCGAACAGCTTGCCGCAATAGGCGAGCGCCGCTCCCGTCCCGAATTCCGCGACCCGGATTCCGCCCAGGGCGGTCTTGTCGTTCTCGCTTGTGCTCATCGCGGTCGATTGTTGCGGTCTCAGCGCGAAGACGGCAAGCCTCCGAAAAACGGCGAAGGCCCGGACGGCCATGCATGAAGACCTGATCGGCCCGCTGCTGCGGCGCGAACTCGGCGTCGAGGCCGCCGCGATCCGACCGCTGATCGGCGGCGAGGTTGGCCGGGTCTTCCGCGTCGACGCCAGCGGCGCGTCCTTCGTGGTCAAGTTCGTGAACGCGAGCCCGGAGCCGCCGTTCGCGGCCGAGCGGATCGATGACCGCGTCTACGGCTCCCGCTGGAGCAACCTCGTTCCGGCCTACGACCTCCTGCGCGCGAACGGCGTCGCCGTCCCCGTCTTGCAGGCGTCGGGCACGCTCGCCGACGCCGGTCTCCACTACGCGGTTCTCGACTATCTCGACGGCGATCCCGACGACGGCTCGCCCGCATGGGCCGCCTGCGTGGGCGCGGTGCTGGGCCGGCTGCATACGATAACCCGCGCGCACCACGGTTGGGTCGGCATGGACCCAGCGGACGCCGTGCGCTGGCCCAGCGCATTTGCGACGAGCTTCCGCGGTTGGCTGGCCCGCGGCGAGGGCCACCTGGCGGCGAATCTGCGCGCGGCCGTCGCGCTGCGGTGTGAACCGCTGCTCGAGGCGCTGAGCGAGCCGGCGCAGTTCGTGTTTTCACACACAGACGGTTTCCAGGGCGTCCTGAAGAACGCCGGCGGCTGGACGCTGCTTGGCGTCATCGACATCGAGGACCATCAGTTCACTGACCAGCGCTTCGTGCTCGCCGGCTTCGAGCTCTCCCGCCTGTTCTATGGCCTACCGATCGACCCGGCGTTCTGGGACGCCTACGCGGGGCTGAAGCCGATCGACCCGAGCTACGCCGCGTTCAAGCCGCTGTTCCAGACCTACTACCTGCTCGTCTGGACCTGGGTGTTCAGGGGCAGGCTGAGCCTGCTCGAGCGGGCCGTACACTTGCTGACGCGGATCTCGGCCTGAGCGCAGCGTCGCAAGGGTTGATGTTACCTTGGTACCGGTGTACCATAAAATGCATGCAGATCGAGAGGGTGCAGACGGGCGTGCGGCTGGAGAAGCGGCTGCTGAAGGTGCTGAAGGGACTGGCCGAGTGCCTGGACCTTTCCCTGGGCGACCTCATCGAAGGCATCGTGCTGCACGCCTTCGACGGCAAGGCGCCGTTCGGCGAGGCGACGCTAAAGCAGATCGCGCAGCTCAAGGCCGTCTATGGGCTGGACCTGACCGCGGCCAACTCGCACAAGCTCACGGAGGCTGACTCCGCTGACGACTGAAGCGACGCCGCTCTCGCTCGCGGACTTCCGTCCTGGCCCGCGGGCGTGAGGCGCTTGCCGCCCCGCCTGCTCGAGTGGACGTGCGTTGCCCTGATCGGCGCCGCGAGCGTCGTTGCAGTCGAGCACGTCGTCCTTCTCGCCAGCGCCGTCCGGCATGCCGTGGCGACGCCTTCGCCGGCGGCTGGCGGCGGGCAAGGTTGGGAGCGCCGCACCTTCTGAACCTGGCGCCGGCCTCACCCGCGCTGCGGCGGCGCCGCGTCGTAGGCGGTCAGGTCGGCGGGCAGGGCGATCCAACGCTGCTTGTCCTTGGTCCAGACCGACTGCTCCGGCGGCGGGAAGTCGGGGTCGGCGAAGGCGCCCAGCGCAACGCCGATGCGCTCGGGCAGACGGGCGGGCTCCCAGAAGACGTTCGACCCACAGCTCGGGCAGAAGTGGAACGTCACCGGAAAGCCGCTGTCGGAGTCGCGACTGAAGGTCCTTGTCTCGCCCGTCACGCGCACGGCGGCGCGTGCGTAGAAGACCGCGACGCTGAAGGCGCTGCCGGTGCGCCGCTGGCATTGGATGCAATGGCACATGGAGACGCGCGTGGGCCCGCCGTCGCAGGAAACCTCGAGCGCGCCACAGTGGCAACTCGCGACGCGGACCGTCATGCGCCCGGTCCGATCGGGTCGGCGTCCAGGCGGGCGATGTGGCCGGCCAGCGCCGGTTCGGGCGGCGGGAAGCGCGCCAGAACCTGCGGGTCGTGGCCGGGGATGACCAGATCGTCGTGGCTCGCCAGCCGCTTTAGCGTCCGATGCCCCTCCAGCATCGCCGCCACGTCGTGGACGATCGGGAACGGCCGGGCCTCGTCCATGTTGGCGTAGAGGTGGGCGGCGTCGGAGGCCAGGACCAGCCAGCCGCGCCGTGTCCACACCCTGACCGCCTGCATGCCCCTGGTGTGTCCGCCGAGCAGATGCAGGCTGAGGCCAGGCGCGAGTTCGTGGTCGCCGGCGTGGAAGGCGACCCGGCCGTCGAACACCTTGCGCACCATCTCGGTGACGTCGTCGACCGTGTAGGCCTGGCGCAGCGCCGCATGGGTCATGCAGCGGCCGGTCGCGTAGGCCATCTCGTCGTCCTGCAGGTGATAGCGCGCGGCCGGGAACAGGGCGTGGTTGCCGGCGTGGTCGTAGTGCATGTGGGTGATGACGACGTCTTCGATCGCCGCCGGCGCCACCCCGAGGGCGGCAAGGCCGTCGGCCACGGGCGTCAGCAGGCTGCGGCCCCGCCGGGCGGCCATGCCCTCGTCGAATCCGGTGTCGATCAGGAACGTCCCGGCTTCGCCGCGCACGAGCCAGACGAAGAAGTCGAGCGGCGAGGGCCCGTCGTGCGCATCGCCGCCGATGAAGTTCTGCCTGGCTGTACGGTCGGCGTGGCGGGCGTAGCGGATCGCGTAGACTTCGTAGGGCGCTGGCATTTCGGCATCTCCACGCTCAGGCGATAGCGGGGTTGTCGGCTGTCCGGTTAAGCTGCTCAAGAGCGGCCAGCGCGGAGGATCAGGCATGGGCGACGACGAACTCTACGAGGCGGGCCTGAAGGTCCGCCGCGAGGTGCTGGGGGCCGACTACGTCGACCGCTCGCTGGCGCAGGCGGGCGCGTTCATGGCGCCCTTCCAGCGCATGGCCACCGAGTGGTGCTGGGGCGCGGCCTGGACGCGGCCCGGCCTCGACCGGCGCGCGCGCAGCCTGATGAACCTCGCCATGCTCACCGCGCTCGGCAAGCCGACCGAGCTCAAGCTGCACGTCAAGGGCGCGCTGGCCAACGGCCTCAGCGTCGAGGAGATCCAGGAGGCGCTGCTGCACGCCACCGTTTACTGCGGCATCCCCGCCGGGCTCGAGGCCTTCCGGGCCGCCAGCGAGGCGCTGAAGGAAGCGGGCGCGATCCCGGCATGAGCGCGATCGGCTTCATCGGCCTTGGCCGCATGGGCGAGCCGATGGCCGCACGGCTGATCGCCGCTGGCCACCCGCTGGTCGTGCTTGACGCCAAGGAGGCGACACAGGCCCGCTTCGTCGGCGCCTACGGGACCAAGGCGGCGAGCCGCCCGCGCGACCTCGCCCAGGCGTGCGAGGTCGTCATCACCATGCTGCCGACCAGCGCCGACGTCGCGGACGTCCTCTACGAATTGAGCGGCCTCCTCGCCGGCCTCAGACCTGAAGCGCTGGTGATCGAGATGAGCTCGGGCGTCCCCGCCAGGACCCAGGCCTTCGCCGCCGATGTCGCCCGCGTTTCCGCCGACCTGATCGACGCGCCCGTCTCCGGCGGCGTCGCGCGCGCCAAGACCGGCGAGCTTGCGATCATGGTCGGTGGCGCGGCGCCGGTGGTCGAGCGCGCCCGCCCGATCCTCGCCGCGATGGGAACCAGCATCCTGCCGACCGGAGCAGTCGGCTCGGCCCATGCCATGAAGGCGCTGAACAACCTCGTCTCGGCGGCGGGGTTGATGATCAGCGTCGAGGCGCTTTTGATCGGCAAGCGTTTCGGGCTCGATCCGGCGGTGATGGTCGACGTGCTGAACGCCTCGACCGGCGTGAACAACGCGACCCAGAAGAAGCTCAAGCCGTTCGTGCTGTCGCGCGCGTTCAACTCCGGCTTCGGCCTCGACCTGATGGTCAAGGACCTCACGATCGCGCTAGGCGTCGCACGCGACGGCGGCGTCGCCGCACCGCTCGCGGCTCAGGTGCGCGAGCTCTGGGCCGCCGCGTTGGCGGCCGGCGTAGGCCCCGACCACACGGACGTCGCCCGCTTCAGCGAGATGCTGGCTGGGCTGGAGCTGTCGTAGTTTCTTCCAGTGCTGAGCCGAACAGCTTCTGCAGGAAGGTCCTCGCGTGGCCGAGCGGATAGTCCGCTATCTCGCCGACGATCTGATAGCCGCGCCGCTCGTAGAAGGCCCGGGCGGCGGCATTGTGCGTGTCCAGCGCCGCGCCGATGCATGCTTTCTCTTTCGCGTACGCCTCGGCTGCGTCGAGCAGCCGGCCGCCGTGACCGCCTCCTCGCTCGCCCTCCGTCACCCAGAGATAGTTGACCCACAGCCAGTCGGCCCAGATGTAGCCGAGCAGGCCGCCGAGGATCTCGCCTCTGGCTGAGCGCAGCAGGAAGTTGGCGGGGAAATAGATCGGCAGCCCGAACGTGGCGATGTTGAAGTTGTCGACGCCGTTGACGATGAACTGGCGCACGGCCTCATCGACAAAAGGCTCGAAATCGATGCGCGGGTCGTCCATGCGCGGCTGGCCTCTCGAACGATTGCGACCCGCATGTTGCCGCCGTCCGCGATCGAAGCAAACAAGCCCGTTGACATGGTGTTATAGTTGAGTATAACACCGATATGGTTCGGGCGAGGCCAATGGACCCAGAGTGGAACGATAACCAGCCGATCTACCGCCAGCTCCGCGACCTGGTCGTGGCGATGATGCTGGATGGGCTGCTCAAGGACGGCGACCCGCTGCCGTCGGTGCGCAACGTCGCCGCCGAGTACCGGGTCAATCCGCTCACGGTGCTCAAGGCCTACCAGCAACTGGTCGACGATGGACTGGTCGAAAAGCGGCGAGGGCTTGGCATGTTCACCACCACCGGCGCGCGCGAGCGGCTGCTCGCCGACGAGCGCCAGAAGTTCCTGGCCGAGCAATGGCCGCTGATCCTGGCCAGCATCCAGCGCCTTGGGCTCTCGCCCGATGAGCTGCTGAGCGCGGCCACCCGTCCGTCGAAGGAGCGCTAGCACCATGGCCTGCATCGAAGCCCGCGGCCTGCGCAAGACCTATGGCTCGACCGTCGCGCTCGCCGGCATCGACCTGACCGTCGAGACCGGCCGCATCCTCGGCCTGATCGGACCGAACGGCGCCGGCAAGACCACCGCGCTGAACGCCATCCTCGGGCTCATGACCTACGAGGGCGACCTCAAGGTGCTCGGCCGCAACCCCTGGCGCGAGCGCGACGCGCTGATGCGAGATGTGTGCTTCATCGCGGACGTCGCGGTGCTGCCGCGCTGGATGCGGGTGACCCAGGCGCTCGACTACGTCGCCGGCGTGCATCCCCGGTTCGACCGCGCCAAGGCCGAGGCGCTGCTCGCCAAGACCACCATCAAGCGCACCAGCCGCGTGCGCGAGCTGTCCAAGGGCATGGTCACCCAGCTGCACCTGGCGCTGGTCATGGCCATCGACGCCAAGCTGCTCGTGCTCGACGAGCCGACGCTCGGCCTCGACATCCTCTATCGCAAGTCGTTCTACGACTCGCTGCTCAACGACTACTTCGACCACACGCGCACGATCGTGGTGACCACCCACCAGGTCGAGGAAGTCCAGCACATCCTCACCGACCTGATGTTCGTGAACCGCGGCCGCATCGTGCTGAACACCAGCATGGAGGCGTTCGAGGAACGCTACGCCGAGGTCATGGTCATGCCCGACCGCGCCGACGCCGCCCGGGCGCTCAAGCCCATCCATGAGCGCCAGGTGTTCGGCCGCTCGATCTTCCTGTTCGACTCCGCCGACCGCGGCCAGCTCGCTGCGCTCGGCGAGGTTCGCACCCCCAACATCGCTGACCTCTTCGTCGCCGTCATCGGCGCCGACCAGGAACCCCGAAGAGCCGCCGCATGAGCACCGTGACCCAAGATACGCCCCTCGACGCGGACGCCGCGCCCAGCGCCGCCGTCGGCAGAACCCGGACCTTCTACTGGTCGGTGCGCCGCGAACTCTGGGAGAACCGCGCGATCTTCGTCGCGCCCGCCATCACCGCCGTCGTCGTCCTGCTCGGGATTCTGCTGGGCGCGATCAACGTGCCGCGCCACGTCGTCCTCATGGGCGCGACCGACCTCAACCCGGCCGATCGGCAGCTGGCGGCGCAGATCCCGTTCTACGCGGCGACCGCGATCATCCTGGTCGCGTCGTTCGTGGTCGGTTTCTTCTACTGCCTCGGCGCGCTCTACGGCGAGCGGCGCGACCGGACGATCCTGTTCTGGAAGTCGCTGCCCGTGTCCGACCTGACGACTGTGCTCGCCAAGGCGACGGTGCCGCTGGCGGTGCTGCCGCTGGTCACCTACGTCGTGATCCTCGCAACCCACCTTGTCCTGCTGGTCGCGAGCACGGTCATCCTGCCCGCCCACGGCTTCCCGGCCCTGCTCCTCTGGCAACAGGTCCCGCTGCTCAGGACCTGGGGCGTGCTGCTGGTCGTGCTCGCCTGCCTTTCGCTCTGGAATGCGCCGATCTGGGCCTGGCTCCTCCTGGTCTCGGGCTGGGCTCGCCGGGTGACCTTCCTCTGGGCGGTCGGGCCGCCCCTGGCGCTCGACGTCTTCGAGCGGCTGGCCTTCCACACGCACGTCGTCGGCGAGATGATCAACTACCGGCTGACCGGCGGCCTCGGCGAGCTCTTCGACACCAAGCTCGACGTCCGTGGCCACGAGACGATCGACCCCGACCACCTCGACCTCGCGCGCTTCTTCAGCGCGCCCGGCCTCTGGATCGGCCTGCTCGCCGCCGCGGCCCTGTTTGCCGCCGTGGTCTGGCAGCGCCGCTACCGCTCGCCGCTCTGACCTTCGTCTAAGGGGAACAGAAGCCGATGATCCTCTACGTCCCGCCCAACGCTCCGGCCGTGATCAAGGACGCCGCAGCCGTCATCCTGGTCGCGCACATCGGCGGCGGCTCGCTCGGCGTCGTCTCCGGGTTCACCGCCTTCCTCACCCGCAAGGGCGGCGTTGTTCACCGCCTGGCCGGCGACATCTTCGTGGTCTCCATGCTGGTGATGGCGTCGATCGGCGCCGTCGTCTCGCCCTTTCTGCCAACGCCCCAGCCCGGGAATATCGCGGGCGGCGTCTTGACGCTGTACGTCGTCGCGACCGGGTGGGCGACCGCGCGCCGACCGGACGGAAGCCTGGGCGTCTGGCAGACTGCGGCGACGGCGGTCCCGCTGCTAGCGATCCCCGTCCTCGTCACCTTCGGCGTCATCGCTTGGAATGCGCCGGGCCACGAGCTGGTCGGCGTTCCGTTCGTGGCGCCGTTCGCCTTCGCGGTGATCGCGGCCGTGCTGGCGGGGTCTGACGTAAGCGTCATGCTGCGCGGCGCGCTGAACCGCGCTGAGCGCCTCTCGCGCCACCTCTGGCGAATGGGCCTTGGCCTCCTGATGGCGACCGGCTCGGCCCTCGGCCAGCCGCGGATCACCCACCTCATTCCGCTGGAGTTCCGCACACTGCCGATCATGCTTGCCCCGATCGTCCTCATTCTCGGCCTGATGATCTTCTGGCTGGTGCGGGTGCGCCTGAGCGGCCGGCGCGCCGCGCGGCGCGTTTCGGCGCCCGTCATGCGCAGAGCGACGGCGTGAGGCGGCCATGAACGATCTCGCTTCCCGTCTGAACGCGCTCATTGCCGGCATTCTCTATCCGGTGGTGGGCATCGCCGGCGGCCTGATCGGCGCCGCTGCGGCCGTGCGCAACATCCTCGCCCGCGAACCGACGGCGGTGCTCATCGCCGCTGGCGGGGTGTTCGATCGCGCGCACAGCGTGCTCACAGCGCTGGCCCCGCTGCACGCGCTCTGGCCGTTCTAGCCGCCGAACGCGTTTCCTCGGGGCCCCACGAACGCTAGTGAGAGCTCTCTCGCGTTCAGTCTGGCGGCGGCTCTCATGACGACCCTCGTCCTCCACCCCACTTCGCGCTGCGGCGCGGCGATCACGGTCGAAGTTCAGGCGCGCCGGCCCGAGCCCGGCCTGCTCGAGCTCGCTTACGCGGTCAGGGGCGCCGTCGGCGCGCTCTACGTCCCGCCGCCATCCGAGCCTCTGCGCACCGACGACCTCTGGAAGCGCACCTGCTTCGAGGCCTTCGTGCTGCCCGGGCCGGGCGAGGCCTATGTCGAGTTCAACCTCGCGCCATCGGGCCGCTGGGCGACCTACCGCTTCGACAGCTATCGGGAGGGCATGCGCGACGCCGTGGACGTCGTGCCATCGCCGATCGAGGCGGGGTGTGACGCCGCCCGTCTCGAGCTTGCCGTCTCAGCCGCGCTGCCCGACCTCTCCACCGCTCCGGTCTGGCGTCTCGGCCTGACCGCCGTCATCGAGGAGGTGAACGGCCACGTCTCCTACTGGGCCCTTGCCCACCCCCGGCCGCAACCGGAGTTCCACGACTCGGCCGGCTGGGTGCTGGAGCTTGCGGCCTGACCGGCAGCCGAATCCGCGTACAAAGCGGCCCATGAAGTTCGGCATCGATCGGCTGCTCGACGACCCGGCGCTGAGGGCGCCGCTGAAGGGGCGGCGTGTGGCGCTGCTCGCCCATCCCGCCTCGCTCACCGCCGACCTGACCCACTCGCTGGACGCGCTCGCCGCTTGTCCCGAGATCGAGCTCAGCGCCGCCTTCGGGCCGCAGCACGGCCTGCGTGGCGACAAACAGGACAACATGGTGGAGACGGCGGACTTCACCGACCCTATCCACGGCATCCCGGTCTTCAGCCTCTACGGCCAGGTGCGCGCGCCCACCGACGCCATGATGGAAAGCTTCGACGTCATCCTGTTCGACCTGCAGGATCTGGGCTGCCGCATCTACACCTTCGTCACCACGCTTCGGTATGTGCTGGAGGCGGCGGCTCGGCACGGTAAGTCGGTCTGGGTGCTCGATCGGCCGAACCCGGTCGGCCGTCCGGCGGAGGGGCTAAGACTCCGGCCAGGAAACGAGAGCTTCGTCGGGGCCGGCCCGCTGCCCATGCGGCACGGCCTGACGCTCGGCGAACTTGGCGCCTGGTTCGTCAAGACGCTGAACCTCGACGTCGACTATCAGGTGATCGAGATGGACGGCTGGGCGTCCGAGGCGGCGCCCGGATTCGGCTGGCCGCTCGGCGAGCGCGCCTGGATCAACCCCAGCCCCAACGCGCCCAACCTCTTCATGGCCCGCGCCTACGCCGGCACGGTCATGCTCGAGGGGGCGACGCTGTCGGAGGGACGCGGCACCACCCGCCCGCTCGAGGTCTTCGGCGCGCCAGACATCGACGCCCGCGCGGTGATCGAGCGCATGCGGGCGCTCGCGCCCGACTGGCTGGCTGGCTGCGCGCTGCGCGACTGCTGGTTCGAGCCCACCTTCCACAAGCACGTCGGCCAGCTCTGCAACGGCGTGCAGATCGTGACCGAGGGACCCGCCTACGACCACGCGGCCTTCCGCCCCTGGCGGCTGCAGGCGCTCGCGTTCAAAGCGATCCGGGGGCTTTATCCAGCCTATCTTCTCTGGCGCGACTTCGCCTACGAATACGTCTCCGACCGCCTGGCCATCGATGTGATCAACGGCGGCCCCGCCTTGCGCGAATGGGTCGACGACCCCGCCGCCGCCCCGGCCGACCTGGACGCGCTGACGCTGCCCGATGAGGCGGCGTGGGAAGAAGAGCGGCGGGCTTTCTTGCGGTACTAGGACGGCCGCCTACAACTCCCGCCGGTAGACGATGAAGCCCGAGTTCGTCGCAACCCGGTCGTAGAGCAGCCTCGCGGTGGCGTTCGTCTCGTGGGTCAGCCAGTAGACGCGGGGCGAGCCGGCCGCCTTGGCGCGGGCGTAGACCGTCTCGATCAGCGCCCGCCCCACGCCCTGGCCGCGCGCGTCCGCCGCGGTGAAAAGGTCCTGCAGGTAGCAGATCGGCCCCACCATCGTCGTGTGCCGGTGGAAGAGGTAGTGAACGAGCCCGACCAGTCGCCCGTCCTCCGCTTCGGCGACCAGTGCATGCATCGGCTCGTAAGCATCGAAGAACCGCTGCCAGGTCAGCCGGGTCATCGACTGGGGCACAGCGGTCGGCCCGGCGCGCTCGTAGAAGGCGTTGTAGCCCTCCCACAACGGCAGCCACGCGTCGAAGTCGTCGGGCCGCGCCTCCCGGACCGCGATCGCGCCGCTCATAGCTTGGCCAGCGCTTGTTCGATGTCGTCGGCGATGAGATCAGGCTCCTCGAACCCGACGCCGAGGCGGATCAGGCCAGGCACCACGCCGGCGGCGATCTGCTCGGCCTCGCTCATCGAGGCCGCCCACATGGCGGCGGGGTGCACGACGAGCGAGGAGAAGGAGCCGAAGCTCGCCGAGCGGTGGGGGACGTGCATGTTGGCCAGCACCGTCTCAGCGGCCGCGAGTCCGCCGGCCACCTCGAAGCTCAGGAGGCAGCCAGCGCCCGGGCTGAGCTGAGAGGCCGCCAGGTTGTGCTGCGGATGCGACCTCAGGCCGGGATAGTGCGCGGCGGCGATACGCGGGTGACGCTCCAGCCGCTCGGCGACCGCGAGCGCCGTCGCGTTGTGCCGCGCCGTGCGCATGGGCAGGGTGCGCAGGCCTCGCACGGCGAGCCAGGCGGCGAAGGGGTCCATCACCGCGCCAAACAGATAGGCCGTGTGCCAGATCCGCTCGATCAACGCCTCCGAGCCGGCCAGCACCCCGCCGAGGAGGTCCGCGTGGCCGCCCAGCGCCTTGGTCGCGCTGTGCATGACGAGGTCGGCGCCCAACGCCAGCGGCCGCTGGTTGATCGGGGTTGCGATCGTGTTGTCGACCATGACGATCGCCTCGCCGTTCGCCTTGGCGATGGCGGCGATGCTTGCGATGTCGGTGACGCCCAGCAGTGGATTGGCCGGGCTCTCCAGCACGACCAGCTTGGTCTGCGGCTTGAGCGCCGCGGCGAACGCGTCGACGTCGGTCTGTTCGAAGACGTCCACCGCGATCCCGAAACGCGGCGCGATGTTGCGCAACAAGGCGGTCACGCCGGCGTAGAGCGAGGACTGGGCGACCACGTGTCCGCCGGCCGCCAGGCTGAGCACAGCGCCGGTGGTCGCGCCCATGCCGGAGGCGAACGCCATCGCGGCCTCCGCGCCTTCCAGCTGGGCGACCGCATCCTCGAACAGCCGCACCGTCGGGTTGCCGTAGCGGGTGTAGAAGCCGGTGTGGCGCGGCTTGGTCGCCATCTCCAGGAACTCGTCCGGGTCCGGCGACCAGAAGGTCGAGGTCTGGTAGAGCGGCGGGGCGACCGGCCGGGCGTCGCTCTCGCCCGCGCCAAACCGCGCGGCCAGGGTGTAGGGGTCGAAGTCGGTCACGTCTTTCAAGGCCTCCGTCTCGAGGGCGTTCGTGGCGCCTATCACCCTGGCGTGGCCCTGTGAACGGCGGTTAGATGCGGGACAGACAAGACGGACAATTGGGAGAGTGAGCGCCCTGGACGCCAAGGTCCCCATGCGCGCGGCCGTGCTGAAGGGCTCGAAGACCCCGCTCGCCGACTATCTCGCGCGGCCCGAACCGGTTTTCGGCTGGCGGGTCTCAGGCGTCATCGACGGGCCGGGATACTCAGGCGCGGTGCTCCGGCTGACCTCGCAGACCTGGCTCTCGGCGCGGGAGGTCGACCGCCCGGTCTGGGAGCACTGGCTGACCGTCATCATCCCGGACGTGGTCGAGCACGACACCGCCTTCCTCTACATCACCGGCGGCGAGCACGCCGATGCGGCGCCCAGAGAGGCGCCGGCGGGCTTCGGCCGGCTGGCGGTCGAGACGCGCTCGATCGTCGTTCAGCTGAACGATGTCCCGAACCAGCCGCTGGTCTTCCCCGAGCGCCCTGACGAACCGCTCGTGGAGGACGCGCTGATCGCTCGCCAGCAGGTCAAGTTCGCCCGGTCGCGCGATCCCGAAGAGCTCGTGCGCCTGCCGATGGTGAAGAGCGCGGCGGCCGCGATGACCGCGGTCCAGGAGTTCATGGCCAGCGAAGGCGGCGGGCGCCGCGCCATCCACCGCTTCGTGGTCGCCGGCGGCTCCAAGCGCGGTTGGACCACCTGGCTGATCGGGGCGCTCGATCACCGCGTGCGGGCCATCATTCCGATCGTGATCAACGTGCTCGATCCTGACGCCGTCACCCGCCACCACTGGCGGGCGATGGGTTACTTCTCGCCGGCGATCAAGGACTACGTCGAGCATGGGATCACGCCCGGCATGATCGGCCATCCGGGCATCAGGGCTGTCCGCCGCATCGAGGACCCGCTGTCCTACCGGGCGCTGCCGTCGATGAAGATGCCCAAGCTTATCGTCAACGCGGTGGGCGACGAATTCTTCCCGCCCGATGCGACCCGCTACTCCTATCGAAAGCTGCCGGCGGTGAAGCGCCTGAGGATGCTGCCCAACAGCCGCCATTCGACCGCCGGGACCGACATCATCAAGAGCATCTCCTCCTTCTACGAGGCGGTGCTGAACGACGGGCCGCTGCCCGCCTATTCCTGGCGTGTGCGCGAGGACGGGGCGATCGTGGCGCGAGCGCGGCAAGCGCCGCTCGAGGTCAACCTTTGGCGGGGAACGAACCCCGCCGCCCGCGACTTCCGGGTCGACTCGATCGGGGAGGGAGCGTTCACCGCAACGCCGCTCACCCGCCAGAGCGACGGGACGTGGGTCGGCAAGGTCGATGCGCCCGCCACGGGGTTCACCGCCTATTTCATCGAACTGGTGTTCCCCGGCGCGGGCAAATATCCGTTCAAATTCACCACCGAGGTCCACGTCCTTCCGGACGTTCTCCCCTACGCATGGGAAGACGCCCGCCCGATCACCGCGCCGGACCGCTAGGCCGCGGCTTTAGGCTCCGGGCAGCAGGGTCTGTGCGGCCGCCATCGCCGCGCGCAAGCGGGCAGGGCGGATCGAGACGAAGTGCGCGAGAATGACGCCGCTCGCCGCTGCGGCGAAGAAGCACCAGACCGACAGGAATTCCGCCCAATAGAAGCGGTAGGCGACGACGCACCCGCTCAGCGTGATGGCGCCCAGCACAACGATCGTCCGTCGCGACGAGAGGATAAGCGGCAGGCTTGTCGCGCAGAGGTAGGCGAGGCCGATCAGGAGGGGAGCGCCGCCCTGCGTTCGATAGACGATGCAGCGGTTCATGATCGCCGCCTCGTGGGGGCCGTTCAGCAGCCGCCAGGCGAAGACGCCGGCGACGCCGCCGCCGGCGGCGAGGCACGTCAGCATCAACTGGCGCCGCCTTCGCTCAGGCTCGAGCGCGAGGGCGGCCAGGGGCGCGTAGACGGGCCAGAAGACCTGGGCGATCAGCAGGAACATCAGCGCGAGTCCGCTCGCGAGGGGTCCGTGCGGCGCGGTCGGCAGCACGAGCCAGAGCCCGCCCTCGATGGCTTGCTGCAGCCCGAACGCCAGCGGCATGGCCGCGAGCGGCCGTTCGCGCCATTGGGTCGCACGGTTCAGCGCCGCCAGGCCGATGACACTGGTCAGGGCGGCGGTGGCGAAGCTGGCGACCGCCGAGAAACACATGGGTTTCCGGTCCATGGGCGGCGGTCGAGGCCGCCCGGTCGTTTTCGTTCGGGAAAGACCGACCCGCCTTCCAGCGCCGCGCCGGCGATCGGCGACACTAGCACGCGGCGCGCGTCCCGTCCGCGATCTGGGCCCAGAGGCTTGACGATGCCGCTCGCCACGGGGCTGATCTCGGCCGATCAGAAGGGCCCGCCCATGCGAAAGACCACCCATCCCGCCGGGACCGTACATCGGATGACCGTCGAGAGCGGCGTGCTGAAGGACAACCTCTTCGGCGATCCGAGCGCGCGCACGGTCGACGTCTACGTCCCTGCCGCTAGCGACGGCGCCGGCCTGCCGTTGCTGGTGGACCTCGTCGGCTTCAGCGCCGGCGGCCCGGTGCACACCAACTGGGTCGGCTTCCGCGAGAACGTGCCCGAGCGGATCGACCGGCTGATCGGCGAGGGCCAGATGCCGCCGGTGGTCGTGGCCTTCCCCGATTGCTTCACCCGCGTCGGCGGCAACCAGTACATCAACTCCGCCGCCACCGGCCGCTGGGCCGACTTCCTCACCACAGAGCTGCTTGCCGCCGTCGAGGGCCGCTTCGGCTGCGGCGGGACGGGGCGGCGCGGCGTCTTCGGCAAGAGTTCAGGCGGATACGGCGCGATCGTGCATGCGCTCGACCATGCCGACGTCTGGGCCGCGGCCGCCTGCCATTCCGGCGATATGGCGTTCGAGCTCTGCTACCTGCCCGACATGCCGGACACCCTGCGCGCGCTCGCCCGGGCCGAGGGCTCGCCCGAGACCTGGTGGAAGAAGTTCGAGGCCGCGCCGAAGACGCCCGAGCACTCGTTCAAGGCGTTGAACATCCTGGCCATGGCCGCCCACTATGACCCCGATCCCGACGCTTTCATGGGCCTTAGGATACCGGTCACCTTCGACACCTGCGAGGTCATCGCTGAGCGCTGGGCGAACTGGCTGGCGCACGATCCCCTGGTGAAGGTCGAGCGGCAGGCGGACGGCTTGAAGCGGTTGAAGGCCCTCTACATCGACTGCGGAACGAGCGACCAGTTCAACCTGGTCTACGGCGCGCGGCGCCTGCACCGCCGCCTTGACGAGCTCGGCGTCGCCCACCGCTACGAGGAATTCGACGACAACCACACCGGCGTCGACTACCGCATGGACGTTAGCCTCCCCTTCCTCGCCAGCGCGCTGAGCAACTGAGCCGAGGACCGGCGATGAGAGGATCTGCGCGCCTCCTGGCGGTCCTGTGCGTCGCCGTGGCGGCGGCGACCGCGCCGATCGCGCACGCGGCCGCAGCCGATGACCGCGCAACGCTTGTCCAGGGACTGCAGGCCCAGTTCGAGGTGGCGCTGATCCGCGAGCGCCGGCTCGCCGACGATCGCGAGACCGCGATGATCGCCGCCCTGGAGGCGCGGCTGAAGACGGCGCACGACCAGGTTCAATCCGCGCGCGGCGACGCGCGGGCCGCGAACGCCGCCCTTGCGACGGCGCGCCAGGACTACGAGGCGCTCGCCGCCAAACTCGGCCAGCGCGATCCCGATGCGATGAGCGAGGCCGCCGACTATGCCGCGACGCTGCAGACTGTCGCCGCTGCAGCCTCGCCGGAGATGGTTCAGGCCCTACAGCGCTTCGCCGACGGGGACCGCACCGGCGCCTGGCCCGCGATCGCGGCGCTGGCCGCGCAGGCCAACGCCGCGCCAGGCCTGACCGACGCCGCCAAGGCGAGCGGCATCACCCAACTCGCCGCCCTTCGCGACATCATGCGCGCCCACGGAGAGGCGACCACGGCCGACGTGCTTGCGCTCTATAACCAGTCGGCTGCGCTCGACCCCAGCGTCTTTTCGGTTCAGATCGCGCGCTGCAAGCTCGCCAACGACCTCGGCGACCTCGCCCGCGCCCGCGCCGCGGCCGAAGCCGCGCTTTCGGTCGCCAACACCGACGGCCAGCAGGCGGTGGCGCTGCGCTTCATCGGCATCCAGGCCGCCAAGCAGGCCGACAACGCTGCGGCGCTTAGCGCCTATGACCGCTCGCTCGCCATCACTCGTCACGTCCTCCTCTCCGACCCCGGCGACCGCGTGCGCGCGGATCTGGGCTGGCTCCTGGCGAACCGCGGCGACCTTGAACTGGCCGTCGGCAACTTCGCCGAGGCGCGCTCGAACGAGACCGAAGCGCTGGGGGTGCATCAGAGCCTGGCGGCGGCGCACCCCACCGATGTGCAGCTGCAGGGCTCCATCGCCAACGACCTGCTGAGCCTTGGCGACGTCGATGCGCAGTCAGGCGATGCGCAGGGCGCTCTGGCGGCTTGGCGGCAAGGGTTTGCGATCCGGCAAAAGCTGCTCGCCGCCGACCCCACGAATGCCGACCTCGAGTTCAGCGCCACCGGCTTTGTCCGCCGCATGGGCGAGCTGGCCTACAAGGCCGGCGATTACAGGCAGGCCCATGACCTCTTCCAGCAGTGCCTGACCATCCACCAGCATCTGCTGGAGGCCAATCCGTCGTCGGCGCACATCCTGATGGCTGTCGGGACAGACGACTTCCAGCTCGGCTCGACCGACTTCCAGATGGACTTCCAGAAGGACTCGCTCGCCGCCTACGAGCAGAGCCTTGCGGTGCGGCGCCAACTTGTCGCGACCGACCCGACGAACGCCGACTACCACGAGCAGCTGCTGCGCACGCTCTGGCGCCTCGCGAGGTTCCCCGGTTCGGACGTGGCGTGGCCGCAGGTCCTGGCCGAATACCAGGCGATCGCCAAGGCCGGCCACCTCGTCCCGGCCGACGCCCAGGTCTTGCAGAGCCTGAAGGATCACGGCCTGACGCCCTAGGTGTCTGCCTGCTGCCACCTTTGGGCTTCGCGCGCGTTAGCGTGCGGCCACGGTGATCGCGGATGAGGACGCGGGCGATGCTTGGATTGGCTGATCTGCTGAAGCTGCTGGAGGCCAAGCCCAGCGCCGAGGCGAGTTCGCCGTTCGGTCCCGGCGTCATCGTCTACAAGATCGCGGGAAAAATGTTCGCGATCGTCTCGGACGATGCGGTCGACGTCCGCTTCACGCTGAAGTGCGACCCGATGCTGGCCGAGGTCTTGCGCGGCGAATACGCCGCGATCACCCCTGGCTACCACACCGACAAGCGCCACTGGATCACCATCCGCCAGGACGCGGCGCTGCCCGATGACGAGATCGAGCGGCTGATCGGCCACGCCTACGACCTGGTGCGCGGCAAGCTCACGCGCGCCGCCCGCGCGGCGCTGGAACAGGCGGAAGCGCGATGATCCAAGCCAGCAACCTGCCGGCCATCCAGGCGTGGGCTCTGTCGTCGCCGGCGGGGCGCCCGCGGCCCGATCCGACCGCCAACGACGCTGGGAAAGACCGGGGCGATCCGTGGGCGCGCCTGCGCCCGTTCGCCTATCTCGCCCCGCTGGCCGTCAATTGGCCCGGCGGCCGGATGGCGCTCTAGCGCTCACGCCGCCGCGCGCGGGCCCCGCACCAGCCGCCCCGGCAGGGCGCCGGTGGGCTCGCCGCCGCGGCTGACGACCTCGCCGCTCACGACCAGCGCGTCGTAGCCGCTTGCGCCCTGGGTGATCCGCCGCCCGCCGGCCGGGAGGTCGTAGAGCACGTGCGGCTTCTCGAGACGCACCTTGTCGTAGTCGATCACGTTCAGGTCGCCCTTGCGGCCCACCGCCAGCACGCCGCGATCGCCGAGGCCCACCGTTTCAGCCGTGTCCGCCGTCATCGCCTTCACCGCCGCTTCCAGGCTCAGCCGCTCGCCGCGCCGCTCGCGCGTCCAGTGCTGCAGCACGAACGTGGGGTAGCTGGAGTCGCAGATCATCCCGTAGTGCGCGCCCCCGTCCCCGAGGCCGATCACGCTGTTCGGGTCGGTCAGGAGCGCATGGATGGGATCGAGCGACTGGCTGCCGTAGTTGGCCAGCGCCGCGAGCAAGAGCCCCCGCCCGCCGTTCTCCAGCAGGAGGTCGTAGGCGAGCTCCGTGGGCGCCACGCCCGCAGCCCGCGCCCGCGCCGAGAGCGAGTCCTCGGCCTTCGGCTCGTAGATCGGCGGATCGCCCATGGGATAAATGAAGTCGAACCGCCGCCCCATGCGCGCGAGCGGAATGAGCAAGTCGCCCGGCTCCTCCATCAGGAGCCTGGCCCGCATGGTCGGATCGCTGAGAGCCCTGATCCGTTCGGCGAACGGCAGCTTGGCCAGCGGCTGGTAGCTGGGGCAGAGGCTGAACGGGTTCACCGAGAGGTCGAAGCCCAAAACGACGCCGATCGGACGCGGATAGACCTGGGCCCGGATCGGCGGGCCCTGCCGGTTCGCCTCGGCCAAATGCCGCATCACGTTCTGGTAGGCCAACGGGTTCTCGTTCGACTGCGCCATGGAGAAGCTGGCCGGCCGCCCGCTGATCCGCGTGAGCCGCGACAGCAGGTCGATCTCGTCCTCGAACGTGCGCCCCGGCGTCCCGAACACCGCCTGGAGCACGCCTTTGCCGGAGTCCTTCAGCGCCAGCGCCATGGCCTCGAGTTCGGTCTCGGCCGCCATCCAGGTGGGGATCGGATCGCCCTGGCCGGTCTTGTGGATCACCAGGCGAGAGGTCGCAAAGCCCAGCGCGCCGACGTCCATCGCCTCGCGCACCACCGCCTGCATCTTGATGAGGTCGTCGGCTGTGGCCGCCTCGCGGTCTGCGCCGCGCTGGCCCATCACATAGACGCGCACCGCCGAGTGGGGGATCTGCGAGGCGAAGTCGATGTCGTGCGGCCGCTGTTCGATCGCGTTCAGGTACTCGGGGTAGGTCTCCCAGTCCCAGCTCAGCCCCTCGGTCATCACCACCTCGGGGATGTCCTCGACGCCCTCCATCACGCTGACCAAAAGGTCGTGGTGCTCCGGCCGGCAGGGCGCGAAGCCGACCCCGCAGTTGCCGCCGACCACCGTCGTCACCCCGTGCGAGGACGAAGGAGACAGCCGGTCCGACCACACCGCCTGGCCGTCGTAGTGGGTGTGGATGTCGACGAAGCCGGGCGTGACCAGCTTGCCCTTGGCGTCGATCTCCTCGGCGCCCCGGCCGCTGACTTTGCCGATGGCGGCGATGCGCCCGTCGGCGACCGCGATATCCGCCTCGAACCGCTCGGCGCCCGAGCCGTCGACGACGAGGCCGTTGCGGATGACGAGATCATAGGCGTGGGGCATGGGGGTTCCCGGGTGTCGGTTGTGGCGTCGCTGCGGCATCGTTCGCCCGGCGCTGGGCAGCGTCAACGCTTTTCGCCTTTCGCCTCGAACGCGGCCGCCCAACTTCCCGTCAGTCGAGCGTGACGCCGGCGCGCTTGAGTGCGCGCACCAGGCGGCGAACGTTGGCCAGGCTCGCTAGCATCGCCTGCTCTGCGTCCGGCCCGACGAGCGTCGCGGGCGAGGCCACGATGCCGCCTTTCACCCGCCTGCAAGCGCCCTCGCCGATCAGCGCCGCCACGTAGCGGCGGGTGGTCTCGTAGGGCAGCCCCAGGGACCCGGCGATCGCCAGGACGCTCACCGGCCGCACGAGATCGTCCGGCGGGACCTGGTCGAGCGCGGCGTAGCGGGCCGAGGTCTCCGGTTGCTGGTCGATGTGGCCGATGTTGGCGGCGACGATCGCCCGCAGCGTGAGGGCCTTGAACAGGTCCCTTCCCGCCTGATCGCCCAGTCCGCGCGCGCTTCGCAGGAAGTGCTCGGTCGCCAACCTGTCGACGACACGCGCTTTGGCGCGATCGGCCGGCGACGCTGCCGGTTGGCCGTCGATCGGAACGGAGGCGTCCTCTTCGTCCAACGGGGACCTCGTTGCAGCCGCCTCGCTTTGTCGCGTGCGGTAGCCGGCGCTTTATGTGGAGCAACCGTACAGCAAAACTACCCGTTTTGGGTAGTTTCGAGGGGTGCCTGATCGCCCGAAGTCGAAATGTCCGGTATCGGTCAACATAGAAGTTTCAGATGTCTAACGCGGTACAACTGCAGGTCATCTGCGCTTCATACGGGAAAACCATGAGAAGCCGTTGCTACGGCAAGTTGAGCACCGGTTTCCGCGGCGCCGTCTTCGAGCGGGGAGGAACGACATGAAACGAGTTCTGATGATGGCGGTGATCCTGGCGTTCGCCGCCGGCAGCGCCGCTGCGGCGACCAAGTGCACGGATCCAAAGACCCACAAGTTCATCAAGTGCCCGCCCGCGCCGGCGGTTTCATCGGCGCCGGCGGCGCCGACCGGCGGGCATCCGCCGCACTGCACCAAGGGCGTTCCCTGCGGGAACACCTGCATCGCCAAGGGTAAAGTCTGCCACAAGTGACCTAGGGCGGGCTTTTAGCGCCCGAGCTCTTCCCCAACCCGCGCCAGGCCCTAATCTGCCGGCAAACGGGAGGAAGCGGCGATGGCGGAGTTCGAGGTTCTGGCCGAGGGGTTGCAGTTCCCCGAAGGTCCGATCGCGATGGCGGACGGGTCGGTGATCCTGGTCGAGATCGCTCGCGGCGCGCTGTCACGCGTCTGGAACGGCAAGGTCGAGGTGATCTGCGACCTCGGCGGCGGCCCGAACGGGGCCGCGCTCGGGCCGGACGGGGCGGTCTACGTCGCCAACAACGGCGGCGGCGGGCTCGCCATCCGCGGCGCGCTGCCGCCGAGCCAGGGCGGCATCGATCGCGTGGATCTCGCGACCGGCAAGGGCGAGCGGCTGTACGACAAGGTGGGCGAGAACCTGCTCTCGGCGCCGAACGATATCGTCTTCGACCGGAATGGCGGCTTCTGGTTCACCGATTTCGGGCGCCAGACCGGGCGCACGCGCCATTCCAGCGGCGTCTACTACGCCCTGCCGAACGGGTCGAAGGCCGAGGAAGTGTCCTTCGGCGGCACCGGCTACAACGGCATCGGCCTTTCGCCGGACGAGACCACGGTCTACTCGGCCGAGAGCTTCACCGGGCGGCTGATCGCCTTCGACCTCGCCGGCCCCGGCCAGGTGGTGAAGGGTGGCCGCGGCGGGCGGCTGGCGGGCGTCGGCCCCGGCCGCGCCTTCTTTGACAGCCTGGCCGTGCAGGCGAACGGCGACGTCTGCGTCGCTTCGATCCGCGACGGGATCACAACCATCTCTCCGGCGAGCGGCGCGGTCAGCCAGACGCCGCTACCCGACCGGATGACCACCAACATCTGCTTCGGCGGCGCGGACATGCGCGACGCCTACGCCACCCTTTCCGAGACCGGCCGCCTCATCCGCCTCCGCTGGCCAGAGCCAGGCCTGAAACTGAACTTCGCGGCCTAGCCCCGCAGCGCTGCGCTTCGGCGGGTCCTCAGGCGCGGGCGGGGATCAGGACCTGCATGCTCTCGTAGCCGTGCACGAACGAGGAGTAGGTGCGCACCGGCTCGCCGATCAGCTGGATGACCGGGAAGCGCTTGAGGATCTCCTCCCAGATGATGGTCAGCTGCATCTCCGCGACCCTGTTGCCGACGCAGCGGTGGATGCCGAAGCCGAATGACATGTGGTGGCGGGGCCGCTCGCGCTCGATGTCGTAGACGTCGGGGTCGGCGATCACGCTCTCGTCGCGGTTGCCGGAGATGTACCACATCACCACCCGCTCGCCCTTCTTGATGACCTTCCCGCCGATCTCGACGTCACGGGTGGCGATCCGGCTCATGTGGGCGAGCGGCGTCTGATAGCGGATGGTCTCCGAGACCATATTGGTCACTAGGTCCGGATTGGCGCGCAGTTTGTCGTACTGCTCCGGGAACTTGTTCAGCCAGTAGACGCTGCCCGAGATGGTATTCCGCGTCGTGTCGTTGCCGCCGACGATCAGCAGCACCACCGTGCCCTGATACTGCTCGACCGACATCTCGCGAGTCTCGGGGTTGTGGGTCAGCATCGAGATCAGGTCGTTGCTCGGCTGGCCGCTCAGACGCTCGTCCCAAAGGCCCTGGAAGGCGGTGAAGCACTCGAGCGCGGCTTCGGCCTTGTGCTGCCAGCTCGTCACCGGCCCGTGGCCCGGCACGTTCATGAACATGTCCGACCAGAACGGCAGCTTTCGCCGCTCCTCGAACGGGAAGTCGAACAGCGTGGCCAGCGTCATCGCCGTCAGCTCCTTCGACACCAGCTCGACCCAGTCAAATGGCGTCCCGATGGGCAGCAGTCCAGGATCGCGCCGGCGCGCTCGCGCACGATCGGCGACATCTTGGTGATGTTGGCGGGCGCCACCGTCGGGCTGACCGCCTTGCGGTGCACGCTGTGTTCGGGCTCGTCCATGGTGATGAAGCCGGCGCCGCCCCTGCGCCGCTGGACGCCCAATTCGGCGAAGGCCTTGTCCTGCGCCTCCATGTTCGCGGTGACCGGCAGCGAGATGCCGGCGATCGCCGAGGAGAAGGCCTCGTGGTCGGTATCGACCGCCATGATGTCTTCCCAGCGGGTCAGCGACCAGTAGGCTCCGAACTCGCTTTCGGGCGTGAAGTGGACCGGCGCCTCGGCCCGGAGCCGTTCGAACAGCGGCCAGATCGTGTCGGCCTGGAAGCGGTCCATCCGCGCCGGATTGAGCTCAGCGAGCGGCGTGGCCCGCATCTCGGCGTCGGCTGCAGTCTCCGTCTTCACGGCGATATTCATGGCGTCTCTCGTGTTCGGCTTCGGAGCGGGAGCTTCGTCGCGCCCGGCGCCCGCGTCAATGACCGCGCGCCGCGCAAGCGCGCCTTAGCGCCCTTCGCGTCCTTGCGGTTAGATCGGATGGGGCCGCCAACTCGACGTCGGAGGGCTGACGGGGTTAGCTCCGGGGGCGAAGGATTGGGAGGTCCTGCATGGGAACCGGGCTTTTCGGCGATCTGCTCGTCATCGATTGCGCCAGCTTCGTCGCCGGCCCCGCCGCGGCGACGATCATGTCGGACTTCGGCGCGCGCGTGATCAAGATCGAGCCCCCGGGCGAGGGCGACGCCTATCGCACGCTGATCAAGTACCGCGGCGCCGAAGACGTCATCGACTACTTCTGGACGCTCAACTCCCGCAACAAGGAGAGCCTGGCCCTCGACCTGAAGGATGCCGAGTCGCGAGCGTTCCTGGACGAGCTGATCAAGCGCGCCGACGTCTTCATCACGAACTATCCGTTCCCCGTGCGCGAGCGGCTGAGGCTACAGGCCAAGGACGTGATGCCGCTCAACAAGCGGCTGATCTATGGGTCGTTGTCGCCGTACGGCGAGGACGGGCCCGAGCGCGATCGCACCGCCTTCGACGCCACGGCCTGGTGGGCGAGATCGGGCCTGATGGACATGGTGCGGGCGACCGGCGACACCGAGCTGGCCATGTCGGTGCCGGGCATGGGCGATCACCCGACCGCGACGGCGATGTACGCCGCCATCGTCACCGCCCTCTACCGCCGGCAGATCACCGGCGAAGGGTCGGAGGTCACGACCTCGCTCCTGGCCAACGGCCTGTGGTCGAACGGGTGCCAGGTTCAGGCGGCGCTGTGCGACCTCGACCTCGTTCCGCGCGCCGAGCGCGGCCAGCGCAACCCGCTGGTCGAGTTCTACCTGACCGCCGACGGGCGCGAGTTCGCGCTGGCCATGGTCAACATCGCACGCGAGTGGCCGCTCTTGCTCGACGCCATCGGCCGGCCCGAATGGCTGGAAGACCCGCTGTTTTCGACTCCGCTCGCCCGTTTCGAGAACGGCGACCTGCTCACCACGCTGCTGGGGGACATCTTCGGGGGCGAGCCTTGGGAGCACTGGAAGGCGCGCCTGACCGCGGTCGGCATCACCTTCGGCCTCGTCGGCCGCATCACCGACCACCCGAACGACCCGCAGCTGGAGGCGAACGGCCTGCTGCCCGAGTTCGTGGACGGCATGGGGCTGAAGACCCTCGACAGCCCCTTCCGGATCACCGGCGAGACCAAGCGTCAGCCCCGCATGGCGCCCGCCGTCGGCCAGCACACGCGCCAGATCATGCAGGAATTCGGCGGCCCGACGGCCGCGCTGGCGGACCTGGCGGCGCAAGGGTCGTCCTAGCAACGGGTCGAGCGAGGCGGCGCGCGCCTGAACAAAGCTTCATGGCGCGCGCGCTGGTTCTGATGGCATAAGAACTCGCAACCGCTCGGCAAAGAGCGGAGCTCACGGAAACGCTCGCGAGGACCCGCATGTCAGCCGAGACCGCGCCGCCCCTCGTCGAACCCGCGCCGCAGGCGCCGTCGGCCGGGCCGGCGCCGACTGCAGCGCAGCTTCGCCGCAGCAAGCTGCCGATCCCGCTCGTCGCCGCCTATGGCACGGGCACGATCGTCGACGGCGTGGTGAGCGGCTCGCTCGGGCTCTATCTCTTCTACTACGTCACCGTGGTTTGCGGGCTTCCGAATTCGCTGGCCGGGCTGTCGGTCTTCCTCGGCCTGATCATCAATTCGATGGTCGATCCGATCGTCGGGTCCCTCTCCGACAACACGCAATCGAGGTTGGGGCGACGGCATCCCTTCATGTTCGCCGCCGCGGTCCCGCTGGCGATCCTGCTCGGGGTGATCTTCTCGATCCCGGCGGGCGTGAGCGGCTGGGGCCTGTTCGCCTTCGTGACGGTCGTGACCCTTTTGCTGCGCATCTGCCATTCCTTCTTCAACCTGCCGTACATCGCGCTCGGGGCCGAGCTGAGCGACGACTATGACCAGCGCACGGTCGTCGTCGGATCCCGCTTTCTCGCCAGCCCATTCGGCGTCGTAGCCCCGATTCTGTTCGGCACGGCCACCATCCTGCTTGGCGCGCGCGCCAACATCCGCGCCAACTACGTCCCGATGGGCTGGTCGCTGGCGGCCATCGTGATCGTGATCGCCGCGATCACCAGCTTCGGCACGCTGCCGGCGCTGAAGCGCCTGCACCAGGTCAAGCCGAGGGCGGGGTCAGCGGTGGCGCGGGTGCTTGTCGATGTCGCCGAGATTTTCAAGAACCGCTCGTTCGTATCGCTGTTCGGCTGCCTCATCCTGATCTTCACCGCAGCCGGCGTCGCCAGCGTGCTCGGGCTGCATGCGCTGAAGTTCTTCTGGGCCGTGCCGCCGGCGGTGATCCCGGCGGTGCAGCTGGCGCCGATCGCCGGCATCCTCATCGGCTCGGTCTTATCGCTCATCTTCATCCCGAGGCTCGAGAAGCGGACCGTGGTGATCGTGGGCCTCGTCCTGTTCGCCGTGCTGCAGGCGTGGCTGCCGCTCATGCGGATCGCCGGCGTGCTGCCGCCGAACGGCCCCCTGGTCTACGGTCTCTTGATGGGCAACGCCGCGGTCATCACCTTCGTGACGACCGGCGTCTCGATCGCCTTCCAATCGGCCATGGCCGACGCCGCCGACGAGCACGAGTTCCACTACGGCACCCGCCGCGAGGGCCTCTACTTCGCGGGGTTGAATTTCTCCGTGAAGGCCGCGTTCGGCGTCGGCAGCCTCATCGCAGGGATCGGGCTCGATCTCATCCACTTTCCCACCGCGATCGCTTCGCATCCCGACGCGCTCAAGCACATGGGCGCGGCGACAATCCGCAACCTCGGCATCCTTTACGGGCCTGGCCCTGCGCTGATCACGATCGTCTCGGTGCTCATCTTCGTCACCTACCGGCTGACCAAGGCCAAGCACGCTGTGATCATGGCCGAGCTCGACGCCCGCCGCCACGCGGCCGAGAACGTCTGAGCGCCGGCTCTCTTGCCAAGGCAGGCCGCTGCGCCTAGCTCATTCGCATGCGACGCGTCGGGGCCCTGTGCGCCCCGGCCGCTGGCGCGAGGAGAAACGGTCATGCAGACCCGAACCAGTGCGGGCGAGGCGCCCGACGCCATCATCCAGCCCCTCATCCTCGACTTCCTGCATTGGCTCGACGCCGAGCCAAGGGCCTACGCCGAGGTCATGGACGTCTGGCGGACGTCCTGCCCGAGGCTCACGGTCTGGGAGGACGCCGTCGACCGCGGCCTGATCGAGCGGCGCCGCAACTCCGGCGCGCCGATCGTGGTGCTGACGCCCGAGGGCCGCCGCGCGCTACGCGCGGCCGCGGCCTAGGCAGTCCGGCCGAGGAAAGCGCTGAGCGCCGCCCAGGCGGCGGGCTCGGTCATGAACGGCGCGTGGCCGACTTGCGGCACGGACGCCACAGCCAGGTCGGGTTTGCGGCGACGCATCTCCTCCAGTGTCGAGGTCATCAGCACGTCGGTGATCTCGCCGCGTATCACCAGCGTCGGGATCGGCTTGAGCGCGTCGAACATGGGCCAAAGATCCGGGCGTGGACCGTCTGGCGCAACCGCGCCGCCGACGAGCGGGTCGTAGTCGAGCACGATCCGGCCGGGCGCTTCCTCGCGGAAGATGCGCCGCGCGAACGTCTCCCAGAAGGCGTCGCCGGTCTCGTCGGGAAACGCGACGCCGTTGATGCCGCGGCAGAGCCCGGCGGCCTCGCGCCAGGTCGCGGCGGCCTTCGGCACGCCGGCGTAGCCGCGAATGCGCTCCAGCCCGACCGGGTCGATCTCGGGGCCGACGTCGTTCAGGACCGCGCCAGCCATCCGCTGCGGCGCCGTCGCCGCCGCCACCATGGTCATGCCGCCGCCCATCGAGGTGCCCACGAACACCGCCTTGGCGATCGCCCGCGCGTCAAGAATGCCCAGCATGTCCGAAACGTAGACGGCCGGGTTGTAGCGCTCGGGCTTGGGATCGCGGTCGGAGGGACCCCTCCCGCGTTGGGTGGCGACCACGACCTGCCGGCCCAGGCCCGCGATCATCGGCGCCAGATCCTCGAAATCCCGCTCGTTGCGCGTGAGTCCGTGCAGGCAGAGCACCGGCGCGCCGACGGCCGCGCCTTTCGGCTCGTAGGTGCGGTAGTGCACCCGCGGGCCGTCGGCTGTCGGCAGGTCGTGCTCTTCGTACGTCTCGCTCATGCCGCCACGAGTCCCTTCGCCACGCCGCCCCGCGCCATCACGAACGCGACCCGTTGGAGCTCGGTAATGTCGCTCAAGGGGTCGCCCGCCACGGCGATGATGTCGGCGGACTTGCCGGCGCCGATCGCGCCCGCGAGGTCGGAGATGTTCAGGAGCTCGGAAGCGGTCACCGTGGCGGCTTTGATCGCGTCGGCGGGGGTCATGCCGCACTCGACCATGTAGGCGAACTCGCGCGCGTTCTCGCCGTGCGGGCCGACGCCCATGTCGGTGCCAAAGCTGATCTTCACGCCCGCCTGGTAGGACTTGGTCAGCGCCGTCTTGATCCGCTCGCCGACCTGGAACGCCTTCTCCGCCTGCGCCGGCGACAGAATGCCGCCGGCCTTGGCCATCTCCAGCGCCGACATCCCGGCGATGACGGTCGGCGTGTGGAACGCCTCCTTCTCGAGGAAAAGGCTGATCGAACTCCTCGTCCATGAAGCTGCCGTGCTCGATCGAGTCGATGCCGGCCTTCATCGCCGCGTTGATCCCGGCCGCGCCGTGCGCATGGGCGGAGATGCGCCGGCCCAGATGGTGGCGGTTTCGACCAGCGTCTTGATCTCGTCGTTGGTGAACTGCTGGTCGATGCCGGCCGCGATGTTCGACAGCACTCCGCCCGTGGCCACGATCTTGATCGCGTCGGCGCCCATGGCCACCTGGCGGCGCACCGCCTTGCGGCACTCGTCGACCCCGTCGCAGACGCCCAGGCTGGATTGGACGCAGGCGCACACGTCGCGCCGGAAACCGTAGACCTGGCCGTGGCCGCCGGTCGGCGACAGGATCGCGCCGACGCAGAGCACGCGCGGCCCCGGGACCTTGCCCTCGGCGATCGCCTCGCGCAGGGCGAAGATGACGTCCGGTTTCTGCGCGCCGACATCGCGGACGGTGGTGAAGCCGGCCTCCAGCGTCAGCCGCGCGCGATGGGCGCCGTCCAGTCCGATCTTCGGGTCGGAGTCCTCGACGAGGCTCATCCTGTGTCCGGCGCCGAACTGCAGCGTCAGGTGCACGTGGCAGTCGATCAGTCCGGGCAGGACGAAGCTGTCCTTCAGGTCGATGACCTTCGCGCCGGCTGGCGGGTCGACAAAGCCGTCGGCGACGGCGACGATCCTGTCGCCGGCGATGCGGATGCTCTGCCCGCGCTTGGCCGCCTGCCCCGGTTCGGCCAGCAGCACGCCCGCGTGGATCACCGTCTCCGCTATGCTCATGCCCTGCTCCCGCATCGCTCGCGCCGTCTCCCATTCCTTTTAGCGATGAAAACCCCGCCGTCATGGCCCGACGTGTTCGGCGGGGGCAGGGACGTCACGGCAGGTATCGCCATACCAGCGCCAGATTGACCTCGATCATGGCCGCGCTCGTCATCCCAACCGAAGTTGGGATCGCCGGGAGAGAAGGAGAGTGCGCCATGAGAGCGCTCGTGCTGGCCGGGGCGGCCCTTGCAGCCCTGCTTGCCACCGCCGCCGCCGCTGATCCGGTCGCGGACCTGGCGGACGGCGTGGGGGCGTTGAACCGCCACGACAATGGCGCGGCCGTCCGGCTGCTGAGCGCGGCCCTGGATTCGCGGATGCTGAGCTCGGCCGACCAGGAGATCGCGCTCGTCAGACGGGCGCAAGCCTACCTGCTCCTGGGGCGCAACGCGGACGCGCTGAGCGACGCGCAGCAGGCGCTCGCCATCCAGCCGGGCGACGTCGAGGCCGAGCGCGTGCGCAACTACGCGCAAAATCTCGACGTGCCGCCGCCGCACGGGCCGATCGTCAACACCGACCGGCCGCTCAATGCCGCGGTCGCGGCGCGGAACGCGGCCGTCAATGCCGAGCTCGAGGCAGCCAGGCGAACTATCAGGCCGAGCTCGCCGCCACCGAAGCGAAGCGGCAGGCGGACCAGCGCGCCTACGCCGCCCAGATGGCCGCCTGGCAGGCGGGCGTGCAGGCGCAGCAGGCGCAAGCCGCCGCGGCCCAGGCGGCCTGGCAGGCGCAGGTCAAAGCCTGCAAGGCGGGCGATCGCTCGCAGTGCGCGAAGCCCTAACGACCGATGCTGACAGGTCCGAAGGCCAGACTAGGTAGGGTGCGCCCCGGTCAAAGTCGCGGAGGTCCGCATGCGCCAGCCGGAGACGCCGCCGAAGGTGCGCAAGGCCGCGCCGGTCCAGGCTCGTGGCCAGCGCGTCTGCGGCGCGGTCGCCTTCGAGATCGACGTTCCGGCGGTGTGGGCCTGGCACGAGCACTCGGCCGCCAGCCGTCACGCCCAGGGCGCGGCCTACACGACCTAC
Source organism: uncultured Alphaproteobacteria bacterium (assembly GCA_963719975.1). Lineage (GTDB taxonomy): Bacteria > Pseudomonadota > Alphaproteobacteria > Caulobacterales > Caulobacteraceae > Poindextera. The sequence continues at coordinate 37,983 of CAVRED010000003.1, forward strand.
GTTGGCAGCTGGAAGAGCCGTTTCCGGCTTCTGGAGGGCGCCGAGGCCTTGAGCCGCTACGAGGACCCGCATCGGGGACGGCGCGCAGCTTCTGCCGCCGCTGCGGCACGCCGGTTCTGTACGAGCGCCGCGCGCGCCGAAGATGGTCAACATCCCGCGCGCCCTGTTCTCGGAGCGGACCGGTCGCGAGCCGCGCTACCACATGTTCATGCACGAACGCGCCGACTGGACCTGGGCGGGCGAGCCGTTGGTCCCGCTCAAAGGCTATCCCGGCGTGCTCTGGGAGCGGCCGAAACGCAAGAAACGCCGCCAGCTCGAGCCCATGTTCTGACCGTTGCTCAGGGCCTGCGGGCAGGGCGCAGCTTGAAGACAGGGCCGCGGGCGCCGCGGGCCATTGGCCCCGGCGATGCGGCGAGAAGGAGTGGGACTAGAAGAAACGATCGGTCGTCCGGCCTAGAGGGGCATCGCCCAGAGGCAAGGATGGCTGACGGGGTCTTTTGCTGCTGCTTGATGCTTGATGCTTGATGCTTGAGGGCGACACCGCCCGCCATCCTTGCCTCTGAGCAATGGGGACCTTTAGGGCACGGGTTCGTCCTCCAGGAATACGAGCTCGAGCGCGTCGAGATTGACGAACGCCCTATTCAACCGCTCGCGCGCGTCCGGGATACCGCTGGGCATGGCCATCAAACCACCCCCGCCCGCGCAAGGCGCCGTCGACTGCGCCTGGCGGAGGATTGTGGGTGCGAGCAGGCGAAAGCGCGCGAGCGCTGCGCCGAGGATCGATGGGCCGACGTCTCGGCCTTGACGGTTGAACATTGCGGTCTCTCGGGGCTTCGATGTGCCGAGACTAGCGCGCCTCTCGGGGTGCTCAGCATTTTGCTGAGCCGAGGCTCGCGCTGAGGACCAGGTCTGCCTGA
>CAVRED010000004.1:0-20274 GCA_963719975.1 uncultured Alphaproteobacteria bacterium
GTGCCCCAGGTCGGACTCGAACCAACACGCCCTTGCGGGCAACAGATTTTGAGTTTGCCGCGTCTACCATTTCGCCACTGGGGCTTCGCCACAAGGCGAGCGCTTCAGGCTATAGAGCCCGCTCGCCGAATTGGGGAGGGGGCGTGGCGCCGTTGCGCATCTCGATCGTCGGGCCGTCGGGGTCGGGAAAGAGCACGCTGGGACGCCGGCTGTCCGAAGCGCTCGGGATCGCGCGCATCGAGCTCGACGCCATCAACCACCAGGCCGGCTGGCGTGACCTGAACACCCATGACCTGCCGGACTTCGCCCGCCGGGTCGAGGCGGCGACGGCGGGCGACGCGTGGGTGTGCGACGGCAACTACTCCACCATCCGCCACCTCGTCTGGCGTCGCGCCACCGACGTGGTCTGGCTGGATCTCGGGCCGGCCGTCTTCATGCCGCGTCTGCTGGCCCGTTCGTTCATGAGGTCTCTGACCAGGCGCGAATTGTGGAACGGCAACCGCGAGACCTGGCGCGGGTGGCTCGAGCCCGACCATCCCGTGCAGTTCACGCCACGCACCTGGCGCGACCGCCGCCGGCGCTATGAGGCGCTGATGGTCGCCCCAGAGTGGGCGCACATCCGCTTCCACCGCCTGCGTCGCCCGCGCGAGGTCCAGGCCCTGGTCGACGCGTTCGCCGGCGGGCGGGCTGGACGCGCCTAACTCGCTAAGCGCTTTGCTGAGCGGGTGGTTGGTCGTGGTCTAATGCTCGTTGAGTACCGCGCGCGTTCGATTGACTAAGAGTTCCCTGTTCGGACGAGCACTGCGCTCGGCCACGCAGCATCAAGCAGCCTCAAGCCTCAAGCATCATCCGGGCAGGGGACCTTTTCAATCGAACGCCGCGGCGCTTCGCCGTTCGGCGGCGCTTTCGCGCGCCGGCCCCCCTGGCAGGCGCCTGGCGCGCTTGAAGACTTCCCGCGCGAACGCTGATAGAGCCGCGCGGCCCATGTTGCGCCGCCTCTACGAGTGGATCCTTCGGCTCGCCGCCACGCCCTACGCCATGCCGGCGCTGGCGGGGGTGGCGATGGTCGAGGCAACGTTCCCCTTCGCGCCGCCCGACCTGATGCTGGGGCCCATGGTGCTGGCCCGGCGCGAGCGGGCCTGGCTCTACGCCGGCATCTGCACCGCCGGCTCAGTCACCGGCGGCGTCATCGGCTATGCGATCGGCTTCTATCTGGCGCCGGTGGGCAACCAGATCCTGGCGCTCTCCGGTCACGCCAACGCGCTCGCCGCCTTCCACGCCTGGTTCGCCCAGTGGGGGCTGGCCGTCATCCTGATCAAGGGGCTGACGCCGGTGCCCTACATGCTGGTCACGCTGGCGTCCGGACTCGCCCACTTCAGCTTCCCGATCTTCGTCGGCGCCTCGCTCGTCACCCGCGGCGGGCGCTTCTTCCTCGAGGCCGCGCTCCTGCAGCATCCGATGGCGAAAGCGATCGTCGACCGCTACTTCTACTGGATCGCGATCGCCGGCATCGTGGCCATCATCGCGGCCGTCCTGATCTTAAGGCGCTTTGGCGGCGTCTGATTTCGCGCCATACCTTCGTCCCATGCGCGCGCTCATCGCCATCATCCTGCGCTACTGGCCGGCTCTGGCGCTGGTCACGTCGGCCGCCATGCTGGCGGTCGCACATGGCTTCGAGACCTTCGGCCACATGGCGCCGTGCGAGCTCTGTCTGCACCAGCGCGAGGTCTACTGGATCGCGCTGCCGGTGACGGCGCTGGCGCTGGCCGCCAGCCGCTGGCGCCAGGCTGCGCGCGCTGGCGCCCTGGCTGGGCGCGGTGATGGCGCTGATCTTCGCCGGCGGGATGCTGCTCGCCGGCTACCACGCCGGGGTCGAGTGGCATTTCTGGCCGGGCCCGCAGAGCTGCTCCGGCGGCTCCGGCGCCGGCCAGCGCCCAGGCGCTGAGCGCGCTCCTGCATGGCGCCAAGCTCGCCGCCGCCCCGCTGCGACGAGGCTGCCTGGCGCTTCCTCTGGCTCTCCCTGGCCGGCTGGAACGCGCTGATCTCGGCCAAGCTCGCCGGCTGGAGCGCGGCCTGGGCGCTCTGGGTGCGCAAGCCATGAGCGCCAAGCCCGTCCCGCCCCGGCCCGGCCGCGGCGCCCAACGCGCGCGCCTCGAGGAGATGCTGCGCGTCGACCACGCCGGCGAGCTCGCCGCCGTCGCCATCTACCGCGCCCAGCGCGCCGTCTTCGCCCGCGCGCCGCGCAAGGCGGCGCATCAAGGGCCAGCTCGAGCAGATGGAGGCGCACGAGGCCGAGCACCTCGCCGCCTTCAACGAGCGGCTCACCGCCGAGCGCGTGCGCCCGACCCTGCTCGCGCCGGTCTGGCGGGCGGCGGCGTTCGGGCTGGGCGCGGTGACCGCGCTGATGGGCGAGGCGGCGGCGCACGCCTGCACCGAGGCGGTCGAGGACGTGATCGAGCAGCACTACGCCGACCAGATCGACGAGCTGGGCGACCGCGATCCGGCGCTCGCCGCCGAGCTTGCGCGCTTCCGCGAGGATGAGCTCAAGCATCGCGACTTTGCGGTGGAGCAGGGCGCGCGCGATGCGCCGGGCCATGCTCTGCTGACGGCGGTGATCCGCGCCGGATGCCGCGCCGCGATCAAGGTCAGCGAGAAGGTCTAAGAGCCGCGCTCGGGGGAGGGGCATGGACATCGAGCGGATGCGTCGCGAGGCGGAGACGCCCGTCAGGGCCGGGCCGGGCGACGTTGACGCCGTCGCGGACGACCTCTCGGCCGCCTTCGCGGACGATCCCCTGTTCGCCTGGTTCTCGCGCGCCCGACGCCGGGCGCGACGCCGCCCGCCTCGGCTTCTTCCGTCACCTGATGCGCGAGCTCGTCGTTCCCGGCGGCGGCGAGACGATGCGGCCCGCCCACGGCGGCGCCGCGGCGGTCTGGATGGGCTCGCACGAGATCGGGCCGAACACCCCGATGCAGGAGCTGCGCGCGCTGCCGATGCTGCTGCGCCTGACCGGATGGGGCCGGTTCTTTCGGATGGCGCGGCTGCGCGCGGTGATGGACCGGGCGCATCCGATGGACCGCCCGCACGCCTACCTCTGGTTCCTCGGCGTGACGCCCGAGGCGCAGGGGCGTGGCGTCGGCTCGCGCCTGATCAAGGCCAAGCTCGACCAGCTGGACACATCGAACACCCCCGCCTTCCTCGAGACCGCGACCGAGCGGAACGTCGCCTTCTATCGCCGCCACGGCTTCGACGTGCTCAGCGAGTACCGCCCCGAGACGGATGCGCCCCGCGTCTGGGCCATGTGGCGCGAAGCGGCGAGCGGGGGAGGCTAGCGGAAGCGGCCGGGCTCAGTTGTGATTGTGGACGGCGACGTCGTGCTCGGTCAGGGGAACGCTGATCGGGTGCTTGTCGAAATGGGCGATGGCCCGCGCGAAGTCGTCGACCAGGAGGGCGGCCATGTCGCGGCTGACCCCCTGGCGGACCATGATCCGCATGACGGTCACATCGCTCGCCTCGCCCGACAGCGGAAACGCCGGCACCTGCCAGCCACGGCGCGTCAGCTGGTCGGAGAGGTCGTACAGCGTGTAGGGGCAGTCCGCGCCCTGGCGGATGTTGAAGCAAACCGCCGGGATGCTGTTGGACGGATCGCCGTCGCAGATGAACTCGAACGGCCCGAGCTTGGCGATCGCGCGGGAGAACCAGCGCGCCGTGTCGTAGCAGGCCTCGTGGACGCGCCGGTAGCCCGAGCGGCCGAGCCTGAGGAAGTTGTAGTACTGGGCGATCACCTGTCCCGCCGGGCGGGAGAAGTTGATGCCGAAGGTGCCGACCGATCCGCCGAGGTAGGGGACGGAGAACACCAGCTCGGACGGCAGATCGGCGACGTCGCGCCAGAGCGCCCAGCCCACGCCGACCGGCGCCAAGCCATACTTGTGGCCCGACGTGCTGATCGACTTCACCCGCGGCAGGCGGAAGTCCCACACCATCTCGGGCGCCGTGAACGGGGCGAGGAAGGCGCCGCTGGCGCCGTCGACGTGGATGTCGACGTCCAGGCCCGTTCGCTCCTGCAGGGCGTCGAGGGCCGCGGCCATCGGCGCCACGAACTCGTACTGGCCGGTGTAGGTGACCCCAAGGGTCGGAACGACGGCGATGGTGTTCTCGTCGACCGCGGCCAGCATGCTCTCGGCGTCCATGCGATAGGCCCCGCGCCGCATGGGGACCTCGCGCTTCTCGATCTCCCAGTAGACGCAGAACTTGTCCCAACAGACCTGCACCGGGCCGCACACCAGGTTCGGCTTGTCGGTCGGCTTGCCGAGCGCTTTGCGCCTCGCCTTCCAGCGCCACTTCGCGGCCATGCCGGCCAGCATGCAGGCTTCCGACGAGCCAACGGTCGAGGTCCCGATCGGGTTGGCGTCGGCGGGAGCGTTCCAGAGGTCCGCCAGCATGTGCACGCAGCGGACCTCGATCTCGGCGGTCTGCGGGTATTCGGTCCGGTCGATCATGTTCTTGTCGATCGATGCGTCCATCAGCCGGTGCAGTTCCGGCTCCTCCCAGGTCTGACAAAAGGTCGCCAGATTCTGCCGCGCGTTTCCGTCAAGGTAGAGCTCGTCGGAGACCACCTGGAAGATGTCGGCCGCGCGCGCCTCGTGGGTCGGAAAGCGGTACTTGGGCAGAGGGTGCTCGAGCGCCGGAGCGCAGAAGATCGTCTCGTTGACGGCGGACTTAAGGTCCCTGCGCGATCGGAGCGACATCGTCTTCTCCCGGGGTTGGATGCTGGCTCAGGTGTTCGGCACGAGGACCAGCACGTTCACGTCGGAGGTCGGCGTGAAGTTGGTGTAGTGCACCTGGAACGTGGTCGCGCCTGTCTTGACGACGCCGGTCCCGCAGAAGCTGACCAGGTTCTTCACCGCGCCCTTGTCGATGGTCATGCGGAAGTCGCCGATCGGCAGCTTCCAGTTGGCGCCGGTCACGAGCACGTAGTCGATGTATTCGTCGTGGTACGCCAGCGCGTTCGGGTGCGCCTTGATGGCGGCGTCCACGGTCGAGAGCAGATTGTCGTCGGCGCAATAGGTCTTGCGCTCGTCCGCCGTGGCCTTGGCCTCGTCAGGATCTGTCCCGTTCGATGGATCGAAGAGATTGGTCGACACGAACGAGCCGATCGACGGCCTGTAGCGGTGCTCGACCGCCAGCGGCCGGCCGGCGGGGAAGGTCTGGGTCCAATAGAAGGTCGTCTTCACCGTCCAGTGGGCGACCACCTGCCGCTGCACGTGGCCCTTGCCGTCATCGTTTTCGTCGGCTGAGGCCAGGCCGTCCTTGACCAGCTCGTCCTGGGCCGCGCGCGGCAGCCGGCTGACCGCGTCGGCCGTGGTCTGCAGCTGGGCGGCCAGCGGCACGTGGTACTTCTTGAGGACAGCGGTGTAGTCGACCCCGTCGACCAGCGCCTTCTGCTCGACCTGCATCTTCACCGCCTTGCCATCCACCAGGGTGCTGAAACCGAGGAAGTTGGTGGCGCTCTGCACCGGGATGTCGACGTTGTCGTCGTACCCGTTGATGTCGATGTCCGGGAGCGGGAAGGCGACGGTGACGGTGAGGGCGTTGGCCGTTGTGTTGACGAAGCTATAGCGGACCCGGACGAGCTTCTGCGAGATGTAGAGGTCCTCCGACCGCATCTCGATGTCGGCGGATTTGGTCAGCACCAGCCCGCCCGCCGCCAGACCCGCGGTGGAATCGTTGGCGCGCGCGAGCCCGGCCGGGACCGTCGCCAGGATCAACGCACCGATGACGGCGCCTGCGATCTGCGTTTTCATGCCTCAGTTCCCCGGAGACCCAACCTACCTGGACAGCGTACACACTGAAGCTGGCGCGCGGCAGGGGAGCCGCTGCGAAAACCCGACGCCCCCAGAGGCGGAGCCGACCATGACGTCGACGCCTGAGCCCATCCTCGAGCCGGATCGCGTGATCGTCGATCCGCACCATCACCTGTGGCCCGGCGAAGGCCGTGCGGCCTATCTGCTGGACGAGCTGCGCGCCGATACAGGCTCGGGCCATCGGGTGGAGACCACGGTGTTCATCGAATGCCTCACCGGCTACCGCCCAGGCGGGCCGGAGCCGCTGCGCACGGTCGGCGAGACCGAGTTCGTCCGCCCGATCGCCGAGGCGTCGCGTGACGGCCGGGGCGCGCGCATCGCCGGCATCGTCGGCGCGACCGATCTCAGGCTCGGCGCCGCGGTCGATGAGGTTCTTCTCGCCCACATCGAAGCGGGCGGCGGCCTCTTTCGCGGCATCCGGCACGGCGGCAACTGGGACGCCTCCGACGCGATCCGTCCGGGGCACCACAACCCGCCGCCGCACCTCTATCTGGACGCGGGCTTCCGCGCCGGGTTCGCCCGCCTGGCGCCGCTCGACCTCAGCTTCGACGCGTGGATCTATCATCCGCAGCTGCTGGAGCTTGCCGATCTGGCGCGGGCGTTCCCCGAAACGAAGATCGTGCTGGACCATTTCGGCGGTCCGCTGGGCATCGGGCCCTACGCCGACAAGCGCGCCGAGGTGTTCCAGGCCTGGCGGCGCGATATCGAGCCGGTCGCCGCCTGCCCCAATGTCTTCATGAAGCTGGGCGGCATGGCCATGCCGCTCAACGGCTATGGCTGGCACAGGGACTCGATCGCCGAGCTCGGAGGCGTTCGTCGCCGCGCAGGGCGACTACTACCGCGCCGCCATCGACCTGTTCTCGCCGGCCCGCTGCATGTTCGAGAGCAACTTCCCGGTCGACAAGCAGAGCCTGCCCTACGCCACCCTGTGGAACGCCTTCAAACGCATCGCCGCGCCGTTCGACGAGCGCGAGAGGGACCAGATGTTCCGGTCGACGGCGGCGGGCTTCTATCGCCTGGACGGCTGATCCCGCGGCCCGAGCCTGGGGGGTCGACACCGGCGGGTTTTCAAGCTGAGCTGCGGCGAGCTCAAGGGTCGGGAGCGCAGATGGGACAGCCGGAAGAGCCCGCTCACAGGGAGTCCGTGTGGCGCGGGCCGGTAACGTCGGAGAAGGGGGCAAGGCGCATCATCGCGTGGACGGCGTGGGCGTTCATCACGCTCTCTCTCGCTGTGATCTACAATCTCGTCTCGGACTTCAGGACCGGGGATCACAGCAGCATCATAGGCGGCGTCGTCACGCTGGTGGTCCTGAACGGTCTCGCGCTGGCTCTCCTTCTTTTCAGGAGTAGAGTCGCCGCGGCCGTCTTGTTGGCGATTGCGTCGCTATGCGCACTGCTGCTGATCATGGTGACCGCCGCTGCGGCCGTGCTGGGCGCTCAGGGGCGCATCGGCGACCCATCCCAAACGCTCATTCTGGCCCCCGTGAGCATCATGTGGCTCGCGCTGGCGTTCCTGAGTTGGCGGGCCGTGCGGGCGACGACAGCGTTGCGTCAGATGCAGCGACCACAACCTACGCCGGCCGCTCGCGCTGAAGCCTAGAAGCGCTCTGAACGGAGTTCAGTGGCGTCCTACGCCTCCAGCTCGATGTCCCAGTAGAGGTAGTCGAGCCAGCTTTCGTGCAGGTGGTTGGGCGGGAAGCGGCGGCCATGATCCTGCAGCTCGTACATGTTCGGCTTGTGCGGCCGGCGGTGCGGCTGCATGTGCGCTTCGTTCGGCGTCCGCCCGCCCTTGGCGAGATTGCAGCGCGCGCAGGCGGTGACGATGTTTTCCCACGTGGTCCGCCCGCCGCGTGAGCGGGGGATCAGGTGGTCGAAGGTCAGGTCGTCGCCAGAGCCGCAGTACTGGCAGGAGAAGGCGTCGCGCAGGAAGAGGTTGAACCGCGTGAACGCAGGCGGCCGGTCCTGCACGATGTACTGCTTGAGCGACACCACGCTGGGCAGCCGCATCTCGAACGAGGGCGAGTGCACGACCTGGTCGTAGGTCGAGACCACGTCGACGCGGTTCAGGAAGACAGCTTTGATCACTTCCTGCCAAGGCCAGAGCGACAGGGGGTAGTAGGACAGCGGCCGATAGTCGGCGTTCAGCACCAAGGCCGGCCAGCCTGACGGCGGCCGCTTAAGCACCTGCATGGCCGGGCCTCCAAGCTCGCGAAGACCGGCTGATCCGCTCACGCACCGAAAGACTGAAGGCGCTGCTCCTCTTGGCCTGCCCGGATCCTGCGCCGAGCCCGGCGCGGCGGACCATAGAGACGATTTCGCGACAGCACTATGTCGGCGGTTGGATCGGCCTTGCGATTTTGCGCTTTGCGTCGCCTGGCGGCCACGCCGCCCCGGCGGATCCCGGCGAAATGGCCGGGCGAACAATCGTCAATCGATTTCGTCTAATGCAGAGAGAGAAGAAGGGTGTCTGAGGGGAGCGCGAACTTGCAAGCTTGCTCCCCTCAAACCCTTTGAGCCTCCATGAGGCTTACCCCCCGGCGGTCTTAGGCGCCGACCAGGGCCAGGGCCCCGCCGGTCACCAGGCCGATCGCCAGGAGGAAGATGCCGCCGGTTGCGTCGGCGGCGCGTTGAAGAATGGTTGAGAAGGACATGTTGTCACCCCAGTTGATTGGTCTAAAGCCGCGCCCCCCGAAGTCGGTGAGCGGTCCGTTTCGGTCCCCGGAGGCTTGTTCGCCAACCGCTTTCCGATCTGGACGGTGCTTAGATAACACCTATTTAAGCGGCGTCAAGATCAATCTTGACATCGTTAGAATTATCTCACAGGGTGCCAGGAAATCTAAGGGTGGGAACGATGGCGATGCATGAGACCGCGGGAACCGCGGCCAAGCCCTATCATCATGGCGATCTGCGCCGGGCGCTGCTGGATGCGGCGATGACCATCATCGAGCGCGACGGGCCCTCGGCCTTGACATTGCGGGCGGTGGCCCGCGAGGCGGGGGTCTCGCCGGCCGCCCCCTACCACCACTTCCACGACAAGAACGAATTGATGCTGGCCGTCTCCAAGGACGGCTTCCATCGGCTGAACGAAGCCATGGCGAAAGCCGTGAGCGAGCACGGGCCGGGCGAGTTGGGCTTGGCCTATGTCGAGTTCGCCCACGCCAATCCTGCGCTCTATCGCGTCATGTACGACTGCGCCCGCTCGGCGGAGATGTTCCCCGAGACGAGCGAGCACGATGACAACGGGCTTGAGCTCGTAAAGCAGGCGATTGAGAAGGCGGCCGGCGGCAAGGTCGATCCGCTCGACCTCGAGCTGACCGCGATCGCCGCCTGGTCGTCGGTGCACGGCCTGGCCGAGATCAGCCGGTTCGATAAGTGCGCGCCGCTGAAGGAGCTCCTCGGCGGTGAGCGCGCCTTCATCAAGGCCGTGCTTGAGCACGCGCCCCTCTTCCTCGCCACCAAGCGGGGGCATTGAGCCTGGACGCGACGCCGGTCGTCACCCGCTTCGCGCCGTCGCCCACCGGCTACCTGCATCGCGGTCACGCTTTCTCGGCGCTGACGGCCGCCAAGGCCGCCGCCGACGCGGGAGGCCGTTTCCTCCTGCGCATCGAGGACATCGACCGCGCCCGCTGCCGTCCCGAGTACGAGGACGCGATCTTTCAGGACCTGGCCTGGCTGGGCCTGGCCTGGGAGGCCCCAGTTCGTCGCCAGTCCGAGCACATGGACGACTACCAGTCCGCGCTCTCGCGCCTCCGCCACGACGGCCTCGTCTACCGCTGCTTCCGGACCCGCGCCGAGGTGATGGCCGAGATCGCCACCGCGCCGCACGGCCCGGCCGAGGCTTTCATCGGCGCCCCGCTGCCCGCGGCCGAGGAAGTTCGGCGCCTCGACGGCGGCGAGCCTTTCGCCTGGCGGCTGTCGCTGGCCGCCGCGCGAGCGAAGCTCGGTCCGGCGTTCGATGCGCTCTCGTTCGTCGAGCAGGGCTCGGGTCCCCGCGGCGAGCACGGCCTGATCGCCGCCCGCGCCGAGGCGGCCGGCGACGTGATCGTCGCGCGCAAGGACCTGGGAGTCGCCTATCACTTGGCGGTCGTCGTCGACGACGCGCTGCAGGGCGTGACGCTGGTCGTCCGGGGCGCAGATCTGTTCGACGCGGTTCCGGTCCAGCGCCTTCTGCAGGCGCTGCTCGGCCTTCCCGAGCCGGCTTATCGCCACCACCAAATCCTCGTTGGCCCGGACGGCAAACGCTACGCCAAGCGCGACCGCGCCGAGACGCTGCACGACATCCGGGCGCGCGGGCTCAGCGCGGCGGCGCTCCGCGCCGAGCTAGGGTTCGATAGAGGGTAGATCCTCCCCCACGGGAGAGGATCCAAGGCGCTGTCAGACCTTCAGGTTGACCGCGGCGGTGCGACCGCGCTCCTCCTGCAGCTCGTAGTTGACCTGCTGGCCTTCGTTCAAGCCGCGCAGCCCGGCGCGCTCGACCGCCGAGATGTGGACGAAGACGTCCTTGCCGCCGTCCGCTGGCTGAATGAAGCCGAAGCCTTTGGTGGCGTTGAACCATTTGACCGTGCCGCTGGGCATATACTCGTTTCCTCGAACAGCCTTTGACCAGGGGCGGCGAGCCGCCCGACACAATCGCAAATCTGGTTTCGGCTAGGTCTCGGGACCGATGGGGTCGTTGCAGAGCGGCCGTAAGATCGTGATTGCGCAGCTAGATGGCTACGGGGTCACTGAGGCGTCAACCGCCCGTTCGTTCACTTCTGCGCCAGCAGCGATTCCACGACGGCGTGGGCGTCGGGTCCGCTCCAGTTCGCGCCGCCGGCCAACCTTGCCCGCTCGCGACCGTTCGTGTCGTAGATCAGGGTCGTCGGCAGGCCTTCGGCCGGGGGGCTGATAGCGAACACCAGCTTCGAGCCCGGGTCCTGGAAGAAGGGCAAGGGCGGGTATTGGGCGATGAAGGCGCGTGCCTTGGCGCTGTCCTTCGGCGCGTCCATGCTGATCGGAACGACCAGGATGCGGCCGGGATAGGCTGCCTGCAGCTTGGCCAGGGTCGGCATCTCGCGCACGCAGGGCGCACACCAGGTCGCCCACAGGTTCACGATCAGGATCGGCCCCTTCAGCCTGGCGAGGTTGGTCTCGCGCCCGTCGGCGCCGATGAACGGCAGCGACGGCGGCGGCGCGCCCGTGCTCTCGACCACCAGATTCGCCATGTCGCCGCGCGCCAGCGTCTTCAACTCGGGCTGGGGCGGGTTGGTGGAAAGCGCGACGATGACATATACGAGCGCGGCGAGGCCGACGGCGGCCGCGCTCCAGAACGCCGCGACCCAGGGCCAGCGTCTGGACCCCTCCATCGTCTCGCTCGCTCGGATATCCGTCATGGCCAAGGCTCCGAAGATCGCGCGCGCCGAGCCGGGTCGCGATGCCGCCCCGGCGCGGGGGCAGTCCATGTGGGGCGGACGCTTCTCCGTCAAGCCGGACGCGCTCATGCAGGCGATCAACGTCTCGATCGGCTTCGATAAGAGGCTGGCGAGCGAAGATATCGCCGGCTCGCGCGCGCACGCCGCCATGCTGGCCAAGGCCGGCGTGATCCCGGCGGCCGACGAAGCGGCCATTCAGGGCGGTTTGGATGCAGTCGAGGCCGAGATCGCGGCGGGAACCTTCCCATTCCGCGACGAGTTCGAAGACATCCACATGAACGTCGAACAGCGGCTGGCCGAGTTGATCGGCCCGGCCGCCGGGCGCCTGCATACCGCCCGCTCGCGCAACGACCAGGTCGCGCTGGACGTTCGCCTCTGGGTGCGCGCCGCCTGCGACCATTCGATCGAGGGCCTGAAGGCGCTGCAGCGGGCGCTGCTCGCCAAGGCCGAGGCCTACGCGGCGGCGATCATGCCCGGGCTAACCCATCTGCAGCCGGCGCAGCCTGTCACCTTCGGCCACCACCTGATGGCCTATGTCGAGATGTTCGGCCGCGACGCCGAACGTTTCGCCGACGCCCGCGCGCGGATGAACGCCTCGCCGCTGGGCGCGGCGGCGCTGGCCGGCACGTCGTTCCCAATCGATCGCACCGAGACCGCCCGCGCGCTGGGCTTTGACGGCCCCATGGCCAACTCGATGGACGCCGTCGCCGCCCGCGACTTCGCGCTCGAGGCGCTGGCTGCGGCGACGATCACGGCGCTCGACCTCTCCCGGCTGGCAGAGGAGATCGTGATCTGGTCGACGCCGGCGTTCGGCTACGTGCGTCTGTCCGACGCCTTCACAACCGGCTCGTCGATCATGCCGCAGAAGCGCAATCCCGACGCGGCCGAGCTGGTGCGCGGCAAGGCCGGGCGCGTCATGGGCGCATTCGTCGGCCTGGCCACGGTGATGAAGGGGCTGCCGCTGACCTACGGCAAGGACATGCAGGAGGATAAGGTCCCGCTGTTCGAGGCGTTCGATGCGCTCGAGCTCTCGCTCGCCGCCATGACGGGCATGATCGCCGACCTCGCCGCCGACGAGGGGTGCATGGCCGCGGCGGCCGGCGCTGGGTTCTCGACCGCGACCGACCTTGCCGACTGGCTGGTGCGCCGCCTGGGCCTGCCCTTCCGCGAGGCGCACCACCTGACCGGCCGCGCTGTCGCGCGGGCCGAGGCGCTTGGTCTCTCCGACCTCGCCGCCCTGCCGCTCGCCGAGCTCAAGGCGATCGAACCCCGCGTCACTGCGGACGTTTGCGAGGTGCTGACGGCTGGCGCTTCGGTCGCGAGCCGCGCAAGCTACGGCGGGACGGCGCCCTCCCAGGTTCGGGCGCAGATCAAGCGTTGGAAGGAAAAGCTCAGATGATCGCCCGCACCGCCGTCGTCATCGTGTTCCTGGCCAGTGTCGGCCTCGCGGCCTGCGGCAAGCTCGGCGACCTCGAGCAACCGGCGCCTATGTTCGGCGGCCAGGCCAAGGCCGACTACGACCAGCAGCGGCACGCCGCTGACGCCGCCCGGGCGCGCGCGCGCGCCGCGTCCGAGCTGCCGCCGCCCAACGACGAGGCGGCTTCCAGCGCTGATCCGCTGACCCAGGCGCCCTTTGCGCCCACCATACCGGGCCGCAACGACACGATGCCGCCGCAGGGCGATCCCGGCGCGCTGCCGCAGCCCGGGCAGCCCGGCGCTCCGCAGTGAACCACTTCGAGGCGCGCGACGGCGCGCTGGCCTGCGAGCGCGTGCCGCTGGCGCGCATCGCCGAGGCGGTCGGGACGCCGGCCTACGTCTATTCGACCGCCACCCTGGTCCGCCACGTCCAGGTGTTCCGCGAGGCCGTGTCCGCGATCGGACCGCCGGCCCCAATCGTGGCCTACGCGGTCAAGGCCAACTCGAACCTCTCCGTGCTGAAGACTCTGTTTCGCCTCGGCGTCTGGGCCGACACGGTCTCGGAGGGCGAGATTCGCCGGGCGCTCGCAGCGGGGCTCGAACCCGGCCGCATTGTCTTCTCCGGCGTCGGCAAGACGGACGCCGAGCTGGCCTTCGCCGTCGACAGCGGGGTGGCCGAGATCAACGTCGAGGCCGAGCCCGAACTCGATCGCCTGTCCGCAGTCGCCGGAGCCAAGGGCGCGCGACAGGCGATCGCGATCCGGGTCAACCCGGACGTCGCCGCCGGCGGCCACGCCAAGATCGCGACCGGCCAGGCGGACGCCAAGTTCGGCGTTTCGCTGAGCGAGGCGGCCCGGCTCTACCACAAGGCCTCGAACCTCCCAGGCGTCAGGCCGCTTGGCGTCGCCTGCCACATCGGCAGCCAGATCGCCGATCTCAGCGCTTTCGAGGCGGCGGCGCGCACGATGCGTGGCCTGGTCGAGAGCCTCAGGCGCCAGGGCCTCGCGGTCGAGCGGCTCGACATGGGCGGCGGGCTGGCCGTGCCCTATTTCAACCAGCCGGATCCGCCCGCGCCGGCGGCTTACGCGGGGGCGCTCGCCCGCGTCTTTCACGGCCTCGACATCCAGCTTGCCTTCGAGCCCGGGCGGCTTGTCGTGGCGAATGCCGGCGTGTTGCTCGCCCGGGTCATCCTCGTGCACGAGCGGCCCGAGGGACGGCGGTTCCTGGTGGTCGATGCGGCGATGAACGACCTGGTCCGCCCAGCGATGTACGAGGCGTACCACGAGGTTCGGCCGGTCGTCACACCCGCGCCCGACGCGCAGCCGATCCCCTACGATGTGGTGGGGCCGATTTGCGAGACAGGCGACACCTTCGCCCGCGACCGGCCCCTTCCGCCGCTCAAGGCCGGCGACCTGGTCGCCTTCATGTCGGCTGGCGCCTACGGCGCTGTGATGTCCAGCGGGTACAACAGCCGCCTCCTGGCGCCCGAGGTGCTGGTCGACGGCGACCGCTTCGCCGTCGTCCGCCCGCGGCCAACCTACGATCAGATGCTTGCCGGCGAACCGATCGCGCCCTGGCTATAGCGCTACCGCCGCGTCTTCCCGCGACGCCAATACAAGAGCGTCTCTGCCTGAGCGCCCTCGAGATCCTGATTGCGCCGCAGCAGATCGACGACGTTCTCGCCCACCGTCACCGCATGGCTCACCGCGAAGCCGAAGAAGCTGGAGCGGCTCATTCCGAGCTCGGCGGCCCGGGCGTCGACGCGTTTGAGCAGGCTCTTGGGCAGGTAGACATTCACCCGCTCGGACTGATCCGGGGGCTCGACGCCGATTGCGACGAAGGCCGCCGGCTTGCAACCTTTCGGGAGCTCAATCGCCTCGATCGCGGTCGGCTCGGGAAGCGACTGACCGGCGAGCGCGAGATCCTCGACCGCTTCCGCCACCGCCGTGGTGGCTCGCGCCAGCGCATCCTCCTGCGTGCGCCCGGCCGCGACGGCCCCGGGAAGTCGGGGAACCAGACGCCGTATGCGCCACCTTCGTCGCGTTCGAGCACCGCCGGAAAGAAGCGCTGGGCCATGACGTCCTCCGCAGTGTGGTTTTTAACACACTGTGGGCCCGGCGGCCAGCCGTCGTTGTTCCCTTTTGGTTTCACGCGAGCCAGCGTAGGAGTGGCGAGTTTTGAACGCGCCCGCCACAGCCCTCGACCTTGCGCCCGCGCTCGTCGTCCTGCCGGGACCGCGGGCCGCGATATGCGACGGCGCTGGGGCCCGGCCGGTCACAGCGGAGGACGCCCGCAAGCTGGCGCGCGGCGGCCCGAACTCGGTCGCCCACGCCGGCATGACGGCCCGGCGGCTCAACTTGCCGTCGCCCGCCCGCTCGCGCGACCTCTTCGACGCGCTCGAACTCCTCGCGTTCGTTCGACCGGCCCGGTTCTGCGCCCCATCCGCTGCTGGGCTGGCCCTTGCGCTCGGCATGGCCGAGCCGAAGACGCCCGAGGCGCAGGCCGAGAGCCTGAAGCTGGCCTGCGGGCTCTTGCTTTACGAGCTCGCCGAAACGCCCTGGCCCACCCGCGAGGAGGCGCTGGCGCTGGCCGAGACGTTGGGGCGCGCCGCTTGGGCCTGGGCGCCGGCGGTCGTGCAAGCGCTGCGCTCCAAGGCGGTGCGGGAAGGCTGGCGCGGATCCGGCCTCGACGCCTGGAGCCGCATCCCGGAGTGGGAAGACCAGGCGCCGCCCGGCGAGCCGGGCTCACACACGGTTGATCCGGACGCCGCGCGCGAACGGCTGAGCCTTCTGCTAGGACGCGCCGGTCTCGACGAAGCGCGACTCGCCCAAGCCGAGTTCGCCGCCGAGACCGCCCACGCCTTCCAGCCCCGGGCCAAGGACGGCGAACCACACATGATGCTGGCCGAGGCCGGGACCGGCGTCGGAAAGACGCTCGCCTACCTGGCGCCGGCGTCGCTGTGGGCGGAGGCGAACGGGCCGGGCGTCTGGGTCTCGACCTTCACCCGCGCCCTGCAGCGGCAGATCGAGCGGGAGAGCCATGCGGTCTACCCCGACCCGATCCAGCGGGCGAAGCGCGCGGTCGTTCGCAAGGGCCGCGAGAACTACCTTTGCCTGCTGAACCTGCAGGAACAGGCGAACGCCGCCTTGCTCGGCGGCGGCGACCTGATCGGGATCGGACTCGCCGCCCGCTGGGCCAGGGCGACCCGTGACGGCGACATGACGGGCGGCGACTTCCCCGCCTGGCTGCCCAGCCTCTTCGCGGTCGGCCCCGCCGCCCAGGCCAGCCCCGCCAACCTCGTCGACCGGAGGGGCGAGTGCGTGCACGCCGCCTGTCCGCACTATCGCGCCTGCTTCGTCGAGAAGGCCGTGCGCGCATCCCGGCGCGCAGACCTCGTGATCGCCAACCATGCCCTTGTGCTGACCCAGGCCGCCTTCGACGGGGCGCGCGCCGCCCGCGGGCTCAAGGCCGACATCGAGACGACCGCCCCCAAGCGGATCGTGTTCGACGAGGGTCACCACCTGTTCGACGCCGCGGACGCCGCCTTCTCGGCGGCGATCTCCGGCGCCGAAGCCGCCGAGTTGCGTCGATGGATCCGGGGGCCGGAGGGTCGCGGCCGCCGCGGGCGGGGGCTCGAAGCCAGGCTCCTCGACCTCATCGGCGATCGCGAAGACGCTCGCGCGGCGCTCGGCGAGGCGCTCCGCGCGGCGAGCGGCCTGCCGGGGGAAGGCTGGTCGGGCCGCATCGCGCCGCCGTCTGGCGAAGCCAACCCGCTCGGCCCGATCGAGCGCTTCCTCGTCGCGGTCCTCGAGCAGCTCGCCGCCCGCGCCGCCCCGTCCGAGGTCGGCCAGGAGTGCGCCGCCCGCCCGGCGATCGATCTCGTGGGCGAGCGGGCCGGGGAGGCGGCCCAGGCCCTGGCCGCGATCGAGGCGCCGCTCTTGACCCTCGCGCGCCGGCTCGAGGACTTGCTGGACGAGGCCGCAGACGAGCTCTCGACTGGCGAGCGCTCGCGGATCGAGGGGGCGCTGCGCGGGCTGGACCGGCGGGCGCGCGTGCGCCCTGCCCGCCTGGCGCACGATGCTGACCGCCATCGCCGAGGAACTCCGAGGACGATCCGGACTTCGTCGACTGGTTCGACGCCACCTTCCTATACGGCCGGGTGGTCGACGCCGCCTGCCGCCGCCACTGGGTCGACCCCACCGAGCCCTTGCACGCCGCGGTGCTTGCGCCGGCCCACGGCGTGCTCGTCACCAGCGCGACCCTGGCAGACTCCGCGCTCGAGGATCCCTTCTCGCTGGCCGAGGCGCGCACGGCCGGGCGCTTCGCCGAGCCCCCGAAGACGCTGCGTCTGGCGTCGCCTCGACTACGCACGCAATGCACGCGCCCTGGTTGTCACCGATGTCGGCCGTGACGATCCGCGGCAGGTGGCCGCGGCGCTGCGCGAGCTGTTCGTCGCCGCCGGCGGCGGCGGGCTTGGCCTGTTCACCGCGATCCGCCGCCTGCGCACGGTCTACGAGCGGATCGCCGCGCCATTGGCGCAGGCCGGCGTCGCCCTCTACGCCCAGCACGTCGACCCCCTCGACGTTGGCGCGCTCGTCGACATCTTCCGCGTCGAGGAGGACTCGTGCCTGCTCGGCACCGATGCCGTGCGCGACGGGGTCGACGTGCCTGGGCACTCGCTGCGCCTGCTTGTATTCGACCGGATTCCGTGGCCGAGACCGGATCTGCTGCACAAGGCCAGGCGGGGCCGGTTCGGCGGCAAGGCGTATGACGACGCGATCGCCCGCGCCCGCATCGCCCAGGCGTTCGGCCGGCTGATCCGCCGCGCTGACGACCGAGGCGTCTTCGTCATGCTGGATGCGGCGGCCCCGACCCGGCTGTTCTCTAGCCTGCCCGAGGGGGTCACGCTGGAGCGGGTCGGCCTCGTCGAGGCGATCGAGGCGGTTGGCGCTCATCTCGCCTAGTGTGGCTCAACCGTCGCGATACAACGTAAGAAACACGCATAGATATTATTCGTCGTTCGATCGACGCATAGGCGTGTGTAGGGCCAAGCTCCACTGCATTCGCGCGAAGGGGGCGACGACGATGTCGAGACGGGGTTGGTTTGCGTTGGGAGCCGCAGCCGCGGTGCTGGGGTTTGCGTCGGCCGCGGCCGCGCAGTCGAGCCCTGATCCGCTGGTTGCCGTGCTGGTCGAGAAGGGAGTGATCAGCCAGGCGGACGCCGCCGGCGTCACGACCCGCGATCAACTGGTCAAGCTGCTCCAGGCCAAGGGCGTCCTGAACCAGACCGACGTCAACTCGATCGCCGAGGCCGAGCCGATGATGCTCGCCAACGGCGCGGCGCCGCCAAACGAGGGCCCCGTCTACTTCCACGAGGACCACCCGACCACGCTGACGCTGGGCAACGTCGACCTGACCGCGGGCGGCTTCGTCGACGTGATGAACATCTATCGGACATCGAACACGGGCAACCCGGGCGGCACCAACTTCTTCGCCATTCCGTTCGACAACACGATCGCCGCGCAAAACAGCGAGGATCGGGTCACCGCTCAGAACTCCAGGCTCAGCCTGAAGGCCGATTCGACCTTCGACTGGGCCGGCCAGCCCGTGCACGCCGTCGGCTATTTCGAGGGCGACTCCTCGGCAACGACGCGGCCAACGTCGAGGTCACGAGCGAGAGCCACACCTTCCGGGTGCGCCAATTCTTCGTCGACGCCCAACGCGGACAGTGGGAGGTCCTTGCCGGCCAGGCCTGGAGTTGGATGACGCCGAACCGCAGTCGGCCTGTCGTCGTATCCAGAAGGACTGTTCATCACCAACGACTACGACCCGAACTACAACGTGGGCCTGACCTGGGCCCGGCACGCGCAGTTCCGCGTCGCCTACCACGTCAATCCACACTTCGCGGTCGGCGTCGCGCTCGAGAATCCAGAACAGTTCGGCGGTCAGGGCGAGGTGACGTTCCCGGCCTTCTTCAACGCCCAGCTCAACACTCAGATCGACGAAGCGAACACCTCGACGACGCCGAACCGGTTCCCCGACATCGTCGTCAAGGCTGCCTACGACAGCAAGCTGCCCAACGGCCTGCCGTTCCACCTCGAGGCGGTCGGACTGGTGTCACAGTTCCACGTCGTTGTGGGGCCCAACGGCCGCATGCGGCGGACAACATCTTCGAGCGCACCTCAGAGACCGGATACGGGGTCGCGGTAAACGGCAACGTCCAGATCTGCCGGGCTGACGATGGTTGGCGACGCCTACTACAGCGAGGCGGCGGCCGTTACATCTTCGGCATGGGGCCGGACTTCGTCGTTCTGCCCACGGCGAACGGGACCGAGGTGCGCATCTCGAACGTTCGCTCCGCTTCGCTGCTGGGGGGCGTGGAGTGGGCGCACAAAGCCTGGACCATCTCGAGTTACTACGGCTGGACCTTCTTCGACCGCAACTTCGCCCCTGACGACACCGCCGGCGCCCATCCGGGCGCGTTCGTCGGCTTCGGCGGCCCGAATTCGGCGAACAGCAACAACAAGAACATGAGCGAGTTGACCCTCGACGGCAGTACAAGATCTGGTCAGGCCGACCGGCGGCGTCCTGTCTGCCGGGCTGGAATACTCCTACGTCTGGCGTAGCCGTGGTTATGCGGCCGGCGCGCCGAAGTGGGCGCCGCGGCATGTTCATCTTCGACGTGCGCTAATGCGCCTTAGTCGGCGGCGCGGCGCTCAGGTCCTGTCGCGACCGAAGTTCGGCTCGGGGCTCTCCTGGCCTGCGGCGATGATGCCGCGGCGGATCTCGCGCGTGCGGGTGAAGAGCGCCTCCAGCTTGTCGCCTTCGCCCCAGCGGATCGCCCGCGACAGCGCTTGCAGGTCCTCGATGAACCGACCGAGCGTCTCGAGCACCGCGTCCTTGTTCAGCAGGAAGACGTCGCGCCACATGACCGGGTCGGAGGCTGCGATCCGCGTAAAGTCGCGGAAGCCGCCGGCCGAGTACTTCATCACCTCGCCCTCCGTGACCTCCTCGAGGTCCGCCGCGGTGCCGACGATGTTGTAGGCGATCAGGTGTGGCAGGTGGGACGTCACCGCCAGCACCAGGTCGTGGTGGCGGGCGTCCATGGTCTCGACGTTGGCGCCGATCGCCCGCCAGAACGCCGAGACCCGCTCGACCGCCCCCGGCATAGGCGGGGGCGTCCGTTTCCATAGGACAGATCACTGTCCAGCGGTTCTGGAACAGCGTGGGGAAGCCGGCGTCGGGACCTGAGTACTCCGTGCCCGCGATCGGGTGCGCAGGGACGACGAAGACGCCGGGCGGCGCGGCCTCGGCCATCGCCTCGCCAACCGCGCGTTTCACCGATCCGACGTCGGAGACGATGGCGCCCGGCTTCAGACCGGTCGCGGCCGCCTTCACCGCCTCGCCGATCACGGCCGGCGGCGTGGCGATGATGACCAGGTCCGCGCCGGTCGCGGCCTCTGCGGCGGTGTCGACAACGGCATCGGCGATGCCCGAGCTCGCGCACCCGCTCGCGCGTTTCGACGCTCGCGTCGAACACCACGATCTCGCCAGCCGCCTTGTTCTGCCGCGCGGCGCGGACCAG
>CAVRED010000005.1:0-376820 GCA_963719975.1 uncultured Alphaproteobacteria bacterium
AGGAAGCGAGGCTCGGGTGTTGAGGGCCTAGCGTGTCGCCCGATGCTCGCGCGTGGCGACGTCCAGCAGATCGTAGGCGGCGCTGAACGCGCTTCTGATCTTCGCCGCCGTCGCCGCCGACACCGGGACGACGCTGCTGCCCGTCTCGTTGCGGCGCTCGTCGAGCGGCGGCCAGCGGTCGTGCGGCACGCCCATCGCGCGCAACACCTCTGCCATCCCCGCGGCGTAGTCGTCCGTGCGCACGACGTAGTCGTAGGTCACGAAGTCGGCCAGGACCAATCGGCGCTGAGACATGAAGTGGGGGTCCCTCAGGTGGTCGGGGAGCGCGCAGACGAACTCGGCGAACCGGTCGAAGCTGATCTCCTGATCGGCGGGCATGCGGAACGCGTTCCGGATCACGACGCGCCATTGTTCCCATTCGGGGCTGTAGTCGTAGCCTAGCCGGATCTTGTCCCAATAGGCCGATCTGAGCCGCTCGACCGGATCGCGCCAGACGAAGAACCGCGGCGCCGACGCCCCGCCCAGCGCCTTAAGCGCCTCCTCTTCCGGAACCGTCAGCGGCGACTTGCGAGGATCCCAGGGCGAGCGGTGATGCACCATCGTCAGGTCGGGCGGGACCGGTCCCAGGCCCTCCAGGCGCCACAGGACGACCTTGGTGGTCGTGCAGGCCGCCTTGGGCGTCTCGATGAAGACGTACGGATAGCGCCGGCCGATGAACGCGCCATAGCTCAGCCGCATCCGATAGAAGGGATCCTCCGACCGCAGCAGGTCTTGAAGCGTACGCATGGCCCCTTCTCGCCGCCCACGAAGCCTGGCGTCCACAGCCAGGCGCGGCATGACTCCCGATTGCATCCGATCACCGCTTAACGCAGCAGCGGCGACGATCCGTTGCGGGGCGTTGCGGGCGAATTTGTGGCAGGGGCCGATCAAGCCGCCCGCCTCACCCCTGCGCTTCGAAAAAGGCGTCCGGGTCCTCGATCTCGACCAGGCGCCCTTGCGGATCTCGACGAAACGGGTCGCGGCCACGCGGGTGAAATAGCGGTCGTGGCTGACGAAGAGGCACGAGACGTCGGTCTCCTCGAGCTCCGCCTCCAGCGCCTCCTGGCCCTCGATGTCCAGGTGATTGGTCGGCTCGTCCAGGAGGTAGAAGTTGGGGTTCAGGAGCTTCATGCGCAGGAACGCCAGCCGCGCCCGCTCGCCGGGGCTGAGCACGAAGATCGGCTCCTCGATGCGGCGGAAGGCGAACCCCGCCTGGGCGAGCAATCGGGCGGCGTCCTTGTGCGTCGCGCCCGGGGCCGAGCTCAGGTAGTCCACGATCGACTGCTCCAGCGGCAGCTCGCTCATCGCCTGGTCGAAGTAGACCAGCCGCGTCGCCGGATTGAACCGCACGGCCGCCTGCCCGTCGTAGTGCCGCTGTTTGGGGTCGTAGGCCGCCGCGAGCGCGCTCAAGAACGTCGACTTGCCCGCCCCGTTCACGCCCAGCAGCGCCACCTTGTCGCCGGCGCCGATGGCGAACCGGTCGATGCCGATCAGCTTGCGCGCGCCGTCGGGCGTCGTGACCTCCAGGCCCTCAAGCCGCAGCGCGACCTTGGCCTCGATGTCGGCGTCGGCCAGCTCCAGCCTGCGCTCGCGCGCCCGATAGACCTCGGTCTTCTTCGCCTCGATGTGGGCGATGCGGGTCTCGATGGCGTTCTTGCGCTTGTTCAGCTCGGGGTTCTTCTGACGCCCACACCTTGTAGCGCGCCGCCGCCTGCTCCAGGCGCTTGACCTCCTTCTCTTCCAGCCGGCGCGCCTGGGCCGCCGCCGCGTCGCGGCGCAACAGCTCCTCCCGCGCCTGGCTGAACGGCGCCCGAAAGGCGTGGATGCCGTCGGCGCGCAGGAACAGCGTGCGGTCGGTGACCCGGTTCAGGAACGCGCGGTCGTGGCTGACGATCAGCATCGGGATCTTGAACGTCGCCGTCAGCCAGCGCTCCAGCGTGGCGATATTGGCCAGGTCCAGGTGGTTGGTCGGCTCGTCCAGGACCAGGATGTCCGGCTCCTCGAGCCGCGCCGCGCCGGCGATCAGGATCAGCCTTTGCCAGCCGCCGGAGAGCTGGCCGAACGCCTGCCCGGCCATCGCCGGCATCGACGCCGATCTCGTCCAGCAGGACATCGATCCGCCAGTCTTCGTCGCCCGCCCCGATCTTGGCCAGCGAGCCGGCGAGGACCTCTCGCACGGAAAGCCCGTCCATGCCCTCGGGCGTCTCCTGCGGCAGGGCGCCGACGCGCAGCGACCGCGACTTGATCAGCGTGCCGCGATCCAGCTCCAGTTCGCCCGAGAGGCACTTCAGCAGGGTCGACTTGCCGGCGCCGTTCTCGCCAACCAGGGCCGTCCGCGCGTCGTCGAGCATGAAGCTCACGCCGGTGAACACCTTCGTCGTTCCGTAGAAGAAGCCCCCCTGGTCCATCCCCAGGACAGCCTGCCGCGCCGCCATTGGCCACCCGTTCGCCGCCAAAGGCGGAGCCGCGCGTTCTGACGCGGCGGGGGCGGGGGCGTCAAGGTTGGACTGGGCGCGCCGAAGCCTCCGGCAGGAGGCGTGACCGGTTGGGAATGAAGACGTTCTCCGGCTGACCGTTCGCTGCCGGCGCCGCCTACGGTTCGTGGCGCGGCCACGGCACGGCGCTCACGGTGGCCCACGTCGGCGCGTTGATGTTCGTCGGCAGAAGCTTGGCGACGAGCTCGAAGTACTGGGCGGGATTGGCCAGGCCCCAGTTGGCGAGGGCCAGAGCGTCGTCCATCAGGTCGAGCGCGCGGTAGGCGGTCGCCTTCACGGCTTCGCCGACCTCGCTCGCGGTCGGGGTGTCATCCTCCGATGGAGGCAGGCTCGCGGAGTCAGGCCGTGTGCGCATGTGGCGTCTCTCAGTTCATTTGTGTTGCGGCCGCAAAGCGTGCGGGCGCGCTCGCCGGGGGCTGCGCCTCGGCGTGGTGGCAAAGGGTTTGGGGACTTAAAGCTCGCCGTCCGGCTAGCGGACGCATTGCCCACAGGGAAGGATGGTCAACGGGTCTAGGTAGCGTTGTTGATGGTGATGTTGGTGATGGTGCTGAAAGAAACGCTGACCATCCTTGCCTGTGGGCAATCGCTCAGTTGGACTTGTTGTCGTCCGGGCTCGCCAGTTGGAGCGCGGACAGGGCGAAGTACCTGATCTGGACCACGCCTCGCCGGTCCTCCCATGCGCACCGCGCATAGGGTTGCTCGACGTGGTCGACGACCTTTTCGGCCGTCATCGACGATCCGCCCGACCGTAGTCGCACGACATCGCCCGATTGCAGGATTGAGGATTCGCGATCGAAGGGCATTAGAGCAGGCCTCTCGAGCCAGGCGCCGTCGACTGCGCCTGGAACTGGTTTGAGAATGGGACGGGTAGTGCGTGTCGCACACGTGAGTGGGCTTCGCTGTCCGAACGGATCAATCGGCTGACGTCTCGGCGCAATCGGCTGACGTCTCGGCGATGACGGTTGAACATGCGGGCTCTCGGCGGTTGACGAGAGAAGGATACCGCGGCCTGGGGGCGCTAAGGATTCGGCTGAAGCAGATGTGAGACGCAGCGCGCTAGCGCTTCACGCTCGCGCTCCGGGTGCCTCCGCGCGTTGCAGGCGTTTGCTCAGGCACGTCATCGCCAACAAGACCTAGCCTGGCAGGGGGGGCCGGCGTTGCGGCCTCGGGAGTTTGTTCAGAACCGGT
Organism: uncultured Alphaproteobacteria bacterium; assembly: GCA_963719975.1. Lineage (GTDB taxonomy): Bacteria > Pseudomonadota > Alphaproteobacteria > Caulobacterales > Caulobacteraceae > Poindextera. Next base: position 3,723 of record CAVRED010000005.1, read on the forward strand.
CGCAAACCCCTCCCCTTCGTCATGGCTCGCCAGCACGCGTGGCTCTCCCAACAGAAGATCGCTAGTCATACCGGCTGGGAATACAGCCAGCGCACCAGCACCCACTCCTTTTGGGAAGACGTAAGCGGTCTTTTTCTCTGACGGGCACTTACATTTCTTATAGCCAGAAGCGAGTCGATACTTGAACATGAAATGGCCGTCCCCGCTCACTGCGCCGACTGAGGCCTTAAGTTCGACCCGGACCGCGATGTAGATGTTGTAGTAGAGCAGCGCCGCACAAGACGGGTCGTTAGGGCAAGGCACGGACTTCGGCGGGTCCGTGGTCGACGGCCAGGACGTTGGTGAGACTGGAGTTTATCGCCACGTCGCTGACCGAGGGGTCGTCGCGAAGCGCGACCTGCATGCGGGCGGCGCCGACGTAGCCGATGCCGGTGACGGATGTCCAATCGTAGCGGATGGCGGGCGTGGTCGAGCCCTGGCCCACCACGGTCGGGACGGCGGTGGGCTCGCTCTCCTGATAGTCGACGTCCATCTCCAGCGCCGGGCGCACCAGGGCCGAGGTGTTGAGCAGGGGACGGAGCATGGTGAAGCGCTTGGTCTGGGGCGTGCCGAACGCGGAGAAGGCGGACTTCACATCGGCGGTGATGGTCTGGCCCGAGTTGCTGGCGCCGACGTCCCACTGGTAGACGCCGTTCGCCCCGCCGAAGAAGATCCCGCCGTTTGCCGTCTCCCAGCAGAAGGCGTCGATGCCGAGGAACCGGCACCAGATGCGGACCATCCCGATGCCTTGTGTGGATGGCTCCCGCATTGCAAGGGATCAGCTTGTGTTCTGGCGACGGGGTCGGATGCGGTCTTGTGTCCGGCCTGTTTGCGCGGCGGTGGGCCGCTGGCCTTGATGGTTTGCGCTGGAGAGGTCCCATTCTGCTTTGCGGGCTTGAGAGGCCCTGGACATCGGTCGGGGTGTCCTCGTCCTGGTCTGACCTGTTCGCCATCACGTCACATCGCTCTTGCAACCTCTGAAGCGCGCCGCTGGCGCCGCTGACCGAGCGTCCGACTCAAGCCGCCTGTGGCGCGCGATAGACGCCGCCGCGGGTCATGATCGCCCAGATCACCCGGGCGGCCTTGTTGGCCATGGCCACGGTGGCGACCCGCACCGGCTTGCGCGCCAGTAGCAGCGCCAGCCGGGGGTCTGTGGTCCCCGGACCACGCTTCGCCTGGCGCACCAGCGAGGTCATGCCGACGATCAACAGCCGGCGCAGGTAGCGGTCGCCCATCTTGGAGATCCCGCCCAGCCGCTCCTTCCCGCCGCTGGAGTTCAGCCGCGGGGTGAGCCCGAGCCAGGCGGCGAACTGGCGCCCGGATCGGAACTGGCCAGGATCGGTGACGGTGGCGGCAAGGGCAGTGGCCCCCAGCAAGCCGACACCCGGCACGGTGGCGATGCGTCTGGCCAGCGCGTTGGCTCGATACCAGGCCATCAGCTCACGCTCGAGCCCGTGGACCTGGTCCTGCACCGCCAGCGCCTGGGTGGCCAGGGCGCCGACCACTTTGGCGGCGAGCGGCGGAACCGCCTCGACATCACCAGCAACGATGCGTCGGGCGAAGGCCAGGGCGTGGGTGATCCCGCGCGGGATGTTCACGCCGAACTCGGCCAGCAGGCCGCGGATCAAGTTGACCAGCTGGGTGCGCTGACGAACCAGCAGATCACGCCCCCGATGCAGCGACAGCGCCCCCTGCTGGTCGACCGACTTGATCGCAACGAAGCGCATGGTCGGACGCGACACCGCCTCGCAGATCGCCTCGGCGTCCGCCGCGTCGGTCTTGCCGCGCTTCACGTATGCCTTGACGTAGGCCGGAGGCATCAGCCGCACCGCGTGGCCCAGCCTTGCCAGCTCGCGCGCCCAGTGGTGGCTGGTCCCGCAGGCCTCCATCCCCACCAGGCAGGGCTCGAGCTTCTCGAAGAACGGCAGCATCTGCGCCCGCCTCAGCGCGCGGCGAACGACGACCTCGCCACCGGCGTCGATCGCGTGAACTTGAAAGACGCTCTTGGCCAGATCGAGGCCTACGGTGGTAATCTGCATGGCGGATGGCTCCCATTGCTCGTGGTTAGCTTGACAGCCTCCACATTGGCGCTTCGACGCCGGGAGCGGGAGCCATCCACCCCATCTGCTTTCGGGCAGGCGTCTTATGACCGCTCTTGGCGCTCATGGACATCCGGAAGATCGGCTTTGCGCTCGCCGCCTGGCTTCCAGTCGCCGGCGCTGAGGTGCTCGTGGGCGATGCGCCAGCCGTCTGCTTCCCGGCGGAAGACCCTCGTGCCCCGGCCGCCGCCGACAACATCCTCTTCGCCCACCAACCCCGACCATGAGAAGGCACAGATGACCGCGGAGGCGGAGCCAGAACTCCGCCAGCCAGACCGCCTCGTCCGTCGTGTAGGTGTAGCGCTCGACGCGTTTCCAACTCGCGGTCATGGCGGCGGCGAACGCCTGTTTGCCCCAGAGCGAACTGCCGTTGCTGTAGAAGAACGCGACGTCATCTGTCAGCAAGGCCAAGGCCGCTTCGATATCCCGGCGGATCAAGGCCGCGACGAAGGCAGCCATGCAGTCTTTCGGAGAGGTGGCGCCCGACATGCGCTAGCTCCTGCTTACGACTGGCATATGCGCCGAGTAACGGCGATCGGCCAACGACGATGGCGGGGGAGACGCGATATCGAGCCGCTGGCCGACGAACCTCTGAACCCAGCGCCGGAGGTGCAGGGCTTGGCCCGCCTGGCTTAAGCGCGTAGCCAATCCGCCATGACCAACCGCCTCCAGGGCAAGCTCTGTCTCGTCACCGCCGCCGGCCAGGGCATAGGCCGGGCGACGGCCGAGGCGTTCGCGGCCGAAGGGGCGCAGGTGCTGGCGACCGACATCAACGGCGCCGCCCTGGCGACGCTCGCGGGCGTCCAGACCCGCGTTCTGGACGTGACAGATCCCGCCGCCATCGCCGCCTTGTTCGCCGAGCGCCCGTCGTTCGACGTGGTGTTCAACTGCGCCGGCTATGTCGCCAACGGCTCGATCCTCGACTGCGGCGAGGACGCATGGGCGCGCTCGTTCGAGCTGAACGTGACCAGCATGTTCCGCATCTGCAAAGCCGCCCTGCCGGCCATGTTGGCCCGCGGCTCAGGCTCCATCATCAACGTCGCGTCGGTGGCCTCTTCGATCAAGGGCGTGCCCGATCGCTTCGCCTATGGCGCGTCCAAGGCCGCCGTCATCGGCCTGACCCGCTCGATCGCCGCCGACTTCGTCGCCAGGGGCGTCCGCTGTAACGCCATCGCGCCCGGCACCATCGCCACGCCATCCCTCCGTGAGCGGATCGCCGCCTTGCCCGGCGATCCCGACGTCGCAGAGCGGGCGTTCATCGCGCGCCAGCCGATGGGCCGGCTGGGCGCGGCGGAGGAGGTCGCCGCCCTGGCGGTCTATCTCGCGTCCGACGAGAGCGCCTTCACCACCGGCCAGGTGCACGTGCTCGACGGCGGATGGACGGCGTGAACCCCATCCTGGTCGAGGTGACCCGCGGCGACCTGGTGGAAAGCCGCCACCGCGGCGCGGTCGCCATCGCCGATGCGTCGGGCAAGCTGGTCTGGTCGTGCGGCGACGTCGAGCGGCCGATCTACCCCCGTTCGGCGGTGAAGATGCTCCAGGCGCTGATCCTGGTGGAATCCGGCGCCGCCGACGCCTTCGGGTTGGGCGAGGAAGAGCTGGCCCTGGCCTGCGCATCGCACAGCGGCGAGGCGTTCCATGTCGAGGCGGTGCGCGCCTGGCTGGGCCGCATCGGCCTGGACGAGGACGCCCTGGCCTGTGGCGCGCCGGTCGGCGCCGACGGACGGCCGCTGACCCGCGCCCATCACAACTGTTCGGGCAAGCACACCGGCTTCCTCACCGACGCCCGCCACCTGGGCGCCGAGACCCAGGGCTATGAACGGCCCGACCACCCGGTGCAGCGGCGCGTGCTGGCCACCATGGCCGAGATGGCGGGCGTCGATCCGGCCCACATGCCGGTCGCCGTCGACGGATGCACCGCCCCGGCCGTCGCCCTGCCGCTGCGCGCCCTGGCGACCGCCGTCGCGCGCATCGCCGACCCGTCGGGCCTGGCCCCCGACCGCGCCGCCGCGGCCCGGCGCCTGGACGCCGCGGTCAAGGCCAAGCCGCTCTACGTCGCCGGCACGGGGCGCGCCTGCACGGCCCTGATCCAAGCCGCCGCGGGCGCGGCCAGCGTGAAGACCGGCGCGGAGGGGGTGTTCGTCGCCGCTGTCAGCAGCCTGGGCCTGGGCGTCGCGCTGAAGATCGACGATGGTGCAGCCAGGGCGGCGGAGACTGTGATAGCGACTCTGCTCGGGACCTTTGCCCTGGTGCGCTGGGATGAGCCAGCAGTTCAGGGCTTGTCGCAAAGCCCGGTGTTTGACTCCAGGGGCCAATCCGTTGGGGCACGCCGGCCGGCCGTTTGGCTTGAGCGCCGGCTCCGCGTTAGGGTTGCTCCGCTACGCGGGAGCAGGCAGCCTATCGCGAGCGCGTCGCAACTTAGCGCTGGTTGGGACGCCCAGCCTCTCACAATCCGCTCTTGGCCGATCAAGGGACAACGCAGTGCCGACGAAGTATGACCTCAAGTCACCCCGCTGCATCATTTGCGGCGGCCGAACGCGTCCTTACTTCACGAAGGACTTCGGCGGTATCTGCAATCTCGAGCAGGTGCGCTATCGGCAATGTGCAGATTGCGGGTTTTCGTTTTCCGCCACCCACTATGCTCTTAGCGACAACGACTGGGGAACGCTCAATGAACGGTACCACTTGGGCTTCTTCGGTCGAGATGAATGTGCGGACGATCCGCGTTGGTTCGAACGACTAAGCCAGCAGTCCGAGGTGCTACTCTGTCTTGAGAGCAGCGGGATATTTCCCGCGGACCTCCCATACTATGACTACGGCTGTGGAGACGGGAAGTTAGCAGACATGCTGGCGTCGAAGGGGATGCTAGTACGCAAATACGACAAATTTCTCGGTGGCGACAACTCAGTATATTTGACTGACGAAGAGGTCCGTCGGCAGAAGTTCGGTCTAGTCATCAATACATCTGTCATGGAGCACGTTAGAGACCTTCAGACTCTGGATGAAATCGCCGATTCAGTGCATCCAACGCGCGGCGTTCTTGCCATGCACACCTGGGTGGGCAGGGTAGTACCACGCGACGACTTATGGTTTTACTTGTTGCCGGTGCACATTTCGTTCTTCACTAACAAGGCGATGGAGATCTTGTTTAGCCGCTGGGGGTTCGTAGCTTCGGTCTATGTCGTCGCCCCGCGAATGTGGTTCTTGTTTCGCGAGGAGGACCTCGCCCGGAAGGCCTACGAGCAACTCAAGACGATGCGCAATGACGTGTTTCACAAGGTCGGCTTTGTCGACTATTGGCAATAGATCGGCAGACGTTCGTTCGGTCCACCTCAGGCGCGCCCAATGAGCACGGAAAATAGACTGTCGGGTAGTTTTTCAGGACACTCTTGAGCTGCCGGAGAGTGCAGATCGGGCAATTCTGGTCTACAATGAAACGCCCAAGTGGAATTCTCTCGGTCATATGTCCTTGGTCGCGGCGATCGAGACAGAGTTCGACATTATACTCGAGACAGACGACATTCTCGCAATGAGCGATTTCGCCAAGGCGCTCGAGATCGTAGACAGGAACCTATGATTTCGATCGATCTCGGTGGTCGCGTCGCGCTGGTCACAGGGTCGTCGCGCGGCATCGGGCTGACGGTGAGCGAGTGCTTGCTGTCCGCTGGAGCCACCGTCGTCCTCAACGGTCGCGAAATGACCGCCTACCTGCGGGCGGCAGGCGATGCGCTCGGCGAGCAGCACCCCGGTCGTGTGCACGTGATAGTCGGTGATGTATCCGACCCGACACAGGCCAAGGGCTTAGCCCGGGGCGCCTTTGATGTCCGCTAGGCGCCTCGACATCCTGGTCAACAATGCTGGAATACTACGCGACGCCTTGATCGGCATGATCTCCGACGCTGAGATCAACGACGTGCTTCGCACCAACCTCATCGGCGCGATCCAGGTTACGCAAGCGGCGGCGCGGCTGATGGCGCGCGGCAAGAACGCGAGCATCATCAACATCTCTTCGATTATCGGCGTCAGGGGGAACCGGGGTCAGCTCATTTATGCTGCGTCGAAGGCCGGCCTGATCGGCGCCACTCTCTCGGCCGCCAAGGAGCTCGCGCCGCAAGGAGTTAGGGTCAACGCCGTTGCGCCGGGCTATATTCAGACCACGATGATCGCAAACGTACCTGCGGACATCCACGCGCAACGCGTGGCGTCCATTGGCGTCGGTCGTGTCGGCGACCCCCAGGATGTAGCGAACCTGGTGTTGTTCCTGGCCTCGGACCTGTCGTCCTACATCACCGGTCAGGTGATCGGCGTCGATGGGGGTATGGTTATCTGATGGCCGGTCCGGGGCTCCGGCACCTCTTTGACGTCTTCTCCGGCGCAACGGAGCTCGATGCTGCGTTAGCGCGCAGGCCGTGCCTCAGCGACGACCGAATCCCTTGGCTGACTTACGCGCAGGTTGCGTCGGCGGTCCGAGGTACACTAACCGGCCTGAGCGGTCGCGCCGGCGTTGCCCTGGTCGCTCCGAAAAACGATGTCGAGAGCGCGATTGCGTTTCTTGCCGCGTGGGCTTCTGGATCCGCTGTGGTGCTGATCGACTCGGCCATCCACCCAACCGCGCGCGACGCTATCGTTAGCGCGTTCCGGCCGGAGATAGCCTACGATCCGATCGCCGGCCTTGTGGACACGGGTGAGCAAGGGGAGCCCGCCCCCCCTTCGACGAGATTCTCCTTTCGACGTCCGGCACATCCGGCTCGAGCAAGTTCGTGCGATTGCCCAACGAGGCGGTGTTCGCGAACGCGCACCAGATCGCGGATGGCCTCCTGATTGGGGCCGGCGACGTCGCGGTTTGCCATCTTCCACTGCACTACTCGTACGGCCTGTCGGTTCTCCTTTCGCACCTTGAACAGGGGGCGGCGGCGTTCCTGACTGAGGCGAAGATCACGTCGGCGGACTTCTCAATTCGGCTGGCCAGTGCGGGGGCGACGCACTTCCCGGGTGTCCCCTTCCACTACACGACATTGGCGCGCCTCGGCCTTGCACGCCTCATTCCGCCGAGCGTGACAACATTTACCCAGGCCGGTGGTCGGCTCGAACGCCGGTTCGCTGAGGCCATTCATGCCCAAGCAACGGCGCGAGGGGCACGCCTCTGTGTCATGTACGGTCAGACAGAGGCCGGGCCTCGCATGACAACGCTGCCGAGCGATCGCTTCCCGCTAAAGCCGGAGTCAGTCGGTCGCGCTTTGAAGGGCGGACGGTTGGAGATTGTCAATGAGACCGGCACGGTGCTGCCGGAAGGCCAAGTCGGACAGATTGTCTACTATGGACCGAATGTGATGCGGGGCTACGCCACCTCGCGCTCGTGCCTGCTCCAGGGCGACCAGATGAACGGACGTCTCGAAACCGGGGACGTGGGATACTTGGACCGCGACGGCGACCTCTTTATCACCGGCCGCAATCAACAATTCGCGAAGGTCGCCGGCTTGCGCATCGAATTGGACGAAGTCGAGCGCCTCCTAAGGCCAGATTTCGAAGCGGTGATTATCGCAGGCGCCGATTGCATTCATGTCTTCGCTCCGGAGCTGGATCGGAACGGAGGGGCACTTGCACAGCGTTTGGCGGACCTTGCCAACAGGTTCGGAACTCCCTGCGCGGTCCTTCAAGACGGTCCAGGTCGACACGATCCCGCTCAAGGACTTCCGGCAAGGTCGACTTCGCCCGGTTGCGAGAGTTGGTCTAGTGCACGGGGATCTCCTGGACCGTCCGCCCTATTCGATAGCCCAGCCTGAGAAGCAGCGGCTGTTGCTGGCGGCGCTGAACGACCTGACCGCCCACCACGCGGACAATTGTCCACCGTACGCCCGCATCCTCGACGTCCTTTGGGGGGGGCGACGGGCAACTGACTCGATCGACAACGTGCCATTCCTGCCGACTTCGATCTTCAAGACCATCGACCTTGTCTCGACGGCTGACCGGACGACCGTCATGACGTCCAGCGGGACAACTGGCCAGGGGGCGAGCCGCATTTTCGTCGACGCAACGACCTCCGCGAGACAGTCAAGGGCGCTGGTTGAGACACTGAAGCCGGTCCTCGGGCCGTCGCGACTGCCGTTTCTGATCATCGACAGCAGAGGCGTCATCAGCGATCCCGACCTCTTGACCGCCCGGGGCGCGGGCGTTCTCGGCCTCATGAAGTTTGGTGCCAAGGCGACGTTCGTTCTGGACAATGCGCTCGAAATCGACGTCGACCGGGTTTGCGCGTTCGTCAGGGCGAACGGGGCAGGGCCTTTCCTAATCTTCGGCTTCACCTATCTCTTGTGGAGTCGCCTGTTCGCGTCGTTTTCCGATGGCGACCTCGATCTGTCGAATGCCATTCTCATTCACTCAGGCGGGTGGAAGCGGATGGAAAGCGAGAATGTGCCCAACAGCGTCTTCCGCGAGTGTCTCCGCCGGCGGTTCGGGATCCGACGAATTTACAACTTCTACGGAATGATTGAACAGATCGGCTCGATCTTCCTGGAAGGCGACGATGGGAACCTCTATCCGCCGAACTTCGCTGACGTCATCATTCGCGACGAAAGGTCCTGGGACCCGCTCGGTCCGGGAGAGGTCGGGCTCGTGCAGGTGCTTTCCACACTGCCGCTTTCTTACCCCGGCCATAGCCTCTTGACAGAGGATAGGGGCGAAATCGTTTCGATTGACAGCGGCGCTGGTGGCCGTCTGGGCAAGGCGATCCGCATTCACGGGCGGCTGCCGAGGGCTGAGCTGCGAGGATGCTCGGACGTTGTCGCGGCGCCGGCCTGAGCGGGTGATGACCGACGTCTTGATCCTCAACGCGCGCGGGCGCGCCGACCGGGTCGGCCTGGGCGAGTTTGCCAATCGCCTGGCGCTTGCCCGGAGGAGCCGTTCGGCTCCGTTCGAACTCGAGCCGCGTCGAACTCGTTGCCCGCTTCTCCGAAAGCCTCTGCCGAGATCCGCGTTTCGCCGACTCGATCGCCATGAGGACTTTCGCGTTCTGGATTCGCAAGGGCGCGCTGACCAAACTGTCCCGCGACTTCCGCCAAGGGCTGCCGGAAAACGTCGTGCCGGTCGGTCGCGGCATCGCCTTTCATCTGCCGCCGGCCAATGTAGATACGATTTTTCTCTATTCGTGGGTCACGGCGTTCCTGGCCGGTAATGTGGGCGTCACGCGGCTTCCTAGCCGTGCAACCGGCCTAATGAAGGAAGCGCTTGACGTTCTGATCGACCTCCTGGCCGAAGGCGGTTTGCCCGACCTGTTCGTCAGCTATCCCATTTCGGAGTCGATCAATCGTCGCATCTCGGAGCAGGCCGATCTTCGGCTCGTGTGGGGCGGTGACGCGAAGGCTGTCGAGTTCTCTTCTATGCCGGTGCGCCTGGGCGGGCGAGCGCTGACATTCCCAGATCGCTATTCCTATAACGTCCTGAGCGGCGAACACCTTGCCTCGCTCGACCAAAGGAGAGTCCGGGTGCTGGCGAAGAGGCTGTTCAACGACGTCTACCTGTTCGATCAGATGGCATGCTCGTCGCCACACGTGTTGTACGTTGTTGGAGCCGCGACGACGCACGGAAACGCCCTCAGGGTGGTCCTTAGAGAGGTCGACCGCTTGGCGGCCGCTGCCGGGGGCATGATCGAGGCGGCTCATGCAATTGAGAAGTTCAGAGTGCTGGCGCAGCTTGCCGCGGAGGGCGCGGCCGACCAGGCCGACTGGTTCTCTATCGAGCTCGCCACGGCGCGGTTGTCCTCGCCGATTCGTCCGTCGGTTGGCGGCGGCTTTCTCGGGGTCCGCTATATCGAAACGCTCGATAGCTTGATCGCGGAAATTCGTGATCGCGACCAGACCCTGGGTTACGAGGGTTTTTCTCGAGAGGCCATGGCGGCGTTTGCCGAGGCGGCTGCCCCACAGGGCCTTTGCCGCATCGTGCCCATTGGTCGCGCCCTCGACTTCGACGCCGTCTGGGACGGAAACGATTTGCTGCGTGACGCGGTGCGGCTCGTGCGCGTGCTCTGACCGATGGATCGGATCAAAATCGTTCTGGCCGGGGCGGGTGGATTCGCCCTTGAGGTCGAGCAATATATCGTCGACTGCACTTCGGCCGGGCGTGGCTTGTTCGACGACCAGGGGACGCCGGTGGCCGCCGCGGATCTAGTCGGGGTCAACTACGACCGCGCCGAGCGCACAGCGGACTTCCAGACCCAGCCGCTGCCTGTGATGGACCTCGACGCCAGCTCCCGCCCGGACGTTCATGTGCTCGTTGCGATCGGCCAGCCGGAGCTGCGGCGGGTGGTTTGGCATCAACTTCGCGGGCGGGGAGCCAACTTCGCAACGCTGGTGCACCCGTCCGCCTACGTGGCCGGTTCGTCGCGCATCGAGGCAGGCGTCATCGTTTGTCCGTTTGGGTTCGTCGGCGTGGCGGCCAAGGTGGGCGCGAATGTGGCGATTAATGCTCACTGCAGCGTCGGCCACGACGCCATCATCGGAGATCACTCGGTGCTTTCGCCCTTCGCATGCATCGGAGGGGAAGCGGTCCTTGGCGATTGCTGTCTGCTTGGACCAACTTGCGTTGTGGCCCCGAAGAAGGCCGTGGGCGCCTTCACAAGAATCTCCGCAGGCGCCGTTGTCTACGACGACTTCGGGCCGGGACACTTGCTTGTCGGCAATCCGGCCAAGGGCCGACAACTGTTCGCAGCGCCAGATAACGCGCGCTGACGTCCAGCGAGCAGGTCACCGGTAAGGCCGTTCTTGCATAGGTGGTCCGGTCGAGTCGTTCATCCCAGATCGCGGCCCTCGTTGGGGCCCGCGAGCAAGCGCCGGTGCTAGATGCGGTGCGATCGGGCTGGGTCTCAGGCATAGGCCCATACGTCGAGAAATGCGAACGGCGATTCACCGACTATTGCGGCGTCGGGCACGCCCCGGCGGCTTGCAACGGCACGGCCGGCCTCCATCTCGCCTTGGCGGCGCTGGGGGTTGGACAGGGGGGACGAGGTGGTCGTTCCCGAGCCGACCTTTGTCGCAACCGCGTATGCGGGGGCCTACGCGGGCGCCACGCCGGTGCTTGCGGATATCGACCCCGGATATGCTCTGCATCGATCCTAGGGTCGTCGAGTCTCTGCCAGCGAGCGCGTTGCTCGAAATCGGTACCTGAGCGGTCTTGGGACTAGCGTCGGCTAGACCTGAAGGACGTCAATGAAGTCGGCTACGTCTCGTCGGTAGACGTCCGGAGTCCGCCTCGACCGGAAGTGGGACCCACCGACTGCGTTGTTCCAATGATACAGCCTTGTCAGCAACCCAAAGAGATACCGATCATCAATGAAGATCTCTAATCTTGGGATGAGATCCCTCACTTGACCCGGGTCTAGTACCACCACTTCGCCAGTCGTTGATGGATCAAAGCACAGGTAGCCCGGGAGCGTCGCGGGCTGGATGCAGACCCAATAGGGCTCGGTCACACTGATCTTGCGCCGCGCACTTCGCAATGCCGTGTTCAACAGGGGGAGCAGAGGCAGCTGACGCTCGGCGTCCGGTCGAATCTCTTGTTCATAGCTGTATCCGGGGAAGTCTAGCGCGGCGAAATGCTTGCGCACTTCCTCCAAGTCATAAGCCTTTGACCGTACCGCCGAAGGTTTCATTGTGTCCAAGTCGAAGTATGCATCGCCGCCGTCGGCTAGCACGAACCCGCGTTCGCCAGCCTCGGCGGCGGCAGTTATTGCGTCGGGGATCCCGCGATAGGGATTAAGAACGCTCAAAGGTCCCGCCAGCCAATACTTTCCAGCAAAGGGAAGGACTGCTTTCGGCTCTAAAACGTCTATGTACTTATTGAAGCAGTCAAGAAAATGACGCTCCTTAGTCTTCACGGCGTTCAGCAACTCGTTGTGCGAATCATAGTGGAAAGTCTGCGGATGATTGGTCGCTCCTCCGTAGGGCAGCAGGGCGAGGGTCGGCGACCCGCCGCACAAATCGCGGATAGTGGATACCTGCTGTGCGTCGAACGGGTTGTCATTGAGATTGACGATGCTCTGGGTTCCGCAGCGCACCACGAGAGCGGTATCGAGGTTAACCTTCCGACTGCGGTTCGGAATGATGAACAAATCGGTGTCTCCGACGCAAAGAGCGTCAACCACATTGAATCCGAATCCATCGAGCTGCATCTTGCGTTGCAATAGGGGCGGAGCTTGGTCTCCGATAATTATCTTGGAATTGGGGAATCTCCTGAAATATTTGCGCAGAAAGACAGGGTCATAGTGATCGGAATGGATATGAGAAATGTAAATCAGGTCTGCGTCTGATATAGTCTTTATCGGATCGTCTATTACTGGCCACTGGTACCAGGAACCATCGCCAGCCCCTGGCGTAAACCATGGGTCACAAACAATGCGAACGTCCGAGCTCTCTATTACTACGCATGCTGAGTATATATAGCGCACTCGCATCTAGTCTTCCTCGGTAGTCGACGCGGGCATAAGGGAGCGCGGCGCGGTTGACGCCAATTCTCGCGGCGAGGCTGCGGCCGAGAACAAGGTTCTCATTGGCGGTGGTCCTCAACTCCCGTTTGCGTGCTGCAACGGTTATTGAGCATCGGCATTCGGCTCTGCAAAACTCGATGCCTAGATGTCTTGGCGTTCGCCGCTCGCTTCCCTTGCCACTGCGAGCCGGGAAAGGCGAGATCGGCTGCGATCGGTGCTTGCTGAGTTCGGCTGAGCCGGTGCAGAACGTCCGGCGAGTGAGGCTGCGGGCGAGGACGCGATGAGGCGGCAATCGCGGCCCAGTGGTTGGGCACGAGCAACCCAGCGCTCGACTGGGCTCTTAGTGATTGCGTGGGTCACCGGTTTGAGCGCGTGCGCAAAACCCGCGCCGGCTCCGGACTCGTCCGCCGCCGCCGCGGCCGCGCCGGTGATCTCGACCACCATCCCGTTCGTCGGCTGCGCCTCGGACGGGCAGGTTGGGCCGCAGGCGGCGCCGACGCGGCGCGCCGGAGGCCGTGCAGATGACGGCCGCGGACGCGGCGCAGCTGGCCTATTACGAGATGCGAACGGGCCGGGCGTGATCGGGCCGCGCGGGTGGTCGTGCGCGGGGATCTATGGATCGAACGGCGCGACGTTGGTGGTGGCCGCCCAGCCGCTGCAGCCGTCGGACCTGGCGGGGCGCGCCAGCTGGTCGGGCGCGAAGCGGCGACGCGATCGAGGCCAGGGTGGCCAGCGGCGACACCTCGGGCCGGTTCGAGGTGGCGCAGGTGATCGAGCGGGTGTTCCCGGCCCACCAGGCGTTCGCGCAAGGCGTGATCAACGAAGGCATCGAGCCGGCGAGCAGCTTTCCGTCCGGCCCCTACGCCAGCGACAAGATCACGACCAAGAGCAACGAGGTGGTGGAGTTCCAGACCCCGGCGGGCGCGGTCGGGCTGGGCACAGACACGAACCTGAACGAGCGCATGGCGCCGGGGGCGGACGCGGTGAGCGGGGCGGTGATCCTGACCGGGCAGACGCCGGACCTGAGCGCGGTGACGGTGCGGCTGCCGGCAGGGCTGCAGTCGCTGGCGGGCGATATCGTCCAGCGGTTCGAGCAGGACAACCCGGCAGGCGGGGGCGCGGCGTCCTCCTCGCCCTAGGTCGACGGGCGCCCAACCTCGCGCCGCCGCGCGAGCGGCGGCTGCCTATCAACCACAAAGGACACGAAGGGCACGAAGGGACCGGGATGGCTGCTGTCTTGCCGACTCTTCAGAGCCCTTGGCATCCTTTGTGTCCTTCGTGGTTCGATGGTGCCCCGCCGCTCGCGCGGCGAGGCCTGTCAGCAAAGCGCTGAGCGCGGTTCACCGCCGGTAGACTTTCCCGCGAACTCAAGCTCAAGGAGAGTCCGCGATCGGGAAGTCTGCTCCAAAACCGCCCCCGCCGCCGGATCCGAACGTGGTTTCCGCGGCCCAGACCAAGTCGAACCTGGCGACCGCGCAAGACCAGGCGACGTTGAACAACGTCAACCAGGTCACGCCCTTCGGCACGGTCAACTACGCCCAGCCCGGCGGGCCGAACACGCCGTTCACCGAGACGGTGAACCTTAAGCCCGCAGGAACAGGCGATCTTCGACCAGGGCGCGGCGAACCAGGCCCACGCGCTGGGCATCGCCGGCAACCAGCTGGGCAACGTGCAGAACGCCCTGAACACGCCGGTGACGCCGGTCTCGCCGCTGGCCACCGGCGTGATGGGCGGGCCGATCGCAGTACGGCTTCAACCCCGGTCCCGGCCTGCAGTACGGCTTTTCCGCCGGCGGCCCGATCCAGAGCCAGATCGGCGGGCAGGACGTGGGCCAATCGGTGCAGAACGCGCTCGAACGCGGCCTATGCCCAGGCGGCGTCGCGGCTGGATCCGCAATGGGCGCAGAACGCCGAGCAGCAGCAGGCGCAGCTGACGGCCCAGGGGCTGAACCCGAACGATGCGGCGTTGCAGAACAGCATGACCCAGTTCAACAACGCGCGGAACGACGCCTACAACCAGGCCGCCTTCAGCGCGATCGGCGCGGGCGAACGCCGAGCAGAACACGCTGTTCGGCCAGCAGGCGCAGGCGGGCCAGTTCGCCAACGCCGCCCAGGCGCAGGGCTTTGGCGAGAACCAGGGCGCAGGCGAACTTCGCCAACGCCGCGGCCGCCGCCCAGTTCGCGCAGAACCAGGGCATGGCCGGCTTCGCCAACGCCGCGCAGACCCAGGCGTTCGGGCAGAACCAGACCAACGCCAATCTGTACAACGCCGCCGCCCAGCAGCAATTCCAGGACCAGGCCTATGCCCAACAGCTGCCGATCAACGAGTTCGACGCGCTGATGTCGTCGGGCCAGGTGCAGGCGCCGACCTCGACGCCGGCGCAGACACAGGTCGCGCCCACCAACGTCGAGGCCGCCTACGCGATGCAGCAACAGGCGCCAGCTGGCGAACTACCAGGCGCAACTGCAGAGCTACAACTCCGGCCTGGGCGGGCTGTTCAGCCTGGGTCGGCGGCGCCGAAGCGCACTGCCCATTTGAGGAGCCCGAAGATGACGAACGTTCGATTTCAACGCCCGCACGCCGCGCGGCCCGCGATGCAGGACCGGCCGTTGCTCGCCGCGCCCGCGCGCCAGCCGCTCGGCTACAGCGCCGGCGGCTACGGCCAAGGGCTCGCCGACGCGCTGCAAGGCATCCAGCGCGGTCCGCCGCGGACCATGCCGGCGCTGGGCGACGAACCTCTTGGCCGAGGCGCTTTGCGCAATGCTCGCGCGCAACAGCGCGGAGGGTCAGGCGCCGCCGCCGGCGGCGCTGGGGCAGGGCGGCGATGCGCCGCCGGCGCGGGCCGCGCCAGCGACGCCGCTGACGGGCCGGCCGCGGCCGGCGGCGGCGCCGCCGGTCGACCAGCTCAACCTGGACCAGGCCTCGCCGGCATGGGCGGCATACGTCCGGTCGATCCTGCCGCGCATCCCGGGCTCCGGCTCGGGCGGCTACGGCGGCACGGCGGCTAGAGGACGGTCGAGCTCGCGCTGGGAGCAGCGCTCAGCCCTCGCCGAGGCTGGCCCCGGCGCGGTTGCGCAGCCAGGGGCGTTTCGTCCTGGCGGTCCAGGAAGGCGACGACGGCCTCCATGAAGACGTCGTTGCGGTCGCCGGCGACCATGTGGCCGGCGTCGGAGACGTCGGTCAGCGAGCCGTTGGCGAGCGCGCCGACGAAGGCCTGCGGCGGCCTCGAGCGAGACGAGCTCGCTCATCCGTCCGCGGATGACGTGGACCGGGATCTGGATCGCGCGGCAGGCGGCCTCGAAGTCGAAGCTGCGCCGGTCGACGTTCGCCGCGGACTCGCCGCCGCGGACGCCGGAGGTGAACTTCGGGTCCCAGTGCCAGCGATAGCGGCCGTCGGCGTGCAGCCTGAGGTTCTTCGACAGGCCGGAGAGGTCCGTCCGCTCGGGCGGTGCGGCAGGTAGGCGGCGATGGCGTCGGCCGCTTCTTGAAGGCTCGCGAAGCCGGTCTCGACGTTCTGGCTCATGAAGCCGAGGATCTTCGCCGCGCCGCCTGGGTCGGAGCGCGGGATGATGTCGACCAGCGTCAGCGAGCGGAACGTGCCGGGCGCGATCACCGCCTCGGCCATCAGCCCGGCGATGCCGCCCAGCGAGGCGCCGATCAGCGCGGGCGGCGCGTCCAGCGTGGCGACGACGTCGATCAGGTCCTCGCCGATCGAGCAGCGCCTGGTAGTCGCCTTCGCGGGTGCCAGTCGCTGTCGCCGTGGCCGCGCAGGTCGAGCGAGATCGCTGCGCCAGCCGAGCTCCGCCAGGCGCGTGGCGGTCGAGCCCCAGGAGTGCGCGGGTCTGTCCGCCGCCATGGGCGAGCAGGACGACGCCGCGCTCGCCGGAGCCGTGCTCGTCGGCGGCCAGCTTGAGGCCGGCGCGGGTCGTAAAGGTGGTGTGGGTCAAACGGTCGCTCGGCGAAGGTTGGAGTTCGTCCCGTCTTAGGCAAGCCCGGGGCGAGCGCCAAGCCGGACCTAGCGTCAGGCGGCGAGCTCGAGGATCTCGACGATGTCGGCGGGGCCCTCGATCGGCCTTGGGTTCGAGCGCACGCCGCGGTCGTGCATGGTCGCCTCGCCGATGGCCTGGAACTGCGACGGCTCGATGCCGACCTCCGAGAGGCGGGTGGGAAGGCCAAGGCCGCGCGCCAGGTCGCGCACGGCGTCGGCGGCGCTGCCCCCGGCCGCCCCATCAGAGCCGCGACCACGGCCTGGCGGCCGGCGTTGGCTGTTGCGTTCCAGGCCAGCACGGCCGGCAGCATCACGCACGAGGTGATCCCGTGCGGCACGCCAAAGCCGCCGCCCAGCGTGTGGCCGATGGCGTGGCTGGCGCCGAGACCGCGCCCGGCGCTCGCGCCGCTGATCGCCAGCCACATGCCGAACTGGCACTCGAGCCTGGCGTCGAGGTCTGCGGCGTCGGCCTTCGTCGCGGCGAGGCCGGCGGTGAGATGCTTCAGGCCGGCTTCAGCGAGCGCGTCGGCGTACGGCGCGCGCTCGGGGTTGCACAGCTGTTCGACGGCGTGGTCGACGGCCTTCAGGCCCGTGGAGAACCAGAGCTGGGCCGGGGTCTCGAGCGTCAGCCGTGGGTCGAGCACGACCGCGCGCGGCGCGAGCCTGGGGTGGCCGTAGCCCTCCTTCGAGCGCCGCGCCGTATCGGTGACGCCGGCGAAGGGGGTGAACTCGGCGGCCGACAGCGTCGTGGGCAGCGCGATCATGCGCACGCCGGGCGCAAGATCGCGCGCGCCGCGGCCGAGCAGCTGGCCGACGCCCTCGACCGTCTTGACGTCGCCCCAGAGGCAGAGCTGCACGACCTTGACCGCGTCGATCACCGAGCCGCCGCCGAGGGCGACCAGGAGGTCGGCGCCCGCGGCGCGCGCGGCGTCTGCGCAGGCGACGACGTCCTCGCGCGGCGAGTGGGCGCGGATGGCCGAGAAGGCGCCGACGGAACGCGGGCCGAGCGCGGCCTTTAGCGCCGCGACCGCACCATTGCCGGTGTCCAGCGAGCGGGTGGTGACGAGAAAGAGGCGCTGGGCGCCGAAGGCGTCGGCCAGTTGGGCGACGGCCTCGGCCGCCGGGCGGCCGTAGATGACCTCTTCCATCGTCGGGATAGCGGTGTGAGCCGGTGATCATGGCGCTGCCTTTGTCGGTTCGAACGGGGAGTCTTAGGCGTCCCGCGGCGGCAACCCAAGGCTCGCCTCGGCCCAATCGAGGTTGATCCGCGCCAGCCGGCGAAACACGCCGCGGAGCCAATCGGGAGCATCGTCGTGGTCGAGCGCCCGCAAGGCCAGGGCCGCGGCCTGCTGCGCCGCCCAGGCGCCGCCGTCGGGCATCACCTCGAACGGAGGCGGTCCGCCTTCGAGGTGGGCGGTGGGCAAGGAAGAGAGCAAGGTCGGTGTCGCGCGCGCCACGGCGGGCGTCGCTCCAGTCGACGAACTTCACGCCGTCGTCCATGACGCAGATGTTGTCGCTGCGGATATCGCCGTGCACGAAGCCGTCGCCTCGACGTTCCCGCGCCGCTTCCGCGCTGGCCAGCGTCGCGCCATGCGCGTCGAGCCAGGCCGCCGAGCACAGCGACAGGTCGAGGAAGCGTTGCGGCGCGGCCAGTATCGTCCGCCATCCGACCGTTGGCTCGGACTGGTCGGCCGGCAGCGCGTGCGCCGGCGCGCCGGCAAGCTCGCGGATCGCGGCGAACACGCGCTGCAGATCGCCCTGCCGCCAGTCCACGCCGCGGTGGCTCGCCGGCCAATGGCCGTCCAGCGCTTCGGTGACCAGGATCGGGGCATCGTCGCCATCGTCGATCCATGCTCCGACGGCGGGCTGTGAACTTTGGCGGCGCTGAAGCCAGCGCCAGGCGTTCGTTGCGCAGCCATGCCGCGGTCTGAGGGTTGGCGGCGGCTTTCACGAAGACGCGGCGACCGTCGGCCAATGCGACGATGAAGCGGTGGCTAGGCGTGAGGCCGGTGTCGGGCTTCGACCATGCCTGAAACGTCGAGCCGAGCGCCGCCTCGACGCGCTCGCGGACCGAGGCGGGCGGAGCGCCTTGCGAGCTGCTCGTTGCATAGCGCCCGGCCATCTTCGCGCCCTCTCCGCCGACGGGTCGGCGCAAGCTAGGCGCACCGTCGGCGCCACGCCAAGCCCGGCCGCCGCTCAGCCGAATCCTGAGCGCCCCCTGCGCCGCCATAAGCTTGCGCCTGGGTCGAACACGGCCCTGGCCCCCCGGCGCGAGAGAGAACCCCAGCCCATGGCATCCCTGTCCACGCAAACCGTCCTCAGCGTGCTGGCCATGATCGCGCTGGGCGTGCTGGGGGGCCTCCTCGTCTATCAGGCCGTGCCGCCGGCGAACGTCCAGCTGCTCACCTTCATCCTGGGCGCCATCGCCGGCGCCGTGACGGGCGGGGCGGCGGTGAAGGCGGCGGACGCGGCGAAAGGAGCTTCCGATGCCGCTTGATCCGCGCAGCCGTCAATCGCTGGCGCACGTCCATCCTGACCTGGTGAAGGTCGTCGACCCTCGCCTACGGCGACACCCGGCAACGGTTCGAGGTGGTCCAGGGTCTGCGCACGCTCGCCGAGGAAGAGGCGAACGTCGCCAAGGGCGCCAGCGAGACGCTGCATTCGCGCCACCTGCCGAACAAGCAAGGCCTGGCGTGCGCGTCGATGTCGCGGCGGTGGATCAGGGCCACATCAGCTGGAACCCGCTGCTCTACCAGCCCATCGCGCACGCCATGAAGGCCGCGGCGATGGAGCTGGACGTGCCGATCGAGTGGGGCGGCGATTGGCGAACCTCAAGGACTGGGGCCACTTCCAGCTGCCCTGGGCCCAGTACCCATAGATCAACCCAAGCAAGGAGACTCCCATGTCGCAATGGTCCGAAGCGGTCGACGCCCTGAAGAAGACGGGCGATGTCGGCGCTTTCGTCGCGCGTCGTCGCCGCCGATCTGGTCAAGGACTTCCAGCTCATCCAGGCCCTGCCGGGCGTCAAGGCGTTCGAAGGGTGGCTCGAGTCCATCCTGATCGTCCAGCTGGACAAGCTCGGCTTTTCGCCGACCCTGGTCGGGTTGATCGCCAGCGGCCGATCCAGGACGCGCTGTAATGAGCGATGAGCCCTGCGTCGGAGACATCGCCGAAACGCTCGTCCGCAGGGCGGTCACCAAGGCCGTCAACGACTTCGCCGCCAAGGGCGAGATCACGCCCGGCCCAGGCCGCGCAGCTGGTCGATGGTGTGATGGTCGAGATGCAGCTCGGGCTCGAGATCTACGCCGAAGGCCAGAAGCCGGCGGCGAGGCCGCTGAACGCCGAGCATCGGCGAATCCGCCGGTCCCGCCGTCCCGCGCCGCCGCTCAGCGCGCCGCAGTGCGCATGACCCGGATCGAGGGCGACCTCGACGCCCACCGCCAGGTGGACGACCTGCGCTTCACCGCGCTCGCCGCGGCGATCGCCAAGCTCGAGGCCAGCCTGGAGGCCTTGCAGGCCGAAGTGCGCGAGGGGTTCGAGCGGCTGGGCGCGGCGATCCAGGATATCCAGCTCAGGCTCGCCGGCGGCGACGAGCCGGCCGGGGAGACAAAGGGCCACTGGCGGGTCGGCCCGTTTGGTCAGTGGGCGATGGGCCTTGCAGCGCTCGCGCTCCTTGCCCTCGTCGGCTGGATGGCCACGCAGCTCTGGCTCGAGGAGCCCGCCCGGATCAGGGCCGCCCAGACGCCCGATCCAGTTGTGGCCCGCGGCCGCTGAAGGGCGACGCGAGCTGGCGGCCCGGACGGGACTCGAACCCATGACCTTCGGTTTAGGAAACCGCTGCTCTATCCTGCTGAGCTACCGGGCCGCTGGGCGCCGGTCTTAGCGCATCAGGGGTGTGCGTGCGAAGGGTAGGGATTGGCTTTGCGTGTCTGACTGTCGCGGTCGGCCTCACCGCCTGCGGCGAGGGCGGGCGCCTCGACCGCCTTGCCGCCGGCGAGACGGCCAAGGTCGCATCCGTTCAGTCCGGCGACACATTCACGCTCGCGAACGGCCTGGTCGTCCGGATGTCGGGCGTCGAGACCCCTTGGATGGACGAGCGCGGCGGGCGGCAGGCGCGCGATGAACTCAGCCGCCTCGTCCAGGGCCGCACCGTCCAGCTCTTCTACGGCGGCGCCCGGCGCGACGCGCGCGGGCGCGCGCTCGCCCAGGTGCGGCTGGTCGACGACCGCCAGTGGGTGGAGGGAACGATGCTCAGCGACGGCTGGGCGCGCGTTCACACCTTCCCAGACAACCGTGCGCTCAATCAGCCCATGCTCGAGGACGAAGCGCGCGCGCGAACCGCGCGGCGCGGGCTCTGGGCGCTCAAGGACTACGAGGTCCGCCTGCCCGAGGAGGTGACGCCGGACGTGCGCGGCTACCAGATCGTCGAGGGCCGGGTCGCGCGGGTGACGCCGACGCGGAGCGGCGTCTATCTCGACTTCCGGCAGGACGAACGCGGGTTCGCGGCCCTCATCGACCCGCGGGCCGTCGCGGACTTCCAGGCGGCCGGCATCGCGCCGGCCAGTCTCAGAGGGCGGCTTGTCCGTGTGCGCGGCATCATCGGCTGGGACGGCCTGATGAAGCTAGATCATCCCGAGCCGGTCGAGCTCGTGAACGAGACGTCCTAGGCCGCTTTCTGCAGCGACTTGTTGAGGATGCCGATCGCGGTGTCGCGGTCGATCTGTTCGATCGCGGCCACTTCGCGCGCCATGCGGTCCAGCGCCGACTCATAGAGCTGACGCTCGGAGTAGGACTGCTCCGGTTGGTTCTCGGCGCGGTGCAGGTCGCGCACGACCTCGGCGATGGAGATCAGGTCGCCGGAATTGATCTTGGCTTCGTACTCCTGCGCGCGACGGCTCCACATCGTGCGCTTCACCCGCGCGCGGCCCTTCAGGGTCGTCAGCGCCTGGCTCACCACCATGCCGGCCGCCAGGGCGCGCAGGCCGGCGCTCTTCGCCTTCTTGGTCGGAACGCGCAGGGTCATCTTCTCGTGGTCGAAGGTGATGACGTAGACCTCGAGGCTCAAGCCGGCGACCTCCTGGGTTTCGACCCCCACGACCGCGCCAACCCCGTGGGCCGGGTAGACGACGTGATCGCCAATGGTGAAATCGAGCTCGCTCTTGGTCATTGTTGTCCTCTTTAAATCACAAACGACGCCCCGTCGGTCTTGGAAGCTCTTTCATCGGCGCGAGAGGCAATAGGTCCAGCACCCGCAAGATGCGCGGGGATTGGAGGCCCGCATTCCGAAGATCCGTTAAGACACCCTTCGCCTTCATCAGGCGCGCGTCACTCAGGACGGCTATCCTTCAACCGTGACACGAGCCATGAAGTTCATGGGCTCACGCCATTCATAAACCTATCACAAAGTTGAGCGCGATGAAAGGCTTGCGTAGCGGAAGGGCGGCTGCTCAGGAGCCCGCGCCGGGTTTCTCGCTGAAGTATTTCTCGAACTTGCCGGTCTCGCGCTCAAAGTCCGTCGCGTCCGCCGGCGGCTCGCCCTTCACCGTGATGTTCGGCCAGACCTTGGCGTAATCCGTATTGATTCTCAGCCACTTGCCGTCGGCCTCATCCTCGGTGTCCGGCTTTATCGCATCGACAGGGCACTCCGGCTCGCACACGCCGCAATCGATGCATTCGTCAGGGTGGATGACCAGGAAGTTCTCGCCCTCGTAGAAGCAGTCGACTGGGCACACCTCGACGCAGTCCATGAATTTGCACTTAATGCAGGCGTCCATGACGATGTAGGTCATCGATAGATCGGGCTCGCCACCTGCCGGGCTTTCGGGAAGCCGCGTCTATTTGGGGAATGCGCGGCGCTTGTCAATCCGCCGTCGCCTGAGGCCCCTGCGAGGTATTCTCCAAGGGCGCGTAGAGCCCGCGCGCCTCGGGCGCGGGACCGCGCCGCTCGCCCAGCCCCTCGATGCGGATCGCGGTCAGCCGCCCGCCCATCGCGAACACCAACCCATCGCCGGGTCGAACCGGTCGGCTGGGCTTGTCGATTCGGGTCTGCGTCCCGTCGCGGCTCAAGCGCACCCGCCCGGACTCGACGAACCGCGCCGCAAGCGAGCGGGTCTTGAAGAAGCGGGCGCGCCAAAGCCAGACATCGATCCGGCAGGCCTCGCCCTCGCTCATGAAGCGGCGCGACGGGGTCGACGGCGGCGCTTGGCCCGCGGCGCGCGCGCGCCTAGCGCCGCCAGCGCCGCGAACGGGGAGGGCGCGTGCTTGGCCCCCTGGGCGGGCCTTGCCGGGGCGGCGGCCGGTCGCCGCCAGGCCGGGAGGCCTGGTCGCTTGCCAAGCCGGCGATAGCCCAGGCCGCGCAGCACCTGCTCGGCCTCGGCGCGGCTCCAACCCAGCGCCTCGATTGCGGTGATCGCTCAACTCGAGCCCCGCCGCGGTCGCGCGGCGATGCGCGCAGCGCCTCGTCCAGACGCTCCAACGCCTCAACCGGCGCGGCCAGGCCGCCGACGGCGCGAAGGCCCAGGCCCGACAGGCTGGTGGCCGGCGGCGGCGGGTTCGGCAGCGAGGTGAGGCGGTCCGGAGCCGCGCTCCAGTTCGGCGCGCCCAAGCGGGCGAAGGCCGCCGAGAAGGCCAGCGCCTCCGGCTCGAGCAGCGCGGGCAGGAAGACGCTGAACGCCCCGAACCGCACCCCGAACGCGCGCAGCGCCCGCCGCTCAGCCTGGCTCAGCGCCTTGACATCGGCCTCGACCGGCCGCCGGTCGATGACGCCGCCCGCCTCGACCAACCGATAGGCGATCCCGCGCGCGAGGCCGCGGATGCGTCCATCGCCGACGGCTGTCTTCAGCAGGCGTAGCGGCTTCAGCCGCCGGCCGGCCTCGGCCGCGACAAAAGCCTCCAGGCGCCGCTGCGCCCGCTCGCGCGCGGCCTGCGGGCCAAGCTCGCCCGCCAGGCGCACGCGCGGCGAGAACGGCCCGCCCCCGACGAGTTGCCCCGTCGCCTGCCCGCGCCAGAGCGCCATGCCATTCGGCAGCAAGCGCAAACGCCTCGTCATCGTCCGCCGCGAGTCGCCCCAGCCGCCGCGCGACCTCCGGCCCGATCGCCCGCTCGGCCGCCGCGCTGCAGCGCGCGGTCCTCGAGCGCGCTCGCCCCGCGCGCCGGCTCGAAATGTGCGCCGGTCAGCCGCCCGACGAAGTGGCCCTCGACCGTCACCGTGCCGTCCTCGGCGATGCCGGCGAGCAACGTCTCGCGGACGTTCAGGCCGCGCATCAGCGCGCTGGTCCGCCGGTCGATGAAGCGCTGCACCAGCCGCTCGTGCAGCGTGTCGGAGAGGCGGTCCTCGAGCGCGCGCGTGCGCCCCTGCCAGTGCGCCGGGTCCGCCAGCCAGTCGGCGCGGTTGGCGACGTAGGCCAGCGTGCGGACGCTGGCCAGCCTGGCCGACAGCGCGTCGATGTCGCCCTCCAGCCGGTCGAGGCCCAGGAACTGGCCCTCGACCCAGTCCTCAGGGATGCGCCGGTCGCCTGCGGTCAGGTGATCGAAGATCGTGCGGGCGAAGCGGGTGTGGTCCTCGATCGTCGTCTTGCGGAAATCGGGGATCTGGCAAACGTCCCACAGCCTCGCCAGGTTCGAGCGGTCCTTCGCGCGGCGCTGCGACGGCCTCGTCCTCGGCCAGCTTGTTCAGCACCGTCTCGTCCAGGCTCTCCTCGGCCAGCTTCAGGCCCGAACGCGGCGGCGACGCCGTCAGCGACCGCTGCAGCTCGACGAGGGAGTCGAAGTCTAGCGCGGCTGTTGCGCCACTCCGCGGCGGCCACCGGCTCGAACGCATGGGTCTCCACCTGCTCCGCCAGGTCGGGGTCGATGTCCGGACAGTCGCCGGTGACGCCGAACGTCCCGTCGCGCATGTGGCGGCCGGCGCGGCCGGCGATCTGGCCGATCTCCTGGGCGGTCAGCCAGCGCGTGCGCCGCCCGTCGAACTTGCGCAGGCCCGCGAACGCGACGTGGCCCAGGTCCATGTTCAGGCCCATGCCGATCGCGTCGGTCGCCACCAGGAAGTCGACCTCGCCGGACTGGAACAACGCGACCTGGGCGTTGCGCGTGCGCGGGCTGAGCGAGCCCATCACCACCGCCGCTCCGCCGCGCTGGCGGCGGATCAGCTCGGCGATGGCGTAGACCGCCTCCGCCGAGAAGGCGACGACCGCGCTCCGCCTTGGCAGCCGCGTCAGCTTGCGCGGCCCCTCGTAGGTCAGCTTGGAGAACCGCTCGCGCCCCGTGATTTCCGCGTCCGGCGTGAGGCGGCGGATCAAGGGCGCCATCGTCGCCGAGCCCAGCAGCATGGTCTCGTAGCGGCCACGCGCGTGCAGCAGCCGGTCGGTGAACACGTGGCCGCGCTCGGGGTCGGCCGCCAGCTGGATCTCGTCGACGGCGAGGAACTCGACCTCGCGCGCAAGCGGCATCGCCTCGACTGTCGCGACGTAGTACTGCGGCGCGCGGCGGGACGATCTTCTCCTCGCCGGTGATCAGCGCCACCGAGCGCGGCCCTCGCGCCTTCACCACCCGGTCGTAGACCTCGCGCGCCAAGAAGTCGCAGCGGCAGGCCGATCATGCCGGAGGCGTGGCCCAGCATGCGCTCGACCGCCAGGTGCGTCTTGCCGGTGTTGGTGGGCCCGAGCACGGCGGTAAGCCTGGACGGCGGGGCCCCGGTGGAGCGGCTGCTCATGGGCTTCGAAACTGGCGGATTTCCCGGCCGGCGAACAAGCGCAACCGGGCGGAGAGGGGCTGGATTAACGCGCGGTTGCGCGCGGCTTGGAACACGGGCGAAACGAATCAGGTCCGAATCGGCGACCTCCGCCGATTCGGCCTTTGTTCCCTACGACATATGGTAGCTTGGCCATCGTCAGGCACAAGGGACCTGAGGCGCTGCTCAACGTGCCCGCCCGCGGAGGCTGGCCTGGCGCGATTCATGCAGGCAAACTCGCGAGATCTGGAGAGGCCGCCGCACCGACCAACAGCTCCTAACGAGACCATGCCCAAGTCCGCCCGACCTTTGAGGAGTTTGTACGCCCTCGCCGTTGCGATCGAGGCGACCGCGCTGGTCGACCCCTATCCCAGGCTGGCACAACTCCTTGCGCGCGAGGCGGCCGCAACGGACGACCCCTATCCCAGGCTGGCGCAGGTCATGCAGCATTTGCAGGCCAGCTCACGGGCCTGGGCCTGAGCGCGCAGGTCGACGGCTAACACTCAATTGATGTGTCGCGCTGACGACACACAATCTCCAGCATGTTAGAAATCGAGTGCGATCAACGAGGGAGAATCCCTGTGGCGCAACTCGATGAAAACAAGCTCAATGCGTTCGTGGGCAAGATGCTCGGCGACCTTGGGGGCGCGTTCAGCGTGCCCACGGTTCGCATTGGCCTACGGCTGGGGCTGTTCGACGCCCTTCACGAAGGCGGGCCGGCAACCTCCGAGGAGCTGGCGCGACGGGCCGGCGGGCTGACGGAGCGCTATGTCCGGGAGTGGGCCCTGGCGCAGGCGGCGAACGGGTTCATCGACTTTGACGCCGCGTCCGGGCGGTTCTCGATAGCGCCGCATCAGGCGATGGTCTTCGCCGTCAAGGACAGCCCGGTCTATCTCGCAGGCGCGTTCGACCTCGTGGCCGCGATGATCGAGGGCGAGCCGAAGGTCGAAGCGTCATTTCGCACGGGCGACGGCGTGCGTTGGGGCGATACCGCGGGGTGCCTCTTCTGCGCGACGGGGGCCTTCTTCCGGCCGGGCTACGTGAACAACATCACGCAGAACTGGCTGCCGGCGCTCGATGGCGTCGTGGACAAGTTGAAGTCAGGCGCCAAGGTCGCCGATGTGGGCTGCGGCGTCGGGTTCTCGACGCTCTTGATGGCCGAGGCCTTTCCCAACAGCCGATTCGTCGGCTTTGACTTCCACGAGCCCTCCATCGAGGAAGCGCGCCAGCACGCGAGGGCGCACGGCTTTGGCGACCGCGTTCGCTTCGAGGCCCAAACGGCGAAGGACATCAAAGAGTCGGACTTCGACTTCGTCACCTGCTTCGATTGCCTGCATGACATGGGCGACCCAAGAGGGTGCTCTGCTCACATGCGTCGCATCCTGAAGGACGATGGGACGTGGATGATCGTCGAGCCTATCGCCGGCGACCGGCCCGAGCAGAACATGAACCCCGTCGGACGCTTGTACTACAACGCATCGACGATGCTTTGCGTGCCGACCTCCTTGGACCAAGAGGTCGGCGAAGGGCTCGGCGCGCAAGCAGGCGAGGCTCGGCTTGCGGAGGTCATCCGCGCCGGCGGCTTCTCCCGGGTCCGGAGAGCGACCGAGGGGCCATTCAACATGATCCTGGAAGCCCGCGCCTAGGACCGGTTGGCGGCGCACCCAAGGGTCGTCGCGTCGCCTCGCGGCGTCCGCATGAGGCTCCCCGCGCGGAATGGAACCAAGCTGGGACCAGAGGGGTTAGCGCAACGGGCGCAGCTCTGCGCCCGGACCAAACTGCGAGGCGTCATGAGGATGACCTGCACGCTGTTCACCGAGACTCCCTCCCCCAGCCTGATGGAGTT
Organism: uncultured Alphaproteobacteria bacterium; assembly: GCA_963719975.1. GTDB lineage: Bacteria > Pseudomonadota > Alphaproteobacteria > Caulobacterales > Caulobacteraceae > Poindextera. The sequence continues at coordinate 30,900 of CAVRED010000005.1, forward strand.
CGCCTACCCCGACTTCGAGGCTGCTGAGGACTTCGGTCTGGCCCGCAACGCGGCGTTCGCCAAGGTGAACCGTATCTATCCGAATGCCGAGCTGATCGAGCTCCGCACCGACGAGCCGCACACGCGAGAGGTATGGATCAAGCGCGGCGGCGCGTGGGAGCGCGGGGGCGGGGTCCACTGACCCCCAAATGCCCGAGCATCCGCCATACGATCGACACGAGGCTGTCGAAACTCGCCACTACGGTTGACTGTCGATCGAGCGCGTCTGCACAGGAAGGTTGGAGCGAACGCCATGGCTGACCCAGAGCAAACTGGCGCTTCCGGTTCGTCTGGCGAACGGTCAGACGCCTCCGGCAACGTGCATGACCTCGGTCGCGACACGGGCGCGCAGCGTCTGCACCGCTTGCAGCTAGAAGCCCACAAACTGGCCCGGGAACAGATCGATATCCTGACGCAAGATCTCAACGCCATCGCCCAGCGCGCGACGGACATCTCCGATGATGGCGACTCCTATCCGGTCGGCGTCCGCGAGCTATGCTCGAGGCTGGCCGACGAGCTAAGACTACAGGGCCAGACGTTGGCCGCGCTCATGGCGCGCGCGGGACATTAGCGGCTCCAAGAAGAGCGGACGCTCGGCGGTGCGTCGCGCTGCGACCATGGCGCCCCGGCCGCGCTAGGCCTTCGGCCGAGACGGCGTGATGTTGATGTTGCGCAGGACGATGTTCGCGAACCCGATCACGGTGTTGGCGTGGATGTTCACGATCACCCATGGCCCGCTGTCGCCCACCTGGCCGAACACCATGGTGATCGGGCCGGTCAGGCCCTGAGTGCGCTGGTCGGGCGGCTTGGGCTTGAAGCCGGCCACCTCGACATAGTGCACCGTGCACTGGGCCACGCGGCTGATGCCCATCGCGCGCTCCTGCCCGGTCAGCTCCGCGGGCTCAACGCGGCCGAACTCGAGCTGATACAGCTGCTTACCGTCGAAGAAGCGATCGGGTCCGTGGCAGATCGCCTGTGGGCCAGCGGCGACAGCGACCCGCACGAACTGCGTCAACGGGTCGGTCGCGGCGAGCTTCTGCGCGCGCGTGGCCGCGGGGTGGCCCAGGTCGCCATAGGCGGGCGTCGAGACCACCTGCACGTCGCCGGGCGACCAGTCCACGTGCACGTGCCGCACTCGTTTCCCGTCGTGGTGGACGTAGGTGAAGCTGGCCGGATAGGGCTGGCCGTCCTGGCCGACATGGCCCTCGGTGGTGGCGTCGATGTCGACGCGCTTCAGCGCGCGCAGGATGCCATAGCTCTTCATCGACACGTCGGCGCCATAGCCGCCCGGCACCTGCCGGCCGGTCGCGTGCACGACCAGCACCTTCACTGGCAAAAGGTTCAGCGGGTAGAGCGTGCCGTCGTAGTCCATCGACATCTTCAACGGCGGCAGGCTCTGCGCCGCCGGTGTCCCGCCGCCCGCCAGCGCGCCGAGCGCCAGCGCCATCGCGGCGATGAAGGCCGATCGAACAGTCATGCGTAGGGCTCCATGGTCTTGTCCGCGGCCCCTTTGACGGAAGGCCGGGGCGAATTTGGGGCGACGGCGCCCGACCTTGACGGGGCGAGCCGCCTTCGCCTATATCGCCCGCTCCCTGGCTGGGGGCCATTCGCGTCCGCCGCCAGCACCGCTTGGCCCCTCGGAAGGTTCCTCTCATGTCCCGGCGTTGCGAACTCACGGGCGTTGGACCCATGGTCGGGCATAACGTGAGTCACTCCAACATCAAGTCCAAGCGTCGCTTCCTGCCGGCGCTGAAGACCATACGCGTACAGTCCGAGGCGCTGGGCCAGACGTTCAATCTGCGCATCACCAACGCAGCGCTGCGCACGCTCGACTACAAAGGTGGTCTGGACGCCTTTCTGATCAAGGCCCGCGACGAACAGCTCTCGCTCCGCGCGCGTCGAATCAAGCGCCAGCTCCGCGCCAAACTGGCCACCGCCCAGCCTCAGGCCTAAGTCGGCTCATCTCCGCCCGCGCGGAACGAGAGCTTCGGTCCGGCGCATCCGCGCGTCGCTGGTCGGGAGGCGGCGCCGATCAGAACTTGCGCTCCAGCTCGACCGCGATGCGCGCCTGGCTCTCCGCCTCGTCACGGTCCGGGCCGACGGCCGCGAGCCAGCCGGCGTCGACGTCGACCTCGATCGGCGGACCCTTCTGCGCGGCGGCCTCGTCCCCGTCGTCGTCCCCGTCCACGTCGCTCGCGCCGCCGAACGGGCGGAACTCCCACTTTACTTGCGGTCCCACATACGCGCCCTGCCGGCCGCCAAACCGATGGTCGTCGCCAAAGTCGCCCAGCGCTTCGGCGCCGACCCTTAAGGCGCCCACAGTCCGCCACGTCGCCGAGGCGGCATAGCCGTAGGCCGCATAGTTCCCGCCATCTGGCGCGTTCAGCGGCCGCTCGACGATCAGGTTCAGCAGGCCCTCGAACCGCCCCGCCCGCTTGGCCAGCAGGATCTTGCCCTCCAGCTTGTCGGGCTCGCCGTTCAGCCCATGCCCGTATTCGAGATAGAGGCCCGTATCGACACCGACTTTCGGGATGCGCCCCACGTACCAGATCCCCTCCAACCCCACGTCGCTCCATTGCGCCGGCCCACGCGGTTCCTGGCTCTCGATCCCGACCAGCGCCAGGCTCAGGTGGTTGGTCACCCCGTATTCCAGCTCGAACACGTTTGCCTGCGCAGCGCCGCCGGCCGGCGCGCCCACCAGCCCCGCCGACCGGGCCTCCAACTCGACGACGCCCTTCTCGACGTAGGGGTCATAGACCACCTCGTCCAACCGCGGATCCGCACGCGACACGCCCGCAAACCCGATCGCCACCGCCAGGCCCACGCCCGCCAGACACACACGCCACATCGCGACCACCTCTGCTATTGCGAGGCATTCGCATGATATAGATGAGAATGATTGTCAATTGCATCGGCGGCTTTGCCGCGTCATGCAAAATCGTTTGCCCGGCCTCGACATCGAGCGGCATGATTCAAGTCGGCCCAGGCCGAGGGCCACGGCCCTGGGTCGGCCATATGCGGGAGAGCACTCCAGTGATTGGCTTGCGGCGCTCTTACTCGGCTCTGCTGCTAGGGCTCGCCAGCGCAACTCAAGTTGCGGCGGCCTATCCGAACCGCGGCGCCGTCGCCCATGTCTCGCCGATCCCTTGCCGCTGCGCGTCGCCGCTTGTCCCCAAGCTGGAGTTCGAGCTGCTGCTCGAACGGCAGGTGGAGCAAAACCTGGGCGTGCGTCCTGCCGCCCGATCCAAAACATCCGCGGAGGGTTTCCCGTCCGTTCGAGTGCGAGCGGCGCTGACGTCCAGAGCGCCGTCGGCGGCTCTGTGGTGGTCGTCTGATATTGCCCACGAAAGGAAGAGCAGCGCGCTTCCAGGGCGGACGGCGGTGGCGCTAGGGTGACCACATGTGCAACCGATTCCGCGCTCACCTGGGCTGGCGGGACTGGGCCGAGGACTTTTCGGACACCCGGATCCCGCTGCGCTTTCCAGATCCGCTGCCGAACCTCCTGCCAGAGCTTCGACCGACGGACCCGCATCCGGTGCTGCGGCCGCTCGATGCGGCCGATCCGATTGCCGGGCTGGAAGCCAAGGTCATGCGCTGGGACCTGGTGCCGGGCGCCTTCCGCGGACCGCTCAAGAGCAAGACCTTCCTCACCACCAACGCGCGCTCGGAGAGCGTGAGCACGACCAGCGCGTTTCGGGACGCCTTCGCGCGGCGCCGATGCCTAGTACCCGCGGACGGCTTCTTCGAGTGGACCGGCCAGAAGGGTCGCAAGACCAAATGGCTGATCACGGTCGCCGGCGAACGGTCCTTCTGCTTCGCCGGCCTCTGGGATCACGCCCAGACCGCCGATGGTCCGGTCGACAGCTTTACCATCCTGACGACCGCTGCCGGACCTGACATGGCGCCGATCCACGACCGCCAGCCGGTGATCCTGCCCCGCGAGCGCTGGCGCGATTGGCTGGACCTCGACGGGGACCCGACGCCGCTCTACAGGCCGGGGCCCGTGGGCACGTTAAGGGCCGAGATCGCACCGGTCGAAGGCGCGCTGCTCTAGCCCGCGAAGAAGCGAGCGCTTGGCGTGGCTGCGGACTGCTTCGCGGTCGCGGGACCGTAGGGACCCTAGTGGCTTGTTCCGCCGAACAGGCGCCTGAACAGGCTGGCGACGCCGCCGTTTGCGCTTGATCGGGTACGGCGACCGAGCGAGGCGTCAAAGTTGACGACTGGCCGGCCAATCGGCTCCTTGGGGCTGGCGAGCGGGGCTTGCGCAACGGCTGCCTGCGGCTCGCGTACGGATTCGACGACTGTCATTTTATTTGTCCTCGCCTTTGGGATCCTGAGACGAGAACTGTCGGCCGTTCCACGCCGACGGCGTTGATGTAGGTCAATCGCTCAACCCGCCGCTCATGCGTTCGCTAGACGCCCGGGCTCAGAGGCGCGCCTGCGGTGGGACGGGATGGCCTCGGGCGTCGAGCGCATCGTTGGCGGCGCCGATATTCTCGATGTGCGCGTCGAGCATGGCCTGCAGCATGCCGGCCAGGCCATCGTCATCGACCTGCGGCAGGAGCTCGTTCAGCCGCCGCACCACCCACGCCTGGCCGCGATTGGTGAAGGCCAGGCGGTTCTCGAAGTCGGAGACCGCCATCGCCTTTTCGTAGAAGTCGCCGACCTTGTCCGACGGTTCGGCCCCGAGCTGCACCAGCGCTTCGAACAACGCCTTCGCCCACTTCACCTCGTCGGCCTGGATGACCTTGGCCAACGCCTCGTACTCCGCGTCGGGAGCTTCATTGACCAGGCTCGCGCCCACCCGCGCCCCGGCGCGCTCGGCCTCGAGCAGCGTGGTCAGTTCCTCGACCAGTTCGTCGCGATCCATCAGCCCTCCGAGAGTCGCAGCGTCCGCCGCTACTTGCCGACGGGACAGAGCACGTTGAACAGGTAGGCGGCCCTGGTGAAATGAGGGCCATCGACCCACTGACCATTCTGCAGCGTGACACTGTCGCCCGTCGCGCACTTGATTCCGATGATCGGCGCTGACGTCGTCGTCGGCGCATTGCCGCCGGCCGGACCAATGACGAAGTAAGCGTAGGTGTAGCCGTCTGAGCGCACGACGACGCTGTCGCTGTCGAGCCAGTAGCGGTACCCGTCCTCGTCCGGCGCGTAGGTCGTCCAATTCATCGCCAGGGCCGTCGTCGCCGCCAACGCCGTCGCGACGAACGCCACCAGCAGCAATGAGGACTTCAGAGCCTTGCGCATCGAGCGCCCCCTTCAGCGTGCCGAGTGGACGTGGCGCGGAACGATACGCCGGCGCTTCGAAGGACCGCAAGGTTCAGCCGGATGGTACACAGGCCCTAGCGAAGGCGGCGGTGCAGACCTGTCGGTGAGCGTGCGATGACGACCGATGATCTTTCGGCTTTGACGAAGCTCGGCGCCGCGCAGGCGGCCAGGGGCGACCACGCTGCGGCGCTGGCGACCTATGAGCGGTCGCTGGCGCTGGACTCGCGGCAGCCGCAGATCCTGAACAACCGCGGCGTTTCGCTCATCGAACTTGGACGCGCCGAGGAGGCCGTCGAGAGCCTGGACCGGGCGCTGGCGCTCTGGCCAGGCTCTGCCGCCATCCTCAACAACCGCGGCAACGCGCTGCGGGCGCTTGGACGCGTCGCCGACGCGCTGGCAAGCTACGACGCGGCGCTGGTCGTCGATCCCGGCTTTGTCGAGGCCCTGGACAACCGGGCGCTCGTCCTGATCGAGGCCGGAAGGCTTGACGAGGCTGTCGCACAGCTCGAACAGGCGATCAGGCTCCATCCCGGCGCGCCATGCTTCTATCTCAGGCTGACCGAGCTCAAGCGGCTCGAGCGTGATGATCCGCATCTGCGCGCCATGCAGGCGCTGGCGGCCGCGCCGAACGACCTGACCACGAGCGAGCGGATCGACCTGCAATTCGCCCTCGGCAGGGCCTTGGCCGGCGCCGGTGACTTCGACCAGGCGTTTGCGCACCTGCGCGAGGCAAACGCCTTGAAGCGCCTGACCCTCGATTTCGACCTCGAGGCGATGTTGGCCGCGATCGCCGCCACGCCGGCCGCCTTCACGCGAGAGCTCTTTGAGGCGCGCGCCGGCCTTGGCGACCTCACCGATCAGCCGGTCTTCGTCGTTGGAATGCCGCGGTCGGGCAGCACGCTTGTGGAACAGATCATCGCCAGCCACCCGGCCGCTTTCGGGGCGGGAGAAACCGGCTTTCTTCAGGCGTCGATCAACGCGTTGCGCTCGGCCGACGAGCCGGCGAGCGGCAGCTTGGACGAGGACGAGCTCTGGGCGAGCCGCACGCGTCTCATGGCCGAGGGCTACCTCGGCCCGCTCCGGCGCCTCGCACGCCCGGACGCGGCGCGGATCGTGGACAAGACCCTCGAGAACTACCGGCTCATCGGGCAAATCCGACTTGCGCTGCCCAACGCCCGCATCATCCACGTCCGGCGCGACCCGCTCGATACTTGCGTCTCCTGCTTCTCGCGCCCGTTCGTCAACGTGCCCTACAGCTACGACCTGACCGATCTCGGCCGAATGTATCGAGCCTACGCCGGGTTGATGGACCACTGGCGTCGGGTCACGCCACAAGGCGTTCTGCTCGAGGTCCGCTACGAGGAGCTCGTGTCGGATCTTGAGGGCCAGGCCCGCCGCATCGTCGCCCACTGCGGCCTGGCGTGGGATGCGCGCTGCCTTCTGTTTCACGAGACGCTGCGGCCCGTGCTCACCGCGAGCGCCGCCCAGGTTCGCCGGCCCATCTACGGCGACGCCATTGGCCGCTGGCGCGCCTACGAAGCCCATCTGTCCCCTCTGATCGAGGCGTTGGGACCTGCACTCGACGCTTAGCGAGTGACGTAAGGGCGGCCTTGGCGTGTGACCCCCGCGCGCATTCTGGACTCAATCGGGTCCAAATTCGGTTGAATTGGGCAATTCCAATCGCCATCGACCCGCAAACAATTCGTGCGGGACGGAGGCGGTAGGCGTGACGACACTGACGAGACACTTCAAGGCAGCCGAGCCGGCGTGGTCGCCGGCTGTCGCGGCGCGCGAGATCGACCGGCTGATGAGCCGGCTGCCCACCTCGCTCATCGAGGCGCTCTTGAAGCTCGAGGCCGACCTGCCAGCGCGCCTCGCGCGATAGAGGCGGCGCTCAATCCGTCGCTGGCGCGCGCGGCGCCGGGGCGTTCTGCCGGACCATCATCGCCGACATCTGCCGCGCCATCCGCATGAAGTCGTGCGGATAGGGCAAGTAGGGTTCGCTCGCCGCGTCGATGCGCTCGACGGCCTCGGCCGGCAGTTCGACCTCGAGCGCCGCCAGGTTGTCCTTCAGCTGCGCTTGCGTCTTCGGCCCGATGATCGGCGCCACCACCCCCGGCCGGGCCAGGTTCCAGGCTAGCGCGACCGCGATCGGCGCGGCGTTCAGCTGGCGGGCCTCCTCGCGCACGACCTCGACGATCGCGTGGTTGCGCTCGTTCAGCGAACGCGTCCGCCACACGGCCTGGAACGGTCCGGGCGCGGCGAAGCGCGTGCCTTCCTGCGGCTCCTCGCCCGCCTTGTACTTGCCGGTCAGCATGCCGCCGGCGAGCGGGCTCCAGGGGATAACGCCGAGGCCGAACTTGCGGCAGGCAGGCAGGATCTCGACCTCGATGTCGCGGGCAAGGATGCTGTACTGCGGCTGCAGGCTGACCAGGGGCTCCCAACCCTTGGCTTCGATGACCAGACAGGCCTCGACGATCTGCGCCGCCGACCAGTTAGAGACGCCGATGTAGCGGACCTTGCCCTGGCGGACGAGATCATTCAGCGTACTGAGCGTTTCTTCGAGCGGCGTCGCCTCGTCGTAGCGGTGCATCTGGTAGAGGTCGATGTAGTCCGTGCCGAGCCGGCGCAGGCTGTCTTCGCAGGCCTTCACGACGTGCTTGCGGCTGGAGCCTGACTCGAAGGGCCCAGGCCCGAGCGGCGAGGCGGCCTTGGTGGCGATCACGACCGAGTCGCGGCGGTCCTTCACCGCCTTGCCCACGATCGTCTCGGAGCGGGTGGCGGAATAGACGTTCGCGGTGTCGATGAAGTTGTGGCCCGCGTCCAGGTAGGCGTGGATCACCCCGATCGAGGTCTTTTCGTCGCAGCCGAACTGCTCGTTGCCGAAGTTCATCGCTCCGAGGCACAGCGGCGACACCCTCAGCCCAGACCGGCCCAAATTCCGCAGTCCCTGAGCAGCCATGTTCGCCAATATCCTTCGTTGAAACGGCCATCCCTCGGCCGCGGGAACCCTATGGACGGTTGGCGCGGCGGAGCAAGGGAAAGGTCGCCGCGCGGGCCTGTTCGCCGGCGGGCGGTGACGTTAGGCGGCGCCCAGGCGCTGCGCCACGCAACGGGCGATCGCCGCAGGGCGCTTCGTCAGGAATTGGCAACACAGCGCTGACATTGATCTCGCAGAGGACGTAGGTGTCCGCGCCGGTCGCGGTCTTCGGGCCCAACAAGAAGTCGGCGTCCCAGATCACCGGCATGTCGGCTTGGTCTATCCCCAGCATACGCATCATGGCGGGGACCCAGTCGCCTTCCATCTTGGCCCTCAGCGGCTGGAACTGAGGATCGCCCGCGCCCGACATGATCCTCGGCCCGGGCTCTCCGGCCTCGGGCGGCATGAGCGCCTTGATGAGTTGATGTCCGAACCCGACCACCTTGTCGCGAACCGAGTAGCACCGGATCATCCCCTCCGGCAGGCGCTGCTGGAACGGCTGGTCGATCAGCCGACCGTCGGCGGCAAAGTAGCGGTCGCAGCGGTCCATGAGGGCGGCGAGGGGGATATGCTCGACCTGACTGCCGCGCTGCGCGTGCAGCACGGCGACCATCGCCTCGTCGCTAGGCGTTCGGTCCCCAGTGAGCTCGACTTTCCACACGCCCTGCCCGCCGTTGCCCCGGTTCTGCTTCAAGACGCGGGGCCCGGTCGCGAGCTGCGCCGGGAAGTGCGCGTGGAAGTCCGCGGGCGTCGCGTAGATTAGGGTGTCAGTCCCCCAGCCGAGGTCGCGGGTGCGATAGAGCACCTCCTTGACCCCCATCTTCATGATGACGTCCGGGTGAGAGCTCACCCAGACCCCGCGCGAGGCCACGTCCCGGAGCAGCGGGTCGAGCTGGCTGCGGTCGCGGCCGCCCGAGAGCGGGTCGACCCACACCAGGACACCGTCCACGCTAACCAACTGCTCCCGCACCTCAACTGAGGCCTCTTCGCAGTAGACCGCCGGCTCGGCGGCGACTCCCTCCGCGGCGAGCGCCTCGAAGATGGGCGCCAGGCGACCCGTCCGTGCGCTCGCGGCGGCCCGCGCGTCTTGGTCGCCCCGCCACAGCAGCGCGACGCGGCCCAGGGTTTCATCGGTCATGTTCAGGAACCTCCATCCGCGACCAAGACTCCGCCCCACGCCGGGAGCGTGGAGCCAGGAGCGGGTCTTGGACGGCGAGCCGTCTTCGGCCGGGCGCCCGCTGGAAGCCCGACGGTTGCTAGCCTAGCCCCGGCTCCGCCGATCGGACAAGCCTCCGACACGAAAGAGCGCCAGACCCGCCGTCGCCGTCGGACCCGAAGCAAAGACGGACATCCTCGCCGTCCAGCGGTAGGTGTTGCGACCAGCCAACGGACAGAGGTCCAATGCTCAAAATCTACCACGCTCCCGGGACCCGTTCAGTGCGTCCGATCTGGCTCTGCTTCGAGCTCGATCTGCCGGTCGAGATCGAGACGATCGACTTCTCGCCAAGCTTCCGAAGCTCGCCGCAATGGCGTGCGATCAGCCCCGCCGGCAAGCTGCCGATCCTGACCGACGATGGCATGACCATGTTCGAGTCCGGCGCCATGGTCGACTACATCCTCGAGCGCTACGGCGATGGCCGCCTTCGCCCGCCACCCGGCACGGCCGAGAGCGCCATGCATCACCAGTGGTGCTGGTTCGCGGAGGCGACCTTGGCGCGCCCGCTCGGCCTCAACCGTATGCTGACGCGCCAGCCCAGGTCGCCCGACTCGGTGACCGCGGAAGCGGAGGAAAAGGCGCGGCTCTGCCTTGAGGTCGTGGATCGGGCCCTCTGCGATCGGGCGTTCCTGCTCGGCGCCGCGTTCGGCGCCGCCGATATCATGATGGGCTATTCACTGGCCCTGCTGGCGAACCTGGGCGTGCTGGACGACCGGTATCCAACCGCGAGCGGTTACTTTGACCGTCTGAGGCGCCGTGACGCGTTCATCAAGGCGACGAGCGTCTGAGGGCCAGAATTGGTTGGGCGTCTGGGCTCCGCGCCTCTAACCTCTCGCGCGGAGCCGGTGCGGGGTGACGGGATGGATTGGACGCCGGAGGTCGAGCAGCTCGAGAGGTTGCGGCGCTTGCGCAAGCGGATGGGCGGGGCCGAGTCGATCGCCCGCCAGCATGCGCAAGGGCGGCTCACCGTGCGCGAGCGCGTCGACCTCTTGGCCGACGCGGACTCCTTTCAGGAGACCTCGACCACCGCCGGTGCTGCGAAGTGGGACGGCGAAGGGCGGCTGGAGAGCTTCCGGCCCATGGCCTACGTCACCGGCCAGGCCAACATCGACGGGCGGCCGGTGATCATCGAGGGCGGCGACTTCACCATCCGCGGCGGCGCTTCCGACTCCGGCACGCCCTATCCGCGCGTCGAAGTGGCCTGGCTGGCCGGCGAGCTGCGCGTGCCGTTCATCCGCCTGTTGGACGGCGCCGGCGGCAGCGTGCGGAACTACGATCCGGAGGCGAGGCGGGCCGGGGGCGATCCGACCATGCCGCCTGCCCACGCGGCGGCCGACGAGGGGCCGCTGGTGGAGGTGAAGCCGACCGGAACGCCCGGCCGCTTCGACCTGCCCAAACGCCACGACGTCTCGGCCGTGGCCCCGCTGGCCGAGAACCCGCTGACGACCGAGATGGCCCGCGGCAACCTGCTCGCCCAGGTGCCGGTGGTGGCCGCCGTCCTGGGCTCGGTTGCAGGCCTGCCGGCGGTGCACGTGGGCGACTGCCACTTCTCGATCATGACCAAGACGGCCGAGACCTTCGTGGGCGGCCCGCCTATGGTGAAGCAGGCGCTCGGCCTTGACGTGACCAAGCAGGACCTCGGCGACTGGACGGTCCAGGCCAAGACGTCGGGGGTGGTGAATAACGTCGCCGAGAGCGAGGCGGACGCCTTCGGCCAGATCAAGCGGTTCCTGTCCTACCTCCCCTCGAACGTGTGGCAGTTGCCGCCGTGGGCGGAGCCGGACGACGACCCCAACCGGCGCGACGAAGGCCTGATCTCGGCCATCCCCAAGCGACGGACGGCCGCCTACGAGGTGCGCAAGATCATCGAAGCGGTCGTGGACCGGGGTTCGATGTTCGAGATATCGCCCCTCTACGGCAGGGCCATGGTGACGATGCTGGCGCGCATCGATGGGTTCCCGGTGGCGGTGCTAGCCAACGACTGTCGCCGCGACGGCGGCGCGATGACGCCGGCCGCGTGCATCAAGTCCGAGCGGTTCGTCGACGTCGCCGACACCTTCCACCTGCCGATCGTCTATTTCGCCGACGTGCCCGGGTTCATGGTCGGTCCGGCGTCGGAGGCCGCGGGCATCATCCGCTTCGCCAACCGCGTGTCGGCGGCGGTGCGCGAGGCCAGTGTGCCCTACATCTCCATCGTGACCCGGCGCATGTATGGGGTGGCGAGCGTGATGGCCAAGACCGGTGGGCTGGCCGTCCGCTACGCCTGGCCCTCAGCGGAGTCGGGATCGCTGGTGGCGCAGGGCGGCGTGATGGCGGCCTACCGTCGCGAGATCGAAGCCGCGCCCGATCCGGAAGCCCGCCGCCTCGAAATCGAGGACCGGTTCCAGCGCATGGCCTCGGTGATGCGCCAGCCGGGGCTCGCCCGGCCGATGGAGATCATCGACCCGCGCGACACACGTCCCGCCATCGTCGACTTCATCCGCAAGAGCCACGCGGTGAACGCGACGCGGCTGGGGCCGAAGCTGCGCATCGGCATGCGGCCTTAGAGAAGGGGAGGGGCGCATGGACGTGAAATCCGAGATCGACGCCATCGTCTGGAAGATCGAGGTCGCGGTCGGCGCCGAAGTGGCCGCCGACGACGTGCTGATCATCCTGGAGTCCATGAAGATGGAGGTTCCGGTGAATGCGCCCGGCGCGGGGCGCGTGCGCTCGATCCTGGTCGCCGAGGGCGCGACGGTCGAGGAAGACGACGTCCTTGTTGTGCTCGACGAGGGCTGACGGACGACAGCGCCTAACGAGCGTGCGGTCGATACCCATCCTGGCTCGCCCGGAACCGTCCTAGCCCCGGAAGGTCCGTGGGCGGGCGCCCAGGAGCCTGCGCACCTTGAACGCGGCGTCGACGATGACGACGGCGGCAGCGATCAGGAGGCCCGTCTTCGCCGCGCGATCGACCTCGGGCGTCCGCATCATCGGGCCGGCGAACAGAAACCAGAGCAACACGGCGCCGGCGGCGACCTGAAAGCCGGCGTCGATCCGGCGAGTGAGCACGCGCCATCGCCCTTCGACTGCGAGCCAGAGGAAGAACACCGCCTGGCCGCACCAGAGCGCCAGCAGCCAGGGGAGCCTCAGCCTATGGAAGTCGTCCGCGTAGGCGAGCCAGGGCGTAAGGCGCAGGCCGCCGGTCAACTTTGCGAACACCCACGTCGGCGCGCCGTAGCAGAGCGCGCCCACGAGGATGATCGCGACGAGGGCGAGACTGCCCGGCCGGCTCGCCCGGTTGGGATCGCGCGGCCGCCAGCGCGCGAATGCGGGCCAACGGCGCCGCGCCCAGCTCAGGCCCCCGAATGCGAGGACAAGAAAGCCCAGCCACGACAACACAACGATCGTCGGCCAGTCGCGCGGTGGATTCTGCAGCGTGACCTTGCCAAGGGCGAGCAGGGCGATCGCGCCAGAGAGCGCCGCGATCAGAAAGTCGCGCGTGTCCGCCGGGTCCACGATGGCTGGGCTCGGCCCGTACCGCTGCGCGACGTCGGCGGGACGGCCGAACGTTCGCAATAGGTCGAGCGCCATGGCTTCGTCGACGGGCATCCCGGCCGCGGCCGCGCGCGCGGCCAGCTCCTCGCCGAGGAGGGCGCCGAGCTCCAGGGCGACGTCGGCACGCAAGCGCCGCGGCAACCGGCGGGTCACGTCGGCGACATAGCTATCGATCAGCGTTTGAGCCTGCATCCCTAGACCTTCCCGTCCAGCAACCCGTCCATGGTCCGCACCATCTCGCGCCAGTGTTCGGCAAGCTGGCGCAGCGCCCGTCCGCCAGCTTCGCTCAGGCGGTAGTAGCGCCTGGGCGGCCCGTCCTCGATTCGCCACTCGCTCTCCAACAGGCCCTGCGCTTCGAGCCGCCGGAGCAGCGGGTAGAGCGTGCCCTCCTCGATCCCCATGCCGCGCGCGGCCAGCGCCTGGCGCAGGGAATAGCCGTATTGCGGCGACCCCAGCTGCGAGAGCACCGCCAACGCCAGCGCCCCGCGCCGGAGTTCGAGATCAAGCTTGATCGAACTCGTCGACGGTCACGATGTGGCGCCATGTGCAGTTCGATGAACAGTACATAGCCTCGAACAGTATTGGCGTCAACCCGGCCTTGATGCCGGCTCGGAACTGAGGCGTTTCCTCCGACGGGCTTGGCGCTTAGCGTGATCGCGGGGTGAGCCCGCAGGCTGTCGAAGGAGATTTAGCGATGTTGATCAAGGACAGGATCGTCGTGGTGACGGGCGCGGCCAGCGGGATCGGGCGGGCGCTGGCGCGCCGGTTCGCCGGCGAGGAGGGCGCGAAGTTGGTGGTCTGTTCGGACCGTAACGCGGAGGGCGTGCGCACCGTGGCCGCAGAGATCGGCGGCGTCGCCTTCGAAACCAATGTCGGCAAGGAAGCCGACATCGAGGCGCTCATCGAAACGGTGGAGCGCGAGCACGGGCCGATCGACCTCTTCTGTTCCAATGCCGGCATCGGCATCGGCGGCGGGCCCGAGGCGTCGAACGAGGCCTGGCAGCGCATCTGGGACATCAACGTGATGGCCCACGTCTGGGCCGCCCGGCACCTGGTCCCGCGCATGGTCGCGCGCGGCGGCGGCTATCTGCTCAACACCGCCTCGGCCGCGGGCCTGCTCTCGCAGATCGGATCGGCGCCCTATGCGGTGACCAAGCACGCGGCCGTCGCGCTCGCCGAGTGGCTGGCCATCACCTACGGCGACGAGGGCATCAAGGTCTCGGTGCTCTGCCCGCAGGCCGTCCGTACGGCGATGACCGCGGGCAACCCGGACGGGGTCGCCAGCGTCGACGGCATGATCGAGCCGGAGGCGGTGGCCGAGGCTTGCGTACGCGCTATCGAGGCGGAGGACTTCCTCGTGCTGCCGCACCCCGAGGTGCTCGAGTACATGCGGCGCAAGACCGGCGACTACAATCGCTGGATCAAGGGCATGCGCAACCTGCAGCGGCGCTATCGGGGCTGACCGACGCAACACAGTTGCGCCGCCGACAGGCGCGGACACACCAGCGACATCCACAGTGGCTAAGCCGACGCTCGTCCCCCCCGGGCGTGGCGCCGGCCGCCCAATCCGCGCACACACCGTGGCCGGCGTCACTTCCGCGGCTGTGCGCGCGCCGATCGCCGTCGCCTAGCCAGCGCGGTCGGCCTTCGCTTTGGCGCGGGCGCTGGCCAGGGGGTGCAGCGTGCCGGCGCCGGCCGGCCACTCCCCGGGCCGGGTCTTGATCCGGCCGGCGATCTTCCGGGCGTGAGGGCTCAAGCCCTTCCAGATCTCGTAAGGCATCGAAGGCGCGAACCGCGCTTCGTCCAGCCAGGGCGCGCCGTATTCGACGTTCGGCATCGCCCTGATCTCGCGGCTGAGGTTGGGCGTGGCGCCGTGCCAGGCGCGCGTATCCCTGATGACGCCTGCGCCAGCTGGGGCGCCGACCAGCGTCGAGAGGCGCATCCACGCGGGCTCGTCCGACTGGCTCGGGGGGTTGTCCGGCCGCACCTGCGTGCCAGGGATTTGGCGGATAGGCCCGTTCTCCCAGGTCAGGTCCGACATCAAGAAGTTGATGGTCACCCGGGGCGGCGTGCGCACGAAGATCAGCTGCCTGGTCCGATGGTCGAGCGGCTCGCCATCGACGCGGACGCCAAGCCGCGCCGCCTGCTCCACGCGGCCGGGCGGCAGCTGGTATTCCTCGCGGGCATCGGAGTGGAGGGTCTGGTACTCGATCGCGCCTGGCAGGCAGAGATCCCCGCCCGCCCCCACGACCCAATAGTCGTCCCCGCCGAAGATGCTTCTGAGCAGAGGCGTCGTCGTCGCAAGGTCGATCATCGAGGCCCAGACCGGCTCGTGCAGCAGGTGGCGCGAGGCCGACGAAGTGCCGTAGCTGTAGCGATGGGGCAGGCGGTTGGTCTCGGTCACGTACTTGCGCCCGCCAAAGCCCGGAACCGAAAGGATCTGACGAAGTGCCCGGGCGCTTGCTTCTCGAAACGCGGCGAGGGCCGAGGGGTCGAGCAGGTTGCGCACGACGACGAAGCCGTCGCGGAAGAAGATCCGCCGCGCGCGATCGATCTCGTCCGGATCGAGGATTTCCAGCCCCGGCATGCCATTGGCGCCCCGCAGGCGCTCGCGCAGCGCGCAGACCTCCGGGTCATCATAGACCCGGCGGCGCGGCGCGGTCGGGTCGGCGGCGCTGAAGCCGTCCAGTTGTATCGAGGGCCGCCCGTCGTCGTCGGAGGTCTCGTTCGGCGGTGTCGCGGCGCACCAGCCGACGTCGGTCTCGCCAAAGACTTCAATGTTCTCGAGATCGCTCACTGGCCTACCGCCAGTCGTCGAACGTCGGTGGCGGCATCGCCGGGTGGCGGCCCGGGATGACCGGCTCGTCCGGCCGCGTCCAGAAAAAGCCGGAGTGACTGTTGTCGATCCGCCGGATGGTGACATTCGCAGGATCGAGGCCGGGTATCATCCGTGCGTTTACGGCGTGGATGAGCTCCGGATATGGCGGCAGCGCCGACCAGTGGGTGACGCAGCCGCAGGTCTTACAGAAGTGGAAGGCGAGCCCGCGATCACCCCAGACGTAGGTCGCCGTCGCGTCCTTGTCCGGGGTCATCAGCAACTTCTTCTGGTCATCGTCGCCGAAGTAGGTCCAGAGCGCGCCGTAGCGCCGGCAGACGGTGCAGTTGCAGTCGAGCACCCACTCCGGCGGCTCGGCGATCTCGAAGCGCACGGCGCCGCAGTGACACGCTGCCTTGATCACCTGAGGGTCTCCTTCCGCTTCAGTGCGTCCACGCGCCTCCAAGATTGGAGCGGTAGCCGAGCGCTCGGTAGGCGGCGTCGACTAAGCTCTGGCCGCGCTCGTTGAGCAGGATGCCGAGGCCCATGCGGTTCATGCTGTAGCCGAAGCTCATCTGGCATTGCGGGTCGGCGAAGCCGATCGAGCCGCCGGCGCCGACGTGGCCGAACGCGGCTTCCGACAGAACGACCGAGCAGGACTCGGCGTTCTCGAGCCTGCGGTTGTCCATCGACTTCATGAAGCCCAGCGAAAAACGCGTGGGGATCTTCAGCGTGGCGTCATCATGGCTCGCCACCGAGACCTGGCCCATGCGGGCGAGCGTGTCAGGGCCGACCAGCCGCACGCCGTTCAGCGCGCCGCCAGTGGCCAGAGGCGCGTAGAGCCCTGCCAGGCCGCGTGCGTTCGAAAGTCCGGTCGCCGATCCGATCTCGGCCGCATGCGCCTCGCGGCTGTTCGCCCGGAAGCCGCCCTGGTTGGTCATGAACAGCGCGGTCGGTCCCTCCGGGTCGGCGCGCATGGCGCGAGCGATGCGCGTGTCGCGCGCCGCCCGGTCGCCGGGGTAGGGGATCATCGGCGCTACGCGCGCCTCGTGCTCCTCCGGCAGCCCCATCCAGAAGTCGACGCCCAGGGGCCCGCAGACCTCGTCGCGGAGGAAGACGCCCATGCGCTTGCCGGTCGAGCGGCGGACCATTTCGCCGACGGTCCAGGCGCTGGTCAGGCCGTGGTAGCCGTGGCGCGTTCCGGGACTTCCAGAATGGCGCTTCCTGTTCGAGCCGGCCGACCATGTAGTCGTAGTCGTAGAAGCCGCCCGGCTTCACCGGCTCGCGCAGCGCTGGCACGCCGACCGAGTGGTCGAGCATCATCGAGACCAGGGCGCCGTCTTTGCCCGCTTGGCCGAATTCAGGCCAGTAGCGGGTCACCGGCGCATCGAAGTCGAGCAAACCGCGGTCGGCGGCCATGTGAGCGCAGAGCGCCGAGGCGCCCTTCGTGGCCGAGAAGACGATCGAGATGGTGTCGCGGTCCCAGGGGACGCCGCCCGCCGCTTTGCGGCCGCCCCAGAGGTCTACGACCGTCCGGCCCTCGACCGTGAGCGCGACGCTCGCCCCGACTTCGTCCCGCGCCTCGAAGTTCTCGACGAACACGTCCAGCACGCCGCGGAACCGCCGATCGCACTCGCCTTCGATGCGGCCTTGGCCGGTGGGTAGCGAAACAGCGTCCATAGGCGGCAGTTCTAGGTGTCGAAGCCGACGAACACCACGGCGTCGTCGACCGCCTTGCGCTGAGAGACAACAGCGTTGGCCGGGAAGCTGTCGTCCGGATAGCCCATGGCGACGCAGATCATGATGACCTGGTCGTCGGCGATGCCCGCATGCTCGCGCACCACAGGGGACTGCATGATGCCCTGGCTGTTGATGACGCAGCCCAGACCGCGTGACCATGCGGCGTTGACCAGGGCGTTGGTGACGGCGCCGCAGTCGAACGGCGCGATGTCGCCGCCGTGTATGGAGCGGTCATAGGTCACCACGATCGAGACCGGCGCGTCGAACTGGCGAAACCCGCGCAGCACCCAATCCTGGCGTCCCTCCTTGTCGTGGCGCTCGATGCGCATGGCGCCGAACAGCTGCTTGGCGATCCCGATCTGCCGCTCACGGTGCTCGCCCACGTATTCGCCATGCCCGCGGAACTCGCGCGAAGAGGGGACGCCCGCCAGGTTCCGCTCGGTGTTGCCGGCCCGTATCCGATCGAGCGGCTCGCCCGTGACCACGTAGAAGTTCCACGGCTGGGTGTTCAGCGACGAGGGCGCGCGCATCGCCATCTCGATGACCTCGCGGATCACCGCCTTCGGCACGGGATCGCGCTTGTAGCCGCGGATGCTGCGGCGCCCCAGGACAACGTTATCGAAGGACAGTGTAACGCCTGCGCTCGGTTTCATCGGATCGTTAGGCCGGTACCTTCAGGGTCGAGTCCAGCAACTTGAACAGCTCGCGCCAATGACGCTCGGCCGCCGCTTCGTTGTAAACCGGCATGTCGGGCGGGGCGTAGCCGTGGCGGGCGCCCTTGTAGATGGTGACCTCGTTGTCGACGCCGGCCGCGGTCAGCGCATCGCGCAGCTTGTCGGCCTGTTCGGGCGGGAAGCCCGCGTCCTCGTCCGCGCCGGCGATGTAGACCTTGGCCCTGATCTTCGGCGCGAGCAGGTGGGGGCTGTCGGCTGCGTCCGTGACCAGACGCCCGCCGTGGAAGCCGCCGGCAGCCGCGACCCGCTCTGGAAAGTTCCCCGCGGCCCGAAGCGAAAGGCCGCAGCCCATGCAGTAGCCGGTGACGCCGACCTTCGTCCCCTGCACTTGCGGTTGCTTCGCCAGCCAGTCGAGGAAGGCGCCGGTGTCGCGCGTCGAGCGTTCGGGGTCGGTCGAGGCCATGAACTTGCCGAACAACGCCCGGCGGGTCTCCTCGTCGCGGAAGGCCTCACGCAAGTTGATCGGCTCGTAGGGGCCGGCGCGCCAGAACATGTCGGGCAGGAGCACGTAGTAGCCGTGGTCGGCCAGTCGCTGGCTCATGTCGAACAAGGCCGGCCGGATCGCCGGCGCATCCATGAAGAAGATCACCGCCGGCCAGGGGCCTTGACCGCTGGGGGTGAATACGTAGGCCCGGGCGTCTCCGTCGGGCGTTGGAATGGCGACCTGCTGCATGAAATGACCTCCCGTCCTCAAATGTCCAAGAGCTCGCGCCCCGCGTCGCGGACGTCGGGGCAGCCGGTGAGCGCGAGCGCGGTCAGCATCTCGCTGCGAATGACGGAAATCACGTGCGCGACGCCCTTCTCGCCGGCGGCGCCCAGCGCCCAGGCCCAGGCGCGGCCGACCAGGCAGGCGTCGGCGCCCGACGCCAACGCCTTGACCACGTCCAGACCCGACCGCACGCCGCCGTCGAGCAGAACCGGCATTCCGCCGTCGACCGCCTCGGCGATCGCCGGCAGCGCCGCAATCGTGGACGAAGCCCCGTCGAGCTGCCGGCCGCCGTGGTTGGAGACGACGATGCCGTCGACGCCGATCCGCTTCGCCTCGCGCGCATCTTCCGGGTCGAGGATGCCCTTCAGGACGAACGGGCCCTTCCACTGCTGACGGATCCAGTCGATGTCGGCCCAGGTGATCGAGGCGTCGAAGTTGCGCCCGATCCAGCCCCAGAAGTCGCCGAGGCCCTTCGCCTCGGGCACCGCCGCGGCGATGTTGCCGAAGCTGTGCGGGCCGCCGTTGATCTGCACGTCCCAGAGCCAGCCCGGGTGGGTGATCCCGTCCCAGGCGCGCAGCAGCGGCTGAAAGGCTTGCGGCGGGCCGGAGAGGCCGGTGCGCACGTCGCGATAGCGCGTGCCGGGCACGGGCAGGTCGACGGTGAACAGCATCACCGGGCATTTCGCCGCCGCGGCGCGGGCGATGTACTCGGTCATGAAGCCGCGGTCCTTCAGCATGTAGAGCTGGAACCAGGGCGGCTCGACCTTGGCCACCTCGTCGACATCGCAGATGGTCAGCGACGAGAGGCAGAACGGGATGCCGGCCGCCTTCGCCGCCGCCGCCGCCTGGCATTCGCCGCGGCGGGCGTACATGCCGGCCATGCCGATCGGCCCGAGCAGCAACGGCATGGTCAGTTCGATGCCGAGGATCTCGGTCTTCAGGCTGAGCTTGGAGACGTCGCGCAGCACGCGCTGGCGCAGCTTCAGCGCCTGGAAGTCGGCGGTGTTGGCGCGCAGCGTCTGCTCCGCGTAGGCCGCGCCGTCGACGTATTCGAACAGCACGTGCGGCAGCTTGCGCCGCGCCGCTTCCCGATAGTCGGCGACGTTGGCCGGACGGCTCAACGCAGCGCCTCGGCCACGTCGCGCAACGCGGCCTTCTTGCCGCCCGGCGGGGGCGGGGGTTGGACCGACGGCGGCGGCTGCAGGTTGGCGGTCAGCCGCTTGGCCGGACCGCCCTCTTCGTCGAACAGCTCGGCCAGCTGGTCGGTGATCACCCCGCCCAGCTGCTCGACGTCGACGATGGTCACGGCGCGCTTGTAGTAGCGGCGCACGTCGTGGCCGATGCCGATGGCGATCAGCTCGACCGGCGATGCGTTCTCGATCTCGGCGATCACCGTGCGCAGGTGGCGCTCGAGGTAGTGGCCCGAATTCACCGACAGGGTCGAGTCGTCCACGGGCGCGCCGTCGGAGATCACCATCAAGATACGCCGCTGCTCGGACCGGCCCATCAGCCGGTGGTGCGCCCAGATCAGCGCCTCGCCGTCGATGTTCTCCTTCAGGAGGCCCTCGCGCATCATCAGCCCGAGGTTCTTGCGCGCCCTCCGCCATGGCGCGTCGGCCGACTTGTAGACGATGTGGCGCAGGTCGTTCAGCCGTCCGGGCGATGGCGGCTTGCCCAGCTTCAGCCAGTCCTCGCGTGTCAGGCCGCCCTTCCAGGCGCGGGTGGTGAAGCCGAGGATCTCGACCTTGACCGCACAGCGCTCCAGCGTGCGGGCCAGGATGTCGGCGCAGACCGCCGCCACCATGATCGGCCGCCCGCGCATCGAGCCCGAGTTGTCGATCAGCAGCGTGACCACCGTGTCGCGGAACTCGGTGTCCTCCTCCTGTTTGAACGACAGCGGGGCGGTGGGGTCGACGATGACGCGCGTCAGGCGCGCGACGTCCAGGATCCCTTCCTCGAGGTCGAAGGTCCACGACCGGTTCTGTTTCGCGAGCAGCTTGCGCTGCAGCCGGTTCGCCAGCCGCGAGACGACGTTCGACAGGCTGGCCAGCTGCTGGTCGAGATAGGCGCGCAGACGCCCGAGCTCCTCGGCGTCGCACAGCTCCTCGGCGCCGACGACCTCGTCATGGGCGGTGGTGAACACCTTGTACGGCGGCTCGCGGTTGCCGGGGTCCTTGAAGTCCGGCCGTGACGCCTTCTCGCCGTCGCCCATCTCGGCGTCGTCATCGCTCATCTCGGCGTCTTCGTCGGCCTCGGCCTCGGTCGACTGTTCCTCGGAGCCATCGGCGTCGCGCTCGGCGGTGCGGGTCGAGTTCGGGCTCGGTCCCTTCGCCGTCCTGGTCGTCCTGGTCGTCGCCGGCGTCCTCCTGGATGTCGCGCGGCATCTCGGGGGTGTCGCTCTCGCCGGAGTCCTCGGCGTCGTCGCCCAGGTCTTCGCCCAGATCCAGGTCCTTGATGATCGTCCGCGCCACGCGCGCGAACGCGGTCTGGTCCTCGATCGAGTTCAGCCAGCCGGTCGAGATCCGCGCCGGCCTTGGCCTCGATCTCGGCGCGATGCCGATCGACCAGCATCTTTGCGCCGTCGGGCGGGGCGTCGCCGGTCAGGCGCTCGCGCACCAGAAGGCCAAGGATGTCGGCCATCGGCGCGGCCGCCGGGTCATCGAAGCGGTTCAGACCCTTCTTCTCGACCGCGCTTTCGAGCGCGGCGGTCAGGTTGGCGCGCACGCCCATCAGCGCGTTGGCGCCAATCGCCTCGATGCGCGCCTGCTCGACCGCCTCGAACACCGCCCGGCCTTGGATCGACTGCGGCCGGAAGCGGGCGTGCGCCGCCTCGTCGTGGTGAGCGAGGCGCAGCGCCATCTGGTCGGCCAGGCCGCGGATGCGCGTGGTCTCCTTGCCCGAGAGGTCGCGCGGCGGATGCGGCAGGACGGCGCGATGGCCGGTCAGCTGCGGTCCGTCACCGGAGAAGGTGACCTCCAGGTCCGGCTGCTCGGCGAGCGAACGCGCGGCGTGCGAGAGCGCGCGCTTGAAGATGTCTGTCGGGCTTTCGTGCTTTCCGGCCATGCTGGCCCCGTCATATAGCGCCCGCTCCCCGGCGGGAAAGGGCTTTGCTCAGGCTGGGCCTCGACCCTGGCCGCGCTTCGGCTAAGTTGAAGCCTGGCTCGGATGCGCGGGCCACGGCGAGGGAAGGGCCAAGGCGATGATCGGCTTCATCATCCGGGCGTTGATCACCGCGGGGGGCCTGTGGCTCGCGACCCAGCTACACATCGGCATCTACGCCCACTCCTGGAAGAGCCTCTTGGGCGCCGCGGTGCTGCTCGGCATCGTCAATGCCATCGTCCGCCCGATCCTCGTCTTCCTGACGTTTCCGATCACCATCCTGACGCTCGGTCTCTTCCTGCTGGTGATCAATGGCCTGATGCTCGGGCTGGTTTCGCTCCTGCCCATCGGCTTCCATGTCCATGGGCTCTTGTCCGCCATCCTTGGCGCGATCGTCGTCGGGCTGACCAGCTGGGTGGCCTCATGGTTCATCGGCCCGTCGGGGCGGGTGGAGATGTATCGGCGCTAGCGGGGCGCCCTGGCCGCACGGCGTCTCAACAACGCCTGGACCGCGGCGGCGGCTCCGTGAATAGAGGGCGGCCACGGCATTGATCGGCTCGGAGGGGGTTGGGATGGACGTCCGCGAAGCGTTGTTGAAACGGGTTTCGGTCCGTGTGTTCAAGCCCGATCCCGTTCCGCTGGCGAGCGTGCGCGAGATCCTCGATGTCGCCCGCTACGCCCCCTCGGGGGGAACCTTCAGCCCTGGCGGGTGATCGTGGTCGCGGGCGAGGCGCGACAGGCGGTCATCGACGTCGCCACCCAGGCGATGGCGCGCGGCGGCGGCGGCGAGGAGGGCGAGCGCCCGGTCTATCCGGAGAACCTCTGGGAGCCGTTCCGCAGCCGCCGCTTCAAGGTGGGCGAAGACATGTATGCGCTGCTCGGAATCCCGCGCGAGGATCGCCCGGCGCGGTTCGCGCATCTGGCGCGCAACTACCAGTTCTTCGACGCGCCGGTTGGCCTCTTCTTCGTGATCGACCGCGGGATGGGCCATGGCCAATGGGCCCACCTCGGCATGTTCATGCAGTCGATCGCGCTCGCCGCCGTCGAGCAGGGGCTGGCGACCTGCATGCAAGAGGCATGGGTGCGCGTGCGTGAAACGCTGGCCGGCCACTTCAAGCTTGCGCCGCAGGAGATGATCTACTGCGGCATGGCGCTCGGCCGCGCCGACGAGTCCGCGCCGGTGAACACCCTTCGCTCCGACCGCGCGTCCCTCGACGAGATCGCCGAGTTCCACGGCTTCTGAACGCTAGGCGAAGCCCTGGTCGGTCAGCCAGTCGGCGAAGAGGTCGATCCAGCGGTCGACAGGCAGGTCCTGCCTGACCATGCCGAAGCCATGCGGACCACGGGCGAAGATGTGCAGTTCCGCCGGGCGATCGGCGTTCGACCAGTCGGCGTAGAGCCCCTCGACCACCTTGAACAGGATGCGGTCCTCCTGGGTGATGCAGGTGAACAGCGGCGGCGCATCCGCGGGCACCGGCTTGCCGCCGGTCTCGCCGCCGTAGATCGGCGCCACGAACGCCAGCGGCGCGCCGCCTGGATCCATGGCCACGTCGGCGGCCAGGAAGGCGCCGGCCGAGAAACCGATCATGCCAACGCGGTCCGGCTTCACGCCGAACTCGCCGGCCCGCTCGCGCACCAGCTGCAGCGCGCGCATGCCGTCGTCGTGGGCGACGACCCGGCCGAGGGCCAAGCCCTCGCTCTTGATGAGGTCGACAAGGCTGCGCGGCGCCTTGGCGGCGGGAATGGGTCCGCCGAGCCCGACCCGCTCGATCATCCGTTGTTCCTGCGCCGCGAACTCGGCCGGATCCGCCGGCGTCGGCGTCACCCGGTACTTCAGGAGGAAGGCCGTGTAGCCGCGCTCGGTCAGCCAATGGCAGAGGTCGACCCCCTCGTGTTGCCAGGCGAGGATGCGCCAGCCGCCGCCGGGCGCGACGATGACGCCGACGCCATTCGGCTTGGCCGCGCGAAACACCGTCAACGTCGGTTCGGAGACGTTGCGCAACATGGTCAGGGGGGCCTGGGCGACGCCCCCGCCAGGCGCCGTGTAGGTCTGTTCAGGGGGAACGTCCGGAATCGTTCTGGCCGGCGGTGTCGCCCAGAGCGCGATCACCTCCTCGGCGGTCCTCACATCGACGCGTGCGTCGTCGGCCATGGCGATCTCCTCCCTTGTCCTTCGGCCCACTGTCGCGCAAACGATCCGCCGCGTGAAGGCTTGAGGCCAGCCAGGGAGTTTCGCCATGACCCACCCCGCCCTCGAACCCGGCCGCACCGCCGTGGTCACCGGCGCCGCCAGCGGCATCGGGCGCGCTGCGGCGAAAGCGTTCGCGCGGCTGGGACTGAACCTGGTCATCGCCGACGTACAGGCGGACCTTCTGCCGGATGCAGAGGCGGCGGTTGCGGCGATTGCAGGTGCGGACAAGGTCACGAGCGCCGTCGTCGACGTCGCGCGCTTTGCCGACCTGCAGCGCCTGGCCGAGACCGCCGCCGCCGCCTTCGGGGACGTGCATGTGCTCATGAACAACGCCGGGGCCGGCCGCAATCCAGGCAAGCCGTGGGAGGGTCTGGACGGCTGGCGGGCGCTTCTCGACATCAACCTGTGGGGCCCGATCAACGGGGTGCAGGCGTTTCTTCCCGCGATGCTCGCCCACGACGCGCCTGGCCTGGTCATCAACACCGGGTCCAAGCAGGGGATCACGCTGCCGCCGGGGAACAGCGCCTACAACGTCTCCAAGGCGGGCCTG
This sequence comes from uncultured Alphaproteobacteria bacterium, assembly GCA_963719975.1. Lineage (GTDB taxonomy): Bacteria > Pseudomonadota > Alphaproteobacteria > Caulobacterales > Caulobacteraceae > Poindextera. Next base: position 55,778 of record CAVRED010000005.1, read on the forward strand.
AAGGCCTATACCGAGCTGCTCGCCCATGAGCTGCGCGGCGCGACGGGCGCGCGGATCACCGCCCATCTGCTCATCCCGGGCTCGACCTTCACCGGCATGAGCGCGCGCTCCGGGCGCGAGAAGCCGCCGGGCGCCTGGACTCCCGAGCAGGTCGCGGACTTCATGCTGGCGAGCGTCGGCCGCAGCGACTTCTACATCCTCTGCCCGGACAACGACGTCAGCCGCTCGCTGGACGAGCGGCGCATGGCCTGGATGGCCGGCGACATCATCGAGAACCGCCCGGCGCTCTCGCGCTGGCACGCCGACCACGCCGCCGCCTTCGCCGCCTTCGTCAAGGGCGCCTGAGCGGGACATGCGCTCAACGCCCCGCGCCATCCTGTTCGACCTCGATGACACCATCATCAACGCCTACGGGCGGCCGGAGGTCGCCTGGCTGGCGGTGACGACGGAGCTCGCCGACGCCATCGCGCCGCTCGCCCCCGCACGGGCCGCCGCCGCGATCAGCGCCTTCGCCGCCGAGTTCTGGGCCGACGCCCAACGCCATCGTCTTCATCGCCAGAACCTGGTGGAGGCCCGCCGCAAGATCGTCGCCGGCGCTCTCGGCCGCCTGGCGGCCGAGGATCGGCTGACGGTGGACGATCAGGTCGCCGTGCGCCTCGCTGACCGCTTCACCGCCTTTCGCGACGAGCAGATGCACCTGTTCGACGGCGCCCAGGAGACCCTCGACGAGCTGAAGCGCCGTGGCGTGCGGCTGGGGCTGGTCACCAACGGGAACGGGGCGGCCCAGCGCGCGAAGGTCGAACGCTTCGACCTCGCCCACCGCTTCGACCACATCCAGATCGAGGGCGAGCACGGCTTCGGTAAGCCGGAAGAGCGCGCCTATCGGCGGGCGCTCGACGCGCTCGAGGTCGAGGCGCACGAGACCTGGATGGTCGGCGACAATCTCGAGTGGGAAGTCGCCGCGCCGCAGCGGCTCGGAATCTATTCCATCTGGTACGATCCGTTCGCCGCGGGTCTGCCCGACGGCGCTGACGTCGTCCCCGACCGCATCATCCGCCGCCTTGGCGAGCTGCTGGAGGTCGACGGCGCGTGAGGCGGATCGATGCGCGGCCGATCCCAGATCACCCGGGCGAGATCCGCGCGGTCATGGTGGTGCGCAACGAGGCCCTGCGGCTCGAATCGAACCTCAGGCACCATCGCGACCTTGGCGTCGATCGGTTCTTCGTGATCGACAACGGGTCCGACGACGGGACGATCGAGCTCCTGGCGGCCCAACCGGACGTCCACCTCTTCTCGAACACGGACAGGTTCTCGGGCAGTTGGGCCGGAGCCCTCTGGGTGAACCCGCTTCTGGACGCCTACGCGACCGGTCATTGGGCGCTGACGCTTGATGCCGACGAGCTCTTCGTCTTCCCGCGCTACGAGGCGCTGGGCCTGCGCAACTTCTGCGCCTTCCTGGACGGAGCCGGCGCGCGCGGCGTCTTCTGCCTCATGCTGGACATGTACTCCGACCGGCCGTTGAGCGAGACGCGACACGCGCCTGGCGCTTCTCTGATCGAGACGTGTCCGTTCTTCGATCGAAGATCCTACCAGCTGCTGCGGGCGGAGGGGCTCTTTCCGCCAATGCAGATCTACGGCGGCGTGCGCGAGCGCCTGTTTCGCCGACACCTCGGCGACCGCTACCGCACGCCGATGATCGCCAAGACGCCGCTGGTCAAATGGGCGGCAGGGGATCGCTACACCGCCTCGACCCACCACATGACGCCGGTCCCGCTGGCCAACGTCACCGGCGTGCTGCTTCACTTCAAGTTCCTGAGCGACTTCGCCGAACGCGCGGCGATCGAAACCGCGCGCGGCGAGCACTATCAGGACAGCATCGAGTATCGCGCCTACCTCGAGCTCGTTCGCGACCACGGCCTGACTGACCTCATGGGGGACGTCTCTGTCCGATACGAAGACTCCGCCCAGCTGGTCCGGATGAACATGATGCAGACGAGCGCCACGCTCGAGGCCTTCTCCCGGGCGCCGCCGCCGGCCTGAGGTTGCGGCGCCGCCAGGTCAGGCTGGCCCGCGCCGCGGTTTCGGTTGATCATCGCGGGCAGCAACGCAAACCCGGAGCAAGACATGCCGCGCCTGCGAGAGATTCCCCGCGCCGAGGTCACCTCGAAGAACATCCTTCGCATGTACGACGCACTGTTCGGCGACCGCGACCCGGTCTCCGAGCCGGGCACGGCCACCGGGACCCGCGGCGATTGGTGGAGCGTCTTCGCCAATTCACCGGACGTATTCGACCATGCGGTCAGCGGGTTCGCGCTCTATCGCGGCGAGCGCAAGCTCGATCCGGTGCTGCGCGAGTTGGGGCAGACCCGGGTCGGCTGGGCCAAGGGCAGCCAATTCGTCTTCTCCCAGCACTGCAAGTCTTTGCGCGGCCTGAAAGTCTCCGAGGAGAAGATCGCCGCCGTCCCCAACTGGCAGGTCGCGGACTGCTTTTCGGCCGAGGAGCGGGCGGTGATGGCCTACGCCGATTGCCTCGCGCTTCAGGCGGGGCGGACGCCGGACGGCGTGTTCGATGCGCTGAAGCGGTTCATGAGCGACGAGCAGATCCTCGAGTTCACCTACATCGTCATGCTCTACGACATGCATGCGGTGATGAGCCGGGCGCTTCGCCTCGAGTATGACGACCGCGACGATCCGATTGTCGAGATCGCGGCGCCGAAGGACTTCGGAGCGCGCGACTTCCTCGACACCGGCCGCGAGCGGTAGAGCCGGCGCCCGCCAGGGGTTCATGACCCGATCGATCGTCGTCACCGGCTGCGATCTGAACCACTACGTGCTGGTGGAAGATCTCATCGCGTCCCTCCGCGATGGCTGCGGGGCGGGCGTCGAGATCGGCTTCATCCATATCGGCGAAGACCCAATCCCGGCGTCGATCGCCGAACGGGTCGACCGCATCGCCCACGTCCCGGACGGCGAATTTCGGTCGATGAAGCCCAAGGGGCTCCCGCTGGCGTTCCTGAACGTAAAACCGCGCATCCCTGAGTTTTTCCCCGGCTTCGACGTCTACGTCTGGCTCGACGGCGACACCTGGGTGCAGAATCCGCTTGGTCTGGATCAGCTGATCGAGGCGTCCCGCTACGCGGATGTCTGCATGCACCCCGAGAGGGACCCCAACTACAGGCTCAGCGGCGAGGGCTCGCGCCAGTACCTGCTGAGCACCTACACCGCCATCTATGGACCGGAAGAAGCGGCGCACGGTTCGAGCTTCGCTGACATCAACGCAGGCGTCTTCGCGGCCGCCGCCGCCTCGCCCCTTTGGCCGCTATGGAAGGCGGCGCTCGAAGACGTGCGCGCGCGATCGCGAGATCGCGACGGCGTCTACTTCTCGGACCAGATTCCCCTGCACCGGCTGCTCGTCTCGGGGCAGTTGTCCTTGGCGCCGCTCAGGGCAGTGAACAACTGGCTGGCGCCGTTTGCGACGCCAGCGATCAACCTGCAGCGTCGCCGGCTCCTCGCGCCGAGCTACCCGTTCGAGGAGATCAACATCATCCACCTCGCCGGGGAGTCCAAGAACATGCGATTCACGATGCCCGACGGGAGCGCCATTTCGCTGAGGTATCGCGAGATCAAGGCGTTGTTCGCGACCGGCGGGCCGCCCTAGGTCACCTTCGCACGCGTCGCCGACTCCGGCAGGTCCGATCCGAACGCGCGCTGGAAGAACTCAGCCACCGTTGGCCGCTCGAGTTCGTCGCACTTGTTCAAGAATGTGACGCGAAAGCCCTGAGCGATGTCGCCGCCGTAGATCTCCGCATTCTCGGCCCAGGTGATGACGGTCCTGGGGCTCATGACGGTCGAGATGTCGCCGTTCATGAAAGCGTTGCGGGTCATGTCGGCGGTGCGAACCATCGCGGCGATCGTCCTCCGCCCGGCGGCATTGTCGTAGTGTGGATTCTTCGCCAGCACGATCTCCTGCTCCACGTCGTGGGCGAGGTAATTCAGCGTGGTGACGAGCGACCAACGGTCCATCTGGCCCTGATTGATCTGCTGAGTGCCGTGATAGAGCCCCGTCGTGTCGCCAAGTCCGATCGTGTTGGTGGTCGAGAACAGGCGGAAGTAGGGGTTGGCGCGGATCACACGGTTCTGGTCGAGCAGGGTCAAACGCCCGCCGGCCTCCAGAACGCGCTGGATCACGAACATGACGTCCGGCCGGCCGGCGTCGTATTCGTCGAAGGTGAGCAGGATCGGCCGCTGCAGCGCCCAGGGCAGCATGCCTTCGCGGAACTCGGTGACCTGCTTGCCCTCGCGCAACACGATGGCGTCCTTGCCGACGAGGTCGATGCGGCTGACGTGGCTGTCCAGGTTCACGCGGATCATCGGCCAGTTCAGCCGGGCCGCGACCTGCTCGATGTGAGTCGACTTGCCGGTGCCGTGATAGCCCTGGATCATCACACGGCGGTTGTGGGCGAGGCCGGCGCATATGGCGACGGTGGTCTCGGGATCGAACCTGTATGCCTCGTCGATGTCGGGCACGTGCGGATCGCGCTCGCTGAACCGCGGCACGATCATGTCGGAATCGACGCCAAGCGCCTCGCGGACGGTCACGCGCTGATCGGGGACCAGCGTCAGGAGCCTGTCTTCAGTCTCTTCGGTCAAAGTCGGCATGAGAAATCGGTTAGCGGTTTCAGCGAGCAATGCAAACGGGGGAGCGGCGCTTCTAGCGCACGCACAGCGTCCACGTCACGCCATATTGGCTTTGCGGAGCGCTTGATAGGCCCTGATCACACGCTGAAGCTTGTGCTCGGCCGTCCTGTCTCCGCCGTTGGCGTCCGGATGGCAGCGCTTGACCAGCTCGACGTAGCGCGCGCGGATCGCTGGCGCGCTCGCCGTCGCGTCGAGGTCCAGATCAGCCAGCGCGTTGCGCTCCAGCCGTCCCAGCTTGCGCTCCTGCGCCGCCTGCTCGGCGCGGCGGCGCGCGGCCGCGAATAGGCCGAACGGATCGGCGAAGGCGCGTTCCGTCGAGCTGCGCGCAGCCATGGCCTCGCGCGAACGCCGTGACGCCTGGAAAGACCAGGTCGGGCGCTCGCCCGTCACGGTTCCCGCCTGCCAAGCGCGAATCTGGCCCTCGGTCATGCCGGCGAAGAAGTTCCAGCTGCGGTTATATTCGGCCGCATGCTCGGTGCAGAACCAGTAGTGGTCCTCCAGGAGATCGCGCGATTTCGGCGCCCGCGTCTGCGCCGGGCGGCGACATCCAGCATGGTCGCAGGCGCGCTCGCCCGGCTTCAGGCCGCTGATGGAGTCGGCCTGGGCCTCCTCCTCCGGTTTCGGCGGGCGCACGCGGATATCCACGAACTTGGGCTTGTATTGAAAGGCGCCGGACATGGGACGAAGTATGCGGTTGAACCTTTCGCTTTCAAGAATTGACACCAACGAATTTGGAGCCGACTCTAATGGGCGCCGTCAGTGATTTGATCCGCGACAAGCTGGAAGCGGCCTTCACCCCCGACATCCTTGAGATCGAGGACGATAGCGCCCGGCACGCCGGCCATGGCGGTGCGCGGCCGGGCGGCGAGACGCACTTCAACGTCTTCATCGTAACGCCCGCGTTCACGGGGCTGAGCCTCGTCCAGCGACAGCGCCTCATCTACACGCTGCTGGCCGACGAGCTCGAAGGGCGGGTCCACGCGCTCTCCGTGCGCGCGCTGGCGCCAGGAGAGACGGGGGCCGTAGAAGCCCCGCCCAAGCGGCGGGGCTCCAAAGGGAAGCGCTGGCGCCTAGGCGCTGGCCAGTTGGCCGGCGGCCATCTTGCCGCTGCGACTGTCCTTTTCCAGCTCGTAGCTGATCTTCTGGCCTTCGTTGAGCGAGCCGAGGCCCGCGCGTTCGACGGCCGAGATGTGCACGAAAACGTCGTTTCCGCCGGCGTCGGGCTGGATGAATCCATAGCCCTTTTGGGCGTTAAACCACTTCACAGTTCCGGTAGGCATATTTGGTCGTTCCAGGTTAGCTCCACGCGCCGCGCCAGTCGGCGACACGATCAAATTCTCGAAGAGGATCGAGGCGGGTCCGGGGCTTGGTCACTTGCAAGCGTGGGCGACGGTCCGAACCAAAACGATATTCGACGGCGGCGAAGTCGCACACATCGCCGCCGATCGCAAATGTTTTTCGGCTCGGCGACAATCGCCCTAGCCGGCCTCTTCCGCCTCCGCGAGGGGCGGCGAAACCCTTATGGACGTGATCTGGTTGCGCGCGCGGCGCAGCACCTGGAAGCGGTGGCGATGGAAGATGAAGGTCTGCCCGACCTCGGGGATCGCCTGCGCCTCGTGGATGACCAGGCCGGCCACGGTCACCGCCTCCTCGTCCGGCAGGTCCCAGTCCATGGCGCGGTTCAGCTCGCGGATGGTGACCGCGCCCTCGACGATGACGGATCCGTCCGGCTGGCGTCGCACGCCCTCGGCGACAAGGTCGTGCTCGTCCTCGATCTCGCCGACGATCTCCTCGATGATGTCCTCCAGCGTCACCAGCCCCTGAAGCGCGCCATACTCGTCGACCACCAGCGCGAAGTGGGTGCGGCGGCGGCGGAACGCGTTCATCTGGTCCTTCAGCTTCGTGGTCTCAGGGATGAACCAGGGCTCGCGCGCCAGCGTCGCGACGTCCAACGCCTCGACGCCGCCCTCGGGCCGTCACGGCCCGTAGCAGATCGCGGGCATGCAGCACGCCAATGATGTTCTCCGGCTCGCCGCGGTAGACCGGCAGCCGCGTGTGCGAGGCGCTCAGCGCCTGGTCGACCAGCGCCCGCGGGGCGAGATCGGCGTCCAGCATCTCGATCGACTTGCGGTGCACCATGATCTCGGCGACGTCCATTTCGCCGAGGTCGAGCACGGCGCCCAGCATGCGCCGGTCGGCGCTTTCGACCATCCCTTCGGAGTGATGGTATTCGACGGCGCCGCGGATTTCCTCGTGCGCCTCGGCTTCGCCGCGCCCGGCCAGCACATCGATCCGGACCAGGCGCAAGGTCCCGCCAACGAACCACTGCACGGCGTTCACCACCGGGCTGAAGATGAAGACCGCCAGCTCGGTCGGGGCCGAGAGCAGTCGCGCCACGTCGTCGGCGCGCATGATGGCCAGGGTCTTCGGCAGCACCTCGGCGAACACCAGCACGAGCACGGTCATGATCGCCGTTGCGATCGCGACGCCCAGCCCGCCCTTGAAGGTCTGGCTGAGCACCATGGTGACCATGGCCGAGGCCAGGATGTTGATCAGGTTGTTGCCCAGGAGCACCGCGCCGATCATCTGCTCGCGCTCGCCGATCAGGCGGTTGACCCGCGCCGCCGCGCGGTCGCCGTCGCGCTCCAACTGGTGCATGCGCCCGCGGCTCGCCCCGGTTAGCGAGGTCTCCGCGGCGGAGAAGACGCCGGAGATCGCGAGCAGCAAAAGGATCACCGGCGCGACAGCCAACAGCTCTGCGATCATGACCGAGCGCCTTCTTCGAGCAGAAAGGTCCTCAAACGCGCTTCGTCGACATTCGGGTCGACGAAGGTCTCGCCAATGCGGCGAGGCAGGACGAGCGTGATGCGCCCGGCCCGCGCCTTCTTGTCCTGACCCATCAGACCGACGAGCACATCGGCGCTCAAGCGGCCGACGGGGATGTCGGCGAGGCGGGTCGGCAGGCCCGCCGCGGCGATCGCAGCCGCCGCGCGGGCGGCGTCAGCGGCCGGACAGAGGCCGCCCGCCGCGGCGAAGCGGAAGGCCAGGGCCGAGCCGAGCGCGACCGCCTCGCCGTGCTTCAGCTCATCGGAGAAGCTCAGCGCCGCCTCGAGCGCATGGCCGAAGGTGTGGCCGAGGTTGAGCAGCGCACGGCGGCCCTGCTCGCGTTCGTCCTCGGCGACGACCTCGGCCTTCATCTCGATCGAGCGGCCGATGGCGTGCGCCAGCGCGGTCGGCTCGCCGGCCAGGACGGCCGCGCCGTTGACCTCCAGCCAGGCGAAGAACGCGGCATCGCCCAGGAGCCCGTACTTGATGATCTCGGCGTAGCCGCAGCGCATCTCGCGCGCCGGCAGGCTCGACAGAACGTCGAGGTCCGCGAGCACCAGGCGCGGCTGGTGGAAGGCGCCGATGAGGTTCTTGCCCTGCGGGGCGTCGATCGCGGTCTTGCCGCCGACCGAGGAGTCCACCTGCGCCAGCAGCGTGGTCGGGAGCTGCACGAAGTCGATGCCGCGCTTGTAGATCGCGGCCGCAAAGCCCGCGAGATCGCCGACAACGCCCCCGCCGAGCGCCACGATGAAGTCGCCGCGGTCGAGCTCGAGGTCGAGCAGCCGACCAAGCAGGTCCTGCAGGCCAGCGAAGCTCTTCACCTCCTCGCCCGGCGCCACGGCGATCGTCGATACGGCCACGGAGGCCTTGACCAGCGAAGCGGCCAGGCGCGCCGCGTAAAGGTCGCCGACCGTGGCGTCGGTCACGATGGCGGCCCGCGCGCCCTTCATCAGGGGCGCGATCACGCCCCCGGCCCGGTCGATCAGACCAGGCCCTACGACGACCTCGTAGGCGCGATCGCCCAGGCCAACCGCATAGCCGCTCACGGCGACGGGGCGCCTTCGGCCGCCCGTGCGCGCAACGCCTGCAGAATGGCGTCCACGGTCGCCTGATGCGCTGCCTCGCCGGACTCGACCGTGACGTCGGCCAGCGCGTAGATCGGATAGCGCTCGCCGGCCAGCCGCTCGAGCACCTCGCGCGGGTCACCGTCGCGCAACAGGGGCCGGTCGTTGCGCCGCTCGACCCGGCGGAGCAGGACCTCCATGTCGGCCTTCAGCCAGACCGAGACCGCCTTCTGCTTGATCAGCTCGCGCGTCGCAGGGTTCATGAAGGCGCCGCCGCCGGTCGCCAGCACGTGCGGCGGATCGTCGAGCAGGCGGGCGATCACCCGTCGCTCGCCGTCGCGGAAGGCCGCCTCGCCCAACTCCTCGAAGATGTCGGGGATCGAACGGCCGGCCGCCTTCTCGACCTCCTCGTCGGCGTCGACGAACGGCAGGTTGAGCGCGTTCGCCAGCCTGCGCCCGATGCTGGACTTGCCGGCTCCCATCAGGCCGACCAGCGCGATCGTCCGCTTTCTGAGGGCGGGCTCGGCGCTCATGGACGGAAACGGGGCTGGATTTGGGGCCCGGCGGGCCGAGGGTGGCGCTTGATCATCGCCCGTGGCGCTTTACACGAGGATCAGGATGCGCGCCATGATCGGTGGCCGTAAGCGCTAGCCGGGCGGGCTTTGAAGGAGACCACCGCGACGCCCATGGCCAAGGCCGCTGTACAACGGGCGCGAGGCGCGATCGCCGGACTGCTGGCCGGCCTCGTCTGCCTGACCGTGAGCGCCGCCGCGCGCGCCCAGGCGCTGACCGAGCCTCCGCCGGCGACGGCGTCTGGCGCCCAGACGCCGCCTCCAGCCGAAGCGCCGCTCGCGCCGATGGCGGCGCCGCCCGCGCCAGCCCCTGGCGCACCTCCGGCCGCCAGCGAGGCGCTGGCGCCGCTGCCGCCGGCCGCCCCGTCGCCCGCTCCGCCGGCGCCGGTCCAAGGCGAGGCGCTGAACCCGCTCGATCTCTTCTCCGCCGGCCGCGACATGGGGTTGGGCTCCGACCTCTGGCGCGGCGCCTCGGCCGGCCTCGCCCGCGCGGTCATTCCGACGCTCGGCGACCATGCGCTGTCGCCGGCTGGCGCTGCGCTCGCGCGGCGGGTGTTGGCGCAGTCGGCGAGCGCTCCGGACGGGGCCGGCGCCGATGCCGATCTCGCGTCCGCCCGCGCCCGCGCGCTGCTCATGCTGGGCGACGCGCCGACCGCCGAGCTGATCCTGGACCACACCGCCGGGCTCGCGAACAGCCCGGCCCTCTCCGAGACTGCCGCCGAAGCGGCGCTGATCGACGGCGAAGACGACAAGGCCTGCGCCATCGGCGACGCGCTCGGCTCCGGGCGCGACGGCGCCTATTGGCTGCGCCTGCGCGCCTACTGCGAGGCGCGCGCAGGCAAGCCCGCCGCTCAGCTGACCATGAACCTGGCCGAGGAGGCCGATCACGATCCCGCCTTTGCCCGCATGCTGCCGGTGATCATCGCCGGGGGCGGCGATCCCGGCCCGGCGTCTTTGCGCGACGGACTCGATTTCGCGATGTCGCGACAGCTGAAGCTCGACCTGACGCCAGCGATCGCCGCCGCCCCACCGGCCATCGCGCTCCGGCTCGCCGCCAGCGCGGCCGGGCTCGGCCCGGCGCCGCCCGCCTCGGCCGCGACGCCGGAGCCCGACATCCTCGCCGGCCTGCGCAAGGGAAAGGGCGCTCAGGGCTACCTCACCGCCGCCCGCCTGGCCCTGCCCGCGATCGTGCAGCTGGTCCAGGCCAAGAGCGCGCTGACCGCGCCTGTGCAGTTGGCGATGGCGGCGCTGGCGGCCGGGGACATCGAGACCGCGCAGGCGATCCGCCTCGGCCTTGCCGATGCCCCGGCCGGCGCAGTGGATCCCAGCCGACCTCGCCATCCTGGATGCTGCGCTGGCGGTTGCGGCCGGCAAGGCCGATCCGCCCAGCCTCGACCGGCTGATCGAGCGGGGCGCCCGCAACGACGATGCAGCGCCACGCGCGCAGGCCGCCGCGGCGCTCGTCTTCTCGCTCGGATGGCCCGCCGACGGCGACGCGCGCGCCGAGTTCGATGGGTTCAACCTCGGCCATGACCGGGTCTCGCCAGCCACGCTGCTCCTGATCGATGCCGCAGCCGACCATGGCCTGCGGGGTGATGTAGCGCTGCTTGCGCTCAGCGCTGTTGAAGGCGCAGGGGGCGCTGGTCCCGAGATCGCGGATCGAGCCGTGTTCGTCCGCGCTCTCGACCGGGTGGGACTGAAGGACGACGCTCGAGGGTTCGCGCTCGAGGGGCTGATCGGCCTGGAAGCCCGCTGATGGCCGCCGATGGCTGGGTCGAGGCCTTCCTCGAGATGATGGCGGTCGAGCGGGCGGCGGCCAGGAACACGCTGGCGGCCTACGAGCAGGACCTCGCCGATGCATCGCGGTTCCTCGCCGGCCGCGGCCGCGACCTCACGGACGCCGGTCTCGACGACATCGAGGCCTACTTCCTCGACCTGGGCGCGCGAGGGCTGGCCTCAGCGACGGCTGCGCGTCGGCGAGCCGCCGTGCGCGGGCTCTATCGCTTCGCTCTCGGCGAAGGCTGGCGCGCCGATGACCCCTCGCGCCGTATCGATGCGCCCAAGAAAGGACGGCCGCTGCCGCACGTGCTGACGCGCGATGAGATCGACCGGCTGATCGCCGCGGCGGGCGCGAGGGACGGCGCGGCCGGCCTTCGCCTCGCCTGCATGGTCGAGCTGCTCTACGCCTCGGGCCTGCGCATCTCGGAGCTTCTGGCGCTGACCCTCGCCGCCGTCGCGCGCGATCCGGCCTACCTCATCGTGAAAGGCAAGGGCGGCAAGGAGCGGCTGGCCCCGATGAACGACCCTGCCCGCGCGGCGATCCAGGCCTATCTGCCCGCGCGCGCATCCTTTCTGCCCAAAGGCGTGAAGGACAGCCCCTGGCTTTTCCCTTCGCGCGGCGCCGGCGGACGGCTCACCGCCCGCCGCTTCGCCCAGCTATTGTCCGAGGCTGCCCTCGGCGGCCGGCGTGGACCCAGCGCGCATTAGCCCGCATGGCCTCCGCCACGCGTTTGCGACCCATCTGTTGGAGGGCGGCGCCGACCTGCGCGCGGTCCAGAAGCTGCTCGGCCACGCCGATATCGCCACAACCCAGATCTACACCCATGTCGCCCAGGACCGGCTCCGCACGGTAATGGAAAAGAGCCACCCGCTGGCAAAGCGTCGCCGGCCTAGCGGCTGACCGGCGCGTCCCCCGCCGCAGCCTCGTTCGCGGCGAACTCGGGAAGGGCGGCGAGTTCGGCATAGAGCGGCGCAAAGTCGGTCTCGACCGTCTGGCGTAGCAGGTCGGCGAAGCTCTCGATGACGAAGTAAGTCTCTTGGTAGGCGTCGATCCGATAGCGGGTGCGCATCACACGCTTCATGTCGAAGGCGATGCGCCGCGGGGTCGGGTCCTGAAGCGCGTAGATCGACTCGCCGTGGCTGGAGACGATGCCGGCGCCGAAGATCTTCAAGGCGTCGCCTTCGCGCACCAGCCCGAACTCGACGGTGTACCAATAGAGCCTGGCGAGCATTTCGAGCCCGCCGAGCCGCACGGCGCGCAACCCGCCGCGCCCATAGGCCTGCATGTAGTCGGCGAACACCGGGTCGGCGAGCAGCGGCACGTGCCCGAAGACGTCGTGGAACACGTCCGGCTCGCGCAGATAGTCCATCTGATGCGGTTCGCGGATGAACCGGCCGGCCACGAAGCGGCGATTGGCCAGGTGGTCGAAGAAGATCTCGTCGGGGACAAGGCCCGGCACGGCAACGACCGACCATCCCGTCCGCGCACCGAGGTGCTCGTTCAGCTCGGCGAAGTCGGGGATGCCGGGCTTGGAGAGCCTGAGCACGTCGAGGCCGTGCAGGAAGGCGTCGACCGCGCGGCCGGGCAGTTGCGCGCTCTGCCGCGCGAACAGGGCGTCCCAGCGGGCGTGCTCTTCGGGGGTGAACGCCGCCCACTTCTGCGGGATCGTCCAATCGGCGGCGGCGCCAGGCGGGGGCGCGTCGAAGACGTGCGGCAGCGCCGGGTGGGCGCTCATGTGCTAGCCACCCTTCCAGCTGTCGACGTAAGCAGCGTCCTCGACCGCCGCGGCGCGGTCACCGACCTCCAGCGGATCGCGCGCATCGACCATCACGGCATACTCGTCCGTCGCCGGCTTCGGCTGGGTCAGCATGTTCTTCAACGCCTTCGGATGCGGTCCGTGGGTGAAGCCTGACGGGTGGAACGTCATCATCCCCGCCTTGATATGGTCGCGGCTGAAGAAGTCGCCGGCGTGGTAGAACAGGACCTCGTCGAAATCGTCGTTGTTGTGAAAGAAGGGCACCTTCAGCGCGCCCGGATCGGTCTCGAACGGCCGTGGCGCAAAGGTCGCGACGACGAAGCGGTCGGAGACGAAGGTCGAGTGCACGCTCGGCGGCAGGTGGTAACGGTGGCTGGCCACCGGCCGAAGGTCCCTCACGTTGAGCCGCAGGGGCGAGAGGTCGCCGTGCCAGCCGACCGCGTCGAGCGGGTTGTAGGGGTAGGTCGCCACGGACACCGCGCCGCGCTTCTTGATCTGCACCGGAAAGGCGCCGGTGGTCGCTTGGTGGGCGCGAAACGCATCGTCCATCACAGGCGTGTCCAGCATCGCCGGGTCGAACAGGGCGTGGCCGCCCAGCAGGCCCTTGTCGGGCAGGCCGAGGTGGGCGTTGGTCGCCTGGATCATGAGCACCGACGTCGCGCTTGCGGGCGCAAGCCGCCACATCGCCCCGCGCGGCAGGTAGAGATAGTCGCCGGCTGTAAACGCGATCCGCCCCCAGTCGCAGAAGAGATCGCCGGCGCCCTCGTGAACGAACAAGAGCTGGTCGCCGTCGGCGTTGCGCGCCAGCGCGCGTCAGCGGCCCGGCCGGCTTCCAGAACCGAATCTCGAGCGCGTCGTTGTGGAGCACGACCGGCGCGTCCCAGGGCGAGGCCTGCGGCTCGTTCAGCCGTGTCAGGTCGAACGCGCGCGGCCGCAACGGGCCTTCGAAGCGCATCCAGCCCGTCGGCGGCTGCGGGTGGTGCATGAAGGCCGCAGGCCCATAGAACCCCTCCTTCGAGATCTCGCGCTCGAAGGTGCCCGCCGGCATGTCGGCGTGCGCCTGGCGCGAGTGGGTCCCTTGCGCGCCGCGAACCGGGATGCCGATCGCCTTCGCCATCGCCATTAGGCCTTCGCTTTCAGGACGCCACGGCGAATCTGGTCCTGCTCCAGCGACTCGAACAGGGCCTTGAAGTTGCCCTCGCCGAAGCCCTCGTTGCCCTTGCGCTGGATGATCTCGAAGAAGATCGGCCCGATCAGGTTCTCGGTGAAGATCTGCAACAGCAGGCCCTGGCCCTCGCCGGGCGCCCCGTCGATCAGGATGCGGTCGGCGCGCAGCCGCGCGACGTCCTCGCCGTGGCCGCGCACCCGGCCATCGATCTGGTCGAAATAGGAGTCCGGCGTGTCCTGAAAGCGCACGCCGCGGTCGCGCATCGTCTCCACCGAGGCGAAGATGTCGTTCGTCGCCAGCGCGACGTGCTGGATGCCTTCGCCATGATAGTCGCGCAGGAACTCCTCGATCTGCGACTGGTCGTCCTGGCTCTCGTTCAGCGGGATCCGGATCTTGCCGCAGGGGCTGGTCATCGCCTTGGACAAGAGCCCGGTCTGTGCGCCCTCGATGTCGAAATGGCGGATCTCACGGAAGTTGAAGATGCGCTCGTAGAAGTCCGCCCAGTAGGTCATGCGGCCGCGGAAGACGTTGTGGGTCAGATGGTCGATCAGGGTCAGGCCGGCTGCGTTCCCCGCCATCGCCGCCTCGGCGCCGGCCAGCGGCACGAAGTCGACGTCATAGATCTCCTGCGCGCCGTAGCGGTCGACCAGATAGAGGTTCGAGCCGCCGATCCCCTCGATCGCCGGAATGTTCAGTTCCATCGGACCGACCGGGCCGCTGATCGGCGTCGCGCCGCGTTCGACGGCAAGGCGGAGTGCTGCGGCCGCGTCCTTCACGCGAAACGCCATGGCGTTGGCGGAAGGACCGTGCGCGGCGCGGAAGTCGGCGGGCTGACCGGCCGGCTCCATATTCAGGATGAAGTTGATGTCGCCCTGGCGGAAGCGGAGGACGTTCTTCGAGCGGTGCCGGGCGGTGGCGACGAGACCCATGGTCTCGAACACGCGCTTCAGTCGTTCAGGATCCGGCGCGGTGAACTCGACGAACTCGAAGCCGTCGGTCCCCAGCGGGTTGTCGGCGAGGTCGGTCATGGCGGACTCCGTAGGCTTGTAAGAATAGCGAGAGTCGAGCGACGGTTCCTTGCGATCTTGCTCCGTTCGGGCGGAAGATCAGCAGATTCCGCCAATCATGCGCGGGCTGGCGCAAATTCATGGCCGAACTGATCGACGTCGACCTTCGCCAATGACCTACACCCTGCACAGCATGTGGCGGGCGACAGCGCCTTACCGCGTGCGCATCGGCCTGAACCTCAAAGGGATCGCCTACGACTACAGCGCGGTCGACCTGGTCGGCGGCCAGCAGCGCGGCGATGCCTATCGCGGCGTGAACCGCCAGGGACTTGTGCCCGCGCTCGACGTCGGCGACCGCGTGCTCACCCAGAGCCTCGCCATCCTCGAGTGGCTGGAGGAGACCCACCCCGAGCCACCCCTGCTGCCGAGGGGCCCGTTCGACCGCGCGACGGTCAGGGCCATGGCCGAGATCGTGGCGTGCGATATCCATCCGCTGAACAATCTCCGCGTCCTGCAGGCGATCGAGGGCTTTGGCGTCGCCGGCGGCTCCGAGCAGCAGCGCGCCTGGGTTCATCGCTGGATCGGCGCCGGATTCGACGCGCTGGAGCCGATGATCCAGCGGCATGGCCGCGGCTTCGCGTTCGGCGAGGCGCCCGGCTTCGCCGATTGCTTCCTGATCCCGCAGGTCTATGGGGCGAACCGTTTCAGCCTGGATCTGGCGCCGTATCCGGCCATCCGCGCCGTCGTCGAGCGCGCCGCGGAGCATCCGGCCTTCGCCGCCGCCGTCCCGGAGCGGCAGCCCGACGCGCCGCGCTTGCCGTAGGGGCGGCGGGGCCGGTAGAGTTTATCCACAGGCACGCATTTCATAAGCCATTCAAGGGAACGGGAACGATGGGATTGCTCGACGGGAAGGTTGTGATGGTCACCGGCGGGGGCCGCGGCATCGGACGCGAGACCGCGATCATTGCCGCCAGGCACGGCGCGAAGGTGCTGGTGAACGACCTCGGCGGCGACGTGCACGGGCAGGGCGCGGACAAGGCGCCGGCGCAGGAAGTCGTCGACCTCATCAGGTCGGCGGGCGGCGAAGCGATCGCCAACACAGAGAGCGTCACCGAACTGGCGGCGGTGAATCGCATGGTGCAGTTGGCGATGGACACCTTCGGCGGCCTGCACGCGATCGCCAATCCGGCCGGCATCCTGCGCGACCGCATGGTCCACAACATGACCGAGGAAGAGTGGGACGCGATCATGACCGTGCACCTGCGCGGCCACTTCAACGTCGTGCGGGCTTCGATCAACCACTTCCGCAGCCAGCAGGACGGCTGTTACCTGATGTTCTCGTCGGGATCGGGCCTGATCGGCAACATCGGCCAGACCAATTACGGCGCTGCCAAGAACGGCATCGCCGCCTTTTCGCGCATCGTTGCAATGGAGGGCGCGCGCAACAACGTGCGGTCGAATGCGATCGCGCCCGGCGCGGCCACACGCATGACCGACTCGGTGCCGCGCGACGAGGAGACCGCCAAGCGGCGCGAGGCGATGCGCGAGGTGCAGAGCCCGGTCCGTCCGGCAGAGCTAACGGTCGCGTTGATGACCGATGCGGCCAAGGACATCTCCGGCCAGGTCTTCGGCGCCGGCGGCTACAACCTGTCGGTCTATTCCCAGCCGCGGCCGATCAAGACTTACTCGCGCGAGGGCGGCTGGGACGTGCCGGCGATCCTGAAGGACTTCTTTCCGCGCGCGGAGGAGCTCTACACCCCCCTCGGCCGCACCGCGCCACAGCCCGCCATCCCAGTGCCAGTGAGCTGAGGGCGGTCTGTGCAGGTGTTTTGAGCGACCTCTTTCGGTCCCCGAGCGCCGTTCGTCGGGACCCCCGCGTCCAAGGCTGGTTTGGGTGTTCAGGCGACGTGCTGCGGCGGATCGCGCTGCTTTGCTTCGAACGGATGGGCGGCTGCGTATGCTGACATCCGCTGGCGCCTCGAGTCCGCACTATGACGCCTTCAGCGCGCGAGCCATCCGAAGGAGCCTGAAGCATGTACGTTTGTGGACTCGTCATTCCCGTGCCCGAGGGAAGAATGGAGGCCTATCGTCAATGGGCCGAGAGCGGGGCGCAGTTCTTCAGAGACTATGGATGCCTTGAGATCGTCGAGTGCTGGGAGGATTTCGTTCCTGACGGCAAACAGACGGACTTTCGCCGCGCGGTCGCCGCGAAGGACGGCGAGAAGATCGTTTTCACTTGGCAAGTCTGGCCGGACAAGGCGTTCTTTCAAGCCGCCGAAGAGAAAATGCACCACGACCCGCGCATGGACTCGTCGGGCGAGCCGCCGTTCGACGCCACGCGCCTCGTCCTCGGGTGCTTCCAGCCGATCGTTTCGATGGGTCGGGGCTGAGGCGCCGCGTCACCTGCCATCGACGGCGGGCTCGCGGCGATCTAGCCTGCCTCTAGCGTTTTAGCGCGATCAATCGGAGAACGGCATGGCCCTGCCGCAAGACATTCAACCGATCAACGGCAACCTGCAGGACACTCTGGTTGAAGCGTCCAAGACCCCGTGGATCGAGCACGGGCCGCTGTCGGCCACCAAGGTGCTTTACACGGGCGCCGAGACAGGGAGCTGGGCCGTTCTGTACCGCTGGAAGAAAGGGTTTGTCGCGCCGCCGCACAAGCACCTCTCGGCCAGCCACACCTTCATCTTGAAGGGCAAGCTGAAGGTCCGCGACGGCATCTTGAATGCCGGGGACTACGTCTACGAACCCAATGGCGTGCTGCACGGCGCCACCGAGGCGCTGGAGGACACCGAGTACCTGTTCATCTGCAACGGGCCGATCCTGTTTTTCGCCGAGGATCGGTTCACCCAGTACATCAGCTGGGAAGAGATGGAGAAGCTTCGCCGCTCGGACGCGGCAGAGCAGGCGCCCGCCCAAGCCGCGGAGTAGGGCATGCAGCCGACGGACGCTTCGCCTCTACCGACCCTCGAATGACGACCGCCGGCGTCCCAGCCGCCGCGATAAACGCCGATGTGCGAAGGCGGATCGGGAGTCTCCCTACAAAGCTCTTCTACGGCTTCGGGTCCGTGGCGTTCGGCGTGAAGGACCAGGGATTCTCGACCTTCCTGCTGTTCTTCTACAATCAGGTTCTCGGCGCTCCCCCGCAGTTGGTCGGGCGCGCGATCGCTATCGCCTTGTTCTTCGACGCCTTCGCCGATCCGATCGTCGGGCAGATCTCGGACAACCTCCGCACACGCTGGGGCCGCCGTCATCCGTTCATGTACGCCTCGGCCATCCCGGTGGCCGTGGCCTACTTCTTCCTATGGAATCCACCGCATCTGCCGCGCGGCGGACTCTTCTTCTATCTGGTGGGGATCATCATCGTGGTGCGCACCTTCATCACGATGTACGAGATCCCGAGCTCGGCGCTCGTGGCGGAGCTCACGCCGGACTACGACCAGCGCACCTCCTTCCTCGGCTATCGTTATCTGTTTGGTTGGCTGGGCGGCCTCGCCATGACACTGCTCGCGTTCGGGGTCTTCTTCACCGCAACCAAGCAGTATCCGCTCGGCCAGCTCAATCCGGCCGGCTACGTCAAATACTCGCTGGCGGCCTGTGCGCTGATGGTCGTGGCGATCCTCGTCACGTCGCTAGGCACCCACCGGTTCATTCCCTACTTCGTGGTGCCCCCCAAAAGGTCCCACCCCATCGGGCGCGTCTTCGCCGAGATGGCGCAAACGCTGAAGAACCGCTCGTTCATCGTCCTGTCGATTTCGGCGCTGTTCTCGGCGATCGCGGCCGGCACGCTCGCGTCGCTGAACACCTACTTCAACACCTTCTTCTGGGGCCTGACGGCGCAGCAGATCTTCCTGTTGAACGTCATCACCATCGTCGCGCCGGCGAGCGCGCTGTTCCTGGCCCCGGCGTTCTCGTCTCGCGTCGGCAAGAAGCCGGCGGCCATGACGCTGTGGATCCTGGCGACCGCCTTCTACTGGTTTCCGATGGCGGCCCGGCTGGTTGGCGCCTTTCCGAAGAACGGCGACCCGATCATGCTGCCGCTGCTGGCGGTCATGCAGGTGACCGGCACGATGTTCTCCATCGCCTGCTCGATCACCATCTCATCGATGCTCGCCGACGTGGTCGAGGACAGCCAGCGCGTGACGGGCCGGCGGTCCGAAGGCCTGTTCTTCTCCTCGAACGCCTTCGTCCTGAAGGCGGTGTCGGGGATGGGGATTCTCGTGGCGACCCAGCTGCTTGCCTTCGTGCACTTCCCGGCCCACGCCGACCCGGCGCGGCTGGATCCCCAGATCCCCAAGAACCTGGCGCTGACCTACTTTCCGGTCACGTTCGTCCTCTATGCGGTGGCGCTGGGTTGCCTCAGCTTCTACCGCATCAACCGGGCCGCCCATGAGGAGAACGTCAGACAGCTCGCCGCCGACGCGCTCCAGGCGCCCATGCCGATCGGCGCGGAGGGCGTGCGCACCGCCGAGCATCTCGACCCGGCTGACGAGTTGGCGAGCTAGCGGAGGGCGCCATGGCATATGAGACCCTGCTCTATGACGTGAGCGATCGCGTTGCGACCCTCACGCTCAACCGGCCGGAACGGTTCAACGCCATCGAGCGCCTGATGCCGCGGGAGATCCGCGCCGCGGTGGAGGCGGCCGAGCGCGATCCGGACGTGCACGTGATCGTGGTCAAGGGCGCCGGCAAGGGCTTCTGCGGCGGCTACGACCTGAAGAAGTTCGCCGAACGGTCTGACAACGACTCCGCTTCCGGCAGCCAGGAGATGCCCTGGGACCCGACGCTCGACTTCGCCGGCATGTGGCGCAACACCCAGGACTTCATGGCGCTCTGGCGCGCGCGCAAGCCGACCATCGCCCAGGTGCACGGCGCGGCGGTGGCCGGCGGCTCGGATATCGCGCTCTGCTGCGACTTCCTGGTCATGGCCGAGGACGCCCGCATCGGCTATCCGCCGGCCCGGGTCTGGGGCGTGCCGACACCGGCCATGTGGGTCTATCGGCTGGGTCCGCAGGCGGCCAAGCGGCTGATGATGACCGGCGACCTGATCACCGGAACCGAGGCGGCGCAGATGGGCCTGGCGCTGCGAGCCGTGCCGGAAGCCGAGCTTCCGGCCGCGGTCGAGGCGCTGGTCTCGCGCCTGCGCGGCGTGCCGCGCAATCAGCTGATGATGACCAAGATGGTGGTCAACCAAGCCTACGAGAACATGGGCCTGTCCACGACCCAGATGCTGGCCACCTTCTTCGACGGCGTCGCGCGCCATAGCCCCGAGGGCATCTGGTTCCGCGAACGCGCCGAGGAAGTCGGCTTCAAGCAGGCGGTCGCCGAGCGGGACTCCGGCGAGCCGATCGCCGCGCACGTCTCGAAGCGCTAGCGCCGGCCGCCGCTAGCCCGCCGTCGCCTTGGTGATCGTGGCTTCCGTGTCGCGGGTGATCATCGTGTTGAACGGATCGACGCCGGCGAACTTCGGCGGACGGCTGACGACGAGGTCGATCGTCTGGACGCCGGTGCGGATCGGCACGCGCTGGACCGCGATGACCTTCGAGGCGTCGTAGCCCGGCGAGGCCGGTTCGACGTCGAAGGCGCCGACGTCGACCGTCTCGTTCAACGGCGCCGGCGTCTCGCGCCCCTGGCCATCGGCATAGACCTTCTTCGCATCGATGGTGAGCGCGAGGTCGTACCTTCCGTCCGGGCGCTTCTTGTAGACCGCCCCCGTCGTCTTCAGGTCATAGAGGGTGATCTTCTCGAACAGGTCGGTGATCAGCTGCTGCTTGTCAGGCGGCGCGACCTTGCGGAAGTCGTTCACCAGGTCGAGGGCGGTCGGGTAGGGCGGGCCTTTGAACGCGTAGTCGTGCAACAGCATCTGCAGCGCCTTGTCGACGTTGGCCTCGCCGATCTGATCCTGCAACCGGTACATCGCCACTGAGCCCTTGCGGTAGTGGATGTACGGCTGGTCCTCGACCCGCTCGAGCGGCTGCTCCTCCAGCACCGATCCGCCGCGCGAGCGCAGGTAGTTGTCCAGCTCGAAGCGCAGGAACTTCCGCATCATGTACGGCCCGTACATGTGCTTCATCACCATGGCGGCCGAGTACTGCGCCAGCGTCTCCGACAACATGGTGTCGCCCTGCTCGTCGGCGCCGATCACCTGGTGGGCCCACCACTGGTGGCCAAGCTCGTGCGCGCCAACGTAGGTCACCATGTCGACCTTGGTCGGGTCGCGCTGGTCGGCGATGAAGAAAATTCCTTCCGACCACGGAATGGTATTGGCGAACGACTCGGCGAACTGTCCCTGCGGGTCGGGGAACTCGAGCACCCGGACCTGGCGGAACTGATAGGGGCTGTAGTTGGCCCGGTAGTAGTCAAGCCCCGCCTCCATCGTGTGCTGGATGCGAGCGACGTTCCATGGGTGCTGCGGGTCGTAGTAGACGCTGATCGCCACGCCTTTGTAGTTGATGGTCGAGACCGCGTACTTCGCTGACTGGGCGGAGAAGAAGTCGAGGATCGGCGAGTCCGGCTTGAAGTGGACGGTGCGGCGGCCGTCCTTGACCACCTCGGACACCGCATAGCCGGGTGCGATCGGGATCTGGTCGGCGTCGGTGGTGACGGTGATGTCGGCGGTGACCCAGTCGGCGTCATGCCCGAGGTAGTTGAAGCGGTCGGCGCCGGGCGTCCCCAGCTTGGGGATGCGCAATTCTTCGGGCAGGCCGTACTTGCGACGCTTGGCGCGGTCCTGGAGGAGGTTCGAGCGGTCCATGCCGATCACCGGCGTCGTATCCTGGGTGGTCACGAACGTGCCGTTGTCCATGATGTTCACGATGTTCCCGCTGTTGCGGAAACCGCGCTGGGCATGGGTTGTCACGAAGCTCACCGTGCGGCTCTCGCCCGGCTGCAGCGGGTGGTCGAAGGTGTAGATGCGGTAATTGTCGTCCGCGAAGTCGCTGGTCAGCCGCGCACCCTCGACGCTTACGCTGTTCACCTCCAGGTCCTGAACAAAGCGAACGTGCAGCGTGGGGATCGGCGCGTTCGTCCAGTTCTTGACCACGTAGCTGCCGGAGGTGACCACCTTCGTCTCGTGCGGCCAGATCTGGAAGTCGAGCGTGACCGACGTGATCTTCGGCTGAGGCACCGTCTCGTAGCGGAGGAATTTCTTCTCGTAGTCGGCGGTCCACTGCTCGACCCCGAGCGTGGTGCGGTACGGATTCCAGATGTGGGTGTTGATGAAGATGTAGACGCCGGAGGTCACGAAGACGGCGAGTTCAAGGGCGAGCAGGGCGCCGGCGTAACTGCGCAAGCGCGCGGGCAAACGCCGCAGCCGCGGCATGAACCGCGTCTCGGTTCCCCGCCGCCAGAGGCCGTACGCCAGCACGAGCAGCATCAGCGCGAACCCCGACCAGTAGAGCCGGAACCAGTAGGCCGCGATCCAGTAGTGGCCCTGGCCGTTCATGTCGGAAAGCGCGACGGTCGGGCCGCCGCCGTACTGATAGAGGTTGTCCTCAAAACCCAGCGTCGTGAGCACGACCGTCGAGATCAAGTAGACGACCATGACCGCCCAGCCGACGAACTTGTGCGGGCTAAGCGCCTGTACGAAGACGGCGAGCGCGGCGATCAGCGCGAGGTCGATCGCATTCGGCAGCACGTACCAGACCAGGTATTCGCCGATCTGGAAGTCGAAGAAGCCCTTGACCGCCTGCATGACCATGGCGACGAGCGTGCCGATGACCAGCGTCGAGACCAGCACCAGCGTCAACGCCAGCGTTTTCGGCGCGACATACATCCAATCGGCGATCGGCGTGGCGTCGATGATCTCGTGCGTGCCCTTCTCGCGCTCACGCCAGACCAGTTCGCCCGCGTAGTAGATCGCGATGACCAGCCCGAAGAAGGTGAAGGCCGCGTTCAGCGCCCCCACCATGACCCGCGTGACCGGGTAGATGCGCCCATCGTAGTTGCCGATCTCGGTCGAGAAGTAGAGGTTGCCGAGCGAGAGCAACGCCGCCAGGCCAAGCAGCACGAAGTAGGCCGGGCTGCCGAACACTTGCATCGCGTCCAGCTTGGTGCGCGCCCAGAGCTGGGCGAGCGCGGCGCGGGTGTCGAACATAGGCTTGACGCCGCCGCCGAGCGCCAGCGCGCGGATCTCGGCGGGCGCGGACTCCTCTGCCGCCTCGGACTTCCGCCGCCGGCCGCCTGCTCCCGAAGCCTGGAAGTTGAATAGCCAGTAGGCCGCCGCAAGCACCACCAGCGCCAGCCCGAGCCAGAGAGCCTTGTTCCAGAGGACGTCGCCGGCCAGCGGCGGCAAGAGCGTATTGCGCTCGCTCGCGGTCCAGTAGCGCATGACGCCGAAGAAGCTCGACCCCCCGAACGGGTCGACGAGCGACGACAGATGGATGAACTCAGGCCGGGCGAGCGCGAAACCCGTGATTGTCCGCAGCACGAACAGCCCCACCAGCCCGACATAAGCCCACATCATCGAGCGGGTGATGGTGGTCAGTGTAAAGAACAGCGCGGCGCAGAAGACGATGACCGGCAAGCCCGACGATTGCGTAGGCGTAGAGGTAGTCGCGCAGCACGAAGGGGCCGAGCGTCTCGCGGTCGACCCAGGGCGCCACCGATCCCAGCCAGAGCCCGATCGGCACGGCGAGGAACGCGAGCGCTGCGGCGGCGAGGGCGCCGGCGAAGCGGCCGTACAGGTAGTCGAACTTGCGGATCGGCGTCGCGCGGATGATCGATCCGAAGCCGGTGTCGTCGTCCCGCACGATGACGTTGGAGACAAACGCCACCACGACGAACATGTAGATGGCCGCGAACAGGAAGGTGCTCTGGATCAGCACGAACGGCGCGTTCTTGTGCACGTTGTCGGTCGAGCCGATCTGGATGACGCTCGAGGCGGCCGAGCCGAAAGCCAGCAGCGCGAAGATGATGGCGGCGATCCAGAAGATCGGCTGCCTCAGCTGGTAGCGGAACTCGAAGCCCGCGATCTTGAAGAACATTCGCGAAGGCTCCTCAGGCAGCGAGGCGGGCGGCGGCCAGCGTCGAGAAGTAGACGTCCTCGAGCCCGCCCTCGACGCGGGCGAAGCCTTCGCCCGGATCGGCGCCCGACAGCACATGGACGACCGTTCGGCCGGCGAACAGGCGCGTCGAGATGACCTGATAGCGCGCGCGGACGTCCTCGAGCTCGGCCTTGCTCATGGTCTTCATCCAGATCCGGCCCTTGAGTTCCTCGATCAGGTCAACCGGCCCGCCTTCGCGCACGATCTTGCCGCCGGCGATGATCGCCATGCGCGGGCAAAGGTCCGAGACGTCTTCGACGATATGAGTCGAGAGGATAACGACGACGTTCTCGCCGATCTCGGCGAGGAGGTTGAGGAAGCGGAGCCGCTCCTCCGGGTCGAGGCCGGCGGTGGGCTCGTCGACGATGATCAGCGAGGGATCGCCAATCAGCGCCTGGGCTATTCCGAACCGCTGGCGCATGCCGCCGGAGTAGCCGGCGAGCGCCTTCTTGCGCACGTCCCACAGGTTGGTCTGGTTCAGGAGATGCTCGACCGCTTCGCGACGAGCGCGGGGGGCGGCGATGCCTTTCAGGATCGCCATGTGATCGAGCATCTCGATCGCAGAGACGCGCGGGTAGACGCCGAAGTCCTGCGGCAGGTAGCCCAGTCGGCGGCGGAGCGCGGTCGGATCGCGGATCACGTCGATACCGCCGAAAGTGATCCGCCCCGAGGTCGGCGACTGCAGGGTCGCGATCGTGCGCATCAGCGTCGACTTTCCCGCGCCGTTCGGGCCGAGCAGGCCGTAGAGCCCGTGCGGGATGTCCAGCGACACCGCATCGAGGGCGCGAACGCCGTTGGGGTAGACGTGGGTCAGCTGTTCGATCTTGAGCACAGCTTCAGCGGGCATGAGTCACCTCTACGATCCAGCAGAGAGCCGGTGCGTTTCTGCGCAGGAATGCGGAAGGTTGGGAAAATCTCTTTTCTTGTAATGAGTTAAGATCGAAGTTTGCCCCGCCGTCCACGCGCTGAACGATATCAGCGTCAGTGACGCTGGCAAGGCGCAGAACTCGTAGTAGCGATTACAAATAATCAATGTCGAGACGGGCCGATGGGAGGATCCAACGTCCTCGCCTCTCGCCGGCCCTCACTTCGGCGGCGCGGCGCTCACGGTAAAGTCGTCCGGCGGCTTCGGCTTGTCCGTAGCGCTGGCGACGAGCGCGTCCCATCCATCGTCGCCGCCGTGGTAGGCGACGTACTTGCCCTTGGCGTAGGCGCCGATGGCCTGCTGCACCGCGCTGCGGTTCTCGGCCCCGGCGAGATCGTAGGCCCGCGCAAGCCACCAGAACGCTCCGACTCGCAGCGGCTTGGTCTGCAGCTCGGCGACGCCGATCTGGTAGGTGTCCTCGAGGTTCGCCGGGTCGATGGCGAGCGCCTTCAGATAGGCCTTGCGCGCCCCTTCGAAGTCCTTCGCCTGCAACAGCGCAAGCCCGTGCGCGCCTTCGAACACCACCGTCATGGCGTCGTGCAGGGTCTTGTAAGCGTCGTCCGCCATCCCAGCCGGCTGTGACCACCCAGGTAAGGTCGCCAGCCCCGTGTTCGCGTGCTCAGCCATCGGCGTGAGCGCCGTCGCATCGCCGCTGTTGACGCTGACGCGCTCCACCGTCGGTCAGGATGGCCAGCGCGCGCAGGTTCTTGGCGTCCACGTCCAGGATGCTGTTGGGCGGTGTCGGCGACCTTCGCCGCGTCGCCGGCGCGCTGGTAGCCGGCCATGGCCTGCTCGAGCGCGTCTTCCTTGACGATGCTGTTCGGATAGGCGGCGACGAACGCCTCCATCGCCGCCGCATGCTGAGCCGGATCCTGCTGGTTCATCGCCTGCATGTAGGCGTTGTACTCGGCGGGATCGTTGATGACCTTCGCGCCCGGCGGCGCCTTCGGTGCGCTCGCGGCGTCCTGCGCAAGCGACGGGGCGCCGGCGGCCAGGGCAGCGGCGAGCGCGAGCGCGACGAGGGCGGTCTGTTTCATCGGGTCTCCCCTCTTTCGATCGCGGCCGACGATGCGCGAGCAGTCCGCTACCCTATAGCGGGGCCGCAGCTCTCCCCAAGCCGGGGAAACGGCACTAGCTTGCGCGTCCGCCTCAGCGTTTCGGAAGGTCCCCCCGTGCCCGCGCCGTTGAACGTGCTCTTCATCACCGCCGACCAGTGGCGTGGCGACTGCCTCTCCTCGATCGGCCACCCGGTCGTGAAGACGCCCAACCTCGACGCGCTGGCGGCCGAGGGCGTCCATTTCACCCGCCACTACGCCAACACCGCTCCTTGCGGGCCTAGCCGCGCCTCGCTGCACACCGGGCTCTACCTGCAGAACCACCGCAGCCACGCCAACGGCACGCCGCTCGACGCCCGCCACACCAACTGGGCGCTGGAGGTGAAGGCGCTCGGCTACGACCCGGTGCTGTTCGGCTACACCGACACCAGCGTCGATCCGCGGACGGTGGAGCAGCGACGATCCGTGGCTTTTCACCTACGAAGGGCCGCTCCCCGGCATCCGGCCGCTCGTGCTGATGGACGCCAATCCAACGCCCTGGACCGACTGGCTGAACGCCAAGGGTTATGCGACGCCGCCTCGCGCGGCCCTGGCCTACAGCGCGCGGGCGGACGGTCCCGACCTCGAAGACGGCGCGCCGCATCCCCGCCCGCTCGTCTATCCGATCGAGGTCGACGACACCTCGTTCCTCATCGAGCAGCTGGTCGGTTACCTGGGCGCGGCCAGGGATCCGTTCGTCGCCCACCTCTCCCTGCTTCGCCCGCACCCGCCCTTCGTCGCGCCCGAGCCGTACAATGCAATGTACGATCCGAGGACGCTGCCGGCTTTCCATCGCCGCGCGAACGCCGACGAGGAGGGCCGACAGCATCCCTGGCTGGCCTGGCGGCTCGCCCAGCGCGAGTTCCGCGCCACCGACAACGAGATGCGGCTGCGCCGGCTCAAGGCGGTCTACTACGGCCTGATGAGCCGGGTGGACGCCGCGATCGGCTCGCTCATGACCTACCTCCGCGAGTCGGGACTTCTCGACCGTACCCTGATCATCTTCACCTCCGACCATGGCGAGGAGATCGGCGACCACTGGCTGATCGGCAAAGGCGGCTATTTCGACGGCTCCTACCACATCCCGCTGATCGTCCGTGACCCCAGGGCGCGCGCCGACGCAGCTCGCGGCATCGCGGGTCGAGCGCTTCACGGAGAACGTGGACGTCATGCCGACGATGCTGGAGGCGATCGGCGCCGAGATCCCTCGCCAGTGCGACGGGGAGAGCCTCATGCCGTTCGTCAATGGCCAAGCGGCGCCCAGCGCGTGGCGGACCGAGGCGCACTGGGAGTACGACTTCCGCGACGACGCCGAAGCCGCGACCGGCGAGCACGGGCTGACGCCGGACCAGTGCTCGATGAACGTGCTGCGCGGCGAGCGTTACAAGTACGTCCACTTCGCCCGATTGCCGCCCCTGCTGTTCGACATGGCGGAGGACCCGCACGAGATGCGCGACCTCTCCACGGACCCCGCACACGCTCCAGTGATGCTGGCCTGCGCGCAGCGGCTGCTGTCCTGGCGTATGACCCACGACGAGCGGACGCTGACCCACATCCGCCTTACCGACGAGGGCGTCGTCGAGCGCGCCACCGCCCGCTATTGAGCGCCCGCCCCTCACCGGCTGAGGACGTCGCCGCGGCCGTGGCGTGCGCTGCCGCGCTCGGGCTCGGGCCGGTCGAGCCCGAGGTCCTTAAGCTCGCCCATCACACCAGCGTGCGCCTCGCGCCTTGGCCGATCGTGGCCAGGGTGGATTTCGAGCGGGGACGTCGAGCGAATCCTGCCTTTCATGCGGCGGGAGCTCGAAATCGCCCAGCACCTTGCGCGCGCGAACGCACCGGCCGTCCGCCCCACCAGCGATCCGCCGCCCGGCCCGCACGTTCAAGGCCGCTGCGCGATCACGCTGTGGGACTATGTCGAGCATCGGCCCGCGAACGAGGAGGCGGATATCGTCGCCGCCGGCGCGGCGCTCCGCGATCTGCATGCGGCGCTGGCCGACTATCCGGGCGAGCTTCCCACGATTTCGCAGGCGACCGACGTATGCGCTCGGCTATTGGCCGACCCCAGCGCCATGCCGGCGCTGGATGCGTCCTCGCGGCGGCTTCTGACGGAGCAGCTGGACAAGCTCAGCGGCTCGGACCTCGATCCGACGCGGTTCATCGGCCTGCATGGGGACGCGCACGCCGGCAACATCCTGGTCACGCCGGCGGGCCCGATCTGGGCCGATCTCGAGGCCGCACGGCTCGGGCCGCTCGAGTGGGAGCTGACCAGCCTTCCACGGGCGGGCCACATCCATTTCGAGCCGTTCGATCGGGCGCTGCTCGAACGGCTGTCTCTGCTGCGCAGTGTGACCGTCGCCGTCTGGTGCTGGAACGACGCCGACCGGAGCCCCGAAGTTCGTGAAGCGGCGGAGTACCATCTTGGCCGCGTTCGGCGGGCCAAGCTTGTGCGGGGCGGGGAGACCAGCTAGCGCACCGGTTGCACGGCTATGAGGGGGCGGTTGGCATTTCCAGAGGACATCGGACACGCATCTTCTCCGCGCTCGTTGTGCTGGCGGCCGTCCTCATGAGCGCCGCGGCGCCACTGATGAACTGGCCAGATCTGCTCGGGCGGCCGCTGCCGCGGCCAAGCGAGAGGATCGCCTATGGCCCGGGTCCGCTGCAGTTCGGCGAGCTCTGGATGCCGGCGGGAAAAGGGCCGTTTCCGGTCGTTCTGATGATCCATGGCGGCTGCTGGCAGACCAACATCGCCAAGCTGTCGATCATGAACTACGTGGCCGCCGACCTCGCCGCCCGGGGGATCGCGGTGTGGAACATCGAGTACCGCGGCATCGACCGGCCGGGCGGCGGCTATCCCGGCACCTTCCAGGACGTGGCGGCTGGCGCCGAGGCGCTGCGCGGCGTCGCCGCCGGCCACAACCTCGAGCTCGACCACGTCGTCGCGCTCGGCCATTCCGCCGGTGGACACCTCGTTTACTGGCTCGCCGCGCGTCCGAGCCTGCCGCGCACCTCGGTGCTCTGGAGCCCAGACCCGCTGCCGATCGCGGGCGTCGTCTCGCTGGGCGGGCTGCCGGACCTGACGACGGCCGGCGAAGGCTGCGGCGACGAGTTGGTCCGGGGACTGGTCGGCGAGCCCAGCGCCGAGCGACCTGACGTTCTCGCCGACACCTCGCCGGCGGCGCTCGAGTTCCGCGCGCGCTCGGTCGTGATCAACGGCGATGAGGACCCGATCGCCCCGCCCGCGATGGCGCGCGCGTTCGTCGCCAGGATGCGCGAGCGCGGCATCCACATCGACGAAGTCATCCTGCCCGACACCGGCCACGTCGAGCTCATTGCACCCGGAACCGCCGCCTGGGCGGCGGCGGTTGCCGAGACCCGCAGGCTGTTCGGGGCGGCCCCGCCGCCGCGACGCTGAAACGCGCTTGAACTCGCCGGCGCCTGCGCCGATGAAGACCGCATGAGCGCGTTCGACGGCGTCAAGGTTCTCGACTGCTCGCAAGGTCTCGCCGGCCCGATGGCCGCCATGCACCTGGCCGACTTCGGCGCCGAGGTGCTGAAGATCGAGCCGCCCGCGGGCGACTCGGCCAAGGACCGCCCGGGCTACCTCGGCTGGAACCGAAACAAGAGCGTCCTCAACCTCGATCTCGCCGCGCCCAAGGACCGCGCCCGCTTCGACGCCCTGTTGGCGGCGACCGACGTCCTGGTCGTCGACCACGGGCCGACGGCGCTCGCCGTGCTTG
Organism: uncultured Alphaproteobacteria bacterium; assembly: GCA_963719975.1. Classification (GTDB taxonomy): domain Bacteria; phylum Pseudomonadota; class Alphaproteobacteria; order Caulobacterales; family Caulobacteraceae; genus Poindextera. The sequence continues at coordinate 85,452 of CAVRED010000005.1, forward strand.
GTCTTGAGGGCGAGCGGCTGACCGCGGCGCATCCCAGCCTGGTGCACCTATGGACCCCGCCCTTCGGGACAACGGGCGCGTGGAGCGATCTTCCGGCCCATCACGCGATGCTGACCGGCCTCACCGGCGCGGCCTGCCGTCAGGGGGCCTACTCCGACCAGCCCGTCTGGCACGTCGCGCCCATCACCCACTACGTCCAGGCTCTGCTTGCGGCCGCCGCGACCGGCGCGGCGCTCTACGAGCGCGCGCAGACCGGGCTCGGCCAGACCGTGGTGGTCAGCGGCCTGCACGCGATGGCCGAGGTCGCCTGCCCGATCAGCGGCGTCGACGAGATGTCCCACTACCGCGGCAGCCCGATCGGCGGCTCGTTCAGCTATCGCCTCTACCAGTGCGGCGACGGCGAGTGGCTGTTCCTCGGCGCGCTCTTCTCGCACTTCTTCTACGGCGCGCTCGAGGCGCTCGACCTTTTGGGCGGCGGCATGTTCGACATCGGCGCGGCCGTCCAGGACAGGCTGATGAGCGCGCCGCGCGACCACTGGCTGGCGCAGTTCCGCGCCAAGCACGTGCCCGCCGGCGCGGTCTCGCGTCGCGAGGACTGGCTGGACAGCGAGATCATGCGGGCGAACGGCCTGGCCGCCGCGCTCGATCACCCCGACCTCGGCGCGGTGAAGATGCTGGGCGTCGCCGCCAGGCTCGACGGCACGCCGGGGTCTGTGCGTCGGTTGCCGACGCCCGCGGGTGAGGTCGACATCGCTGCTTTCGCCACCCCTCGCGCAGCCGCGACGGCGCGCGGGCGGCGCAAGCGCACGCCGCTCGCGGGCGTGCAAGGTGCTCGACCTCGGCACCGTCATCGCCGGCGCCTACGCCGCCTCGATCCTCGCCAACTTCGGCGCAGACGTGGTCAAGGTGGAGTCGCCCGACGGCGATCCGTTCCGCTCCGGCGGCGGCGGGTTCATCAACTACAACCGCGGCAAGCGGGGCCTTGGCCTCGACCTCAAGGCGCCGATGGGCCGGGCGCTTTTTCTCGACCTCGCCAAGGGCGCCGACGTCGTTCTCGACAACTACCGCCTAGGCGTGCGCGAGCGACTGGGCGTGGACTACCCTGCGCTCGCGGCGGTCAATCCGCGCATCATCTCCTGTTCGGCCAACACCTTCGGCTCGAAAGGCCCCGACGCGCGTCAGCCCGGCTTCGATGCGGTGCTGCAGGCGATGAGCGGCCAGATGGCGGCCCAGGGCGGGGAAGGCCAGGATCCGGTCTTCCACTCGATCCCGGTCAACGATGTCGCGACGGCTGCGCTGACCAGCTTCGCCATCATCGCGGCGCTCTTCGCTCGCGAGCGCACGGGCATTGGCCAGAACATCGAGACCAGCCTCGCCGCCGCCAGCGCCACGCTGCAGTTCGGCGAGCTGGTCGCCTTCGACGGCGCGACGCCGGCGCCGCAAGGGTCGCGCGACTGCATCGGGTTCTCCGCCCTCGATCGCTTTCACCGCTGCCGCGACGGCTGGGTCACTCTGGGCTGCAGCCGGCAGGAGCATGTGAGCGCGCTCGCGGCCGCGCTCGGCCATCCGGAGTGGCTGGACGACCGCTCGCCGGCGGCGGCTCTGGCCGAACCGCGCGATGGGCGGTTCGCCGCCGATGTCGCGCGCACGTTCGCCGACCTAGGGCGCGACGCCACGGTCGACCTGCTCGCGGCCGCGGGCGTCCCGTGCGCGCCGGTCCTGCGCGGGCATGAGACTCAGCGCACGGAGTATTTCTGGGACAACGGCTACTATGAGCTCTACGCACACCCGCACGGTGGGGAGCTGGTCGGCTCGCGTGGGTTCGCCGCCTTCAACGGCAAGAACGCCAGCTTCGAGCGGTTGCATCCGGGGTTGGGCGAGCACGGGCTCGAGGTGCTGCTCGAGCACGACATCGCGCGCGAACGCATCGTCGAACTCGCGCAGGCGGGCGTGATTTTCCGCGGCTAGAAGGGGACGGCATGGGCTTGGAGACGCCAAAAGGGGCGGGCGCGGCCATTGCGGCCGCGCGGGCGCGGATCGCGCCTTTCGTGCATGTGACGCCCGTCATGACCAGCCGGCGGCTGGATGGGATCACCAGGGCTGAGCTCTTCTTCAAGTGCGAGAACTTCCAGCGCGCCGGCGCCTTCAAGGCCAGGGGCGCCTTCAACGCGGTGATGTCGTTGACCGATGCCGAGGCCGCCGCCGGCGTCTACACCCACTCCTCCGGAAATCATGGCGCGGCGCTGGCGCTGGCGGCGCAAACGCGGGGCATTCCATGCCACGTCGTGATGCCGGCCAACGCAGCCGACGTGAAGAAGGCCGCTGTCCTGGCCTACGGCGGCGAGATCCATTTCTGCGAGCCGACGCTGGCGGCGCGCGAGGAGACGGCTGAGCGCGTCGGGGCCGAGACCGGCGCGCGCTTCGTCCACCCCTACGACGACGAGGCGGTGATCGCCGGGCAAGGGACGGCGGCGGTGGAGCTGATCGATGCGGTCGCGCGCATGGACATCCTCACCGCCCCGATCGGCGGCGGGGGCTTGATCTCGGGGACAGCGCTGGCGGCGCGGGCGCAAGCTCCGAGGTTGCGGGTGATCGGCGCCGAGCCGGCCGACGCGGACGACGCCGCCCGCTCGTTCGCCGCCGGGGACATCATCCCGCTGGTCAGCTCGGCGACCATCGCCGACGGCCTGCGGGCGTCACTCAGCAAGCGGACGTTCGGGGTGATCAGCCGGCACGTCGCGCAGGTTCTGACGGCGTCCGAGTACGCCATCGTCGACGCCATGCGCCTGATCTGGTCGGCGATGAAGATCGTGGTCGAGCCGTCCGCCGCGGTGCCCCTGGCCGCCATCCTCGAACACCCGGACGCCTTCGCAGGCCGCCGTGTCGGCGTGATCCTCACCGGCGGAAACGTCGACCTCGACGCCCTGCCCTGGATGCGCGGAGCGTAGTCCTGAGGCGTCCGCGCAGCCCGCGATTGGGTCAGAGCGCGAGGTAGATCGCGTCGCGCACGGCGTCGGGGAAGGGGCCGGTCATGCCGGCGATAGCGGTGTTGGTGATGACGACGACCGAGAGCGCTCTCGCCGGGTCGACGAACCAGCTGTTGCCGTAGACCCCGCCCCAGCGCCAGGTTCCCAGCGACTGCGGCGCCCCGAGCGCCGCGTCGGTCACGATCGACCAGCCGAGGCTGAAGGTCGCGCCCGGCCCCATCACCATCATGTTGCCGATCGCGTCCTTCGATAGCGCGTCCACGGAGCTCTTGCCGATCACCGGCGCGCCGCCCTGGCGGATCGCCTCGAGGAAGGCAAGGAAGTTGGGCGCCGTCCCGCTCATCCCGCCGCCGCCGGAAGGGAACGAGGCGGGGTTGAACATCCGGTCGGGCGCGTAGGACAGGTTTCCTGGCCCGAACGGCACCAAATGGTGGGCGCCCATCTTCACCGGCTCGGGCGATCCGTCGGCATAGGCGACCGAGAGCCGGTCGCGGGCCTGGACCACGAAGCTGGTGTCGCCCAGGCCGAGCGGCCCGGTCACCCCCTCGCGCATGACATCGGGCAGCGGCTTGCCGGTCGCCGTCTCGATCGCCGCGCCGAGGACGTCGTAGGCCACCGAATAGGCCCAGGCCGCGCCCGGCGGGAAGGCGAGGGGGACCGAGGCGATGCGGGCGAGGTTGTCCGCGAACGTGCGGCCGGGGATGTCCATCCCGTCGGAGATGTCGGCCTTCTCGTAGCTGCCGCCGGCCGGCTCGAAGAAGCGGTAGCGCAGGCCCGACGTGTGGGTCAGCAGGTGGCGGACGGTGATCACCGGCGCCTCGCCGTTCTCGAGCTTTGGCCGAAAGTCGGGCAGGTACTTCGTCACCGGATCGCTCAGCGCCATCACGCCGCGTTCGATCAGGCCCAGCGTCAGCACCGCCATCAGTGGCTTGGTCAGCGAGGCGAAGCGGAAGATCGTGTCCTGCTCGACTGGCCTTCCTGCTTCCCGGTCGGCCATGCCGAACGGCCGTGCGTAGGCGGTCTGGCCATCCTTGGCGACCATGACGACGCCGCCGACGATCTTCTTCGCCGCCAGCGCCTCGTCCAGAACCGCGTCCAGCGCTTTCGTCATCGGCCCATCGGTCATTGCGTTGTCCTCCTCGTCACCCCGCCAGAAACCCGCTGCCCCAGGGTCCGTCAACGTCGTTGCCGTCCCCGCTCGCCAGCGCCAGAGTGGTCCGCGGGAGCCAGAGCAGATGCAATTCAGTTTTACCAGCGAGCAACAGGAGTACCGGGCGGTGCTGCGTCGCTACTTCGAGGAACTCATCGCCGACCTCGGAGGTGCGCCGGCTGATGGCCACCGAGCAGGGGTGGGAGCGCGACCGCTGGCGCGACCTCAACACGCAACTCGGCCTTTGCGGCGTCCACGTGCCCGAGCCCTACGGCGGCCAGGGCTTCGGCATGGTCGAACTCGGCATCGTGGTCGAGGAGATGGGCCGCGCGCTCGTCTGCGCGCCGTATTTCGCCTCGGCTGTGCTGGCCACCACCGCGATCATGAACGCGGCCACCAAGGCGCAGAAGGACGCGCTCCTGCCGCCGCTGGTGCTCGGCGAGAGCGTCGCCACCCTGGCGTTCAGCGAGCCGAACGGGCGCTGGGACGCGGGCGGCGTCGAGACGACGGCGACCGAAGCGGGCGGCGTCTTCCGCCTCGATGGGGTGAAGAGCTTCGTGCTCGACGGGTGCGCCGCCGACCTCGTGGTGGTCCTCGCCCGCGAGCCTGGATCGACCGGCGAGGAGGGCCTGTCGTTCTTCACCGTGCCCGGCGATGCGGCAGGCCTCACGCGCCGGACGCTGAAGGCGCTGGATCCCACCCGCAAGCTCGCGCGGCTCGAGTTCCAAGCGGTCGAGGCCGAGCTCCTGGGCGAGCGCGGCGCCGCCGCCGCGCCGTTGGCCAAGACGCTGACCTGGGCCGCCGTCGCCCTGGCCAGCGAGATGGTCGGCGGGGCCGACAAGCTGCGCGAGTCCGCCCTCGACTACGCCAACCTTCGCATGCAGTTCGGCCGCCCCATCGCCTCGTTCCAGTCGATGAAGCACAAGCAGGCCGACATGCTGCTAGAGGTGGAGCTCGCCAAGTCGGCCGCCTACTACGCCGCCGAGGCCGCCGCCGAAGACGCCGCCGACCTTGCCGCGCTGGCGTCCCTGGCCAAGGCCGCCGCGTCCGAAGCCTATCTGCAGACGGCGATCCACACGATCCAGATCCACGGCGGCATCGGCTTCACCTGGGACAACGACACCCATCTCTGGTTCAAGCGCGCCAAGAGCTCCGAGGTCTTCCTGGGCGACCCCACCTGGCATCGCGAGCGCTTGATGCAGGCATGGAGCGCGTGATGACGACCATGACCGACCCCACCGAAGAGTCCGTCCGCGCCGAGGTCCGCGCCTGGCTCGAGGCGAACTGGAACCCCGATCTCGGCCTCATAGAATGGCGCAACAAGCTGATCGACGCCGGCTGGGGCGCGCCGACCTGGCCAAAGGCCTCGCTTGGCCGCGACCTGCCGCCGGCGCTGGCGGCCGTCGTCGACCAGGAGATCCGCCGCATCGGCGCTGTGGGCGTGGCCCGCGCCGGCGTGCGCAACCTCGCGGCCCAGACCCTGCTCGCCCACGGCACGGACGCGCAGAAGCAGGCGTTCCTGCGCCCCAGCCTGACCGGCGAAATCAGCTGGTGCCAGCTGTTCAGCGAGCCGGGCTCCGGCTCCGACCTTGCCGGCGCCATGACCCGAGCCGAGCTGAAGGGCAATCGCTGGATCGTCAACGGCCAGAAGGTGTGGACCACCAGCGCCCACCACGCCGACTGGGGGTTGCTCCTCGCACGGACGAACTGGGACGCGCAGAAGCATCAGGGGCTGTCCTACTTCCTGCTCAACATGCGTCAGCCAGGCGTTGAGGTCCGGCCTCTGCGCCAGATGAACGGCCACGCCTCGTTCAACCAGGTCTTCTTCACCGACGCCGAGGTTCTGCCCGAGCACCTGATCGGCGAGCTGGGCGGCGGCTGGGCGGTGGCGACCACCACCTTGATGCACGAGCGCCGCGGGGCTGACGGCACGGGCGGCGCGACCGCCCGCGACCCCAACGCCGAGCGCAAGGGCCCGATCTACGAGGAGGAGCGCGCCGAGGCCGCCATCGCCAACGAACCCTACCGCTGGTACCCGCAGCGCGCCGGCCGCGTCGACCTGGTGCTCGCCCGCGCGAAGGCGACCGGCAGGATCAACGATCCGGTCGTACGGCAAGAGATCGCCAAGCTCCTGATCCTCGCCCGCTCCGCCGAGTGGACCGCTCGCCGCGCCCGCGCCGCCCAGGTGCAGGGCCGCCCGCAGGGTCCGGAAGGCTCGCTCGGCAAGCTCGCCGCCAGCCACGTCGCCCGCGCCGCCGCCCGGGTGCACACGCTGATCAGCGGCGCCGACGCCATGCTCTCCGGCGAGGACGGCCCGGAGAACGGGATCATCGCGGAGATCCTGATCTCGGTCCCCGCCGTTTCCATCGCCGGCGGCACCGACGAGATCCAGCGCAACATCATCGCCGAGCGCGTCCTGCGCATGCCAAGGGAGCCCGGGAGCGCCGACGACCGCCCGTTCAGGGACGTGCCGAAGAACATTGCCGGGTAGGGGCCGGATGGGGCTGACGCTACGCGACCACGTCACGTTCCGGGCGGTCAGTGACCCGCTGCTCGAACCAATGGACGTCGCCGCCGACCTCGTCCGCTATGTCCGGGCCGGGAACAAGGCGCGGTCCACCCCGATCAAGGTCCGGCCGCACCGGTCCTACAGCGGCGCCGTGACGGTCCGCGTGTCCTGGCAGGGCGACCGCTTCCACACGGTCAAGATCAAGGCGACGGCGGACGGCCGCCTGCTCGCCAGCCACAACGTCGCCGCCGGCCGCGACCTCTCGCTGATGCTGCACGAATGGCTCACCGCCTCCGATCGCTTCACGGACATCTGCTGGCGGACCGGCGATCAATGGAAGAGCGGTGAGGCAGGGGCTGGCGCGCCGATGTAACCGGAAACGCAGCTAACCCCGTCCGGGCGTCCGCTGCGTAGTCCCTCATGTAGCAGCTCACGGAGGCGCACATGACGGCGGCTGAGAGCACGAAGAGGGTCCTGAGATTTTGGCCGATATTGGCGGCGGCGATCGCCGTGATCGCGCTCGCCTGGGCGGCGAAGGCCCTTGCCGATCCGGTCGACCTGCAGGTGGTGGATCGCGACACGGGTCAGACACTTCGGGTCTGGCGCCATGACGGGCGCCTCTACGTCGCCGGCGAGCCGGGCGATCGCTACAGTCTGCGGGTGACCAATCACACCGACCGCCGCGTGCTGGTGGTCCTGTCGGTCGACGGCGTCAACATCCTGACCGGCGAGACAGCCAACTACGATCAGGACGGCTATGTGTTCTACCCCCACCAGTCGTACGAGGTGACGGGCTGGCGCAAGTCCACTTCCGAAGTCGCCGCCTTCACCTTCGCGCCCCTGCCGGACTCCTACGCGGCGCGCACGGGCCGGCCCGCCGACGTCGGCGTTATCGGCATGGCCGTGTTCGACGAGCGGGTCGCCCCGCCGGAGACCTATGCGGCGCCGGAGACCCGGTCGGACTCGACCAACGAGCCGGACCGCGTCGAAGACAGCGCTGGCGCCAAGAGCCTTGGGGCGCCGCTGGCCGAGCCCGCCCCACCGCCCGCGTCGGCGGCGCAGCGGGCGGCGGGCGGCTTCGGCGCGCCCTCCAGCGTCGTCGCCGACGCCGAGCGCAGGGACGAGCGGCTGGGCACTGCACACGGCGCCCGCGAATGGTCGACGGTGACCATGGTGGATTTCGAGCGGGCGAGCCCCTATCCGCAATTCGTGCGCCAGATCGAGTACGATACCCGCGATCACCTGGTCGCGATGGGGGTGATTCCGTCCTGGCGCGCGCCGGAACACCGGCCGAACCCGTTCCCCTCCAACGCCGGCGACGAGGGGTTTGTCCCCGATCCGCCTGGCTAGGCCTTTGCGCGCGCGGCGGTGCGGCGACTAGACTGGGTCTTGATGGAGAGGGACCCGGGGGACGACGCCGAACTGCTGCGCGCCCACTGCGCCGGAGATCCGCATGCGTTCGCGCGGCTCTACGACCGTTATGACCGCCCGTGCTTTCAGTTCATCCGCAGAGTGCTGGGACCGGCGCACCGCGACGCCGCCGAGGACCTGCACCAGGAAACCTGGATCTCGATCTCGAAGAACGCGGCAGCCTTCGACCCCGGCCGGGCGACCTTCCCAGCCTGGCTGTTCACCGTCGCGCGGCACAAGGTCTTCGATCACTTTCGCCGGCAGAAGGTGGCTGTGCTGGCCTCTACCGAGGACGAAGCGGCGATGAGGGTCGCCGACCCGGGTCCGACGCCGCTGGACCAGGTGCAGTCGCGCGAGCTGGCGCAACGCCTCATCGCTGCGGTCGAAGCGCTGCCGCTGGAGCAGCGCGGCGCCTTTGTCATGTCCGCCGTCGGCGGGCTCTCGCTCGAGGAGATCGCGCTGGCCACCGGCGTCGCCGTGGAAACGGCCAAGAGCCGGCTGCGTTATGCGCGCGCCAAGCTGAGAGAGGCGCTGGCGGCCGAGAGGACCGATCATGTCTGATCCCGACGCCCGGCCCGATCCGATGGACAAGGCTTACGTCGAGGCCGAGGCGGTGCTGGACGACGCCGATGCGCGCGCGGCCCGCCGCGCCCGCGTGCTCGCCGCCGTGGCGCAGGAGCCGGCGCCGCTGCAAACTGCGCCCGCCGTTTCGACGCGGGTCTCCGCCTGGCGGCGCGGCCGTTGGCTGGCGGCGGCGTGCGTCGCGGGGCTGGGCCTGCTGGTCGCCATCCAGATCTACCATCCGGTGGACCACGAGCAGCAGATCGCCTCGGCGGCGCGGGGCACCGCAACCTCGGCGGCGCAGGCTGTCGAGGCCGCGCCGTCGCCGCCCGCGCCCGCGACATCCGAGGCGCTGTCGCCCCCGGCCGCCGGCGGCGCCCCACCGGCCGCGACGCCGGCCACTCCGCCCGCCGCCGCCAAAGCCGCGCCGCCGCCGCCCACGTTCACGCCCGCGCCGAACCCGCCGCCGGCGCTCGCGGCCGCGCCGTCGCCCCAGGCCTTTCCGGCCGCGGCGCCGCCTCCTCCTCCGCCGCCTCCGCCGTCCTCCGGCGTCGTTGTCACCGCCGAGCGGCGCGAGAGCGTTCAAGAGGTCGCCGATCAAAGCACGGCGCGCGGCGCCGTAGAGCAGGCGCCGGCTGCGGTTTCCGCCTTCGCGGGCCAGTCCCGCGCCGCTCCGCTCGAGCGGGATGAAACGTTGGCCGGCTTGCCACAAGACCCGGCCGCGAGACTGCGCGCCGCCGCCGCCGCCGGTCGAACCGCCGAGCTGAGAGCCCTGCTGGCCGAGGGCGCGCCCGTCGACGCCGCCGACGCGGACGGCAAGACGGCGCTGATGGAGAGCATCCAGGCCGACCACCCGGCCGCCGCCGCTCTCCTGCGCAGCCACGGCGCCAGCCTGGATCGCAAGGACCGCGCTGGAGAGAGCGCGAGAGACATGGCGGGTGCGAAGGGCGACGCGGCGCTCAACCAGGCTCTTGGACTTGGTCCGTAGAACCGGAAGGCGGTCAGATCGCGCCGCTGGCCTGCAACTGTCGCCTCAGCTCGAGCCGCAACACCTTGCCGGAATTGTTGCGCGGCAAATCCTCGACCAGGTGGACTCGCACGCCAGGAAAGCCGCTCAGCTCGGCCTGGATGGCCTGCGTGAGCTCGTCGACGCCGACGGTCCGGCCGAGCTGGAGGGCCAGGTGCAACGCCTCGGCGCCGTCTTCACCCTGCATGGAGAACAGGCAGACGCCTACGGCGCCCAGGCGGTCCTGCAGGGCCCGCTCGGTCGGCGCGGTCCCGACCTTGTCGCCGCGAATGTTGATCACGTCGGTGATGCGCCCAACGAGCGCGATGCGGCCATCGGGGTTGCGCACGGCAAGATCGCCGGACTGAAAGCAACCGTCGCGGAAGAAGCCTTGGGTCGTCGCCTCGTCGTCGAGGTAGCCGTCGATGCCAGGCAGAGCCCGGATCCGCAGCAATCCAGCCTGACCGGGGGGCGCGGGCTGGCCTTCATCGTCGATCACAAAGACATCGTCCGGCTGGAGCAGGCGATGCCAGTGCAGCTCATCCAGCCGATCCACGGGGGTCAGGGAGAACGGACCCGTCTCGGTGGTCGCGGCGTAGGTGAAGAGCCGTGGCGTCAGCCGAGCCATCGCCTCGATGGCCTGCGCCTTCGGCAGCGGCCCGCCGCCGACGAAGAGCCGCATCGGCGGCCGGAACGCGAGCGCATCGCCCGTCCAGCAGCTCCTGCAGCATGTAGGGGGTGAGCGTCGCGTGCGTGACGCCCTCGACCCGGAAGGGCGCTCGCCGGTCGGGCCGCTGGTCGAGCACGACCGCGCCGCCGAGGCGCCAGACGCACGGCGGAACGTTGTGACCCACCGAGGTCCAGGCGCCGAAACCGGCGATATTGACGACGGAGTTGGCCGCATAGTCGAACGCGCGGGCCCGCCGCTTGCTGTCTCCCGCCTGGACCTCGGCGCTCATCAGGATCTTCTTCGCCTCCCCGGTCGTCCCCGAGGTGAGCATGATGTGGCCGCCCGGGCTGGCGGAGGGGGCGGGGATCGCGGCGTCGGAGACGTCGAGATCGAGTGCGGGCGGCAGGCTGACCACCTTGACGCCCGCGCGCCCAAACCCCGCGTCACGCGGCGGCGGGTGGGCGCTCGACGCCACGAAGACCGAAAAGTCGCGCAGGGCAAGGTCGTCGCCCAGGCGGGGCGACACGGTCGTCAGGCCGAGGCTGCGCAGGGCGAGCCCCGCGACCCAGATGTCGAGCAGGTTGCGGGAGTCCAGAACAGCAACGCCGCCCTGCGGCAGGCCCTGGTTGGCCAGGCGGCGTCGCGCGGCGTCGATCGCGAGCGCGAACCGGCCATAGCCGATCGCGTCGCCGTTGTAGATCAGCGCGGCCTTGTCGGGCGTCTCGCGCGCGTGACGGACGATGGCGGCGAGCGGCAAACCGAGACCTCTTTGTCGCTGGTCGGACCCTAGCCAGACCCTAGCCAACGCGGCAAGGGAACCGCCCGCTGGCGGGCGCCCTAGCCGGCGACCGCGTAAGGGTGGGTGACGTAGTGGTCGAGGTCGGCCAGCGTGCGGCGCCAGGCGTCGGTCATGGCCGGCGACCACTCGGGCCCGCACGCGTCCTGTACGACTTCCGCGACGAGGCCGAAGAAGGTTGCGAACACGACGGGCGGAACATCGTAGCCGTCGTGGGTTCTGACCTCGGTCTGGATCAGGTGGTCGGCGTATCGGCGCTCGCCGATGAAATCGAGGATCGCCTCGAACACCCGCATCAGCATCTCGCCCTTGATGGCGTTGTTGGCGTCGCGCGCGAACAGCAGCTTCATCTCCGGCTGCCGCTCGAACAGGCGCGCGTAGACGATGGGCGTCAGGTCCCCGCCGCGCTCGGCGGCGATCTCCAGGCTGCGTTCAATGGCGGCGGCGTCGGCGCGATCGGTTCGCATGCCAAGACTCACGGCTGGACCATCGCTTCGAGCACCGCGGCGGCATGGTCGATGAAGGCCTCGCGTTCGCGCCCCGCCAGGGGCTCGTCCCGGATCAGGCGCTCGACCAAAAAGCCGATGTAGATCGCCGCCAGCACCCGCGCGCGCGCCGGCGCCTCTTCGCCGCCGATCCAGTCGCGGATCGGCCCCAGGAAGCGCTCCTGGACGGCGACGTTCAGCAACGGCGCCGTGGTCGGGGAGGTCGCCGCGCGCAGCAGGAACTGGAAGGTGTGGCTGCGGGCTTCGTCGGCCCGGGCGGGGCCGGCCATCATCGTCGCGATCTCGCGCGGGAACGCCCGGCGGTCCCACCCCTGCAGGAAGCCGGGCGGGAACGACGCCTTCAGCGCCTCGGTGAACAGCGCCTCCTTGCCGCCGAAGTAGCGTTTGATCAGGGCGACGTCGGCGCCGGCCTCGGCGGCGATGTCGCGCAGCGAGGTCAGGTCATAGCCGCCCCGCGCAAACTGCGTCTTGGCCGCCTCGAGGATCGCCGCGCGCGTCGCCTCGGCGTTGCGCCTGCGGGGCGCGGCGCGCGCGAAGCTCAGCGTCGCGGTGTCGCTCATGCCTGCAACGACGGCGATGTCAGGCGCGGGCTGGGATGACGACGCGCATGCTCTCGTAGCCGTGCACGAAGGAGGAGTAGGCGCGCACCGGCTCGCCGATCACCTCGATCACCGGAAAGCGCTTGAGGATCTCTTCCCAGATGATGGTCAGCTGCATCTCGGCGACGCGGTTGCCGACACAGCGGTGCACGCCGAAACCGAACGACATGTGGTGGCGCGGCCGCTCGCGGGTGATGTCGTAGACGTCCGGGTCGGCGATCACGCTCTCGTCGCGGTTGCCCGAGATGTACCACATGACCACCCGCTCGCCCTTCTTGATGGTCTTGCCGCCGATCTCGACGTCGCGCGTCGCAACGCGGCTCATATGCGCGAGGGGCGTCTGATAGCGGATGGTCTCCGAGACCATGTTGGGCACCAGATCGGGGTTGGCGCGCAGCTTGTCGTACTGGTCGGGGTTCTTGTTCAGCCAGTAGACGCTGCCCGAGATGGTGTTCCGCGTCGTGTCGTTGCCGCCGATGATCAGCACCGCGACGTTGCCCTGGTACTCGTCCCTGCCCATGGTCCGGGTGGCGGGGTCGTGGGCCAGCATGGAGATCAGGTCGATGCCGGGCTCGGCGTCGACCCTTTCGTTCCACAGGTCCTGGAACACGCCGCGGCACTCGAGGATCGCCGCAGCCTTCTGTTCCCAGCTCTCGACCGGTCCATGGCCCGGCTGGTTCATGAACATGTCCGACCAGCGGGTCAGCCGGCGCCGCTGCTCGAAGGGGAAGTCGAACAGCGTGGCCAGCGTCATGGCCGTCAGCTCCATCGACACCTTGTCGACCCAGTCGAACTCCTCGCCGATGGGCAGCGAGTTCGAGGATCTGGCCGGCGCGCTCGCGCACCATGGGCGACATGTTGGCGATATTGGCCGGCGCCAGCGTCGGGCTCACCGCCTTGCGCTTTGGACCGTGGTGAGGCTCGTCCAGGCCGATGAACGAGCCCTCGCCGCGCCTCGCCGCTTCGCGCTGCATTTCCGCGCTGCGGCCGCCCATCACCTTTTCCATCTGCGCCCGCGATTCGAGCGTGCCGAGCGCGATGCCCTCGGTGGAGGTGAACGCCTCATGGTCGGTGTCGACCGCCATGATGTCCTCCCACTTGGTGATCGACCAATAGGGGCCGAACTCGCTCTCGGGCGTGAAGTGGACCGGGTCCTCGGCCCGCAGCCGCTCGAAGACGGGCCAAAGGGTGTCCTGGCGGAAGCGCTCCACTTTGGCCGGATTGAGCTCGCTCAGCGGCAGGCCGTAGGCGTCGGCGATTGCGGCCTCGGCGGCGTCAACCTTCGTTGCGATGTTCACGGGCGTGGGCTCCCTCGAGTTCGTTGGTCTTCTTTTAAGTCAGGCGCGGGCCGGAATGACGACGCGCATGCTCTCGTAGCCGTGGACGAAGGACGAGTACGAGCGCACCGGCTCGTCCACCAGCTCGATCCGCGGGAAGCGCTTGAGGATCTCTTCCCAGATGATGGTGAGCTGCATCTCGGCGACGCGATTGCCCACGCAGCGGTGGACGCCGAAGCCGAACGACATGTGCTGGCGCGGACGTTCGCGGTCGATGATGAAGGCGTTGGGGCTCTCGATCTTCGTCTCGTCGCGGTTGCCCGAGATGTACCACATGGCGACGTTGTCGCCCTTTTTGATGGTCTTGCCGCCAAGCTCGACGTCACGCATGGCGGTGCGGCGCATGTAGGCGAGCGGCGTCTGCCAGCGGATGGTCTCAGACACCATCGGCAGGACGAGATCGGGGTTGGCGCGCAGCTTGTCGTACTGGTCCGGGTTCTTGTTCAGCGCATAGATGCTGCCCGAAATGGTGTTCCGGGTGGTGTCGTTGCCGCCGACGATCAACAGGATGACGTTCCCTTGGAAGGTCATCACGTCCATGTCGCGGGTGGCGGGGTTGTGCGCCATCATCGAGATGAGATCGATGCCCGGCTCGGCGTTGACGCGCTCGTCCCACAGGCCCTTGAAGGTCGCGAAGCACTCCATCATCGCCTCGCCCTTCTGCTGCCAGCTTTCCACCGGTCCGTGCCCGGGCTGGTTCATGATCATGTCCGACCAGTAGGGCAGCTTGCGGCGTTGCTCGAACGGGAAGTCGAACAGCGTGGCGAGCGTCATCGCCGTCAGTTCTTTCGACACGCGGTCGACCCAGTCGAACTCCTCGCCGATCGGCAGCGAGTCGAGGATCTGGCCGGCGCGTTCGCGCACCACCGGCGACATCTGCGCGATGTTGTTGGGCGCAACCGTCGGGCTGACGGCTTTGCGCGCCGGCGTGTGCTCGGGCTCGTCCATGGTGATGAACCCGGCCCCGCCGCGCGGGCGCTCGGGCTCTTCGACGCCGGGGTTCGCTGCGCGCCACATCTCCTCCTCCTCGGCGATGAGCTCGAGGTTGGGCAGCGTGATGCCCTCGGCCGACGAGAAGGCTTCATGGTCGGTGTCGACCGCCATGATGTTGTCCCACGTCGTCACCGACCAATAGGGTCCGAACTCGCTCTCCGGCGTGAAGTGAACGGGAGCCTCGGCTCGCAACCGCTCGAAGACGGGCCAGAGCGTATCGTCCCGGAAGCGCTCGACCTTGGCCGGATTGAGCTCGGCGAGCGGCGTGGCGTAGGCCTCGGCGGCGGCCTCGGCGGCGTCGACCTTCACGGCGATGTTCATGCCCTGGTTCCCTTGTCCTTGCGGCCCGAACGCCCGACGACGGCCGCTGTTTGGCGGCCGCGCAAGCGAGTGTCGATGAGCGTGCCCAGTTGCGAAGTCGTCGCAGAGGTCGGCGCCGAAGTCAATGATTGTTGACTTACGCGGAGTCGCCAGCCGAACGATCGGGTCTCTCCAACGCGGCCAGCGCTGCACTAAGGTCGGCGCCAGCGGAAAGACGCCTTGTCCATCGTGGGAGGGCCGCATGGCGGACGGAACCCAGCCGATCGAAGCGCCGTGGGAGGCGGATGCGATCCGGGCGCTGTTCGATTCCAAGACCGGCTGGCTCGATCGACGCGTCCACTCCGACGCGGCGCTCTATCAGCTGGAGCTGGAGCGCATCTTCGCGCGCGGCTGGAACTTCATGTGCCACGAGTTCCAGCTGCCCAACGTCGGCGACTACTTCATCAACTACATCGGCGAGGACCAGGTCATCTGCGTCCGCGACGACGAGGGCCAGATCAACGTCCTGCTCAACACCTGCCGCCACCGCGGCAATGCGCTCTGCCGCGCCGAGCAGGGCCGCGCCAAGTCGTTCGTCTGCAGCTATCACGGCTGGAACTACGCCCTCGACGGCCGGCTGATCGGCGTTCCCGGCCAGTCGACCTACTATCGCGGCGACCTCGACGAGAGCCGCCTGGGCCTGGTCAAGGCGGCCAAGGTCGAGAGCTACCTCGGCTTCTACTTCGCCACGATGGTCGAGCGACGCCCCCTCGCTGCACGACTACCTGGGCGACGTCGGCCGCACGGGTCTCGGCATGGTCTGCGCCAACGGCGAGGTCGAGGTGGTGGACGGCATCCAGAAGAACATCATCGACTGCAACTGGAAGATCGCCGTCGACAACCTCTTCGACTGGTACCACGTGATGTACAGCCACGCCTCGGCGGGCAGCGCCGGCTTTGTCGACCTGGCGTCGATCGTGCACCCGAAGAACCAGATGGTGATGCTGGGCGACTACGGGCAGGCGATCGGCGGGCCGGGCATCCCGAAGGAGATGCAGGCCAAGATCGACCTGATGTCGGACGAGGAGCGCCTGGCGCATGCGCGCTCGGGCCAGAAGCGAGTTCCCGCGGCTCCGTCCGCGAGCGGCGGCCGAGCTGATGGGTCCGGAGGGCGTGCGCAGCATGGGCCACCCGAACCTCTTCCCGAACGTCTGGATCACGCTCGACGGCTTCCAGATCTGCCTGCGCCTGCCGCGCGGGCCGTCGCACACCGAGCTCTGGTGGTTCACCATCGTTCCCAAGGAAGCGCCGCCGCCGTTCCGGCAGGCGATCATCCGCCAGGCGAACCACGTGTTCGGCCCGGCCGGGCTCCTGGAGCAGGACGACGGCGAGAACTGGAGCCAGAGCACGCGCGCCGCGGCCGGCTTCTCCAGCCGCAAGGTCGGCGCGGCCCTCCTGATGGGGCTGGGGCACGACGAGGTCGCGGTGGGCGGCAACGGCCAGACCTCCATCGAGGGCTACGTCGGCGAGCACGCCCAGCGGTGGTTCTATCGCTCGTGGACGGAGTGGCTCGCCGCGCGCGATTGGGCCGAGCTCGAGGCCACCCGCTCGCCGCCTCCCACGGGGGTGGTCTGATGAGCGCCGTCGCGGGGACCAAGCCGCGCGCGAAACCGGCCTCCGGCCGCGCTCCGAGCGCGCCGTACTGCAGTACGAGGTGGAGCAGTTCCTCTACGCCGAGGCGGCGCTGCTCGACGCGCGGAAGTATCGCGAGTGGCTCGGCGCTGATCGCCGACGACATCCACTACTGGATGCCGATCCGCCGGACCGTCACGCTCAGCGACATCGACCGCGAGTTCACCAAGCCCGGCGACATGGCCTACTTCGACGACGACCGCGCGATGCTGGAGATGCGGGTCAAGAAGCTGGAGGCGGGCTCGGCCTGGTCGGAGGACCCGCCATCGCGCTCGCGCCACTTCGTCTCCAACGTCCGCATCCTGAGCGTCGCGGGCGACGAGATCACCGTCGAGGTCTCGTTCCACCTCTACCGCACGCGGCTGAACTCCGAGGTCGAGCAGTTGGGTGGGGCGGCGCCTCGACGTGCTGCGGCGCGCGGACGGCGGGTTCCGGCTGGCCAGGCGCGCACATCTTCCTCGACCAGACCGTGATCCCGACCACCAACATGAGCACGTTGTTCTAGGGGGCCGGCAGAGATGGGCGCGCTTACGGACGAAGTGGTTTTGATCACCGGCGGCGCGTCGGGCCTCGGCCGCGCGATCGTGGACCGGTTCCTGGAGGAGGGCGCAAAGCTCGCCGTGCTGGACCGTACGCCGGATCGCCTCGCGGAGCTGACGGCCGCGAACCCCGAGCGTCTGGCGGTCATCGCCGGCGACGTCCGGGTCATCGCCGACAACCAGCGCGCCGTCGACGCCTGCCTCGCCAGGTTCGGCAAGCTCGATTGCGCCATCGGCAACGCCGGCATCTGGGACTACTCGAGGTCGCTCGACGCGCTGCCCACCGAACAGATCGACGCCGCGTTCGACGAGGTCTTCCACATCAACGTCAAGGGCTACCTCAACCTCGCCAAGGCGGCGCTGCCGGCGCTGGTCCGCTCGTCCGGCGCCCTGATCTTCACCGTCTCCAACGCCGGCTTCGATCCGTCCGGCGGCGGTCCGCTGTACACCGCCTCCAAGCACGCCGTCGTCGGCCTCATCCGCCAGCTTGCCTACGAGCTGGCGCCGGCGGTGCGGGTGAACGGCGTCGCGCCCGGCCCGATCGAGACCGACCTGCGCGGCCCAAGCTCGCTCGGGCTCGCGGATCGCTCGATCGGCAGCCTCGATCTCGCGGCCACCGCCGCGCCGAACATCCCGCTCGGCCGCGTTCCGGCGACAGCCGACTACGCCGGCGGCTACGTCTTCCTGGCCTCGCGCCGCGACAGCCGGCCAGCCACCGGCGGCGTGCTGAACCTGGATTCCGGCATCGGCGCCCGCGGCATCGGCCGCGTCGCCGGCGGCGCGCGGCTGCAAGCGAAGTACGCAAATCCTCCACCGTAGGGGGAGGGGGACCGCACGAAGTGCGGTGGAGGGGGGCAGTGGCCGGCCTTGCCCGTTTCAAGTTTGACCTAGGATCGGCCTTCAACCGGCCGCGCGAGCGGCTGGCCCCCTCCACCACCCTGCGGGTGGTCCCCCTCCCCCAACGGGATCTAGGCGGAACGCTCGCCATCCGCGCTTGCTTCGCGGGTTCCGGCGGAGGCAAGGTGGCTCCTTCCCATCAAGAGGAGCGAGCCCCGTGAGTGAAGCGTGGATCATCGACGCCGTCCGTACGCCCAGAGGGGTCGGCAAGATCGGCAAGGGAGCGCTGGCGGAGATCCATCCGCAGCAGGTGGGCTCGACGGTGCTGCGGGCGCTGGCCGAGCGGAACAAGATCGACACCGCCCAGGTGGACGACGTGATCTGGGGCACGAGCAGCCAGGTGGGCCTGCAGGGGCGCGACCTTGGACGGATGTCGGCGCTGGACGCCGGCTATGACGTGCGCTCCAGCGGCGTCACGCTCGACCGCTTCTGCGGCTCCGGGCATCTCGACGGTGAACTTCGCCGCCTCGACCATCATGTCCGGCATGTCCGACCTGGTCGTGGCCGGCGGGTGCGAGCTGATGAGCGGCAAGGGCCGCCCGCCGCCGACGCCGGGCGCCTCGCCTGTGTTCGACAACGGCAACATGCGGCTGCGCGCCAGCCACCCGCAGACCCAGCAGGGCATCTGCGCCGACACCATCGCGACGATGGAAGGCATCACCCGCGAAGACGTCGACAAGCTGGGCGTCGAGAGCCAGCGCCGCGCCGCCATCGCCATCGACGAGGGCCGCTTCGCCAAGAGCCTCACGCCCGTCTACCACGAGGACGGAACGCTCGCCCTCGACCGCGAGGAGTACCCGCGCCCGCAGACGACGCTCGAAGGCCTCGCCGCGCTGAAACCCGCGTTCGAGGCGATGGCCGACATCGCCGTCGACGAAACCGGCGCCACCTTCCGCAGCCTGATCCTGCAGAAGTACCCCGACGTCGACATCAAGTTCGTCCACCACGCCGGCAACTCGTCAGGGCGTGGTCGACGGGGCGGCGGCGATGCTCCTGGCGTCGCCGGAATACGCCAAGAGCCATGGGCTGAAGCCCCGCGCCCGCGTCGTCGCCATGGCCAACCAGGGCGACTGTCCGACGCTGATGCTGAACGCGCCGGGGCCGGCGATCCGCAAGGTGCTGGCCAAGGCGGGGCTGACCGTCGACGACATCGACCTCTTCGAGATCAACGAGGCGTTCGCCGTCGTCGTCGAGAAGGCGATCCGCGACGTCGGGCTCGATCGCGACAAGGTCAACGTCAACGGCGGCGCGATCGCGCTCGGCCACCCGATCGGGGCGACCGGCTCGATGCTGATCGGCACCATGGTCGACGAGCTCGAGCGCCGCGGCGCTGCGGCGCGGCCTCGTCACCATGTGCGCCGGCGGCGGCATGGCCCCCGCGATCATCGTCGAGCGCATGGACTGAGCCCTTCGAACTTCTCCCGGAGGGGGAAGGAGGGGCCCCGCGCCAGCGGGGACGATGAGGGGTTACGAGGTCTGGGGTTTGCCGGCAGCGCCGTAACCCCTCATCGCCCCCGCGCCTGCCGGCGCGGGTCCCCCCTTCTCCCTCTGGGAGAAGTCGGTCTAGGGTGGCCCCATGACCGACGCCGAGACCCGCACGCGGGCGCTGCAGCGCTTTGATGTCGAGGACGCGTTCGACGACGTCATGGCCGCCGTCGATGCCGACGGGAGCGCGATCGTCGAGCGGTTCGTCAGCGCCGACCTGCTCGCGCGCCTGAACGCCGAGCTCGACGCGCGCATCGCCGAGAAGGCGCCGGGGTCGAAGGACGTCGGCGAGATGCTCGGCTGGTTCTGGGGCCAGCAGACCAAGCGCTTCACCCGCATCGCCGCCTTCGCGCCCTCGTTCGCCGAACTCATCGACAACGACTTCATGCATCGCTGGGCCAAGCGGGACCTGAACGCCGGCTACTGGCTGAACACCGGCCAGGCGATGATCGTGGGGCCAGGGCAGGGCGCCCAGGTGCTGCATCGCGACGTCGCCATCTGGCCGTTCATCAACGAGGCGGGCCTCGCCGCGCCGCAGGCCATGGTCAGCATCCTCTTGGCGCTGAACGACTTCACCGAGGACGTCGGCGCCACCCGCGTCATCCCCGGCAGCCACAGGTGGGCCGACTTCCACAAAGCGCCCGACCCGGCCGAGGCGGTCTCCGCCGTCATGCCGGCCGGCAGCGCCGTGCTCTATCTCGGCAAGACCGTGCACGCCGCCGGCGCGAACACGACAAGCGACCGGTGGCGGCGCGGCCTGCACATGAGCTTCTGCCTCAGCTGGCTGACGCCGGAGGAGGCGAGCCCGGTCGGCGTGCCCTGGGAGATCGCCCGCACCTATTCGCCGCGCGTGCAGCAGATGCTGGGCTATGGCTCGCGCCGCACGCCGAGGGCGCCGCGCCGACCAACTGGCTGGTCGACTTCGAGGACGTGCGCAAACACCTCGGCGTCCCCTTCGAGCGCCCGACCGGCCGTCGGCGGCCGTAACGTTTGCGAGGAGGCTAAAGCGCATGGCGAGGGAGGCAACTGCCCGCCGCGCGCCCCGCCCGCTCGACGCGCGGCGCGACCACGTTCGCGGGGGCGGGCGCGGCCGCCACAGCACCGTCATCCTCTACGGCGACTACCTCTGCCCCTACTGCCGCAGACTGAGGCCGGTGTTTGCGCGGCTGCGCCAGGCGTTGGGCGATCGCCTGGCCTACGTCTTCCGCCACTTTCCCAACGAGCGGGCGCATCCCGGCGCGACGCTGATCGCGATCGGCTCCGAGGCGGCCGGCCGGCAGGACCGCTTCTGGGAGATGTACGATGCGCTGTTCGATCACGAGCCGCCGGTCGACCGGCCGGCGCTGATCGAGATCGCCGCTTCGCTCGGCCTCGACATGGTCCGCTTCGAGCGCGACCTCGAGGACCCCAAGCTCCGCAGCCGGGTCGACGACGACCTCGCCGAGGGCCGCAGCATCGGCGTCACCGCGACGCCCACCATCTTCGTGGACGGCCAGCGTTACGACGGCGCCTGGGAGTTCACCTCCATGCTCGAGGCGATCGAGCGGCCTGTCGGCGCGCGGGTCGGGCGCACGGCGAGGGCGTTCGCCAACCTGCCGGCGTCGGCGGGGATCGCGCTCCTGGTCGCGGCGGCCGCAGCGCTCATCCTCGCCAACAGTCCGCTGGCCGGCCTCTACAACGCGGTCGTGAGCGCACGGTTCGGCATCGGGCCGGCGCCGGGCGGCGGCCTTTCGCTCAGCGTCGCCGAATGGTGCTCGGAAGGGTTGCTGGCCATCTTCTTCCTTATCCTCGGGCTGGAGATTCGCCGCGAGGCGCGGGCAGGCTCGTTCACCGACCGGCGCGTCGCGCTTGGCCCGGCGCTGGCCGCGGCCGCCGGCGCCCTTGTCTCGGCCGCCGTCTATCTCGCGCTGAATCCAGGCCCGGCCGCGGCGGGTTGGCCGGTTCCGATCGACACCGGCATCCCGTTCACCCTCGGCATCCTCGCCCTCTTCGGGACCCGCGCGTCGGCGGGGCTCAAACTGTTCGTCGCCGCCTACGGGATCGCCGACGACCTGCTCACCATGGTCATCCTCGCCGCCTTCCATCCGCGCGGGATCCATGCCGAGTGGCTGCTGGCCGGTATGGGCGCGCTGGGCGCGATGACGCTGTTCAACCGCTGGCGCATCTACGCGGCCTGGCCGTACGTGCTGGCGACGATCGGGCTCTGGGTCGCGCTGCATCAGGCCGGCGTCGGCGGCGCCCTCAGCGGGATCGCGCTCGCCGCCTTCCTGCCGCCCCGGCCGGTTCCGCACGCCACGCCGCTGCTGGCGCAGGCGGCGACGGCCCTCTCCGAACTGGAGCACGCCGAGCGCGACCTGAAGAAGGCCGGCGAGGGCGGCCGGCTCGACCAGGAGCCGGTATGGGACTGGGCCAGCCGCAACCTCTCGGCGGCCGCCGAGCGGCTGTTGTCGCCGGCCGAGCGCACCGAGCGGGCGGTCGAGCCGTGGTCGAGCTATGCGGCGCTGCCGCTGTTCGCCTTCACCGCCGCCGGCGTCCCGCTCGCCGCCAATCTTGGCCAGCCGACGCCGCTGCGCGTGTTTCTGGGGGTCGCCGTCGGCCTCGCCCTGGCCAAGCCGATCGGGATCGTCGGCGCCTTGTGGCTGGCCGAGAGGGTCAAGATCGCGGTGCGACCGGAGAACGCCAGGCCGCTCGCCTTTGTCGGCGCGGCGTGGCTCTGCGGGATCGGCGACCCCCTCTCGCTGCTGCTGGCCGAACAAGCGTTCCCGGGGAGCCCGCTGGCCGCCGTCGCCAAGATCGGCGTCCTCGCCGGCTCGGCGGTCGCCGCAGGCGTTGGGGCCGTGTTGCTGGTTTTCAGCCGCCCACCGGTCACCGAGGCCTAAAGACGCGCGCGTTTCCGCGCCGCCGCGGGTCGCCGCGGCGTCGATGTGAGGTTCCTGGTTGCCGCTTTGGCTGCTGCCGCTGCTGCTGCTTGATGCTGCTTGATGTCCAAAGCCGACGGCGAGGGCGAAACCCTTGCCGACCAGGAACACTTCACAATCGAACGTCGCGAACTAAAGGTAGTAGACCACACCCGACCCCCCGCTCAGCAATCTGCTTAGCGAGCGCGGCGGACGCGCCTCGCGTCCGTTGCGCCCAGCTCAGCTCAAGAGGCCCATCCCATGTCCATCGCAGAGCGCGTCACCGACCACGTCCACCCGCTGCTCGCGGCGCTGAAGGCCGATCCCTCCGGCGAGAGCGCTTTCTGGGAGCGGATGGCGGCGGAGAAGACGCCGCTGGTCGAGCCCGATCCGGCGCGGCCCGGCCACAGCCTGGTGACCTACGTCTTTCGCCTGCCCGAGGGGGCGGAGTACGCGGTGGTCACGCCGGGCGTGGGCCGGCTGGCGGCGGACAATGTCTTGGACGTGATCGCCGGGACGCGCACCGCCCACGCCACGTACCGCTACCGGAACGACGTACGCGCCACCTATGGCTTCACGGTCGACACGCCGCTCGTGGATCCTGAGCAGATGTCGGACGCGGAATGGAAGGCGGTGCTGGATCAGCTGATGGCGACGACGCCCGTGCATGACCCGCACGGTCGCGAGCTCTTCGTCAGCCGCGCGGGCGAGGGCAACCCGGACAACGTCGCGTCCATCGTCAGCCTGGCGGACGCGCCCGCGCAGCCCTTTGTGATGCGTCGCCCTGACGTCCCGCACGGCAAAGTCGATCGCGAGGACGCGTTCAAGAGCGAAATCCTGGGCAACGAGCGACGGATCTGGGTCTACACGCCGCCCGGCTACGAGGCCGGCGGCCAGTCTTATCCGATGCTGGTCGCCTTCGACGGCGGCGGCTCGCTGACCCTCTCGCCGATCCACCGCACCATCGAGAACCTGGTGGCCGAGGGGCGCATCCGGCCGATGGTCGCCGTGTTCGTCGACAACCCGACGCCCACCTCGCGCAACGACGAGCTGCCCTGCAACGAGGCCTTCGCCCGCTTCCTCGAGACCGAGCTCATCCCGTGGGTGCGCGAGCGGTATCGCGTGTCGCACGATCCGGCCGACGGCTACGTGACCGGCGTGAGCTATGGCGGCCTGGCGGCGATGTGGATGGGC
Source organism: uncultured Alphaproteobacteria bacterium (assembly GCA_963719975.1). Lineage (GTDB taxonomy): Bacteria > Pseudomonadota > Alphaproteobacteria > Caulobacterales > Caulobacteraceae > Poindextera. The sequence goes on from CAVRED010000005.1 coordinate 108,980, forward strand.
TATCGCCTGTCGCACCTGTTCGGGAACGTCATCGCCCAGGCGCCATCGCTGTGGTGGGGGCCGGGTTTCGATATGGCCAAGGCGCCGCGCTCGCAAGCGTACCCGGAGGGCTGGCTGATCGAACAATACGAGCGCTCGCCCAAGCTGCCGCTCCGCATCTGGCAGGAGATCGGGCTGATGGAGTCGCCCGACCGCATGATCGAACCCAACCGCCGCATGAAGGCGGTGCTGGAGGCCAAGGGCTACGACCTCATCTACAGCGAACCCGCCGGCGCCCACGACTACGCGTTATGGCGCGGCACGATCGCGGAGGCGTTGGAGGTGATGGCGCCGGAACGCGAGGTCGCTCGGTGATGGGGCGCGGACTTCAGCGGGCCTGCGCGGCGGCGGCCGTAACCGCGCTCGCGCTTGTCGCCGCTCCGGCTCTGGCCAAGACCGCACGGTGCGACATTCGGACGAGCGACGGCGCATACGCCGGGCCGTGTGCGTTCACCCTGGCGGCGGGCGGCTCGTTCACGATCGATCCCGTCGGGCGCTCCGACTTCTTCGCCCACGCCAAGGAGGACCCTGGGATCACGGACATCAGCGTCGACGTCACCGGATCGCGCGCCGAGGTCAGTGGTCTGACGACCGACGGGATAAACTCGCGCTGGGGCCGGGCCAGCCGGTCCGCCAAGGACAAGGCCTGCTGGATCGGCGACGATTTCTCGATCTGCGTCTACTAGCGGACGGCGGACCGCAACCGCACTCAATAACCGCTCATCCCGGCGAAAGCCGGGACCCAGGCGTTTTGTTTTGCTGCAATGGTTCTGGCGAGGACGCCGCAGAATATTGTCCACGAACCTCACGAACTTCACGAACATGGCGGTTTCGCCGCAGCGAACGAGCTTAGGCCGTTCGTGAGGTTCGTGAGGTTCGTGGACAAAAAAGCCTGGGTCCCGACTTTCGCCGGGATGAGCGGGGTGGCGCCTATCTCAGGCCGTTCAGGTGAGGTCGGTGAACGGGTTCATGGCGATGTCCCAGACGTGCCCGTCGGGATCGGCGAACGCGGCCTCGTAGCCGCCCCATGGCGCCGCCTGCGGCTCCTTCAGCGGCGTCGCGCCGGCGGCCAGGCCCTGCGCGAACACTTCGCGGACGCCCGCCTCGGTGGGCTCGTTGTGCGACAGCCCGACGCTGGAAAAGCGCTGCGCCCCCGCCGGCAGATCGATAAGCGGGTCGTCCCGCGCGGACAGCGAGAGCCAACTGCCCTCCAACCTGAACATGATGAAGTCGTCCCCATCCGCATAGTTGTGCGTCGGAAAGCCCAGCCCGTCCCGATAGAAGGCGAGCGCGCGACCGAGGTCGCTCACGTGCAGGCTGACGATGGAGATCTTCGGCTTCATTGGATGAGCGTATCACCCACGCCGCCGCCGGGGAGGGCCTGGCGGGGCCGCGCAGTCAGCATGCTGACGGGTTTGCGTATCGGCTCCGGCGGGGCGGGCAGCGCAATGGTATCCTGTCCCCCGTTCCGCAAGGAGGACCCTCCGATGCCCTTCGTCGACAGCGCAGGCGCGCGCATCCACTGGGAGACGGAAGGCGCAGGCACGCCCGTGCTCTTGATCATGGGGCACCTGTACTCGAGCCGCATGTGGCATCCGTTGCTTCCCGCCCTGACCCAAAAGCATCAGGCGATCACCTTCGACAATCGCGGAACCGGCGAGAGCGATACGACCCGCTCCACCACGGTCCATCAGATGGCCGCCGACGCCCTGGCGGTGCTGGACGCCGCCGGAATCGAGCGCGCCCACGTCTACGGCGTCTCCATGGGCGGCGGCATCGCGGGCGAGTTCGCCGTCCGCTACCCGGAGCGCGTCAAGTCCCTGGTGCTGGGCTGCACCATGATGAAGACGGACGTCGGGGCGAGGGCGCCGCTCGCCGCGCGACTGATCTACCACCTGCCGCTCGGCCTGGTGCGCGCCGTGCTGCGCCGCCGGCTCAGCCCCGCGGCCTACGGCTCGGCCGCGCCGCTGGAGGCGGCGACCAAGGACATGGAGGTGCTGGCCAGCGACCGCTTCACGATGACCGGCGTGCGCGCCCAGTCCGAGGCGATCGCGGCCTACACCACGACCCGCGAAGCCTTCGAGCACATCGCCGTTCCGACCCTCGTCCTGCATGGCGACGAGGACACCGCCGTCGACGTTAAACACGGCCGCGAACTGGCCGATGTGATCGCGGGCAGCCGCCTCGTCATCTTCCCCGGCGCCGGCCACAACTACCTCGTCGCCGCAGGGCCTGCGTCGACGGCGGCGGTGCTGGGGTTCTTTGATGAGGTGGATGGGGTCTGACGCCGCTCAGGATCTCCCGTCCCTCAATCCACCAATCCTAGCCCGCCTTCGCCGACTCCGGGGTGCGCCGGAGAGAACGGTTTCCGCCGATGCTGTTATGATGGGCGCCGGGACGAGTTGGATGGGGCCGCCGCCTGGTTCCGTTGCAGGCGCAGACCCCACATCACCGCATTAGGCCTTATGCCAACAAGGGGGGAGGCGGCGTGCCGAAAACGATCGCGGTATTGGGCTCTGCCCTTTTCTTTGCCGTTGCCCCCACCACGGTGGCGGGGCTCATTCCATGGTGGATTACGCATTGGGCGTTTCAGCCGCCCTTTTTTGGGATCGAGGCGACGCGCGCCGTCGGCATCCTGTTGGTCCTCGCCGCCGTGCCCGGGATCGTCGACTCGTTCGTGCGCTTTGCGTTGCAGGGCGTGGGTACGCCGGCGCCGATCGCACCGACGCAGAACCTCGTGGTGACGGGTCTCTATCGCTACGTGCGCAATCCCATCTACGTCGCCCTCATCGTCGCCATCCTGGGCCAGGCGGCCTTGTTCGGTGACCCGCGCCTTCTTCTGTACGCCGTGTTCGCGTGGCTCTTCTTCCACGCATTTGTCGTGTGGTCCGAGGAGCCGGCGCTGGTCCAGACGTTCGGAGCCGAGTTCGCGGATTTCCGGGCCAACGTCCCGCGTTGGATTCCGCGCCTCACGCCCTGGCGAGGCGAGCGCCGCCAGAACCATTCGTGACGCCGCCGCCGCGGGAACGCGATCTGGCGCGGCAAGATCGCGGAGGCCCTGGTGGCGACGCGCCGGCGGAGTAGGGCGATCGAAGTCGATGCCCACCGAGCGATCCGGCCACCCTAGATCGCCATGGCCCGACTTGTTCGGGCCACCGCGCAAGGCTTGCCGCATCTTGGATCATCGCTCGTCCAGGCGCACTCTGACGGCGTGGCGGGGCGATGTGACCCCGCCGGACGAACGGGGGGCCTCTGCGTGAACCGCTTCTTCCTCCTGTGCGCGGTCGCGGCGCTTGCCGCCGGCTGTGACGCCAAGCCCGATCCCCAGACCCAGCAGGTCGTGGCGGCGTTCGGGCTGATCGGCTCCTGGGCGGCCGATTGCAACCCGCCGCCGGCGACGTTCGACTCCGGCGCGGTGTTCGCGGTTGAAGCCGACGGCTCGGTCAGCCGGACCTCAAACGATGGCCACGGGACCACCACCGGCCGCGCGCGGCTGAGCAACGCCCGCATCACCGCGCCCGGGCAGATCGCCTTCGACGCCACGGACTCGAGCGGCGTCGACCACACGGTGATGGAAAAGAACGCGGCCGGGCAGGTGCGCACGCGCGACAACACCGGCGCCGACGGCACAGTCTACGTCAAGGACGGCGCCTTCCCCAACGGCGGCGGCCCCAACTGGCTGAACAAGTGCCGGTGAGGCCGGACCGGGCCTAAGAAAGTGTAGAGGCCGCCCGCGAGGGCTCGCCAGAACGCGGCGAGCCTCGTCGAATAGGGCGGGCGACGAACTGCGGCAGGGCCTTCGCCGGTTCGGCGGCCCAGACCCGGAACAACACGGCCGTCTCGAAGACGTGCGCGCCCCAGACGGCCGCGAAGACGGCGGCCGCCAGAAACGATACGGCGCTGTCGAGGAGATGAAGCACGGGTCAGCCCTCCCGCCCAGGCCGCCCATCGTCGTCATGACTTCGCTCCGGCGCAAGGTTCGCCGAAGGGGCACGAGCTGCAGCGATCGCGCTGCTCGTTGGCGACTGCGCAAGGCAGGCCCCGAAGGACTTCGGGGCCTGCTGCGACAGCGCTGTTTGGTGCGGTTACTTCGCGGCGTCGCGCGCGGCTCTCTCGATGAGGTCGGCCACGACCTTGGGGTTCGAGACATAGATCGCGTGGCTGCCGGGCGTTTCGACCACCGTCGCGCCGGCGCGGGCGGCCATCTGCCGTTGGGCGGGCGGCGGGATCATGTGGTCGTCATCGGTGACGAGGTACCAGCTAGGCCGTGACTTCCAGGCCGGCGTCGTCACCTGGCCGTTCAGCGCCGCCACGCCCCACGGCACTTGCGAGTCGGCCATGAAGGCCGCTTGCGTCGGCGCCACGTCGCCCGCGAACGAGGCGGCGAACTTCGCCCGGTCGAGCATCAGGAACCCGTCCTGCGGCGGCAGGATCGGCGGCACGGACGCGCCCGGCGGCGGGTTGGCGATGAGTGAGGAGACCGACTCGCCGTGGTCGGGCGCGAAGGCCGCCACGTAGACGAGGCCCTTCACCTTCGGGTCGCTTCCGGACTCCGTGATCACCACCCCGCCATAGGAGTGGCCGACGAGGATGGTCGGGCCGTCCTGAGCGGCGAGCGCGCGGCGGGTGGCGGCGACGTCGTCCGCCAGCGAGGTGGTCGGGTTCTGGACGACCGTCACCTTGTAGCCGTCGCGGGTGAGGATGTCGTAGACGCCCTCCCAGCCCGACCCATCGACGAAGCCGCCGTGCACGAGCACGACGTCTCTGATGGCGCCGGCCGGTTCGGCGTTAGCGCCGCCCGCGGCGGCCAGGGCCAGCGCGGCGGCGGAAACCACAGATGCACCGATCTTCGACATGACGTTCTCCCTGTTTGAGCCTGCGATAATGATTATCGCGATAATTAAAGCTAACTTATCCAAAATGCCCTGTCCATAAGTTTTTTATCGCGATATATATTATCGTGGTCGCAAGCGTCAGGAGCCCCGATGAACCGCGTCTTTCCCCTGCCTCTGGACGGGCAACTCGGCTTCGCTCTCTACGGCGCGTTCATGGCGATCAGCCGCACGTACAAGCCCTGGCTTGACGGCGTCGGCCTTACCTATCCGCAGTACCTGGTGCTGAGCGTGCTCTGGGAGGGCGACGACCAGACCGTCGGCGGGATCGCCGCGCGGCTGGACCTGGAGCCCAGCACGATCACCCCGCTGGTGAAACGGCTGGAGGCGGCGGGCCGCGTCGTGCGCCAGCGCAATCCCGCCGACGAGCGGCAGGTGCGCGTACGCCTCACCGACGAGGGCCGAGCCTTGCAGGCCAAGACCAAGGTGCTGACCCAAACCCTGGACGGCAAGTCGGGCATGAGCATCGACGAACTCGTCGATCTGAACACCAAGGTCAAAGCCCTGCGCGACGCCTTCCGGGCGGCCTGACGCGGCTTCAGCCGCGCGCGACGGCCAGATTGGCTGTGTCGCTGGCAGGCCGGCACTCGGCTGCGGACGACGTAGCCGTCCCCTCAAGCCGCCTCAAAGATCGCCGCGATGCCCTGCCCACCCCCGATGCACATCGTCTCCAACCCGTACTTCCCATCCCTCCGCTTCAGTTCGCGTAGGAGGTTGGCGAGGATGCGGCCGCCGGTGGCGCCGATGGGGTGGCCGAGGCTGATGCCGGAGCCGTTGACGTTCAGGCGGTCGCGCTCGTCCCAGCCCCAGCCCTTGAGGACGGCCAGGACCTGAGGGGCGAAGGCCTCGTTCAGCTCGACCAGGTCGATCTTGCTCCAGTCGAAGCCGGTGCGGTCGAACAGGCGCTTCACCGCCGGCACGGGCCCGATGCCCATGCGCGAGGGCTCGCAGCCAGCTGCCGCCCAGCCGACCAGCCAGCCCATGGGCTCGAGGCCGAGCTCGGCCAGCTTGTCCTCGGCCACGACCAGGCAGGCGGCGGCGGCGTCGTTCTGCTGTGACGCATTGCCAGCGGTGACGACGCCGTCCTTCTCGATGGGGCGGAGCTTGGCGAGGCTCTCGGGCGTCGCGTCGGCGCGCACGCCCTCGTCCTGGGCGAACACGACGGGGTCGCCGCGCTTTTGCGGGACGGTGACGGGCACGGTCTCGTCGTCGAACTTGCCGTCGGCCCAGGCCTTGGCGGCGCGCTGGTGGCTCATGGCGGCGTATTCGTCGCAGGCCTCGCGGCTGATCTGGTAGTCGCGGGCGAGATTGTCGGCGGTCTCGATCATGCCGGAGATGACGCCGAAGCGGCTGATCGGCTGGCTCATCACCCGCCCGCGCGCCAGGCGGTCGTGCAGGGTGACCGAGCCGGCGCGGGCGCCGTTGCGCATGTCCAGCGAGTAGTACTCGACGTTCGACATGCTCTCGACGCCGCCGGCGACGACGACGTCGGCCGCGCCGGTCTGCACCATCATCGCCGCGTCGATCACCGCCTGCAGGCCGGAGCCGCAGCGGCGGTCGAGCTGGTAGCCGGGGGTCTCGATGGGGAAGTCGGCGGCCAGCGCGGCCCAGCGGGCGATGCAGGGCGCTTCGCCGTAGCCGTAGCCCTGGGCGAAGATGACGTCGTCGACGTCCTTGGGGTCGATGCCGGTGCGGGCGACCAGCGCCTTCAGGATCACCGCGCCGAGCTCGCCCGCGGTCATCGGCGCGAGCGCGCCCTGGAACTTGCCGACGGCGGTGCGGATCGGGGAGACGATGGCGGCGCGGCGCATGCGAGTTGGCTCCTATCGGTTGGGGCGCGGGCTGGTCGTCCTCAGCACCCGGCCGGGCGCTTTGCGAAGTCCGGCCGGCGGCTGGGCCGGACGGCTTGGCCGGATTTAACCGCAGAGAACGCAGAGTCTGCGCAGAGAACGCTGAGGCTCTGCGCTCTCTGCGCCTCCTCCGCGCGCTCTGCGGTAAAGAGCGGAGTCCCCGCTTGCGCGGGAAAGCGGCAGCGCCCCATTGGACCGCCAAGGACGCCAAGGGCGCCAAGGGGTCGGAGCGATTGGAAGCGCATCAGATCTTCCGTCATCCCCCGCTGGAGCGGAGCGGACTGCGAAGCAGAGGCGCGTAGCAGCCAATGCGGGGGACCCGTGAACACTCATCTGGCGCGGTGATCATGGGTGGCCCGAACCAGTCGGGCCATGACGAGGGAGGAGAGCGCGGCGCATTCGCTCCACCCCTTGGCGGTCTTGGCGTCCTTGGCGGTCCGATAGGACGGCGCCGTTAGCGCCCGCCTAAACCGGCGACCATTGGCTGCCGGCGCGGTGGGGTTGGCGGATGGTCATTTTGGCGGCGATCACGTCGCCGGCGGTGATGTTGGTTTTGCGGCGGACGGCGACCTTCAGGGGCAACAGGTAGGTCCCGTCCTTGGGGAAGAGGGCGGTGTAGAAGGCGACGCCGCCGACCTCGGCGTCGACCGGCACGCAACCCCAGCCGTAGGTCGCGATCCTGGCCGCCTGGCGCACGGCTTCGATCTGGTCGGCGGGGATCGGCGCGTAGAAGAAGGGCGCCGGCCCGCGCCAATAGATGACTTCGGCCTCGAAGCTGATCTCGAGAAGGGGCTCGCCGTCGTCGCTCATTTCGGATCCGGCAGGCCCAGCACGCGCTTGGAGACGACGTTCAGGTTGATCTCCGACGAGCCGCCTTCGATGGAGTTGGCCTTCGTGCGCAGCCAGCCGCGCACCTGCGCCAGCTCCTGCGGCTCGAAGCCCTCGCCCTCCCAGCCGAGGCCGTTCGCGCCCAGCGCCTCGACGATCAGTTCGGCGCGGTCCTGGGCGATCTTGGCCCCGGCGTACTTCATGATCGAGGCGGCGTTGCTGGGACCCTGGTTGGACTTCGCCTCGTCCGCCGCGCGCCTGAGCGTGAGCTGGAAGGCCTGGCTCTCCATCTTGTGCGCCGCGAGGCGTCCGCGCAGGTCCGCGTCCGCCAGCCGGCCGGCCGCGTCGAGGCCGACGTAGCGCCTGGCGAAGTCCTCGACGCCCATCGACGAGGCGGGGCCGGTCAGCGTGCCGCCGCCGAGGCCGATGGAGATGTTGTCGCGCTCGAACTGCAGGAGGCGCTTGGCGATGGTCCAGCCGCCATTCAGCGGCCCGATGATGTCGTCCTTGCGCGCTTTGACGTCGGTGAAGAAGGTCTCGCAGAACGGGCTGTCGCCGTTGATCAGCCGGATCGGGCGGGTCTCGACGCCGGGGTCCTTCATGTTGATCAGGAGGCAGCTGATGCCTTCGTGCTTCTTGGCGCTGAAGTCGGTGCGCACCAGGCAGAAGCACCAGTCGGCGAGGTTGGCGACCGAGGTCCAGATCTTCTGGCCATTGACCAGCCAGTGGTCGCCCTTGTCCTCGCACTTGGTCTGCAAGGACGCGAGGTCGGAGCCGGCGCCCGGCTCGGAATAGCCCTGGCACCACTCGTATTCGCCGTGGGCGATGTGCGGCAGGTGGCGGGCCTTCTGTTCCTCGGTGCCGAGCTCGAGGATGGTCGGGCCGATGCTCATGATGCCGAGGCCGCCGATCGGGTTGTAGGCGCCGAGCTTGGCCATCTCTTCGGCCAGCGCGCGCGCTTCCTGGCGCGAGAGGCCGCCGCCGCCATAGGCCTTGGGCCAGGTCGGCGCGCCCCAGCCCTGGTCGGCCATGCGCTGTTTCCAGAGCTTGGCGTCGCCGCCGCCGGCGCGGCGGCCGCCCTCGGTCTTCAGGCTCTGTGGGAAGTTCGCCTCCAGCCAGGCCCGCGCGTCAGCCCGAAACGCCTCAACGTCCCCGCCAAAATCCGCCATGCACGATCCTCCTCGCGCAATCGAACCTTCTCCCAGAGGGAGAAGGAGGGGCCCCTTGGCGCGAGCCAAGGGGACGATGAGGGGTTACGGCGCCTGGGACTTGCCTGCAACGCCGTAACCCCTCATCCCCCCGCGCCTGCCGGCGCGGGTCCCCCCTTCTCCCTCTGGGAGAAGTCGTGTTGTGTACGTCGGGCCGGGAGGACGTGTTTGATGAGCCTTGATCCGAAGATTCGCGCCTGCCTGACGCTGCCGGCGATTTGTGCGCCGATGTTCCTGGTGACCGGGCCGGCGCTGGTGCGGGAGGCGTGCAAGGCGGGCGTGATCGGCGGGCTGCCGCGGCAGAACGCGCGCGACTTCGAGACCTTCCAGGCGTGGCTGGCCGAGATCACCGACGCGCTCGCCGCGCACCGGCAGCGCGCACCCGCACGCGCGCATCGCGCCGATCGCCGTCAACTACCCGACCCGCATGGCGCCGGACGAGCTCGCCGCGAACATGGCGGTGTGCGCGAAGTACGGCATCGAGATCATCATCAGCGTCGGCGGCGATCCGACCGAGCTGGTCGCCCGCGTGCACGACTTCGGCGGCAAGGTGTTCCACGACGTCACCAGCATGCGCTTCGCCGAGAAGGCGATCGCGGCCGGCGCCGACGGGCTGACCTGCATCGGGGCCGGCGGCGGCGGCCACTCGGGCACGATCACCCACCTGGCGATGATCCCGAAGATCCGCGCGATCTTCGACGGGACCATCGTGCTGGCGGGCGCGGTCTCCACCGGGCGCGGTGATCCGCGCGGCGGAGGTGCTGGGCGCCGACCTCGCCTATCTCGGCACGCGCTTCATCGCGACGAAGGAGTCCGACGCGCCGGACGAATACAAGGCGCTCTTGGTCAGCGAGACCTCGGCCGACCTCGCCTACACCGGCGACATCGCCGGCGTTCCGGCCAACTGGATGGTGGAGTCGATGCGCCGCGTCGGGCTCGACCCGGACAACCTGCCCAAGCCCACCGGCCGCGGCATGCGCCACGACCACCTGCCCGAGGGCGTCACGCCCTGGAAGAACCTCTGGAGCGCGGGGCAGGGGATCGACCTGATCGAGGACATCCCCACCGTGGCCGAGCTGGTGCGCCGACTGCGCGCGCGAATACGTCGCCGCCTGCGAAGCCCCCAGCCTGGTCGAGGCCGCCCGCCTGGTCGACCAGGCGCTGGACGCGGCGGCGACCTAGCGACCCCTCATCGCGGCGGGAGCAGCTTCAGGGTCCGGAACTGGCGGATGCAGTCGCGCAGCATGTCCTCGCTGTCCCACACCTCGTGGAAGCCGTCCCTGCGCAGGTTGATGGTGGAGACGATCGAAGGGCGGCCGCGATACTCGTCTCGGTCGGGCCCGACCAGCGCGTCGAGGTACTGGAAGGATTGGGCGACGAAACCCTTGAGGTCGGGCGCGCGCAGGCCGTGCCTGGCGACGATCCTGCGCCATTCGTCCTCACGCCCGACCATCGTCTGCTGCAGGTATTGCGGCCGGTCCTCTCCAACCGCCATGCCGAGCTCGTCGGCGATCGCCGGCCAGACGCCGCGGAAGCTCATCACGTCGCCGTTGGTCAGGTTGTAGATCTGGCCGCGCGCCTTCGCCGTGTTGCTGGCCCAGACGATCGCGTTGGCGATCAGGTCCGCGTGCACGCCTTCATAAATCGGATCGGCGCGGCCGCCGGTGTAATGCAACGGCTCGCCGGCCTCCTTCATCAGCGCGCCATAGGCGCCGATCGCCGAGACCGGATTGAGCGCGCCGCCGACGGCGACGCCGAACACGATCTGCGGCCGCATGATGGTGAGCGCCCAGTCGGCGTCGGCCTCGAGCCCGCGCAGGTAGTCCTCCTGCAGCCAATAGAAGTTGGGCACGTCGCGGGCTTCGGAGCGTCCGGGGCGGGCCGGCGCGTCGATCTGGCGCACGTGGGCGCCGTAAGCCTTGGTGCCCTGCAGCAGGATGACCTGCTCAAGACGCTTCGCCGACCGGCGCAGGGGCTCGAACAGGTTGCGCAGCATGCGCCCGTTGGTCTCGATCTGCTCGGGATCGAGCCAGCCTGGGATCACCTCGGCCTTCTCGAACAACGCCGTGAAGACGAGGTGCGTCACCTCTCGCATGTCGCCGAAGGCGGCCTCGCAGGCCGCTTGGTCGGTGAGATCGGCCGGGACCCACGCCGCTCCATCGCGTTCGAGCGGCGGGCGGCGCGAGGTCGCGATCACCCGTGTTCCCAGCTCCGCGGCGAAGGCGCGCGTGGCCGCGAACCCAACCAGGCCGGACGCGCCGGCGACAAGAACGGTCTTGCTCATGCCGCGGTCAGCAGCGCGTGGGCGGCGAGCGCCATCACCTTGGCCGAGGCGGTCATGTCGGCGATCTCGACGTACTCGTCGGGCTGGTGGGCGAGGTCGAGGATGCCCGGGCCGTAGGCCACGCAGTCGCGCAGATGACCGATGCGGTCGATGTGCTTCTGGTCGTAGGTGCCGGGCGAGCAGATGAGCTTGGCCTCGCGCCCCAGCACGCGGCGCACCGCCTCGGCGGCGGCGCGCACCACCGGCCGCTCCGGCTCGGTCATCGAGGGGCGCACTTCCAGCAGGTCGCGCAGCGAATAGCGAAAGCCGGGCCGGCTCTGGGCCAGGCCGTCGAGCAGGGCGCGCATCTCGGCCTTCACCTCGTCGAGGTCCTCCTCGATCAGGAGGCGGCGGTCGAAGACCAGGCGGCAGGCGTCGGCGACCAGCGGCGCCGGCAGGCCGGCCGCTTCGCCCGGGTCCAGGTCCGGCTGGCCGCCGTGCAGGCCGTTGATGTTGAGCGTCGGCGTCCGCGCGCCCGGCGGCTCGACCGGCATGGCGGTCGCCTGGGTCTCCAGCGCCGGGTAGAGCCGGGTCTCGAAGGCGTCGAACACCGCGGCCATGTGGCGGATGGCGGAGTCGCCGAGGAAGGGCATCGAGCCGTGGGCGATGCGGCCCTTGGTCTCGATCTCGCCCCACCAGACGCCGCGGTGGCCGATGCAGACCCGGTCGACGTTGAGCGGCTCGGGGATGATCACATGGTCGACGCGCGGCTTGGAGAACCAGCCGCGCTCGGCCAGCCAGGCGACGCCGCCGAGGCCGCCGGACTCCTCGTCGCCGGTCGCCGAGATCTCGATCGCGCCCGGCAGCGGGGCGCCGGAGTCGATCAGCGCCTCGACGGCGACGATCGCCGCGGCGAGGCCGCCCTTCATGTCGCACGCGCCGCGCCCGTAGACCCGGCCGTCCTCGACGAGGCCGTCGAACGGCGGCTTGGTCCAGCCCTCGCCCAGCGCGACCACGTCGATGTGGCCGTTGAAGTGCACGCAAGGACCGGGCGCCTCGCCCTCGCGCCGCGCGATGAGGTTCCAGCGCGGGTAGCGGTCGCTGTCGCCGGGCGCGCCCTCGGCGCGCAGGTACTCGAGCGCGAAGCCCCGCGGCGCCAGCCGCTCGCCGATGAGCTCGGCGCAGTCGCGGTAGTGCTCGCCCGGCGGATTGACCGAGGGGATGCGGATCAGCGCCTGCGTCAGCGCCACGATTTCCCCCTCGCGCGCCTCGATCGCGGCGAGCAGAGCGTCTTCGGTGCGTCATAGGCAGCGCCCGCCGTCGACCTCGAGCGCGACGCCGGTGATCATCGAAGCCTCGTCCGAGCAGAGGAAGACCGCGGCGCCGGCGATGTCGGCGGGCGTCGAGAGCCTCCGGAGCGGGATGGTGGTCAGGATGCGGGCGCGCGCCTCCGGCGTGTCCTCGCCCATGAAGGTGGCGAGCAGCGGCGTGTCGCCGGCGACCGGGTTGATCGCGTTCACCCGCACGCCGTAGCGCGCCAGCTCGATGGCCATGGCCCGGGTGGCGGTGATCATCCAGCCCTTGGACGCGTTGTACCAGGCAAGGTTCGGCCGGGGGCTGACGCCGCCGGTCGAGGCGATGTTGAGGATCGCGCCCGACTTCGCGGCCTTCATGGCCGGGACAATATGGCGGGCGGTGAGGTAGACGGACTTGGCGTTGACCGCGATCAGCCGGTCGAACTCCGCCTCCTCGACGCTCTCGAGCGGCTGCGGCCGCTGGCCGACGCCGGCGTTGTTGACCAGGATGTCGATGCGCCCGCCGAACGCCAGCGCCGCCTCGGCCAGGGCGGCGACATCGGCGTCGCGCGAGACGTCGGTCCGTTGGGCGCGCGGCCTCTTCGCCCAGGGACGCGGCGAGCGCCTTGGCGCCCTCGCCGTTCACGTCGGCGATGACCACCCTGGCGCCCTCGGCGACGAACTGGCTGGCGATGCCGGCCCCGAAACCGGACGCGGCGCCGGTGACGATCGCGACCTTGCCGGCCAACCGGCCCGTTGTCTGAACCTTGCTTGGCATCGCGGTAGCTGATTACGCCTCCGCAGCGGAAGTCCAGGCGAATTTGCCGGGCAGGGGGTCAGCCGACGGCGTCGAGCGCGGCCTCGTCCAGGCCGACGCTCAATCCCGCCTCGCGGATCTCGCGCCAGGTGTTGTCGTCGATCGGGATGCCCTCGGCGAGGCGCCTGGCGGTGCTCTCGCGCTCTGGATCGCCCGGCAGGCGCACGCGGTCGAAGCCTTCGGCCGGCGGGGTTCCGCGGATGTAGTCGAGCATGGCCTCGGCCTCTGCCTCGTAGGCGGCGCGCCCGCCCAGCGCGTCCGGATCGATGATGACCGAGAGCATGTTGTTGACCGCCGCGCCGTAGGCCCGGTCCGAGCCCGGCTGCTCGGTCCAGTGGCCGGCCAGCGCGCCGCCGAGGATCTCGCAGAGGATCTGCATGCCGCCGCCCTTGTGCAGCCCGAACGGCAGCAGAGCGAGCGGTCCTCGGCGCGGAAGAAGGTGCGCGGGTCGGTGGTGGACTTGCCCTCGGCGTCGACCAGCGCGCCCGGCGGCACGGACTTGCCCTCCATGTAGGCGACGCGGAGCTTGCCGATGGCGACGAAGCTGGTGGCGAAGTCGAGCACGATGTGCTGGCCGTTCGCGCGCGGCACCGTGCAGCAATAGGGGTTGGTCACCATGCGCGCCTCGCGCCCGCCGTAGGGCGCGACCTGCGGCGGGTGGCCGACAACGTTGACGTAGTGGATCGAGATCAGGTCGGCGTCGGCGCACTGCTCGCCATAGGTCCCGATGCGCCCGATGTGGCAGCTGTTGCGCAGCGCGACGCACGCAACGCCCATCTGTTTGGCGCGGGCGATGCCCATCTCGATCGTCTCGCGCGCAACCGGCGCGCCCAGCCCGAACTGGCCGTCGACCACCAGCACCGCGCCCGAGTCCTGGATCACCTTCGGCCGCGCGTTGGGGAAGAGCTTGCCGGCCTTGATCCAGCGCACGTACGAGGGCGCCATGCCGACCCCGTGGGAGTCGTGGCCCTTGAGGTTGGCCAGCACCAGATGCTCGGCGCAGACGCGCGCCCGATCGGGCTCGGCGCCGGCGGTCTCGATGATGAGGCTCAACAGCGCCGTCAGCGGCTTGGCGTCGATGATCATGCGGGCGTCCCCTGTCGCGTTTCCCTTGGCCGTGACCTTTCGGGACGCCGGCGCCGGCGGTCAATGGCCTTCGCGGTGTTCCCTAAGGCCCGGCGGCCGGCGATAAGGGGCGCCAGGGTTGGTTCGCGCAAAGGAGGGGCCGCATGAACGGCGCCGAAAGCCTCGTTCATTCGCTGCTGAAGAGCGGCGTCGACACCTGCTTCGCCAACCCGGGCACCTCGGAGATGCACTTCGTCGCCGCGCTCGACCGCATCCCCGGCATGCGCTGCGTGCTCGGCCTGTTCGAGGGCGTGGTGACCGGCGCCGCCGACGGCTACGGGCGAATGACCGGCAAGCCCGCCGCGACGCTGCTGCATTGCGGGCCGGGGCTTGGGCAACGGGCTCGCCAACCTGCACAACGCCCGGCGCGCCTCGACGCCGATGGTCAACATCGTCGGCGACCAGGCGACCTATCACCGGCCGCTCGACCCGCCGCTGACCGCCGACACCGAGGGCTGGGCGCGCGGGGTCTCCGGCTGGGTGCGCACGGCGATGGACGTGAGCACGGTCGGCGCCGACGCGGCGGCGGCGGTGCAGGCGGCGCAGATCTCGCCCGGCCAGATCGCCACGCTGATCCTGCCGTCGGACACCTCGTGGAACGAGGGCGGCATCGTCGCCGAGGCGCTGCCGCGCCTGCCGACGCCGCTGGCCGCGCCCAGCCAGATCGACGAGGCGGCCGCCATCCTGCGCCGCGGCGGCGAGGGCGTGGTGCTGATGATCGGCTACGCCGGCCTGACCGAAGAGGGGCTCGCGCTCGCCGACCGCATCCGCCAGGCCACCGGCTGCCGGCTGATCGCCGACACCTCCGGCCGCATCCCGCGCGGCCAGGGCCGGCCGCTGATGGAGCGGGTGCCCTACGTGGTCGACGTCGCGGTGGCCGCGATGAAGGAGACGCGGCACCTCATCCTCTGCTCGGCGAAGAAGCCGGTGACCTTCTTCGCCTATCCGGGCAAGCCGCAGACCTCGATCCCGGAAGCGACCGAGGTGCACCTGCTGGCGCGCAAGGAGCAGGATCCGATCGACGCGCTGGCCCGGCTGGCCGAGGCGCTCGGAGCGCCGAAGGTCGCAGCGCCGAACAACGGCGAGCGCGCCGTGATCGGGACGGGGCGCGCTGACGCCGGAGTCGTTCGCGACCACCGTCGGCGCGCTGATCCCGGAAGGGGCGGTGATCGTGCGACGAGTCGATCACCTACGGGCGCGGGCTGGGCGGCTTCACCAAGGCCTCCGCCCCGCACGACTGGATGAACCCGAGCGGCGGGGCGATCGGCGGCGGCATGCCGATGTCGACCGGCGCGGCGGTCGGCCGCGCCGGATCGGCGGGTGATCAACCTGCAGGCCGACGGCTCGGCCATGTACACCGTGCAGTCGCTGTGGACCCAGGCGCGCGAGCGGCTGGACGTGACCACCGTCATCCTCTCCAACCGCAAGTACCAGATTCTGCTCGGCGAGCTCGCCAACGTCGGCGCCAACCCCGGCCGCACGGCGCTGGAGATGATGGACTTCGGCAATCCCGACCTGAACTGGCCGAAGATCGCCGAGGGGATGGGCGTCGAGGGCGCCAGCGCCGACACCGCCGACCGCTTCGCCGACCTCTTGGCCGGCGCCCTGAAGCGCAAGGGCCCGTTCCTGATCGAGCTGTTGATTTAGACGTCTCCCTCGCCCCGCGCGCAGCGTGGGGAGAGGGCGGGTGAGAGGCCCGCGGCGGTTCCGCGACCGCTTCGGCGCCGGCTTGCGCGCCGAGAGGCCGTCCCCTCACCCTGCCCTCTCCCCGTCGTTCGACGGGGCGAGGGTCCGCGCTACTCGTTCGAGATCGTGATCTCCTTGGCGGTGATGAACTCGAGCAGGGCCGGCTGGCCGCGCTCGGTGGCGGCGATGCCGCGCTTGAGCGCCGCGACGATGTCGGTCGGGCTCGGTGATCCGCTCGCCGTAGCCGCCGAACGCCTTGGCCATGTCGGCGTAGTTGCCGCTGATGTCGGTCGAGCCGTACTTCTCCTGGCTGATCGGCATGATCGGGATCTCGATCGCCATCGAGAAGTTGTTGAACAGGATCGAGAGGATCGGGATCCGCTCGCGCACGGCGGTCTCGAAGTCCATGCCGGTGAAGCCGATGGCCGCATCGCCCCAGACGTTGATGCAGAGGTGGTCGGGCCGCGCCAGCTTGGCCCCCATGGCGAGCCCGAGCCCATAGCCGAGCTGGGTGGTCTTGCCCCAGCCGATGTAGGAGAGCGGCGCGGTCGCGGTCCAGAACGGGGTCATCTGGTCGCGCGGGCTGCCGGCGTCGTGGGTGATGACGGTCTTCTGCTTGTCCACCAGCCGGTCGAGCTCGGCGATCACGCGGTAGGGGTTGATCGGCGCGGTGTCGCACTGCAAGCTTCTCGCGCCAGTCGCCGAGCCACGCCTCGCGCAGCTCGCGCGATGCGCTTCGGGAGCGTCCTTGCGCGCGGCCGCCGGCGCCTTGTCGTGGTTGCGCATCGCCCGCATGCAGCGCCGTCAGCGTCAGCTTGGCGTCGCCGATCAGGCCGTACTGCGCCGCGACGTCCTTGTTCAGGTCCATCGGATCGAGCGTGGCGTGGATGATCGTCTTGCCGCGCGGCATGCCGACGCCGAAGCCGGTGAGCGCGAAGCTGCAGCCGACGCCGAGGATGACGTCGGCCTCCTCGAGGAAGGCCTTCACCGGCCTTGGGTTGGCCCGCCCGCCGCTGCCGAGCGAGAGCGGATGGTCCTCCGGGAACGCGCTCTTGCCCTCGATCGAGGTGGTGACCGGGATGTTCCAGTCCTCGGCCAGCGCGCGGAGCTCGTCCCAGGCCTTGGCGTAGTGGACGCCCTGGCCGGCGTAGATCACCGGCCGCTCGGCCTTGGCCAGCACGCCCGCCGCGTCGGCGACGGCCGCCGGGTCCGGGCCGCTTCGCGCCTTGAAGGCGGGCGTGTGGACGAAGTCGTCCGGGATCTCTTCGTTGAACACGTCGACCGGGACCTCGATCAGCACCGGACCGCCGCGGCCGTTGCGCAGCTGGAAGAAGGCGCGGCGCATCACCTCGCCGACCATGCGGCCCATGGTCAGCGTCTCGGCCCACTTGGTGATGTGGCGCATGTTCTGGACGGAGTTGAAGTTCGGGAAGTAGCCGGCGAGCCGCCGCGGATAGCCGGCCGGGATCACCAGGATCGGCACGGACTCCGAGAAGGCCTGCGCCACGCCGCCGAAGGCGTTCTCGGCGCCCGGGCCGTGCTGCATGCAGAAGACGCCGATCTTGTCGCCCGGACGACATGCGCGAATAGGCGTCGGCCATGTGCAGCCCGACCCGCTCCTGGCGCACGATGACGGTGCGGATGTCCTCGGCGGCCGCCGCCTCGATCAGCGGGTTCACCGGATAGGCGAAGAGGATGTCGACGCCCTCGGCCTTCATGGCCTTGGCGATGGCTTGAACGACCTTGCACTGACGTCTCTCATCGATTGGGCCCCGGTTCATCGGATAGGGCTGCCAGCGCTCCAGCGCGACGCGCGGCAGCACGGTCGGATTGACGCAGCTCATCGGCCACTTGCCGCGCAGCACCAGCGCCACCTCGCGGCCGACCCGGCGGCGCGTCTCCGGGCGCATGCGGGTGGTGGCCGAGGCCACGTGCGGGGTGACGACGACGTTCTCCATCGTGAGCAGCGGGTTGTTGTTCGACGGCGGCTCCTGCTCGAGCACGTCGAGGCCGGCTCCGGCGATGACGCCGTTCTGCAGCGCCTCGATCAGCGCCGACCTCGTCGATGATCGGACCGCGCGCCGTGTTGATGACCACCGCCGTGGGCTTCATCCGGGCGAAGGCCGCGGCGTTGATGGCGTGCTCGGTCTCTTCGTTGTGCGGGGCGTGGACGGAGAGGTAGTCGCTGCGCTCGAGCAGCTCGCCGAACCCGACCGGCTCGACGCCGAGGCCGGTGATCTCGAGCTCGCTCACATAGGGGTCGTAGGCGATGACGCGCAGCCCGAACGCCTGAGCCCGCCTTGCCGTGCAGCGCGCGACGTTGCCGAACGAGAAGAGGCCGAGCGTCTGGCCGAAGAGGCGCGGGATGCGGCTGAGGATCGGGCGGGCCTGGTACCATTCGCCGTCGCGCGCCATGCGGGTCATCGTCGGCGTGAGCTTGGCCACGTTGAGCAGCAGCATCATCGCGTAGTCGGCGACTTCCTCGATGAAGACGTCGGGCACGTTGGTGACCACGATGCCGGCCGCGGTCGCGGCGTCCACGTCCACCATGTCGACGCCGACGCTGCCGACGCCGATCACGACGCACTTCTTGAGCGCCCCGATCACCTGCCGGTCGATCCGAAGGCCCCAGGAGGTGATGATCGCGTCGACGTCCGCGACGCCGGCGGCGAACTCGGCTGGCGTGTCGGCGCGGATCTCGACGATGTCGGCGACGGGCTCGAGGCCCTCGAGCTCGAGCGCCGAAGCGCTGCTCGACCGTCTGGTTCTGCGCCTGCCGCGGCAGCTGGATGCCGACCGTCTTCTTTGCCATGCCCGGCCCTCCCGCTGGCGCCCGCAAACCCGATACTCGCCGCTGGCGCTCTTGCACAGCGCTGGTGACGAACAGGGGAAGCGTTGACGTGGCTCGAAACGGAGCGTTGATCGCACGATCCGAAGCAGCAGGGGGCGGAGCCGCCAAATGCCCATGGTGATCGATTGCGACTCCCACGTGATGGAGCCGGCCGACCTCTGGAAGCGCTACCTGGAACCGAAGTTCCGCGACCGCGCCATCCGTATCGAGCGACGGGACGGGGTCGAGCACCTGATCATCGGCGAGGTCTCGGTGCTGTCGAACGTGCTGGCGGGGCTGGGCGGCGCGCACCTGCCGCGCGAGAGCGTCTTCTCCGGCGGCTACAGCTACGAAGACGGCTGCGAGCCGGCGAGCTACGATCCCAAGGCCCGCGCCGACCTGCTCGACGCCTGGCGCGTCGATCGCGGCGTGCTCTTTCCCACCATCGGCATCCTGCCCTTCCCGACCGACGACCTGGAGCTCTCGTCGGCCTACTGCCGCGCCTACAACCGCTGGCAGCGCGAGTTCTTCGAGACCGTGCCAGGCCGCGTCGTGCCGGTCGCGCTGGTCAACTGGCGCGATGTCGACAGCGCGGTGGAGGAGCTGGAGACCTGCCTGAAGGCCGGGTTCCGCGGCCTTTTCGTCCCGCCCGAGACCGTACACGGTCGCCGGCCCAGCGACCCGCACTTCGACCGCCTGTGGCGCCTCTGCGAGGACGCGGGCGCGCCCGGCTGCTTCCACGTCATCGTGCGCTTTGGCGGCCAGTTCTCGCCGTTCCTGCACTGGCAGGAGACGCGGCCGGGCCCGGTGTTCACCTTCGCCCTCGGCGCCACGGGCCAACTGATCCCGGCCATCGCCGCCGTGGTCACCGACGGCCTGTTCGAGCGCTTCCCCAAGCTGAAGATGGTCTCGGTCGAGGCCGGCTGCGGGCATGCCGCCTATCTGATGGACCGGCTGGACGAAAAGTATTCGGTGTTCCGCGCCATCTCGCCGCTCAAGGAAAAGCCGAGCGAGTACATCAAGCGCAACTGCTACTTCGTGGCCGAGCCCGAGGAGCGCACCATCGGCGCCATGCTCGACATCGTGGGCGAGGACCGCATCCTCTGGGGCAGCGACTATCCGCACGTGGACTCGACGCTGGCCGCCCCCGAGTTGATCCGCCACTCGATCGCGGGCTTGAGCGCCGAGCGCCAGGCCGCCGTGCTCGGCGAAAACGCGCGGCGGGTGTTCGGGCTCTAGACCGGAACCTCTCCGGCGAGGGTGATCCGGTGCATGACGCGGCGCTGGCCGTCGTAGTCGTTGATCGGGAAGTGCAGCAGCGAACGGTTGTCCCAGATCGCCAGCGTTCCCGGCGACCAGTGAACGCGGCAGGTGAACTCGGGGCGCACCTGATGGGCGAAGAGGTCGGCGAGCAAATCCGCGCTCTCGTCCTCGCCCATGCCCTCGAAGCGGACGGTGTGGGCCGGATTGACGAACAGGCTGAGCAGGCCGGTCTCGGGATGCTCGCGAACGACGGGGTGGACGGCCTCGTAGGTTTCCGCCACGCCGCTGCGCGCATGGTCGCGCAGGCGGTCTTCGCGGGTGCGCGAAACCTCCGCCTTGG
Organism: uncultured Alphaproteobacteria bacterium; assembly: GCA_963719975.1. Taxonomy (GTDB): domain Bacteria; phylum Pseudomonadota; class Alphaproteobacteria; order Caulobacterales; family Caulobacteraceae; genus Poindextera. The sequence continues at coordinate 129,416 of CAVRED010000005.1, forward strand.
CCGAGCTGTTGACCGCCCTCAAGCCCGAAAGCCTGGCCTTCATCGACGTCGGCAAGGCGTCGTAGGCGGCGACCTGGCTGGCAAACAGCGTGTCGCCGCCGACGTCCGGGGTTTCGCGCGCCAGCAACAGCGTCGCCATCGGCGGGGCCGGCAAATAGGTCGTGTCGGCGTGCCAGACCCCGCCGAAATTCACCGTCTCGTGCTCCAGCTTGACCACCTCGGTGATCATCGGATGCCCTTCGAGGCCGGTGAGGAACGGGTACTCCATGGGCTCGCCGAACGCGCGGGCGACTTCGAGGAACTGGTCGGCGTCGAGGTGCTGGTCGCGGAACACGAGCACGCCCGCGTCCAGCCACGCCAGGCGGAGCGCCTGGACGGTCGGTTCCTCCAGCGCGGCGGCAAGGTCGACGCCCAGGGCCTCGGCGCCAACGACATTGGTCAGCGGACGTATCTCGAACGCGGCGAGGCGCGGCTCCATCCCCGTCATCCCGGCCAATCGGCGGCGATGACCGCGGGCCCGAGCGTGATCCAGAGCCCCGCCGTGCAAACGGCAAGGAAGCCGGCCGCGCTCCAATACAAGACCGGCGCGTCGTCTCGCGAGATCCACCGGTTCCGGCCCGGCGCCCTGCCTGAGACGAGCACCAGCGCGAGCATCAGCGTCGGCGCCGCCACCATGACGTTGAGCAGGATGGGATTGTGCGTATCGAGCAAGGCGCTCCGCTCTCCCGGTCGTCCGACGCGAGAGTGAGCGCGATGGGTCCGGCGCGCAACGGCCGAGGCCCCTGGCGCGATCGGCGGGCGGGCGTGCTAAAGCGCCGCCATGTTCCACCTCGCGAGCCTGCGCTGGCCGGACGTCGCCGGGCTGGTCGGCGTCATCCTGATTCTGGCGGCCTACGCGGCCGCGACCACCGGGCGCTTGCATCCCAAGGGCGCCCTCTCGCTGGCCGCCAACCTCGGCGGCGCCAGCCTGATCCTGCTCTCGCTGCTGGCGGGCCGCTTCAACCTGTCGGCGGCGATCGTCGAGGGCGCATGGGCGCTGATCGCGCTGGCAGGCCTGCTGCGTCTGGCGTTCCGCCGCGCCGGGCCGCAATGATCAGGGTGTGATGCGCACCGTCTGGGCCGCTGGCAGGTCGCCGGGCGCGGTCTTGAGCGCCAAGAGCGCGTTCAGGATGCTGAAGATCTGCTTGGTGTTCTCGGCGCCCTGCGTCGGCACGCAATATTTCGCGCCATGGTCCTCGACCCGCGTGAAGCAGTCGTCGCCGCCGCGTCGGACGTCCAACAGCTGGCCATCGGTCGTCACTTCGGCGGTCAGCTCGGGATAGTGGTGCAGCCTGACCATGCCCGCGTCGTTGTCGGCGATCTGGGCGCCGAGGTATTTGAAGATCCCGAAGATCGAGCGGGTGTGGACGACGATCTCGTAGCGCTTGTCGCCGATCTTGACCGCCAGAACCGAGGAGGACCCGCTGGGCGCGGCCTTGGCCTGGGCCGGCGGCGGCGCGCCACAGCGCGGGCTCTCCGGGGTGAAATCGCGCTTGGCCGTCTCGGTCGCCAGCGCCCAGTCGTAGCAGAGGCGCGCCTTCGGCGTGTCGTCCTTCTTCTCGGCCTGCGACACCACGACGCTCAGCGTGCCGCCGGTGAACGGCGCCGCCGCGCCGCCGCCCGCCGCCGCCGGCGCCTCCGGCGGCGGCACCTCGTCGGTCGTCAGGCCATGCATCATCGCCTGATCGACGAAGGTCTTGAAGATCGGAAAGGTCGGGTTGGCCGGATCGTTGACATAGACGGCGGTCGGCGCGTGCGAGTTGTCCTGGCCGGGCTGCAGGCCGGTCAGGTCGGTCACGTCCAGCCGGTCGACCACGAGATAGAGCACCATCTCGCGCGGGTAGCCCTGGCTGAACAGCAGGTTGACGTCGTCCGGCCCGAGCGGGGTCAGCATGCCGGCGTAGAAGTCCTTCGAGTTCAGGACGTCGACGTCGAAGCTGGTCGAGGTGTTGGAGTTGAGGGTGCTGTTGCCGAAGCTGGCGAGCCGCGGCGCATCGGGGCCGAGCCCGAACGCCGGCAGGCTGAGGTTGAAGTCCTCGGCGCCTGAGCCGTGGATCGCCGATGTCGCGGTGAAGTAGAGCGGCTCGGCGCGGCTGGCGCGGACCAGATTGAGCAAGAGCGCGGCGTTCTGCGTGTTGGCGACGCCGCGGTTCACCGCTTGCGCGCGCTTTTCGATCGACCCGAACGCGATGCAGCCGGACAAGAGCACCGGCAACGCGGCGGCGAGCAGAATGCGGATGTGCATGGGCCAGCGCATGTGCTCCCCCCGAGCATGGTCGGATCGACCCTGAGCCGCCTGGACGATGGCGGTCAACCGACCGAGGGTAGAACTTTGCTTTGACAGCCCCGCGGTTCTCCCAATTCATGGCGAGATCGCCGCTCCAGGTCCCAGGTCCTTACCGATGTCGCAAGAGCCCTATCTGCTGATCACCGCCGACACCCATGCGGGCGGCAGCCACGCGCAGTATCGCGAGTGCCTGGACCCTGAGTGGCGCGAGCCGTTCGACGCGTGGCGCGGCGGCTACAAGAACCCGTCGCAGGAGCACTATGGCTCCAAGAAGATGCGCAACTGGGACCTCGGCATCCGCACGGCGGACCAGAACAGCCAGGGCGTCGTCGGCGAGGTGGTGTTCCCCAACACCGTGCCGCCGTTCTACTCGAAGAGCATCGTCACCGCCCATCCGCCGCAGCCCGAGGAGTACGAGCGGTGCCTGGCCGGCATCCGGGCGCACAATCGCTGGCTGAAGGACTTCTGCGCCGAGGATCCGGCGCGGCGGGCCGGCATCGGCGTCATCCTGCCCAACGACCTCGACGAAGCGGTCAAGGACATCGAATTCATCGCCAAGGCCGGCCTGCGCGGCGGGGTGCTGCTGCCGCTGATCCCGCCTGACGCGACGTGGCTGAAGCCCCTCTACGACCCGGCCTGGGACCGGGTGTACGCCGCCATCCAGGACCATGGCCTGGTGATGAACCAGCACACCGGCCAGGGCCTGCCGGAGTACGGCCAGGGCGCTGTCGCCGAGTCGATCTGGATCCAGGACGTGACCTTCTACGGCCAGTCGGGCTGGCGGCACCTCTTGATGGCCGGGGTGTTCGAGAAGTTCCCCAGGCTCAAGCACATCCTGACCGAGTCCGGCTGCTCCTGGGTGCCGGCGGCGCTGAAGAGCGTCGACCGCGCCTATTACGCGATCAAGGCGGGCGCGACCGGCGAGATGAACTACGCCGGCATGGAGTCGCCGCTGAAGGAGCCGCCCAGCGAGTACGCCAAGCGGCACTGCTACTACGGCGCCAGCTTCCCCTCGATGGCCGACCTCGCCGGCATCGAGCAGATCGGCGAGGACCATGTGCTGTGGGGCAACGACTACCCCCACTACGAGGGCACCTTCCCCTACAATCTGGAATCCCTGCGACTCACGTTCGGCGGCATGCCCGATGCGCGCCGGCGCAAGGTGCTGGGGCTGAACGCGGCCGCCCTCTACGACTTCGACCTCGAGAAGCTGATGCCGCTCGCCGCCAAGTACGGGCCGACGCCGGCCGAGGTCGAGACGCCGCTGCCCCTCTCCGACATCCCGCGCGATGCGACCTGCTACCTGTTCCGCGAAGCGCTGATGGCTTCGGCGGCGGCCGCCTAGCCATGGGCATGCCCGCCGGCATCGGGATCGTCGACACGATGATCGGCTTCCCGGCCGATGACTTCAAAATGTACGACTTCATCCGGGCGCAACTGAAGGACCCGTCGGCCAAGTTCGACTTCCCGGTCGAGTACATGTTCAAGAACGTGCCGAAGGAGCTCTACGGCGCGAACGACCCGATCGCGGTCACGCTGCACGAGATGGACCGGTTCGGGATCGAGATCGGCCTGATCGGCGCCGGCGGCGAGGTGGGCGACGAAGGCGCTGAAGGACCACCCCGACCGCTTCGTCCCGATCGGCGGCGTCGACCCGAACAAGGGCATGGACGGCATCCGCGACATGGTCCGCCAGTACGAGACCTTCGGCGTGCGCGCGTTCAGCGCCTTCAACTGCGGCTTCAATCCCCAGGTCGGGATCTCGGATGCGCTGATGTACCCGATCTACGCCAAGTGCGTTGAGCTGGGCGTTCCGATCTTCTCCTGCGCCGGCGTGCCGGGACCGCGCTTTCCGATGTGGCCGCAGGAGGTCCGGCTCATCGACCAGGTGATGTACGACTTCCCCGAGCTCGTCTTCGTCACCCGCCACGGCTGCGAGCCGTGGGAGGACCTGGCCGTCAAGCTGATGCTGAAGTGGCCGAACCTCTACTATTCGACCAGCGCGTTCGCGCCGAAGCACTACCCCGAGGCCATCGTCCGCTACGCGAACACCCGCGGCGCCGACAAGATCATCTACGCCGGCTACTTCCCGATGGGCCTGTCGCTCGAGCGGATCATGACCGACATGGCCGATGTTCCGTTCAAGGACGAAGTCTGGCCCAAGTTCCTGCGCGACAACGCAAGGAAGGTGCTGAAGCTGGACGCCCACTGAGAACCCTCTCCCCCGCTCTTCACGGGGGAGAGGGCAGGGTGAGGGGGCTGCTGAGGTACAGGAACGACAGCGGCGCCGGTTTGCGCGTCGAGAGGCCGCTGCCCCTCACCCTGCCCTCTCCCCACCCTGCGGGCGGGGCGAGGGTTCGCGTTTCAAATCCCCAGGTCGAGGAGGTTGTAGTCCTTGAGCGCGGCGCGGGCGGATTCGTCCCAGTGCAGGGTCTGGCCGGCGTGGGGCGCGTAGGCGAAGGGCGTCTCGTCCGGGAAGCGCTGGCGGCGGGCGTCGATGGCCCAGCCGATCACGCGGGCGCGCTCGGCGATGCGATCGGCGTCGTAGACGGCCGGGGCGTTGTGCACGCCGCCGCCCATCACCCCCAGCACCGAGCGGCGGCGGTGGAAGCCCATGTTCACCGTCACGCGCCAGTCGGGGCTGGTGTTGGCGAACGAGCCGTGCACCGCCTGGCGGTTGGTGATCGCGACGTCGCCGGGCGCGCAGACCAGCGGCACGGCCTCGGGCAGTCGCTCCGTCCCGGCGGCCGCGACCATGGCGGCGATGTCGGCCTTGCCCTTGCGATGCGAGCCTGGAACCACCCAGAGCCCGTTCGCCGGCGAGCAGCCGTAGAGCTGGCCCATGAAGTTGAACCCGTGCGAGCCCTCGTCGAGGTCGGGGCTGTCCCAGTGGGTCCAGCCGTCCTGGTGCCAGGCGACCGACGCGCCAAGCCCCGGCCCCTTCATCCACAGCGCCTCGTTGAACGGCACGAAGTCGGGGCCGTTGATCGCCGCGGCGACCGCCAGAAGGCCGGGGTGCCCATAGACGCGCAGGCAGGCGTCCGAGAACTGCGAGCGAGCCCAGGATCAGGTAGACCACCTCGTCCGGCGCGTCCTTCGCCGCCTTCGGCTCGAACATCTTCACCGGATAGCGGCCGTGCGCCGCCTTGGTGCCGCCGACCGGGTCGCTGAGCGGCTTGGCCCAGACCAGGTTCAGCCCCTCATGGCCGAGCCCGATCGCCGGCCGCCCCTCCGCGTCGACCTCCGCGCCGCGATGCGCCGGCAGGCGGGTCTGGATGTCGAGGAAGTCCGCTTCGATGTCGGCGAGTTCGTCGGGCTTGAGCACGCCCTCGAACACATAGAAGCCGCAGCGGCTGTAGGCCTCGCGGATCTCCGGGTGAAGCTCGCCGTCGGCCGTGAGGCGGATCGGACCGCGGTTGCCGAGCGCCATGGCGCGGGCCTCGCCATCCGCGCAGTAGGCCTGCATGGCGGCTTCCTCGGTTCCATAGTCCGCGGCGAGGGTTCCGGTCGGCTTGTTCATGGCGTCTGGCCCGTAGCGTTGTTCTCTTCGAATTCTGGGCCTCGTCGCGCACGCAGGCAACAGCGCGACAAACGCGGGCGGACTTGGTTATGACTGCACGCCAGGGAGTGAGCGCGCATGACGGGGCCATTGGCGGGCATCGGGGTCGCCGAACTGAGCGGCGAGATCGCGACGCGCTATTGCGGGCGGCTGTTCGCGCAACTGGGCGCGAGCGTCTGGCGCGCCGAGGAAGCCTCGCCGGCCCTCGACCCGACCTATGCGGCGTGGCTGGACGAGGGGAAGTCCATCGTCGCCGACGCCCGCGCGGCGCTGGACGCGCTGGAAAGCGCACGCCCCGAGCGCGCTCTGGCGATCGCCGGCCAGACGCCGAAAGCGATCGCGGCGGCCGACGCCATCCTGACGGAGCGAAGCGCACCGCCGCCGCTGCTCGCGCTGACCTGGTTCGACCCGCGCGGGGACTATGCCGCCTGGCGCGCCAACGACCCGCTGATCCAGGCCATGACCGGCGTCGCGTTCGGATTCGGGCCGGCCGAAGGTCCGCCGACGCTGGCGCAGGGACACGCCCCGCAGATCGTGGCCGGCGTCACCGCGTTCGTCCCGGCGCTGGCCGCTCTGATGGGACGAAGCCCGCCGCGGCGCATCGAGGCGAACGTGTTCGAGGCGGCGCTGTGCTTCACCGAGACCGGCGCGGTTGGCGCCATCGCCTATGGCTGGGAGGCCAAGCGCCTTGGCGTGAACCGCTTCTCGCCCACCTGTCCATGTTGCCTCTATCGCGCGGCGGACGGCTGGGTGGGGGTGACCGCGCTGACCCATGCGCAATGGGCGGCGTTGGCGACGCTGATGGAGCGGCCCGAGCTGGCGCAGGAGCCACGCTTCGCAACGTCGCTGCTAAGGCTGGCGGCGGGCGATGAGATCGACGCCATCGTCGGCGAGGCGATGGCCAAGCGCCCGGTCGCGTTCTGGGTCGAGAACGGCGATCGCGCTGCGCATCCCGATCACCCCCGCGCCGCCGCCGCTCGAGATGCCCAGCCTGCCGCATTGGCGCGACCGCGGCGCCTTTGCGCCGGTCGGCGACAGCCCCGCACGCGGCCCGGTGTCGCCGTTCCGCCTCAGCTTTGCGGGTGAGCGCAGGCGGCGACCGGATGGCGGCCCGGCTGGGCCGCTTGCCGGCGTCCGGGTGGCCGACTTCAGCATGGGCTGGGCCGGGCCGCTCGGCGCGCGCTACCTCGCCGATCTCGGCGCCGACGTGCTGAAGATCGAGTCCCGCGAACGGCGCGATTGGTGGCGGGGCTGGGACCCGGTCGTGGACGCCGATCCGCCGCCCTACGAGCTGCCGCGCAACTTCATGGCGGTGAATCGCAACAAGCGCGGACTCGACCTCGATCTGGCCAGCCGGCGGCGGCCACGCGGCCGCGGAAGCGATCGTCCGCGCCGCAGACGTCGTGCTCGAGAACCAGGGGCCGGGGGTGATGGCGGAGCTGGGCCTCGGCCCCGCCGACCTGCGCCGGCTCAATCCAGCGGTCGTAAGCGTGACCATGCCGCCGTTCGGCGGGTCGGGGCCGCTGTCCGGCCTGCGCGCCTATGGCTCGACCGTCGAACAGGCGTCGGGGATGCCATTCGTCAACGGTCGCGAAGACTGGGACCCCTGCCAGCAGCACGTGGCCTACGGCGACCCGGTCGCCGGCCTCTACGCCGCGGCCGCCGCGATGGTCGGCCTCTACGCCCGCGAGCGGATGGGCGGCGGCGAGATCGAGGTCTGCCAGGTCGAATGCCTGTTCCAGCTCGCCGCCGACGCTATCATCGCCGAGACCGCGGCCGGCGCGCGTCGGCCGCGCACGGGCTCGCGCCGCGCCGACATGGCGCCCTGCTGCGTGGTCGCTGCAAGCGGCCCCGACGCCTGGCTCGACGCGTCGCCGTGGACAGCGACGCGGCCTGGCAGGCGCTGGCGCTGGCGATCGGGCGTTCCGACCTGGCGGCGGACGCCGCGCTGGCCACGCTCGCCGGCCGCAAGGCGCGCGAGGAGGAGATCGAGGCGGCGATCGCGGCGTGGGCCGCAGACCGCGATCCGCGCGAGGCGGGCGCGGCGTTGCAAGAGGCCGGCGTCGCCGCCAGCGCGGTCGTCCCGACCCACGAGCTGTTCGCCGATCCGCACCTGCAGGACTGCGGCTACTGGGGCCTGCAGTTCCGCCGCTACATCGACGACCATTTCACGCCGCAGCCGCCGTTCCGCTACGACGGCGAGCGCCCGCCGCTGGTCCGCCCAGCCCCGACGCTGGGCGAGCACACCGACGAGGTGCTGGCCGAACTCGGGATCGCGCGGGTGGTCGGCTAGGTCACGGCGCCGCGCCGAATGCTCGCCACGAGCGCGGCCGGATCGACGCCTTCGATCTCGAGCGACTTCAGCCGGCCGTGCTCGCCGGACGACGATGCGCACCGACCGGGCCGGACGCTTCAGCGCCTTGGCGATCAGCGCGACGAGAGCCGCGTTGGCGGCGCCGTCGAGCGGCGGAGCCGCGACGCGGACCTTCAGATACGCCCTGCCCCGCGGCATCACTGAGCCCAGCCGTCGAAGCCGTCCCGCCCGCCGCGCGGCGTCAGTCGGACGAGGAGGCGAGCGGACAGGGCCGCGGCCATCACCCGAGCAGCCGGCAGCCCTGGTTGTTCGGGATGCACTTGCCGAGGCTGCGGCAATACCACTCGCCGTCCGGGCAGTGGTGGCAGGGGTGGCCGAGCTCGCAGACCCGGCGGACGGTGTCCACCTTGGGGTGCGGCGCTGCGAGGCCGGCGGCGGCCGAGCCGAGCAGCGAGAACGATGGCGAGCAGAAGACCGCGACGCATGGCGCAAGCTCCTTTGGTGGCGACGGCCCAGACTGCAACCGATTTCGGCGGCGTGAGAAGCGTTGCGTTGATGACCGAGATTTCACCGGCGCTGTCGGCGTCGCCGTCCTAGAAACGTCAGAGGTTTGAGGAGGCCCGCCCGATGACTCGGATCGCTCAACGTCTCGCTCTTGCGGCTGCGCTGTGCAGCTTCGCCCTCGCCGCACACGCCGGGCCGGTCGGCGAGCGGCATCTGACGACGACGGATGCCAGCGCCGCGCTGCGCGACGCTATGCATCAGCCCACCGTCAGGGTCACCGTCTGGTACCCGGCGGCGCGCCGGCGTGGCCGAACAGCGCATCGACATCGGCCCACCGGGCAAGCCCTACTTCATCGTCGGCGCGGTGGCCCCGGACGCGGCGTTCGCCGACGCGCGGCCAAGGCCCGCGATCCTGTTCTCGCACGGGTATGGCGGCACCGCGCGAATGATGGCCTGGTTCGCGATCCCACTGGCGCGGGCCGGCTACGTGGTGATCGCCGTCGACCATCCGGGCAACAACGGCGCCGACAAGATGACGCCGGTCGGCGCACTCATGCCATGGGACCGCGTGCAGGACCTGGCCGCGGCGCTGGCCGCCGCCGAAGCCGATTCCGCCATCGGCCCGCACATCGACGGACGCAGCGTCGGCGTGGCCGGCTTCTCGGCCGGCGGATTCACCGCCCTGGTCGCCGCCGGCGCGCAGAGTCGACATGAACCGCTTCACCGCCTTCTGCCGCGCGAACCCCGGCGACGGCGTCTGCAAGCCGCAGAAGGAACTCCCGCTGACGCAAGCCGACTTCGACCGCACGCTGGCCGACCCGGCGCTGGCCGGCGAAGTCGCCCATGCCGGCGACGACCACCGCATCCCGCAGGTGCGGGCGGCCTTCGCCATCGCGCCGGCGATCGTCCAGGGTCTGCCGCCCGAGGGTCTTCAGCGCATCGACGTGCCCGTCGCGATCATCCTCGGCGCCGCCGACCCGATCGCACCGCCGTCGACCAACGGCCTGGTCGCGGCCCGGCTCATCCCTCACGCCAGACTCAAGGTGCTGCCCGGGGTCGGCCACTACGACTTCCTCGCCACCTGCACGGCGGCCGCCGTCGCGGCCATCGACATCTGCGCCGACAAGGTCCCGCAGGACCCGACCCACCAGGCGGCCATCGACATGGCACTGGCCTTCTTCGCCCGCACGCTCGGCGCGCCGCCGGAGTCGGGACCGCGATGACCTGCTGCTTTTCGAGGGGGGAAATGGTTTGGAGGGGAGGCTCACGCCCGGGGTTTTGACGCCCCGCCCGCTTGCTCTCCCCTCCTCAACGCCCGCTTGCGCGTTCGTCGTGAGAGGGAGCTTCGCGCCGGCCCGATCCGGCCGCAAGTCGGTCGTGAGAGTTGTCCCCCGCCCATCCACAGCTTTGCCGCGGAGCTGTGGATTGTTGCCGCCGTTTTCGAGCGAGGTGGGCATCGGCGCGGCGATGATTTAAGCCGCTGCCGGAGTTTAGGGAGGAAGACGAGATGGCGCCCATACCAGAGCGCGGCATGGTCGCGGTGACCGGAGCCGCCGGCTACATCGGCGGCTGGGTCGTGCGTCTGCTGCTCGACCGCGGCTATCGCGTGCGGGCCTGCGTGCGCGACCCCGCTGACGACGCCAAGGCCGGCTTCCTCAAGGCGATGCCGGGATACGCCTCTGGCCGGCTCACCCTGCACGCGGCCAACCTCGACAACGATGGTTGCTTCGATGCGATCTTCGCCGGCTGCAATGGCGTTGCGCACGTCAGCCATGTCTCGACCTACAACGACCAGGACTATGTCGCGCGGGTCTGCGGGCACGTGATCGAGAGCGTGGAGAAGTCGGAGACCGTCGGCCGCGTGGTCCTCACCTCCAGCGTCGCCGCGGTCATCTCGGAGATGGATCTGCAGGAGGTCGTGCGCCGACCGGTCTTCTACGAGGACCGCTACCCGGACGAGCTCAATCCGCGCCGCACCGTCGAGCGGGGCCAAGGCTACTCGATGGGCAAGCTGGTCGCCGAGCGGGCCTTCACCGAGGCGGCGAGCGCGAGCGGCCGGTGGGACGTGATCACCGTCTGTCCGGGCGACAACGTCGGGCCGATCCTCTCCGCGCACCAGCAGGAGCGCGGCGCCTGGCAGAGCCAGATCGCCGGCATGTTGCAGGGGCGCTATGGGCAAAACGGCGTCTACCGGCCGTGGATGACGGTGGACGTGCGCGACTGCGCGCTCTGTCACGTCCTGCTTCTGGAACGGGATGGGGTCAGGAACGGCGAGCGCTACATCGCCTGGTCGACCGACGCGCGCGACGTCGAGCAGGTCTGCCGCGACATCGACCGGCTGTTGCCGGAGCTGCACCACGAATGGACACAGCCGATCGACGGCCAGAACGATCGGGTCAAGGCCAGGGAGGCAGAGTTCCGCGCCATCTGGGCCAAGGCGAGCTTGCGCAACGACCGGATGCGGGCGGCGACGGGGATAACCTTCCGCCCGCTGGACAACTCGATCCGCGACTGCGTGGAGTCGCTGCTCACGATCGCCCATATACCAGTCAAGCGCCGGGCGGCCGCCGAAGCAGCGCCGGCCGAGGCCTGAGGCTTGCTGACGGCGCCGGCGCGGCCGTAAAATCGACCGGTAAGTCAGGAGGTTCGCTTGTCGGCGATATTGCCGCGGCTGTTTGCGCCGCAGCTGGTCGTTCTCTACGCCATCGCGGCGTCGGCGGTGCTGATCCAGCTCCGCGGCCGCGTGCGCTTCTCGTTCGCGCGCCAGCTGACCGACCACTCGACCTTCACCGCGCCCTACAACGTTCTGATGTACCTGTTCTCGGCGGTGCCCAACCGACCATACATCCCGGTCGAGCGTGTGCCGGAGCTGGAGACGCTCAAGGCGAACTGGCAGGTCATCCGCGAGGAGGCGATCGCGCTCTTCGACCAGGGCCGGATCAAGGCCTCGGACGGCTACAACGACGCCGGCTTCAACTCCTTCTTCCGCAGCGGTTGGAAGCGCTTCTATTTGAAATGGTACAACGATCCGCAGTCCTCTGCTGAGCGGCTCTGCCCCAAGACCGTGGCGCTGCTGAAGTCGATCCCGACCATTAAGGGCGCGATGTTCGCCTCGCTGGAGCCGGGTGGTCGCCTCGTGCGCCACCGCGACCCGTACGCCGGCTCGCTGCGCTACCACCTCGGCCTTGTGACCCCCACGCATCCGGGCGAGTGCCGCATCTTCGTCGACGGCGAGCCCTACACCTGGCGCGACGGCGAGGATGTGCTGTTCGACGAGACCTTCCTGCACTACGCCGAGAACACCACCGACCAGACGCGGATCATCCTCTTCGCCGACGTCGAGCGGCCGCTGAAGATGCGCTTCATGGGCGCGGTGAATCGCTGGGTGGCCAACCACATCGTCAAGGAGAGCGAGACCGAGAACGAGCCCGGCGAGCGGCTCGGCGCGGTCAACCGCGCCTTCGGCGCCGTCTACCAGGTCCGCCTGGTCGGCAAACGCTTCAAGGCCTGGAACCGCAACGTCTACTACGCGGTCAAATACTCGGTGACCGCCCTGATCGTCGCCGGCCTCGTTTGGTGGGCCATCGCCTGAGGCCGTGGCGCCCCGCGAAGCTCAGCTCTTGACCGCTGAGATCGCGCGGAGCAGGCGCGGGCGGACGTTGTGCGGGGCCGCCCGATTCAAACACCAAGCACACCAAGCACACCAAGGGTTCTGAGAGGGCTCGAACGTCGCGGCCAACCACAGCCTCTTGGTGCGCTTGGTGTGCTTGGTGGTCGACAAATCGAAGGTGCAGCTGACGCTGCGCGGAAGTGACCCCTAAATCCGCTCCGGGATCAGGACCTTCATTTCCTCGTAGCCCTTGATGAAGATCGAGTAGCTGCGGCGGGGCTCTTCCAGGAGGCGGATCTCCGGGAAGCGCTTCATGATCTCTTCCCAGATGATGGTCAGCTGCAGCTCGGCCAGGCGGTTGCCGACGCAGCGGTGGATGCCGAAGCCGAACGACAGGTGCTGACGCGGGCGCTCGCGGTCGATGATGTAGTTGTAGGGGTCGACGATGACCGTCTCGTCGCGGTTGCCCGAGACGTACCACATGACCACCCGGTCGCCCTCGCGGATCTGTTTGCCCTTGAACTCGAAATCCTGGGTGGCGACGCGGGCCATGTGGGCCAGCGGCGTCTGCCAGCGGATGGTCTCGGAGACCATGGACGGGATCAGCGCCGGGTTGGCGCGCAGCTTGGCGTACTGGTCCGGATATTTGTTCAGCGCATAGACCGAGCCCGAGATCGTGTTCCGCGTCGTGTCGTTGCCGCCGATGATCAGGAGCGTGACGTTCGAGAAGTACTGGTCCATCGACGAGCCGCGGGTGTCGGACCCATGCGCCAGCATGGAAATCAGGTCGCCGCGCGGCTCGGCGTTCACCCGCTCGTTCCACAGCTTGATGAAATAGGCGCGGCAGTCGGCCAGCAGCTTGCGGCGCTCGTCGTAGGTGTTCCACGGCCCGTGGCCTGGCGCGGTGGTCATGGTGTCCGACCACATGGTCAGCTTGCGCCGCTCCTCGAACGGAAAGTCGAAGAGCGTCGCCAGCGTCATCGTGGTCAGCTCTTTGGAGACCAGGTCGACCCAGTCGAACGGCTCGCCGATCGGCAGCGAGTCGAGGATCAGGCCGGCCCGCTCGCGGATGGTCGGCGCCATTTCATGCAGCTGCGCCGGCGCAACGGCAGGGCTGACGGTCTTGCGCTGGATGTCGTGACCCGGCGGATCCATGTTGATGAAGCTGTTGGAGTCATCGCTGGTCTCGCGCTCGATGAACGCGTCCGCCGGCAGCACGCTGGGCTTGGGCGAGAGCCCGATGCCCTTGGCCGACGAGAACACCTGGTGATCGGAGTCGACCGCGACGATGTCGTTGTATTTGGTGATCGACCAGAAGGCCCCGTAGTTGGAGTCGGGCGTCCAGTGCACCGGGTCCTCGGCCCGAAGCCGCTCGAAGTAGGGCCAGTGCGCGTCGTCGCGGAAGGCCGACGCCCACGCTGGGTTCAGCGTTTCCAGCGGCGCCTCGTAGGCCCGCCGCCGCGCCAGCGCGCGCTTCTCGCTCAGGACATCCGTCACGCCGTCGGCCATTGCGATGAATTCCTCTTTCCTGCTCCGCGCCCTGAACAATCCCTGTGCAAGGCGGCAAGATCAATACCAGCCTGCCTTGATCCCGTCGCGCGAAGGCTCACATTGGCGACGTGCGCCGCCGAGTCTTCCTCATCCGTCACTGTCAGTCAGAAGCCAACCGCGACTTGCGCGTCGAGACGCGCGGCGATTCGGCGCTGACCCCGCTAGGGGTCGAACAGGCGCGCCAGCGCGCCCACACGCTCGCCGCTCACGAACTCGCCGAGGTCACCGTAGTGGCGAGCCCCCAGCTGCGCGCCGCAACCACCGCCCGCGAGATCGCCGACCACCACGGCTGGACGCTCTCCCATGACCCGCGACTGGTCGAGGGCGACCTCGGCCAGCTGGAGGGCCTCGCCTATCAAGAGATCGTCGCCAAGGTTGCGCCGGGCGCCCGCTGGCTCGACGCCGAGACGCACGGCGGCGAATCAGAAGCGGTGGTCGGAGAACGCATGCTCGAGGCCCTCGCCGCGGCGCTGGAAGCGGCCCCGGGCCCGGTCGTGATCGTCAGCCACGGCTACGCGATCAGCGCGCTCTTAAAACGTCTCGGCCACGAAACCCGCCAGCTCGCCAACGGCGACATGTTCGAACTCGACCTCGATGAAACCGTCACCGTGCACCGCCTCGAACATCACCCCCTGGAGTCCTGAGGGCGGCAACGGCTCTCTTCAGGTGTGTTGGAAGCTCAAAGGAGAGCCAGCAGCTTGGTGATGTAGGGTTCGGCCCAGCCACGGAACGTCTTACCCCGGCTCCAATCCGGTCGCTTGTCTGCGAAGAACTGCCAGAACATGATCCGTTCCCGCGCCACGTAGAGCGGCGTCAGCGGCGCGAGATCGATCTTGGCCCCCGCCGCCGTCCGATAGGCGTCGACGAACACCGGCGCCAGCGCCGGCTCGGTGTCGAGGTAGCTGCACGCCATGCGGACAAGATCGAAGGCGCCGTCCCCGAAGCGCGCCGTGTGGAAGTCGAACACCCCGCCCACGCGCCAGCCGCCGGCCTCCTGGACCAGCGTCAGGTTGTCCAGCTTGTAGTCGCCGTGCACGAAGGTGCTCGGCCGCCCGGTCGCCCCGGGCGCGCCGCCCGCGACCTCGTCGATCCAGACCATGTCGGCGGGGGTCATGGCGCCGTTGGCCAGCGCCCCGTTCGCCGCGCTCCGCATCTCGGCAATCACGCGCGCGACACCGCCGCCCGGATCGGGTGTGAGTTCGACGGTGTCGACGTCGAAGCCGCCGGCGAACGGCCAGGTCAGCCGATGCAGCTCGGCGAGCGTCGTCCCCGCAGCGAGGGCGACCGCGCGGCGGTCCTCCTGTCCCAGCGCGTTGCCGATCTCGCGGTCGTTGACGCAGAGGCCTGGCATCCGCGGCATGACCGCATAGGGCCAGCCGAAGATGTCGGACGCCTTGTCGTGAAGGTAAGGCCAGGGGACAGGCGCGCGGGTCCGCTCGTGCAACCGGTCGACGAAGAACGCCTCGGAGGTGAACTGGACGCGATCGTCGGGGCGGTAGGCGGCCTCTTCCAACCGTTTGACCCAGTGGGGCACGCCGCGGAACACGAATTCGCCCGCCGTCGTGGTCAGGAAGACGTTCTGGCCGAACAGGCCCCTGGCGACCGGCTCGGCCGAGACGAAGGCGCCCAGGCCAAGACGCTCGGCCGCCGCCGCGAACTGGGCGTCGGTGATCGCGCCAAGCCGCTCGGAATAGACGGTCGCGCTCATGGCTGCGCACGTTGGGCGCGGCGGGCGCTGGCCGGCGCGGCGAGGATGCTCTGCGCGAAGCCAGGCAGGCGCAGGAGGCCGGTTCGCTCGAACTGGGCGCGCTGATCGGCGGTGAGGGTGAAGTGGGACAAGGCTCCGTCTCCCTTGACGGCGCCCCGCGGCAGATGTCGCGCCCAGGCTCTACGCGCCCGGACGGTCCATCTACCGCGGTACTGATTTCCCGCGGCCCACCGCGGAGGCGCGGCGAACGATGCGCCAATGGTTCCAGACGAGAGCCGGGCGGTCAAGCGCCGCGCGCTAGGCCGGACGCGGCTCGGCCTGCTAAGCTCGCCGGGCGGAGACGCTTGCCATGGCCAGCTACAAGGACCGGGTCAGCAAGGACCTCGAGGGCTGGATCGCCGCCGGCCTCGTTCCGGAGGCTTCGCGCGAGCAGATTCTGGCCGCCCTGCCCGATACGCGTCGTCTCGATGCGGCCACGGCGCTGGCCTGGGTCGGCGGCGTCCTGCTCGGGCTTGCCGTCATCGCCTTCATCTCGGCCAACTGGGACGCCCTGCCGCGCATCGCGCGCTTTGTGCTCGTGATCGGGGTGTTCGCGGCCGGCGCCGGCGGCGCGGCCTGGTGCAGCGAGCACAAGCGGCCGAACACGGCCAACGGCCTGCTGACCTTCGCCGCCCTCGCGTTCGCCGCGGCGATCGGGCTCACCGGCCAGATCTTCGACATCGTCGGCAACGCGCGCGTCGCCCTCTACGCCTCGGGCGTCGTCGCCGCCGCGCTCGGGCTCGCCGGCCGCGGCAGCGGCCCGCTGGTCGCGGCGCTGCTCTTCTTCGGCATGGGCGACTACTGGATCGACGCCTCGGTCGGCCGGTCCGACACCTTCGACATGCTGATCCCCTGGCTGGCCGTCGCCGCGCCAGCGGCCGGGGCGCTCGCCGTCCGCTGGCGCTCGACCACGCTGGCGCACGCGGCGGCGCTCGGGGTCATCGCCGCAACCTTCTGGATCGCGTTCAAAGGCGAGCATCACGCGATTGCGCTCCTGGTGGGCGCCGTGGTCCTGGTCGGGCTCGCGGCCGGCGGACGCTGGCTCGGCAAGCGCGAGCCCAGCCTGGGAGGCGCGTTCTACGGCTGGTTCGCCTGGGGCGCGCTCGCCACGTTCGTGGGCGCCGGCTACGAGTACGACGGCCACACGCTCGACCTCACCCACCGCATCGCCTGGCTCGCGCTCGCCGGCGCGTGCGTCGCGATCGGGCGGCACGACCGGCACGCGCTGGTCACCGCGGCGGGCGTTGTCGGCATGCTCGGCGCGGCCGCCGCCATCCTCGTGGACCTGGGCGTCAACCTCTTGACCGCCGCGGCGGTGTTCCTGATCGCCGCGTTGGTCGCGGTGGCGGCCGGCGTTGCGTTGCGACGGGTGAGCCGATGACGCCTGGTCCCGGTCTTCGCATCGTGGCCGCAGCCGCGCTGGCGGTGCTCGGCCTGGTCGGCCTTGTCGCCTACGAGAGCTATCAGCGCGACCACGGGACCGAGTTGGTTCTCCCGATGGCCGCGGTCGACCCGCGCAGCCTCCTCAGCGGCAACTTCGTCGCCATCAGCCTGCAGGAACAGCTGGCCCTGGGGCAGGCCTGTCCCCCGGGCTTCGACGCCAGCGAGATCTACGTCGGGCCGCCACCTTTCGTCTGGATCGCGTTCCGCCAGGCTGGCGATCACGCCGTCGCGGTCGGCGCGGCCAGCGACCGCGCGGCCGCTGCTCGCATGTCGCCCATCGTGACGCGCGGCCAGGCCAGCTGCTCCCCGCCCCCGACGCAGGCCGATGGATCGCCGCCACAGCCCGGCTCTATCTTCCTCAACCTCGGCGTCGACCGCTTCTACGCGAGCCAAGCCGAGGCCCAGGAGATCAGCAACATCACCGCCGCCTGCTACCCGAGCGGCCCCTGCCCGGCCGCCGCCATCATCTCCATCGGCCCCGACACTCACGCCCGCCTCAAAGGCCTCGTGGTCAACGGCAAACGCATCGAGATGGCGGCGTTCTAGGGCAGATGATCCCTGCGCGGAATCGAACGAACGGCGCGACTCCTGACGCAAGCCGACCCTGGGCGGCTCGGAACAGCGTCACCCAGCTCTGAAGTCGAACGCGCCGACGAAGATGCGGACGGCGACGGCACGGGCGTCGGCCTCGTCGACGTCGGCCGCCGTTGAATCGCCGCGCCGGCTCTTGGCCAGCCAGGCGATCGCCTCCATGGCGCCACGCGCGAGCACGGCCGCGCGAGCGGGCGAGGCGTCACCGGCGAGCTTGCGGTCCCGGACCCAGGTCACCAGGTCGCGCATCAGTCGCCCGCGCACCTCGGAATCGAAGATCTGGGCCAGTTCGGGGATCTCGTGGGCGCATCGGTCGAGCAGCCCGATGATGGCCGCGCGCCGCGTGAGGGAGTCGTAGAGCTGTCCGGCGATGGCCTCCGCCTCGGCCCTGACGTCGACCGGCGCGGCGTGGGCGTTGGCGTCCTGAAGCGTCGACCAGAGACGATCGAGCGAGGCCACGCGCCGCAAGTGTTCGGCGCTCTCGCGCATGCCCGACACTTTGAGCGGCAGGTCCAGTTGAGCCGGCAGCGAGCCGGTCGCCTCGAGGACCGCAAGATGGAACAGGGCCTCCTTGCTTTCGACGGTGCGGTAGATCGAACCCACCGAGACACCCAATCGCTCGCTCACGTGAGCGATCTGGGTCAGCCGGTACCCGCCGTTGCAGAAGGCGCCGAGCGCAGCGCGGGCGACCTCCTGCGTGCGGTCCGCGCCCTTGCGGGTCCGCTCAGGCGCGGCGGCGGCTGTCAAAGGATACGCCCCAGCAGCGGGACCCTGCGCGCCAGCGGGGCCGCCACGCCGAAGCAGATGACCGCGCCCAGCGCCCAGAGCAGTGCGAACTTGGCCGCCGGCGCGAACGCCAGCGGCGCCATCGCGATGGCGAGCGCGACCAGGATCGGGGTGTGGACGACGTAGACGGCGAACGCGTTGTCCGACAGGAATGTCGTGACCTTGCCTTGTCCAGCGATCCAGGTGCGGAACCCGGCGAGCACGCCGAAACTCACGCCGACGCAGATCAGCGCTTCCCAGAGGCTCATGGCCGCGCTCTGCCAGGTCGGTCCGCCGGTGAGCGCGGCGATGTCGCCCTTCAGCGCGCCGCCCAGGACCAACAGCGGCAGCCACATCAGCATAGCGGCGCCGACGCAAACGGCGGCCGTTATCCAGGCGAAGCGGTCGGTCACGGTGCGGATCCAGTCATGGCGGCTGGCGGCGACTCCGGCGGCGAACATGATGATGTAGGACGGAAAATAGCAGAGTTGCATGTTCAGAACCGAAGAACCCACCGGAAAGACCAGTCGCGTCAGGAAGGTGGTGAGCGCGATCGCCTGCACGGTCAGCAGGACGCCGACGACATCGATCCGGCTCGGCGCTTCCGGCGACGGCGCTGGGCGGACGACGGCTCGCAGTCCGGCGTAGGCGGCCGAGAAGGTCAGGAGCGCGGCGCAGAACCACAACGGTCCGGTGCCGCTAAGGAAGCCACCGCCAAGCACATAGCCCGAAAGCTCGCGCCCGAATGATTGCAGCGGCCAGGGGTGGACCAGATACTCGGTGAGGGGGCCCAGCAACGCGACGAAGAGCAACGTCGGAAGGCCGAGCCGGAAGAGCCGGCCGGTCAGGAACGATCGTGGGCCCCTCGCGTCAAACGACCTTGGAACGAAATAGCCGGCGACGAAGAATAGCAAGGCCATGAAGAAGCCCTGCAAGACGGCCTGATAGGTCGCGAAGAGCAGCTTGCCCGCCATGCCGATCGCCGGGTGTTCGCGATAGTACCAGCTGCCGAACGGGCTGTAGGTGACCGCGGCATGCATGCTGAGCACGAGCAGGATCATCACCCAGCGGACATTGTCGACGAAGAGGATGCGCGAGGCGGCCGCCAACGGCGGGGCCGTCGCCGCCGCGATCTCGACCTTGCGGGCTCGCGCGAGGCGAGCTGGCTTGACGTGTTCCATGTGTCGCTCCCGATGAATGAATGACTCATTCATTCACTAGCAGGCCGAGACGCTGATGAGAAGCGTTTTCATTCGCACGCCTGCCGGGCATTCGCCCCAGTCAATCCAGCGGCGGCAGGGCAAGCGCACGCTGAGCCCAGGGCAGGGCGGTGGTCAGCTGCGCGGCCTGTATGGCGCGCACGCGCGGCGCATCGGGGATCGGGGGCAGGCCGGCCCGCGCGGCGAAATAGCCGGAGACCCACGCCGCCACCTCGGGTGCATCGGGCAGCACTATGTCCGGCGGCGGGCCGCCTTCGAGCTCCAGGCTCGGCAGCCAGCCGCCGAGGTCCAGGGCTGGGTTGCCGATGCAGGCGGCCGCCCAGTCGATGAATTTCGGACCGGACGCGGTGATGCAGATGTTGTCGCTGCGCAGGTCGAAGTGGGTCAGCGATGACCCGTCGGTCCGGCAGGCCGCCTCCGCCGCCGCCAGTCGCGGCAACGCCCCTGCTAGCCAACGCGCGCCGGCCATGCCGAGGCTCAAGAAGGGGCGTGGATCCTCGGCCACCTTCGACCACCCCCCGATCACGTCCGCAATGAGCTCCGACATGGAGGGCAGGGCCGGCGCGCACCGATGCATTGCGTCGATCTGCTCGCGCACCTGCTGGACCCGTTCGGACGTCCAGGGAGGCGGCCAGATCGCTTCGCTCAAGTCCTCGATGATCAGCAGCGGCTGGGCTGGGTCGTCGTCCCACCCGACAAACGCTGGAACGAAGGCGCCTTCGACAACCGCGTACGCGGCGGCCTCGCGGCGAAGCATGTCGGCCGTGACGGGCGTTGTGGCCACCTTGACGAAGCACCGATCGGCGCCGAGCGTCGCCACGTAGCGGGCCGCGGGCGTGTAGCCCCCATGGACCGGGCGCCAGGCGCTCGGCGTCCAACCCAACAGGCCCGCGACGCGAGCCTTGATAGCAGGGGAAGGTTCGGCGGCCACGACCGCCTTCCTAGCATGCCACGCGGAGCCGTGGCGGCCAGCGCCTAAGAGACGGCCGCCGCGGCGAGGTACTGGAGACGCCCGCCCGAACGGCCAGGTTGGAACTCTCCGCCTGGCCCGCCCATGACCGCCCGAAAGCGGCCAGGCGGCAGAGGGTCCCACACCCGCGCGTCGCCCAGGGCGACCACGCCCTGCTCAGCGTCGCTCACATAGTCGACGCCCACGACCAGCATGGCGTGCGTGGCCGTCGCCAGCACGAGCGGCCGGTTGTCGGCGAGGGCGGCGACCACGTCGCCTGGTGAGGGTGGCTGGGCCGTCAGCGCGGCGCTGGTTTCGTCATAGGCGGCGGTCAGGCGGCTGTCGAAGACCGCGCCCGTCCGCTCGTCGGTCCAGCTGGTGCTCAAGAGCGCCGAAAGGTCGGTAAAGGGGCCGCTGGCGAAATCCACCGTGTCACCGTAGAGCCGCCTGACGATCGTGGTCTGGGACACTGAGTGGCCGAGGCACCGGAAGAGGTTGCTGACCGTCGCGGCCCAGCACCAGCGGGAATCGACCTGCGTCACCAGCGGCGGAAGGCCCGCCGCCTCGACGTACCGCCATGCCCGCGCGTCGGCGGCGGTGAGGGGCGACAGCGCCCCGGCCAGCCCGAGCGCGCCAGCCCCAAACCCAAACCTGCGCCTGGTGAGCATGGCCCATCCCGCGTCGCGTTAACCTCTCGTTAACCCGTAGGGGGCCGGCGGCGCCCGAGCCAGTCGAAACGCCCGGTGGTTGAACAGGCGGCCGCCTTGCCCCTGGCCGCCTTCGCGCCTAACTTCGCCCGCTTTCGCGCAGACCGCGTGGGTAAGGGGCTCGATGGCCGCGCACTATCTGGACTTCGAGCGGCCGATCGCCGAGCTCGAGGCCAAGATCGAGGAGCTGTCGAAGCTCTCGGACGAGGCCGGCGCCGGCTCGTTCGAGGCCGAGATCAACGCCCTTCGCGAGCGCGCATCGCTGATGCGGCGCGAGGCCTACGCCCACCTCGACACCTGGCAGAAGACCCAGGTCGCCCGCCACCCGGATCGGCCGCACTGCGTCGACTACATCGCCAGCCTGATCGACGACTTCGTCGAGCTGAAGGGCGACCGGAAGTACGGCGATGATCAGGCGATCGTCGGCGGGCTTGGCCGCTTCCGCGGAACGCCCGTGGTCGTGCTGGGTAACGAGAAGGGACGGGACACCACCACCCGCATCAAGCACAACTTCGGGGCCGCTAGGCCTGAGGGCTACCGCAAGGCCGTGCGGCTGATGGATCTCGCCGACCGATTCGGTCTTCCGGTGGTCAGCTTCGTCGACACCGCCGGCGCCTATCCCGGCGTCGGCGCTGAGGAGCGCGGCCAGGCCGAGGCCATGGCCCGCTCGCTCGAGCGGTGCCTCACGCTCGGCCAGCCGATGGTGGCGACCGTCACCGGCGAGGGCGGCTCCGGCGGAGCCCTCGCGATCGCCGCGGCGAACAAGGTGCTGATGCTCGAGCACTCGGTCTATTCGGTGGCTTCGCCCGAGGCTTCGGCCTCGATCATCTTCCGCGACCGCGACGCCGCGCCGCAGACGGCGACGGCGATGAAGATCACCGCCCAGGACCTGATCGGCTACGCCATCATCGACCGAATCATCGACGAGCCGGCCGGCGGCGCGCACGCCGATCCGGCCGCCGCCATCACCTCAGTCGGCGATGCCGTCGAGCAGGAACTGGGCGCGTTGATCGACCTCTCGCCGGACGCGCTCCGCCGGCAACGGGCCGACCGCTTCTACGCGATCGGCCGCGTCGGCATGGGCTAGGACGACCTAGGGCCGCTGCATTAGCGGGTTCTGGCGCAGCCAGGTCTTGGCGTCCTCCTTGCCCTGGTCGGCGGACTTCTGCATCCACATGCGGGCGGTCGCCATGTCCTGCGGCACGCCTTGGCCGTGCGCGTAGAGCCAGCCGAGGCTGAACTCGGCGTTCATTTCACCCTGCGCTGCCGCCTGGCTGTACCACCTGGACGCCGTCCCATAGTCCACCGGCACGCCGTGGCCATAGTAGTATAGCTCACCCAGATTGTTCTCGGCGTCGGCGTTCCCCTGGTTCGCGGCGAGCGTGTAGTACTTCAGCGCCAGCGTATAGTCCTGGCCCACGCCGTAACCGCCGTTGTCATAGATCCAACCGGCGTTGTACTGCGAGCTCGAGTCGCCCTGATCCGCAGCGACGAGGTACCACCTGAGCGCAGTCGCATAGTCCTTGGCGTCGAAGGCCGCATCCGCCTTGTCGGTCGCGTCGGCATAGGCGAGCCAAGTCTTCGCATCCTGCTTGCCCTGCGCAGCCGCCTTCTCCATCCAACTGCGGGCTGTCGCCAGATCCTTCGGAAGGCCGCCTTCGCCGTGGGCGTACATCCAACCGAGGTTGAACTCGCCGTTCGGCTCACCCTGCGCCGCGGCCAGGCTGTACCAGTGCGCGGCGACGTTGAGGTCCACCGCCACGCCGTGGCCGTAGTAGAAGAACTCGCCGAGGTTGTTCTGGGCGCCTGCGTTGCCCTGGTTGGCCGCCATGAGGTAGTAGCGCCGGGCCGCGCCATAGTCCTGGTCGACGCCATGGCCGCCGTTGTCGTAGATCCAACCGGCATTGTACTGGGCGCTCGCATCGCCTTGATCCGCGGCGATGATGTACCAGCGCAGCGCGGTCGCGTAGTCGTCGGCGTGGAAGGCCTGGTCGCCGGCGGCGTTCGCCCGGGTGATCGAGACCGACCCCTGGGCCATGACCGGCGGTGGCGTGAGCAAAGCGGCGCCGAAGCCGCCGGCGGCAAGCGCCAGAGCGGCCGCCAACGCGGGCGCGCCTAAACGACGGCGGCGCTCGCCCGAGTGTTGAAAGCATGTCAGCATCTCCATCGACCAGCCTTGCCGCATAGCTGAGCCGTTCCGGACAATGTTTCAAGACGCCGCGGAGTTTAGACGCCCCCCACCGGGACGATGTCGGCCGCCGCACGCCCCTCTTGAACGGTGAGCACCGCGGCCGTCCGGGTCTTGGCCAGCGAGGGACTGCCGGGATTGACGAACAGGACGCCGTCGATTTCGCGAACGCTGGCTTCGTGCGTCCCGCCCCAGATGCAGACGTCGATCGGCGCGTCGAACACCCGGCCGACCGTTGCCGCATCGGGCGCTCCATCGCCCAACGAGAAGATGAGGCCGATGCGCACGCCGCCGGCCTCGAGAAGGCGGGGTCCGTCGGTCAGGACCGGCGGCTGGGCGGGCGGGTCATCGTCAGCGCGCGTGGCGAAGACGGGCGCCCGGGCGGCCAGCGTCTCCAGGGCCGTCGGGGAGGTGATATCGCCGCAGTGCAGGATCGCGTCGACCGGACCCCACGCCACTTCGAGCGCCGCCGCCACCGCCGGCCAGTCCACGAGCACGTCGTGGGTGTCGGCGGTCAGGCCGAAGCGCCGGCCAGAGAGAATGTGGGGCTGCATAGCGAGCGTCCATTTGCTTAGCAATGCTAAGCATAGTAGCGTTCGCCCGTCATGTCCAACGCCGACGAAGCCGAGCGCATCTACCTGTTCGTCCAGCACCTGGGGCGACGCCTGCGGGAGATCGATGCGCGCGCGGGGCTGACCGCGGCGCGCTACTCCGCCCTCGCCAGCCTGCGCTTCCATGGCTCGACCAACATCGGAGAGCTCGCGGCCGACGAACGCGTCAAGGCGCCGTCGATGACCCGCCTCGTGCGCGACATGGAGCGAGACGGACTCGTCGTGCGCCGTCCGGACCCCGACGATGGGCGAGGTGTGCTGATCGTCCTCACCTCGCAAGGCGAGGCCCGGTTCGACCGCACGCGCGCGACCAAGGTCGCCCTGGTCGCGGACTTTCTCGCGACGTTGCCGGACTCTATTCAGCAGGCCGCTGCGACAGCCTTTCGCGCCCTCGAAGAGCTGGCCGAGCCGACGGCGGAGGTCACCGTTTCATGAGTCTCGGCCAGACCGTCGCCGTCATAGAGGCGGGCATGCGTGCGAACCTGCAGGTGGGCGCGCAGCTGCATGTTGCGCTCGGCGGCGAGGCGATCGCCGATATCGGCATGGGCCTCGCGGCGCCCGGCCGCGCGATGACGCCAGAATTCGATGATGACCTGGCTCTCGACTTCGAAGATCGCGACCTCGATCCTCTTCGCGCGGATATGGGACGAGGGCCTTGTCGCTCTCGACGACCCGGTGGCGGCGCACATTCCGGAGTTCGCGATCCGTGGCAAAGAAGCGATCACCATCCGCCACCTCTGGACCCACACCTGCGGGCTCGCCCACGTCGAGGACAAGCTCTTCCCCGTCCGCTACGGCCAGTCGCACGCCGACAACATCGCGCTCATCTGCGGGTCGGGGATGGATCGCGGCGCGCGGCCAGGCGCGCAGGCGGCCTATCAGACCAGCACGATGTCGTTGCTGCTGGCGGAGATCATCCAGCGCAAGCGCGGCCGTGACTTCCGCGAGGTCATTCGCGACGAGGTGTTCCTGCCGCTTGGCATGGTCGACTCCTGGCTTGGCATGCCGCCCGAAGCGCTGACGCGGTGCGAAGGCCGCATCGGCAAGACCTTCGACACATCTGGGCCCCAGCCCAAGGCGGACGGCTCGTTCGCCCCAGACGCGCCGCATCAGCTCAGCGCGATCATGCCAGGCGGCAACGGCCGGGGACCGATGCGCGAGCTCGCCCGGTTGCTCGAGCTCTTGCGCGGCGATGGCGCCCTGGATGGGGCGCGGTTGCTTTCGCCGCAGACCGTGGCGGCCATGACCGCGCGCCATCGTTGCGGCATGCGCGACGTCAACTGGGAGAACGAGATCCTCGACTGGGGCCTGGGGCTCACATTGAACTCGCGCATGCACTACGGCGGCGGCGTCCACCTCTACGGCTATGGCCCGTACGCCAGCGCCCGCGCGTACGGCCACTCGGGGTTTCGCACGACGCTAGCATTCTGCGATCCTGAAGCCGGCTTGGTTGTCACGTGTTCCTGGAATGGGATGGTCGCCAACGACCGCATCCACTCGGAACGGCAGAACGCGCTCTGCGGAGCGATCTACAAGGACCTCGGCCTGGCCTAGGCGATCGACTGCAGCGCAGCGCCGAGCTCGTCGACCGCCTCGGCCGTCGTCGCCCAAGAGCACATGAACCGCACGCTGCCGTCCAGGAAGCGGTAGACGAACCAGCCCGCCTGGCGCAGGCGCGAGAGCGCATCATCGTCCATGGTCACGAAGACGCCGTTCGCCTCGACCGCATAGGCCAGCGGAAATGGCATCAGCGCCGCCAGCTTCTGGGCCATGGCGTTCGCGTGGGCCGCCCGCGTCGTCCACGCCCCGCCCTCCAGCATCCCGATCCAGGGCGCCGAAAGGAAGCGGGCCTTGGAGACCAGCTGGCCCGCGTGCTTCAGCCGTGCGTCCAAGCGCCGGCCGAGACTCTTGTCGAAGAAGACGACCGCCTCGCTGGGCGTCGAGCCGGCCTTGGTGCCGCCCAGCACGGCGATGTCGACGCCGAGGCGTTTGAGGCTCTTGATATCGAAGCCGGCGGCGACGGCGTTGGACAGCCTGGCGCCGTCCAGGTGCAGCTTGACCTCGCGCGCCTTGGCCATGCGGGCGAGCGCGGCCAGATCGGCTTCCGAGTAGACGGCGCCAAACTCGGTCGCGTTCGTAAGCGACAGCGCCGCAGGCGATTGGCGGTAGGAGACGTCCGGCTGAGCGAGGAGATCGCCGAGCGCGTTCGGATCGATCCGTCCGGCCGCGCCCGACAGGGGGATCAGGCCAGCGCCGGCCGAGAAGAACCCGGGCGCGCCGGCCTCATCGGTCGCAATGTGGCTGTGCTCGTGGCAGAGCACCGCCTCGTGCGGCCCGGCCAGCACGGCCAGCGCAAAGGCGTTGGCCGCCGTCCCGGAGGCCGTGAAGCGCACCTCGGCGTCGGCGTCGAGCAACTCGCGGACGAGGTCGGCGGCGCGCGCCGTCACCGCATCGCCGCCGTAGCCGGTCACCGCCCCGTCGTTGGCCGCCGCGAGCGCGGACATAACCTCCGGCATGGCGCCGACGACGTTGTCGGAGGCGAAGTCGTAGCGCGCGCTCATGCGCCGGCTTGCTCGCGCGCCCAGGCGCGCACCTCCTCGACGTAGAGGTCCGGCTCCTCCATCGCCGCGAAGTGGCCGCCGCGCGGCAGCACGGTCCAGCGGGTGATGTTGTAGGCGCGCTCGCCGTAGCTGCGTGGCGGCGGCGTGGTGTAGGTCTCGCCGCCGAAGGCCGCGAACGCCGTCGGCGTCTCGCAACGCTGGCCCTGCAGGGCGGCAAGGCCGCCCTCCTCGACCAGCCCGCGGTAGTACCAGGCCCCGGTCGTGAACGAGCCGGTCATGACGTAGATCATCACGTTGGTCAGCAGCTGGTCTTTGGAATAGGCCGCGTCGAACGACTTGGTGCGGAGGTCGGACCAGTCGTGGAAGCGCTCGACGATCCAAGCGCATTGGCCGACCGGGTTGCCAGCACCCAGCCAGGCGACCGACTGCGGCCGGGTGATCTGCAGCTGGAGATAGGCGCTGAACATCTGGGTCACGGCCGCGTTGGAGGCCGCCCACGCCAACTCGACCTCGCCTTCCGGTCCGCCGCGCGGCCTAAAACCAAGCATGTTCAAGTGGATGGCCCGTGCGTGCGCGCCGTGGTCGAAGCCGAGCCAGGAGGTGATCATGGCGCCCCAGTCGCCGCCCTGGGCCAGATAGCGGTCATAGCCGAGCACATCGGTCATCAGGGCGTTGAACAGCCGCGCCGTGGCGCGCTGTCCGATTGGCCGCTTGGGCTTTGAGGAGAATCCGAACCCGGGCAGCGAGGGAACGACGACGTCGAAGGCGTCCTCCGCGTTTCCGCCGAACCGGCTCGGATAGGCCAGCTTTTCGATCACGCCCCAGAACTCGTAGTGGCTGCCTGGCCAGCCGTGGCTGATCACCAGCGGCCGCCTGCCGGGCGCCTCGCCGACGACGTGCACGAAATGGATGTCGAAGTCCTCGATGCGGGCGATGTGCTGCGGAAACCGGTTCAGCTCCGCCATCGTCGCGCGCCAGTCGTAGCCGTCGGCCCAATAGGCGCAGAGCGATTTGAGGAACGCCTGGTCGCAGCCGTAGGCCCAGCCGTCATCGACCTCCGGCGCAATCGGCCAGGGGTAGGCGCGGACCGCGGCCAGCATCGTCTCGACGTCGGCCGCCGGCCAATCGACGGCGAAAGGTTGGATCTTGCTCATGGCGCTCTCCGCTTACGGGTCCCGCCAAGGCTGAAGGCCTTCACGCAGCGGCGGTCAAGCGGTCCTGCGGTCCGAGGCCGATGTTCAACGCCCGCGACATCTCGCGCCACAGCCTATCGAACGAGATGTGCGGCGCGATCTTGTCGGCCAGCTTGAGCACGACCAGCCCATGGATGGCGGCCCAGCAGACATGGGCGACGACCTCCGGATCGCCGACCAGCTGGCCGGCGCGGAGCAGGCACTCGACGTAGGCGCTCATGGTCTTGCGCGCGCGCTCGCCGGCGCGGGCGAGCTCGGGGTAGTTCTCTTCGTTCGGCTGCGTCAGGTCGAACATCAGCCGGTATGCGGACGGGTTCTCGAAGGCGAACTTCAGATACGCCTCGCCGACCATGCGGGCGCGCTGAACCGGGTCGTCGACGGAGTTGTACGCCGTCTCCAACGCCTCGGCGAAGCGGTCGAACCCCGACGCGCGCGTCGCGGCGAGAATGTCGTCCTTGTCCTTGAAATAGCGGTAGGGCGTCATCACACTGACACCGAGCGCGTGGGCCAGCTGGCGCATGCTGACCGCCTCGCGGCCTTGCTCGGCGAACAGGCGCTCGGCGACGCCGATCAGCCGCGCGCGGAAATCGTCGATTTCTGATTGAGAGAGTGACTTCGGCACCGGGTTCTGATCCTCCTACGCCGCAAATAGAGTGAAATTTGGCTGCGCCGTCTCGCCACTTCGGCCCTGGGGCGCGAATCCGGCGGTGAGCGAGCGGGCGAGTTCGCGCCAGAGCCTGTCGAAATCGACGTCCGGCGCGATCTTGTCCGCCAGCTTCAAGACGACCAGTCCATGGAACGCCGCCCAGAAGACGTGGGCGACCACCTCCGGGTCGCCGGCCAGGAGACCGGCGTCGAGCAGGTTCTGGATGTAGGCGGCCATGAGGACCCTCGCGCGGGCGCCGGCGCGGGCCAGGTCCGGGTGGTCTTCTTCGTTCGGTTGGCTGAGGTCGAACATCAGCTTGTAGGCGGATGGGTTCGCAAACGCGAAGGCCATGTAGGCCTCGCCGACCGCGCGCGCCGCGCCCGCGCAGTCGGGCGCCGCTTCGTAGGCGGCCTCGAGCGCATCGGCGAACCTGTCGAAACCCGACGCACGCACGGCGATCAGGATGTCGTCCTTGTCCTTGAAGTAGCGATAGGGTGTCATCACGCTGACGTGCAGCGCCTCGGCCAGCTGGCGCATGCTGACGGCCGCCGGTCCGTGCTCGGCGAAGAGCCGCTCGGCGACAGCAATGAGTTGGCTTCTAAAACCCTCGATTTCAGAAGGCGAAAGTGATCTTGGCACGGGTATTCCAGCCCCGAAAAAACGCCTCTTGCCCAACCCTATCGGCGTAGGCGATAAATTTACATCGTAAATATTGCAAAATCGGAGGAATAGGTCCGTGGACGGCTCTCAGTCGGTAAACCCGTACCTAAGCGGCAACTTTGCACCCGTGCGCCACGAGCTGGCCGTGGATCTGGAAGTCGTCGGCCGCATTCCGGCCGGGCTTCACGGCGTCTTCTACCGAAACGGACCCAATCCGCAATTCGAACCGCGCGGCGACTATCACTGGTTCTCGGGCGACGGGATGGTGCACGCCTTCTTCGTCGAGAACGGCAAGGTCCGCTACCTGAACCGCTATGTGCGGACGCCGAAGTGGCAGCTGGAGCACGCCGCTGGACGCGCGTTGTTCGGCGGCTTCGATCCGCGCGCGGCCGACCCTTCGGTCGCCGGCCAGGATGGAGGCGTCGCCAACACGAACATCGTCTGGCACGCCGGCCGGCTGCTCGCGCTGGAGGAGGCGCATCGGCCGACGGCGATGGACCCCGAAACGCTCGAGACGCTCGGCTATGTCGACGCCTATGGCGGCAACGTCACCGCCCATCCGAAAATCGATCCCAAGACCGGCGAGATGGTCTGGTTCGCCTATGGCGTCGGCGCCCCGCTGAGCGCGACCGTCTCCTATGGCGTGACCGACTCGCGCGGCCAGGTCGTCCGCCGCGACGACTTCGAGGCCCCGTTCTCGAGCATGGTGCACGACTTTCTGGTCACCGAGCGGCATGCTCTGTTTCCCATCCTTCCGCTGACCGGCAGCCTGCCGCGGGCCATGGCCGGCGGCCCGGCGTTCGCATGGGAGCCCGACAAGGGGAGTCACGTCGGGGTGATGCAGCGCGACGCGGGCGTCGACACCCTTCGCTGGTTCGAGACCGACCCTTGCTACGTCTTCCACCCGATGAACGCCTGGGAGGCAGACAGCCGGATCTTTGCCGACGTGATGGAGTACGAGACGCCGCCGCTGTTCCCCGGCGTCGATGGGGCCGCCCCCCGGCGGACGCAAGCCAGGCTCGTGCGCTGGACCTTCGACCTGGCTGGCCCGTCGAACACGATCGGCCGCGAGCCGCTCGACGACACGCCGGGAGAATTCCCACGCTTCGACGAGCGGTTTGCAGGCCTGCCCTACCGCCATGGCTGGTTTGCCGCCCACGGCCGCGGCTCGCGCGAGATCCGCTTCGACTCGATCGCCCACGTCGACCATGCCAGCGGCCGTCGCGCGGTCTACACCTTCCCGGCAGGCGACGCGCCGGGCGAGCCCATCTTCGTGCCGCGCTCGCCCGACGCCGAGGAGGGCGATGGCTGGCTGGTGGCCGCCGTCTACCGTGGGAGTGAGGACCGCAGCGACTTCGTCGTGTTCGAGGCGCAGGACATCGAGGCCGGCCCCATCGCGGCGGCCAAGCTGCCTGGTCGCGTCCCCTTCGGCTTCCACGGCAACTGGCGTCCGCTCTAGCCGCGTCGCTAGATTCCGCCGAACGGGACGACCTTGTTGTCGACGTCGTGGCCGATGTCGGCGGCGCCCAGCCAGCGGATGCCCGCCCGCTCGCACCAGAAGCGCGCGACTTCCTCGGCGGTCATGCCGAAGTCGGGGTCGTTCGGCGGAATGTCGCTGCAGCGGCCGAGGCGCACGCCGGCGACGCGGCGGATCTGCGGGGTCGATGTGATGTGCAGAAAGGACCGGTCGATGCGGTACATCGCCTCGGACACCTCTTCGAGCATCAGGACGTGGTCGCGCAGGTCCGGCTCCATGGGCGTGCCGATCAGCTGGCTGAGCACGATCAGATTGTAGGCGGCCGCCTTCTGTCCAGGGGCGAGGCTGGGCTCCAACGCCTCGGGGTCGCGGTCGACCAGCCAGGACAGCGCGCGCAGGATCGCGGCTTCGCCTCCCGGCCTCAGCACGTCCTGGGCGACGGGTCCGTGCGCCGCGTTGGGTAGGCCCGCGCGGTAGAGCGCGCCCAGGAGCGCGCCGGCGTCGCTGTAGCCCATGTAGGCCTTGGCGCGCGCGGCGGCGCCGAGCCCTGCGACGACCGCTTCGGCGATCCGCCCCGCGCCGTACCCTCCACGTGCGATCCAGAGGGCGTCGATCGCCGGATCGTTGGCGATCTCGAGGAACGCGCGCGCCCGCGTGGCGTCGTCGCCGGCGAAGTGGCCGGCGCGGGCCGATGTGTCGGGATGGAAGATGAGATCGAGGCTATCGCCGTAGCGCGCAGCGGCGATCGTGCCGACCTTGTCGGCGACCTCCGGCGACATTCGCGAAGCGGTCGCCACGACGCCGATCCGAAACGGTCTTCCCGCCACGCGCCTCAACTCCCGGTGCGCCAGGGTCGCGGTTGCCTTCGCCCTGGCCCCCACCCTAGGGTCCCACGATGATTCCGGGCCAAGCCTACTTCTTCTGCGGCGTCGGCGGCAGCGGCATGACGCCCCTCGCCCTCATCGTCCAATCCCTGGGCGGCGTGGTGGCGGGCTCGGACCGCGCATTGGACCAGGGCCGCAACCTTGCCCGCTTCGACTTCCTCCGCGCGCGGGGGGTGGCCCTGCACCCCCAGGACGGCGGCGGGATCACGGGGCCTGAGCAGACGCTCGTGGTCTCCGGCGCCGTCGAGGAGACCATCCCAGACGTTCAGGCCGCACGGCGCCTTGGCGCGCCCATCGTGACCCGCGCGGCGCTGTTGGCCGAACTATTCAACGCCAGCCCGCTCGGCGTCGGCGTCGCCGGCACCAGCGGCAAGTCGACGACCACCGCCATGATCGGCTGGATCCTGACAGCGACCGGGCTCGATCCGACCATCGTCAACGGGGCGGAAATGCGGAACTTCGTCTCGGCAGAGGCGCCGTTCGCCAGCGCCAGGGCCGGCTCTGGCCGAGCCTTCGTCGCCGAGGTCGACGAGAGCGACGGATCGATCGCCCTGTTCAAGCCGAAGATCGCGGTGGTCAACAACATCTCGCTCGATCACAAATCGATGGACGAGCTCCGCGAGCTCTTCGGCGACTTCGTCGCCGGGGCGGGGACCGCCGTGCTCAATCTCGACAATGCGGAAACGCGGCCGGCTTGCGTCGCGCGTAGCCGGCCGCGCGCTCACCTACAGCCTGAGCGATTCGTCGGCCGACCTCCGCGCCGGACCGCCGCGGCTGCGACCGGCGGGGGTCGCCTTCGCGGTGACCCAGCGCGCGTCCGGGGAGACGGTTGACGTCGATCTCAAGGTTCCTGGCCTGCACAACCTCTCGAACGCGCTCGCGGCGTTGGCCGCCGTCGGCGCATGCGGCGTGGCCCTGCCCGACGCCGCCGAACGCCTCGCCGCGTTCAGCGGCGTCCGCCGTCGGCTCGAAGTGGCCGGCGAGGGCGGCGGCGTCACGGTCATCGACGACTTCGCCCACAATCCCGACAAGATCGCCGCCACGCTCGACACTCTGCACGCTTTCCCCGGCCGGCTCTTGGTGATGTTCCAGCCGCACGGGTTCGGGCCCCTTCGCCTGCTCGGCGAGGCGCTGGTCGAGACGCTCACGGACAAGCTGGCGGCCGGCGACGTGCTCCTCATGCCCGAGCCGGTCTATTTCGGCGGCACCACCGATCGCAGCGTCGGCAGCGGCGACATCACTCGGGCGCTCGCCCGGCGCGGCGTGGACGCAACAGCCTTCGCCGACCGCGTCGCCTGCGGCGAGCGCCTGATCGCGCTCGCGCGTCCCGGCGACCGCATCGTCGTCATGGGCGCGCGCGACGACACGCTCTCCGAATTCGCCGCCGACCTTGTGCGGCGGCTCCGTGAACGGAGCGCCGCGTGACCGACACCGTGATGGTCGCCACACGACACGGGCCGATGGTGGCGCTCGCCGGCGACGCCTACATCACCCGCTCGCTCCAACTCTACGGCGAGTACGGCCACGACGAGGCCGACCTCTTCCGGCAGATCGTCAGACCGGGGATGGCGGTCGTCGAGGCCGGGGCGAACATCGGCGCCCATTCGGTGATGCTTGCGCGGGCGTGCGCCCCCGGCCCGCTGTTCGCCTTCGAGCCCCAGCAGCGCGTATTCCAGCTGCTTTGCGCCAACCTGGTGATGAACGGCGTCACCAACGCGATCGCCTTCTCGGACGCAGCCGGCGCTCGCGCAGGAATGGCGGTGATGCCCAATCTCGACTACGGGAGCAGCTACAACTTCGGATCCGTCAGTATAAAGATGATGGATGTGTCCGCCGGCCTGGACTGGAGCGCGGGCCAGCCGACGCGGGTGGTGGCGATCGATGACCTGGCGTTGCCGGCGTGCGGGTTTCTCAAGATCGACGTCGAGGGCTTCGAAGCTGCGGTGCTCGAGGGCGCGCGGCAGACCATCGCCCGCCTTCGGCCGATGCTCTACGTCGAGAACGACCGCGCGAGCCAGCAGGCGGCGCTGATCGCGTTGATCGACAGCCTGGGCTACACCCAGTACTGGCACGTCGCGCCGCTGTTCAGCCGCGACAACTTCAACGGGGCCAAGGACGACGTGTTCAATGGCTCGGTTAGCCTGAACATGTTCTGTACGCCGAACGAGAGCGAGCTTTCGATCACCGGTTTCGAGCGCATCGACCCGAACAACTGGCGCTCGCCGGTGGGCCCGATCCCCGGCTAACGGACGGCGGCGCGCCTCAGACCAGAGCGCCGTGGCAGTGTTTGAACTTCTTGCCTGAGCCGCAGGGGCAGGGGGCGTTGCGGCTGGTGCGTTCCCAGTTGTCCGGCAGCGACGAGGCCGGCAGAGCGGCGGCCTGGGCGCCGCCGGCCGCCATCGCCGCCGCAGCCATCAAGGGCTCGCGCTCGTTCTCTCCGGTCAACGGGTCCATGTGAACCTCGACGAGGTTCAGCGGGGGCCGGCTGCACCGGCGGCGGCGGCTCCTCGAAGCGGAACTCGACGGTCATCAGCCAGCGAGTCACGCCCTGGCGCAGGTCGGCCAGCAGCTTCTCGAACAGCGAGAAGGCCTCGGTCTTGAACTCGTTCAGCGGGATCGCGCTGGCCGTAGCCGCGCAGCCCGATCACGTTCTTCAGGTGATCGAGGTGCATCATGTGTTCGCGCCAGTGCAGATCGATCATCTGCAGCATGAAATGCTTTTCGATGCCGCGATGCTGTTCCGAGCCGATCAGCTGCTCGCGCTCGGCGGCGCGGGCATCGGCGGCGGCGATCACGCGCGCCTCGATGTCGTCGGGGGCGATGCCTTCTTCCTTCGCCCACTCCGCCAGCGGAAGGGAGAGGCCAAGGAGATCCACGAGCCGCTCGTCCAGGCCCTCGATGTCCCACTGCTCGGCGTAGCTCTTCGGCGGCAAGAACCGTTGCAGGACGTCATCAATGGCGTCGTGGCGCATCTCGACAGTGACCTCCGAAAGGTCACGTCGCCTCCATGAACTCCTGGCGCTGTTCGAACACCGCCTTGCGCTGGTCGTTCACGACGTCGTCGTACTTCAAGAGGTTCTTGCGGATCTCGTAGTTGCGCTGCTCCACCTTGCGCTGGGCGGTCGCGATCGCGCCGTTCAGCCAACGGTGGGTGATCGCCTCGCCCTCCTGAACGCCGAAGGTGCGCATGATCGAGTCCAGCCGCTCGCCGGCGAAGATGCGCAGCAGGTCGTCCTCGCACGAGAGGAAGAACTTCGAGACGCCCGGGTCGCCCTGGCGGCCGGTGCGGCCGCGCAGCTGGTTGTCGATGCGCCGGCTCTCGTGGCGCTCCGTACCCAGAACATAGAGGCCGCCGGCGTCGATGGCCTGCTTCTTCTTGGTGGAGATCTCGGCCTCGATCTCGCCGCGCCGCTTCAGCGCCTGCGACGGCGTCACCTCGATGCCAAGGCCACGTTGTTCCATCCGCCAGCGCTCGACGCGCATGTCGACATTGCCGCCCAGCTGGATGTCGGTGCCGCGGCCGGCCATGTTGGTCGCGATGGTGACCGAGCCCGGCACGCCGGCGTCGGCGACGATGAAGGCCTCGCTTTCGTGTTGGCGCGCGTTCAGCACCTGGTGCGGGATGCCGGTCCGCGACCGCCCGTCGTGCTCGAACTCGTGCTTCTCAAGCAGGGCGGACAGCGCCTCCGACTTCTCGATCGAGACGGTGCCGACCAGCACCGGCTGGCCGCGCACGTAGCAGTCCTCGATCTGAGTCGAGGATTGCGCCGTACTTCTCCTGCTCGGTGCGATAGACCTCGTCGTCGTGGTCGGTCCGCCGCACGGGCCGGTTGGTCGGAATCTCGGCCACGTCCATCTTGTAGATGTCGCCGAATTCCTGCGCCTCGGTCGCCGCCGTGCCGGTCATGCCGGACAGCTTGTCGTAGAGGCGGAAGTAGTTCTGGATCGTGACCGAGGCCAGCGTCTGGTTCTCGGGCTGGACGGTGACGCCCTCCTTGGCCTCGATCGCCTGGTGCAGGCCCTCCGACAACCGCCGCCCGAGCATCATCCGGCCGGTGAACTCGTCGATCAGGATGATCTCGCCGTCCTTGATGATGTAGTCGCGGTCGCGCTGGTAGAGCTTGTTGGCGCGCAGCGCCTGGTTGATGTGGTGGACGATCGAGATGTTGGCCGGGTCGTAGAGGCCGGCCGTGTCGCTGGTCAGGTGGCCGCCCTGCGCCAGCATGTCCTCGACCTGCTCCGACCCGTACTCGGTCAGCATCACTTGCTTCTGCTTCTCGTCGTGGTCGAAGGTGTCCTCGTCCTCGATCAGCTCGCGCACGACCTTGTCGATGGTCCGATAGAAGTCGGAACGGTCCTCGGTCGGGCCGGAGATGATCAGCGGCGTGCGCGCTTCGTCGATCAGGATGGAGTCGACCTCGTCGACGATCGCGAAGTTGTGCCCGCGCTGGGACATCTCGTCGATCGAGTAGACCAGGTTGTCGCGCAGGTAGTCGAAGCCGAACTCGTTGTTGGTGCCGTAGGTGATGTCGCTGCGATAGGCGCTCTGACGCTGGGCGGTGGTCAGGCCGTTGACGATCACGCCGACGCTCATGCCGAGGAAGCGGTAGATCTGGCCCATCCATTCGGCGTCGCGGGTGGCCAGGTAGTCGTTGACCGTGACCAGGTGCACGCCCTTGCCGGCCAGGGCGTTCAGATAGAGGGGCAGCGTCGCGACAAGGGTCTTGCCTTCGCCGGTCCGCATCTCGGCGATGCCGCCGTTGTGCAGCACGATGCCGCCGACCAGCTGGACGTCGTAGTGGCGCAGGCCGATCGTGCGCTTGGAGGCCTCGCGCACGGTGGCGAAGGCTTCGACCAGGAGGTCCTCGATGGTCTCGCCGGCGGCCAGTCGGGCGCGGAACGCCTCCGTCTGGTGGTAGAGGTCCTCGTCGGACATGGCCTCGAACTGGCGCTCGAGCGCGTTGATCCGCGCGATCCGCGGCCCCATCGCCTTGACCCGGCGCTCGTTGGATGAGCCGAACAGCTTCTTGGCGATAGCGAGCATTCTGAAGGGGTTCCGGATCAGCGCAGTCGGGCGGCCCGTCGGCCGCGCCGGGCTCTTGCGGAAAACGCTCAAAGCCCGTTCGAATACCGCTCGTTTGGCCCGCGCGAGACTTAAGCAGCGCCCCCCGCTAAGTCAACGCGAGGGGCGCTCGCCACCAATGAAATGCAGGGAAAGCGCGGCGCAACTGTGGCGCCCGCGCCGCCCTCAGGCGCTGGCGGCCGCGCTCGGCCTTGCGGACACGCGGTCGCGCCACGCCGCGAGGTTCTTGTTCGCCGCGTCCAGCGGTTGCCCCACCACCCCGCCGAATTCGACGAACACGAAGAGCAGGATGTCGGCCAACGTGAAGCGGTCGCCGACGATGAAGGGCTTGGACCCGAGCAGACCATCCATCCAGGCGAGCTTCTCCGCCGCCAGGGTCTTCAGGTCGTCGGCCGCCTGCGGGATCACGCGCATGCGGCTCTCGAACAGGCGCAGGCCCGTCGAATAGCGAAACCCGTTGGCCATGGGCTCGCAGACGTTCAGGTCGATCCGCCGCGTCCACATGCGCGTGACCGCGCGCTCCTCAGCGTTCGTTCCAATCAAAGCCGGGGTCGGATGCACCTCTTCGAGGTACTCGCAGATCGGCAGGATCTCCGAGATGAAGACGCCGTCGTCCAGCTCCAGCGTCGGCATCTGGCCGGACGGATTGCGGCTGAGATGCGCCGCTTGCCGGTTCTCGCCGGCCATCAGGTCGACCTCGACGCGCGGGATGTCGATGCCCTTCTCGGCGATGAACATCTTCACCACCCGCGGATTGGGGCCGACCGAGTTGTAGAACTTCATCGCGTTGCTTCCTCTCTCAGGGGCTAGGCGTGGGCGTGCGCGCGGCGTATGGGCGCGGCCTTGCCGTTTTCTCAGATACAGATTAGCGCAAATGGACGCAGCGTCAGGCAAGAGCGGAAAGCGGCGCGCCGGCCTGGCGATCCTGGCCGCCTGCGCGCTCGTGGCGCTTGCCGCCTGCTCGCGGCATAGCGGCGCGCAGCATCCGCCCGTTCCCGGCGATACGGCCGTGGCGAGCGTGAACGGCCAGACGGTCTGGGCCTCAGACGTCAAGCGGGAGGCTGTCGCCCAGGGGTTGATCGGTGAGGGTGAGCCGCTCGACGTCTCATCGCCCACCTTCCACCAGGCTCTGGACCAGTTGATCGACGAGAAGCTGCTGGCCGCCGAGGCCGAGCGACAGAACCTGGCCAACGACCCGGAGACCAAGCGCAGGCTGGCCGCCGCCCGCGAGCGCATCCTGGGCGACATGCTGGTGGAGAGCCTGGTCGAGCGGACGGTCAGCGAAAGCTCGATCCGCGCCCTCTACCAGGACGAGGTGCAGTCGGCCGGCCAGTCCGAGGAGATGCACGCCGCCCAGATCGTCACCGCATCGCAGGCGGACGCGCTGGCGGTCAAAAAAGCGCTCGCCGGCGGCGCGGCGTTCGAGACGTTGGCCATGCAGCACTCCATCGACGCCCAGACGCGCCTGAACGGCGGCGACCTCGGCTATTTCACTGCCGACGTGCTGCCCCCGACCTACGCTGCAGCACTGAAGGACGCCAAGGTCGGCGAGATCGTTGGTCCGTTCCAGACCGACTCCGGATGGGTCGTGCTGAAGCTGGAGGATCGGCGGCCGGAGACGCCGATCTCCCTCGACGCGGCCCGGCCCGAGATCGTCAACTTCCTGACCTATGAGCAGGTGCGCGATCTCTTGAAGCGATTGCGCCACGACAACCAGATCAAGGTCCTTATCGGCCCGGCCGCGCCTTCGCCCACCACCGAGCCGGAGCCGGCCTCGGCGCCGTCGTCCGCGGCGGCTTCGTCGGCGCAACCGGCCGCGTCCTCCCTTGCGGTCGCCGTCTCGTCGGCCGCTGAATCTTCGGCCCAATCCGTTCCCGCAAACGAGGTCAAATGAGCCCCCCATCTCCGCTGGTCTCTCCGCTCGCGGTTCCGTTTCCGCCGATCGCGCCGGTCGCCGGCGTCGACCTCGCGACCGCGCGCGCCGGATTCTACAAGGAGGAGCGCGACGACCTCCTGCTGATGCGCTTTGCCGCGGGGACGACGGCGGCGGGGGTTTTCACGCGCCACGGGGTCGGCTCCGCGCCGGTCGACTGGTGCAGGGATGCGTTGGCGGCGGATGGCGGGGAGGGGGTGCGGGCGCTGATCGTCAACGCCGGCTGCGCCAATTCCTTCACCGGCCGCCCAGGCGCGGCGGCCGCGCGCCGTGTCGCGCAAGCCGTCGCCCGTGCGGTCGGCTGCCGCGAGCACCAGGTCATGATGGCCTCGACCGGCGTCATCGGCGTGGTGCTCGACGACTCGATGGTGACCCCGCGCGTGAGCGCCATGGCCGGGCGGCTCGACCCGGCCAACTGGCTTGCAGCAGCCGGCGCCATCATGACCACCGACACCTTCGCCAAGGGCTCTGTGGCCGAGGCCGCGATCGACGGCGTGGTCGTCCGCATCGCCGGCATCGTCAAGGGCTCGGGCATGATCGCGCCCAACATGGCGACGATGCTGGCCTTCGTGGCCACCGACGCAGCGATCGGTGCAGCCGCGCTTCAAGCGCTGGTCAGCCGCGCCACCCAGTCCACCTTCAACGCGGTCACCGTCGATGGCGACCGCTCGACCAACGACACCTGCCTGCTGTTCGCGACCGGCGAGGCGCGGAATGCGCGCATCGAGCGCGCCGCCGATCGCCGTCTGGCCGACTTCCGCGCCAAGCTCCACGGGGTGATGCTCGACCTGGCGCAGCAGATGGTCCGCGACGGCGAGGGCGCGAGCAAGTTCGTCAAGATCGCCATCACCGGCGCGACGAGCCCGGCCTCGGCCCGCAAGATCGCGCGGACGGTCGCCGAGTCGCCGTTGGTGAAGACCGCGATCGCCGGCGAGGACGCCAATTGGGGCCGCATCGTCATGGCGGTGGGACGCGCCGACGAGCCGATCGACCGCAACCGGATCGAGATCCGCTTCGGCGAGCTCGTCGCCGCGCGCGACGGCGCCGTCTCGCCCACCTACGACGAAGCCAAGATGAGCGCCTACATGCAGCGGCCCGAGCTCGAGATCGCCGTCGATGTCGGCGTGGGCAAGGCCTCGGCGGTCATGTGGACCTGCGATCTCACCAAGCGTTACGTCGAGATCAACGGGGACTATCGCAGCTGAATCCGCCTCTCTCTTGGCGTGAGGGACCTTGCCGATGAAGCCTCTGGTGCTGGTTGCGGCGGCCGCTCTGATCGACGTCGATGGGCGGGTTCTGATCTGCAAGCGACCGCAAGGTAAACAGCTGGCAGGGTTGTGGGAGTTTCCAGGCGGTAAGGTTGAGGAAGGAGAAACCCCAGAAGCTTGCCTGATCCGCGAGCTTAACGAGGAGTTAGGGATCTCGGTCGTCGAGGCCTGCCTCGCGCCCTTTGCATTTACCAGTCACGGTTACGATTCGTTTCACCTGCTCATGCCACTGTACCTCTGCCGACGCTGGAAAGGCGTGGTCCAGGCTCTGGAACATGAGGCGCTTGCATGGGTGAGGCCGAACAAACTTGCGGACTACCCGATGCCGCCGGCCGACGCGCCGCTGGTGGCCTGGTTGCGCGACCTCATCTGAGGTCCTTGCCGGCCAACGTCTCCGGCGCCACGGCGGTGGAGTACGGCCTGATCGTCTCGCTGATTTTCCTTGTCATTCTCAGCTCGGTGACCGCCTTCGGCAGCAAGGCGACCAACATGTACAACACCATTTCATCGACCGTCGGCTCGGCGATGTAGCGCTAGCCGGGCGCCCAGCCCGTCAGCGTCACAATGTCGAAGGTCGCCCTCGTGCGACCGTCCGGATCCGCGAACTGCTCCTGGTAGATCTCGAACGCGCGCGCCAGCGTGCGCCGGCTCAGGCCCGGGCCTCCCCGGTCGGAGAAGGCGCTTGTCTCGCCCATCGCGCGAAGGTCGGCGAGCAGCTTCAACGGGTGCGGGTAGCGGACGTTAACGCGGTCGACGTCGGTGACCGGGAACTGAAAGCCGGCGCGCTGCATCAGGCCGAGCGCCTCGCGCGCATCGACCGCGGGTGAAATGTGGGCCGCCGCACCGCCCAGGATCTCCGCCTCCGCCTGCATCAACGCCGTCCTGAGTTCCCCCAGGGTTTCACCGCCCAGCAACGCCGCCATGAAAAGGCCGTCCGGCTTGAGCGCGTGGCGGACCTGGATCAGGCAGCCCGGCAGGTCGTTCACCCAGTGAAGCGCGAGGCTGGAGACAACAAGGTCCAGGCTCGCGTCGGCGAATGCGAGCTCTTCCTCGTCCATGCGAACCCGCAGGCTCGCTCGTCGGCCGAGCATCGCCGCGGAGATGTCGGTCTCGATCAGGAGGCCGATGCGCTCGCGCGCGGGGCTGCGCGCCAGGGCCGCCGCGAAGGCGCCGTCGCGCGCGCCGAGGTCGACGGCGAGCGGGAAGTTGCGCACAATGGCCTCCAGGCGTTCGACGAGGTCGGCCGCGGCGCGGTGCTTGAGGAAGCCGGCGTCGGCGAATCCCGGCGCCGCGCGATCCAGGCGCTTGCGGTGTAGGCCGCGGTCGAACAGGCGGGGCGGGGCGGACATGAGCCTTATCCATGACCGGAACGAGCGGTCCTGGAAACCGGGACCGGGCGCGGCCGCGCTGGCGCGCGGTCTCATCGACCTCGTCTTCCCGCCGCAGACGCTCGATCGCACCGGGCTCGCCCAGTCGATCGGCCTTTCTGCAGAGGCCTGGACGCGCGTCCACTTCATCGCCGAGCCCGTGTGCGACGGCTGCGGCGCGCCCTTCGAGTACGACACGGGC
This sequence comes from uncultured Alphaproteobacteria bacterium, assembly GCA_963719975.1. Taxonomy (GTDB): domain Bacteria; phylum Pseudomonadota; class Alphaproteobacteria; order Caulobacterales; family Caulobacteraceae; genus Poindextera. The sequence continues at coordinate 170,775 of CAVRED010000005.1, forward strand.
GAGCGGTGTCCGGCCTGCCTCACTCGCCCCCGCGTCTTCGATCGCGCCCGCGCGGCGGTGCTCTATGACGACGCTTCGCGCGACCTCATCCTGCAGTTCAAGCACGCCGACCGGATCGACCTGGCTGGCCTGTTCACGAGCTGGATCGCACGCGCCGCCGAGGATTTGCTTGCCGACGCCGATGTGGTCGCGCCCGTGCCGCTGCATCCCGCGCGCCTGCTCGCGCGGCGCTTCAACCAGGCGGCCGAGATCGCCCGACCGCTCGCCAGGCGCCACCGCCTGGCCTACCTGCCCGATACCCTCGTGCGGGCGAGGCGGAGCGAGAGCCAGGCGGGCAAGTCGGGGGCCGCCCGGCGGCGCAACGTCGCGGGCGCCTTCAGCGTGCGGGAGACCGGCCGGCGGCGCATCGAGGGCCGCCGTGTGCTGCTGGTCGATGACGTGCTGACGACAGGCGCCACCGCCGAAGCCTGCGCCAGGGCGCTGAGGGCCGCCGGCGCCAGCGCCGTCGACCTCGCCGTGATCGCACGCGTGCGTGAAGCGCCAAGCGTCTCTATATGACGGCCATGTCCAAGGTCACCGTCTACACGCGACCCTTCTGCGGCTACTGCACCCGGGCGCTTGGCCTGCTCGCAGATAAGGGCGTCTCGGTCACCGAGATCGAAGCCGGCTTTGACCCGGAGCTGCGCAAGGAAATGATCATGCGCTCGGGCAGGGCGACCTTCCCGCAGATCTTCATCGGCGAGCGCCACATCGGCGGTTGCGACGAACTGGTCGCCCTCGAGCGGGCCGGCGAGCTCGACGGCCTGCTGCGCGCATGAACCCCGAGACCCGCGTCGCCCTTGTCCAGCTTCGCACGCCCGCGACACAGACGGCCGCGTTGGCCCATGCCGCGCCGCTGGTGCGCCGGGCCGCCGAGGCCGGCGCCAAGCTCATCGCCACGCCGGAGGCGACCAACATCCTCGAGCGCGATCGCGCGAAGCTGTTTGCGATCCTAGAGCCGACCGAGACCGACCCGTGCGTGCAGGGCCTGATCGCGCTGGCCCGCGAGCTCAAGGTCTGGCTCCTGATCGGGTCGGCGCTGGTGAGGCGCGAGGATGGCGGCGCCGCCAACCGCTCGATGTTGATCGACCCCGCCGGCCGGACGGTTGCGACCTACGACAAGATCCACATGTTCGACGTCGATCTGCCGACCGGCGAGCGCGTGCGCGAGTCCGAGGCCTACACGCCCGGATGTGCGGCAAGCGTCGCCGACACGCCATTCGGCAGGTTGGGCCTGACCGTCTGCTACGACATCCGCTTTCCCTATCTCTATCGCGCGCTCGCCAAGGCCGGGGCGGAGATCCTTACCGTGCCGGCAGCCTTCACCCGCCCGACCGGGGAGGCGCACTGGGAGATTCTGCTGCGCGCCAGGGCGATCGAGGCCGGCGCCTTCGTGCTCGCGCCGGCGCAGGGAGGCCGACACGAGGACGGCCGCGGCACCTGGGGGCGTTCGATGGTGGTCGGCCCCTGGGGCGAGATCGTCGCTCAGGCATTGGACGACGAACCTGGGGTGATCGCGGCCGTGCTCGACTCCGCCGCGCCCGGCAAGGCTCGAGCGGCCATCCCCTCGCTGGTCAACGAGCGCGCCTTCGCAGGTCCCGCCTTCGCCAAGGCTTCGGCCGGCGGGCCGGCGGGAGCATAGGCGGATGATCAAGTACGCCCTCGTTTGCGCCTTCGAGCATCCGTTCGAGGGCTGGTTCGGATCGTCAGACGAATACGACGATCAGCTCGCCCGACGACAGATCGCCTGCCCGTTTTGCGGCGCCACTGACGTGCGCAAGCAGATCATGGCGCCGGCGGTGGCCGGCACGAAAGCGCAAGGCGGAACGTTGGCGATCAGCGAGTCCGGCCGCACCATGATGATGGAGGCGATGGGCCGGGTGCGCCAGCACGTGCTGGAAACCTTCGATGACGTCGGCGACCGCTTCGCGACCGAGGCGCGCGCGATCCATGAGGGCGCCTCGGAGGATCGCGGGATCTATGGCGAAGCCTCGCCGAAGGAGATTCGCGAGCTCGTCCACGACGGAATCCAGGTGGCCCCGCTGCCGCCGGAGCCGCCGAAGAAGGATCAGCTGAACTGAAGCGCCAACCGTCGCCTTAGCGCTCGGCCATCCGCGTGGCCACTGCGTCGGACGTGCGATGACCGCCGATGGCTGAGCCGAGCACTGCAAAGGGCCAGCCCTTGCGCCGCAGCGGCAAGCCGAGCGGCTTGACCGGCTTGTACTTGGTCAGGCGTCCCGCGAAGACGCCGCAGAGCAACAGGACGACGATGTCGTCGAAGCGCCCATACGGCCCGCTGTCTGCGAACAGGTCCGAGGGCCACAACCAATAGAGTACGCCCATCGCGGACAACGCCAGCGGAAGCGCTGCGCGCATGAAGCTGTGCTTTCCCACTCGCTCCAACCAGCGCCGGATCGAGGGGGCTGAGCGCTGCGTCCTGGGCGGGGGCGTCGCGCGACGGTCCGGCCGCTGCGTCGTGGACAAGGCGGCCAGCGCCTGCGCCTTGACGGACTGGATATAGGGGTCGACGGCCGCCTCGGGATAGAAGTTGATCAGGTCGAGCACCGTGCGGATCGTCTCGGGCCGCAGGCTGGCGCCGCGTCCGGTCACACCCACATTCATTCTGCTGCGACCCGCCTCGCGAACGCGGGCCACGGCCGTCTCGATGTCAGCGTCGGAGATCGACGCGCCGGCGAGCGACAGGACCTCGCGAACCACACCCGTCGGCGCGCTGACCAGATCGTCGTAGTTGACGATGTGGGCGCCGGGCGCCTGCCGCCAGCCCATGTAGAAGTTGATGTACCAGGGCAGCGCCAGGCGCGTGAGCATCTCTTCCAACCTGGCGTCGTCGAGCGTGGCATGGTGCGGCTCGACGAATAGGAAGGGAAGGATCGTGCTTTCGGTTCGGATGTGGTCGCGCAGGCTGACGATGACGTCGAGCAGGCTCCGCACGAGCACGATCGGCGTGAGGCCGTAGTCGTGGCACATCTCGGCCGTCCACTCGCTGTAGCGGACGTGGTTTTGTGCGACGAAATTGAACGGGTCGGCCTGCTGCAGGCAAAATTCGTCCAGCTCCTGCTCCCGGCGGCCGTGCGCAGGCATCAGGAACGCCCGGCGGAAGCCAGGCAGCTCGGCGATCACATCGGAAAGGAAGGTCGAACCCGACTTGGGCATGCAAGCGATCAAGACGTGGGCCGGGCTGGCGACGAGGCTCCTGATCCGGCGGAAGGGCTCGAACGCGGGCGGCGCCCTCAAGCCGCCGAGGTCTTGCGCGATCGCCTTTTCCTGCACCGATCCGCCGCGCAGGCCGCCTAGATTGAGTTCGAGCTGAAGCCATGTCAGCATGCCTCCGCACTGGCGCGCCGCGGACCTTGCGGCGCCGCCGCCCAAGGGGTGAAGCCGACCGCCCTGACCGAGGTCATCCACCGCCTCCCCATCGACAACGGCGCCCTGTGCATTGAGCCGATCGCTGTCTGAAATCCAACGCTGCTCAGTGGAAAATCCGGCGCGCCCCGCCGGCTCTCAAGGCGATTCACTGGCGAGCCCTCGGCCATCTCCGGTGCGAACCGGACCTGGAGGTTGAGCCAACCGTTTCGCATCGAACCCCTGAGCCCGTCCCACTGCGCCACACGCCAGAAGCCTACGCCTCGGTTTACGCAGCGGCCGCGGTCACGCCGTTGCTGGCCTAGGCGAATCGCTTTGCGGCCGAATGTCGCACATGAAACACGGTTCGCCATTACCGCCTGGTGTACGGACGATTTGCAGTCCTCGCGGCGGCGCCCGGTCGGAACGTTCCCTTGGTGCGGTTAGGGGTTCACCAGCGGAATTTGAGCCCGAGGTCGAGGATCTGCTCGGTGTCGTCCTGGGCGATTGACGCGTCGTAGCGGGCGAAGACGCTGAGCTGACGCGAAGCGGCGAGGTTCAGGCCGCCGCTGAACAGACCGGCGTCCCTGCCGGCGGCGGCTCCAGAGAGCCTGAACGCCGCCCCCGGGGTCACCGGGAAGGCTTCGGCCACCGTCGGCGTCACGCCGCTGAAGTCGTGCGCCCAGGCGATCTTGATGTCGGCCGAGAGCAGACCCTGGCCGGTCGGCATGGCGTTGGCGAACCGGACCGCGACCAGGCTTTCGCTGGCCGTTTGCGTGCGCTCGGCCACGGCCAGGTCGGCCGAGCCCGCGCCGGACTCCCGTACATCGCCCTGGCGGATGCTGGAGTAGACGATCCCCACGCTGGGTTCGGCCATCCACCCATCGCTCATCGGCATGCGGGCGCCGAGGTTGGCGGCAAGGCCGACGGTGGTCCCGTCGAAGTCGCCCGTTGCGCGCCGGTTCACGCCGGTAAAGGCGATGGCCCGCTCGCCATGGCCATTGGTGAAGCCGACGCTGGCCGCGCCGTTCACATAGACCATGCCGCCGAAGCGCTCCTCGCCATAGGCCGCGATCTGGGTTGAATCCAAGCGTCCCGATTGCGGCAGGCCCCGCAGGGAAAGGTTGGTCTCGTCCCAGCTCAGCGCCGCGCCGGCCGTGGCGGCGCCCCATACGCCGGAGGCGCCGAAGGCGAGACCGCCGGCGTTGGCGTTGAACCCGTGCGCGTTGCCATCGCCGCTGAGGTTGTCGAAGCGGCCAAGCACCTGGCCCCACACCGCCGGGTCGCCGGTGGTGGCGCCGGACATCTGCGCAGCGGCGCCGGAGTCGGCCCCTTCCAGCCTGTCGCCCAGGGTCGCAAGGAACCCGCGCGTCGCCTGCCGGCCGACGCTCAGCGTGTCGGCGTAGATCTCGCCGCCAAGCTCGTCCAGCGCATGGTTCTGCGCCGCCCCCGGCCCGAGCGCGATCAGCGGATTGGCCACCGCGTCGAAGTCGCCGGCGCCCACCGGCACGTCGTTCACCGCCGCCCCGACTGCATTCTGGTTCGACGTCCCGCCGACCGGTGCGAAATTGCCCGCAAGGAGCGTCAGCGTGTCGGTGGTCGCGCCTTGCACCAGACTGCCGGGCAACCCGTTTGACACCACAACGCTGGTGAAGGCTCCGCTGATGGCGCCCGCGGTCAGGAAGTGGAACTGCTCGCCCTTCCGATAGACGCCGGGGTCGGCGAGGAAGTCGACGCCGCCGCCGAGGGCCGCGGTCCCGGCGACCATGAGCAGCGAGCTCTGGCTCGGCGGCGCGATCTCGATATCGGTCGTCGAGCCGGCGTTCAGCGTCAGGTTGCCGCTGATGGTCAGCGTCCCGATCGTGCCGCCCGGCGAGACCGTCCCGCCATTGTCGACCACGCTTCCTGCCACTGTTCCATGGCCGGAAAGCGTGCCGCCGGCGTTGATGGTGACCGGGCTCGTCAGCACCGCCCCCGGATGCCCCGCGTCGCCGACCTCGAGGTCGCCGCTGTTGATCGACGTGGCGCCGATGGTCGAGCCGCCGTTCAGCGCCCAGACGCCGCTCGCGTTCACCGTCAGAGTGTTGAAGTTGACGAAGACGTTGTTAGCCACGCCATGCCCTTGCAGGACCAGGGCGTTGGTCGCGCCGGCGCCGGCGGAGCCGATCGCAGAGCCGATCAACGTCGAGCCGGTCTCCAGGGTCAGCACGTTGGTCGTGTTGCCCAGGAAGACTACAGACGCCGCCCCACCCGAGATCGTGCCCGCGTTGGTGACCGTGCCTCCCGTGGAGCCGTAGAGACCGATGCCGGCGGTCGTGACGCCGTAGAGCCCGCCACTGATGACGCCGGTGTTGACCACCGTTCCGCCGCCCCGCAACTCGATACCGCCGCTGGTGTTGCCCACCGCGGAAATCGTGCCGGCGTTGGTGATGGAGCCGATGCTGCGAATGTAGACGCCGAGCCCGAATCCGCTGGCGAAGGTGGTCGAGTTGCCGCTGGCGCTGATCGTCGCGCCTGCCGCGTTGGTCACGGTTGTGTTGCCGATCACGCCGACGATGCCAAACCCGCCGCCGGAGATCGTTCCGCCGGCTTGATTGACGATCACGCCGTCTTTGACGATGCCGATCCCCGCGTAGCCATTTCGGTTGCCGATGTAGCCTGCGTTGGTCACCGTCCCGGTGAGCATCACGATGCCCTCGATCGACCCCGCGATGGCTCCGGTCTTCAGGTTGGTCACGTTGCCCGTGACGATTCCGACCCCCAAGGTCCCCTTGATCGTGCCCGAGTTGGTCACGCTCCCGGCGCCGGTGATGTCGACCGCCAGACTGGCCAGGCCGTTGACGACGATGTTGCCGCTGTTGGTCAGCGTGCCGGAGGACATGCGCACGCCGTATGCGAAAATCGTCGCCGCGCCGCTGATGTTGCCGGCGTTGGTGACCGTCCCGACGCCGTTGACCTGCACTGCGGAATATTTGTTGATGGCGGTGGCGTTGCCGGTGAAGCTGATCGTGCCGCCCGCGGCGTTGGTGATCGTGGTGTTGCCGGCCGTGTAGACCCCATACTGTCCGCCGGAAATCCTCCCGCTGTTGGTCACGAGCCCGCCGGCCTCTAGGTAGACGCCAACGGTGGCGTCGCCGCCGGCGGTGATCGCCCCGGCGTTGGTCACGTTGCCGGGGCCGCTGATGTAGAGCGCCGCGCCCCGGTAGGCGCCGGTGGAGGCGGTCGCGCTGCTGATCGTGGCGCCGGCGGCGTTGATGACCGTCCCTGCGCCGTTGATGATGATGCCGTAGGCGCCGGCGCTGGCGATGCTGCCGCCGGCCTGGTTGGTGACCAGGGCGTTCTTGCCGATGTAAAGCGCTTCTCCGGCGGTCGCCGCGCCGCCGATCAGGCCCGCGTTGGTGACCGTGCCCGCGCCTCGGATTGCCAGGGCATACGTTCCGGTTATTGTCCCGCCAGCCAGGTTGGTGACGTCGGCGTCGCTCTCGACGAGCACGCCAAAGCTGATCGGCCCGTTGCCGGCGCTGATCAATCCGGCGTTGGAAAGCACGCCGGCGCCGGAGAACTCGACGCCCGCGCTCGGCCCGGTGATGACCCCGCCCGCTTGGTTGGTCACATCGCCGCTGGCGAGCAGCAGGCCGTATTTCCCCCCGCTGACCAGGCCCGAGTTGGTTACGTTGCCTTGCCCGGCGAGGTCGATCCCGGTCTGGGTCGCGCCGAGGATGATCCCGGCGTTGGCGATGTTCGCCGGCCCCTTGATGTTGAGGCCGACCAGAACGCCGGTGATGTTGCCGCCGGTCTGGTTGGTGACGTCGCCGCCAGCGCCGAAGAAAGCGCCGTCGGCGCCGGTGATTGTTCCTGAGTTCGTGAGCGTGACCGTCGAGTTGCGGTATCCAAACACGCCCGCGTAGAGTCCGGGACCGGCGGTGATGTTGCCGGTGTTGGTGACCGTGGCGCTTGCGGGGCTGATGTACGAGCCGATGTAGACGCCGCTCCGGAGGCCGGCGATCGTCCCGGCGTTGGTCAGCGTGACCGCGCCGCCGACGAGATAGACGCCGTTGATGAAGCCGCCGCCCTTGTTTGTGACGCGTCCTCCCGCGTTCAAACTCACTCCGTACAGCTTGTCGCCGAGGATGGTCCCCGCGTTCGTCACGGTGGCCGGGCTATTGTAGGCGGCGACGCCGAAGGCGTTGAACGGTCCGTGTTGCAGCCCCTCGATCAGGCCGTAGTTGGCGACCGTTCCGCCGGCCGTGAGCCGCACGCCTTCGTTTCCGGAGATATTCCCGCCGGCGTTGTTGGTGACGAGGCCGCCCGCGGCGAGATCGACGCCGAGCCCATGCCCGTAGATCGAACCGGCGTTGGTCACGGTACCGGCGGCGCCGGAGATCAGCACGCCGATGGCGCCGTTGTGGGAGTGGTTGTAGGCGCTGTAGGACCCGTAGCCGATCCCGCCCGTTCCGGTGATGGCGCCGCCTTTGTCGTTGGTGACCGAACCGCCCGCAGCCAGGTAGACGCCGTAGCCGGCGCCGGTGATCGAGCCGGCGTTGCTGACGTTGCCAGCCATGGTCTTGAGGTAGACGCCCGCGCCGCCGCCGCCTTTCGGCCCCGCCGCGATGCCGCCCGCGCCGATGATATTGCCGCCCAGCTGGTTGGTGACATCGCCGCCGCCGGTCATTTCGACGGCGAAGTCGGTCCCCGACAGGTTGCCAGCATTGGTGACCGTTCCCGCACCGCCGCTGATGAGGACGGCGAACGGTCCGCCGCTGATGCTGCCGCCGCTCTGGTTGTTGACCGCACCGCCGCCGGTCAGCTTGACGGTGTAGCTGAACGCCGATCCGGTGAGCGTGCCCGAGTTGGTGACGTCGCCCGGGCCGCCCTGGACATAGACGTCGATGGCGCCGCCGGCGATGGAGCCTGAGTTCACGACCGTGCCGCCCTGCCCGAGCAGGACGCCGAACGTCGTGCCGAAGACGCTGCCGGCATTGCTGACGCTGCCCGGCGCGTTGAGATAGACGCCGTCGCCGTTCGCGTGGATCACGCCGCCGGCCAAATTCGTGACGTTGCCGCCCTGGGTCAGCTGAACGCCGCTCCCGAAGTAGCCGGCGCCGGCGACGATCGAGCCGGAGTTGGTGACGTCGCTCCGAGACGTCAAAAAGATCCCGCTGGCGTAGCCGGTCAGGTTGCCCTGGTTGGTGACGGTCCAGTTGGCGCTGGCGTCGCCTTGGACCGCGTCGCCAAAGCCGCCGCTGGTGTTGATGTCGGTGGTCGGGCCGAACGTGATCGGATTGTCGCCGGCCGTCAGATGGTAGGTTGAGGTCTGTGTGGGATTGACCGTCCCCGCGCGCACCGCCGGCGCGAGGCTGACGCCAAGCGTTGCGGCCGCTGCGACGCCGATCAGGACCGTGGCCGACGCGCTTGCCAACAGCCGCGCGCGACCTGTCTTGCGCACGCGTCCGGCGCGACCGGAAAGTAGCAACATCCTGATATGCCCCTTGAACGAGAAACAACTCTCGCACAACCATCGCGCGCCGCCTCCCCCATGCAAGGCGAACGCAATCCCTGACAAAGTAAATTCATGGCAGGCTGGCGCCGGCGCCACAGGCGGTGCGCCTGGGCGCCCTTTGCCGACGCTCACCAGGCCGCTAGGTTGTAGGCATGAGTATTGAAGTGGCGACCCCCGCCGCGGCGACCGGCGCCGCGCCCTGCCCATGCGGCAGCGGGTTGCGCGCCGATCGTTGCTGCGCTTTCGATTGGTCGACGCCGCCGAACCCGCCGCGGCCGACGCCGGAGGTCGAGGAGGCGAGGGGGGCGCTCGCGGGCGGGAACCCGGCGCGCGCCGAACAGCTGCTCGTGCCGCTGCTCAACCAGAACCCGCGCCATGTCACGGCGCTCGGATTGCTGCACGACCTTCGTCGCGCGCAGGGCAATCGCGTCGCCGCCGAGGCGCTGCTCGCGCGGATTGTGGCGCTCGAGCCGAACGACCTTGTGGCGACGCAGAGCCTGGCGCTCATGCTGTTCGAGCGCGGCGCCATGGCCGAGGCCGAGGTGCATGCGCGAAATGCGGTGCGCCTGTCCCCTACCGATCCCCGCTCGCACAACCTGATGGGCATGATCATGACCGAGGCCCAGCGGCCTCAGGTCGGCGAGCACCACTATCGGCGCGTGATGGACCTGACTGGCGGTGGCGACGCCATCCTGCTCGCCAACCTCGCCTGGAATCTCAAGAACCAGGGGCGGATGGAGGAGAGCCGCTCCCTCTATGAGGAGTCGGTCAGGCGCGAACCAAACGTGTTCCAGACCCTGTTCGGTTGGGCGAAGATGGAGGAGACGGACCGCAACTTCGCCCGCGCCGCGGACCTTTTGGACGCCGCCGAGCGCCTGAGCCCCGGCAACCCCAGCATCACCCTGGCGCGCGCCGTGCTGAAGGGGCGGGTGCGTGAGTACGAGGAGGCGGTCGGGCTCCTGGACGCCATGGAGCGCGAACGCGGCGGCGCTGGCCTTGGGCCGGTCGAGTGGAGCGAAAAAGGCCTCCTGCTCGACAAGATGGGCCGCGCCGACGAGGCGTTCCTGGCCTTCCGCGAGGCCAAACGCACGCTCAGAGAGGCCACGGGCCTCGCCTACATGGAAGACGCCGCGCGCAATCAGGCTGAGCGGCTGGCCGCCTTCTTCACCGCCTCGCGCCTGGCCATCCTGCCGCGCGCGACCGTGCGCGCCGACTCGGCCCAGCCGATCTTCATCGTCGGTTTTCCCCGTTCAGGCACGACCATGGTCGAGCAGACGTTGACCGCGCATCCGAAGATCTCGGCCGGCGACGAGTTGCCGACCATCAACGAGATCACCAACATCCTGCCGCGGATGCTGAACAGCCCATTGGCCTACCCGGAGGCGTTCGCCGACCTCTGGCTGGGCGACCAGGCCGAGGCGCTGGACAATCTGCGCGACTACTACCTGCAGCGCGCCCGCCAGCTCGGCGCGATCGGCAAGGGCGCCGCCTGGTTCACCGACAAGATGCCGTTGAACGAGATGCATCTTGGCCTGATCGGCCTGATCTTCCCTGAGGCGCCGATCATCCACCTCTTGAGGCACCCGCTGGACGTGGTGCTTTCGGTGTTCTCCAACCACCTGACCCACGGCTTCTATTGCGCCTATGACCTGGAGACGATCGCCCGCCACTACGTGCTGGTGATGGAGCTGGTCGAGCGCTATCGCACCGAGATGACCCTGCGCTATCTGCCCGTGCGCTACGAGGACATCGTCGAGGACCAGGAGGCCAACGTGCGCAGGATGCTGGCCTTCATCGGCGCGCCCTTCGACCGCCGCTGCCTGGCGTTCCACGAGAACCGACGCTATGCGCGCACGGCCAGCTACGCCCAGGTCACCGAGAAGCTCTACGACCGGTCGCGCTACCGCTACCGCGCCTACCTAGAGCACCTCGAGCCGGTCATCCCGATCCTGCAGCCGATGATCGAGCGCCTGGGCTACGCGATCTGACTAGCCGGCGCCGCGGGTCGCCACCATCAGGTAGTTCACGTCGGCGTCGGCCGAGAGCCGCCAGCGCCCGGAGAGCGGGCTGTAGGTCACGCCGAACGGCCCCTGGACCGCGACCGGCGCGTCCGCCAGGTGCGCGCGCACTTCGTCGGGGGTGACGAACCTGTTCCAGTCGTGGGTCTCCGGCGGGAGCCAGCGCAGCAGGTACTCCGCGCCGATCTTGGCCAGCGCGAAGGCTTTCAGCGTCCGGTTCAGGGTGGCGACGATCATCATCCCGCCCGGCGCGATCAGGCGGCGCAGTCGCGCAGGTACTGGCCGGGGTCGGCCACGTGCTCGACCACCTCCATGTTGAGGACGACGTCGAAGGCGGCAGGGGTCTCGGCGAGCACGGCTTCGGCGGTGGCGCAACGGTAGTCGACCTTGAGACCCAAACCCTTGGCGTGCGCGGCCGCCGACGGCGACGTTGCGCTCGCTGGCGTCGATGCCGGTCACGGCGAAGCCCAGCCGCGTCATCGGCTCGCTCAACAGGCCGCCCCCGCAGCCGATGTCGAGCAGCTTCAGGCCCTTGAACGGCGCCCGCGCGGCGCCGTCGCGCCCGAAGCGGGCCAACGCGCGCTCGCGGATGAAGTCCAGGCGCACCGGGTTGAAGCGGTGCAGCGGCGCGAACTTGCCCCGCGGATCCCACCATTCGTCGGCGATCGCCGAGAAACGGGCGACCTCGGCCGGATCGATGCTGGAAGGGGCGTCTGACACGACCGACGTGCTGGACCCGCGCCGAGGCGGCGTCAACGGAGCAGGTCGGCAGCGAACGGCGGACAGGTCGAGGACGGCGTCAGCCGCGATGTTCCTCATCGCCCAACTCCGCGCGCCGACTGTCGAGCAGGCTTTGCACCAGATCGATGTCGGCCGGGATATACTTGCTTACGATTTCGCGGGCTTGCTCGATCGCCGCCTCGCCGCTGATCAGCTTGAGTTCGCCGTCCTTGAGTTGCGCAAAGACCCGGTGGCCTGGCGCCGCGTCGAGAGCTTTGATCACCTCGTCGGGCAGATAGATGCTCCCGTCGGGCCGCACACGCAGCCAGAAAGCGCCGCGGCCGCGCCGCTCCACGAACGCCGACTCGTCAGATCGGTCAAAGCGCGCGGGTTCCTCCCGTACGCCGCTGAGATCGGCGCGGCCCAGCTGGTAGCCGCCGCTGCTCTGGGCGTCGCCTTCGAGCACGTTGCGCACATGCTGGTATCGCTTGCCGAGGAAACGGGCGATCTCGGCCCGTGGGGCGCCGGCCGCGGCCAGGGCGCGGATGCGATCCGACGTGGTGGCGTAGGGCTCGACGATCTTGGCCATCTTGTCGGAGTCCAACGACATGACCTACCTTTATTGATAGGCAGGTAGTTAGATATCAAGTGCGCGAGCCGGTCAACCGCGGACATTTGCTCACTGCCCGCACCGTCGCTAGAAGGCGCGCCACCCCTCCCCTCCAACCCCGGAAGGCGCTTGTCCCGGCTGGTGATGAAATTCGGCGGCACGTCGGTGGCCGACCTCGAACGCATCCGGCGCGTGGCGCGGCTGGTGGCGGCGGAGGTCGACCGCGGCCGCGACGTCGCTGTCGTGGTCTCCGCCATGGCCGGGCGCACGAACGAGCTGGTCGCCTGGACCGACGGAGCCGGTGCGGCCGCCGCGGGCCTGCCCTCGTCCGACGACGAGTACGACGTCGTGGTCGCTTCCGGCGAACAGGTCTCGGCTGGCCTGCTCGCCATGACGCTGCGCAACATGGGCTACATGGCCCGCTCGTGGCTCGCCTGGCAGATCCCGATCGTCACCGACGAAGTCCACGGCCGCGCCCGCATCCAGGAGGTGGCGCCCGAGAAGCTGCTGCTCTCCATGGCCAAGGGCGAGACGCCCATCATCGCCGGCTTCCAGGGCATCGACACCGAGGGGCGCCTCTCGACGCTCGGGCGGGGCGCCGGCGACCTCTCGGCGGTGGCCGATCGCCGCCGCGCTCGCGCCGGCCGCCTGCAACATCTACACCGACGTCGACGGGGTCTACACCACCGACCCCCGCATCGAGCAGCGCGCCCGGCGGCTCGAGCGGATCAGCTACGAAGAGATGCTCGAGATGGCCTCGCTCGGGGCCAAGGTCCTGCAAAGCCGTTCGGTCGAGCTCGCCATGGCCCAGCGCGTGCCGCTTCGGGTTCTATCCAGCATGGTCGAGCCCGGCGGCCCGCCCGATCAGGGCACAGTCGTCTGCGACGAGGAGGAGATCATGGAAAAGCGCATCGTGTCGGGCGTGGCCTACAGCCGCGACGAGGCGAAGATCACCCTCTTCGGCCTGCCGGACCATCCGGGCGTGTCGTCGCAGATCTTCTCCAGGCTCGCCGACGCCAACGTCAACGTCGACATGATCGTCCAGTCCAGGGCGCGCACTGGCGATACGGCCAACATGGAGTTCACCGTCGGCAAGCGCGACGCCGCCCGCGCGGTCGAGATCGTTCAGTCCGCCAAGGCCGAGATCGGCTTTGAGGACATCGCGGTGAACGAGGACGTGGCCAAGGTCTCCGTGATCGGCGTCGGCATGCGCAGCCACGCCGGCGTGGCCAAGACCATGTTCAGCGCGCTCGGCGAAAAGGGCGTGAACATCCAGGTGATCTCGACCTCGGAGATCAAGATCAGCGTGCTGATCGACGCCGCCTACACCGAGCTCGCCGTGCGCGCCTTGCACGCGGCCTACGAGCTGGACAAGGTCTAGACGCCCGTGGCGATCGAGGGCGGCTGCGCCTGCGGGGCGGTCCGCTATCGGGCCGAAGCGCCGCCCACCTCGAGCATGGTCTGCCACTGCGCGTCCTGCCGTCGCGCGTCCGCGGCGCCGCTTGTGCCCTGGGTCACGTTCGCTCGCGACGGCTTCGCCTTCACCAAGGGCGCGCCGGCGATGTTCGCCTCGTCGGCGCCGGTGCGCCGCGGCTTCTGCGCCGCCTGCGGGACGCCGCTGACCTATGAGCGCGACGAGCGGCCGGGCGAGATCGACGTCACGACCTGCAGCCTGGACAACGCCGAGGCCTTTCCGCCGAGCTACCACGCGCAGGCTGCGGACGACCTTTCCTGGGTTCGCGGCTTGGTCAGCCTGCCGGCGTTCAGCGGCTGGAAGACGACGGACTGACCGGCGCGGGAGGCGAGGCGCTCGCTGCGGTACGAGCGGCTGGCCTTGGCGGCGCGAACGCGTTCGCCGTCGCCGGGAAGATCGCGGTGCCGGCCACGATGTACCAGGTGATGAAGAGCGCGCAGACGAACGCGCCGGGGACGTAGTCGCCGGTCCGCCGGTAAGTGAATGCGGCGATGACCCCGATCGCGAACAGCAGCGGCACGAACTGGAAGGCGATGATGGTGTTCAGCGGCTCGTCGGGCGTGAGCAGGAGCCCGCGCGCGGCCATCGACACGTATTGCGCGGCCAGCATCACGGCGAAGCCCAGCGCCATGGCGAGACCGCCGAAAACGAGCGCGGCGCCCTCGCCCTCCCCCTTCACCGGCAGGGCCGCGCAGAAGCTTCTCAGACTGAGTAGGAAGAAGGCGGTGAAGAACGGCAGGTAGAGCAGGACGTAGCCGAAATGGCGCGCGTCGAGCGGCTTCAGAGCCAGCACCCAGAAGCGGAAGTCTGTCTTGAACAGAACGTCGACGACGACCAGCGCGATGTAGCCCATTGCGACGCTGGCAGCCGCCGCCGCCAGCGCGCTGATCCAGCGGTGACGAAAGACGCTCCGACCCCCTTGGAGGACAAGGCTCAGCAGGAGCCCGATGACGCCCGTACCGAGCGCCCAGACGACCAGTTGGTTGGTGATCTGCTCGGAGAAGACGCCGAGCGCGAACGGCAGCGTCCGGGTGAGCGCGAACGGGGCGAAGAAGACGAGCGGCGCGATCTTCATCAGGGGATAGAAGGTGAGCGCCGGCAGCGCCGCTGTAACAACGAAGGCCGCCCACCAACGCGCCCCGCGGCGCGTGGCCGCCGGCGCGGGCTGCGCGGCGAGGGCGGAGAGCGGCCCGCCTCCGACAGCCAGCGCGAAGGTTCCGAGGATCAGCGCCACGCAGCCGATGAAGCCGAGCAGCGTGCCGATCTCCTTTGCGAACCAGATTTGCTGGTCGGGCGGCGCCGGCCGCGCCTCGCCGCTCAGCGTGCGCTGGAACCAGTCCACCGCCGCGCCGACGCCAACGGTGGTGAAGTGCTCCTGCGGGTGGTCGACGGGCGGGTTGACCAGCCGCCTCGCCGTGCCAGCGGCGATATCGCCGTAGAGCTTGCCGGCGACCACCGGCGCCGTTGTCCCGAAGATCGCCGTCAGGCGCTTCGAGCGATCGATGTCGGCGCCCTTCGCGACCTGCCACATCAAGGGCGCGAACTCGTCGAACTGGCCGTAGACGACCTCGAGATTGCGCGGAAATTTCGCCGTCCCCTCCGCGCCCGCGCCCAGGAACGCGGTCGTCGAGCCTTCGAGCACCACCGAGCGGTACGCGTTCGGCATGACGGTCGCCGCGCTCATGACCGCCGAGCCGCCCATGCTGTGCGCCTCGAGCCCGATGTTGTTCTTGTCCACGTAGGGGAGGGCGCGCAGGTAGGCGAGCGCGGCCGGACCGCCGAAGCCCTGCTCGGCCAGCACCCCGCCGGAATCGCCGTGCCCCGCCATGTCCATCGCCATGACCACAAAGCCGCGTCGCGCGAGCTCGATGGCGAACGGGCTCTGCATCTCGCGTGTGTTGATGAAGCCGTGCGCCACTAGCACGGCCGGCGCCGGGTGGGCGGCGCTGGCGCTCGGCGGCACATAGAGCCGGGCCGCGAACATGACGCCGCCCTCCCCGGGGTAGCGGACGTCCTCAACCCGCACCCCGCCCGCGGTTTGCACCAAGTGCGCCGCAAGCCCGCCCGCCAGCACGAGCGCCCAGCCCAGCGCGAAGAGCGCCCATCGCTTGCCCAATCCCGCCTCCCCAGGCTGTTTGAACGATTGATGGGAGCCGGCTGCGCGCGCGTCCAGTTGAAACCGGTACGCGGCGCCGAAAACACGGGCGACATTCGGGAATCCGCGCCCAAGGGGCCCGGCTCAAATTGCCGCTCCGTCGCGCTTCCGTTAGGTAGGCCTGATAAGGAAGCGCCGGATGATGAAGCCTTGAGCCGCATGCCAATGCGCGGCCCGCGCAGTCTGCTCCGGCAGATTCGCGAAGCCATGGAGAGCGGCGGGCCTGTCCAGGCCCGGCTGGACGAGGCTGTGCGCATCATCGCCCGCTCGATGGTGGCCGAGGTGTGCTCGGTGTACCTGCGGCGCGCCTCCGGCGATCTCGAGCTGTTCGCGACCGAGGGCCTGAGCGCCGACGCCGTTCACGTCACCCGGCTCGGCCCTGGCGAGGGCCTCGTGGGCGAGATCGTCCGCGCCGGCGGCCCGCTCAATCTGTCGGACGCGCCGCACCATCCTGCCTTCTCCTACCGGCCTGAGACGGGGGAGGACCCGTACCACGCGTTCCTCGGCGTGCCGTTGCTGCGCGGCGGGCGGGCCATCGGCGTCCTGGTCGTGCAGAACCGCACCGAGCGGGTCTACGCCGAGGACGAGGTCGAGGACCTGCAGATCATCGCCATGGTCCTGGCCGAGATGGTGGCCGGCGGCGAACGCCTGGCGGAAGCGGCGCTCAAGGACGTCGAGATCGCGCCGCACAAGCCGGAGCGCCTGAAGGGTGTGCGCTTCGCCGAGGGTCTGGCCTACGGCCAGGCGGTGCTGCACGAGGCGCCGGTCGCGCCCGAGCAACTCCTCTCCGACGACGTCGCCGCCGAGGAGGCCAGGCTCAAGGCCGCCGTCGCCGCGCTGCAGACGCAGATCGACCAGATGATGGACGGGCAGCACGGGCTGGTGGGCGCGAGCTTCGATGTGATCGAGAGCTATCGGATGTTCGCCCACAGCCGCAGCTGGAACCGGTCGCTGGAGGACGCCGTTCGCTCGGGCCTGACGGCCGAGGCCGCCGTCGAGCGTGTCCGCTCCGAACACCGCGCCACCGTGGGCCAGGCGCGCGATCCGTACCTGCGCGAGCGCCTGCACGATCTGGAGGACCTGAACGACCGGCTGTTGCGCCACCTGGCCGGCGACGGCGACCGCATCCATCGCGAGCTGCCGGAGAACGCGATCCTGATCGCCCGCAACCTCGGGCCGGCCGACATCCTCGAGTACGACCGCGGCCGCTTGAAGGGCATCCTGCTCGAGGAGGGCTCGGTCGCTAGTCACGCTGGCATCGTCGCTCGGGCGCTCGAGATCCCTTGTGTCGGACGCGTCGCGGGCCTGCGCGACCGCGTCAACCAGGGGGATCCGGTGATCGTCGACGCCGAGGCGGGCGAGACCTATCTGCGCCCGCGCCCGGACGTGGTCGAGGCGCTCAAGGCCCGCATGGCGGTGCGCGCCGAACGCCGCGCCGAATATCTGCGCCTGCGCGAGACGCCGGCCTTCACCCGTGACGGGGCCAAGATCACAATCCTGATGAACGCGGGCCTGGCGCTCGACCTCGACATCCTGGCCGAGACCGGCGCGGAGGGGATCGGCCTCTTCCGCACCGAGTTCCAGTTCATGGTCGCCGAGCAACTGCCGCGCTTCAGAGACCAGACCCAGCTCTACACGCGCGTGCTGGAGGCGGCGAACGGGCTGCCGGTGACGTTCCGCACGCTCGATCTCGGCGGCGACAAGCTGTTGCCCTATCTCGACGTCGAGCGGGAAGACAATCCAGCGCTGGGCTGGCGCGCGATCCGCATGGGACTCGACCGCAACGGCACACTGCTCAAGCTGCAGCTGCGCGCGCTGATCGCCGCCACCCGAGGCCGCGAGCTGCGAGTCATGTTCCCGCTCATCGCCAGCGTCGAGGAGTTCCGCGCCGCCCGCGCGCTCGTCGACCAGGAGATCGCCTGGGCGGAGCGCCGTGGCAGGCCGGCGCCCAGCCTGCTCCGCGTCGGCGCCATGATCGAAGCGCCGGCGCTGGTGTGGCACCTGGACGCTCTCTTGCCGATGACCGACTTCGTCTCGATCGGCACCAACGACCTGATGCAGTACATGTTCGCCGCCGACCGCGGGAACCCCAGGGTCGCCGACCGTTATGACCCCCTGTCGCCGCCGGCCCTGCGGGCGCTGAAGATGATCCAGGACGCATGCGCCGAGAGCCGAACCCCGGTTTCGGTCTGCGGCGAGATGGCCGGCCGACCGCTGGAGGCCTTTGCGCTCATAGCTTTGGGCTACGATCAGCTCTCCATGCCGCCTGGCGGCGTTGGGCCGGTGAAGCAGATGGTGCTGTCCTGCGATCGCGAAGCGGCTCGGCGTGGTTTCGAAAGCCTGCTTCGAGGCAGCGCCGGCTCGGTCCGCAGCGAGGTGGAGACGCTTGCCCGAAAGCTCTCGGTGATTACATAACTGATTGGAAACTGTTCTGATTCCTGATATGCGGGAACGATTGCTGACTTTCGGGGTGTGCGTGTCGTTATTCGCAAAGGTTAATGCTGATCAACCAAGGGCCGAGTCGTGTCGCCGGTAGACGCGGGCGTCATCGGCTCCGGGCTTGATCTGTCCGACCCGCGCGAGGGCGACGGAACGGCCGCGGATGATCTCGTTCTGGCGGGCGAGACGATCGGCGCAGCGATCCGAATGCGGCGCGAGGCGCGCGGCATCTCGCTGGACGAGCTGTCGCTGGCGACGCGCATCAAGCCGCAATACCTGGCCGCGCTCGAGGCGATGCGGCTCGAGGAGCTGCCGTCGCGCCCGTTCGTCGTCGGCTATATCCGCGCCTGCGCCGGCGCGCTCGGCCTCGATCCCGAGCAGGCGGTCGAGCGCTTCAGGCGCGAGGCGCCGGACGGGCCGCAGGCGCTTGCCGCGCCGGGCGGCGTCGACCGCGAGACCGATCCGCGCGTGCGCACCTTCGTGACTCTCGGCGTCGTCGTGGTGCTGGCGATCGTGGCCTGGAACATCGCCGAGCGCGTCGTGCGCCATGCGCCGTCGCACCAAGGCGCGCGCGCGGCGCCGCGCGATTCGTCTGCCCGTGTCCTCGCACGGGCCAGTCGGACCAGTGTCGCTCGGCGCGCCGCTGCCGCCGCCGATCGAGTCGACCGACGCCCGAGCCCTATGTCACGCCAGGCCTGCCGTCGGCGTCGAGCGCGCCGGCCCAGGCCGCCGCGCCAGCTGACGCCGCCGATCGGCGCGCCGTTCGAGGCCAGGGCGTCCGTCTATGGGATCGCGCCGGCCGCGGCGCACGTCATCTTTGTCGCCGCCAAGCCGGTGTCGTTCGTGGTCCACGGCGCCGACGGCTCGGTCTACTTCGCTCGCCAGCTGGAGACCGGCGAGGCCTACGCCGCGCCGGCGCTCGCCGGCCTGAGCGTCGAGGTCTCCAACCCGGCGCTCGTCGACGTCTATGTCGATCGAGCGTTTCAAGGGCGTGCTGCCGGGGCCGACGACGGCGCTCTCCAGCCTCACGCTCGCGGCGCCCGCGCCCGCCGCCGCGCCGCGGCCCGCCGCCCAGCCGTAACGAAAGTTTCGCGCAAGCCGGGCTTGGGCCGACGGCCCCGAATAGCCTATCTAGCCAGCCGGCCATGACCGCGCCCTCGCTCGAGCACGTGCGCCCCTGGCGCGCGATCCACCGCCGCCCGACCCGCAAGATCCGCGTCGGCTCGGTCGAGGTGGGCGGCGATGCGCCGATCAGCGTCCAGTCGATGACCAACACCCTCACCGCCGACGCCGCGGCGACCATCGCCCAGGTGCGGGCGCTGGAGGAGGCCGGCGCCGACATCGTGCGCGTCTCCTGCCCGGACGAGGCCTCGACCGCCGCCCTTCCGGCCATCGTCAAGGCCGCGCAGCGTGCCGATCGTGGCCGACATCCACTTCCACTACAAACGCGCGATCGAGGCGGCCGAGGGCGGCGCGGCCTGCCTGCGCATCAACCCCGGCAACATCGGCTCGGCGGCGCGCGTGCGCGAGGTGGTGCAGGCCGCGCGCGACCACGGCTGCTCGATGCGCATCGGCGTCAACGCCGGCTCGCTCGAGCGCGAGCTGCTCGAACGCTACGGCGAGCCCTGTCCGGAAGCGATGGTCGAGAGCGCGCTCAACCACGCCCGCATCCTGCAGGACCACGACTTCCACGAGTTCAAGATCAGCGTGAAGGCTTCGGACGTCTTCCTGAGCGTGGCCGCCTATCAGCTGCTGTCGGAAGCCATCGACTGCCCGCTGCATCTCGGCATCACCGAGGCGGGTCCGACCCGGCCCGGAACGATCAAGTCGGCGATCGGCATCGGCTCGCTGCTCTGGGCCGGCATCGGCGACACCATCCGCGTCTCGCTGGCGGCCGATCCGGTCGAGGAGGTCAAGGCCGGCTTCGACATGCTGAAGTCGCTCGGCCTGCGCCATCGCGGCGTCAACATCATCGCCTGCCCCTCCTGCGCGCGGCAGGGGTTCAACGTCATCGAGACCGTGGCGATCCTCGAGGAGCGGCTGGCGCACGTGACGACGCCGATGTCGCTCTCGATCATCGGCTGCGTGGTCAACGGGCCAGGCGAGGCGCTGTTCACCGACGTCGGGCTTCACCGGCGGCGGCAAGGGGGCCGGCATGGTCTATCTGGCCGGCCGCCAGGACCACAAGATGGACAACGAGCACATGGTCGACCACATCGTGGCGCTGGTCGAGGCGCGCGCCGCTGAGATCGAGGCCGAAAAGAAGGGGCGATTGGAGGCGGCGGAGTAGGGGCGCCGCAAGGGCGCCCTTGCGCGGCGAAGCTAAGCGCTGTTTAGATTTCCGAGGTTCTAGAGGAGGACTGCATGTCCGTAGACGGCAACTGGAATATCGTGGTCAGTTCACCGATGGGCGACCAGCCCTCGACGCTCAGCCTGAAGGCCGAGGGCGGTGACGCTCACCGGAACGCAGGGCGCGCAGGGCCAATCGAGCCCGATCGCGAACGGCAAGGTCGACGGCGACACCGTCAGCTGGGCGAACTCGATCACCCAGCCTTTCCCGATGACGCTCGAGTTCACCGGCACGGTCGTCGGCGACACGCTGAACGGCAACGTGAAGGCGGGCTCGTTCGGCACCTTCCCGTTCAAGGGATCGCGCGCCTAGCTTCCATTCGGCCCGCCTCTCGCCGGCGCGGCGGGGGGCGGGACCAACGCATTTCGCACCCGCCGCGGCCGTAAGGCCGGCGGCGGTTTTGCGCGCGATCAGGCGCTCCACTACACTCCCAGCCGTGCAGCTCCCCAAAGCCCGACTCGACCAGGTGCTCGATCGCTTCCGCGAGGTCGAGGCGCGCATGGGCGCGGCCTCCGACGGCGCCGAGATCGTGCGCCTGGCCAAGGAGCATGCCGAGCTGAAGCCGGTGGTGGAGGCGGTCGGCGCGCTCGAGCACGCCCGCGCCGAGGCGGCCGAGCTTGAGACCATGGCCAAGGGCGCCGACGCCGAGATGGCCGAGCTGGCGCGCGAGGAGCTCGCCGGCGTCAACGAGCGGCTGCCCGAACTCGAGCGCGCGGTGGCGCTGCAGCTGGCGCCGAAGGACAAGGACGAGAGCGCCTCGGCCATCCTGGAGATCCGCGCCGGCACCGGCGGCGACGAGGCGGCGCTGTTCGCCGGCGACCTCTTCCGCATGTACCAGCGCTACGCCCAGCTGCACGGCTGGAAGGTCGAGGTCGACAGCGTCTCCGAAGGCGAGATGGGCGGCTACAAGGAGATCATCGCCTCGATCACCGGCGAGGGCGTCTTCGGCCGGCTGAAGTTCGAGAGCGGCGTCCACCGCGTGCAGCGGGTGCCCGACACCGAGGCGCAGGGGCGCATCCACACCTCCGCCGCCACCGTCGCGGTGCTGCCCGAGGTCGAGGACGTCGAGATCGAGATCAACGACGCCGACCTTCGCATCGACACCTACCGCTCGTCCGGCGCCGGCGGCCAGCACGTCAACAAGACCAATTCCGCCGTGCGCATCACCCACCTGCCGACCGGCATCGTCGTCACCTCATCGGAGAAGTCGCAGCACCAGAACCGCGCCCGGGCGATGAAGGTGCTGAAGGCGCGGCTCTACGAGCAGCAGCGCGAGGCGCTGGACACGGCGCGCGCCGACGCCCGCAAGAGCCAGGTCGGCTCCGGCGACCGCTCCGAGCGCATCCGCACCTACAACTTCCCGCAAGGCCGGGTGACCGACCACCGCATCAACCTGACGCTCTACAACCTGCCCAAGGTGATGGAGGGCGAGGCGCTGGACGACATCATCGACCCGCTGATCGCCGAGGATCAGGCCGCGCGCCTGGCCTCGCTGGAAACGGGGTGAGCCCGACCCTGGTCGAGGCCTGGACGGCGGCCCGGGATCGTCTCAAGGCCGGCCGGGATCGAGGGTCCGGTGATCGACGCGCGGATCCTGGTCGAGGCCGCCGCCGGCGCGAGCCGCGCCGACATCCTCGCCGATCCACGCCGCCCGCTGAGCGACGATCAGGCGGCGTCGCTCGACGACTACATCGCCCGGCGGCTCGCGCGAGAGCCGGTCAGCCAGATCCTCGGCCGCAAGGGCTTTTGGACCATCATGCTGAAGGTGACGCCCGATGTGCTCACCCCGCGGCCCGAGACCGAGACCCTGGTCGAGTTCGTGCTGCGCGATCTGCCTGCGGGGCGGCCATTCAACCTGCTCGACCTCGGCGTCGGCTCAGGCGCGATCCTGCTCGCCATCCTGGCCGAGCGACCGGCCGGCAAGGGCCTTGGCGTCGACGTCTCGGAAGAGGCGCTGGCTGTCGCGCGGGAGAACGCGGCCAACCTCGGACTCGGTGGGCGAGTCGCGCTGTTGCGCGGCGACTGGACCGCCGGACTTGGCGACGCCGGGTTCGACCTCGTCGTGTCCAACCCGCCCTATGTGCGCACGAGCGACATCGCAACGCTCGCGCCCGAAGTGCGCGACCACGAGCCCAGATTGGCGCTGGATGGCGGGCCGGACGGACTTGCCATCTACCGTCATCTCGCGCCGGAGATCATACGTGTGCTCAAGCCCGGCGGACGGTTTGCGGTCGAGGTCGGGCAAGACCAGGCCGCGGCGGTGGAGGGGCTCTTGCGCGATGCGGGCGCCGCCGATGTGGCCACGGTCCGCGACCTCGCCGATCACGACCGCGTGGTCGCCGGACGCCGCCCTTAACGAAATATCCCTTGGAATATAGACGCCGAGTCGCTACATCAGGGGCGTCTCTTCCCACTTCGTCGGGGCTTTGGAGTTCGTCCGTTGCAGGGCGTCGCTCCGGTCGACGAGCAGGTCGCGGGCGCCACTGGCGCCGGGGCGGAGACTAAGGACGCTATCGCACGCAAGACAGGATCACCCCGGGGTCGCCACCCCGATCCGACCAAGGCCACAAACAGATCAGGGCACGCCCTGAGCGTCGGCCAGATTGCTGGAAAAGATGAGAGATTTCAAAGGAATGAAGCGGCAGCGCAGCCGCAATCGGGGCGGCGGCGGCGGAGGCGGCAAGCCTCAGCACAACGCCAACCGGGCGTTCGAATCGAACGGACCGGACGGGGTCAAGATCCGCGGCGCGGCCCAGCACGTTTTTGAGAAGTATCAGCAGCTCGCGCGCGACGCGCTCACGTCCGGTGACCGCGTGCTCGCGGAAAACTATCAGCAGCACGCCGAGCACTACTTCCGGGTGCTGCGCGCCGTGCAGCCGCAACGACCGGCGAGCGACATCATGGGTCGCGACGCCTTCGCCTCCGGGTTCGACATCGACTTCGAGGATGAGGGCGGCGGCGAAACGGGCGAAGTCGGGACGGAGGCCGTGGGAAGCCGACGGCGAGCCGCGCGGCGAGTGGCGCGAGCAGGGCCGTTACGAGGGCCGCCGCGACGAGCGCCCGCGCGATCGCAACGGCTACCAGCAGGACCGCGGATACCAGCAGGACCGCGGCTATCGCGACGAGCGGCCAAGAGACGAGCGCCCGAGAGACGACAGGCCGCGGGACGATCGGCCGAGAGATGACCGTCCCCGTGACGATCGCCCCAGAGACGATCGCCCCAGAGACGACCGCCCAAGAGACGATCGCCCCAGAGACGACCGTCCAAGAGATGATCGGCCCAGAGACGAACGTCCAAGAGACGACCGGCCGCGCGACGATCGCCCCAGAGACGACCGGCCCTATCGCGACGACCGGCAACGCGACTTTCGCGAAGACCGGCCGCGTGGCGACCGCAACGACCGCTACCGGGACGACCGCCGCGGAGAGCGCACCGAGCGCAATCCCGACCCGCTCGCGGTCGTGGAGCCTCAGGCGCAACCGCTAGCAGCGTCCGCCGAGCCGCCGTCGTCGTCGCCGATCCTGCGCTCGCAGGACGGCGGCACGAGCCAGGCTCCGGCCTTCCTGCAGGCGCGACCCGAGGCGCCCTCCGAGGCTGGGGCTGACGACGGGCCCCGCACCCGCCGCCGTCGCGGGCCACGCGCCGAGGGCGATGACGGCGATCCGTCAGCCTCGCAAGCGGATGCGACCGAGGACGCCTGACGCGTAGCGTGCTTCGATGCGCACGCCCGTCTACGTCATCAATCTCGACCGGTCCGCTGATCGACTGCGGCATATGCGCGGCCAAGCCGACGCCATCGGGCTGGCGTTCGAGCGCGTCGACGGCGTCGATGGCGAGCAGCTGGCCGAAGCCGATCTCGCCGCCTACCGCCAACACGCCGCCCCGCTTCCGTTGACCGCCGGCGAGGTAGGCTGCTGGCTGAGCCACCAGAAGGTCTGGTCCCTGATCGCCGCCCGCGACGACGCGTGGGGTCTCGTTCTGGAGGATGACGTCGAGATCAGCCCCGATCTGCCGGCGGCGCTCGACGGCTCGGCTGGTCCCCCGGCGGACGCCGACATCGTCAAGATCGACACCTCGCTCAGCGTGATGGTCGAGATGTCGCGCGCCTCGGTCCCATTTGCGGGGCGCAGCCTGCATCGCCTGCGGCGAAACTCCTGGGGCACCGCCGGCTACATGGTCTCGCGCCGCGCCGCCGGCTGGCTGATCGCGCACGCGAAGCCGATCGAGGCGCCCATCGACCTCCAGCTGTTCTCGCCACGGTCGAGCCTATTTCGGTCGCTGACCACCTACATCCTGACGCCCGCGTTTGTCGTGCAGGAGCAGCACTTGGCGCGCGAGCGCGGCAAGGCCGACACGCTGAGCTCGGTGATCACGCTCAGGCGCGAGGCGCGGCGGGCCAGCGCGCCCTCTGCGCCCGGCAAGGTCGTGCGAGAGATCGGCCGCGTCGGCGATCAACTCCGCCGGTCCTTCGCCTATCGCCGTCGGATCGACTGGCGCTAGAAGGCCGGGCATGGCTGAACGTGGCATCGACTTCGAGATCCGCGCCGTAACGCGGGCGGAGGCGGCCGCCTGGCGCGCGCTGAGGCTGGAGATGCTCCGCGACGAGCCCCTGGCGTTCTCGTCCAGCTATGAGGACCAGGTTGGACTCGACCTGGCGTTCTTCGCCGGGCGAATCCCCGAGGGCGGGATCGATGTGCTGTTCGGCGTCTACGTCGACGGCGAGCTCTCCGGCTCGGCCGGGTTCTCCCGCGAGGACGGCCTCAAGGTCAGGCACAAGGGCCTGATGTGGAGCGTCTACTTGAAGCCGCGACTGCGCGGTCGCGGCATTGGCGAGGCTCTGACCGGACGCGTGATCGACCACGCTCGTCAGTACGTTTCGGTGCTGCAGTGCTCGGTCACTGGCGACAACCTGGCCGCCCGCGCGCTCTACCGGCGGATGGGCTTTTCGGAGTACGGCGTCGAACCGCGCGCCTTGCGCTACGAGGGCAAGGACCACGACGAGGTGCTGCTGGCGCTCATCCTCGACTAGGCTCGGGCCAGCGCCAATCCATGCGCGGGAGCCGCGGCAGCCTGAGCTTGTGCTCCGACTGCAGGATGCAGGACTCCAGGCAGGCGATCAGAGGCTCGACCGGGCCGTCGTTGAAGAAGTGCTTCAGGCCCTTGATGCGCTGGAAGCGGATCGGGCGGCGGGTGCGGGTCTCCTTGACCAGCTTTTCGGCGATCTCGATCGGCGCGAAATCATCCATGTCGCCATGGATGACGTGCACGGGCACAGAGAGATGCTCAAGCGCCGCGCGCATGTGCGTCAGCTGTTCCGCTTGGTGGCTGACCTCGAGAACGGCATTCCTCAGGTCGCGCGGGATCAGCCCTAGCAGCCTCGAGCCCAGTCCGATCAGCCAGCGGGTGGTCGGCCCGGCCACGCCGAGATAGCTCGACAGCAGCACGACCCCGGCCACCCTGCGCGGGCGGGCTTCGGCCATCAGCGTCGCGATCGCCGCGCCGTAGGACTGACCGACGAGCAGGATCCGCTGCCCGGCCCTCGCGTCCAGCAAGGGCGCGAGCGCCTCGGCCTGAACGCGGATGTCGGGCACGCAATCGAAGGGCTCGCTGCCGGCGAAACCGGGGCGGTCGACCACGATCATCTCGCGGTCGGCGGGCAACGCAGCCAGCGCGGGCGCCCAATATTCTGACCATGACGGCGCGCCGGTGATGACCACGATGCGCCAGGGCGCGGGCCGCTCGCGCGGCGTTTCCAGCGCCGAGATGCGCCAGCCATGGCCGCCGCCGGCCTCGAAGACCGTGCGGCGAACGACGCTGTCGGGATAGTCGGCTGACGTGGGCGCATGCTCCGTCCGGCCGGTGGCCGCCGCTTGCAGGCAGGCCAACCCCAAACCAAACACGCCATGTGGACGCTTCCTCATCGTCCCACTCCACCTTCCAGGTTGGCTTCAGTCTTAGACGCGAAGCTCAACCTCTGAGTTCCAGGCCGGGAGCTTGCGCCGAAGGTGTTGAAAAAGGTCTGATCGGCTTGTTCAGTTTCGGGACAGGTTGTCGCGAGACCCGCCGGGAATTGCCGTCGGCGTCCTTGTGTGGCGCCTGTGCCACACCTAAATCCTGCCTCGAGGCGGGCCTGCGCTTGATCAAGGCGGCCCGCTCAGATCCGCCGCTTCAAGGGGACGCCATGAACATCGACCTCTATTCCGACCGCGCCAAACAGGCGATCCAGTCGGCCCAGTCGCTCGCACTGGCCCGCCGCCATCAGCAGCTCGCGCCAGAGCATCTCCTGAAGGTGTTGCTCGAGGAGAAGGACGGCCTCGCCCGCGCGCTGATCCAGAGCGCCGGCGGCCGCCCGGATCAGGTCGATCAGGCTGCGGAAGCCTTGCTCGCCAAGACGCCGAAGGTCGAGGGCGGATCCGGCCAGCTCTACATGCAGCCGGCGACGGCCAGCGTGTTCGCCGACCGCCGAGGCCGACGCCAAGTCCGCGGGCGACGCCTTCGTCACCACCGAGCGGCTCCTGATCGCCCTCGCCAAGGAGGGCGGCGAGGCGGCGCAGGCGCTCAAGTCCGCCGGCGTCACCCCCGCCGGCCTCGAAGAGGCGGCCAAGGCGCTGCGCAAGGGCCGCACCGCCAATTCCGCCTCCGCCGAGGAGGGCTACGACGCGCTGAAGCGCTACGCCCGCGACCTCACCCAGGCCGCGCGCGACGAAAAGCTCGACCCCGTCATCGGCCGCGACGAAGAGATCCGCCGCACCATCCAGGTCCTCTCCCGCCGCACCAAGAACAACCCCGTGCTGATCGGCGAGCCGGGCGTCGGCAAGACCGCCATCGTCGAGGGCCTGGCGCTGCGCATCATCAACGGCGATGTGCCCGAGAGCCTGAAGGACAAGAAGCTCCTGGCCCTCGACATGGGCGCACTCATCGCCGGCGCGAAATACCGCGGCGAGTTCGAGGAGCGGCTGAAGGCCGTGCTGAACGAGGTCACGGCCGCCGAGGGCTCGATCATCCTCTTCATCGACGAGATGCACACCCTGGTCGGGGCCGGGAAGAGCGAGGGGGCGATGGACGCCTCCAACCTGCTCAAGCCCGCGCTGGCGCGGGGCGAACTGCACTGCGTCGGCGCCACCACGCTCGATGAATACCGAAAGAACGTCGAGAAGGATGCGGCGCTTGCGCGGCGCTTTCAGCCGATATTCGTCAACGAGCCGACCGTTGAAGACACCGTATCAATTCTCCGTGGGCTGAAGGAAAAGTACGAAGTCCACCACGGCGTCAGAATATCCGACGCGGCCATCGTCGCGGCCGCGACGCTGTCCAACCGCTACATCACGGACCGCTTCCTGCCCGACAAGGCGATCGACCTGGTCGACGAGGCGGCGAGCCGCGTGCGCATGGCGGTCGAACTCCAAACCGGAAGAGCTGGACGAGATCGACCGGCGCGTCGTGCAGCTGAAGATCGAGCGCGAGGCGCTGTCCAAGGAGACCGACGCCGCTTCCAAGCAGCGCCTCGAGAAGCTGGAGGACGAGCTCGCGGACCTCGAAGGCCAGTCCGAAGATCTGACCGGCCGCTGGAAGGCCGAGAAGGACAAGGTCGGCCAGTCCGCCCAGGCGCGCGAGGCGCTCGACCGTCTTCGCGCCGAGCTCGCCGCCGCCCAGCGCCGCGGCGATCTGCAGCGCGCCTCGGAAATCCTCTACGGCGAGATTCCGCCGCTCGAAAAACGACTGGCCGAGGAAGAGGCGCGAGAACGTCGGCGCGCTTACACCCGAGGTGGTCGACGTCGAGCAGGTCGCCGCGGTCGTCTCGCGCTGGACCGGCGTTCCGGTCGAAAAGATGCTCGAGGGCGAGCGCGAGAAGCTGCTGCAGATGGAGGAGGCGCTGCGCGCGCGCGTCGTCGGCCAGGACGAGGCGCTCACGGCCGTGTCGGACGCCGTCCGCCGCGCCCGGGCGGGCCTGAAGGACCCAGGCCGCCCGATCGGCTCCTTCCTGTTCCTAGGCCCTACGGGCGTCGGCAAGACCGAGCTGACCAAGGCGCTCGCCGAGTTCCTCTTCACCGACGAGACCGCGATCACGCGCCTGGACATGAGCGAGTACATGGAAAAGCACTCGGTCAGCCGCATGATCGGCGCGCCGCCGGGCTACGTCGGCTACGACGAGGGCGGGGCGCTGACGGAGGCCGTGCGCCGCAGGCCCTATCAGGTCGTGCTGTTCGACGAGGTCGAGAAGGCGCACCCCGACGTCTTCAACGTGCTCTTGCAGGTGCTGGACGACGGCCGCCTGACCGACGGCCAGGGCCGCACCGTCGACTTCCGCAACACCCTCATCATCATGACCTCGAACCTCGGCTCGGAGTATCTGGCCGACCTGTCGCTGGCGGGCGAGGGCGAGATCAAGAGCGTCGAGGCGGTGCGGCCGCTGGTCATGGAGGTGGTGCGCAAGCACTTCCGGCCGGAGTTCCTCAACCGGATCGACGAGATCATCCTGTTCCAGCGGCTTGGCCGCGAGCAGATGGACGCCATCGTCAAGATCCAGCTGGCCCGGGTCGAAAAGCTGCTGGCCGACCGCCGGATCGCGCTGTCGGTCGACGGCGGCGCTCTGCACTGGCTGGCCGAGCGGGGCTACGACCCGGTCTACGGCGCGCGGCCTTTGCGGCGCGTGATCCAGAAGGAGCTGATGGACCTGATCGCCAAGAAGCTGCTCGCCGGCGAGGTCGCGGACGGCGCCGTGCTCGATGTCCACGCGGGCGAGGATGGCCTCGAAATCGGCAAGGTGCTGGTGAACTAGCGCGCCGGCCTCGCGACGCCAAAGAAAAGCCCCGCGCCCGGGGGACAGGGGCGCGGGGCTCGCTTACGAGCGTCTGTCGAAGACCTCGCCTCAGCAGGCGTAGGGGACGCGCTCGATCACATAGTGGCCGTAGTAGGGATCCCACACCCGCTCGCGGGCGAAGCAGGTCCCGTAATAGTCGGGCCCGTAATAGCCGGGGCCGTACGCATAGGCAGGGCCATAGTATCCCGGCCCTGGGCCGTAGTTGGGGCCGTTGGCGATGGCCACGCCCAAGCCGAGGCCGAAGAGTCCGGCCGCCAAGGCGGCCCCGCCGTCACGATCGCCGCGGAAGCCGCCGCGGAACCCCTCGTGGCCGCCGAAGTGGCCGCCGTTGAAGTGCATGGGGGCCGCGGTCGCCGGGCTCACCGAGGCGGCCGAGCCGCCGATGAGCGCCAGAGCCGCCGCGGCGGCCGTCAGGATCTTACGCATCAGAACCTCCAAACGTGTCGCGTCGAGTCGTGAACGCTCCCTCCGTTCTTGGGCTCCATCTAAGGTGAACGGCCATGAACCCTGCCTGAACGGCCGGTTGTCCCGACTGTCAGGAACCGCCGCGGCCGCGGGCGGCGGTGGGGTCAGTTCGATGGCTGCTGCTGTGGCCCCGCGCCAAGCCGCCAGCCGACCCCCTCGGTGAGGCGTTGGAAGAAGTCGGGGTCGTAGGCGTGCTCCGGATCGGCGCGCACCATCTCGTCCATGCGGTGGGCGTCCTCGCCGACAAGGATGCGCCAGCGATCGGCCTTCACCCCGTCCAGGATGACCTTGGCCGCAGCGGCCGCCGTCATCGGCGCGTCCTCGAGGAAGCGGCGCGCGCCTTCGGCCACCAGCGCCTGGATCATGTCGTCGGTCACGTTCTCGGCGCCGGCGGCCGCGAAGCGTTTGCGCGCGCGCTCGAGCTCCTCCTTCGACATCTCGTCGGCGTCCGAATGCGCCAGGATCTTGCGCGTGTTGCCGGCGATCGATGTGCCGATGTGGCCGGGCATGACGACCGAGGCCTTGATGTGCGGCGCGTTCAGACGAAGGTCGGTCTGCAGCGCCTCGGTGAAGCCCTTCACCGCGAACTTCGCCGCGGAATACGCGGTGTGCGACACGCCGGGGCCGAGACTCGCCCAAAAGCCGTTCACGCTCGAGGTGTTGATGATGTGCCCCTCGTCCGCCTTCATCAGCAGGGGCAGGAAGGTGCGCACGCCGTAGTAGACCCCGCCCCAGCAGATGTTGAACGTCCGCTCCCAGTCCTCGCGGGAGTCGGCGATCATCGAGCCGCCGCCGCCGATGCCGGCGTTGTTGAACAGCAGGTGGATCTTGTCCGTCTCCTGCTGGGCGGTGAGTTCGTCGCGGAAGCGCCTGAGCTCGGCCTCGATCGAAACGTCGGCCATGTGGGTGGTGACGCGCGTGCCTTGCGGAGGACCGTCGGCCTCGACGAGCCGCACCGTCTCCGCCATCGCCCGGGCCGAGACGTCGCAGGTCGCGACGTTGCAGCCCTCCGCGACCAGCTGCCGGACGAGCTCGCGCCCCATGCCCGTGCCGCCGCCGGTCACGACAGCCGTTTTTCCGGTAAATTCCTTCATGTTGCGCGCTCCGCCACGGTTTGCGCCACCAAAGCGTCCGCGGGCCGAAGAGTCGAGTCCCGCCGCGCGGTCCGGCGGCGCCGGTCGGTGCGTCAGCCGGCCTCGCGCTCGAACGCCGCCCCAGCCTTCAAGGAGTCGAGATCTCGTCCGACCGTCGCGACGGCCATGACCTTGCCGCCCTGCTTGAAGCGGACGACCGCGTCCTGGCCGGACAACGCGCCATCGACCTCGACAGAGTCGAACGCTTCGGCATGCCCCACGTAGTTGATGGTCGCGCCGTAGTGGACGCTCCAGAAGAAGGGCGTGTCGGTGAAGGGGGCGTCATCGCCCAGGATGGCGCGCGCGACGTGCTGGCCCTGTCGCTCGGCGTGCACCCAATGCTCGATGCGCACCGGCGCGCCGGTGCGGGCGTCCGGGAAGCGGGCGATGTCGCCCGCGGCGTAGACGCCCGGCGCCGAGGCGCGCAACGAGCGGTCGACGACGACGCCGTTCTCGACCCGGATCCCCGCGGCCTCGGCGAGCGCGGTGCGCGGCGCGACGCCGGTTCCCGCCACGACCATGTCCGCGTCGATCGCGCCTTCGTCGAGGCCCAGCCGCGCGCCGTCCCAGCCCAGGATCTTGCGGCCCAGGTGGAAGACAACGCCATTCTCCTCGTGCAGGCCCCGCACCCAGCCGCCAAGTTCGTCGCCGAGGATGCGGGCCAGCGGAATCGGCTCGGGCGCCGCGACGTGCACCTCGATCCCCCGATGCCGCAGCGCGGCCGCGACCTCGAGCGCGATGAAACTCGCGCCCGCCACGGCGACCCGCTTTGCGCCCTCGGCGGCGCGGACGATCGCCTCGGCGTCCGCCAGGCTGCGCAGCGTGTGGACGTCGGCGCGCGTGAAGCCGGGAAGCGGCAGGCGCCGCGGCTCGGCGCCCAGCGAAAGCACCAGCGCATCGTAAGGCAGGTCCGCGCCCGACAGCAGCCGTACGGCTTTCGCGCCGACGTCGAGCGACGCAATCTCGGCGCTCAGCTTCAAGTCGATGCCGTTGTCCTTATACCAGGCGTCGTCGCGCAGCGGCATCCATTCGGCCGGTGCGGTCCCGGCCAGGAAGTCCTTCGAACAGTTCGGGCGATCGTAGGGCGCCGCGATGTCGGCGCTGACCATCGTCACGCCGCCGTCGAAGCCCTCGCGGCGCAGCATCTCGGCGGCCGCGAAGCCCGCCGCCCCGCCGCCGGCGATGACAACGCGCCGTGGGCCGCCGGTCCGCTTCGGCTTGGCGGTCGCCTCCGCCCGCTCGCGGACGAAGATGGTCCCGTCCCGCTCCTCGACCGCCCAGCGGCCGACCGGGTCGATCGCCGGCGCGGCCAAGCGCTTCGCCGGTCTTCAGGCAGAAACGGGCGTGGTGCCAGGGACAGCGCACCGTGTGGCCGACGATGAGGCCGTCGGCGAGCGGCCCGTGGTAGTGGGTGCAGTGGGCGCCGATGGCGAACAGCTCGCCGTCGACGCGGGCGACCAGCACGGCGTCGTCGCCGACGTGGCCGGCCAGCATCGCGCCCTCCCCGACATCAGTCGCCGGCACGCCTGCGGCCAGATCAGGCCCCGGGTCTTCCTCGCCACCGCCGCTCATCACCATGTCCCTTCGTGTCCGTGGATCAGACGCTCGCGCGGCCCGCGTGTTTCGTCAACGCAGGCCGGTCGATGGTTGCAGGCGCGTTGTCCCTAGGTGGCCTCGGCCCGCTCGGCCGCCATCCTGCGGATCAACGCCCGACGCTCCTCGAGGCCGCGGTGCAGCTCGACCAGGACGCGGGCGGCATGCTCGTTCGTCCGGATCGCCGCCCAATAGGCGGCGACCTTCGGGCGCCCAGGGATAGGGTCCTCGACGTCGACGCTCGGGATCACGTTCTCGATCAGGAAGAGGGCGGGAATCAGCGTGCAGTCGGCGATGCTCAGCCGGCCCGAAACAGCGAACCCGTCTGTCCCGATATACCGCTCGAGGGCGTCCACCCCGCGGATCACCTGCCCGGCGAGCAGGTCGCGCACGCCCTCGTTGCGGGTCGAGCGGCGCGTCTGGCCGCCCAGCATGAACATGTTGTTGAGCAGGTAGATGTCCGCCAGCCGCGACACCGTGCGGATGCGCGCGGTCTCCAGCGGCGTTGCGCCGAGCAGGCGCGGGTCGGGAAGGCTTCCTCCAGATACTCGGCGATCACTTCCGATTCCGGGATCATCTGGCCGTCGTCCAACTCGAGCACCGGGATGCGGCCGATGGGCGAGGTCTTCCACCATTCCGGCGTACCGAAGCCGGCGGGGCGTTCGAGTGCGATGCCCTCGATCGCCTTGGCGTAGATCTGCATTCGCACCTTCGCCGAATAGGGGCTGAGGTCGCCGGAATAGAGCTTCATGAGGTTGCATCCCGTTTGGTCGCGAGCTTGGGCGGCCGCGCCCGGTCGGGCAAGCCGCGCGGGGGAGAAATCGGTCGAAAACAGGCCCCCAAGCTGCAAGAGTGCGGCTGCGAGAGCCGGCGAGGAGGCGCTGATGGCCACGGGCGTTGACACCCTGATCAGTCCGGCGATGGAAGAGGCCAAGGGCCAATGGAGCGAGCCGCGCCATTCGCCGCCGATCGCGCTGTCCGACATCCGCAAGTGGGCGATCGCCACCTATTGGCCCGAGACGCCGCCGCCGATCTACTGGGACGAGGACTACGCCAAGACGACCCGCTGGGGCGGCGTCATCGCGCCGCGCGACTTCAACCCCTTCGCCTGGCCGGTGAAGCGCGTCCGGCCGCCAGCCGCGGCCGCGCCGGTCGAGGGCGTGCGCCTGACCGGCATCAACGGCGGCCAGACCGACACCTATGGCGTCCCGCAACGCCCCGGCGACGTGGTCTCGACCCGACAGCGGCTGAAGGATTTCAACGAGCGACAGGGCCGCTTCGGCCTGATGCTCTACACCTACAACGAGATCGAATGGACGAACCAGAACGGGCGAATTCGTCCGCCGCCGCATCGCCACCGGCATCCGCTACTAGGGAGGGGACCCCCAATGACGACGAAGGTTCACTTCGAGGACGTCGCGGTCGGCGACGAGATGCCGGCCTGGTCCAGGACCACCAACTTCATGCACTGGAACCGCTATGCGGCGGTGAACGACGAGTTCGTGCCCTTCCACATGGATGACGAGGACGGGCGCAAGGCCGGCAACGCCCAGGGCGCCTTCGGCATGGGCAACCTGCGTTACGCCTATCTGGTGAACGCGCTCACCGACTGGATCGGCGACGAGGCCGAGATCCGCGAGATCGGCTGTCAGTACCGCGCCATCAACCAGAAGAACGACACGCTGACCGTTGTCGGAAAGGTGGTCGAGAAGGGCGTCGTCGACGGCGAGAACCAGGTGCGGCTGGACATCAACGTCACCAACCAGAACGACGAGGCCACCTGTCCCGGCCACGCCGTGGTCGTCCTGCCGAACAGGAGCTGAGCGATGCCGATAGCCAGCAAGGCCGCTGCCGCGATCGCGGGCCTGGCGTTGGCCGCCCTCGGCGGGCGGACGTTCGCCAACGACTCCAGCGCGCAGCTGGCGACGGGCGGGCTCGTGCTCACCAAGACCGATGCCGTCGAGATGCGCTCGGAGGACCTCTCGATCTCCGAGAAGCTCATCCACGTGCACTACGTTTTCGCCAACACCTCGGGCCACGACGTCAGCTTGCTCGTCGCGTTCCCGCTGCCCGACATCACCATCGAGGGCAATGACGACAACATCACGGTCCCGACGCAGAACCCGGTCAACTTCCTCGGGTTCCAGACCGTGGTCGACGGCCAGCCGGTCAACGCCCAGGTCGAGCAGAAAGCGCTCAAGGACGGCGTGGACCGGACCGACCTCTTGCGCGGGCTCGGCGTCCCGCTGGCGCCGCAACTGCAGTCGACCGACGATGCCCTGACCCGCCTGCCGCTCGCCGCCCAGAGTCAGTTGAAGGCGATGGGGCTCGCGATCGACAACGACTACGACGCCGGCAAGGGCATGCAGCATCACCTACAGGCGACCTGGACGCTCAAGACCACCTACTATTGGCAGCAGAGCTTCCCGGCCGGCCGCACGGTCGTCGTCGACCATCAGTATCAGCCGTCGGTCGGGGGCAGCGCCGAGACCGCCTGGGGCGACCCGACCTACAAGAGCGAGCCGGACTACGCGACCGGTCGGGCGCTGTACTGCATCGACGACGACCTTCTGGCCACGCTTTCGGCCCGCTATGCGGCGGCGCAGGCGGGCAAGGCCTACAACTACGCCGAGGACCGCATCCGCTATGTGCTGGTCACCGGCGCCAACTGGAAGGGGCCGATCGGCGACTTCACCATGACCATCGACAAGGGCGCGACGAACAGGCTGGTCAGCTTCTGCGGCGATGGCGTCAAGAAGATCGGCCCAACCCAGTTCCAGGTGCACTACACCAACTTCACGCCCACCAAGGACGTGGCGATCCTCATCCTTGTCCCCCAGGGGCCCTAGGCGGCGTAGACGGCGCGCTCGAACGCGGCGAAGGCGTCCAGCGTCCGCGGATCTGCGAACGGGAGAAGCTGGGCGCAGAAGATGCCCGCCGCGCCGGCCTTGCGATCGATCCAATAGTAACAGTTGCCGAGCCCGCCCCAGGCCAACGAGCCCGTGCCGCGACCGTTGGGGCTGGGCTCGAGGTTGGCGGCGAAGCCGAGAGTCCAGCCCTTGTTCGCGCCGGGGAAGGGGTCGAAGTCGTTCGACGTGTTCGGCTGGGCTGACCTCAGGACGCCGATCTCCGACCCCCGAATCTCCGGCGCGCAGAGCGCCTCGAGGGACGCGGGTTTCAGCACCTGCGGGCCAACCCCCAGGATCGAGTCCATGAACTTCAGATAGTCGGTCACCGTGGAGTAGAGCCCGCCGCCGCCCATCATGAAGTGCGGTTCCTCCGGCATCGCGAACGGGATCGGCGCCACCCCGCCGTCCGGAAGGCGCGCGTGCATCGAGGCCAGGCGGCCCTTCTGCTCGGCGCTGGGGAAGAACCCCGTGTCGCTCATGCCGAGCGGGGTGAGCACGCGCCGGCGCAGGAAGCTCTCGAACGGCTCGCCGGCCGCGGCCGCGATCAGTTGGCCCGTCCAGTCGATGCCCGTTCCATAGACCCACCCTTCTCCCGGCTCGAACACCAGCGGGAACTTGCCGGCGTCCGCCACCGAGTTCAGGCCCGTGGCCGACGTGAACCGGTCGATCAAGGCGCTGGTGAAGGCGTAGGCGAGGCCACTGGTGTGGGTGAGCAGCCGGCGAAGCGTGATCGGCGTTCGGACGGACGCAAGCTGTGGCTGACCGTTTGCATCGAAGCCCGCCAGCCGCTGCGGCGCGGCCAGCTCGGGCAGCCAACGCCCGACGGGGTCGTCCAGCCCCACCAGGCCGTCCTCGACCGCGATCAGCGCCGCCGTCGCCGTCAGCGCCTTGGTGCACGATGCGATCCAGAACTGGGTGTCCGTGCTCATCGGCGCCGGATTGTCTAGGCCCCGCGCGCCAGCCGCCGCCGCGACCACCTCGCCGCTGGGCGCGCGCGCGGCCACGGCGGCGCCCGCCAGACCGGCCGTCTTGATCCCATCGCTCAGCGCCTCGCGCACCCGCTCCGCCGCGCCCATGCAAGTCGCCTCCTTGTCGCGCCAGGCTTGGCCGCCGGCGCCAAGTCGCATTACAGCTTTCCGCGCGCCCCGACACGCCCGCTGTTTGCCAGAAGAGGTCCGCCGCGCCCCACCCGACCGCCCCGGAACGCGTTCGCCTGGCCCGGTTGTCGCGCGAGGCCGAGGCGGAGCTGCGCGGGCGCATCCTGCCCTTCTGGCTCGGCCTGCGGGACGCCGAGGGTGGCGGCTTCCATGGCGCCGCCACCAGCCGCGGCCGGCCGCTGTCCCTGGCGCCGAAGGGAGCGGTGCTGCACGCGCGCATTCTGTGGACGCTCTCGACGGCCTACGCGCGCTGGCCCGATGCGGCGGTCGCCGATGCGGCGGAAGCGGCCTTCCGCTTCATCGCCGATCGCATCGTCGACCGGCGGCAGGGCGGCGTCTTCTGGACGGTCGCTCCGACGGGCGAGCCGGCCAACGCAGACAAGCACCTCTACGCCCAGGCGTTTGCGATCTACGGCCTCGCCGCCTATCACGCCGCGAGCGGTGCGCCAGAGGCCAAGGTGCTCGCCATGCAGATCGCCGACGTCATCGTGCGCCAGGCGGCCGACCCGGAGCGTGGCGGCTTTCTCGAGGCCTTCTCTCAGGACTGGACGCCCGTTCCGAACACCCTGATGGGACGAGACGACGCGGCCAAGACGTTCAACGCCCACTTCCATCTGCTTGAGGCGCTCGACGGCCTGCTCGCGATCGCGCCCGACAGCGCGTTGCGGGGGCAGGCCGATGGCGTGCTCGACCGCCTGATTGGTCCGGCCCTCGATCGCTCGAACAACACCTTCCTGCAGTTCTTCGACGCCGGTTGGCGGCCGCTGGATGTTGGCGGCTCGTACGGCCACGACATCGAGGCGAGCTGGCTCTTGTCGTCTGTCGCTCGCCGCAGCGGCGTCGCGGCGGCCGCCGCCGCCGACCGCGCATTGCCAGGGATCGCGGACGCGGTGCTCTCACAAGCGGTCGACGTGGACGGCGGCGTGGTCGCCGGACGCGACGCGTCCGGTCAGCCCGATCGCGGCAAGCTCTGGTGGGTGCAGGCGGAAGCCCTCGTCGGGTTCCTCGACGCCTTCGAACGGACGGGCGACACCCGGTTCCTGGACGCGGTCGAACGGCTATGGGCCTTCATTCAGGACGCGGTCGTCGATCCAATCGCCGGCGAGTGGCGCGAGCGCATCGACCCCGCTGGCGGCGGCCGGGCGGGTCCGCGGCCGATGGCGCACACCTGGAAGTGCCCCTACCACAACGGCCGCGCCTGCCTCGAGGTCAGCGCTCGCGCCGCGCGCCTCGCCGGCTCTTCCGGCGGCTAGGCGACCTGCGCGGCCACGAGCTCCGCCACCCGGTCGGTCTGTTGCGTGACCGCATTGAACACCTCGGGCGGCACGCGCAGCGAGGCGTCGCCGGCGTAGAGGGCGCGAAGCTCGGCGAACCGCTCATCAGGCGCCAGCGTCAGCGCCGCCAGCCGGTCGAACAGGCCGAGCTGCGCCTCGGAGAGCGTCTCGCCCGGCTGCGGATCGGCGCCCCAGCAGTCCCAGGGCAGCATCTCGACGTTGTTCAACGACGCGAAGTCCCGCATCACGTTGCCGGCGATGAACCACAGGCCCCACATGTCGAAGATTCCGAACTTGGCCGGATCGGCCTTGCCGGCGCGGCACTGGGTCCAGGCGTCACCGGCGATGATGAAGCGGTCGCGAGGCGTATCGAGCGGGTCGAAGTCGAGCTTCAAGGCTTCGCGCTGCAGCCCGTCCAGCTGGGCGTCGGTCAGCACCCAGCGGTCCTCGGCCTTGCTCCAGTGCTCGACCACCCAGTGGTCGACGAACTTGCCGCGTTCGAAATAGGCGCCGAACCCGACGCGCGCGCGAGCCGGGACGCCTTGCGCCCGCAGCATGGCGGCGGTCACCACGCTGAAGTGCCGGCAGACCCCGACCGCCCGCTCGACCGGCTCGCGGCGTGTGCCCAGCGGGGCCGCGTTGGCGGCGAGGAGAGCATCGAGCGTGGCGGCGGCGCCCCGCAGATGCTGCTGCATCGCTTTCGCCGGCGTGAGCTCGACCTTGTAGGCGCCGGCCCAGTGGTGGTGCATCAGGTCCCCCTGCACGACCGCGCAGAGCGTCTCTAGGTCGCGGGGCAGGGCGCGAACGGCCGCCGCATGGCGGCCGAGGTCGGTCATCGGCCCGGTCGACGTATAGAAGGCGCGGATATCGGCTGGCAGCGGCATCGCCTGGCTCCTCATCGTTCCTGCTGATCAATGCCACGGCCCTTCGTCCGCGTCTTGACCGCTATTGCTTCACCGCCGGAGGCGGCCTCAAATGACGATGGGGAAGGCCAAACGCCGACAGGACCAGACGATGAAATTCGGAATCTTCTACGAAATGCAACTCCCGCGGCCGTGGGGCCCCGACTCCGAGTGGCGGCTCTACCACAACGCGCTCGATCAGCTCGAGCTGGCCGATGGCCTCGGCTACGACTACGCCTGGGAGGTCGAGCACCACTTCCTCGAGGAGTATTCCCACTCGTCCGCGCCGGAGGTGTTCCTCGCCGCGGCGAGCCAGCGGACCAAGAAGATCCGGCTCGGCCACGGCATCTTCCAGCTCACCACCAATCACCCGGCCAAAGTCGCCGAGAAGGTCTCGGTGCTCGATCTGCTCTCCAACGGGCGCGTCGAGCTCGGCATGGGCGAGAGCGCCTCGATCACAGAGCTGCAGCCGTTCGAGGTCGATTTCAACAGCAAGCGGGCGATCTTCGAAGACGCCGTCCGGTGCCTGGTGCCGATGTTTGGCGACGGCGGGGTCTCATACCACGGCGAGTACTTCGACTTCCCCGCCCGCAATGTCCTGCCCAAGCCCAGGCAGAAACCGCATCCGCCGCTCTGGACCGCCTGCTCGCAGTTGCCGACCATCGCCTACGCCGGCGAGAAGGGGCTTGGCGCGCTGGGGTTCCAGTTCGTCAGCGCCGACGCCGCGCACGCCTGGGTGCACGCCTACTACAACGGCATCACCAAGCGGCTGGATCGCCTGGCCGACTATCCGATCAACCCGAACATCGCTCTGGTCTCGATGTTCATGTGCGCGCCGACCGACGATGAGGCGCGCGCGATGGCCGATGGGGCGACGTTCTTCCAGTTCTGCCTACGCTACTACAACACCGCCGATCGCAAGCGCCCGGGGCCGGGCGAGGTCGACATGTGGGTCGAGTACGGCAAGTGGAAGGCGGCAAACGCCGAGCAGGCCGAGCGGGCGCTTTCCGGCGGTCTGATCGGCTCGCCGGAGACCCTCAGGCGCAAGCTGCGCAAGTTCGAATCCTCGCACATCGACCAGGTCATCCTCTTGAACCAGGCCGGCCGGAACACCCATCAGGACATCTGCGACAGCCTCAAGCTGTTCGCCGACGAGGTGATGCCCGAGTTCCACGCCAACGTGCCGGCGCATGAAGCCTGGAAGGCCGACGTGCTGGCTGGGCGCACAGCGCTCGAGGAAATCGAGACCCAGGCCTTCAACGACCGTTTCGGCGCTAAGGCGCTGACTGTTTAGGCAAAATCGTGCCGCGCCTGGCGTTCGTTTCAGCGCGGGCAGCGAAATTGTGATCGGCCGAGCCGTCTTCTTGCCATGCTTTGGTCTCGAGCGCTCACTAGCCAAAGCGCAAAGCCGAGGGAGGATCGCCATGGAAACGCACTACGGCGTGGTCCAGCAGAACGGCGTCTGGACCATCATCGGCCGCGGCCTGCGCTTCGGCTCGTACAGGACCAGGGCGAGCG
This sequence comes from uncultured Alphaproteobacteria bacterium, assembly GCA_963719975.1. GTDB lineage: Bacteria > Pseudomonadota > Alphaproteobacteria > Caulobacterales > Caulobacteraceae > Poindextera. The sequence goes on from CAVRED010000005.1 coordinate 211,216, forward strand.
CCGAGAGCGCCGCTCGGCGGCTGGCTGTCAAATCGGCCCTGCCCGTTCAGCTGCACGTGCAGGACGAGACGGGCGAGCTCTTGCCGCCGACCGAAATCAACTGAGCGCGAGCGCACCCGGCCGACGAACGCCCCCGCATTGACCGCGCGGCGGTGCTGCGACAGCTTTGCCGCGGCGGTGGGGATTCCGCCGCGAGGAGCCGCGCCTTGACCGTCGCAAAGGAGACCGCCCCCGCGCGCTGGCCGCCGCTGCGGACCTGGGCGCCGCCGGCGTTCCTCATCGCGCTGGGCGTTGGCGCGATTGGCATCGTGCTCAACAACCTGTTCATTCCGACCGCGGTCCAGGCGCCCAGCATCGCCGCGTTGGCCGGCAAGGCCTACCTGCTCCAGCTCGAAGCCTTCGATCGCAACCCGTTGCTCATCCGCACCCATGCCGCGCTCGGCGGCACGTTCGTCTGCCTGGCGGCGCTGCAGTTCTGGCGCCCCTTCCGCAACCGCGACCTCAAGCGACACCGGATCATCGGCTACGTCGCGCTGCCGATCCTGACGGTGCTCCCGATGACCGGCGTGGCCAGTTCGATCGTCTATCCGATCTCCGGCATCTGGGGCGTGATCCCGAACGTCCTTTGGATGATCGCCATCCTGACCTGCGTCTGGTGCGCCTGGCGCGCGATCCGCCGCCGCGACATCCTCGCGCATCAGGCTTGGGTGACGAGAGCCACCGCCATGACCCTCGGGATCGTTCTGACGCGGGCCTACGAACCGCTGTTCGTCCAGCTGCTGCACATGGATGTGACGTTCGCCATGCTCCTTGTGTTCTGGCTGGGGCAGGGCGAGGGGCTAGCCGTCGCTGAGTTCTGGCTGCGGCGGCCCGGCGGCGCGGTGGCGCTGCGCGCGGCCCGGGCGGCCGCCCGCGCGTGACGGCCAGCCATCCGCGGCGCTGCCTCAAACTCACGATGCGCGTGGGGGGCGGCCTTCGCCTCCGCATCGTCGAGCGACCGGGGGTGTCGCTGGCGCCCGACGCGCTGGAAGCCCTCCTCGACGACATCCGCGCCATCGCGCGCAGCGTCCTGCCGGCGGGCGACCTCGAATACGGCGTGCTTGGCGGCGAGCGCGAGCGGCTGGACAATTCCGTCATCACGGTCGTCTACGATATGCGCTCCGGCGCGCCGGTGGCGTTCAACGCGCTGGCGCTGATGGACGTGACGCTCGCGGGGCGCCCGGTCGAGATGGTGCATCTGGGCCTGGTCATGGTCGATCCTGGCTTCCGCAGCCACGGCCTCTCGGAGCTGCTGTACGGGCTCACATGCGTGATGCTCTTCCTGCGCAGGCAATGCCGGCCGGTCAGGCTGTCGAACGTGACGCAAGTGCCGGCGGTCTTCGGCATGGTCGCCGAGACCTTCGACGACGTCTTCCCGACACCCGAGCGGTCGGTCGACCCCAGCTTCGCCCACCGCACGCTGTCGCGGCAGATCATGGCCAGACACCGGCATGTTTTCGGCGTCGGCCCGGAGGCGGTGTTCGACGAGGACAGGTCTGTGATTCTCAACTCCTACACCGGCGGGTCCGACGACCTGAAGAAGACCTTCGATGCCGCCCCCAAGCACCGCAAGGAGGTCTACAACGCCATGTGCGCGCGCGAGCTCGACTACGCCCGCGGCGATGACTTCCTGCAGATCGCCCAGCTCAACATGGAGGCGCTCCGCCGGTACCTCGCCAAGCTCGCGGGTCCTGCGAGCGCGCCCTATCTCGCGGCGCGGCTGGTGTTGTTCGCCGCCCAGTCCGCCATCCTGCCCGTCGCGCACTGGTTCGCCGACGACCAGCCGTGGGGCGCGCTTCGCCCCTGGAGGAACGCCCGTCCATGACCTTCGACTATGCGGTCTTCACCACGCGCAACTTCGGCTTCGTCACCGAGGCGGAACAGGCGGCGCTTCGCGCGGGCGCGATCTTCGTCGCCGGCGTCGGCGGGATGGGCGGCGCGTGCCTGGCCTCGCTGGCCAGGGCAGGCGTCGGCCGCCTCGGCTTCGCCGACATCGACGTCTTCGAGGTCTCCAACCTCAATCGCCAGGTGTTCGCCAACCTGGACACCGTCGGACGCGAGAAGGCGGCCGCATCGGCCGATGCGGTCCGGCGCATAAACCCGGAGGTCGAGCTCGAGGTCATGGGCGGCGACTGGGTCCAGCGCCTGCCCGACATCGCCTCGCGCTATCCGGTCATCGTCAACGGCTGCGACGATGTCGCCGCGACCGTCCAGCTCTACCGCGTCGCCCGCCAGGCCGGCGTGCCGGTGATCGACGCCTACGCCTCGCCACTGCCCTCCGTGATCCTGGTGAGGCCCGACGCGCCGCGGCCGGAAGAGCGGTTGCGCTACCCCACGCGCGGCAAGGCCTGGGACGCGCTGAGCGAAGACGAGCGCCGGGGCGCGTTCCTGAAGGAGCTCGAGTACGTCCTCACCCACTCCTCCGCCGCCTTCCATGTCGACCTGGGGGCGGCGGCCGAGATGGCGGCTGGCAAGCGCTCGCGCATGTCGTTTGCGCCCATGGTCATCACCACCGGCAACCTGATGGCCTACGAAGCGCTGCAGCTCACCATGGGCCGTCCTTCCCACACCGACCACCGCGGCTGGTTCTTCAATCCCTACAAGCCTGGCGTCGAGCGACCGCTGCCGGGCCCGATCGCGGCGGTGAAGGGCCTGATCGTGCGCCGGTTCATGGCGCGGATGATGGGCGGCTGATGCTCACGCGCGCCGCCGCGCAGGCGTTGGTCGACGGCTTCTCCGCCGTCGCCCTGACGGCGTCGGTGGTCGTGCTAGCGCGGCGGGGCGGCGCCACACCGCTATCGCGTCGACTGGGCTTCGCGTTCGGCGGCGCCGTGCTGTTCTTCGGCGTCCGGTCCGCCGCCGAGGCGTTTGGCTCCGACGCGCTCGAGCTGGTGACGCTGGTCGTCGTCTCGACCTTGCCAGTCGCGGCCTTGGTGTTGGCCGAAGGGGTGCTCCGCCGTCATGCGCCGCGGGCGCTGAAGATCGCCATCACCTTTGGGGCGGCCGCCGTGGCGATCGCCCTTCTCGCGACCCAGGGCCGACAGCCCGTGTCGAGCTGGGGACTGGGCGGCTACGTCATCCTCTCGCTGGTCAGCGTCACGGTGCTTCTGCTCGCGCGGGATCGCGCCTTGCTCTCCAGGCAGGAGAACGCCGGCGTCGATGGACTGATCGCGTCCGGTGCGCTCCTGACGGCGCTCAGCGTGACCGACTTCCTCGAGCGAGCGCCCGTCGGCCTGAGCGGCATCGGCGCCGCTGCGGTCGCCTTCGTGCTGGGCGCCAATCCGACCTCCGTGGGCGAGCGACGGCGAGTATTGATCGACTTCGCGGTCGTGACGATGACCGCGGGTGCGGCCACACTCGTCCTCGTCGGCCCGCTCGGGCTGACCACCCTGCCGGACCAGGTCCGACTGGGCGGCGTGTTGCTCGCGCTGCTGCTGGCGGGGAGCGCGATCATCGCCGCGCGCCATCGCGGCCTTCGCCTCGGCGCCCAGAGCCTTGGCGCTGCGCTCGCGGCGGCCGACGTCTCCAGCCTCGACGCTTTCTTGGGCGGCGTTTCCGAGCAGCCGTTGCTGGCCGGCCTTCGCATCGCGGACGGCCCCGTGCTTGCAGAGTACGACGAGGCCGGAATGGCCGCGGCCATGGCGAGCCGAGCGATCTGGACCCGCGCAGCGCTAACCGACCTCGCCATGCCCGACCGGGCGCGAGACGAGCTCGCCGACCTCTTGGAGAGCGCCGAGGCGACCCATGCGCTCATGGTGTCACCTTCGCCGCTCCGCATCGCGCTGCTCACCCTGCCGGGGGTGCCGCCAAGCGACGATGCCGAGACCAACCTCGAACTCTTCCGCAAGCTCGCCGCCATCGCGGCCACGACCAGCCCATGACCCTGACCCCTGAAGACTTCGCCGCCATGGTCCAGGCAGCCAACCTGGCGCCCAGCGTTCACAACACCCAGCCGACCCGTTGGCGCCTGGACCCCGACGGCGGGGTCACGGTGCTCGAGGCCGTCGCTCGCAGGCTGCCGGTCGGCGACCCCGAAGGACGCGACGCCGCCGTCAGCCATGGCGCGGCCATCGAGGGCTTTGCCCTCGTCTGCGGGACCAGGGGCCTCAGCGCCAGCGTCCAGCTCGTGGATGGAGAGCCGGAAGCGGGCTTGCGTCCCGTCGCGCGGCTCTCGATCGCAGCAGGAGGCCTGCTCGATCCGCTGCAGGCGTTTCTCGCGGTGCGCCGCACCTACCGCGGGGCGTTCGTCAAGGGCGGCGACGCGGCGCGGCTCCAGGTTTTGGCGGCCGCGGATGACATCACCTTGGTCGCCGCGCCCGAGGGGCTCGCGCGCCTCGCCGAGCTGAACGACGAGGCCAGCCTGCGCACCTACCGCGACCGCGCCTATCGCGCCGAGCTGCTGTCGTGGATGCGGCTCTCGCGCCGGCATCCGCGCTGGGCCGTCGATGGCTTGAACGCCGAAGCGATGGAGATGTCCGGCGTGGAAGCGGTCGGCGCCGGCGTCGTGCTTCGTCCTGGCGTGTTCGAGGCGCTCGACCGCCTCGGCGCGGCGCGCATGCTGGTGGCCGAAGCGGCGGTCGTCCGCTCGGCGGCGGCGGTCGTGCTGTTCCATCGGCCCGACGGCGAGGACCCGCTGCTGACCGGGCGGCGTTTCCACCGGCTCTGGCTGGACTTCGCCAGCCTCGGCTTCTCCGCCGCGCCGATGGCGGTGCTGGCGGACGACCTGGCGACCCGCGCGATCATCGCACGCGAATTCTCGACCCCTCCGAACCATCGTCTGATCACCGCGTTTCGCGTCGGGTCGGCGCCGGACCGGAAGCTGGGGCCAAAGCCGCGGCTGCCATCTTCGGCGCTCGTCGTCTGAGCCGCCGACCTCGACTTGTCACAACGCTCCGCTAGGTTGCGGCCGCCGCAATTGCGGGGGGAGATCGCATGCCGCAGAGCAAGCCGACGCGCGCCTGGCTGGACGCCAACCTGCGCATGAACGACATCATGACCGTCGGCACGCACAACAGCTACAAGCAGGCGATTTCCGAGCCGATCCTGGAGCTGCTCCGCGGCGGGTCCCCCGACGGTCGTTGGCAGGCCCTGGACTATTCGCATCCCCCGCTCACCGATCAGCTCGACGACGGCGCCCGCGCGCTGGAGCTTGACGTCTTCTACGATCCGGATGGCGGCCGCTATGCCCATCCCGCTGGCATGCTGCGGACGAACCAGCCGATTCCGCCCGAGTATGTCGCGGCGATGTCCAGGCCTGGGTTCAAGGTGATCCACATCCAGGATCTCGACTTCCGCTCCAGCGTGCCGACGCTCGTCGAAGGGCTTACCGTCATCCGGGACTGGTCGGACGACCATCCCGACCACGTGCCGATCCTGATCACGATGAACACGTCAGACGGACCGCGGCGCATGCGGAGCGGGGTCGACGGGTTGCCGTTCACGACCGAGGCCTACGACGCGCTCGACGCGGAAGTCGCCTCCGTCTTCCCGCCCCACAAGCTGATCCGGCCGGACGACATCCGCGGCGACTTTCCCACGCTGCGCCAGGCCGTGCTGGAGCGAGGCTGGCCGCTCCTCGGCGACGCCCGTGGCCGGTTCCTCTTCGCCATCGACGAGACTGGCAAGCACCGAGACGCCTATCGCGGCGGACGCAAGAACCTCGAGGGGCGGGTCTACTTCGTCTATTCCGACGAGGAAGCGGACGACGGGGCTTACATCACCCTGAACGAGAATGCCGACGTGCCGCGCATAACCGCGGCCGTAAAGGCGGGCTTCCTCATCCGAACGCGCGCAGACGCCGACACATGGGAGGCCCGTTCGAACGACACAACGCGGCGCGACGCGGCGCTGGCCAGTGGCGCCCAGTACGTCTCCACCGACTACCGGCGCCCTGACCGGCGCATATCCGACTACCAGGTGCGGCTGCCGGGTGGGGCGATCGCTGTGGTAAATCCGCAACGCGCCCAGGAGGGTCTGGCCGGCGTCGTCCTGGAGGGTTGACGACGATATCGTCCGTCAACGGACGAAGTTTCGACGAGGCGGCCTCGCCAAGCGCCTGATCGGGCAACCGAAATGTCGCGCACTGAGTTCGGGTGTCGCAAAAGTTGCACGCTTGCATCAAGCGTCCGTCATCCAACTGTCGCGTCCGCGCCTTGAATCCGTCGCCGAACCTTCCAACGCGGCCGATACCTTTGCAGTTGGGGTTCAGGCGGGGTCCGCCCGCTGTCTGGCAAGGGGTTCTCTCGTGGCTCACAATCGGCGCCCGCAAATGGGCGGATTCATTCTGCGCGCGTTGGTCCCGGCCCTCGCCGGGAGTGTCTTCGCCTACGGTGCGGCGCAAGCCCAGACGACCGCCGGCCAGAACGCCGAGGTGGTCGTGACCGGCAATCACGCCCAGCGCTCGACCGGAGGCCTGGCGGTGCAGGTGCAGGTCCCGAAGGACCAGTCGGTGGTGAACCAGACCTATGTGAAGAGCCAGGTCGGCAGCGAGAACTTCGCCCAGCTCATCGACCTGCTGCCCGGCGTCAGCTATTCGACCGAGGATCCCACCGGCGTGCTCTCGAGCGACTACCGTATGCACGGTTTCGACGGGAACCACGTCTCGTTCACGCTCGACGGGACGCCGCTCAACGACACCGGCAACTACGCGATCTTTCCAGGCGAATATGCGCCTGCCGAAGTGATCGACCACGTCAGCGTCAACATAGGCCAGTCGGAAGTCGACAGCCCGACCGCCTCGGCGATTGGCGGCACGGTCAACATCGTCACCAAGCTGCCGCCGAAGCAGATGGGCGGACGGGCGAGCCTGGCGGGAGGGAGCTACGACTACTTCCGCGACTACGTCGAGTTCGACACGGGCGAGATCGGGCCGACGGGTCTGCGAGCGTTCCTGAGCCAGAACTACACACACGCCGAGAAGTACAAGGGTGAGGGCGGCATCGAGCGGTTCGGCCTCGATGGAAAGGTCTACCAGCCGCTTTCGGGCGACCAGTTCATCAGCGCCGCGTTCACCTATGCGTCGGATCGGCCCTACTTCTACGAGAGCTCGTCCAAGGCGCAGCTCGCGCAGTTCGGCCAGAACATCGACTTCAACACCCAGTGGGCGGTTCCGAACGTCACCCCCGGCGTGGCCGACGGCGTCGTTCCGACCACGGCCTCGGCGCCCGGCTTTGAGCAGGGCAACGACTCCTTCTTCTGGAAGCTGCACCCCAATCCAGTCGACTTCGGCGACGTGCGGTTCCAGTCGCGCTGGGACCTGACGCACAATCTCGAGCTCACGCTCGATCCCTACTTCTTCTACACCCTGGCCAATGGGGGCGGGACGAACTCGCTGAAGGAGTCCGATCCGCGGCTCGTCGGTTCCGGCCCACTGAATGCGTGCGCGCACGGCGGCAAGGGCGTCGACCTCAACGGCGATGGCGACTGCCTCGACACCGTCCTCGTCTACAGCCCGTCAAACACGCAGACACATCGCTACGGGTTGGCCAGCTCGCTCCTCTACACGCTCGACGAACACAACTACTTCCAGCTCTCCTACACCCTCGACTACGGCCGCCACCGCCAGACCGGCGCGATGACCTTCATCAACCAGATGACGGGCACGCCGGACAGCGTCTTCGGCGGCCTGCGCGGCTATGGCCCGGTCATTCCGGCCGAGGACGGAACGCCGCTGCGTTCACGCGATCGATTCTCGATCGCCCAGCTGAACCAGGTCTCGTTCAACTACATCGGCAAGTTCATGGACGACAAACTGCACGTGAGCGCCGGCGTGCGCGATCCTTACTTCCAGCGCCAGCTCAATCAGTTCTGCTACACGTTCAACGGCGCCAGCGCCTACTGCGACAGCGTCAACCCCGCGCTCGTTCAGGCCGCGCTGGCCACGGGGATCGCGACACACACGGCGACGGCGCTGAACAATCTTCTCTTTGGCCCCGGGTCGACCACGATCACCATCGACCCGACCACGAACGCGCCGAACTTCCGACTGCCGTTCAAGCAGACGTTCAACTTCAACCGGCTGCTGCCGAACGCGGGCGCGAGCTACAACTTCGATCCGAGCAATCAGGTCTACATCACCTACGCGGCGGGATTTGGCGCCGAAGACGGACGACCTCTATACGTCCAGTCCGCAGCTGGTTCAGCCCGAGACCAGCGACAACTACGGCGTGGGCTATCGGTATCAGACCGGCACGGCCACGGTCTCGGCGAACCTCTGGGGCTCGACCTGGCGCAACCACATCATCCAGTCGGTAAATCCAAACGATCCGACACTTTCCATCGACCGCAATGTGGGCAGCGTGGAGCTATATGGTCTGGACGCCGAGGCAGGTTGGAAGCCGATCGACAACCTGACCCTCTATGCGTCACTGACCCTGATGAAGAGCAAGCTCCTCAACAATTATGAGGTGCCCGTCTCGATCGGCCCCGACAAAGGCAAGTCCGTGCCATTGCCGGTCAAGGGCAAGGAACTCGTGATGACGCCTGACCAGGAGTTCGCCATCCGCGGGGAGTACACGATCGAGCGCCTGACCTTCGGTGCGCAGGCCAAATACGTGGGCCGACGCTTCTCGTCCGACGTCAACGACGACACGTTGCCGGCCTTCACCGTCGTGGATCTCGATGCCGAATATCGTATCCCGGTCGACGGCCACGACGTCGAGCTGCAGTTCAACGCTGACAATGTCTTCGGGGCGAAGTTCCTGGAGCGGGGCAACACCGTTGGCAACAACCATCCTGTCTTGTTGCCCGCCTTGAACGGCGCTCCGGGGACCGACACGATCAATCCCAGTTCCGTCTTCTTTTTCACGGGCGCGCCGACGACGGTCTATTTCACCGTGAAGGCGAACTTCTGAGCGTCAGCCGAGCGCGGCGCGTCCGACGCGCGCCTCGGGGCGCTTCACAGGGGCCGGGACGGTGCGCCGTTCCAGCGCCATCTGGTCGCGCGCGCGGCGGCCTTCAGGCGTCAGGATGGGCCCGTTCGTTCCTTCGACGACCCAGCGGATGGTCTTGAACGCCTCGACCCACCGCGCGCCGTCCGGCAGGTCGGCGCGCGCGCCTCGGCTGATCGCCTCGAGCACCGCGAAGGCATCTGCGTTCATGGAGCCAGTCGTCGGATACGCGCGCCCCTCACGCGCCCGGTGACACTACCGCGACGTTTCCATGACGGATAGTCCCCGGAGTTGATTTTCATGTGGAAAGTTGGGGATTAGGTCCGTATACGGACGGTATGCTCGCCTTGGATCGCATCCAGCACCTGGCCCATCGGCGCGCACCAGACCGGTTGGCCGCGCAGCCAGTCCAGAATCGCGGCGTGCGTCCTGATGGAGGCATCGCCCTCGCCGGCGCGCGCGGGCAGTATCTCGTGGAACACCAGGATGGCCCAGGCCCCGACGGCCATCGCCTGTTGCACATAGGCGATGGCGACCCCCGGGTCGTCCGTCTCGTAGGTCACCGCCGAAGCGCGCAGCCGATAGGGGTGGGTCCGGGCGTGCGCGACGCTGTTCGGTGAGTCCCCGTTGCTGTCGCGCGCCGCGCGGATTCCGATCGAGCGCAACAGCGCTTCGTAGTGCGCCAGTTGGGCGTTGGGGCCGCCCGGACCAAGGTCGGTCACGCTGCACGGATAAGCGTAGAGCCGCTCGTTCGAAGGACCGAAATTCAGGCCGAGCCACTCCTGCATCGGGATCAGTTCATCGCGGGCGAAGCTGGCCGGTGAGTAGGCCTGCAGGCCGCAGGGATGGCTGATCGTGTGGTTGCCGATCTCATGCCCTGCGCGCGCGACGCGGACCCAGTCGCCCAGCGCCGGGCCGATGTTGTCCTTGGTGAGGAAGAAGGTCGCCTTGAACCCCGCCGCCTTGAGCGCCGGAACGGCGTTCGCGATCTGGCTGTCCAGCGCGTCGTCGTAGGTCAGGCTGACGGCGGCCCTCGCGCCGCCCGGCCAGACGAAGGGCGCCGCCGCCGTCGCCGCCCGCCCCGGCGCGAGCAGTGAGGCCCCCAGGGCGGCGCCGAGCGATCTGCGCGTGAGCATGCCTCAAGGTCCCCCTGGCGGGAGTCGTGCGAGGGGTTGCTTACGCTGTCCAGAACGTCCGGCGGGTATTTTCGCTTGGCGCGGCGCGGCAAAGGCGAGAAAAGGCGCGTGGGGCGACTACGGGTCCTTCGTGGGGCCGTCTTGCTGATGGAGCGTCTCGCCTGATCGCCGCCATGGCCGCCGCGGCCGTCCTCGCGCCGTCCTTCGACATCCCCCAGCTTCCGCCCATTCGTCGCGACCCGCAGATCACCTACGTCGATCGCGCCGGCGCCGTGCTCGGCGTGCGTGGGGGACGCTACCCGCCGCCGGTTGATGTCGCGCGGCTGCCCGCCTATGTACCTGCCGCCTTCGTCGCGATCGAGGACCGCCGCTTCTACGAGCACCCCGGTTTCGACGCCGTCGGCATGGCGCGCGCGTTGATCGCCGACCTCGGCCAGGGCCGCGCCGCCCAGGGCGCCTCGACCATTACCCAGCAGCTCGCGCGCAACCTCTTTCTCTCCTCCGACCGCACGATCGAGCGAAAGGGCCAGGAGCTGATCTACGCCGTCGAGCTCGAGCAGAAGTACTCAAAGCAGCAGATCCTCGGCCTCTATCTCAGCCGGGTCTATTTCGGCGAGGGCGCCTACGGCATCGAAGCGGCGGCGCGGCGCTACTTCGGCAGCCTCGGCGGCCAAGCTCACAATTCGCGAGGCCGCCATGCTGGCCGCGCTGATGAAGTCGCCCACCGACTACGACCCGATCACCCAGCCCGAACGTTCGGCGCAGCGGACGGCCCTGGTCCTCGACGCCATGGTGGAGACCGCCGCGATCACCGCGGCCCAGCGGGCGCGCGCCGAGGCGCAACAGCCGAAGGTGTACCGCGAGACCAACACCGTCGCGGCCCAGTACTTCGTCGACTGGATGGACGCCTGGACGCACAAACAGTTGGGCCAGCCTCGGCAGGACCTGGTGGTCGAGACGACGCTCGACCTGCCGAGCGAGATCGCCGCCGCCGACGCCGCCAGCGCCGCCGTCAGGCGCTTCGCCGGCGCGGGCGTGAGCCAGGCGGCTTTGGTCTCCCTCGACGGGCAGGGGCGCGTGCGGGCGCTGGTCGGCGGGGTCGACTACGAGGCCAGCCAGTACGATCGCGCGCTCGACGCCCACCGCCAGGCCGGCTCTTCTTGGAAGCCGTTCGTCTATCTCGCAGCGATGGAGGCGGGGCAAACGCCGGACACCATGGCGGTCGACGAGCCGGTCACCATCGATGGCTGGTCGCCGAAGGACTTCGAGGCGACCTACCTCGGGCCGATCACGCTGCAGACCGCGCTCGCTCAGTCGATCAACACGGTGGCCGCGAGGCTCGCCGACCAGGTCGGCCGGCCGGTGGTGGCGGCCGACGCCCGCAAGCTGGGCGTCACCTCACAGATCAACACCGATCCGGCCATGGCGCTGGGCACCTCGCTGGTCACGCCGCTTGAGATGGCGGCCGCCTACGACGCCTTCGCCAACGGCGGGAACCGCGTCGCGCCCTACGGCGTCGAGAGCATCCGCACCACGGCCGGCCAGGTGCTGTACCGGCACACCGGGCCGGGGCCGCAACCGGCGATCGGCAACCCGCCGCTGGGCGAGCTCGACCAGATGCTCCGCGCCGTTGTCGCGTCCGGCACCGGCGTGCACGCTGCGATCCGCGGCTACGACATCGCCGGCAAGACCGGCACGGCCTCCGACTACAAGGACGCCTGGTTCGACGGCTTCACCGGCGGCCTGACCACCGTTGTCTGGATGGGCCGCGACGACAATTCGCCGATGCGCGGGATCACCGGCGGCTCGGCGCCCGCGGAGGCGTGGCGCGCCTACATGGCCTACGCGGTCCGCCGCCTGCCGGTGACGGCGATCCCGCCCGGCCCGCCCGCGCCCGTGACCCAGCCGGCGCCGCTCGAACAGCCCGCTCAACCGCCGGAGACGATGGGCTTCAGCCCGGCGGCGCCGCGCTAAGCGGCTTGCGCCCGGCGGCAAGCTGGGCCGAGAGTGGCGCCCATGTCGTTCAAGCGCGTATCGCGCCGCGCGCGGCGCATCGCCGACGGCGTCCTCAGCCTTGCCACGCGGCCGCGCAGCACGGCGGCGGGCGGTCACGACCCCTACTTCGCCGGCATCCAGGCCGCGCTGCGGCGGGCGGGCATCGCCGAGCCCACGCTGGTGATCGATCGCGCCCGCCTGCGCGAGAACGTCGCGATCGTGGCCAAGGCGCTTGGGCCAAGCGGCCTCGCGCTGCGCGTTGTCTCCAAGTCGCTGCAGGCGCCGGCGCTGATCGAGGCGATCTGCGGCGGGCTCAGGACCGAGCGGCAAATGGCCTTCAACGGCGTGATGCTGGACGAGACGGTCCGCACGCGGCCGGACGCCGACGTCCTGCTCGGACGCCCGCTTCCGGCCCTGCAGGTCGAGGCGTTCGTGCGCCGGCATGGCAATAGCGCGGCGGCCGCGGCGCGACCGCAGTGGCTGGTCGACAGCCCGACCCGGCTCGCCCAATACGCCGCGATCGGCCGAAGCCACGACCGGCGGATGCGCATCAGCCTCGAGATCGACGTCGGACTGCATCGGGGCGGCATCCTGGACCTTGTCCGCTTCGCCGAGACCATCGATCTCGCGGCCGCGGACCCGTCGATCGAGATCACCGGCCTCATGGGCTACGACGCCCACGTCCCGGGCATGGGGGACCCCGACGCCGAGATGGCGCGTGTGCAGGCCCGCTACGCCGCCTTCAAGCGCGTGCTCTTGGATAAGCTGGGCGGCGATCCGTCGCGGTTCACCTTCAACGCCGCCGGCAGCCCGACATTCATGACGCACATCAAGGGTCCGACAGAGGCGAACGAGGTCTCGGTCGGCTCCGCGTTCGTCAAGCCGCTGAACTACGAGTACGGCGCGTTGCGCGCGCTCAAGCCGGCCGCTTTCGTCGCCCAACCGGTGCTCAAGGTGATGGACCCGCCGCTGATCCCCGGCATCGAGCGGTACGCTGGCGCACTCGCCCGCTTAAACCGCGACGCTCGGCGCGGCTTCTTCGTCTACGGCGGCTATGGCGACGCCGACCCCGCCTCGCCGGCGGGCCTCACCTTCCACCCGCTGTTCGGGAGCCGCTCGATGCTGATGGCCTCCGCCGCGGTCGAGCTCGAGCAGGACGACATCGTCTTCTTCCGGCCGCGCGAGAGTGAAGGAGTCTTCCTCCAATACGGCGACCTGGCCGTCTACGAGGGCGGCGAGATCGTCGAACGCTGGCCGACCTTCGCGGTGGCCGCGTGACGGGAGAGGCGCCATGACCGCAGCGGGCGGCGCCATCGACGCCAAGCGTCCCATCGCCCGTGGCCGCCGGGTGTTCTGGCTGGTCGCGGCCTTCAGCGTCGCGGTCGGGCTCTATGGGGTGTCCTACCTCGTTGGTCACCCGCCGCCGCCAGGTCCAGCCGCCAACGCGGCGCGCTATCCGTGGCTCGTCATCCACGCCGTCAGCGCCGGCTTGGCCCTCCTGATCGGGCCCTGGCAGTTCTTCTCGGCCATCCGCACGCGCTGGCCGATGGTTCACCGCTGGACCGGGCGCACCTACGTGACGCTCTGCGCGATCGGCGGGCCGGCCGGCCTGATCCTGGCCTGGAACACCAGCTCCGGCGACGTCGCGCGCTATGGCTTCCTGAGCCTCGCCGTCCTTTGGATGGCGACCACCGGCATGGCGTACACGCAAGCGCTCAGACGCAACTTCGTCGCCCATCGCGCCTGGATGACCCGTTCGTTCGCGCTGACCTTCGCGGCGGTGACGTTGCGAGCCTATCTGCCGTTCAGCGCGCTGCCGCATCTTACGTTCGCCATCGTCTACCCGCTGACCGCGTGGATCTCCTGGATCCCCAACCTCGCGATCGCCGAGTGGTGGCTGCGTAGCGGCGGCCGACCGCGGACCTAGCGCGCCACATTGCGCGGGCTTCCACGCATCGAAGGTTTCGCCATCGTCTCCGCTGAGGGGATGATTGCCGACGCTGCGGGTGTCATGCCCGATGCGTTGAAGTTCGACGCCGATCAGCGCTTCTTCGAATGCGGCCTCGATCGGGTCGACGTCGTCGTGCATGGGCGCAACTCCCATGAGCGGCAGCCGCATTCGCATCTACGCCAGCGACTGGTCGTAACCGGCCAAATCCCAAGCCTTGCCGCCGATCCATCAAACGAAAAGGCGCTGTTCTGGAACCCGGCTGGCGCCTCGTTCGAGCAAGCCCTGGCTAGGCTCGGGGCGCCGTGTGCGCGCGTCGGCGTGATCGGCGGCACGGACGTGTTCGCGCTCTTCCTTGACCTCTATGACGTCTTCAACCTGTCGATCGCGCGCAGCGTGCGCCTGCCCAACGGTCGACCCGTCTTTCCAGAGGTCCCCGCGCTAACGCCAGCGGAGGTGCTCGCCCTGCACGGCCTAGGACGCGGCCGCGGACGACTGCTAGACCGCTCGAACGGACTGATGATCGAGATCTGGCGCCGGCGTGCAGCTGTCGCGCCGGAATCGACGCGGGGGCGCAAGACGGGTAAGCCGGACCGATGAGCGATCGTCCCGCCCTTCGTCGCCTGCTCGACCTGCCCGGCGTCTCCGACCTGGAATACAAGGCGCTGATGAAGCCGGCGTACGCCTCGGTCGAGGGCCGCGCCGAATTTCCCGAGATCGACGCCTGTTCGCTCGCGCTGTTCGGGCTCTCGGCCGATCAGGCCGAAGACGCGCCGCGGCCGGCCGATTGGGACGGGATCGAACGGCGGCCCGTGCGCGAGCAGGCGGAGGCTTTCGAAGCCGCCGGCTGGGACGTCACCGACGACAAGCGGCGGCCGCTGCGCATGTTCGGTCAGTTCAACGTCCAGCTTTGGCTTGCGCTGCGCGGCGTCGCCGGCAGCCTGCCGTTCGTACCGGAAGACGACAGGCCGGAGCGCTGGGTGTCCGCGCTCGAGCGCGAAGCTGCCCGATTCCGGAAGCGCTAGCGCCCGGGCTGGGCGGCTTGGGCGGCCAGCTTAGCCCTGCCAGGCGGCTTCGCGCTTCTCCATCCA
This sequence comes from uncultured Alphaproteobacteria bacterium, assembly GCA_963719975.1. Classification (GTDB taxonomy): domain Bacteria; phylum Pseudomonadota; class Alphaproteobacteria; order Caulobacterales; family Caulobacteraceae; genus Poindextera. The sequence goes on from CAVRED010000005.1 coordinate 226,313, forward strand.
TGCTTTGACGCCTTCGCCGTAGTCGGGATGGCGGGCCATCTCGTCCAGGAGGCGTTCGGCGTCGACCACGGCCTCCGCGGCGGTGCGATGCAGGTCGCGATAGATCTGCCGTTTGGTCTCGCGCGCCGCGCCGGGCGCGACCGACCGCGCCAGCATTGTCGCGTAGTCGCGGACGTTGGCCATGAGCTCGCCGGCCGGTAGCACCTTGTTCAGGAAGCCCATCGCGTAAGCCTCCTCGGCAGTGAACACGCAACTCGTCAGCAGAAGGTCGTTCGCGTGGGTTAGGCCGACGATGCGCGGCAACAGCCAGGAGAGACCGTACTCGGCGGGGAAGTTGAAGCGCCCGTGGGCTGTGGTGAACTTGGCGCCGGCTTGGGCGAAACGCAGGTCCGCGAACGCCGCCAGCACAAGGCCCACGCCCGCCGCCGCGCCGTTCATCGCCGCGATCACGGGCTTTCCGACGCCGAAGTGGTAGGCGAAGGTCGCATCGAAGCGCGGGTCGACCCCGTAGCCGGGCTTGGCGATGTCCTCGCTGACGCCCGGGTCGTAGCGGCCCTTCTCGGCATGGCCTTCCAGCGCGCCGAGGTCGGCGCCGGCGCAGAAGGCGTTCCCCTCCGCATCGCCGGTCACCACGATCACCCGCACTTCGGGGTCGCGATCCGCCTGGTCGAGCAGCCAGCGGTATTCGGTGTGCATCCTGCCGGTCCAGGCGTTCCGCCGCTTGGGCCGCGCAAGGGTTATCGTCGCGATGCGGTCGGCGACGTCGTAGCGGGTCGTCTTGAGCTCCAAGGGCCTTCCTCCACCTGCGGCCTCGCCAGCCTAGCACGCGGCGGCCGCGGTTTGACGCGGCGATGCAAAGGCGGAATGAAGGCCGGCGCATGCCATCGGACACCCGACCCACGCTCGCCAAAACCCCGGCGCCGCTCGCGGTCGAGAGCGAACCCGACGGCCTGCCGATCCCGCGCCGCTATTGGGCGATGTTAGCGATCGCGCTGGCGCTCACGCTCTCGGTGCTCGACTCATCGATCGCCAACGTGGCGCTGCCGACCATCGCGCGCGATCTGCACGCCGACCCCGCCGCTTCGATCTGGATCGTCAACGCCTATCAGCTGGCGACGGTGGTCTCGTTGCTGCCGCTCGCGGCGTTGGGCGAAATCATCGGCTACCGCCGCGTCTATCAGACCGGCCTGATCCTCTTCACGCTGGCCTCGCTCGGTTGCGCGATGACCCGCTCGATCGATGCGCTTGCGTTTGCCCGCATCGTCCAGGGGTTCGGCGCCGCCGGCATCATGAGCGTCAACGGCGCACTGGTCCGCCATACCTATCCGTCCAGCCGTCTCGGCCAGGGCATCGGCATCAACGCGATGGTCATCTCGATCGCCGCGGCGGTGGGGCCGACGGCGGCTTCGGCCATCCTTGCGGTTGCACGCTGGCCCTGGCTGTTCGGCGTCAACGTCCCGGTGGGCATCGCGGCCATCGCCGTCGCCAGCTTCGCGCTGCCCAGGACGCAGACCTCTGAGCGACCCTTCGACTGGCCGAGCGCGCTCTTGAACGCCGCGGCGTTTGGGTTGCTGGTCTCGGGCGCCGAGGTCTGGGGGCGCGGCGCGTCCGCGATCGGGGTCGTCGAGGTGGCCTCCGGCGTCGCCGCCGCAGCCCTCCTCGTCGCGAGGGAGTGGCGACGGCCGGCGCCGCTCGTCCCCTTCGATCTGCTGCGCGTTCCGATCTACGGCCTCTCGATCGCGACCTCGATTTGCTCGTTCACCGCCCAGATGCTCGCGTTTGTCGCGTTGCCCTTCTTCTTTGAGACCGTGCTCGGGCGTTCGGCCGTTGCGACGGGCCTGTTGATGACGCCTTGGCCGGTTGCGGTCGGCATCGCCGCCCCGATCTCGGGTCACCTTTCCGATCGGCTGCCGGCGGGGCTCCTGGGCGGCATCGGCCTGGCGCTCCTCGCCATCGGGCTCTTCCTGCTCGCGCGGCTCTCGGTCAACGCGACGGACGTCGACATCGTCTGGCGCATGGCGATCTGCGGGATCGGCTTTGGGATTTTCCAGGCGCCGAACAACCGCGCGATGATGTCGGCCGCTCCACGACGGCGGAGCGGCGCGGCGGGCGGCATGCTGGCGACCGCGCGCCTCACCGGCCAGACCGTCGGGGCGGCGGCTGTCGCGTTGATCTTCCGCATGCAGGGCAGGGAGACAACCAACACTTCACTGCTTGCCGCAGCCGCCGTGGCCGTGGTCGCCGGGTGCATCAGCCTGACCCGGTTGGCGAGGCCGCTCGGGACCGCGGGGACGGCGTGAGTCCGGCTTCGAGGGCTTTGGCTCACGAGCGAGCGGCCTTAAGATCGCGCCCATGAGCGATCATCACGACTGGAAGCACGACGGCGTGCGGGTGATACCCGGCGACCAGCTCGACCCCAACACAGCCCAGACCCCCGGCATGAATCGCGCGGCGGCGATCAACTTCGCGCGTGTCGGCGCTGAGAAGCTCTGGGCCGGAACGGTCACCATCCACGCCGGCGCCAAGACCGGCGCCCATCACCACGGCGAGCTCGAGAGCGTGATCTACGTGCTGAAGGGCCGTGCGCGCATGCGCTGGGGCGAGGCGCTGGAGTTCACCGCCGAAGCGGGCCCTGGCGACTTCATCTACGTGCCGCCGTTCGTCCCCCACCAGGAGATCAACGCCTCGGACGACCAGCCGCTCGAGTGCGTCCTCGTGCGCAGCGGCGGCGAGGCGGTTGTGGTCAATCTCGACATCGCGCCCGTGGAGCAGCCCACGGCCGTCGCCTGGGTCGACTCCATCCACAAGGAAGGCTGAGCTCGCCAGGCTCAGTTGGCCGGCCTGTCCAGTCCGCACTTGCCGGTGCGCAAGAGCGGCGGCGCCGCACCGCGTGACACCCCCGCTAGATGCTGGTGCGCCGTCCCGGCGGGATCGCCGCCGCCGGCGCTGATGGCTGCGCTGGCGCCGCCTGGGCCGCGCCGCAGTCGCCAGAGCTTTGGCGGACAACTTTGGGAGGCTGTCCAGGCCCCTGCGATGTCACCTCGAGGCTCTGCGTGCACGCATGCCCGCCGGAGAAGGTCGACACCACGGAGTAGCTTTGAGCGCCGGCCGGGGCGTTCCCGATCGTGGCCTGCTGGAGCGGGTCTGCCGACATCGTTGGCATCGACGGCATGGCAAACGAACGCCGCAGCATCGCGGCCATCTCGCGGTCCATCTCGGCCTGCATGCGGTCGAGCATGGCGAAGGGCGAATTCGCGCCGAACTGAGCGGCCCACGCGGCCGCGGCCGGCGAGCCTTCCTGGACGATGACCCTTGGCGCCTTATCGCCCGTGTAGCGAATCTGCTCCACGCCCCCGCCGGGCAGCGGGATGGTGAGCACATGGGTCTGCGGCGCGTCGGCCGCGTAGGCGACAGCGCCGATCAGCCCGATCGTCGCGACGCCGAGAAGGACGGTTGAAAGGTTGCGCATGAGGCGTCTCCGCTGAGGGTGAAGACAGCGCCGACTATAGCACGCACTGTGACAAAACCTGGGCGCCGCGACGCCTAGATCTGCACCTTGCGACCGGCCCAGAACGGCGCGCGCACCTTGCCGCGCTGGATCTTGCCGGCCGGCGAGCGGGGCAGATCGTCGACATAGTCGACCGAGCGGGGGAGCTTGAACCCGGCGAGGCGCTCGCGGGCGAAGGTCATGATCTCGGCGGTGAGCGCATCGCTCGGCTCGAAGCCGGGCTTCAGCATCAGGACGACCTTGACCTCCTCGCCCCACTCCTCGTTGGGGACGCCGATCGCGCAGCTGTCCTCGACCGCCGGGTGCTTGATCAGCTCGTTGTCGATCTCCTGCGGATAGATGTTCACCCCGCCGGAGATGATGCACTCAGCAGTGCGGCCGGTGAGGAAGAGGTAGCCGTCCGCGTCGAAATAGCCGACGTCGCCGAGCGTGAAGTAGCCGTCGCGATGGCTGGCCGCCGTCTTCGCCGGATCGTTGAAGTATTCGAACGGATTGGCGGCGGCGACCTTGAAGTAGAGCATGCCGGGTTGCCCCGGCGCGACCTCGCTGCCTTCGTCATCGAGCACGCGGGTGGAGTCCGGAGACTGTATCTTGCCGACGCTGCCGGGCTTCTTCAGCCACTCCTCGGACGAGATGGTGAAGCCCCCGCCGCCCTCGGAGCCGGCGTAGTATTCGCTGAGGATCGGGCCCAGCCACTCGATCATCGCCCGCTTCACGTCGGGCGGGCAGGGCGCGGCGCCGTGGATGATCTGTCTGAGGCTCGAAAGGTCGTACTTCGCGCGCACCTCCGGCGGCAGCGACAACAGCCGCTGGAACATGATCGCCACCATGTGGCAGTGCGTGACGCGGTATTTCTCGATGGTCCGCAAGACGGCCTCCGAGTCCCAGCGGCCATCCATGAACACCACCGGCACGCCCTGACTCATCGGCACCCGGACGTCGATGCCAAGCGGGGCGGCGTGATAGGCCGGACCGACGCAGAGCTGTACGTCCCTGTCATGCTGGTAGCCCCGCGCGCCGCCGAGCACGAACGGGATCTGGTTCAGCGCCTTGCGGTAGACGCCCTTCGGCCGCCCCGTCGTGCCGGAGGTGTAGAGCATGGTGTTGCCCTGCAAGGGGTCGTCGATGTCCGCGCCATCGTACGCCGCGAGCACGTCCTCGTAGTTCTGGAAGCCCTGCGCCCGGCCGCCGATGGCGACCTTGGCCACGAGCCGCGGCGCGTCGGCCGAGGCGCGCAGTCCGCCCTCGTATCGGGTCTCCGCGAACAGCACCTTGGCCTGACAGTCGTTGATGACATAGGCGATCTCGTCCGCGGTGAGGTGCCAGTTGACCGGCGTCAGGCGAAGGCCGGCGCGCAAAGAGCCCTGCAGCACCTCGACGAACTCGGCGCGGTTCGAGCAGAGCAGGGCGACGGGGTCGCCGGGCTGGAGGCCCTGGGCGCGAAGAAAGCGCGCGATCCGGTTCGCGTTTGCGTTGATCTTCGCGAACGTGTGGGTCCCGTGGCTGTCGTAGACGCTGATCGCGTCCGGCTTCACCTGCGCCCAGACCGCGGTCGTCATCGCGACGGCCGAGGCTTCGATCAGGCGCTGTTCCAGGGCCGCCCGCTCATCAGCGGAAGGCTGGGTCATCGTATCTGTCACCGGGGGCTAGCCTCCGACCGAGCCGGTCAGCTCCGGCAGGTTCAGGATCCGCTTGGCGATGATGTTGTTCTGGATCTCGTGGCTGCCGCCGTAGATCGAGCCGGCCTTGCCGCCCAGCCAGCCGCGCACGGCCGCAAGCTCGTCGGCGTCGAAGCCCTCGCCCTCCCAGCCGAGGCCGTGGTTGCCCAGGAGTTCGACCATCAGCTCCGAGCGGTCCTGCATCACCTTCATCGACACGTTCTTCATGATCGAAGTGGTGGCGCTGGGGCTCATGTTGCCTCTGGCCTCGGCCGCCGCGCGGCGGACGGTCAGGCGCATCGCCTGCTCTTCCATGCGGTGGGCGATGATGCGGGCGCGCAGGTCTGCGTCGGCCAGGCGGCCGTCTTCGTCCGTACCGACATATTTCTTGGCCAAGTCGGCAATGCTGGTCGGCTCGCGCACGGCGCCGGCGCCCAGCCGGTTGCCCATGCCGTTGCGCTCATGCTGCAAGAGGCGCTTGGCGATCGCCCATCCGCCGTTCAGCGACCCGACCAGGTTTTCCTTCGGCACCTTCACGTCGGTGAAGAAGGTCTCGCACTGGCCTGACGCGCCGGAGATCATCTTGATCGGCCGCGCTTCGACGCCGGGCGAGCGCATGTCGATCAGAAGGAAGCTGATGCCCTCGTGCTTCTTGCTCGGATCGGTGCGTACGAGACAGAAGCACCAGTCGGCCAGGTGGGCGCCGCTGGTCCAGATCTTCTGCCCGTTGACCAGATAGTGGTCGCCCATATCGACCGCCTTGGTCTGCAAGGACGCGAGATCCGAGCCCGAGCCGGGCTCCGAGAAGCCCTGGCACCAGCGCAGCTCGCCGCGGCAGATCGGCGGGAAGTGCTTCAGCTTCTGCTCTTCGTTGCCGTATTCGAGCAGCGTGTGGCCGAACATGCCCGGGCCCATGCCCTGGATCGGGTTGCGGGCGCCGATGCGGGCCATCTCTTCCTGCAACACGCGCGCCTCGGGCTGGCCAAGGCCGCCGCCACCGTACTTCTTCGGCCAGGTCGGGGTGCCCCAGCCCTTTTCGCCGATGCGCTTGCGCCAGAGGTCCACATCCTCGTCACGCTTGACGCGCGCTTCGCCCATCAGCTGCTCGGTCACCCGGTCGGGATCCTTGCGCAGCGAGGCGGGGTAGTTCTCCTCGAGCCATTCGCGAACTTCGGTGCGGAAGGCGTCGAGCTCGGCGCCGCCAAAATCGGCCATCAAATCTCTCCTATGAAATCGGGGCGGCGTGGACGGCGCCGCTCTTCATTCTCGCGGGTTCAACGGGGCGAAAGTCCGGCGCCGAAATCGCGGCGTCGCTGCCCTCACGTCAATTGTGGGAGCGCCAGGGGCCGGCGTCAACGCGGGCGGGCTTCGCGAAGGCTGGTTTTCCCTTGGCCGGGCTCGTAGAAGCTCAAAGGCATGCAGCACACGAAATTCGGCCGCACCGGCCTGCGCGTTTCCCGGCTCTGCCTCGGCACCATGACCTTCGGGCTCCAGTGCGACGAGGCCGAGAGCCACGCCATCATGGACAAGGCCGCCGAGGGCGGCATCGACTTCTTCGACGCCGCGGATGTCTACCCGCTGGGCGGCGGCCGCTCGACCGCCGGACGCACCGAGGAGATCGTCGGCGGCTGGCTTTCCGGCAAACGCCACAGCTTCATCATCGCCACCAAGTGCGTCGGCCAGATGGGGCCCAAGCCTTGGGACCAGGGCATGTCGCGCAAGCACATCCTCGACGCCATCGAGGCCTCGCTTAAGCGGCTGAAGACCGACTACGTCGACGTCTACCAGCTGCACAGCTTCGATCCGGTCACGCCGATCGACGAAGCGCTGGAGGCGCTGGACGCGGTCGTGAAGTCCGGCAAGGCCCGCTACGTCGGCGTCTCCAACTGGATGGCCCACCGCCTCGCCCGTGCGCTCGGCCGCTCGGAGCTGAAGGGCCTGACGCGCATCAACTCCGTCCAGCCGCGTTACAACATGCTGTTCCGCACCTTCGAGCGCGACCTTCTGCCGCTCTGCGAGGAAGAAGGGGTGGCGGTCATCCCCTACAACCCGATCGCCGGCGGCCTGCTCTCAGGCAAGCACGACCGGACCGCGCCGCCGCCGGACGGGCGCTTTCAGCTCGGCAACGCCGGCGCCCGCTACCAGGAGCGCTACTGGCACGAGCGCGAGTTCGACACCGTCGATGCGTTGCGCGGGCTTTCCAACGAGGCCGGCATGAGCATGGCCTCGATGGCGGTCTCCTGGGTGCTGTCGAACCCGGCGATCACCGCCCCCATCGTCGGCGCGAGCAAGCCCGAGCAGCTGAAAGACAGTCTCGACGCGGCCGAGCGCGGCTCGCTGCCGGCCGATCTGAAGGCACGGCTCGACGAGCTCACCCAGGAGTGGCGCGCGGTCGACGCGGAGCGGTAGGCTTCTGCTTAGTGCGCGGCCGGGGCCGGCGGCGGCGTATCGGGGGCGTGCGCCAGGGCGACGACCTCGCCTGACGCCAGCACGTGACCGCTCATCGCGGCGGTCAGATCGGCGTAGGTCTTGATCGGGGTCGGCGCGATCGTCTCGTCCAGCGCGAACACCTCGAAATGGTAGTGGTGCCGAGGCCCCGGCGGCGTGTGCGGGCCCATGTAGGCCTTCGCCGGTCCGGCGATGTTGGGGCCGAAGCTCGCCCCGGCCGGCGGCTCGGTCATGCCCGCGGCAAGGCGCCGAACGCCGCCGTCGATGTCGTACAGGCTGAAGTGCAGGATGGCCGCGCCGTGATAGATCGCGTCGTCGTCCTGCATGATCAGCGCGTAGCTTCGCGTCCCGTAGGGCCCCCAGCTCCAGCTCAGGCCCGGGAAGACGCTGCCTTGGTAGGATGTGTTCTGCATCGGCATGTCGCCGCCGGGGCGGAAGGCGGGCGACGTCACCCTGAGCTTGGCGGGCGATTTCGCTGGCAGCGTGTTGATCGCCAGCAGCGCCGCGCCGGGCTCGCTCCCAGCGGCAGGAGTCTGGCCAGCAGCCGCCGTGGTCGCGAGCATTGCGAAGGCGGCCGCCGCTGCGGACCAGATGCCCCTCTTCATGGTTGTCCTCCCATCCCGCCTTCCTAGACCAACCGCCGGGCGGGTCCAGCGCGCGCAGACGCCTTGACCCAATCTGACGCCAGGCTCTACCTGACTGTCAGGTTCGTCCTGACGAGGGAAAGCTGTGGCTCGCAAGAGCGACCCGTTGCTCGCTTGGGCCAGGTCCGCCGGGGCGGCGCTGGGGCGGGCGTTCGAAGGCGCGACACAACCGCTCGCGCCGCTAGGACGGCTCGACGACATGATCCCGGGCGCGGACCTCGTCTTCCTGGGCGAGCTCGACCACTTCGTTCACGAGAAGAGCGACTACCGGATCCTGCTGTGCCGCTATCTCCTGTCGCGCGGCTGGCGCTCCTTCGCCGAGGAGCTTTCCTGGTCCGACGGGCTGCGCGTCGGGCGGTTCCTGAACGGGGTCGGCGGCCTCGAGCGGCTGTCGCTGTTCGGTTATCGCGGCGACCTGCGCGAGGACCGCGACGACAACCCGACCGGCGTTTTTCGCGCCTCCTTCGACCTCTATCCGACCGCGCTGATGGCCGCTGAGCAAGGCCGGTTCTACCGCGGCCTGCGCAGCGCCGCCGCGGGCGCCGCGCTCGCCTACCACGGCCTCGACGTCGACGGCCTGCCGGGCGGGGGCTATGCCGACATCGCCGATGCGCTGGCGCCGTTCTCGGCTGAGCCCGACGCAGAGGCCTTCCTGCGGGCGCTCGCCCGTGTGCGGGGCGAGAGCGCTGCAGCGGAGTCCGAGCGCCTTTCGGCCCTCGTCCCACAAGCGGTCGCTTTGAGTGCGCCCGTGGCGGCTCAGGTGGACGTGTCGCTTCGCTCAATGGCCGAGAGCCTGCGCTACATCGACATCACCTACCCGGCGAAGACTTACGAGGCGACGGCGCCCGGCATGGCCTTCCGCGAAGGCTGCATGAAGCGCCGGTTCGACGAGGTCCGCGCGCTGACCGATGATGCGCCGATGGTCGTGATGGGCCACGGTCTGCACCTGGCCAAGGACGATCGCCTGCTCCGTTCGACGGTCGGCGTCGGGCCCGGTGGCGGACAGGAGTGCTCGCTCGGTCACCACCTCGTGCAGGTGAAGGGCCTGAAGGCGGTCTCGATCTGGCTGGTCCACGGCGCGGGCGAGGACTCGCAGCCCTTTCCCGATCTCCCGCGGCGCTTCGCCTATCCGGCCGATACCCTCAACCGGCGCCTCGCGCCGCTCGCCGTCCCGACGCTGATCCCGATCGCTCGCGCGCCCCCGGGGTTGTTCGACCGGCCGATCGGCGTCGGCCACATGTACAACGCGGTGCAGCAGGTGGTGCTCGACGGCCAGGTCGACGCCATCCTCTACCTGCCGCAAGTCACCCCGATGCGCCTCTAGACCCGCGCGCGTTCGTCGCCTACCGATCAGCGCGAACGAGAAAGGACGCGCCGCCGATGACCGCCAAGGGCAAAACCGAAGCCGCCGGACCCCTGGCCGGGGTGCGTATCGTCGACCTCACCCAGTTCGTGCTCGGCCCTTACGCGACCCAGACCATGGGCGATCTCGGGGCCGACGTGATCAAGGTCGAGGAGCCGAGCGGCGACCGCCAGCGCGGCTCCGGCAAGGCGCCGCATTCGCGGACGATGGGTCCGATGTTCGTCGCCTTCAATCGCAACAAGCGCTCGGTGGCGCTGGACCTGAAAACCGATGAGGGGCGAGCGGCGCTGCGCAAGCTGGTCGTGACCGCCGACGTCTTCATCCACAACATGCGGCCGGACTCGATGGCGCGCCTGGGTTTCGCCTACGAAGAAGTGGCGAAGATCAAGCCCGACATCGTCTACGTCGAGGCCATGGGCTACGATCCCGCCGGCCCTTACGCCGGCCGCCAGGCGTTCGACGACTTGATCCAGGCCGCGAGCGGGGCCTGCGGGATGAACGCCATGGTCGAGCCGGACGCAACCTTCCGGCCCCTGCCGACGATCATCGCGGACAAGACCAGCGGCCTCTTCGCCGTCATCGCGACCCTCTCGGCGCTGCGTCACCGCGACCGCACCGGAGAAGGGCAGTACGTCTGCGTACCGATGCTGGAGTGCTTCACCGGCTTCTTGATGGCCGAACACCTCTATGGCGAGACCTACATCCCGCCGACCGGCCACTTCGGCCACACCACCACCATCACCCCCTACCGCCGCCCGCTGAAGACCAGGGACGGCCACCTCTCGGTGGCGCCCGCCGATCGCAAGCAGTCGGCGCGCTTCATGGCGCTGGGCGGCATCCCCGACGCCTACGAGAGCGAGCGGTTCACGTCCAAGCAATCCGGGCCGGAGCGCGTGGCGGAATACCACGCGATGATGGACGAGGCCGCCGCCCAGCACACGACAGCGGAATGGATGACGCTCTGCGCCGAGCATCACATTCCGGCGATGCGCGCCAATACGCCCGAAGAGATCTTCGACGATCCGCAGCTGCGCCAGACGCTGTTCGAGACCCGCGAGCTGGAAGGCGAGGGGCCCTACCGCGCGATGAAGCCCGGCCTGCGCTTTTCGAAGTCCCCCGTCAGCATCCGCCGCGACCCCCCGCCCATCGGCCGCCACACCGACGAGGTCATGACCGAGGTGGAGGCGCTGAAGGCGGCGGAGTAGGCCGGAGCCAAAACAAGACCGTCATGGCCCGGCTTGTCCGGGCCACCCATGAACACCTTGCTCCTCCAGTGTGCATGGGTCCCCCGCATTACGCTTCGCTCCAGCGGGGGATGACGACCTACTGCTGAGCGCCGGCTGCCTTCAGCCGATCCAGCTGCATCCGGATGTGCGTCGCTTCGGCTGGCGTGTTGGCGAGGGCGATGGCGCGGCCAAAGGCTTCGCGCGCTTCGGCTGCGCGACCGAGCTGCAGCAGGAACTGCCCGCGCACGCCATGGAAGTAGAAGTACCCGTCGAGCCGCTCGCCGAGCGGCGCGACCAGCGCGAGCGCCGCTTCCGCGCCCGCCACCTTGTTCACGGCCACCGCCCGATTGAGCGTCACGACCGGCGAGGGCGTCAGCCGCTCGAGGGTCTCGTAGAGTTGGTCGATCTCCACCCAATCGGTGTCCTCGGGCCGCTTCGCCCGGTCGTGCAGCGCTGCGATGGCCGCCTGCACCTGGTAGGGACCGGGTCGGCGATGGCGCATCGCCTTGTCGATCAGCGCCAGACCCTCGGCGATCATCGCGCCGTTCCACAGCGAGCGGTCCTGGTCGTCGAGCAGCACGATCTCGCCGGCCGCATCGAACCTGGCCGCGGCCCGCGCGTGCTGCAGCAGCATCAGCGCGAGCAGGCCCATCACCTCCGGCTCGGTCTGGAACAGGCGAAGCAGCAAGCGTGCGAGACGGATCGCCTCTTCGCAGAGCGGGGCGCGCAAGGTCGCCTCGCCGCTGCTCGCCGAATAGCCTTCGTTGAAGACGAGGTAGATCATCGCCGCGACCCCCGCGAGCCGCTCGGCCCGCTCGATGGGGCCTGGCGCCTCGAACGGCACGTTCGCCGCCGCGACCTTGCGCTTGGCGCGGGTGATGCGCTGTTCCATCGCCGCTTCGCTGACCAGGAAGGCGCTGGCGATCTCCGCCACCGTGAGGCCTGAGACGATGCGCAGCGCCAGCGCGATCTGCTGGGTCGCCGGCAGGTCCGGGTGGCAGCAGATGAAGAGCAGGCGCAGCACATCGTCGCGGTAGTGGTCGCCGTCCAGCCGCTCGGCCATGTCGGCTTCGGCGTCGCCGAGGTCGGACAGCATCGTCTCCGGCGGCAGGGGCGCGTCCTTGGCGCGGCGGCGCACCCCGTCGAGAGCGGCGTTGCGGCCGACCAGGATCAACCAGGCGGTCGGATCGCGAGGCGGCCCCTTGTCCGGCCAGCTTCGGAGCGCCCGCAGGCAGGCGTCCTGGAACGCCTCCTCGGCGAGGTCGAGGTCGCGGAAGTAGCGCAACAGCGCCGCAACGGCCTGGGGACGCGCCGCGGTCAGCGCCGCGTCGATCCAGGCCATGTCGCTCATCCTCCTGCGCTCCCTACGGAGCTTCGGAGGACAGGTCCTCCAGCGCCTCGGCGGGCGCGGGCTTGCGCTCGACGGTGAGATGCATCAGCGGGCGGATCTCGTAGGCGCCGCCGGGGTTGGCCTTGCCGAGTTCGCGCGCGACGCCCAGCGCATCGTCGAGGTCCGTACAGTCGACGATATAGAAGCCCAGGAGTTGCTCCTTGGTCTCGGCGAAGGGGCCGTCGATGACCAGCGGCGGGTCCTGATCCTTGCGGAGCGTCGTGGCCGCCGTGGTCGGCATCAGCCGCGCCACTGGCCCGAGCTTGCCGGCCTTGGCCAGCCGGTCCTGGACAGCGCCGAGGCGCGCCATGCAGGCGTCCTCCTCGGCCTTGGACCAGGTCCAGACGGTCTTCTCATCGTTGTAGCAGAGCAGGGCGTAGAGCATCGGCGGACCCTCGTTTTCGCCAAGGACGAGCGACTATGCCCCCGACCGACAAATGCGCAAATATCCGTCGTGACTTGACTTTTCGCCATAAAACCTCGATGTGAACGGCGCTCGCTCAGGGCTGAACGTTCTGAGAGTGATATCCGGCGCTCCAGCCGCGTGAGGGGCTTTGTTCTAAAGTCCCAGCCTGTCGAGCGCCTGCCGAAGCTTCCATACCGATCGCCCAGGTCACGCGGGGCGTTTGCCACCCGCGCCAATGCCGCGGCCGCACATGACGTGCGGTCCGCGCGTTCGCCGCATACGAAAGACCATCATCCAAGTGACTCAATTCACCGACCTTGGCCTGGCCAAGCCGCTGCTCAAAGCGCTGGCCGCCGAGGGCTACACCACGCCAACGCCGATCCAGGCCAAGGCCATCCCGAGCGTCCTTGCGGGCCGCGACCTTCTGGGCATCGCCCAGACCGGCACCGGCAAGACCGCCGCCTTCGCGCTCCCCATCCTCCAACGCCTGGCGGAGAACCGCCGCCCAGCGCCGCGCCACGGCGCCCGGTGCCTGGTGCTCTCGCCAACCCGTGAACTCGCCAGCCAGATCGCCGACAGCTTCCGCGCCTACGGGGCCTACCAGTCGCTCACGGTCGCCGTCGTCTTCGGCGGCGCGAGCTACGGCCCGCAGATCAAGGCGCTGACGGCCGGCGTCGACGTGCTGGTCGCCACCCCCGGCCGCCTGATCGACCACATCGCCGAGCGCCACGCCGACCTCTCCGCCACCGAGATCCTGGTGCTGGACGAGGCCGACCAGATGCTCGACCTGGGCTTCCTGCAGCCTATCCGCCGCATCGTCTCGGGCATGCCGAAGAAGCGGCAGAACCTCTTCTTCTCCGCGACCATGCCGGGCGAAATCGGCAAGCTCGCCGCCGACCTCCTGGTCAATCCGGTCGAGGTGCGGGTGACCCCGTCCGCGACCACCGTCGAGAAGGTCAAGCAGCAGATCCTCTACATCGAGAGCCAGCGCAAACGCGCGCTGCTCGCCGAGCTGTTCGAGGACGGGTCCATCACCCGCGCCCTCGTCTTCACCCGCACCAAGCGCGGGGCCGACCGGGTCGCGAAGTACCTCGAGCAGGCCGGGGTCGAGGCCGCCGCCATCCACGGCGACAAGAGCCAGCCGCAACGCGAGCGGGCGCTGGCGGCGTTCAAGTCCGGCCAGGTCCGGGCGCTGATCGCCACCGACATCGCCGCGCGCGGCATCGACGTCGACGCGGTCAGCCACGTGATCCAGTTCGAGCTGCCGAACGTGCCAGAGGCCTACGTCCACCGCATCGGCCGCACCGCGCGCGCCGGCGCGGCGGGCATCGCCATCGGCTTCTGCGCCGATGACGAGCGCAATCTGCTCCGCGACATCCAGAAGGTGACGCGGCAGACGATCGATACCTTCGATCGCCGCAACGACCGTCGCCTCGGCGCCATCACCGCCGCCATGGGCGCTGCAACGCCGACGGTCGCCGCGCCGCGGCCTGAGACGTCGCACCATCGCGGTCCCAAGCCGCACAACCACCGCCCCAACGGCCACCAGGGCCCGTCCCGAAACCGCCGCCGCCGCCGCGGCGGAAGCGGCAGGCCTGCTGTCCTGAACGCTTAACCTGCAGCGCCGCGCGAGCGGCGCCTTCGCTTTCGACCGCCAAGGACGCCAAGTTCGCCAAGAGGCTGCGGCAGCTCTATGCGCCGCGGATAACGTCCGGACCCCCGTGGCGCTCTTCTTGGCGTCCTTGGCGTGCTTGGCGGTTAAATCGCGCGGCCCGGCTTGCGCCGCGCCGCAGGTCAATCACCCTGCAGCTGCGGTTTCGTCAGCACGACCTGGTGGGGGTAGGGGTGGGGGAAGCCGGCGGCTTGCAGGGCCTCGCTTGCGCGCTGGATGAGGTCGAAGCGGGCCTCCCAGTAGACGTCGAGCTTGGCCCAACAGCGCAGCGTGATCGTCAACGCACTCTCGCCGAGCGCTGTCGTCTTCGCCCAGGGGGCGGGCGTCTTCAGGATGCGGGGGTCGGCCTTGGCGCACTCGACCAACAGCGCCTGGGCCGCGCTCTGATCGTGGTCGTAGTCGATGGAGAAGCGCAGCTCCATCCGCCGGTTGGGCGCGGTGGAGTAGTTGACGATGACGTTGCCGAACACCTTGCCGTTCGGGATGTAGATGTCGAGGTTGTCGGCGTCGGTGAGCTCGGTCATGAACAGATCGAGCCGCTTGACCGTCCCGCTCCTGCCATCGACCTCGACGAAGTCGCCGACCCGATAGGGCCTCAGCACCAGCAGCATCACGCCGGCGGCCACGTTCCCCAAAGCGCCCTGGAGCGCGAGGCCGATGGCGAGGGAGGCCGCGCCGACCACCGCCAGGATCGAGGTCGTGCGCACGCCGAGCTGCTCGAGCACGGCCATCAGCCCGAGCACGATGACCGCCCACCGCGTTAGTGAGGCCATGAAGCTCTGCATGGTCGGATCGTGCGCGCCCGGCCGCTGCAGCCGATCCAGCGCCCGCCGCATCAGCTGCGCCGCCCACCGCGCCGCCCACAGCGTGACGGCAAGGATGATGCCGGCGACGACGAGATTGACCGCCAGCTGCCCGGCCGCGTCGAAGAACACCCGCCAGTTGTCCGGCCCGCCCTCGATCAGCGCATGCACGCCGGCGCGGACGGCGTCGATGGGCGCGGGGGGTTGGTCGTTCAGAAGGGGTGAGGCAGAGGGCATCGGCAACGCTCTATAGACGGTGCGCGCTCACGGATCGATTTTCTCCGTCATCCCCGGTGGAGCGAAGCGCAATGCGGGGACCCATGAACACCTGATCCAGCACGGTGATCATGGGTGGCCCGGACAAGCCGGGCCATGACGATGTCTCTTAAGCTTGCCGCGACGGCGCGTGGCCCGCTTCGATGGCGGCCAGGATCCGTTCCAGCGTGGAAAGCTCGTCGGCCTCGCGCGCGGGCTTGTCCCAGCGGATGCGGTTGATGCGGGGGAAGCGCATGGCGACACCCGACTTGTGCCGGGTCGAGCGCTGCAACCCCTCGAACGCCACCTCGAGAACCAGCCCGAAATCGCGGCTCGCGCGCACCGCCCTGACCGGCCCGAAGCGGTCGGTTGTGTTGTCGCGCACGAACTTGTCGATCTGCTTCAGCTCCTCGTCGGTGAAGCCGAAGTAGGCCTTGCCGACGGGGGTCAACTCCCCCTCGCGCCAGACGCCGAAGGTGTAGTCGGAGTAGTAGCTCGAGCGTTTGCCGTGGCCGCGCTGGGCGTACATCAGGACCGCGTCGACAAGGTAAGGGTCGCGCTTCCACTTGAACCACGGGCCCTTCGGCCGCCCGGCTTCGTAGATGGAATCCCACCGCTTCAGCATCACCCCTTCCGCCGCCTGGGCATCGCCCTGGGGCGGCGCGGCGCGCAGGCGGGCGAGTTCGTCCCAGGTCTCGAACGGCGCCAGCGGGGAGAGGTCGATGCGTGGCTGGCCGAGGCCGGCGACGAACGCCTCCAGCCGCGCGCGTCGCTCGGCGAAGGGCAGCTGGCGCAAGTCTTCGCCGCCAAGCGCCAGGATGTCGTAGGCGCGGATCCCGGCAGGGAAGGCGCCCGCCATCGACGAATCGACGCTCTTGCGGTTGAGCCGCTGTTGCAGGTCGGCGAACGGCGCGACGCGGCCCTCGCGCAGGATCAAGAGCTCGCCGTCGATCGCGCCGTCGAAGCCGAGCTGCTCCATCACATCTGGGAAGGCGGCGGAGATGTCGTCGCCGGTGCGGCTGTAGAGGCGCTTGATCCCGCCCTCGCTGACGGCCTGCACGCGGATCCCGTCCCATTTCCATTCGGCTGCATAGTCGGCCGGGTCGAGCCTGGCGAAGTCGGCCTCTTCGTCGATGGCCTGCGCCAGCATCACCGGCCGGAAGCGGCCGTGCGCTTCGGCGCTCGGGCGCTCGCCGCGCCCCTCCAGCCAGGCGAAGAGGTCGTCATAGGGCGGTTTCAGCCCATGCCACACCTCCTCGACGTCGGAGACGGCCACATCGCCCATGTCGGCCGCCGCCTGCTTGGCCAGGCGCGCGGACACGCCGACGCGCAAACCGCCGGTGAGCAGCTTCAAGAGCGCCCAGCGCCCGTCGGGATCCAGCGCGTCCAGCCAGCCCTCGATCAGTTGCTGGACCTCGCGGCGCGAGGCGGTGCGGAGCGCATCGATCACTTCGGACAGGTCGGGCTCGCGGTTGGCGCCCACCTTCGCCGGCCAGACCAGCGCCACGGTCTCGGCCAGGTCGCCGACGTACTCGTAGCTCCAGTAGAACAGGGCGGGGTCCATCCGCGCCTCGACCGCCTTCCTGATGAACGCGGGCTTGGCCGCTTCGAACTTGAGCTCGCCGGTCAGCGCCGCCAGCGCCCAGCCTCGCTCGGGATCAGGCGTCCTCGCCAAGTAGTCGCGCATCAGGACCAACTTCGCGTTCCGCGACCGCGTGAACGAGAGCCGGTCCAGAAGGTTGGAGAACGCGCGCATGCCGGAAAGATAAGCCCGCTTCCAAACCTCTCCCAGAGGGAGGGGTTTTGCCTACAGCGTCTTGAGGTAAGCGATCAGGGCCATGCGGTCGGCTTCGCTCAGGGTCGCATTGCCGTAGTCGTGGCCGGCGTTCGAGTTGCCCGGGATCGGCTGGCCCTTTGCGTCGCGGGTGTTGAACTGGAAGGCTGAGCCGGATGCAGCGTCGTCGCGGTAGCCGACCTTCACCGGATCGTACTCGCGGCTGCCGACGTAGAAGGACTGCGGCCGCTGGGCCGGAGGCAAGAGCAGGTCGTAGAGGGTCGGTACGGACCCATTGTGCAGGTAGGGCGCGGTCGCCCAGATGCCGGTGAGCGGCCGGATCTTGTAGCCCAGCACGTTGCTCACATCCTGCATGCAGGCGGCCGCCCGCGCTTGCTGGGGCGTCAACGTCAGAATGATGGCGTGGGCGCCGGGCGGGAGGCGCGGCGCGACCGTCGCGACCACCGCGGGTCGCTCGACACCGAAGAAGGTCTGCGTCGCCACCTGCGCCACGTCCCACTTCTTGCCGGCGAGGGCACCTTTGACCGCGGCCTCGAGCAGGTTGGTGGCGTGATCCTGGGTCCCGAAGGGCGCGCCGGACACGTAGTTGGACGGCGTCCCCTGCATGACTCCCGACTTCATCTGATCGGCGTAGGCGTTGCAGGCCATCCAGATGTCGGCGCCGGGCGGCGAGAACATGTTCCCGCCACGGAACATGCTCATGCGAAGCTGGATCGGGGTCGTGAGATCGGTGCGCGCGAGCGGCTGGTGACAGGAGGCGCAACGCGTTGCGAAGAGCGCGGCGCCGTCCCTGACTTGCGCCGGGTCGGGCGCGCCGAACACCTCGCTCGGCCAGCGGGGCGGGCGTAGGCGCCGCAGCAACTGCTCCAGCGCGGCGAGATTGGCGATGTTGACGCTCGATCGATATCCCGCCGCGCCCGGATTGGGGACGATCGAAAGGTCGCCGAACACGCCGATGACTTCGCCCGTGTTGCGCGCCAGGGCGCCGGCGTCGAAGGCGTCGCCCACCGGCGATTTGATCGTCAGGTTCGGCGTCAGCCCATCCCACTCGACCCGCTGATGCTGGGGGATGTTCCACAGGAACGGGTAGCTGACGGGAGCATCGGGCGGGTTCGGGGTTGGCTGCGACGCGTTCACGTCGACGGCGAGCTGGTTGAAGATGCGCCCGACGGCGTCCAGCCGCCCGGGGCCGTAGCGCAGCGACGTGGTGTTCAGTGCATCGATCCGCTGTCGCTGGGCGACAAGTTGGCCGAGTGCGGCCTTCAGCATCGCCTGGTTCGCGGCGGTGTTCTGCGCGCCGAGCACGCGGCTTGCGAAGCGCTGGAACTTGGCGGGCTGGTCCTCCGTCTCCACAAGCGCCTGGTCCAGCGCCTCGAAGAAGGACTGAAAGTCGGCCAACGTCGGGCCGCCGTCGACCCGCAGGGTCGCGCCCTTGTAGGTGATCTCGGCGGTGTGGCAGGCCGCGCAGTTGAATCCCACCCAGGGCTCGGCGCCGCCCTGACCGGCCTTCCAGTGCATCTTGGTTGTGGAGAGCGACGCCTCGTCCGTGATGTCGACGGCGAAGCCGACCGGCAGGCGCTGGCCGGTCGAGGTCGTGTACGGCAGGTAGCCGTAGCGGGCGATGTAGGCGTCGGCGAGCACCATGGCGCCCGAGCCGCCGGGCTGTTCCAGCGCCTTGAGCCAGGCGAGCGGGATGAGGCGCGAGCCTTGGGTCGCCTCGTACCAGGTCTGCCGCTGGGCGGTCGTCCAGTTCTGGTCGAGCGAGGGCGTCGGCGCGGGCCTCGCCGCCATCGCGACCGCGAGCGCGGCGATCGGCGCGCCAAGCGCGGCCCAAAGCGCGATGCCGAGCGGTCGCCGCATGAGAGCCTACCCCCAAGACAGTGTGACGTTAGCGCCAAACCTTTCCATCCGGGAGAGGCGTCGTCAGGCGTCCTCGTCGTCATAGCCGACCAGCGACAGCGGGCGCGCGGCGATGCCGTTCAGTGTCGCCCAGCGGGCCAGCGCCTCCTCGCGTCCGTGGGTGATCCATAGCTCGCCAGGGCGAAGCTCCGCGACCGTTCCCGTCAGCTCGTCCCAGTCGGCATGGTCGGAGAGCACCAGCGGCAGCTCCACCCCCTGCTGGCGGGCGCGGGCGCGGACCCGCATCCAGCCGGAGGCGAAGGCGCTCACGGGATCGGCGAAGCGGCGGGCCCAGCGGTCCTGTATGGCCGACGGCGGCGCGACGACGACTTCGCCGGCGAGGTCGCCGATCCCGTCGGCCGTGGCCGGCTCCAGCGGCCCGAGCTTGACGCCGTGCGCCTCGTAGACCGCGTTCAGCCGCTCCAGCGCGCCGTGGACATAGATCGGCTTGTCGTACCCCGCCTCGCGCAAGAGGCAGATCACCCGCTGCGCCTTGCCGAGCGCATAGGCGCCGACCAGGTGGGTCCGCTCCGGGAACTGCTCGACCGACTTCATCAGCTTGCCAATTTCTTCCGTATCCGGAGGGTGCCGGAAGACGGGCAGCGCGAACGTCGCTTCACTGACGAAAACTTCACATGGGACCGGCTGGAACGGTTTGCAGGTCGGATCGCGCCGGCGTTTGTAGTCGCCGGAGACGACGATGGTCATGCCCTTCCAGCTCACGACCACCTGCGCCGAGCCCAGCACGTGCCCTGCCGGGACGAGGCTGACCTCCACCCCGTCGCGATCCAGGCTCTCGCCGTACGTCAGCGCCTGGGCGCGGCCGGCGAAACCT
Organism: uncultured Alphaproteobacteria bacterium; assembly: GCA_963719975.1. GTDB lineage: Bacteria > Pseudomonadota > Alphaproteobacteria > Caulobacterales > Caulobacteraceae > Poindextera. Next base: position 246,215 of record CAVRED010000005.1, read on the forward strand.
TCGCCGTAGCGCTCGGCCATGATGTCCAGTGTCGCGTGCGTGGCGAGCGCGAGCGTATGCCCGCTGCGCGCATGGTCGCTGTGCCCATGGGTGATCACCGCCCGCTCCACCGCCCGCACCGGGTCGATGAAGAAGTCCCCCGGTGGGCAGTAGAGGCCCTCGGGCCGGGGACAAAGCAGCGCTTGCGGGCGGATGGCCATCGCCGCATGCATACCGCGAGCCGTCCACAATGGTGTCAGCAACCTTGCCGCAGACGCGCGAAAGCGCCGCCGAACGGCTAAGCGCCGCGGCGTTCGATTGAGAAGGTCCCCTGCCCGGATTGGCTTGAGGCTTGATGCTTGATGCTGCTGCTTGGACGAGCGCAAGGCGCCCGCCGGACAGGGGTACTCTTCGTCAATCGAACGCGCGCGGAACTCGAGAGTGATTAGACCACGCCCGAGCAGCGCTAAGGAAACCGCTTAGCGCCGCGCCCATCGCCACGGGTGCGGCCTTGCAGCGGGGCCAGCGCGTCGCTAGCTTCCGCCGCCCTCGCGCGCCCGGTTCGGAGAGGTGGCTGAGTGGTTGAAAGCACCGCACTCGAAATGCGGCATACTCGCAAGGGTATCGGGGGTTCGAATCCCCCCTCTCCGCCACCCTACGCCTCCGGCTTCGGGTGGCAGGCCACCCGTAGGAGGGGGCATGCGTGCGGAAGCTCGCGGGGAGCGTCGGGAGGCTGGAGGCTCGCGCCGCGTCTGCTATCACACCAACGCAAGCGCCACAGGGCCGAGGACGTCATGGCTTCACCGAGAACGGCGGCCGCACCGCCTCAGGCCGAGATTCCATTCGACGCTCCAAACTACCTTCTGCACCTGCTGGCCGCGATCAGCCGGTATCGCGACGTTCAACTGGAACAGGCCCTGAAGCCCCTGGGGTTGTCGGTCGCGTGCTATCGGGCGCTCAACGCCATCGTCGTCTTCGAGCCGTGCCAGATGCTCGAGCTCGCGCAGTTCATCGGTGTCGATCGCACGACGATGACCCGAACCGTCGATCAGCTGGTCAAGGATGGGCTGGCGAGTCGCGAGATACCGACCAAGGATCGGCGCCTGGTCGTGGTGACCCCGACGGACAAGGCGCGGCAGGCGATCGGGACCGCGCGGCGGATCGTCTTCGATACGAACAAGCGCGTGCTCGACGGCGTCTCGGAACGGACCCAGCGCACGATGATCCGCGCCGAGCAAAGGATGTTCGCGAACCTCGCGGTCGAGCCGCGCGCGATCGAGCGCATGCTGTCCCTGCGCCGGCCGCCCACGGCGGGGGTCGCTAGCGTGCGCCGCGGCGTGACCCCGCTTCTGGCCAGGGGCGAGGGCCGATAGGCTTCATCGGCAATCTGGTCATTGGGCGCCCTAAAGCGAGACGCCGGCCACGTCGGCCCAGTGGCCGCGCGCGTCTTCGAGCAGGCGGATCACGTTTGTCAGCCGGCGAAATAGCCACATGCGGTCCGGTCCGATCTCCCTGCGCGTGCGGCGGATGAACTGCTGGACGGCTCGCAGTTCGGCGAGGAGCCGCCGCGCTTCGTCCTCCGTGTGGATCATCAGGACGCCCGTCCGCTCGAGCATCGGCAAGCCTAGCTGCTCCGCCAGCGGCAGCCAGATGTCGATCAGCGTCTGGTGGAACAGGAACGGCTGTTGGACGCGTTCGCGGTCCGGATTCTTGAACGAGATGTGCAATTCGACGGTCATCGGCAGAGTTTGGGCTCATCCCCGCCCGAGGCAAGGCTACCGCGGCGCGCCGATTGGAACGCGTTCCAAAAAGGCGGTGTGTCGGCGCGCGCCGTGCGCTATCGTCTACCGATAGCAATCGGGAGAGAGCCTGTGCGGGATTTGATCATCCGGGGTGGAACCATCGTCGACGGGACTGGGCGGCGCCCTACGTCGGCGACATCGCGATCGAGGGCGAGCGGATCGTCGAGGTGGGCAAGGTCACCGGAACGGCCAGGCGCGAGATCGACGCGACCGGCATGATCGTCACCCCCGGCTGGGTCGACATCCACACCCACTACGACGGCCAGGCGACCTGGGATGCGGTGATGGGCCCGTCCAGCTGGCACGGCGTCACCACCGCCATCATGGGCAACTGCGGCGTCGGTTTCGCGCCGGTGCGGGCCGACGCGCACGACTTCCTCATCGAACTGATGGAAGGCGTCGAAGACATCCCCGGCTCGGCGCTGGCCGAAGGCATCGACTGGAAGTGGGAGAGCTTCCCGGAATACCTCGACGCGCTGGAAGCCAAGCGGCGCACGATCGACGTCGGCGTGCACGTACCGCACGCCTCGGTGCGCGCCTATGTGCTGGGCGAGCGCTGCAACACCGACTACGAGCCGAACACCGATGAGATCGCCCAGATGGCGGCGTTGGTCCGCGAGGGCGTCGAGGCCGGCGCGCTCGGCTTCTCCACCTCGCGTACGCTCCTGCACAAGGACCTCAAGGGCGTGCACATGCCCGGCACCTTCGCCGGCTCCGACGAGATGTTGGCCCTTGGGCTCTCGATGAAGGGGCTGAAGCACGGCGTCTTCGAAATGGTCTCCGACCACCTGGGCGACGACGACGAGTGGATGTGGGTCAAGGGCTTCGCCCACGAGACCAACCTGCCGGTGACGCTGGTCGCCACCTCGGCCGGCGCCTACCAGGGCGACAAGATGTACAACATCGCCGAGGAGGCGCTGAAGCACGGGATGGAGATTCGCCCGCAGATCGCGGGGCGGCCGACCGGCATCCTGCAAGGGCTGACGTCCAGCTTCCACGTCTTCTCCGGCCACCCGACCTATCGGCGCGACATCGCCCACCTGCCGCTGGCCGAGAAGGTGGCGATGATGCAGCGGCCCGACGTTCGCGCGGCGCTGCTTTCGGAAGAGAGCGCCATGCGCGGCGGCGCCATGGCCGACCCGAGCGAGCTGCTCTACCGGGTGTTCCCGCTGGGCGAGGTTCCGAACTACGAGCCCGACCGCGAGCAAAGCGTGGGCGGCATGGCCGACGCGGCCGGCGTGACGCCGATGGAGATGATGTACGACCTGCTCATCCGCGAGGGCGGGCGCGAGCTGTTCTATCAGCCGCTCGGCGGCTACTTCACCTACAACTTCGACTTCTTCCGCAAGAACATGCAGCACCCGAACGTGCTGTTCGGCCTCTCGGACGGCGGCGCCCACTGCGGCGTGATCGCCGACGCCGGCATGCCGACGTTCATCCTCACCCACTGGGCGCGCGACCGGGTGAAGGGCGAGAAGTTCCCGCTCGAGTTCCTGGTCCGCAAGCTGACCAGCGACACGGCCAAGGCCTACGGGCTGCATGACCGCGGCCAGCTGAAGCCGGGCCTCTTGGCCGACGTCAACGTCATCGACTTCGACAATCTGCGCCTGTTCCGTCCCGAGGCGGTCTACGACCTGCCGGCCGGCGGGCGCCGTCTCGTGCAGCGGGCCGAGGGCTACCGCTACACGGTGAAGTCCGGCGAAGTGACATTCGAGAACGGCGAACACACCGGCGCGCTGCCAGGCGGGCTGGTCCGTGGCGGCCGCGAAGCGGTGATCCTCGAGACCGCCTGACAAGGTGGCGGGCTATCTGATCGCGGCGATCGACATCAAGGACCCTGAAGGGTTCGACGACTATCGCCGCCAGGTCTCGCCGATCATCGCGCGCTACGGCGGCCGCTACATCGTGCGCGGGGGCGCCGTCACGCCGCTCGAGGGAACGGCGCCGCAGCGGCGGCTGGTGGTCATCGAGTTCCCCAGCGTCGATGCGGCTCGCCAGTTCTATGCGTGCGAGGACTATGCGCCCGTCCTCAAGCTCCGCCTCGCCAGCGCCGAGACCGACGTCTTCCTGGTGGAAGGGTACGAAGGGGGCTAGTGGCCCGGGGCCCTACCTTAGCCCCAGGCCGTCGATGCGGGTGACGAGGTCGGGGGGCAGGGGGCCGGCGCGTTCGGCGGCGAGGCACTGCTCCAGCTCCTGGCGGTTCTTTACGCCCAACACGACCGTGTCCACGCCGGCCATGCCCAGCGCATAGCGATGGGCGATGACGGCCGGATCCTCGCCAAGTTCGCGGCACAGGGCGCGGAACGGCGCGGCGCGCTCGTAGTCCTGGGCGTCCGGGTTGTTCGGCGAGACCTCGCGGTCGATGGCTGAGGTCAGCGCGCCCGCCTGCACGGCGCGGATCCCCATCACGCCGGCGCCCGCCGCCTTGGCCGCGGCGATGATCGCCCGCGGGGCCGCCGGCTCGACTGAAGTTCCGGATGCCGCCGGCGCTGTCGAGCAGGTTGGTGATCGCCTGCACGACATCGGGGACGGGCGCCTTGGTCAGGGCGTCATGGATGGCGGAGGGGACGCCGATGCCTGTGATGCCCCAGGCGCCGATGCGACCTTCCGCCTTCAGGCGCTGCATCGCCGGGATGACGCCGCCGACATAGGCCGACCAGGCGGTGGCGAACTGGTCGCGCTGGTCCTGGCGGCGCGCATAGACGTAGTCGTCGGCGCAGATGTTGGTGTGCAGGAAGTAGACGTCGACGCGCTGCAGCCGCATCGCCGCGAGGCTGGCTTCGAGCGAGGCCCGGATGCGGTCTTCGGCCTCGCCCGGCGGCGGCGTTCCCAGACGGCACTTGCTGGTGAACCGCACGCCCTCGGGCGGTCGCCCCTGGAAGGCCTCGGCGACCACCGCCTCGCAGTTCCGATAGAGCGGGGCGGTGTCGATCAGGTTGATCCCGGCGTCGGTGGCCGCGCGCAGGGTGGCGACCGCTTCGGCCTCGCTGGTCTCGCCCCAGAGCTGCCCGAGGCCGCCGCCGCCCAACGTGAGGCGGCTGACGGCGGGCAGGGGCCCCAACGCGTTGGTCTGCATCATCGCCTCCCTCTGGTTGGGGCGCTCGCCGGGCCTTCTCGTTCAGCCCGGGCGGTGCAGGGCGCAGATCTTGTTGCCGTCCGGGTCGCGCAGGTAGGCGAGGTAGAGCCCGTTCTGGCGCTGCCCGGGCGGATCTTCGATCGCGGTCCCGCCGTTGGCCAGGCCGGTGGCGTGCCAGGCGTTCGCCTGCGCCTCGGACGCGGCGGCGAAGCCCGACGGTGCCGCCGTTGGCGTGGGTGGCCGGCTTGCCCGTCGATCGGCAGCGTCACGGCGAAGGTGCCGGTCGGCGTACGATAGAAGACCCGGTGGCGATCGACCCGGCCTGGCGGCACGCCCAGCGTGCCCAGCACCGCGTCGTAGAAGGACTTGGCGCGATCCAAGTCATTGGTTCCGATCATGATATGCGAAAACATGCTGGGTTTTCCTCCATGCGGCCGGTGCGCCCCGGCTGGGCGGGCCGACGCTTCAACCTGTGCGAAGCGTTGCAGATGAAGGAAGAACGCGCTCATGACAATCCTCGCCGCGCCAGCCAAGGCTTGCCGGCGCGGGATCACGCGTGAGGACGTGCATGCAGGCCAGGCTTGGCGCCGAGAACACCGGCGCGCTCAAGGACCTTCGGGTCATCGAGATGGGGACGCTGATCGCCGGCCCGTTCTGCGGCCAGCTGATGGGCGACATGGGCGCCGAGGTGATCAAGATCGAGCCGCCGGGCGCGGGCGACCCCATGCGCGTCTGGGGCCGCGGCGAGCCGGTGTGGTGGGAGGTGATCGCGCGCAACAAGAAGTCGGTCTCGATCAATCTGCGCGTCCCGGAGGGCCAGGCGCTGGCGCGGCGGCTGATCGCCAAGGCCGACATCCTGATCGAGAACTTCCGGCCCGGCGCGCTCGAGGGGTGGAACCTCGGGCCCGAGGATCTGCGCCGCGAGAACCCGCGGTCTCATCGTCGTTCGCATGTCCGGCTACGGCCAGACCGGGCCCTATTCCAGCCGCACCGGCTTCGGCGGGATCGGCGAGGCGATGGGCGGCTGGCGCGCCATCGTCGGCGAGCCGGACCGGCCGCCGTCGCGCATGGGCGTCTCGATCGGCGACAGCCTGGCGGCGACCTACGGCTGCATGGGCGCGCTGGCGGCGCTGCACCACCGCGAGAAGACCGGTGAAGGACAGGTGGTGGATTCGGCTCTCTACGAGGCGGTGCTGCAGGTGATGGAGAGCCTGATCCCGGAGTATTCGGTCGCCGGCATCGTTCGCGAGCGCTCGGGCGCCGTCCTGCCGGGCATCGCCCCCTCGAACGTCTATCGCTGCAAGGACGGCGAATACATGATCGGGGCCAACAACGACGCCATCTTCGCTCGCTTCGCCGAGGCGATGGGCCGCCCGGACCTGGCTAGGGACGAGCGCTATCGAACCCATCCGGCGCGCGGCGTGCGCCAGGTGGAGCTCGACCAACTGATCGAGGCGTGGACCTCGACCCTGAGCGTGGACGAGGTCGAGGCGCTAATGCTCGAGCACGCGGTGCCGGCGGGCCGCGTCTACCGCGGCCCGGAAATGGTGGCCGACCCCCACTTCGCCGCCCGCGAGGCGATCGTCGAGGTGCCGCACCCGCGCTGGCGGGGCCTGACGATGCAGAACGTCATGCCAAAGCTCTCCGAGACCCCCGGCGCCATCCGCTCGATCGCCCCCCAGAGCGTCGGCGAACACAACGCCGAAGTGCTGGGCGGTTTGCTTGGCATCGACGAGGCGGAGCGGAAGCACCTGACGGACGCGGGGGTGATCTGACCACGCCTGCCGAACCGGACTCGATCGAGGCGATGACGGCGCTCGAAGCCCGCGCCGAGGCCGCCTACGCCGCCATGTACGACGCCCGCTTTCCGAGCGTGGCGAAGGACTTCAGAGATGACGCCTGCGGCCTGCTCTACCAGGCCATCCGCATGGCCGACGCGTTGGGGCTGGCAAAGGAGGCCGCGCGGTTGGGCGCGCAGGTCGCGCACATCCGCGACGTTTGGGACAGTCAGTTCCGGTTTTAGGGCGCGTCGAGATCGGGCGATGGCGCGCCAATCTGCGAGGCAGCGGAAGGCGCCTCCGGCAAGGTTTCAACGTGCTCTAAGCCGAGACGCGGCGTTCGTCGCCGTGGGCTTTGACGATGTCGTCGGCGAGGCGGCCGCTGATTTCGGCGAGGTGGTCGAAGGCGAATTCGAACGAGCCCAACCCTTGCGAGAGCGAGCGCAGCTCGCCGATCAGGCCGTAGCGCTCGGCCTTCGGCAGGTAGGCTTCCACCGTGTCCCACCCCTTCCAGTCCTCGCGGGGCTGGAAGCCCAGCACCTGGCCGCGCTTGGCCGAGAGGAGCGAGGTCACGCTCGAGGTGCAGCTCGTTGGCACCTGGATGGTCACCCGCTCGATCGGCTCGAGCAGGTGCGAGGCGCAGCGGCGCAGCCCCTCGTCCATCGCCGCCCGCCCGGCCAGCCGGAAGGCCATTTCGGATGAGTTCGACGGGGTGGTAGCCGCCGTCGGTCAACGTCACGGCGACATCGACCACCGGGAAGCCGAGAGGCCCCTTGCCCATGGCGTCGCGCACCCCTTGCTCGACGGCGGGGATCCACTGCCGGGGCACGACGCCGCCGGTGATGCGCTGGTTGAAGGCGAAGCCGGAGCCGCGCGGCTGCGCCTTGATCTCGATGGTGACGTCGCCGAACTGGCCGTGGCCGCCGGTCTGCTTCTTGTGCCGGGCGTGCTGGGTGACGCCGCCGGAGACGGTCTCGAGGTACGGCGTGGTTGGCGGCGTGGCGGCGACGTCGACGCCGAAGCGGCGCTTGAGCCGCTCGAGCGTGAGCTGCAAGTGCGTCTCGCTCTGGCCGCTGAGCAGGCTCTGGTGGGTCTCGGCCTCCTGGGTCAGGCTGAGCGCCGGGTCCTCCTCGATCAGCCTGGCCAGTGCGCTCGACAGCTTGACGTCGTCCTGGCGCGCCTTGGCCGAGATCGCCAGGCTGTAGGCCGGCGTCCGCCGCACCACGACGCCGTCGATGTCCTGCGCGCGTTCCGCTCAGTGAAAGGAATTGCCCGGCTTTCGCCTGCTCGATCTTGGCGATCGCGATGACGTCGCCGCTCAGGGCCTGGTTGATCCGATTGAGCGCCCCGCCCTGCACCGAGAAAAGCCCGCCGGCGCGGTTCTTCGTTCCATCGGGCAGGACGAAGTCGGCGCCGTCCGCGATGGCGCTCCCGAGGATGCGGGCGTAGGCGAGCTTGCCCGCCTGGCCGGCGTAGCTGGTCTTGAACACGTAGGCGCCCGGTCCTTCGGCGCCGAGGCGCTCGGCGACGGCGGTCGGCGCCGCCACGTCGTGGCGGATCGCCTTCAGCAGCCGGCGCACGCCGAACCCCTTCTGCGCGTCGCCGAACAGCACCGGCGCGACCAGGACTTCGTTCAGGTCGCGGACCAGGTCGGAGAACACCAGCGCCAGGTCCGGCGTCTCGTCAGAGAGGAGCTTCTCCATCAGCTCGTCGTCGAAATCGGCCAGTTGCTCCAGCATGTGGAAGCGCGCTTCGGCGACCTCGTCGGCAAGCTCGGGCGGGGGCGGCACGCGCTCGGACGGCTGGCCCTCGTGGTAGGCGAACGCCCGCTCCAGCGCGAGGTCGAGGTAGCCGGTGACGTGATCGCCGCTGCGGATCGGCAGCTGCCGGGCGACGACCGGGACGCTGCTCACTGTGGACAGGGCCGCGATCAGATCCGTTAGGCGCCCTGCGCCTGGTCGATCTTGTTGACGAAGATCATGCGCGGGATGCCCAGCCGCTCGAGCTCGCGCAGGGTGGGCTGCAAGAGGACCGCCTTGGCCGGGTCGGGATCGGCGACGACGATGGCGAGGTCCACGGCGGGGAGCGCGAAGTCCCCATCGGCGGCGAAGTCGACGGCGCCGGGACAGTCGATCACGGCGTAGCGGTCGTCCATGTACTCGAAACCGGCGACGTTGATCTCGACCGAGTGTCCCCGCGCCTTCGCCTCGACGCTGGCGTCCCCAATCGTGGCCCGCGCCCCGGCGCGCCTTGCGCCCGCGCCGCCCGCAACCAGGGCTTCCATCAAGGTGGTCTTGCCGACGCCCGTCGGCCCGACCAAGGCCACGGCGCGCACGACGCCAGGGGTATGAGCTGTCATCGGCGGGCTCCCGTTTTGTCTTTGCCAGGTCAGCGGGCCATGGGCGCCCGCCGGGCGTCCAGCCATGCTCCACCCGCAGAAACGCGCGCGCAAGAGGGGCTTTGCGCCCCCGGGACGATGAACCACGGCCGAACGCCGATGCGGCGATAGGTTCAGAGTGTTCACCCTACGAAGGGTAGATTGATGGTCGTGCGTTAGCTGTCTCGCGCGACGTGGAGGTGGGTCGAGGCGGTGGCTTTGGCATCGTCAGGGCTCGCGGCGCCCTTCGCCGCGGAGGAACGGCCGCCGTCCGACGGTGAGCTGATGGCCGCGGTCGCGCGCGGGGACGCGCTGGCGTTCCGCGAGGTCGTTCAGCGCCACACGCCGGCAGTCTACCGGTATGCCTATCGGTTCACTGGCCATCCGAGCGAGGCGGAGGACGTGGTCCAGGACGTTTTCGTGAAGGTTTGGGCCCGCGCCGGCGACTGGCGCGAGGGGCAGGGCGCGCTCGGCGCCTGGCTCAGGCGCGTGACCACCAACCTTTGCATCGACCGCAAGCGCCGGGGGCGCCGCATCGTCGATGTCCCGCCGCCGGAGCAGGCCGATCCCGCGCCGGGCGCCGACGAGGCGGCCAACGCCAATCGTCTCGCGAAGGTTGCTGGCGACGCGGTCGCACGGCTGCCCGAGCGGCAGCGGGCCGCGATCGTCCTGACCTACTTCGAGGATCTGCCCAACGCCGATGCGGCCGATGCGATGCAGATGAATCTCAAGGCCTTCGAGTCGCTGCTGGTCCGCGCCAGGGCCGCTCTCGCCAAGCTCGTGGCCGCCGCCGGCGTCACCGCCGCCGACCTGGGGAGCGCGCCATGACCCGCCGCCCGGCTCTTCTCGGCGACGCCGACCTCGCCCGCCTGCTGCGCCACGTTCCGCAACCCCCGGCGCCCCGCGTCGACCTGGCCGAGCGGGTGGCCGCCGCGGCCATCGCGGCGGGAAACACCGGCGGCGCGGCCGCGCCCGCCGCCGCCGGGCCGGCCGGCCGCTCTGGTGGGCGATCGCCGTCATTGGCGTTGCGGGCGCGGTCACGGCCGCCGCCGCGAACGGCGGCCGCTTCGAGCTCGCCAAAGTGCTGGAATGGCCGCAAGCGGTCATCCGCGCCGCCGGTTGGGCCCCGCGCCACGCCCACGGCCCCGCTGTCGTGCGCCTGGCAAGGCCTGCTGCGCTGCCGGTCGTCCGCGTCGCGGCCGCGCCACCGAGCGAGCCGCTCGACCGACGGCGCCGCTTGCGTTTGCGCCGCGACCGCAGGCGCCGTTCGTCGCGCCAAGGGTTGCGCCGCGGCCGTTCGTCGTGCCGCCGCGGGCCCCGCGTATCGGGCGCGGTCCGAGCATCGCCCACGCGCTGGTCGCCCGGCGCGGTCCGGATGTGCATCCGATCCGGGCGGCGAGACCGGAGCTCCGCCCCGAAGTCGCGTTCAAGGGCGCCGACCGCCGGCCTGAACGCCCCGAGCTCGCGATCCCGCGGTGCGTCCCGCGGAGCGGTCTGCGGCCGCGGACCGGCCGATCGCGGATCGGCCAATCGCGGACGTTGAGCGGCCGAAGGACGATGCGTTCCGCTTCCACGACGCTGACGAGTTCGCCCGGCGCCAGGAGGCGGCGCGGCGCGATTGGCGAGGGCAGCCGGCCGATCAGCGACCGCTGGCCGCGATGCAACGCGATCAGCGCCATCCGTGGGCGGGCGCCGACCAGGCCAGCATCGCTGGCAGAAGGAGCCCGCCTGGCGGCAGCGGTCCGACAGCAGGCCGCAGCACCCCTTCCATCCGCATTCTCCCCGCGGTCGCCGCGGCTGAGCCGAAAAGGAAACCCCTCCTCCGGGGGGCCGGAGGAGGGGCGAAGTTGCGCGTCGGGAAGGGTGGCGCGGTTTAGTGGCGCTCGTCGTAGATCTGTTCGCTGATCGCGTTCTCCTGCTGGTTCAGCGAGCGCTGGTCGGCCTTGGTGATGTGGCCGTTGTCGAAGCTCGCCATGTTGCGCTCTTCGAGTCTCAGGCTGTGGTCCTCGCGCGCCAGACTCTGGGCCTCGCTCTGCGAGAGCTGGCCGTCATGCAGGCCGGCGGCGATGCGGTCGTGCTGGTTCTCCAGCCGGGAATTGACCTCGACGCGGCGGGGATGTGAACCGCGCCAGCCGCCGGCGTTGGCCGCGGTGGCGGCGACGCTGACGATGGCGATCAGGGCGGCGGCTTTGGTGACTCTGTTCACTGGGGGGCTCCTTCGTCGGGCGCCGGGGGCGGCGCTTTCGCTGGGTTGCCCACGCTTAACGGCCGGTCCCGCGCCCGCCCTTCGGGGCCGCGCGACGGTGGATTTCAGGCGCTCGTGACGCGCTCGGCGGTCCAGGCGTCGAGGATCGCCCGCGCGCGGTTGCGCGCCGGGGCCATGGCTGAGTCGTGGTTCGGCCGCTTGGCGGTCAGCTCGACCACGTAGCCGTTCGGGTCGCGGAAGTAGATGGAGTCGATGAAGCCGTGGTCGGAGATTCCGCGGGTCTCCATGCCGGCCGCCTTGCCCTTGGCGAACATCTCGGCGAGCGCCTCGAGGGGTCACCTCGAGCGCGATGTGCAGGTCGAAGTCATGCTGGCTCTTGAACGCGAAGGGCATGTCCGGGGCCTCGAAGAAGGCCAGGAACGAGCCGTCGTCCATGCGGTAGAAGGTGTGCAGGACCTTGGTCTTGCGCCCGCTCTTGGTCTCTTGGATCACCAGCGACCCGGCGAGCGGCAGGCCGAGGAAGTCCTCGTAGAAGGCGCGGGTGGTTTCGGAATCCCGGCAGCGGTAGGCGTTGTGGTGCAGGCCCTTGATCATGCCCGCCATGGTCGCACGGAAGCCGGCCGCCGGGCAATCGCGCCGCCGGCCGTGGCCCGCGCCGCGGCCGCGATGTATCAAGCACACGAAAGCTTGAGAGAGGGGTCGCGACGATGCGGAAGAACCAGGCGCTGGCCAAGTGGCGGCAGGGCGAACAGACGGTCGGCGCGTGGCTCTCGCTCGCCAACACCCACTCGGCCGAGATGCTGGCCAACGCCGGCTTCGACTGGCTGTGCGTCGACCTCCAGCACGGGTTGCTCGACTACGGCGACCTGCGCCACATGCTGCCGGCCATCTCGACCACAGAGACGACGCCGCTCGTGCGGGTGACGGCCAACATCCCCGACCAGATCATGAAGGTGTTGGACGCCGGCGCGATGGGCGTGATCGTGCCGATGGTCAACAACCGCGCCGAGGCGCAGGCCGCGGTTGAAGCCTGCCGCTATCCGCCGACCGGTTGGCGCTCGTTCGGGCCGATCCGCGCGGCGCTCTACGGTGGTCGCGGCTATGCGGCGGAAGCCAACGGCGAGATCGCCGTGATCGCCATGATCGAGACCAAGGAGGGCATCGAGAAGGTCGATGAGATCGTCTCGACCCCCGGCCTCGACGCCGTCTACATCGGCCCGAGCGACCTGGCGCTGGCGCTTGGCCTGCCGCCGGCCGGCGACACCGACAACGCAGAGCACCTCGCCACGGTCGCCCGCATCCAGGCGGCGTGCAAAGCGCATGGCGTCGCGGCGGGGATTCACACCTCCTCGCCCGACTATGCGCGGCGACGGCTGGAGGCCGGATTCCAGTTCGTCACCATCGGTTCGGACGCCGGCTTCATCGGGGCGGGGGCGGCCGGCGCGATCGCCGCGGCGCGCAAGACGATCAGTCCGGCGGGCGCGGCCGCCTGAAGGCGTCGTTTGACGCGCCGCGGCCGACTTGATCAAGTGATCGCCCGATAAGGTTCTCACGAGGCCGGCCATGGACACGCTCGTCGCCAAACTCGAAGCGCTGCTCGGCGCTGACGCCATTCTCACCGGGGAGGCGGCGAAGGAGCGCGGATTTAGCCTGTGGACCCGGGTCGGCGCGCCGCGCGCGGTCGCCCGGCCGCGCACCACCGAGGAGGTCGCTGGCGTGCTCAAGCTGGCGCGCGCCGAGGGCGTCGCCGTCGTGCCCTGGGGCGGCCTGACCGGCCTGGTCAGCGGCACGGCGGCGGAAGGCGCGCTGGCGCTCAGCATGGAGCGGCTGAACGCCATCGAGGAGATCGACCCGCTGCAAGGCACGATGACCGTGCAGACCGGGTGCGTGCTGGCGAAGCGCCTGCGAGGCGGCGGAGGCGAAGGGCCTCTTCCTGCCGCTCGACCTCGGCGCGCGCGGCTCGGCGACCATCGGCGGGGTGATCTCGACCAACGCCGGCGGCAATCGCGTGCTGCGCTACGGCATGATGCGCGACATGGTGCTGGGGCTGGAGGTGGTGCTGGCCGACGGGACCGTGGTCAACGCGCTGAACCACCTGATCAAGAACAACACCGGCTTTGACCTGAAGCACCTCTTCATCGGCACCGAGGGAACGCTCGGCGTCTGCACCCGCGCCGTGCTGCGCCTGCGGCCCGAGCCCGCCTCGCGCGAGACGGCCTTCCTCGCCGTGCCGGAGTTCGCCGCGCTGCCCCGGCTGCTGCGCAGTCTGGAGGCCGACCTCGGCGGCGCGCTCGCCGCCTTCGAGGTGATGTGGCCGGAATTCTATGAGCTGGTCACGACCGAGCCGGCGAAGGGCCGGCCGATCCTGCCGCACGGCTCGCCGTTCTATGTGCTGACCGAGATGCTGGGCGCCGACACCGCCGAGGATGCGCCGAGGTTCGAGCGCGCGGTCACCCGCGCCTTCGAAGCCGGCTGGATCACCGACGCGGTGATCGCCAAGTCCGGGCCCGAGCGCGAGCAGATGTGGGCGCTGCGCGACGACGTCGGCCAGACGCGGCGCAACGGCCCGTCGGTGACCTTCGACATCAGCCTGCCGATCGCGGCGATGCCCGGCTATCTCGACGAGGTCCGCGGCGCGCTCACCAAGCGCTGGCCTGACGCCGCCCTGATCGTGTTCGGCCACCTGGGCGACGGCAACCTGCACCTGGTGGCGGGCGTCGGCGACGCGGGCGCGGCGCACGCCATCGAGGACGTGGTCTACGGCCCGCTGCAGGCGCGGCACGGGTCGGTCTCGGCCGAGCACGGCATCGGCCTGCAGAAGCGCGCCTACCTTCCGCTGTCCCGTTCGCCGGAGGAGATCGCGGTGATGCGCGTGATCAAGCGCGTCGCTGGATCCGGCCAACACGCTCAACCCAGGCAAGATCTTCGAATTCGAGGACGAGCCGCAGGCCGCCGCCGCCCAGTGAGCTTAAGGCCCTTCCACCTCGCCATCCCGGTCGACGACCTCGCCGCGGCGCGCGCCTTCTACGGCGGCGTGCTCGGCTGTCCGGAGGGGCGGAGCGCGGGGACCTGGATCGACTTCGACCTGATGGGCCACCAGCTGGTCGTGCATCAGGCGCCGCGCCGGGCCAGCGCCGGACGCGGCGACCAACGCCGTCGACGGCGACGACGTGCCGGTGCCGCACTTCGGCGTCGTGCTGAGCCTGGAGGACTGGGAGGCGCTGGCCGAGCGCGTGCGCGCGGCGGGCGTCGCGTTCGGCATCGAGCCGCACGTGCGCTTTGCGGGCGAGCCCGGCGAACAGGCGACGATGTTCTTCCGCGACCCCGCCGGCAACGCGCTGGAGTTCAAGGCCTTCCGGGACTTGGGGATGCTGTTCGCGAAGGCAAGATCCTCCACCGTAGGGGGAGGGGACCGCGCGCTGGCGCGGTGGAGGGGGGGCGTGGCCGGCCGCGCCCGCCTCAGGAAGGACCTAGGTCTTGCTTTCTGCCGGCCGCGCGAGCGGTTGGCCCCCTCCACCACCCTTCGGGTGGTCCCCCTCCCCCAACGGGGGAGGATCTAGGCGTTCGCCTACGCCCGCGCCGGGATCTGCGCCTGCATCGAGCGGATCGCGCGCAGGAAGCAGGACCGCAGCCGCACCGGCTCGCCGACCACGTCGATGCGCGGGTAGCGCTTCAGGATCTCTTCCCACACGGTCCGCAGCTGCATCTCGGCCAGCCGCATGCCGACGCAGCGGTGGATGCCGAAGCCGAACGCGGCGTGGTGCCTCGGCCGCTCGCGGTCGATGATGAAGGCGTTGGGGTTGGGGATCGCGGTCTCGTCGCGGTTGCCCGAGACGTACCACATCACGACCTTCTCGCCCTTCTTGATCAGCTTGCCCTGGAACTCGAAGTCTTCCTTGGCCGTGCGCCGCATGTGGGCGACGGGCGACTGGTAGCGGATCATCTCCGGCACCATGGAGTCGATCAGCGAGGGATCGGCGCGCAGCTTGTCGTACTGGTCGGGGTTCTCGTTCAGCGCCAGCAGGCCGCCGCTGAGGGTGTTGCGCGTGGTATCGTTGCCGCCGACGATCAGCAGAAGGATGTTCCCGAGGAACTCGAACAGCGGCATGTCCTTGGTCGCCTCGCCGTGCGCCAGCATGGAGATCAGGTCGGTTTTCGGCGGCTCTTTGACGCGCTGGTCCCACAGGTTCTTGAAGTAGAACGCGCAGCCGAGGAGTTCGGCTTTCGCCTCCTCCCACTGCATGTCCTCGCCTGGGTTGAGCTTCGACGGCATGGTGGGATTGGTGGTGAGGTCCGACCAGTAGGTCAGCTTGGCGCGCTCCTCGAACGGGAAGTCGAACAGCGTCGCCAGCATCTGGGTGGTCAGCTCGACCGACACGCGCTGCACCCAGTCGAACGGCTCGCCGATCGGCAACTCGTCCAGGATCTTGCCGGCCCGCTCGCGGATCAGCGGCTCCATGTTGCGCAGGTTCTCGGACGAGACGATGGGCGCGATCGTCTTGCGCTGCGCATCGTGCTTGGGCGGGTCCATGGCGATGAACATCGGCAGCTCGAACGGCTCGGCGTCGGGGTTGGCCTGCTCGCCGTCGGGGCCCTCGCCGTTGTCGCCGATGGAGATGTTCTTCTCGGACGAGAAGACCTGGTGGTTGGTCTCGATGGCGATGATGTCTTCGAACTTGGTCACCGACCAATAGGGCCCGAACTCGGACGCGGGCGTGTAGTGCACCGGATCCTCGTTGCGCAGGCGCTCGAAGAACGGCCAGAAGGTGTTGGTGACGAAGCGGTCCTGGTTGCTGACGTCGATCTGGTCGAGCGGCGTCGAGTAGGCCTCGTCGCGGGCGAGTTGAAGTGCGCTGACGGCGCCGTCGGCCATGGTCTGGTCTCCCTGAAGGCTACGCTCGCCGAAGATTTACCGCGCCGAGGCTAACCGCAAGTGACTCTTGCGTCATCTTTGCTCGAAACGGCTATCCGCCACCGATCTTCGGGATCAGGCAGACCTCGCTGTCGGGCCTGAGCGCCTCCCCGTAGGCGTCCTGGTGGATCTCGCCGTCGATGGCGATGGCCATGCGCCGGTCGATGTAGTCGCCGAAGCCCGGATAGCGGGCGTCGAGCTCGAGGATCAGGCGCCTCACCGTGTCGGCGCCGACGTCGAACTCCGCCGCGCCGCCCGTGAATTCCCGCCCCTGCGAGCCCGTCAGGATCACATGCGGCATGGGCCGCGCCCGCTCACCCCTGTGCGTCGATGACGGCGCGGATCTTCGGCGGAGAGAGCGGCAGGTCGCACATGCGAACGCCGAGAGCTCCGCGGACCGCATTGGCCACGGCGGCCAGCGGCGGCACGATCGGCACCTCGCCGACGCCCTTGGCCCCGAACGGGTGCCGGGGATTGGGCACCTCGATCATGATCGCCTCGATCATCGGAAGGTCCGAAGCCACCGGGACGCGGTAGTCGAGGAAGCCAGCGTTCTCCATCCGCCCGTTCGCGTCGTAGACGTACTCCTCGTTCAGCGCCCAGCCGATACCCTGCGCAGCGCCGCCCTGGATCTGTCCCTCGACATAGGCCGGGTGGATGGCGCGACCGACGTCCTGGGCGGCGGTGTAGCGCAGGATGGTCACATGGCCGGTCTCGCGGTCGATCTCGACGTCGCACAAGTGCACGCCGAAGCCAGGGCCTGCGCCCTGGGCGTTCAACGAAACCTCGGCGCTGATCGGCCCGCCCGTACGGCCGGAGCGGCCGGCGATCTGCGCCAGCGTCAGCGGCTTCACGTCCTTGCTGGCGTCGAGGCAGACGGCGGAGCCATCTTGCCAGGCCACCTGCTCGGCGGTGACGTCCCAGGTCAGCGCGGCTCGACGCTTCAGGTCCTCGACCACCTTCTCGGCGGCCTTGGTCACCGCCATGCCGGTCGCGAACGTCGTGCGGCTGCCGCCGGTCAGCATGGAGTAGCCGATCGCGGTGGTGTCGCCGACCACGGGCCGCACCTGCTCGATGGGCAGGCCCAGCACCTCGGCCGCCATCATCGCCATCGAGGCGCGCGAGCCGCCGATGTCGGGGTTGGCGGTGACCACCGTGGCGCTGCCGTCGTCATTGACGTGCACCGCGCCCGACGAACTCGCCGCCGATGTTGAACCAGAAGCCGACGGCCAGGCCGCGTCCCTGGTTCGGGCCGAGCGGGGTCGAATAGTGCGGGTGGTTCTTGATCGCTTCGACGGTCTCCAGGTAGCCGATGTTGGTGTAGGTCGGCCCGTAGACCGCCTTCATGCCGTCGGCGACGCCGTTCTTCAGGCGGATCTCGATCGGATCCATGTCGAGCTTGCGCGCCAGCTCGTCGATGGCGCTCTCGACCGCGAACGCCGAAATCGGCGCGCCCGGCGCGCGGTAGGCCGCTGATCTTCGGGGTGTTGGTGACCACGTCATAGCCGGTGATCGCCACGTTCGGGATGTTGTAACAGGCGACGGCGGTCATCCCGCCGGTGCCGACCGGCGAGCCGGCGAAGGCGCCGGCCTGGTACTTGAGCACGATCTCGGCGGCGGTGATCGTCCCGTCGTTCTTGGCGCCGAGCTTGACCTCCATCACCGCGCCCGAGGTCGGACCGGTGGCGCGGAACACCTCGTCGCGGGTCATCACGATCTTGACCGGATGACCGGCCTGGCGCGACAGCGCCAACGCCAGCGGCTCGAGGTAGACCGTCGTTTTGCCGCCGAAGCCGCCGCCGATCTCGGCGGGGATGACGCGGATGTTGGCCACGTCCAAGTCGAGCAGCTTGGAGCAGTAGGTGCGGACCATGAACTGGCCCTGGCTGGAGCTCCACACGGTGCTCTGGCCGTCCTCGCTGAAGGCGGCGACGCAGGCGTGCGGCTCGATGTAGCCCTGGTGCACGCCCTGGGTCGTGTAGCGGCCGCTCATGACCACATCGGCCTCCGCGAAACCCGCCTCGATGTCGCCGCGCCCGAGCTTGTTCACCGCGGCAATGTTCGAGGGCTTGGTCGCCTTCTCGGGCAGGCCCTGCGTGAACATCTTGGCGTGCAGCACCGGCGCGTCGGGCGCCATCGCCGCCTCGACCTCCACCACGTGCGGCAGCACCTGGTACTTGATCTCGATGAGGTCGAGCGCGGCTTCGGCGATGGCGGCCGATGTCGCCGCGACCGCGGCCACGGCATGGCCATCGTAGAGGGCCTTGTCGCGCGCCATGACGTTCAGGCAAAGGTCGCGCAGGTTGCCGCCGCCTTCGCCGGCCTCGAATTCCTCCGAGGCGAGGTTCGGCATGTCGTCGGCGGTGATCACCGCCTTCACGCCCGGCAGGGCGCGCGCCTTCTTGGTGTCGATGGAGACGATCTTGGCGTGGGCGTGGGGGCTGCGCTTGACGCGGCCGACCAGCATCCCGGGCATGGCGTAGTCCGCGCCGTACTGCGCGCGGCCGGTGACCTTGTCGACGCCGTCGGGGCGGATCGGCCGGGTGCCGACGACTTTCAGCTTGGGGGGATCGAGGACGTCAGTCATGAGGCTCTCCGGACCTGTCTCATTTCGGCTGCGGCGTCGATCACGGCGCGCACCACCTTGTCGTAGCCTGTGCAGCGGCAGAGGTTGCCCGCCAGCCAATAGCGGACTTCCGTCTCCGTGGGATCGGGGTTCTCGACGAGCAGCGCCTTGGCCGCGACCAAAAGGCCGGGCGTGCAGAAGCCGCACTGCAGCGCCGCATGCTCGAGGAACTTCTGTTGCAGCGGATGCAGGGTCCCGCCCTGGGCCATGCCTTCGATCGTCTCGATCCGCCGGCCCTCGGCCTCGGCGGCCAGCATCAGGCACGCGCAGACCAGCCGACCGTCGACCATGACGCTGCAGGCCCCGCAATCGCCGGAGCCGCAGCCCTCCTTCGCCCCGGTCAGGCCCAGGTTGTCGCGCAGCGCGTCCAGCAGGGTCACGCCGGGATCGGTCAGGAACTCCGCCGGGTCGTCGTTGACCGTGGTTGTGATGTGAAGCTTGCTCATGCCCTCGCCTCCGCCCGTCCGTAGGCGATTCTGGCCGCGCGCCTTGCGAGCACGCCAGCGATCTTGATCCGATAGTCCACCGTGCCGCGCTTGTCGGCGATCGGCCGCGCGGCGGCCCTGGCCGCGGCGTCGAGCGCATCGAGCGCCGCCTTGTCCAGCTTCGTGCCAACGATCGCCGCGCCGGCTTCGGAAACCAGCAGCGCCGTTGGCGCCACGGCGCCCAGCGCCACGCGCGCGGCGGTAATCGTCCCGCTGGCGTCCAGCGTCAGGCAGACGCCCGCACCGACGACCGCGATGTCCATCTCGGTGCGCGGGATCGAGCGCAGATAGGCGTCGGCCGAGCGCGCCGGGCGCGCAGGCAACTTGATCTCCAGCACGAACTCGTCCGCGGCGAGCGAGGTCTGTCCCGGCCCGGTCGCGACTTGCTCGACCGGGATCTCGCGCTTGCCCTTGCCGCCGACGATGACGCAGGTCGCGCCGGCCGCGATCATCGCCGGCACGCTGTCCGCGGCCGGCGAGGCGTTGCAGAGGTTGCCGGCGAGCGTCGCGCGGCCCTGGATCTGCGTCGAGCCGATGAGGTTCGCCCCCTCGACGACGCCGGGCCAGGCGGCCGCGAGCGCCGCGTGCTCTCCGAGCACCGCGCCGGGCGTCGCCGCGCCGATCACGAAAGCGCCGCCGCTCTCGCGGATGCCGATCATGCCCGGAATGCGCTTCAGGTCGACGATGGTCGACGGCTTCACGCGGCCGGCCTTCATCTGCACCAGAAGGTCGGTGCCCCCGGCCAGCGCGCGGGCCTTGCCACCGCCGGCGGCGAGCGCCTTGACCGCCTCCTCAGCCGTCGTTGGCGCAACAAATGCGAGTTCAGGCAAGCGACCTCCTTGTCAGCGGATGATGCTGCGGCCCCGAAAGCCGGCGTCTCCTTCCACGATGGTCGGGTAAGCCTTATTGGTCAAGGCGTCGCGCAAAATAGCAGCGTCCAGGAGCGCCTAATGATCAACGTTTACTTCGCGGGCCTGGCCACCGAGTCCAACTCCTTCTCGTCGATCCCGACCGCCGAAGCGGCGTTCGCGCTGGGCCAGCGGCGCGGCGAGGCGGTGTTCGCCGATCGCGGCATGTACGGCGAGCTGGCCCGCGGCCTGCGCGCGCTGGTCGCCGCCGAGGGCGGCGTCGTATCACCCGGTCTCTTCGCCTTCGCCCAGCCTGGCGCGCCGACCGTGCAGGGGGTCTACGAGCGCCTGCGCGGCGTGCTGCTCGACGACCTTGCCGCCGCCATGCCCGTCGATGCCGTCATGCTGTTCCTGCATGGGGCGATGATCTCGCAGGGCTGTTGGGACTGCGAAGGCGAGATTCTCGCGCATGGTGCGCGACATCGTCGGGCCCGATGTCCCGATCGGCGTCGCGCTCGACCCTCACGCCCACCTGACCGAGGCCATGCTCGAGAACGCCACGGTGCTGTGCTTCATGCAGGAGTATCCGCACATCGACGGGATGGCGCGGCTCGAAGACGCCTGGCGCGTCTGCCTGGCGGTCAAGCGGGGCGAGGCCGCGCCGGTCCACGCCGTGCACGACTGCAAGATGGTCTCGTTCTGGCCGACCCAGAGCCAGCCGATGCGCGGCTTCGTCGATCGCCTGCTGGAGCGCCGGAACGCCGGCGGCATCCTCTCGATCTCTTTCGTGCACGGCTTTCCCTGGGGCGACACGCCGGTGACCGGGGCGAAGATGCTGGTCTACGCCGACGGTGATCGCGAAAAGGCCGCCGCCCTCGCGCAGTCCCTCGGCAAGGAGATCTGGGACCTGCGCGAGGAGACCCAGATCCGCGAGATGCCGCTCGAGGCGGCGCTCGATCGCATGGCCGCGGTCAACCGGGGCCCGCTGGTCGTCGCCGACATCGCCGACAACGCCGGCGGCGGCGCGCCGTCGGACTCCACCTTCGTCGTTCGCGCCGTCCTCGAACGCGGGCTGACCGACGTCGGCATCGCGCTCATGTACGACCCCCAGGCCGTCGCCTTCTGCCACGAGGTCGGCGAGGGGGCCGAGATCGACCTGCGCATCGGCGGCAAGCTCGGGCCGACGTCCGGTCAGCCGCTGGACGTCCGCGCCACGGTGCGCGGGATCGCCGTGAAGGCGACGCAGGTCGGGCTCTCGGGCCTGGTCGGCCTTGGCGACGCGGCCTGGATCGAGGTCGCCGGCGTGCACATCATCCTGGCTTCGGAGCGCACCCAGTGCTTCGGCCCGACCGCCTTCACGGCGCTGGGGCTCGATCCGACCACGCTTCGCTCGGTGGTGGTGAAGTCGACCAACCACTTCCGCGCCGGCTTCGACCCGATCGCCACAGACGTGATCTACGTCGACACGCCCGGCGCGATCCGCTCGGACTTCGCGAACATCCCCTACGAGCGCTTCAAGGCGCGCTATTGGCCGAAGGTGGAGAACCCGTGAATGGCCGGGCGAGCGCGGCGTTCACCCTTTCCCGAAACGGCTCCTTAATCGAGCCGCTGTGAAATAGGCGCTCGAAAGACGAGGCGCGCCTGATGTGGTGGCTGGTCAATTTCCCGCTGAGATACGGCATCGTGATCGTTCTGGCCGCGTGGGCCGTCGCGAACCGACAGCCGCTGTGGGTCGCGGCCGTCGTCGCGCTGATGGGCGTTCTGATCCTGCCCTTCTACTCGCCCGAGCGTGCGCGCAACGTCTCGCCACCCTACTTCTCCGAGATGGTGATCGAAACGCCTTACGTCACGCTCGCGGCGGCGCTGGGGTGCCTGGTCGGGTGGTTCTGGTTCGGACGCTAGCCGCCGTGAAACCGGGCTGGCGATAGGGCCGCGGCGATTGGCTCCGCCTCGCCCTCGCCCGTGATCAACCGCGAGGTCAGCTGCGCCAAAGCCGGCGCGGTCTGGATGCCGTAGCCGCCCTGGCCGGCGAGCCAGAAGAATCCCTCCGTCCGTGGGTCGAAGCCGCAGACAGGCGTTCGGTCCGGGGCGAAGGTGCGCAATCCCGCCCAGCGGTGGGCGATGCGGCGGATGGAGAGCGTGGTCGCCGCCTGCACCCGGTCGGCGGCGATCGCAACGTCGATCTCCTCCGCTTGCGCATCGCAAGGCTCGGTGTCGGTCTCGTCGGCGGGCGAGATCAGCAGCTGTCCGGCATCGGGTTTGAAGTAGAAGGTCTCGCCGACATCGATGACCAGCGGCCAGGCCGCGAAGTCCACGCCCTCGGGGCCAACGATGAGCGCGGCGGTGCGGCGCTTGGGCTGTAGCCCGAGGGCAGGCAAACCCGCCAGCGCCGCCACACGATCGGCCCAGGCGCCAGCCGCATTGACGATGATGCGTGCGGCGAAAGCGCCTGTTTTCGTTTCCACCGCCCAGGCCCCGCCCTCGCGCCGCAGGGCCTCAACGCCCGCATCGAGGGCGAGCTCGCCGCCACGTCGGCGAAGACCGCGCAGGAACCCCTGGTGCAAGGCGTTCACGTCGATGTCCATGGCCCCGGCCTCGTAAAGGCCAGCGGCCGACGCCTCCGGCCTCAGGACCGGGACCATCGCGCGCGCCTCCGCGCCCGAGAGGGCGGCATAGGCGCCCGGCACCTCGGCCGCCTGTTCGGCGAGCTGGCCCCGCTCCTCCTCGCTGGCGATGAAGAGCGCGCCGCGTGGACGAAGGAGCGGCGCTTGGCAGAACCCGTCCGGCGGATCGGCCAGGAAAGACCGGCTCGCGCGGCTGAGGCTGCGCACGCTCGCATTGCCGTAGGTCTCCGAGAAGAGCGCCGCCGAGCGCCCGGTGGCGTGAAAGCCGGGCTGCTCCTCCTGCTCGAGCACGATGACCGAACCGTGCTCTGCGAGCGCAAAGGCGGCCGAGGCGCCGGCCATCCCCGCTCCGATCACCAGAAAGTCCGCGCTCCACATGGAAAGGGACCTTTGCGCCGAACGCCTGCTTTGCGCAAAGTCGCGCGGCAACCGAGGAGCATGCGATGCCCGCCGAAAGCGCGACCGCCGAGACGCCGGCCAAGACCGTGACCGAACAGCTGGACGCGCTGTTCGCGCCCTGGGATCGCACCGACGAGCCGGGGATGACTGTCGGCGT
Organism: uncultured Alphaproteobacteria bacterium; assembly: GCA_963719975.1. Classification (GTDB taxonomy): domain Bacteria; phylum Pseudomonadota; class Alphaproteobacteria; order Caulobacterales; family Caulobacteraceae; genus Poindextera. The sequence goes on from CAVRED010000005.1 coordinate 269,484, forward strand.
CGTCAAGGACGGTGCGCTCATCTACCGGCGCGGTTTCGGCATGGCGAGCCTGGAGACCAGCGTCGCCAATACGCCCAGGACGCGGATGCGCATCGGCTCGATTACCAAGCACTTCACGTGTCTGCTCGCGCTCCTGCTCGCCGAAGAAGGCAAGCTCGACGTCGATCAGCCGATCCGGACGTACATCCCGGAGCTTGCCGGGCCGGGCGGCGAGCCGACGGTGCGCCAGCTCATGCAGCACCGCGGCGGCTCGCGCTGCTACCTCGACCTGAGCTTCATCGGCCATGGCATGAGCGTCCCGCCGCTCGGCCACGCCCTGTCGCTGCAGGTTCGGCAGAAGGGCCGCAACTTCGCCCCCGGTGAAGCGATGATCTACAACAACGGCGGCTACCACATGGTCGCGATCGCGATCGAGCGCGTCGGCGGCGCGCCGTTCGAGGCGCTGATGAAGTCGCGCTTGTTCGACGTCGTCGGCATGCCGGACACGGCCTCGATCCCGAGCGACTACGTCATCACCCCGGGCATCGCGAGCATGCACCTGCCGTCGCGCCACGGGTGGAGACGCGGCCTCTTCGCCTCCGACGAGATCCGCGGCGAAGGCGCCATGGTCTCGACCGTCGACGACATGTTGCGTTGGACGGCGCATCTGCGTAGCCGCGCCCTGTTCGGCTCGGAGGCGACCTGGACCGCCCTGACCGAACTGCCGCGCTACGCCGACGGGTCGAGCGGCGTCTACGCGCTAGGCCTCCTGGTCAACAGCTACCGTGGCCTTAAGACTGTCCACCACTCGGGCGGTGTCTCGGGCGGGACGGCCCAAATGCTGACCTTCCCGGAGGACGAACTCGACGTCGTCATCCTCTGCAACGGCGCCCGCGACGGCGACGTCGTTCGCCTCGCTCAACAAGTCGCCGATGTCGTGCTGGCCGACCGCCTCGGGCCGGAAGCGCGCACCATCCCCGCCGGTGAGTTCAAAGCGGAACTGGGCGACTACTGGTCGCCCGAGAGCGGCATGATCTACAGCCTCTACGAGGACGCAGGCCTGTTGAAGATGGCCGTCTGCAAGTCGCAGGTCGGCGCCGCGCTCGTCCAGGGCGACGAGGGGTGGCTCATCTATCCGGCCGGTGGGCTCGGCGAGATCGGGGTCAGGCCAACCGGCGGGGCCCTCGAGGTCCGGTTCGGCATGCAGACCCAGCGTTTCGACCGGCTCGACGACGACGCCGCCAACGCCGTCGCGCTCGCCGCCGCCGCCCCGGGCCGCTATGTCAGCGACGACGCAGACGCCATCGCCGTCATTGAGCCCGACACCGACGGCTTGGTGATGAGCGTCTCGGACGGACTTGGCCGGGTGCGCGCTCCGCTCTTGCCGCTCGCCCCGACCGTCGCCTATTCGCGTCCCGGCGGAGCCATGGCGGTCTTCCGGACGACGATCAGCCTCGACATCGAGGACGGCAAGGCGACCGGCTTTCGGCTGAACACCGCCCGCACGCGGAACCTGGAGTTCCGCCGCATGGGAGACGCCTGATGACGACGCTCGCCGAAGCGCACGCCTTGGTCGCCGCCGACGACCGCAAGGACTTCGACTTCGCCACCCGCGGCTTCATCGCAACGCGCGCCGATCCGGTGATCCGGCGGGCCGACGGCCGTCCCGCCTACGACCTTTCGGCCTATGACTTCCTCGTGGATCGCGCGCCGGACACCGCCAACCCCAGCCTCTGGCGCCAGGCCCAGATTCTGACCAAGCATGGCCTCTTCAAGGTCGCCGACCGCATCTGGCAGGTGCGCGGGTTCGACGTCTCGACGGTCTCGTTCATCGACGCCGGAACGGGCTGGATCGTCGTCGACCCGCTGACCACGGTCGAGGTCGCGCGCGCCGCGCTCGAGCTGGTGAGCGAGCACGCGGCGCAAAAGCCGGTGCTGGCGGTGATCTATTCGCACAGCCATGTCGACCACTACGGCGGGGTGGGCGGGGTGACGACCGCGGCCGACGTCGCCGCCGGCAAGGTCAAGGTCATCGCGCCCGAAGGCTTCCTCGAGCATGCGGTGTCCGAGAACATCATCGTCGGTCCGGCGATGCTCCGGCGCGCGCGGTTCCAGTTCGGCCATACGCTGGCGTGCTGCGCCCACGGCGAGATGACGTCGGGCCTCGGCCCCCGGCCCTCGGCCGGCGCGCTGTCGCTGATCGCCCCTACCGACCTGATCACCGAGACCGGCCAGGAGATCACCGTCGGCGACGTGACGATGGTGTTCCAGCTGACGCCCGGCACCGAGGCGCCGGCGGAGATGAACTTCTACCTGCCGCAGTTTCGCGCGGTGTTCATGGCCGAAAACGCCAACCTGACCATGCACAACCTTTTGCCCGCCCGCGGCGCGCTGGTGCGCGACGCCAAGGCCTGGGCGGACTACCTGACCGAATCCATCCGCCTCTTCGCCGGCAAGAGCGATGTGATGTTCGCCGCCCACGGCATCCCGCGCTTTGGCCGCGAGGAGATCACGGCGTTCCTGACGAGCCACCGCAACGCCTACAAGTTCCTGCACGACCAGTCGGTGCGGCTGATGAATTCGGGCCTGACCGCGCCCGAGATCGCCGAGACGCTGGCGCTGCCCGACGTCCTGGCCCGGCAGTGGTTCAACCGCGGCTACTACGGCACGATGAGCCACAATTCGAAGGCCATCTACCAGCGCTACCTCGGCTGGTACGACGCCAATCCGGCCAACCTGAACCCCTTGCCGCCGGAGCCGGCCGCCAAACGCTATGTCGCTGCGATGGGCGGGTCCAAGGCGGTGATGGCGCTGGCGAGGAGCGCCGTCGATGAAGGCGAGCTCCGCTGGGCCGCGACGCTCCTGAACCATGTGGTGTTCGACGATCCGGTCAACGCCGAGGCGCGCGACGCGCTGGCCGCCGTTTACACCACGCTCGGCTTCGAATCCGAGGCCGGCACCTGGCGCAACATCTACCTGACCGGCGCCCAGGAGCTTCGCGACGGCGTCGTGCCCGGTCCCGGCGCCGGTTTCAGCCCCGACGTGCTGCAGGCCACCACCACCGCCATGCTGCTCGACTTCGCGGCCGTTCGCGTCAATCCCGACAAGGCCGCGCCAGCGGGCGTTCTCGATCAACGTCGAGATCACCGACCGGCGCGAGACCCACCTGATCAGCGTCGGCTCGGGCGTGCTGGTCCACGAGGAAGGCGTCAGCGACCCCGCGGCCGGGGCCACGGTCCGGCTGAAACGCCCGGACCTGGTGATGACCCTGATCGCCCGCATGCCGTTCGCGCCGCGCGTGGAGTCCGGGGACATCGCCATCGAGGGCGACGCCTCGCTCTACGCCGCTCTCGTCGACCTGATCGAGCCCATCACCCCGAACTTCAACATCGTGACGCCTTAAAGGCCCGCGCCCGAGCGCCGCCCCGCGATCACGGCCGAGAGGGCCTGTTTCGTCCCCCAGGCTTGAGCCACGTCAATGCGGCGCAATCCGTCCTGACGCTCTCATCGTGCGAGCGCCAGCGAGACGGCGAGGTTTGTGCGCGGCCTTTCCGAAAGGTCGAGACGTCTTCCTGCCATGAGGAGATGACGACATGACGTTGACCGGCGGCGAGCTCCTCGCGCTTTGCCTGCGAGCCGAAGGCGTGCGCTTCGTCTTCGGCTTGCCGTCGCCCGAGGTCGATCCGTTCCTCGCCGCGCTCGAGCCCAACGGCATCCGCTTCGTGCCCGTGCGGCACGAGTCGGCGGCGGTCTACATGGCCGAGGGCCTCTACAAGACCACCGGCGAAGTCGCCGCGACGGTCACCAACCCCGGGCCGGGCTCCGCCAATCTCCTGCCCGGCGTGATCAATGCGCGCCACGAGGGGACGCCGCTGATCGCCATCACCGCGCAGCACCGGCTGGACGTCGTCTACCCGTCGCCCCCCAGCACATTCCAGGGCCAGGATCAGCTCGACGTCTTTCGCCCGGCCGTGAAATGGGGCGCGCCCATCCTCTCCTGGGAGCGCATTCCCGATGTCGTGCGCATGGCCTTCCGCGAGGTGTGGTCGGGACGCCCCGGCCCCGTCCAACTCGAGATTCCTTCGCCAGTGATGTACGCCGTCGGCGAGGCCGACGACGCGCCCATACTCCCGCCCGAGGCCTATCGGTCGGCGGGACCGCAGGCGAGCGCCGCCCAGATCAATGCGGCCGCCCGGCTGCTCGCCGGCGCCAAGCGCCCGTTGATCGTCATCGGCTCTGGGGTCGATCGCGCGAACGCCGGCGAGGCCGTGCTCGACATCGCCGAGCGGCTGGGGTGCGGGGTTGTCACCAGCATGGCCGGGCGGTCGGCGGCGCCGCAGGACCATGCGAACCACCTGTATGGCTATGGACGCGGGGCCGATGAAGCCAAGAGCGAAGCCGACGTGATCCTGGCGTTGGGCACTCGGCTCGGCAATCTCGATACGCCCTTCGACAAGTACTGGGGCGACCGCGCCAAGCAGAAGCTGATCCAGATCGACGTGGATCCGCGCAGTCTCGGCGTCACGCGTCCGCTCGCCATCGGCATCGTCTCTGACCTGGCGAGCGCGCTCGAGGGGCTCTCGCTCGCCCTGGCCAAGACGCCAATGCGCGCCAACGCCGCCGCCGACCTGGCGCGCTACCGCGAGACGGAGGTCGCCTGGCGCGAGGCGGAGTTCGCGGCCACGGAAGCCTACAACGGCCCGGGCCTTCACCCGGGGCAAGTGATGCAGGCGGTGGGCCGCGCGTTCGGACGCGAGGCCATCTACGCAGCCGACGGCGGCTTCACCAGCCTATGGGCCCACTTCATGCTGCCGCCGACCCGCGCACGCTCCTACCTCAACATCCTCGAGCTCGGCATGCTCGGGCATTGGCATCCCATCGGCCATCGGCGCCAAGCTAGGAAGCCCGGACCGCGACGTGGTCTGCGTTACCGGCGACGGCGCGGCCGGCTTCCACTGCATGGAGCTGCAGTCCGCCGCGCGGGAAGGGGCCAAGGTCACCGTCGTCGTGTTCGCCGAGGGCTCGTGGTCGATGGAAGTCCCCAACGAGCAGATGCTCTACGGCCGCACGTTCGGCACGGAAATGGGCGAGGTGCGCTGGGACAAGGTCGCCGAAGGTCTTGGCTGTTCGGGCTACTTCGCCGAGAGCATGTCGGCGCTGGAAGAGGCGCTATCGGCGGCGCGCGACAGAGCTGGGCCCGCGCTCGTCTGTGTCCGGACGAACCGGGCGGCCAACATGGCGGTTCCGCTGCGCGTTCTGCAGCGCTTTGGCGAGGTCTACTCAGGGCCGAGCGGCTAGGGCGGGGCCGCTGCTTCAGCTACACTTCGAGTAGCCGCAGTCCATGCAGGTGTCGCAGCCTTCCTTGCGGAGCAGGGAGAACCCGCCACAGCGAGGACAGCTGAGCGCCGGTCGCGGAGACGAAGGTCCGGCGTCTCGGACCGGGGCCTCGACCCTTGCCTGGCCGGCGCCCGCCATATGCCGCTCGATGACGTCACCGATGGCCGCCAGCAGCGACGGCACGTAGCGCCCGTTGATCCAGCCGCCGCCGCGCGGATCGAACACCGCCTTCAGCTCTTCAGCGCACAAAGGAGACGTCGCCGCCGCGGCGGAACACCGCTGAGATCATCCGGGTCAGGCCGACCGTCCAGGCGTAGTGCTCCATGTTCTTGGAGTTGACGAAGATCTCGAAGGGACGGCGTTCGCCGTCGATGACGGCGTCGTTGATCGTCACGTAGACGGCGTGGGCGCTCTCCGGCCAGTTGATCTTGTAGGTCGCCCCCTCCAGGCGATCGGGCCGGGGCATCAGGGCCGTACTGGCCGACGCTGCGACGGCGCGCGGCGCCGCGCCGCGGGCGTTGCGGTCAGCACCGCTCCGGTGATCGCGTTCGGCCGATAGGTGGTCAGGCCCTTGCACCCGAGCCGATATCCTTCGCGATAGACCGCGGCGAAGGCGTCGAAGGCGATGTCCTCCCGGCAGTTGATGGTCTTCGAGATCGAAGCGTCGATCAGGGCCTGAGCGGCCGCCTGCATCGCGCAGATGGTCGGCCGGCTGCAGGTCCTGGGCGGTGACGAAGGCGTTTTCGGGCGGCGGCTCGTCGCCCTTCAGCCCCCGCCAGGCCGCGAGCGCGTAGTCCTCGACCGCCTCCTCGCGCTTCGAGCCGTCCGGCTGCAGGACCTTGCGGCTGTAGGCGAAGGCGAAGACCGGCTCGATCCCCGACGAGACGTTGCCGGCCAGGAGCGAGGTGGTGCCCGTGGGCGCGATCGAGGTGAGGCAGCCGTTGCGAAGCCCATGCGCGCGGATCGCCGCGCGGGTCTCGTCGTCGAGCGACGTCAGGTTCGGCCGCTCGAGCATGACCGGGTCGTAGAGCGGGAACGCGCCCTTCTCCCCGGCCAGCACCGCCGAGGCCCGATAGGCCTCGCGCTTGATCACCGACAGCCAGTGCGACGTCAGCGCCACGCGCCGCGTCGTCGCCGTAGCGCGCGCCGCAGAAGATCAGGGCGTCGGCCAGGCCGGTCACGCCCAGCCCGATCCGCCGCTTGGCCTTGGCTTCCGCTTCCTGCGCCGGGAGCGGGAACCGCGAGACGTCGATGACATTGTCGAGCATCCGCACGGCCGTGCGCGTCAGGTCGGCGAGCTCGTCCTCGTCGAGCGCGGCGTCGCGCTGGAACGGCGCCGCGCACCAGCTTGGCCAGGTTGATCGAGCCCAGCAGGCAAGCGCCGTAGGGCGGCAGCATCTGTTCGCCGCAAGGATTGCTGGCCGAGACCGTCTCGCAATGGGCGAGGTTGTTGAGCGCGTTGACCCGGTCGATGAAGATCACGCCAGGCTCGGCGCAGTCGTAGGTTGCGCGCATCAGGCGCGCCCAGAGGTCGCGCGCCTTGACCGTTCGAGCGACGAGGCCGTCGAACATCGAGCGGCCAATCGCCGTCCCGCTCGAGCGCGTCCATGAAGCGCGTCGGTGACCAGCACCGAGAGGTTGAAGTTACGCAGCCGCAGCGGATCGCGCTTGGCGTCGATGAAGGCTTCGATGTCGGGATGATCGATGCGCAGGCAGCCCATCATGGCCCCGCGGCGCTGTCCGGCGGACATGATCGTCCTGCACATGCCGTCCCAGACATCCATGAAGCTGAGCGGCCCGGACGCATCGGCGCCGACGCCACGCACCCGCGCGCCGTCCGGCCGGATGGTCGAGAAGTCCATCCCGACGCCGCCGCCCTGCTGCATGGTCAGCGCCGCCTCGCGCAGGTGGTCGAAGATGCCGCCGAGGTTGTCGGGGATCGTCCCCATGACGAAGCAGTTGAACAGGGTGACCGATCGCTGCGTCCCCGCCCCGGCCAGGATCCGTCCGGCCGGCAGGAAGCGGAAGTCCTCGAGCGCGCGGGCGAAACGGTCGGCCCAGTGCGCCCGCGCCGCCGGCGCCTCGACCTCGGCCAGGGCGTGCGCGACCCGCGCCCAGGTCTCCTCGACCGATGCGTCGCCGTGGCCGTCTGCTCCGGCGGGCGCGAAGCGGTACTTGCTCGCCCAGATCTCGCCGGCCAGGGGATTGTCGAAGGCCATCGATCATACCAGCACGGCGCGCCCGCTACGGCGCGGCCACGGTCGCAGCCTTCGTGAACGCTGCAGCCAAGTCGCGCCTTGCGCTGGATCAAGGGCGCCCGCAGTCGGCGAACACTCCGCGCTGCCGGCGAGACGGTCGTCACCGCTAAGTGATCAACGATCACATTTTGATCTGGCGCAAAGACTCGGCGTCGAACTCGGCGCAACCGTGACCGTCATCCGAGACACCGGTCCAAACCGATGCGGGAGGAAACGAACCCAACGAGCCGAAGCTGTCATTGGTCTTTTGGCCGCTCTTAAAGCCCTCGCTGACCCGCTGGGCGCGTTGAACGACTGAACGGACTTCAGACCGAGTGGGCAGCGCACTGGAGGACGTGACATGGCGATGCTTGCAGTCGATCTGGATCCGGACTTCACCGAGACCGGAACGCGCGGCATGGGAGACGGCGCACCGGTTCGCCCGCGACGTCATGCGGCCCGCCGGCCAGGCGCTCGACAAGCTGCCGGCGGGCGAGGTCATCGCCCGCGACTCCATCCTCTGGGACGTCTTCCGCCAGCACCGCGAGTTGGGGCTGGCGCGTCGTCGACGGAGACCCCGATGCTTTCGCTGGCGGAACAGGCGCGCATTCGCTGCATCGTCGGCGAGGAGATGGGCTGGGGCGACACCGGCCTGGCGATCAGTCTGGGTGTCGCGGGCTTTCCGACCATGATGGCGCGGATGTCGGGCAATCCGGCGTTGATCGAACGCTTTCCCGCCGGGACGCTGGGCTGCTGGGCGATCACCGAGCCGGGACACGGCTCGGACCTGATCAACTTCGACGGCACGCTCAGTCATCCCGGCGGCCACGACGAGCGGCCCAATTGCATCGCGCGCCGCGACGGCAACCAGTTCGTGATCACCGGTCAGAAGTCGGCCTGGGTCTCGAACGGCACGATCGCGGAGGCCGCGGCGCTGTTCTGCTCGGTCGACATGGGCGACGGGCGCCTCGGCGGCGGCGTGTTCGTCGTGCCGCTCAACGAGGGCGGCGTCAGCAAGGGCAAGCCGACCGACAAGATCGGCCAGCGGGCCCTGAACCAGGGCGAGATCTTCTTCAACGACCTCAAGGTGCCCGCCGACTCGCTGGTCGTTCCGCCCGAGGCGTATCGAGCCGCCGCCGATCGGGTCCTGTGCCTGGCCAACGCCAGCATGGGCACGACGTTCGTCGGCTGCGCCCGCGCCGCCTTCGAGCTGGCGACCGAATACGCCAAGACGCGGGTCCAGGGCGGCGTGGCGATCTTCGCGCACCAGAGCATGAAGTCGCGCCTGTTCAAGATGTACCAGAAGGTCGAGGCCGCGCGCGCATTGAACCATCGCGTCGTCCGCATCAACGCCGGACGCGCGAGACGCCGCTGCTGGAGTTGGCCATCGCCTCCAAGGTGACCTCGACGCAGGCGGCGTTCGACGTGGCCAGCGACGCGCTGCAGGTGTTCGGCGGGGCCGGGATTTCGCGCGACTGCCCGATCGAGAAGATCTTCCGTGATGCGCGCATCTCGATGATCGAGGACGGTTGCAACGAGGTCCTCGGCATGGTGGCCGCCGCGAGGTTCTGACGCTCGTTCGACCCGGCGGGAGGCCGGACCATGAAGATGAACGCCTACGTCGCCGGGGTTGGGATGACCGGCTTCGGCCGGATGATGGACCGCGGCCTCAAATCCCTCGGCGCGCGAAGCGATCAAGGCCGCGCTGTTCGACGCCGGCATCGACAGGCGCGAGGTGCAGGCGGCCTGGATGTCGAACGCCGCCGCCGGGGTGCTGACCGGCCAGGAGTGCATCCGCGGCGAGGTGGTCCTGCGCAGCGTCGGCATGGGCGGCCTGCCGGTCGTCAATGTCGAGAACGCCTGCGCCAGCGCCTCAACCGCGTTCAACCAGGCCTGCGCCATGGTCAGCGGCCGGCCTCTACGACGTCGTCTTGGCCTGCGGCGTCGAGAAGATGTACTTCGAGGACCGGGCCAAGGTGTTCGGCGCCTTCATGGGCGCCGTGGACGTCGAGCAGCTTCAGTCGATCCTCGACGGCCTGCAGAAATCGGCGGCGGCCACCGGCGCGAGCGAGGCCTCCAAGGGCGCCGGCAAGAACCGCTCCATGTTCATGGACATCTACGCCGCCGCGGCGCGCTCGCACATGCAGCGCTACGGCACGACGGCCGAGCAGTTCGCCATGGTCTCGGCCAAGAACTCGTTCCACGGCTCGCTCAATCCGCGCGCCCAGTTCCGCGAGGCGTTGACGCGTCGAGCAGGTGCTCGCCTCGCCGATGATCGCCGAGCCGCTGACCCGGCCGATGTGCTCGCCGATCGGCGACGGCGCAGCCGCCGCCGTCATCGTCAGTGAGCGGAAGATGCGGCAGCTTGGGCTGGAGACGCCGGTTCGCGTGGTCTCCAGCGTCCTGAAGTCCGGGTGGGACCATGACCCCGGCGAAGCCGGCCTATCCGAGGTGTGCGCGCGGGAAGCCTATGAGGAGGCGGGCCTCGGCCCGCGCGACCTCAGCCTGGTGGAGCTGCACGACGCCTCGGCGCCCGCCGAGCTCATGGCCTACGAATCCATCGGCCTGTGCCGCGAAGGGCGAAGGCGGCCGCCTGGTCGAAGAGGGCGCGACCCGGCTCGGCGGCCGCATCCCGGTCAGCACCTCGGGCGGCCTGCTGCGCAAGGGCCATCCGATCGGCGCCACCGGCCTCGCGCAGGTGGTCGAGATCACCGAGCAGCTTCAGGGCCGCGCCGGCGCGCGCCAGGTGGACGGGCGCCAGGGTCGGGCTCTGCCACAACGGCGGCGGCAACATCGGCGTCCGACGCCGCCGCCCAATGCGTCACCATCCTGATCAGAGGGTAGGTCGGATATGCCGCGCACGCTCAATGAAATGGTGCTGGCCGATCTGATCGCGGCGCGCGCGGAGCAGCGGCCCGATCTGGATGTGGTGACCTTCGAAGGCGGCGAAACCGGCGTGGACGAGGTTCGCACCTATGCCGAGCTCTGGGCCAACGCCAACCGGCTGGCGGCCGGACTGCTCGAGCGCGGGATGAACTACGGCGACCGGTTCGCGATCCTGATGCGCAACCACCCCGAGTTCATCGAGCTGATGATCGCCGCCTCGCTGACCGGGCTGGTGTTCGTGCCGATCGACCCGCGCACCCGCGGCGCCAAGCTCGCCTACACCCTGAACAACTCCGGCTGCCGCGGCGTCGTCTGCGCCGACTATAACCTGGCGCAGGTCGACGAGGTCCGTCGGCCAGGTTCCATCCTCGACTGGATCTGGGCGCTCGAGTGCGGCGAAGACGCCGGCGCGATGCGCCGCTGGGCGACGTCGCCGGCGCGGTCAGCCTGGCTGAGATCCTCGATCGGCCGGAAACCTCGGTCGACATGCGGCTGCGCGATCCCGAACGATCCGTTGCAGATCATCTACACCTCCGGCACCACCGGCGATCCCAAGGGCGTGGTGTTCGGCAACGCGCGCTTCGGCGGCGCGAGCATGCTGACGGCGATGCTGGGGATCGGCGCGGACGAGCGGCCCTACACCGGGCTCTCCCTCACCCACGGCAACGCCCAGCTGATGACCCTGGCCTCGGCCTTGCGCGTGGGTCAGCGGGCCGTGTTCAGCCGCAAGTTCACCAAGTCGCGCCTGTGGGACATCACGCGCAAGTACGGCTGCACCTTCTTCAATCTGCTGGGCGGCATGTCGACCGCCATCTATTCAGCGAGCCGGTCAAGCCCGACGACGCCGACAACCCGGTGCGCTTCGTGCTCAGCGCGGGCATGCCGGCCGCGATCTGGGAGAGCTTCGAGCGGCGCTTCGGGCTGAAGGTCCTCGAGGCCTACGGCGCGATCGAGGGCGGCATGGCGTTCAAGCCGATCGGCGCGGGCCCGATCGGCAGCTTCGGCAAGCCGCCGGCCAATCTCGACATGCGAGTCGTCGACGAGACGGCGCCGAATGTCCGCCCGGCGTGCTGGGCGAGCTGATCAGCCGCCCGATCAGCGGCGCGGCCGTCGCAGGTCACCTATTTCAACAACCAGGCCGCCTCCGAGCAGAAGACCGCGGGCGGCTGGCTGCGCAGCGGCGACATCTGTCACCGCGACGCCGAGGGCTGGCTCTACTTCGACTATCGCAAGGGCGGCGGCATCCGCCGCAACGGCGACTTCATCAACCCCGGCTTCGTCGAAGCGGCGTTGGCCGAGATCCCCTCGGTGACCGACGTCTACGTCTACGGCGTCCCGTCGGCCAGCGGCGCGCCCGGCGAGAAGGAGGTCGTCGCCGCCATCGTCGTCGACCGGGCGCAGATTCGATCCCGCCGCGGTCTTCAGGCCGATGCCGGCAGACGCTGGAGGCGAACTTCGTCCCGAGCTTCCTGCAGGTGCTGGACGAGATTCCCAAGACCGCGTCGGAGAAGCCGCAGGACCGGTTCCTGATCGAGGCGCTGCAGCGGCCAACGGCGGAGGTCTACCGGTATCGCAACGGCAAGGCCGAGCGCGTGGCGCCGCGAGGCCTTCGCGCCGGCGAACGATGGACGTGCGGCGACGGACGACGGCCGGGCGAAGGCGCCGGCCTGAGCCGGTGGGCCGGCGATCAGCGGAGAACGACGATGAGCGACACACTCGACCTCGAAGATCTTGAAGCTCTCGAAGACCTCGAGTGCGAGGTGCAGACGGCGGAGACGAAGGCGGATCCGAACCGCCCGGCGCCGCACGGCCATCCACGACATCGAGCCGGGCGCGGACTGGAACGACGTCGAGCATGCCATTCTGACGCGCCGCAGCATCCGCAAGTTCAAGGGGCGGCAGGTTCCGGCGTTCATGATCCGCCGCATCCTGGAGATGGGCCGCTTCGCCCCGTCGCAGGGCAACTGCCAGCCCTGGTCGTTCATCGTCGTGCGCGACAAGGCGATGATCGCCGAGATGGAGCAGGCGTGCGTCGCCGTCTGCAAGGGCATGACCGCGAGCGTCGACTACACCAACTATCCGCCCGGCAGCGCCGAGCGCGCAGCCATCCTCGAGAACACGCAGAAGCTCAATCGGGCGAGCCCCAACGCCTTCCACCCGGTGCCCATGACAGCGATCAAGTCGATCGCGAACGGCCGCTTCGCCGTCTTCCACAAGGCGCCGACCGTGATCCTGATCCTGAAGGACAAGCGCGGCGTCGGCGTTCCCGAGGTCGACATCGGCGTCGTCGGGCACGAACATCGTGCTCGCCGCCCAGAGCCTCGGCCTCGGCACCTGCTGGATCGGCTTTTGCCAGGCTGCTGAGCAGCAACGCGGCCATTGCTCGAGAAGCTCGGCGTGGCCCCGCCCTTCGAGCTCGCCGAGGCGATCTGCGTCGGCTACCCGATCGGCAATCCCACCCAGCAGACCGTCGCCCGCCAGACCCACCAGATCATCTGGTGGGAAGACGGCGAGCAACAGATCCTGCACTAGGAGACGAAGCCATGACCGCTCGAGAGCATCGCCGAAGGCCGTCGTCGATCCCGACCATCTTCCGATCTGGGACGATCCCGCCGAGGCGATGTACCGGCAGGTGACGATCGACCTCGACAAGTGCGACGGCTGCAGGCTGTGCGTCGTGGTGTGCCCGGCGAACCTGCTGGAGCTGTTCGGGCCGAAGGACAATCTGAAGGTCCGTCTCAAGGGCGACGTCACCGGCTGCATGAGCTGCAACAACTGCTTCGCGGTCTGCGCCGGCAAGGGGGTGTTCGCCACCGAGCCATACGACTTCGTCGGCTACTACGCGCAGAAGCGGATCGGCGCCTTCGCCCAGCCGCGGCGGTTCTGATCACCCGCGCTGGCCACGGGAGCCGGCGCCGTCAGCCGACTGAGGACCTACCACTTCGGCGCAAAGAGGCTGCACCAGCCGGTCGGGCTGACCGGGCCGACCACGACCTTGCAATCGGTCGGGGCGATCCACTGGCTGCAGGCGTTGCATCGCTGGCTGCCCCGCGGCGTTGGTTGGTAGTTGGCGGCCGACTGGCTGATCTTGGCCCCGCCTGCGCTGGGGCGCCGCCCGCCCGCGGCAAGGATGAGGCGCCGCCGAACAGCACCGCCCCGCCGAGGATACGGCGGCGAGAAAGGTTCAGCGTGTGGGTGGTGCTGGAGCGTGGTCATTCGGTCGATCCTTCGGCTTCGTCTTCCGCTTCCCACGCGAGCAACCGCTCGCTGAGCTTCTTGAATCTTCTCCTCAACCCGTCCGCCGAAGACGGGGTCCGGCCGGACTTCGAGCTTGCCTTCGATCTCGAGCCCAGTCGGCCAGCGTGAGCAGCTCTCGGCCAGGGGAAGGAAGTGCTCTTCCTCCTTCCGCATGTGCCGGCGCTGGGCCGCGATGAAGTTCCGCCCGGCGTCGACGATCTCGGCGCGGGGCATATCCGTTCCGTTCAAGAGCTCCCGACCGTCTGGCGGAACCGCCGCGCTCGCGCGTGCAGCGCTCGATGTTCGCCAGGAGATCGCCGATCGCCGCCGCCGCTTCTGGGCGCATTCGCCTGCAGGTGGGTGAAGACAGATGTCTTCCTTCGGATGATGGAAGCGATCTGGGATAGTCGAGGAAGTACTCGGCCACCCCCACGATGACATCATAGTCCGGCGACTGAGCGCTCGCGAAAATCTCGACCTGGTGCTCCAGCGCAGCCAGCAGGCGCGCGATGTTCAGGTGCTCTTCCCGCAAGCGCCTGGATCACCGCCGCCACCGCCCGCCTCTCAGGCGACCGGGGCGTGGTCGGCGTGCGCCAAGACGCTCACGACGTATTTGGTCATGACAACGGCTCCGCGGTCTTCCGCTTGCCCGCATGTATGACCCCGGCCAGCAAAGCGCCTTGATCAGAATCAATGTGGCCGCACCACGCAGGCGTTCCGCGATTGGCGCCAGCGAGAAGCGCATCGCTGGCTCGCCGGTCAGCTATTGGGGACCAGAGCCGTTCGTGAAGTCCTGGTCCGCAAACGACCCGGCGCCCTGCGGAATTGGGTCCACGATCTTGATCTCGGCCTGGTTGGCGGCCGTATGGCAGGCGTTACATGCCGCTGGGAGGTCGTGGTAGGCGTCGTCGAACTTGACCGGGTCCTTCGCCGCGATGGCCTTGTCCAGTTCGTTGAGGCTCGAAGTCGAGAACCCTGACCATCTCGCCGACGTTCAGGTCGTGCCACATGGGGAAGACGTTCTCCATGAGCGAGGTGGTCTCTCGCATTTCCTTCACTTCGTACGCAGCCAACGCCCAGTTGTCGGCGTGACCGGCAAACCAGAGCTTGGAGTGATGCGTCTGCAATGAGGCGTTCATGAGATCGCCAAGGCCCGGAACATATCCTTTGCTCGTCTCGTCGGCGGCGCGCCCCGGCGTTGCGGTGGAAAGGGCGAGCCAGCCCGCGATGCCCACGATCGCGAACGTGGACCCGAGCCCGAGGGCTCGTTTCAATCCGCGTTGCATGTAGAACCTCTCTTCCGTTCCAAGCCTCAATATTAGACCTGCAAGATATCGCCGACTGCCTGCCTGTCCGACGGCTGATACGTTCGGCGAATTCGCGCGGCGTGACCGAAGGACCAGACACGCATAGGCCTCCACCAGTCCAAGATCACGCCGAATCTGGGGTCGCGTTTCATTGCAACGCCACCTTGGGCGCGCACCTGGCGATCAGCCGGCAACTACTGGTTAACATCCGAGATGTACCCTTTATTGGATTTCGGCGGACGTGCACAATACCCGACCGGCAAGAGGCAACGCCGGCCGGAGCTCGTCATGGAAATCACGACGCGCGACTTGCTTACAGTCATGCATGGGATGGGGTTCGGCGCCCTGTTCATGCTGGCCTTCTCGGGCGCCCTTGCCGAACTCTACCGAATCTCCGCGCCCGGCGCGCCGTCGACGATGAGCGCGCAGGGAGCAGGGACTTCTGACCTTCTACCTCGCCGCGATGGTGATTCTTGCCTGGCTCACGGTCTTCTCGGGGGCCTACCTGATCTACCCTTGGTATCGCGCCGTCCCGCCGGCTGGCTCGACCGACCTGTCGGACTTTCCACGCCGGCTGCTGCTTTCGAGCGGCAAGACGTCCGGGTGGCACAACGTCGGCATGGAGTGGAAGGAGCACGTCGCCTGGGTGGCGCCGATTGCGATGACCATGGTCGCCTATGTGGCGATGAAATACCGGCGATCGATCGCCCAGCACCGCAACATGCGTATCGCCGTACTCACGTTCGCCGTGGCGGCGTTTCTCGCCACAGCGGTCGCGGGCTCCTTCGGCGCCTTCCTGAACAAATACGCGCCCGTGCGTGGCGGGGCAGTGATCACTCTGATGCAGGGGAAGTCCGGATGAGTGCAACACCCCCCGCCGATGACCTGAATGGAACACCCAACGGCCCTGGCGCGGCGGCCATCCTGGCCGCTGGCGTCGGCTGCGGCGCGCTCGGCGGCCTGGCGTTCGCCGGTGATGCGTCGCCACCGCTCGGCAAGTTGCTGAACTTCTACAATCCGGTCGGAACCTTGTCCGGCGTGACGACCGTGACGATCGTCATCTGGCTGGCGGCGTGGCTTGTCCTTGGCCGGCTTTGGGGCAAAAGGAATGTTGGCCTTGGCCCAGTCAATCTGGTCGCATTCGCCTTGCTCGCGATCGGTCTGCTGCTGACCTTTCCGCCGGTCATGGACCTCCTGCAGGGCAAGTGACCGCCAGCGCGCCTTTCCCAGCTAGTGCGAGACGTCCTTGGCGGTGTCCGTCACGGCGGCGCCGGCGGCGCTGACGTCCCGGCCCGCGCCGGCGATCGTGTTGCAGGCGGCGACCGCGAGGCCAAGGGCGACAATCGTCAGGAGAGTAAGCTTGCGCATGTGGGGGTTCCTTGTGGGCATAGCAGTCCAACGACGAAGTCGCAGTACGGTTCCCCCCGCCGCCGCCCACGCCGGACTGTCCGGGCGGTGAGGAGGCAACCGGCGGCGGCCCGTCGGACGGCCGACGCACATTCGGCGCTCGATGAGCGCGACGCGTGCTAGAGCCAGGACGTGCGCCGCGAGGGGAGGGGCATGACGACGATCACGGCCGTTTCGGCGTTCGACATTCGCTTCCCGACCTCGCGCTTCCTCGATGGGTCGGACGCGATGAACCCCGACCCCGACTATTCGGCCGCCTATTGCATCCTCTCGACGTCCGACGGGCCGGAGGGACACGGGTTCACCTTCACGCTCGGCCGCGGCACCGAGCTTTGCGTGCATGCGATCGAGAGTCTCGCGCCCAAGCTCGTCGGCCGCTCGCTCGACGGCATCCGGAACGACCTCGCCGGCTTCTGGCGCGAGATGGTCGGCGACAGCCAGATCCGCTGGCTGGGGCCGGAGAAGGGGATCGTGCATCTCGCCGCCGCGGCGCTGGTCAACGCGGTCTGGGACCTCATGGCGAAAGAGGCCGGCCAGCCGCTCTGGCGCTACCTCTGCGCGATGACGCCCGAGGAGATCGTCGCCGCCATCGACTTCCGGCACATCACCGATGCGCTGCCGCCCGAGCGGGCGCTGGACATCCTCCGTTCTCGACTGCCGGCGAAGGCCGAGCGGATGGCGGCGCTCGAGCGCGACGGACACGCCGCCTACACCACATCCGCCGGCTGGCTGGGCTATGGCGACGACAAGATCCGCGACCTCGCGCGCGCCGCCATCGCCGACGGCTGGGGCGCGATCAAGATGAAGGTCGGCGGCGCGCTTGCCGACGACATGCGCCGCGCGGCGTTGCTTCGCGAGATCCTCGGGCCCGACCGCCTCCTGATGACCGACGCGAACCAGGTCTGGGAGGTCGATCAGGCGATCGAATGGGTGAGGGCGCTGAAGCCTGTCGACCCTTATTGGATCGAGGAGCCGGTCAGTCCGGACGACATCCTGGGCCACGCCAGCGTCCGCAAAGGCGTCGCGCCGGTGCGCGTCGCCACCGGCGAGCACGTGCACAACCGCGTCATGTTCAAGCAGTTCCTGCAGGCCGAGGCGATCGATGTGGTCCAACTGGACGCTTGCCGGCTGGGCGGGGTGAATGAGGCGTTGGCCGTCCTCCTGCTCGCGGCTGCGTTCGACAAGCCGGTTTGCCCGCACGCCGGGGGCGTTGGCCTCTGCGAATACGTTCAGCACCTCAGTTTTTTCGACGGCGCCTGCGTGCGCGCGAGCGACGAGGGGCGGATGATCGAGCACGCCGGCCACCTGCATGAGCACTTCATCGACCCCGTCTCGATCGAGCGCGGCCGCTACCGCGCGCCGACCAAACCGGGCTACAGCGCCGAGATGAAGCCGAAGAGCCGCAGCGAGTACGCCTTCCCGAACGGCGCGGCCTGGAGAGACGCGTGAGCACCCGGCAGAAGGTTCTGGTGCTCTATCTCGCCAACTCGGCGCTGGATTCGCCAGTCATCGCCTGGGCGCATTACGACGGAGCGGGCGAGGTGCTGCACATGGCCGGCGATGAGGACGCCGCGCCCTACGCGACGGGGCTGGACGCGCTGAAAGACGGCTGGCGGCTGTTCCAGGCCTCGCAGCTCCTGCCGCATGCCCGCGGCGAAGAGTTTGACGTGGCCTACCTCAAGTACGAATTCTTCTTCGAACAACTCGTCGAGACTGAAACGCCGTGACCGAGACCGACCTTCCGCTTCTGAGCTCCGCCGATGTGGCCAGCTTCGTCGCCCGCGGCTTCCTGCGCTTCGACGCCGCTGTGCCGAAGTCGATCAACGACCAGTTCATGAAGGAAGCGGGCAGGGTGCGCGAGCTCAAGAGCGGCGAGAAGCTCTGGAAGGCCTACGGCGAGGCGCTGGCCAAGAACCGCATCCCCGAGGTGCCTGCCGGAACGCCGCTCGCCGAGGCCTATGGCCCGAAGAGCGCGCTCGGGCGGCTCTTGGCGCTGCCGTTGGTCCGCGGCGCGCTTCGCAGCCTCCTGGGCGCCGACCCGATCTTCGACCACCACTTCCTGCACGTGACCTTCCCGCCCCGCTTCCACGAGGCGTCCGACCACGAGAACGTCTCCCAGCACACCCACCAGGACTTCGACGATCGACCCTCGTCTCTCGTTTGACGTCCAGATGATGTACTACCCGCACGACGTGACGCGGGAGATGGGCGGCACGCGCTTCATCCCCGGCACGCACCTGCGGAAAGTCAGCGAGGTCGCGCTCGGCCGCTACCAGAACATCAAGGGCCAGCAGCACATGGTCTGCGAGGCCGGCACGCTGCTCATCCTGCACCACGGCATCTGGCATGGCGGCGGGGTGAACCTGTCTGACCGGACCCGCTACATGTTCAAGATCCGCATGCGGGCGTCGGGCTCGCAGGTGCGTCAGTGGGACGTCGACGACACCGCAAGGCCGAACGCCCAGCGCGCCATCTTCTATACGAAGTCGCCGCCGGCGAAGGGGACGGTCGAGACCATCCTGACCACGCCCGAGCCCTGGTTCGAGCAGGACACAGGCAGGCTCGAATACGTCAACCGCATCAAGCTCTGGCGCTACCTCGCCGACGATCCGACCTACGACGCCGACTACTGGCTGACCCGGCTGGAGGCCTGAGGGCGGTGGGCGTCGGGACGGCGGTCGCTCCATTGCAGCTCGTTGACGCCCGCGGCGAGGCCGCCGCGCGCGGACACGCCATCGGCGTAGCGCTCAAGGACCGGATCGCCGCGCATCTGACCGCGTGGCGCGCCATGCTCACCGGGCCGGCCGGTGGCGACGTCGACGGCTACGTCGCCGAGATGTTGCGCGCGACCGATTTCAAGACCGCCATCCGCCGCCACACGCCCGACCTGCTCGCTGAGGTCGAGGCCACGGCGGCCGCCGCTGGCGTCGCGCCCGACACGCTCTTTGCCCTGCAGCTCCTCGACGAGGAGTGGGCCCATCGCCTCCGCCGCATCGCTGGCCGCGGTCCCGACAAGTGCAGCAGCTTCGGCATCGTCGCGCGCGAAGGCCCGACCTGGGTCGGCCAGAACATGGACCTTGGGGACTACACCGACGGCCATCAGGTCTTGCTGCGCATCGGCGCGGAACAGGGCAAGCCCGCGGCGCTTGTCTTCTCCACCGCCGGCATGATCGGGCTGATGGGCGTGAACGCCGCCGGCGTCGGCGTTTGTGTGAATTCGCTGCCCCAATTGCCCTCGGCGCCGGAGGGCGTTCCCGTCGCCTTCGTCTTGCGCCGCCTGCTGCAGAGCGCGTGCCTCGCCGAGGCGGTGGAGGTCATGACGACGGTCCCCCATGCCACCAACCAGCACTACGTCATCGCGGAGCCGGGCGCCGTTCGCTCGTTCGAAGCCAGCGCCGCGGGCGTGAGCGAGTACCACCCGCCCGATCCGTCGCGCGTGCTGCACACCAACCATCCGCTCTCAGACGCGCCGGCCGCGCCGGAGTCCGAGAGCGCACGGGTGAACTCGGTGACCCGGCTGAAGTCGCTCGTGGCGCGCCTGCAGTCGGGCGAGCCGGGCCTGGCCGAGGTGCAGAGCGCGCTCTGCGCCCAGGACGACCCCGATCATCCGGTCTGCCGGCCGCGCAACGCCGAGGGGTTCCTGATCGGCTTCACCACCGGCTCGATGATCGCCGCCGTCGAGCCCGGTCGCGCCGACGTGTGGGCGAGCGCCGGGCCGCCGCGCGAGCGCGGCTACCACCGCTATGCCCTGGCGGGCGCCGACCCGGCCTAGCGCGCGCGCATCGCCCGCCGGGCGTCGCGGATTTCGCGCATGCCGATGAGGGTGATGCCCAGGTCGGCGATGATCGGCTCGATCTTGCCCGAGCTGAACAGCGCGTATTCGTCGGTGCGGTAGCGGGCGAACTCGGGCTCGACGGCTTCGAAGTCGCCTGGCGCGTTGAAGTGGAAGGCGAAGTAGCTCAGGCCCTCGCCGGCGCTGGCGAGGGCGTCATGGTAGACGCCCGCGGCGTCGGCGCTCCGGTCCCATGGGGTCTCGTAGAAGAGGTCGAACACGGGCTCGCCGCGCGCCGCCGCCTCGCCGGCGAACGCTTCGAACGCACCGGACAACGCCGGCACGCCGGCCGGGCGCGGGTTGCCGCCCTCGAAGCGGCTCATGAGCACGATCGGCAGGTCGTACGCCTCGCCAAGGCGGCGGTAGATGTCGATGAACTCAGGGCTCATCACCGCGCCGCAGTGAGCGTCGAGGTGAGTGACGTCGACGCCGCCGGCGATCACAGCATCGATCTGAGCGCGCAGCTCCGCCTCGACCGCCTCGGGCTGGGCGTTGCGGCGGACGGCGCTGGGCTTTTCCCAGAGGTAGCCAAATTCGTCGGTCAGCCCGGCCGACTTCGGCGGCTGCGTGAGCGGTCGCCACTTGTAAGGGCGCTTTTCGGCGTTGAGCGTCAGGTGCACGCCGAGGTCGAGGCTCGGATCGGCCGCCGCCATGGCCAGCACCTCGGGGAACCAGGGGCAGGGCGCCATGACCGAGCCGCTGGTGACCACGCCGCGAGCGGAAAGCTCCTGGAATGCGACATTGCACCCGTGGGTCATCCCCACGTCGTCCTCATGAATGACGACCGCCTTGCGGCCCTTGGCGTATGGGGACGGCGAGGTCATGGCGTGCTCCTCCTTGTCGTGGCCGCGGGTGCAACGGCCTGGCCGTCCTAGCCTACGGCGACTTCTCCCACAGGGAGAAGGGGGGACCCGCGCCGGCTGGCGCGGGGCGATGAGGGGTTACGGCGACGCAGGCAAACCCCAACCGCTAGAACCCCTCATCGTCCCCTTGCTCCGCAAGGGGCCCCTCCTTCTCCCTGTGGGAGAAGTTCGCTAGCTTCCGGGTGTCCAGAGCGGAGGTGTCGCCGTGTACAAGGTCGGCCAGGCGGAGATCGAGGCGCTGACGCGGGTGATCGAGAGCGGGGCGCTGTTCCGCTATGGCGTCGGCCACGAGTGCGACACCTTCGAGCGCCGCTACGCCGACTATCTCGGCGTGAAGCACTTCGCGCTGGCGGCCAGCGGCTCGAATGCCCTCGCCGCCGCCATGGCCGCCGTGGGCATCGGCCCCGGCGACGAGGTGATCATCCCCGCCCACACCTACATGGCGACCGCGACCTCGGTGCTGACTTGCGGCGCCATCCCGCTGATCGTCGATATCGACGAGAGCATCACCATCGATCCGAAGGCGATCGAGGCCGCGATCGGGCCGCGCACGCGCGCCATCGTGCCGGTGCACATGTGGGGCGCGGCCTGCGACATGGATGCGATCATGGAGATCGCCAACCGGCGCAACCTGATCGTGATCGAGGACGCCTGCCAGGGCGTCGGCGGCGGCTATAAGGGTCGCAAGTTCGGCGCCGTCGGCCACATCGGCGCGTTCAGCTTCAACTACTACAAGAACATGACCTGCGGCGAAGGCGGCGGCGTGGCGGTCAACGACGATAGCCTCGCCGAGCGCGCCCGCTGCGCCATCGACCCCTGCCACTTCTATTGGCAGGGCCGCAGCGACGCGGTGCAGCCGTTTTCCGGCAACGGCGCGCGGGCGTCCGAGCTGATGGGCGCGATGCTGAACGTGCAGCTCGACCGCATCGACCCGATGATCGCCGCCATGCGGGCCGAGAAGAAGGCCATCCTTCAGGCGACGAGCTCGCTGGGCAATCTCGGCCTGAAGCAGACGCCGATGCACAGCCCCGACGACGATTGCGCCACCCACGTCATGTACAATCTGCCCACGCCCGAGGCGGCGAAGCGGTTCGTCGAGCTCTATCCCTGCGTGATCGTGGGCAAGACCGGCCGGCACAACTACACCGAATGGGACCAGATCCTGATGGGCGCGGGCGCAGCGCATCCGGCGATGAATCCCTTCGCCATGCCGGCCAACGCCGAGTGCCGGAAGCGCTATTCCAAGGACATGTGCGCCAAGTCGCTCGAGATCCTGAACCGTACGGTCATGGTTCCCACCCATCCCGACCACACGGCGGCCGACATCGACGCCATCATCAACAACATCACCGCCGCAGCGCGCGTGGCGCTTGGCGAGGCGGCCGAGACGGAGGCCGTCTTCCGCCCGGCGCCGGCGCTCGACGCGCAGAAGTTCGACATGCAGGTGGACGGTTGAACAGCGCCGAGGCCGTGGCGTCCTAGCGAGTGTTCGACACCATCGACCAGATCACCTTCCAGCTCTTGTCCGGCTGAAGGCGGTAGCCGAGCAGCCAGTTGCCTTGCTCGGTCATGACCGCCTTGGTGCCCGCGTCGGTGAACGTATAGGCGTAGGTGGCGCGGTAGACCGCCAAATCGCCTGAAGCGCCCACATCGACGGTTTCGTTGGTCGCGACGACCTTCGCGGCCGGATCGGCGACCTGCATCTTGGTGATCGCCAGGTCGCCGGCCGGGCCGAGGTAGTTCGGCGCGCCGTGGAACATGCCGACGAAGTTCGGGGCGTCGTGGCTGACCGCCGCGGCCGCATCGTGCGCGTTGAACGCGGCGATGATCTGATGGGCGTCGGCCGTCACGTCCGCGGCCGGATCGGCCGCCGCGCTGCCGACGCCAATAGCGCTCACCGCCGCGAGCGCGCCCGCGACCGTCAGCGCAATTCTTGGATTTTGCATGTGTTTTTCCCCACGAATGGCCGCGAGTAGAGGCTCCTCGCCGCCTACGGTCAAGCTTGTCCGTGGAAGCGCAGTTGCCGCGCGCGCCGCCGGCTGGTCTAAATCGACGGACAACAGGCGGGAGGACGGCCATGAAGGCGGCGGTGTTGCGCGAGGTGGGCAAGCCACTCACGATCGAGGACGTCTCGATCGACAAGCCGCAGCCCAACGAGGTGTTGATCCGCACGGTCGCCGCCGGCGTCTGCCACTCCGACTTGCACTTCGTCGAGGGCAAGTACACCGCCCCGATGCCGATCGTGCTGGGGCACGAGAGCGCCGGGGTGGTCGAGCAGGTGGGCTCGGACGTGCGAACGGTGAAGGTGGGCGACCACGTCATCACCTGCCTTTCGGTCTTCTGCGGCCACTGCGAGGACTGCCTCGGCGGCCACATGTCGCTCTGCCGCAGCCCCGACGCGCGCCAGCGTCGCGACAAGGCGCCCCGGCTGACCAATGCCGACGGGCCGGTGGGTCAGTTCGCCAACCTCTCGTCGTTCGCCGAACAGATCCTCGTGCATGAGCACGGCTGCGTCGCGATCCGCAAAGACATGCCGCTCGATCGCGCGGCGCTGATCGGATGCGGCGTCACCACCGGCGTCGGCGCGGTGATCCACACCAGCCACGTGCGGCCGGGCGAGAGCGTCGCCGTGATCGGCTGCGGCGGCGTTGGGCTGGCCGCCATCAACGGCGCGGCGATCGCCGGCGCCGGGCGGATCATCGCCATCGACGTCTCGCCGGCCAAGGACAACATGAGCCGCAACTTCGGGGCCACCGACTACATCGACGCCAGCAAGGAAGACCCGGTGGCGAAGGTGATGGAGCTGACCGGCGGCGGGGTGCACCACAGCTTCGAGGCCATCGGCCTCGGCAAGACCGCCGAGCAGGCGTTCAACATGCTGCGTCGCGGCGGGACGGCGAACATCATTGGGATGATCCCGCCGGGCCAGACCATCAGCCTGATGGGCGCGGCGTTCCTGGGCGAAAAGCGCATCCAGGGCTCGTCGATGGGGTCGAACCGCTTCCCGGTCGACATGCCGCGCTTCGTCGACTTCTACCTCTCCGGCAAGCTCAAGCTGGACGACATGATCTCGCGCCGCATCAAGCTCGAAGAGATCAACGAAGCCTTCGAGGAAATGAAGACCGGCCAGATCGCCCGCTCGGTGATCATGTTCGACGCCTAGAGAGCGCTTTGCCGCAATGAACATCCGCGAACTCGTGGATCTCGCCATCGACGAAGATCCCCGCGCGCCTTGCCTCTGGGCGCCGGCCGAGCATTTCGATGAGCTCTGCGCTGCGCTCGCGCGCAAGCCCAACGTCGTCGGCGCGATCATCTACCGCAACAAGACCATCCGCGCTGGCGAACCCTACTCCGACGTCACGACGCAGCGGCCGTACTGAACAGAGCCTCTAGTCCACGAACTCGGCCAGGCCGTGGTCGGCGATGGCGGCGTCGATGCGCTTCATCGAGGTGTCGTACATCGCCTCGGTGCGCGGGTGGGTGAGGTCGGCCACCGCCCCCGATTGCGACAGGTAGGTGAGCCCGATCAGCAGCGCGCGGCGGTAGTCGTAGAGGCACTCGTCGAAGCCGTAGTTCTCGACGCCCGAGGCCACGAGCTTGTCGTGATAGCCCTTCAGCAAGGCCTTCTCGTGCTCGCGGCGGACGTCGGTGTTGACGCTGCCCGACATCATGTAGCCGATGTCGAAGGGTCCGCGCGCCTGCATGGCGAGCTGCCAGTCGACGCAGGTCAGTCCCGGCTCCGCGCCGTCCCCGCCCGTGAACATCAGGTTGTCCGCCCTGAAGTCGCCGTGGCAGATCGTGCGCGGCTCTTTGGCCATGTCTCCGGTGATGCGGTCGAGCTCGGTGCACATCTTTGCGCCGACGCGGCGCAGTTCCGGCGAAACGCGGCCATCGAGCCAGGCGTCGTAGGTCTCCCAACCCGATGAATGGCGGGCGTTGAAATCGCAATAGGGAGGCGTGCCGAAGGGCTGCACGCCCTTGTCCACCAGGTCCTTCAGCTCGCTGCGGTCCCACCAGCGCGCGTGCAGCGCGCCGACCTGGTCAACGGCGACCTTCACCTGCGCAGGCGTCAGGCCGGCGACCTGGTCGCCCAGGACCGTGGTGTTCATGTCCTCCATGATGAGCGCAAACGCGTGGGTCTCGGGGTCGACCGCGGCCACGTAGCAGCGCGGCGATCGCACCGAGATGGTCTTGGCGATCTCGTTGTAGAAAAGGACCTCGCGATCGTAGAGACCGTAGGCGTTCGCGACGTCGCGCAGGCCCTGGGTCGCGGCTTGCTGCTTGACCACCAGCGTCCGCGGACCGGGCTTGCCGCCGGCGGCGTAGTCCAGTTTCAAGCGGTGCAGCTCGGTCATCATGCCGACGCCTTCGCCCAGGCGCTCGGCCGTCACCGCGGTGACGCCGGAGAGCTCGGGCGCCGCGGCGCGTAGCCACTCGGCGGTGATGTCTTCGGCGCTCGCCGGTACTGCGGTCATGGCGTCCTCCCAACGCTCGTTCTTTTCGGCCGGCCATCCGTCCACTGCCGATCCGCACTGTCAAGCTCGGCCGCGACCGATGGAAACCGCCAGCCTTTCCTTGAGGTTGGGGGCAGAATTTGACTCAGCGGCCGCGGTCGGTGGTGTATGAGCCCTGGCGGGGGCCGGGAAGAGCTCCAGTGTCGGGAGGAGACCAAGCGCCATGTCGGTGGACAGCCCTGAATTCGTGCTGCCGAAGCACCTGGACGAGATCGACGCGCGGTTCATGACCGAGGCGCTGCGGGCCAGCGGCCACATCACCTCGACCAACGTCGTGGTGACCCAGGAGGAATGCGGCGTCGGCATGACCGCCGGCTACTTCTCGGCGATCAAGAAGGTGAAGTGCGCCTACGCCGAGGCGACCGACGCGCAGGACAGCTTCGTCGTGAAGGCCTGGCCGCCGTTCGAGATCCTGCCGCGCGAG
This sequence comes from uncultured Alphaproteobacteria bacterium, assembly GCA_963719975.1. Classification (GTDB taxonomy): domain Bacteria; phylum Pseudomonadota; class Alphaproteobacteria; order Caulobacterales; family Caulobacteraceae; genus Poindextera. The sequence continues at coordinate 295,507 of CAVRED010000005.1, forward strand.
GCGATCGAGGCGATGTTCGTCAAGGACATCAAGGCCTACGCCTTCCCGCAGGCCGGCTTCTACCCGCGCCCGAAGACCCACCTCGCCGCCTTCGATCACGCCGACAACCGCTGGGCGCTGATCATGGAGGACGCCGACAGCTTCGCCGAGCACAAGGTGCACGAGAACGAGATGACCTTGGCCGAGGTCATGTCGATGCTGCCGAAGATGGTCGACGTGGCGGTGGCCTGGGAGGGCTGCCAGGACGGTGAGAAGGCCGCCCGACTGGAGCCGCTCGGGGTCGACTTCTGGGCCTCGGACGCCAACCTCGCCATCTACAAGGCGGTCATGCCCGGCGGCGCGAAGCTGTTCGACCGCTTCACCGCAAGCAGAAACTCGACCGTGGTCGGTGATCCGACGTGGGACGCCTACATCGGGCCGGGTTTCGCCGAGCTCTTCACCCGCAAGATCGACGCCTTCTTCGCCCGCGCGCGGCCGGAGAACGGGGCCACCTGCACGCTCAGCCACGGCGACCTCCGAGGCGACAACATCTTCTTCTGCGAGAAGAGCGCCGACTATCCGGACGGCTGGCTGTGCATCGACTTCCAGCTCCTGTTCCGCGGGCCGGTTCCGTCCGACCTCGCCTATCTGATGAGCTCGGGCTCGGTGCTGCCCGAGGTCTACTCCGGCGAAGGGCTCTCGACGGTGCTGCGCGCCTTCTACGACCAGTTCATGGCCAGGACCTCGCTCTACAAGAGCCTACACCTACGACAAGTTCGTCGAGGAGTTCGCCATGATGACGATGGTGCCCATCGTCTACTTCGTGGGCATGGGCGCGGCCTATTGGCAGGGTGGGGCGCGCAACGAGCTCGCCACCCGCATCGAGCTCGGCGGCCAGGGCGTGACCGAGGCCGATCTCACGCCCGAGGAGCTGCGCCAGCGCATGTGGTGGCGCAAGGCCTTCGCCAACTTCCGCTCCAACCTGAAGACCTTCGAGCTCTACGACCTGCTGAAGACCCTGCCCGAGACGCACCGCGGGCCTAGGCGAGTGGGTCGAACTCCCCGAGCACCTGCGCTAGCTGCGCGGCCGTATTCGACCGCCAAGGACGCCAAGATCGCCAAGCGGCGCAAGCTGGCGCGCTGCGCTTCCCATTGGTCCCCCGCATTCCGCTTCGCTACAGCGGGGGATGACGGGAGAGGGGCGGGCGCCGGGGGCTACTCCGGCCCCTTGGCGAACTTGGCGTCCTTGGCGGTCAAGAGCTGACGCTGAGCGCCTGACAGGCTGCCAGGCAGTTCACTTCGGTGGCCGCAGGTCCAGGCCGGAGATGGCTTGGAAGCGGTCGAAGTAGACGTCGTCATCCATGGTGTCGCTGAGCGCGATCCATTGCTCGTCGGTCTGGCTGGCGCGCAGGTCCAGGAACGGCTGCGCATCCGGACCTGAAGGCGTGCGGAAGCTGGTGATCTTGCCGTCGATGATGTCCACAATCGCGTCCGCCACGATCGAGGGCGGCGGTCCCGAGACCGGCGTCGCGCCATAGAAGGCGCGCATCCGCCCGCCGTGCGGGTAGGCGGTGCCTTCCTTCACCTGCGGCAGATTCTCGCACCGTCATTGGGGTCGCGATGATGCCGGGCTCGAGGACGCGCGACCCGCACGCCGAACGCGCACATCTCCTGCGCCAACGCCTCGCTCATCCCCTCGGCGGCGAACTTTGAGGCGGAGTATGCGCCCGCGCCCAGGCCGACGATCTTGCCGGCGATCGAGGTGACGTTGATGATGAGGCCGCTCTTGCGCTTGCGGAACGCCGCGGCCACCGCCTTGATGCAGCGGAGCATGCCGAAATAGTTGGTGTTCATCACCGCCTGGAACTTCTCCAGCGTCTCGTCCTCGACGGCGTTGATCGAGTAGATGCCGGCGTTGTTGATCAGGACGTCGATGGTCTCCGGCCTGGCGACGTCGGAGGCGAACAGCTTGGCCACCGAGGCGTCGCTGTCGACGTCGAGTTCGGCCACCGTGATCGGCAGCGTTTCGCGTGCGGCGATCCCGGCGAGGTCGATCTCGGCTGGTCGGCGCATGGCGGCGACGACCTCGTGACCCGCGCGCGCGAGAACCAGCGCCGCCTCCCGCCCGATCCCCTTGCTGGCGCCTGTGATGAGCACTTTGGCCATTGCCGGCCTCCTCCCCTTCTTGAACGAGCGCATCTATGGCCCGGCAGCTGTCCGGATCAAACCAGGTCGGCCCAGAGCAAGATCCTCCCCCGACGGGGGAGGATCTAGAAGCGACCGCGCTGGACAGGGCGACGCCGGTAGGGAAGGGTGCCTCGCGTTGAAGCTTGGGGGCGGCATTTGGACCGTTACGATCTCATCATCGTCGGCGGCGGTATTGGCGGGTCGGCGCTCGCGACGGTCATGGCGCGCGCCGGCAAGAGCGTGCTCGTCCTTGAGCAGTCGGAGGTCTTTCAGGACAAGGTGCGCGGCGAGTGGATCGCGCCCTGGGGCGTGGCCGAGGTCAAGCGGGTCGGGCTCTACGACGTGCTGATGGCGGCGGGCGGCCACCATGTGACCCGTCACGTGAGCTACGATGAGTCCGTCCCGCCGCCGGCCGCGGAGGCGCAAGCCATCCCCCTCGGCGGGTTCGCGCCCGACGTGCCGGGGCCGCTCTGCCTGCGCCATCCGGTGCATTGTCAGGCCCTGTTCGACGCCGCCAAGGCCGCCGGCGCGCGAGGCGTTGCGCGGAGTGAGCGTGCTCGAGGTCCACGCCGGCGAGGCCCCGCGCGTCGTCTATGAGGTCGGCGGCGAGCGGCGCGAGGCGAGCGGCCGGCTGCTCGTCGGCGCCGATGGGCGAACCTCGCAGGTTCGCGAGGCGATCGGTGTCGAGCTGCACCAGGACAAGCCGCACCACTGGTTCGCGGGCCTTTTGGTCGACGGCGCCGACGGCTGGGACCCTGACCTCCAGGCGATCGGCACGGAGGGCGACTTCGGTTTCCTGGTCTTCCCGCAAGGCGGCGGGCGAGCGCGGGTCTACGGCGGCTATGCGCTGGAGCAGGCGCAGCGCTTCCGCGGGCCCGAGGGTCCGCGCCGCTTCCTGGATGCGTTCGCCATGACCTCCAGTCCGGAGAACCGGCACGTGGTCGCCGGCCGAGCCCGCCGGTCCGCTGTTCAGCTATTTCAACAACGACTCCTGGACCGACGAGCCGTTCGCCAAGGGCGCGGTCCTGATCGGCGACGCGGCCGGGCTGGAACGACCCGATCATCGGCCTCGGCCTTTCGATCACCTACCGCGACGTGCGCATCGTCAGCGAGCTGCTCAAATCCACCGACGACTGGGCGTCGCTCTCGTTCGCCAGCTACGGCGAGGAGCGGCGCGAGCGCATGCGGCGCCTGCGCTTCACCGCCGCCCTGCAGGCGACGATCGACATGGAGTTCGACGCGGCGGCGCGCGAGCGGCGCAAGCGCATCTTCGAGCGTTCGGCGGTCGATCCGAGCGTGCGCGCCTTCGCCGCCGCGGTCATGGCCGGCCCCGAGGCGCTGCCGCCCGACTTCTTCACCGAAGCCTATCGGGCGCGCGTGCTGGAAGGCTGAGGCTCAGGCCTGGCATCTTCTTGCGCAGGCGCTCGGTGACGGCCTGGTAGAGGTCGGCGCTCGCATCCGGCTTGGCCTTCTTGCCCAGCGCATGCTGCGGCGGCACGCCTTCCGGCCCCTCGCCGGGCGGGAGCGGCGGCGAGAAATAGCCCAGCGAGTAGCTTCCCATCGCGTACCCCAGCAGCGCCTGAAGCTCGGGATCGAGCGTGCGCGCGATCTCCGGCGGGCACGACAGGTACTGGTTCTCTTCCTGCCGCAGCCAACCCAGACAGTAGGTGAGGTTGATGCCGGTGCGATCCTCGGCGGTCGTATTCTCGCCGCCGGCGTGGATCACCGAGCCTGAGTAGACCAGCACCGAGCCCCGCTCCATCTCGGCGTAGGCGATCTCCTCGGGCGTCGCGCGCCGATCGTCCGGCCAGGCCTGGCTGCCAGGCACGACCTGCGTCGCGCCATTGGCTCGCGTGAAGTCGGTCATGGCCCAGATGGTGTTCAGCTGTGGCTCGACCCGGTCCAGGAAGCCGCCCCACGCGTGCTTGTCGCGGTGCAGGGGCTGCTTGGTTTGGCCCGGCTGGATGCGGATCACCTGGGTCAGGTGCAGCTGGTAGCGGTCGCACGATGGCAGGAGGAACCCGTCGCAGGCGGCGAGGATGGTCGGGTTCATGATGAGCTCGCGGCAGGCCGGCGAGCGGGCGACCAGCGCGCCGGTGCGCTTGGTCTTAAAGCCCGTGAAGCCGTCGCGGCCATTGCCAGTCGCCTCCACGTACGGATCGATCTCGCCTGTCACCTTGGCGATGCCGGCGTCGTCGAGCATGTGGTCGATGATCAGCGCGCCGTCGCTCTTCAGCGTCTCGACGATCACATCGGGCGAAACGTCGGCCGGAACGTGCTTCAGCTCGGGCATCGCGCCCTCCTTGTTCGGCGTGGATGTCAGGCCGCCCGGGCGCGGCCGTCAAGCGACTCTAGAACCGCTCGACCCAGGGTCTGAGCTCGATTTCCCAGCTCCAGGCGCTGCGGTGCTGGCGGAGCACGTCGAGGTAGGCCTGGGCGACGGCGTCGGGATCGAGCGTGCTGTCCGGATGATCGGCGGGGTCCTGGCGGTTCGCGCTGCGCACGCCGCCGTCGATGACGAAGTGGGCGACGTGGATGCCTTGCGGCCCGAGCTCGCGCGCCGCGCTCTGCGCCAGGCCGCGCAGCGCGAACTTGCCCATGGCGAAGCCGGAGGAGAGCGGGAAAGCCCTTCACGCTGGCCGTGGCGCCCGGTGAGCAGGATGGCGCCGCGCTCCTTCGGCAGCATGCGCCGCGCGGCCTGCTGCACGACCAGAAAGCCGCCGAAGGCCGAAATCTCGATGGCGCGCTTGAGCTCGGCCGGGTCGAGGTCGGCGATCCGGCCGCGCACGCGGGCGGCGGCGTTGAAGACGACGACATCGGGGGTCCCGATCTTGGCTTCGACCGTCGTCGAAGAGCTTGGCGACCGCTGCGGGATCCGAGGCGTCGGCGGCGAAGACGCCGCGCCCGGTCTCGGCCGCGAGCGGGCCGAGCTTGTCCGTGTTGCGCGCGGCGAGGGCGACCTTGAGGCCGGCGGCGGCGAGCGCGCGCGCCAACGAGGCGCTGATGCCAGGGCCGGCGCCGACGATCAGGGCCGTCGAATAGGGGATGTCAGCCACGCGCGCCCTCCGTTTGCCTGCGTGCTCGACAAGTAGTGGCGGATGCGCCGGCGCCAAGGGCTTGCCGCCGCGGCGGCGATGCGTGCAATTGCGCGTCAGCGGTGATTGCAAGGAGGATCGGGCGATGAGCCGTTGCAGGAAGTCCGCTTCCGCTACGAGGGGGCCGACGGCAGCGGGGCTCGCGGGCTTCCGCTGGAGCGCGGCTGCGCAGCCGAAGGCGGTGCTGCAGCTGGCCCACGGCGCCGGCGAGCACAGCGGCCGCTACCGCGAGCCGCTCGCGCCTCTCGTCGAAGCCGGCTACCTCATCTATGCCGCCGACCACCGCGGCCACGGGCTGACCAGCGGCATGGCCAGCCTCGGCGACTTCGGACCCGGCGGCGCGCCGGCGGCGGTCGACGACATGGCGATCCTCAGCCGGCGAGCGCGGGCCGAGAACCCGGACCTGCCGCTCATCCTCATGGGCCACTCGATGGGGGCGATGTTCTCCCAGGCCTACGTCCTTGACGCATTCCGACCTGATCGATGCGCTGGTGCTGTCGGGCACGGCCGGGCCGGGTCCGCGACCCGCCGGCGGCCCGAACAGCGGCTACGCCAACCCGCGCACCGACTACGACTGGCTGAGCCGCGACGAGGCCGAGGTCGACAAATACATCGCCGACCCGTTCTGCGGCATCCGCTTCGCGCCGGAGTCGGCCGCCTCCTTCACGGCGCTGCGCGAGCGCGACGCCGGCCCCGCGGCGCTGGCCAAGGTGAAGAAGGGCTTGCCCGTCTACGTCTTCGTCGGCGACGAGGACCCGATCAACCAGAAGCTCGCGCGGCTGACGCCGCTTGGTCGACGCCTATCGCGCCGCCGGGCTCGACGTGACGCTGAAGGTCTACCCGGGCGGCCGGCACGAGATGCTGAACGAGACCAACCGCGACGAGGTGGTCGCCGATCTCAAGGCCTGGCTGGACGCGACCGTCGCCCGACTGACGGCGCCGGGCGAAGGCGACGGCCGCAGCCGGATGAGCGGGACCATGGCTTCCAGGCTCGCCCAGGCGTGGGATTTCGTTCGGCTGAACGGTCCGGGCTACGGCCTGGAGATTGTCGTCAACGGCGTCCTGCCGCTGGTGATCTACCAACTGGCCGACAAGCGGCTTGGCGATGTGGGCGCGCTGATCGCCTCGTCCGTGCCCGCCGGTCATCTGGAGCGTCTACCAGTTCGTGCGCGCGCGACGGATCGATGCGCTGTCGCTGCTCATCATCACCGGGATCGCGCTCTCGCTCCTGGCGCTGCTCGGCGGCGGCGGCGCCAAGTTCCTGCAGCTGCGGGAGAACCTGGTCACCGGCGTGATCGGCGCGATCTTCCTGGGCTCCGTCGCGATCGGCCAGCCGCTGATCTACCACCTCGCCCGCGCCGGCATGAACCGCAACAACCAGGCCGGAGAGGCGGCCGAGTTCCAGGCGATGCGGGACAACCCCTTCTTCAAGCGAACCATGCGGATGATGACGCTGGTCTGGGGCGCCGGCCTGATCGCGCGGACGGCGATCGCGGTCTATCTGGTGTTCCAAGTCTCGATCCCGACGTTTCTGGCCATCAATCCGGTGCTGGGTTACGCCTCGACGGGCCTTCTGGCTGGCTTTACCTTCTGGTACGCCCGTCGCGCACGCCGGATCGGCGCAGCCCGGCGCGCGGCGTTTGAAGCGGCTGCGGCCGAAGCCAAGGACGTTCCGGCCAGCGCCGGGTCCTGATAACCTCAGCCTCCGATCGGAGAGCGCCATGACCATTCGCGGCATCGACCACATCAACATTGGCACCGACCGCCTCGAGGAGACGGTCGCGTTCTTCCAGGACATTCTGGGTCTGAAGAAAGGCTGGCGGCCGGACTTCCCGATGGGCGGCGCGTGGCTCTACGCCGGCGACACCGCCGTCGTGCACCTGGTGCAGCTTAGCGAGGCGAAGCTGCCGTCGCGCGAGGCGGCGCTCGACCACTTCGCCTTCCGCATCGACGACTACGACGCGATCCTGGCGAGGCTTCAGAAGGCCGGCGTCAGGTATCAGGCGGTCGACATCCCGAACACGCAGATCCGCCAGATCAACATCCGCGATCCGAACGGCGCGAACATCGAGCTGAACTACCGGCCCGACGGACCGCCGCCATCGACCGCAAAGAAGAAACGCGCGACCGCGACGGCCTAGGAGAGCCGTGGGCGCGCTTCGTGGCGCTCGGCGTCCAGCCATCGGCGCCCTTCTCCCTCGAGGGGAGAAGGGCGCCGTGCCTGGCGCGCCCAGCCGGTCTCCCTTCCGCCCTTTGGCCGCACGAGCAGATCGCTCCGCTTACGCTGGGGCGATTTCTCGGCTCACGATCCAGGCGTGTTTGCCCACCTGGCGTCCGCGCGTGAAACCGAGTTGCTCGAACAGTTCGACGGTCGCGCTGAACAGAAACCTGCCCTGCGCCTCGCGGCCGGCGGTCGTCTCGCTGATCGCCTCGACGCGCCCGCCGCCCGCCGCGGCGATGAGGCCGAGCGCGCCCTCGAGGGCGGCGCGGGCGATCCCTTCGCCGCGATGGCGCTTGTCGACGAAGATGCAAGTGATCCGCCACCGGGCCGGGGGCGGCGGGTCCTTCTGGTAGGCCCGGGCGTGCCGTAGGACGAGCTCCTCCAAGCCGCCATACTGGCACCAGCCCTGCACGAGGCCGTTCTCGTCGAACACCATCGCCGCATGCGCGCGGTTGGCGCGCACAAGCTGCTCTTTCAGCGTTCGGGGGTTGCTCACGCCTCGCTGGTAGGCGGTGTGAAACGCGATGCACCAGCAACCGCCGTAGACGCCGTTGTTGCGCTGGACCAGCTCCGCAAACACGTCCCAGGTCGATTCATCGAGCGGCCGGATCGTGTGCGGCCCCGCGGAAGGCTTCGCGGCGTCGGCAGCTTGCTGTGACCTGTCAGGCATCGGCGACCCCTCCGAGGAGGGGCGCAACAATGTCCCCAGTTGGCCGCGAGGTGAAGGGCGGCTTGTCGACCTTCGCGGGACCTTGGCCGGGACCGCCAGGGCTCAGGCGCTAGGACCGGGCGGGACCGCGCGGCCACGGCGGCTGCGCGTCGCGACGTGGTTCGCGCCGACAAGCAGTGGATTGAAGGCCAGGAGGCCAACCGTCGCGCGCGGCGAGATCCATTGGGCGGCGCAGGCCAGGCCCAACACGACATCGCCAACGAGCAGGACGAGGACTAGCATGGCGCCGTACTTCACGCTTCCATGCCCCCCCGCACGGCCTCGGTAGATGCCCGCACCGCAGAATAGGGGCTCCGAGTTGTCGTGAGAACAGTCGACGCGCCCAGATTGGGCAGTATTAACGGTGATTAACCAAGAGGTCTTCCTTGCCGGCGCGCGACTTCACCAACATTCGACACTCACGGTCGTTGGGGTTCTACAGCGTCGAATACGTGCTGCGCTTCCTCCGCAACGTCGGCCCCCTGTTCGATTTCGACTATGAGCGCATGATCATCGCGTTCTCGGTGGCGCTCAGCAACGTGCAGGCGTTGATGGCGTCTGACGCAATCGCGGACTTTCCGTCCCTGGATTCGATCATACCGGCCGAGTTGCAGGCGCCCGTCACTCGCTCGGCGATCGCGCGATCCTGCGGGCTGCCGCGCGAGACCGTGCGGCGCAAGGTGAAGGCGATGATCGGATCCGGCGTCCTCATCAGCGACACCCGCGGCGGCCTTCGCCTGACGCCGGGCATCTTCGCCACCGAGGCGTTCTCCCGTGTGATTGAGTTGAACGAGGCCGACGTGCGCAGGCTCCTTCGCCTGCTCAAGAACGTCGCTAGCGGCGGGTAGGGCGCTCAGCCAACGACCGCGCGGTCCTCCGCGGCCGCATCGCCGCCGTCGGACCAGCGAGCGACAGCCTCCAGCAGCCTGGCCGGGTCGATCGGCTTGCCCAGGTGGTCGTCCATGCCCGCCTCCAGGCAGCGCTCCACCTGTTCGGGCAGGACGTTGGCGGTCATCGCGATGATCGGGACGCGGGGGGCGCCTGGCAGCGCCGAGGCGCGGATGCGGCGGGCGGCGGTCAGCCCGTCCATGTTCGGCATCTGGACATCCATCAAGATGATGTCGAACGCCTGCCGCGCCCAGGCTTCGTAGGCCTCGATGCCGTCGGCCGCGGCGACGATGTCGACCGCGAAGGGCGCGAGCAGGGCGGCGATCAGTTCGCGGTTCACCGCGTTGTCGTCGGCGACCAAGAGCCGGACGCTCCGCTCGAGGGAGACCGGCGGGGTCTCGACGCCGCCCTGCGCCGCCTGGCCGCCCGCGACGGGCAGCGTGACCTCGCACCAGAACGTCGATCCGACGCCAAGCGCGCTCTCGACGCCGATCCTCCCACCCATGCCGTCGATGATCCGCTTGCAGATCGCAAGACCGAGCCCGGTGCCGCCGTACTGGCGCGAGACCGACGCATCGGCCTGGGTGAAGCGGCCGAAAATCGTATCCAGGTGGTCGGCCGGAACGCCGATGCCGGTGTCGGTCACCGCAAACCGCAGGCGGTGGCTCTCGCCCTCGGCGGTCTGCGAGGCCGTCACCCGGACGCTGCCGCTCGCGGTGAACTTGAGCGCATTCGAGATGAAATTCATCAGCACTTGCCGCAGGCGCGTCCCGTCGCCGAGCAGCATTTCGGTTGCGCCTTCGATGCGGGCGTCCAGCGTCAGCCCCTTGTCCTGCGCCTGGCCGGCGAGCAGGTCGACGCAGGACTGCGCCATCGCCGAGCGGGTCGATGGGGTAGGCCTCGAACTCCACCGCCTCGGCGTCGAGCTTGGAGAAGTCGAGCACGTCGTTGACGACGCTGAGCAGCGTCTGGCTGGCGTCGTAGATCAGCGCCGCGTGGCGGGCGTCCGCCGCCCCGAGCGTCATTGATTGCCGCAGCAGGCCCGAGAAGCCGACGATCGCGTTCAGCGGCGTTCGCAGCTCGTGGGTCATGTTGGCGAGGAAGTCGGACTTGGCGCTCAGCGCCGCCTTGGCGTCCTCGAGCGCGCCTATGAGCTCCTGCTGCAGCCGCTTGCGTTCGGTGATCACCCGCGTCGTCGACAGCATGCCGTCGCCGCCGTCGGCCAGCTTGCGGAACGTGCCCTCGACCCAGACCTCCGAACCGTCGCGATGCATGAGCCGGTACTCGGCGCTCTTGCTCTCGCCGCCGGGCGTGAGCGAGGCGGTCAGCGCCTGGATGATCGGCAGGTCGTCCGGGTGGGCGTTGGCGCTGCGTGGCAGGCGCATCATCTCTTCGGCGGTGAATCCGAAGGCTCTCTCGGCCGAAGGAGAGCTGTACTTGCGCACGCCCTCGGCGGTCCATAGCGAGATCACATCGCTCTGGTTGTCGGCCAGCAGGCGATAGAGCGCCTCGCTCTCCCGCAGCTTCTCGAGCGCCGCTTCGGCGTCCTCACGCCTGGCCTGCCCCTCCGCCACGGCTGCGGCCAGCGCCTCCTTGGTGCGCTGCAGGTCGAACCGCTGGCTGACCAGGTAGTAGCAGACGGGGAGGGAGACGAATAACGCGATCGCAAACGTGTTCAGCGGGGTGAATGCGCCCGGCGTCCGCAAGATGAACGTGTTGGAGACGTAGTCTGCGCACAACGCCGCGACAACAACCGCAAGTACTATGACGGCGGTCGTCGACAATTTCTGCTTTAGCATGCGCCGCCCACCTTATAGCGCAGGGACGATACTGCTCCTCGAATTAAAAACGGATGAAGCGCGCCGCCTGCCGACCCAGCGCCCCGTGACAGCGCAAGGCTGCAGCGCGTAGGAAGGCGCATGCCGGAAAAACCCGACTGGCTAAACGCGCTCTATCCCTGGCCGCAGTCCCGCGTCTGGGTGAATGGCCGGCGCATGGCCTATCTCGACGAGGGTCCGAGAACCGGCCGGCCCGTTCTGCTGCTGCACGGCAATCCGACCTGGTCCTTTCTCTATCGCGACTTCGTCGGTCCGCTGACGGCGGCGGGCTACCGGGTGGTTGCGCCCGACTGCATCGGCTCGGGCTATTCGGACAAGCCGCGCGTTGATGCGAGCTACTCCCTCGCCCACCACATCGCCGATCTCGTTTCGCTGATCGACCAGCTGGACCTTCGCGGTTTCGCCGTCGTCGGCCAGGACTGGGGCGGCCCGCAAGGCGTCGGCGCGGCGCTTCAGCGGCTCGATCGGCTCGCGGCGCTCGTTTTGATGAACACCTGGCTCGACACCGAATACCGCGGGCGCTTCCACGCCTCGCCGCGGCCCTGGACGACCTGGCATGCGCCGATCATCGGTCCGTTCTTCCTGAAACGGCGCAAGATCCTGTCGCACGGCGGGCCGTCGCGCACGACGCGGCGGGGCATGACGCCTGAGGAAGCGGCCGGCTACCATCACGTCTACGACGAGCCGGATTCGGAGACCGTCACGCTGACCTGGCCGCGCACGATCCCGATGCGCCCGGGCGATCGCGGCTGGGCCGACATGCTGGCGATCCAGAACCGGCTGGGCGAACTCGCCAAGACCCCGATCCAGCTGATCTGGGCGCCCGAGGACCAGGTCTTCCCGATCGAATACGCCAACCGGATGAAGGAACAGCTGCCGCACGCCGAGGGACCGAAGACCTACGATGCGGCCGCGCACTTCCTGCAGGACGACCGTGGGCCGGAGATCGCCGCCGACGTCGTCGCCTTCCTGAGCCGCGTGGCGGGCGCCGCGCCATGACCTTCATCGAACCGTCCGAGGCGGAGCTCGCGGGCTTGCGCGCCGACCCGTTGATCTTCGAGCAGGAGCTCGACGCGCGGCCGGAGGTCGCCGAGGCGCTGGAGCACGGGCTGGGGTTCCGCGCCGGCCGGAAGTACTGGCGCGGCCCCTCCGGCCACCTCTACGCGGTCGAGCTTGGCGACTTCGGGCGGGGCCGCCCGTCGATGGCCATCCTCTATGGGTTCTGGCCGCGCTACGAACCGCGACCCCTGGACGAGGCGGCGATCGACGAAGACCTGCTCGTCTTCCTGCGCTGGATGGCCGAGACCTGCGAGGGGCTCGACCGCGAGGACCTGGAGTGGACCCTCGCGCGCTCGCCGAGGCCGCTACGGGCCTAGCGTGTCACGCGCGCCATATCGGCGCGCCGGCCCATGCGGTAGACTGTGTGCGTGATGCTCGCAGCCCTCATCGCCGTCGCCATCGCCGCGCCGCCTGCCAAGGTCGTGCACCCGGCCGAGCGCGCCGCCTTCGAGGCGTTGCTCAGGACGACCGCGCTGGACGCCGACGCCAAGTACGGCGGCGTGCCGATTTGCGCGGAGGCCAAGGTCGAGCCGCTCTCCGTCCAGCTGGTCCACGTCGACGGGCATCCGGACATCGGCGCGGTGCGCGCGCGTGTCCGCGTCACCGGCTGTGGGCGCAGCTCGGTGCAGAATGTGGACGCCATCCGCCTGTCGGGCTCGCCGCCCTGGCGCATGGCCACGGCCGTGCCCGGCGACAGCCTGGCCGACCCGGGCCTGCAACAGAACCTCTGGCCGATCCTGCTGGCCGAGGCCGGCGCCGACGTGCCGAAGAGCTGCCAGACGCACGAGCTCGACGACGTCTACGTCGCCGCGCGCCCGGGCCAGGTGGCGCTGCCCGCGCCGGGTGACGCAACGGCCGAGCCCGGCCACATCAATGTGCGCCTCGCGCCCCAGCAGGAAGCGGAGCGCGACAAGCTCGACGTCTCCAAGGCCTGGATCGAGGTCTGGCCGCTGAAGATGTGCGGCCTCGACCGCACGGTCGCCGTCGTGATCATTCCGCTGCGCGACAAGGCCGCCGTCTTCCATCTCGAGATTCCGATGTGGAAGGTCATGCGCGAGCACGGCCCCGCCGCCGCCCTGCCGCCAGCGCCCGCGGACTGAGGCCTCAGGCCGCGTCGACCTGCCTGCGGCGCAGTTTCAGCAACGTCTCCTGGGCGGCGACCACACGCGCGGCCAGGCGCTCGCGCCAGGCCGGGGTGGCCGCGCCGCCCAGCGCCAGCGCGTAGGCATAGGCGGCGGCCGGCTCGAGTTCGTCGGTCGACAGGGCGCCCAGGACCCAGTTCAGCATCACCGCGCCGAACGCGAGGTCGAGGTCGAGCAGCAGAAGACCGGTGCTGATCGCCGGAGCGATCGCGCCCTCGGCGGCCGCGGCGTTGAGCAGCGCGAGCCAGAACGCGCCCCGCTCGGGCCGGGCGAGCGCCTGGCGCACCTCCTTGCCGCTCATGTCGAACACGCCCGTCCAGAGCGTGCGGTAGAAGTCCGGGTCCTCGACGTAGAACCGGATCGAAAGCGCCAGCGCCTGGAAGATGCGCTCGATCGCGTCCAGGGACTTCGATCTGGCGAAGCGCTCGTGGAATTCTTCGATGTCCTCCAGCACCGCCAGGACGATCGCCCGCTTGGAGCCGAACAGGTTGTAGGGCGTCGACAGCGAGACGCGCGCGCGGGCGGCGATGGCGCGCATGGAGAGCCCGGTGTCGCCGGTCTCGCGGATCAGGTCGCGCGCGGCGATGACGATCCGGTGGCGGCGCTCGGTCTTGGCGTCTTCGCGGCGGCTCAAGCGGGCTCTCCCTGGCGACGGTCGCTCGATAATCGTAACGTGTGCTGGAAATTCGCCCAAGCCCGTTCGCACCGAGAGGTCATTGATGGCCGACGTTCCCGCTTTTCCCGCCGTCAGCATCCCCGAGGCCTACGCCATCCTGACCGCGCCCGGCATGGCCTACGAGATGGAGATCGTCCCGATCCATGGCCGGCCGACGCGGGTCTACAGGAACGCGCCGCCCAATCTCCGCGTCCTCCTGGAAGGCAGCCGCGCGTTCGGCGCGCGGGAGTTCATCGTCTACGACGACGAGCGGATGAGCTTCGACGAGCACTACCGCGCGGTCGCGGCGTTCGCGCGCGTGCTCACGGACCGATACGGCGTGAAGAAGGGCGACCGCGTCGCGATCGCCATGCGCAACCTGCCGGAGTGGTCGATCGCGTTCTGGGCCGGGATCGCGCTCGGCTGCGTCGTCACCCCGCTGAACGGCTGGGGCACCGGCGATGACCTCGCCTACGGGATCAGCGACTCCGGGACCAAGCTCGTCATCGTCGACGCCGAGCGGCTGGAGCGGCTGAAGCCGTACCTGGATGGCCTGAACCTCGCCGGCGTCATCGCCGTGCGCACGCCCAAGGCGGCGCTCGGCCCCGCCGTCCCGCTCGAGGAGCTGATCGGCCCGGCCAGCGGCTACGCCGCGCTGCCGGACACGCCGGCGCCCGACAACGGCATTCAGCCGGACGATCCGGCCACCATCCTCTACACCTCCGGCACGACCGGGCGGCCGAAGGGGGCGCTCGGCACCCATCGCAACGCCATCTCCAACCTGATCAGCGTCGGCTTCTCCGCCGCCCGCGCGGTCGTGCGGCGGACCGGCGCGCCGCCGCCGCCGCCGCCGGCCGACGCGCCGCAGGCGGCGTTCCTGCTGCCCGTGCCGCTCTTCCACGTCACCGGCTCCCACTCGGTGCTCATCCCGGCCATCGCCGGCGGCATGAAGCTCGTCCTGATGTACCGCTGGTCGCCGGCCAAGGCGCTGGAGCTCATCGAGCGCGAGAAGATCACCGGCCTCACCGGCGTGCCGACCATGGTCTGGCAGTTGCTCGAGTGCCCGGATTTCGCGACCCGCGATACCTCGTCCCTCGCCGGGCATGGGCTATGGCGGCGCGGCCGCCGCGCCCGAGCTCACCCAGCGGGTGCGCCAGCTCTTCCCCAACTTCTGGCCCGGCCAGGGCTATGGCGCGACCGAGACCACCTCCGTCGCCACCGCCAACGCCGGGGAAGACTACATGGCCCACCCCGACAGCGTGGGCCTCGCCGTGCCAGTCGACGACATCAAGATCGTCGATGCGGACGACAAGACCTTGCCGCCCGGAGAGGTGGGCGAAATCTGCGTGTTCGGCCCGAACGTGGTCGAGGGCTACTGGAACAAGCCCGAAGCCAACGCCAAGGCCTTCGTCGACGGCTGGTACCACACCGGCGACGTCGGCCGCATGGACGAGGACGGCTTCGTCTACGTGATGGATCGGATCAAGGACATGCTGATCCGCGGCGGCGAGAACATCTACTGCGTCGAGATCGAGGACGCCCTCTACGCCCATCCGGCGGTGATCGAGGCGGCCGTGGTCGGCCTGCCGCACCGCGTGCTGGGCGAGGAGGTGGGCGCGGCCGTGCGCCTGCGCGAAGGCGCCGACGCCGACCACGCCGAACTTCGCGCCCACGTCGCCAAGCTCCTGCCCTCGCACAAGGTCCCCGTCGTCATCGACGTCCGCCGCGAAGAGCTGCCCAAGAACGCCAGCGGCAAGATCCTGAAGACCGAACTCAGGGACCAGCTCAGGGCGCCGGCGGCCTCTTAAAGACTTCTCCCAAAGGGAGAGGGAGGGGCCCCGAGCGCAGCGAAGGGGAGGGTGAGGGGTTACGGCGGTTCAGGCAAACCACTTGCAACGCCGCAACCTGTCCCGGCGCCGCTCGCTAGTCCGATAGGCCGTAACCCCTCACCCTCCCACTGGCCTTCGGCCGTGGGCCCCTCCCTCTCCCTTTGGGAGAGGTGTGGTCAGCGCAGCTTCAGGTACGTTGGATCCCTGAACGTCCAGCACGCCGGGCAGCTTCACCACGCCGTCGCGCGCGTAGTCCTCGCGGGCCTTGGCCATATCGAGCGGCATCGCGTGAAAGCCTTTGGCGGGTTGGGGTTTCGGATTATTCCTTGGAACGCGTTTCGAAAACAAGCGGCGAGGACGTTGGCATGACCGAGCCGGGCAGGGCAGCGGTCCCTGGGGGCGATCAGGACTGGGAGACGCTGGTCCCGCTGGATGCGCTGACCGGCTGGATGGACGCCCGCGGCCTGGGCGGGGGACCGATCGAGCATCCGCGGCTGCTGGCGGGCGGCACGCAGAACATCCTGCTGCGCTTCGACCGAGGTGGCAGCGCCTACCTCCTGCGCAGGCCGCCCAAGCATCTCCGCGCGAACTCGAACGAGACCATGCGCCGCGAGGCTCGCGTACTGGCGGCGCTCGACGGAACCGACGTGCGACATCCAGGCTTCATCGCCGGCTGTCCCGACGAAGATGTGATCGGCGCGGCCTTCTACCTGATGCAGCCGGTCGAGGGCTTCACGCCGCGCGACGAGATGCCGCCGCTGCACGCCGGCGATCCCGCGATCCGGCGCCAGATGGGGCTCGAGATGGCCGACGCGATCGCCGCGTTGAGCAGGGTGGACTACGCCGCGCGCGGGCTTGCCGACCTCGGCCGCCCCGACGGCTTCCTCGAGCGCCAGGTGGGCCGCTGGCGCGCTCAGCTGGAGAGCTACCACGAGCATCCCGGTTGGCCAGGCCCCGCCGGATTGCCCGACGTGGACCGGATCGGCCGCTGGCTCGACGACAATCGGCCAGGCGACTACCGGCCTGGCCTCATCCACGGCGACTTCCACTTCGGCAACGTCTTGTTCCGCTACGACTCCGGCGCCATCGCCGCCATGGTCGACTGGGAGCTGGTGACGGTTGGCGAGCCGAGAGTCGACCTCGGGGTCCTCCTTTCCAACTGGCCGGACGACGGCGCCGAGGCCGGGCCGGTCACGCCATGGTCAGGCTTCCCGACCCGCGCCGAGTTCCTCGCGCGTTACGCCGAGCAGAGCGGCCGCGATGTGTCGTCGGCCGATTGGTACGAGGTCCTGGCCTGCTACAAGATCGGCTGCATCCTCGAGGGCACCTACGCCCGGGCCTGCGCGGGCCGCGCGCCGAAGGACACGGGCGACGCCCTCCACGCCCGCACCGTCGGCCTCTTCGAACGAGCCTTGAGCAAGATCGCCGTAAGTCCCGATTGAACCACGAAGGACACGAAGGACACGAAGGGAGCAGGGCGCGCCGGAGACGCTGCAGCTTTGCGACATCACCCTTCTGGCACCTTTGTGTCCTTCGTGCCCTTCGTGGTCGAATAGGGCAGTCCCGCTCGCGCGGGCCTGCAGGACTACTGCGTCGGATCTGGGGCCACCTGGACGATCATCTTGCCGAAGTTGTCGCCCCTCAGCATCTCGGCGAAGCAGGTGGGGATGCTCTCCAGTCCCTGGCGGATGTCCTCGCGGTACTTGAGCTTTCCGGCCGCGACCAGCGGCGCGACTTCCGCCAGCATCTCGTCGTGGTGGTCCTTGACGTAGTCGCCGACGAAGAGGCCCTGCACCTTCACGCTGCGGTCCCTGAAGATGGCCTCGCCCGTCTTCATCAGCGTGGCGCGGGCGTCGGTTCCGTCTGGGTCGCCGTACGAGGAGATCAGGCCGCAGATGGTCATCCGCGCGCCCGGGTTGAACAGCGGCAGCACAGCCTCGAACACCGCCCCGCCCACGTTCTCGAAATAGACGTCGACGCCGTCCGGGCAGGCCGCCTTCAGCTCCGCCG
The DNA here is from genome assembly GCA_963719975.1 of uncultured Alphaproteobacteria bacterium. Classification (GTDB taxonomy): domain Bacteria; phylum Pseudomonadota; class Alphaproteobacteria; order Caulobacterales; family Caulobacteraceae; genus Poindextera. The sequence continues at coordinate 313,119 of CAVRED010000005.1, forward strand.
CCATGGTGGGCGAGAGGTGCGAGACGCAGGCGTCGAAGCCGAGCTCGCCGGTGACGAACCGGCACTTGGCCTCCTTGCCGGCGATGCCGACCACCCGCAGCCCACGCAGCTTGGCCAGCTGGCCGGCGATCTGGCCCACCCCGCCGGAGGCCGCCGACACGACCGCTGTCTCACCGGCCTTCGGCTCGCATTGCAGCACCATGCCGGCATAGGCGGTCAGGCCCAACATGCCGAGCACGCCCACCGCCTGCGAGATCCGCCCCTTGGTCGGGTCGAGCTTGCGCGGGATCATGTAGGCCGGTCGCTCGACGCCTTCGCCCATCAGGCCGTACTCGGCCCAGCCGTTGGTGTTGAAGACGAGGTCGCCGGGAGCAAAGCCGTCCATCCGGCTCGTCACCACCTGCGCCACGGTGCGCGCGTGGCAGGGCGCGCCGGCCGGCTCGACGCCGCGCTTCTTGTAGCCCCATTGGTAAGGGTCGAGGGAGACGTAGAGGGTCCGGGTCAGCGCCTGGCCGGGGCCTGGCTCCGGCGTCAGGCCCTCGCGCAGCATGAAGGTGTCGGCCTCGGGCCAGCCGCCCAGCGGCTTGCCCGACAGCGTCCAATATCGGTTCATCGGCGTCTCCCGCGCTCGCTCGCCTGTCATGTACGGGGCGGCGCGCGGGGTTGGCAATCGAACGCTCTAGCCGGCGCGAGCGGCCGCGTTGTATGACAGTTCTGTGACGTACGTCATACAGCATGGTCCGGCCGACAAGCCTTCGGAGCAGGCGGCCGACTCCGTCGCCGCCGCCGCCCGCATCGCCATCGCCTTCGTGCGCGAGAACCGCCGCAACGTCCGCGTCCGCTGTCCCGACGGATCGGTGATGGATTTCGAGGCGTTCCAGGACGCCGTCTTCCAGGGCGACCTGAAGGACTAGGCCGTCACCTTCTCGCGCATCGCCGCCTCGAACGCCTCGTCGCTGATCTCGCTGCGCGAGAGCAGCAGGCTGCAGGGGATGTGGTCGCTGAGGTAGGCGCCGGTCGATCCGGACCACCAGCGCGCCAGGAAGTTCTGCTTGCGATGGCCGACCACCACCAGGTCCGCCTGCATCTCGCGCGCGACGGCGCCGATGGTCGGAGACGGCTCGCCCACCACCAGCCGCGCGATGGGATCGAACCCGTAGGACTTCAGCCGCTCGACGCCGCGCTGCAGCTGCTCCTTGTAGGCCTCGGCCATCTTGTCGACCACGCCGCCCTGGGCGCCCTCGACCATCAGCACGCCGCCGGACTCGGGCACGACCGAAAGCAGGAACACCTGGGCGCCGCAGGCCTTGGCCATCACCGCCCCTTCGCGGAGCGCGATCGCGCCTTCGCGCGAGCCGTCGTAGGCAAGCAGAATCCGCTTGTACATGGCGCTCGTCTCCCGCCTTCGGACGTCACCTTAACGCACGAGAGCGGCAAGCGTCGCCCTCAAAACCCCGCGCCTCAGAGCATCGGGCCGCCGCCGTCGACCAGCAGGACCTGGCCGGTCGTGTAGGTCCCGCGCATCAGGTAGAGGTAGGCCTCGGCGACTTCGGCCGGCTCGCCGATGCGGGCGATCGGCTGGCGCGAGGTCATGCGCTCGAACGACGCGGCGCGGGTCTCCTCCGGAATGGAATCCCAGACGCCGGTGCGGATGCCGGCCGGGCAGACGCAGTTGATCCTCAGCGGCGCCAGATCGACCGAGAGCCCGAGCACCAGGTGCTCGATCGAACCGGCCATGGCGGTGGAGAGCGGCGTGCCCTTGCGCGGGCGATGGGCGATCGTGCCGTTGGTGAGCGTGATCGAGCCCCCGGGCGATATGTGCGCCAGCGCGTGCTTGATCGCCCTGACAGCGCCCCAATAGCGCACGTCGGCCAGCCCCTTGGCCGCCTCGAGGTCGGTTTCCGCCAGCGGCGTCGGCGTGCGCAGGTTACCCCAGTCGCCCGCGGTGAAGACCAGATGGTCGAACGCGCCGGTGCCGGAGAAGAACGCCTCGACGTTCGCCTCGTCGCGCACGTTGACGGCCCGGCCGCTGGCCGCCTGCCCCAGCCTGCCGACGGCCGTTTCGACGTTCGGCTGCTGGCTCGAGCCCACGACCACCGATGCGCCATCGCCGATCGCCGCCTCGGCGACCGCAAACCCGATCCCCGACGTGCCGCCGATCACGACCACCCGCTTGCCTTCAAGTCCCATCGCCTGCCTCCTTCATGCCGATCGATACTAACGCCCCGGCGTTGTCTTGCGGGAGGCGCAAATCGGCCCCCGCTTTACTGATCTTCAAGCAAGATAAATCCCGCTATGGTTTAAGTACTTCGTTTCACCAGGTTGGGGAAGATCGCGGGAGCTGCTGAGGTTCATTTGACAGAACTTAGTAGCTTTTCGCGCGATTGACGTGTATTATAGCAACTATGCCAGTATTCTCGATGCGATTCCATTGGAAGCCCGGAGAGGCTGAACCACCTCGGGCCGGTCCGTTTGCTCTTGAAGCAAAAGAACAGGCCGGTGCGCTCAAGGAGGCCGACCAGCGTTGGCAGATGCAGCCATATCGCCAGCGGCCACGGGGCTATCGGGTGTTCCGCAACGATGGCGGCGGGCTCATCTATCGACACGAGCCGCGGCTGTGACCGGCGTCAGTGTCAGCTGGGTCGAGTCCGAGACGCCCAAGGCGCCTTCGCCGCCCAAGCCGAAAGCGCCAACGGCGCCGTGGAGCCAGCGCGGCATCCCAGACATGGCGTCTGGCGTGCAGCGCGAGTCGATGCGGTTTTTTGATCGCGCTGCGGACCAGTGCCCATGGCCGACCGGCCCGGTGGATGAGCCGGGTCAGATGGATATGGCCATCTGCGGCGCCCCGACGGGCGGGGCCTGCTACTGCTCGGCCCACGCGAAGATGAGCCGTGACGGCGTGAAACGCGCGCAGCCACACATCCCGCGCGATGCCAACGTGAAAACGTCGGCATAGGCTGACCCCGCCGTCCCCGGCGAGGGGTTTCGGCTATCGCGCGCCGAGGTGGGTGGTGAAGAAAGACGACATGCGCCGAAAGGCGTCGTCGCTCTCGGGCGCCATCACGTTGGCCCAGAAGGCGTGCGGAAGCGCGTCATACACCACCAGCTCAGACGAGACCCCGGCGTCGGTCAGCGCACGGCTGAGATTGACGGTGCCGCTGAGCAGGACATCGCGAGCGCTGGCGATACAGAGCGTGGTGGGAAACCCCGACAGGTCGCCACGGATCGGCGAGACGAGGGGATCCAGCGGGTCGGCTTTTCCGACGTAGTCGTTCTTGCAGCGGACCAGCAGGTCGGCTTCCACGGTCCGCGCGAAAATCCGCAGCGAGTCCGCAATCCCGAGCAGGTCCGCTTCGCCGGAGAAGACGCCGAGGGCGCCGGGCGGCGGCAGCCCTTCCGCCTTGAGCCGCATCATCAGCTGCGGACCGATCACCGCGCCGGCCGAAGTGCCGTAGACCCCGATGTCGCGCGGGTCATGGTCGGCCAGCAGGGCGCGGTAGACGGCGAGCGCGTCTTCGACCGCCGCCGGATAGGGGTTTTCGGGCGCTAGCCGGTAGCGGACGGCGACGACCTCCACCCCGGTCATCGCGGCGATCGGGATGTTCTCCGTGAGCGAGCCGGCGTCGACCGCGAAGCCCCCGCCATGCAGGTTCATCAGCACCCGGCGGGTGTCGGCCACTCCCGAAGCGCGGACGATGCGGCGCACTGGCACGCCGGCGACCATGTCGTCGGCGATGTTGACGGCGTGCGCCTTCTGCTGCTCCGCGCCAAGGGCCGCCTGCATCTGCTCCGCAAAGAACCGCATCTGCGACATGTCCAGGTTGAAGACATCGGCGGGCGTGGCCGCGGCCATGGCGGCGAGCGCCGATCGCGCTTGCTCGCTGAGCGTTTCGGGCGGCGGCGGCATCAGCGCCGCCGGCTCAGAGGATTGCGACATGGTTTCGATTTTTCCGATTGTCTCGATCATCTTCGCCAGTGATGAGACGAAGGTCCACCTCGGTCAGCGGAGGTGTTTGGCGGCCGACCGGTCCCTTGAGCTTGGCAAAGCTCCGGCGACGCCCTAGCGCTTGGGGATGACCAGCCTCCCGCAACCGGGACGTCCGGGCGCGGGGGCGCCGCGCCAGCGCAAGGCGGCGTTCGTCTTCATCTTCATTTCGGCCATCACCACGGCGATGTCGTTCGGGCTGATGATCCCGATCCTGCCGAATCTTCTGAAGCAGTTCACCGGCGGCGACACGGCTGAGGCGACCGACTGGAACGTCCTGTTCTCAACGGTCGGCGGGCTGATGAGCTTCTTCGCCGGGCCGGTGCTGGGAATGCTGTCCGACCGGTTCGGACGCCGGCCGGTGCTCTTGGTGTCATTGGCGGGCCTCGGGGCCGACTTCCTGTTCATGGCGTTCGCGCCCAGCCTGCTCTGGTTGCTGGCCGGGCGGATGATCAGCGGCGCGACGTCCGGCGCCTTCTCCACGGCCAACGCCTATGTCGCCGACGTGGCCCGCCCTGAGGATCGCGCGCGCCTCTTCGGCCTGATCGGCAGCGCGTTCTCGTTCGGCTTCGTGGCGGGCCCGGCGCTCGGCGGCCTCCTCGGCGAGATCAGCCTCCGAGCGCCCTTCATCGCCGCCGCGCTCCTGACCCTGGCCAACGCCCTCTACGGCTACTTCATCGTGCCGGAGTCGCTTCCACCGGAGCGGCGGACCAAGCGGTTCGAGGTCAGGAAGGCCAATCCGCTCGGATCGCTGACCCTGCTGCGCTCGCACCGCGACCTCTTCGGCCTGGCTGGGATCTTCTTCCTCAATCAGCTGGCCCAGATGATCTGGCCGGCGATCTTCGTGCTCTACACCGGCTATCGCTACCACTGGTCGCCGCTGACCGTCGGAATCGTCATGATGGCGGGCGGCCTGGTCGGCGTCGGCGTGCAGAGCGTCCTCGTCGGCCCGTGCGTGAGGCGGTTCGGCGAGCGTGGAACCCTCCTGATCGGCCTCAGCTTCGCAACCTTCGCCTTCGCCTACTATTCCTGGGCGCCCACTGGCCTGCTCTATCTGCTCTGCATGCCGTTCAGCTCGCTCTCCGGCCTGATCACGCCGGGCCTGCAGGGACTGATGACCAGGCATGTCGGTCCAAGCGAGCAGGGCCAGCTGCAGGGGGCGAACCAGTCCATGGGCGGCATCGCCTCGCTGGTGGGGCCGAGCATCTTCGGCTTCTCCTTCGCCTGGGCTGTGAGGAACCCGCAGTTCCACGCGCCGGGCGTCTCGCTCGGCCTGGCCGCCGCCATCACGGGCCTTTGCCTGCTTCTGACATTCCGAACGCCAAAAGCTCGCGGACCCGGCTCGTTGCGCGGGGGTGTCAGCCCCCGCGAGTCAATGAGCTGGGTTTTGCAACCGTTCAACTGGCCGTGCAGCGACTTGACCTCGGCCGTCAGCGTCGCAACCTGAGCCTTCAGCTGGCTGTTCTCGCGCTCCAACTGCATGCACGCGGTGCAGGGCCCGCTACTCACGCGTTGCACTTCGCCACGTTGCGGGTGGAGCACGGCGGCCTGCGGCCGCAGGGCGACGAGCGAGATGGTGACGAGGGCAAAGGCGCCGAGCGTCGAGACGGCCCAGCTACGCCGATCGCGCATCGAGTGATCCTCCCTGCTTAAACGTGGTGGACTCCCCGAGGGCGTCGCAAGACCCCCGCGTGCTAGCCGTTGATCCACAGCCCCGCGTAGAGAACCTCGCCGGCGACCTCGTACCCGCTGACGTCGATCAGGCGCATGCCCTGTTGCGTGAAGGTGTCGAACGCGGCCTGGAACTCGGCCCCGTTCAGGTTGTTCCGCGCCTGCCAGGCCGGGAAGTTCCCCTGGTCCCAGATCGCCGCGAAGTAGGCGACGCCGCCCAACGCGTATCCGCTGACCATGCGCAGGTGGTAGCCCTGCGCGACCGCCAAGTTGAACGCCGCCTGGTATTGTCCGGACGTCATGCCATGACGCGAGATCCAGGCCGGGCTGTTGGGGAGTTGTTCGAAAATGGCGGCGAAGTAGGGGACGCCGGCGACGTTGTAGGCGTTCACCCACACGGGCCGATAACCCTGGGCGGTGAGCTGGTTGAAGGTTTGCTGGAACTGGCCGGCCGTCAGCCCGTGGTGCGCCTCCCACGCGGGGCCCGAGACCTGGGTCCAGATCGCCGCGTAGAGCGGAACGCCGCCGGGCCCATAGCCGCTGACCTTGGAGAGCCGATAGCCCTGGGCCGTAAGCTGATCAAAGGTCTGCTGGTACTGGTCGGCGGTCATGTTGTGGTGGGCGACCCAGGGCGGCCCGCCGGTCTGGTTGAAGATCGCCGCGAACGTGGCGGTCCCATCCACGTTGTAGCCGTCGACCAGCGCCAGCCTGTAGCCCTGAGCCGTCAACGCATTGAAGGTCGCCTGATACTGGTCGGCGTTGATGCCGTTGCGCGCCTGCCAAGCAAACGGCGCGGCAAGCACGGACGAGGCGCCGGCGGCGACCACCGCCGCCGAGGTCGTCAGGATGGCAGATCTGCGTGTCAGGTTCATGGTTGCTTCCCCAGTGGTCGCCCACTTCAATCGTCACGCATTCTATACCGTGAGACAGGATCGCGTAGGAGGAGAATTCGGTTTTCCCTTGCCGCTCGCTCGAGAGCCTCGCTAGGTGAGCGCAACAAGGGGCGGGTTGCAGTGGCCTATGTCACAAGGCTTCATCTCCGATGCGAGCTCGACGCCGACGGTCGCTGACGACGCCGCCGGCGCTCGGGGTTATGCGATCTGCACCGAGCCGAGGTCGGGCAGCATCTATCTTTGCCAACTGCTGGCGTCGACCGGGGTGCTCGGAGTCCCGAACGAGTACTTCAAGACTGAAACCGTGCGCGCGCGCGTCCCCGACTACCCGGCCGATCCGGAGGCGCAGCTGCAGGCCATTCCCCATCTGGGCTCGACCCCGAACGGCGTCTACGGCGTCAAGGTCTTCTCGCAGCATTTCGATGCTGTGCGGGCGACGCGTTGGGCCGCGCGCCTGCCGAGGCTTTCGTTCATCTACCTGACCCGCCTCGACACGCTCGGTCAGGCGATCTCGAACGTGCGTGCGCTTCAGACCTGGCAGTGGGTGGCCGATTTGCCGGCCCGGCGCGAGCCGATCTACGACTTCGACGCGATCAACGCGAACCTCATCCGGCTGCTCTCGGCGCAGGCGCGATGGGCCTACTACCTGAGCCGCAACGGATTGCCGGTCCTCCATATCGTCTACGAACAGATGGTCGCCGCGCCGCAGGAGACCGTGGATGCGGTCGCCCGGCTCATCGGCTTGCGCGAACCCGCGGTGATCGACTTCACGAAGGTGTTGGTCACCCCGCAGCGCGACGCCCTCACGCAACAGTGGCGCGAGCGCTTTGTCGCCCAGGCGCGCGACCTCTCGGCTTTCCCCGCCTAGGCCGCGCCTCGCGGCCGCTAAGCGGGCGCGAGAACCTGTGCGATCTCCCAGACGTTGCCGGCGGGGTCGCTGAACGCCGCGGTCCGCCGACCCCACGGCCGATCGATCGGCCCGTTCAACAGCGCAACGCCCTGTCGCGCGAGCTCGGCGCAGGTCTCGTCCGCGTCATCCACCCTTATCGTCGGCATCCAGCGCGCGCCCGCGCCCGCCGGTCCGACAGCCGCCGGCTGGACCAGTTCCGGCGCCTCGGACGCCTGCAGCACATTGAGCAGGAGGTTGTCGAACCTGAACACCGCCGAGACGGCGTCCTCGAAGATGAGCGGCAGGCCGAACACCTCGCGGTAGAACGCCTTCGTCGCCGGAACGTCCTCGGTGAAAATCGTGATCACCTCGATCGCTTGCAGTGCCTCGATCAATGGGTCCTCCTTCGCGCGCTGGCGGCGAATCCTGAAGCATGATCGCCGATCGGCGGCGCGCCTGCGACCGAAGAACTGATCCGGCTCTGTGCGCGCGCGCTCGTCGACCCAGATGCACGGCTAGAGCGCCGCCGCGACGGAGGAACGCAGACGACCGTCATACAAGCGTCGCGCTGGCGCTTCAGAAAAGGGCTTGGCCGCAAGCGCCGGGGGGCTTCGCATTGACAGACGAGGCGCTTGCCGACCCACGGCTTAGTCAGTCCCTCAAGCGTCGCCACATGACCATGATCGCGCTTGGCGGCGTGATCGGCGCCGGGCTGTTCGTCGGCAGCCGGGTGGTGATCCAGTCGGCCGGACCGGCGGCCAGTATCTCGTTCCTGATGACGGGCCTGCTGGTTGTCCTTGTGATCCGCATGCTCGGCGAGCTGGCGACCGCGCTGCCGGCGGCCGGATCCTTCTATGAATACGCGCGACTGGCGTTGGGCGACCTCGCCGGCTTCGTCACCGGCTGGACGTATTGGTACTTCTGGGTCGGCGTCGTGGCGTTCGAGGCCATCGCCGGCGCCGATCTCGTCCGGTTCTGGTTGCCCCAGTTCCCGCAGTGGCTGCTTGCGCTCATGCTGCTCCTGGTCATGACCGCCACCAACGTGCGGTCCGTTCGCGCCTACGGCGAGTTCGAATTCTGGCTGGCGTCGATCAAGGTGGGCGCGATCGTCGTCTTCCTTATGGTCGGCGGCCTCTATGTCGCCGGCCTCTGGTTCGGCACTGGCCCGCATATCGCCAACCTCACCGCCCACGGCGGTTTTGCGCCGCACGGCGTCCTGCCGATCCTCACCGGGGCCGTCGCCGCCACCGGCTTCTACTTCGGGGCGGAGATCGTCTCGGTCGCGGCGGCGGAATCCGCCGAGCCGGCCCTGGCGGTGGCGCGAGCCACCACCTCGGTCATCTGGCGCGTGCTTCTGTTCTACATCGGCTCGATCGTGCTCGTGGTGGCGATCGTCCCGTGGGACTCGCCGGGGATGAAAACCCCTTACGTCAGCGCGCTCGCCACGATCGGCCTGCCGGCGGCGGCAAACGTGATGAACGTCGTCATCCTGACCGCGGTGCTCTCGGCGCTCAATTCCGGCCTCTATGTCTCGTCGAGGATGCTGCTGGCGCTGACGCGCCACGGGGACGCGCCGCAGTTCGTCGCGCGCGTGAACGCGAGAGGCACGCCGGTTCGCGCGATCCTGGCGGGCACCGTCATGGGCTTTGCGGCCGTGGTGATTTCGTACCTATCGCCCAACGCCGTCTTCCCCTTCCTCGTCAAATCGAACGGGACGGTGGCGATCTTCGTCTATCTCCTGATCGCGTTGTCCGAACTACGGCTGCGACGAAAGCTGGAGCGCGAGAGCCCGGACCGCATCGTCGTGCGGATGTGGCTCTATCCGTGGCTGAGCCTTGTCGCCGTCGCCGGGATGCTGGCGATCCTGGCGGCGATGGCCTTCATTCCCGACCAGCGCGTCCCCCTGGCGGCGGGCCTCGCCAGCCTGGCGATCGCGGTGGGGCTGTTTTGGCTCAGCCGGGCCGGCTTCTGGCGCCGCGCCGCGGCCGGATAGACGCAGCCGCCTCTACTCCATCGCGAACAGCTTGAGCGCCGTCTTGCCGAGGATCATCTGCGCGTTCTTCACCGTGGTGGCGTCGAACACCGCCTGGATGGCGCTGCGGGTGTAGCCGAACGTGCTCTCCTGGTGCGGATAGTCGCTCGACCACATCACCCGGTCGGCGCCGATGCGGTGGAGCAGCTCCAGGCCCGCCGGGTCGGTCATGAAGGTCGCGTAGCAGTGGTTGAACCAGTACCAGCTGGGCGGATGCTTCAGCTTGGGGTTCATCACGGTCGGGAACGAGTTCCAGATCATGTCGGCGTCGTGGACCATCGAGGCGACCCAGCTGATGCCGCCCTCGACGAACACCACGCGCAGCTTGGGGAAGCGGTCGAACACGCCGCCGAAGGTCAGCGGCCCCCAGATCTGCCGAAAGCCCTGCATCTGGGTCAGCACGAAGGTGCCGGCCGCGCCGGGCGCGGCGGTCGGGATCGCCTCGCCGATGTGGAAGCAGAGCGGGATGCCGCTCTCGGCGATCGCGTCCCACATGGGATCGAGCTTGGGGTCCGAGTACTGGATGATGTCGCCGTTCACGTCCTCGCCCGGCTTGATCGGGACCATCAGGCAGCGGGCGCCGAGCTCGGCGCAGCGGTCGACCGAGGCCTTGACCGTCTCCATGTCCCAGTAGGTCGGCACCATCACCGGGAAGAGGCGGCCCTTGCCGCTCTTGCAGACCTCGGCGATGTGCTCGTTGTAGGCGCCGAAGGTCTCGGCGCGGTTCATCATCTTGCCGAACATGTAGAGGCCGAACAGGCGCTGCGGGAAGATCAGCTCCTTCTCGACCCCCTCGACGTCGAGGTCGGCGAGCCTGGCCTCGATGCTGGTGAAGCCCGGCGTGCACTCGAGCGAGGTGCAGAGCGCCTTGGCGATGTGCGGCGGCGTCATCGTGCTTGCTCGCCGATGGTCAGCTGCCAGCCGCCGTCCTCGAACACCATCCGCGGCGCCTGGTCCTTCAGGTGCGCGGGGAAGCGGTCGATACCAGAGGTCGCTCTCCAGCATGTGGCTGTCGGCGGAGACGATGCGGGTGCCGCGCGGCCACGGCTTGGTCGCCGCCTGCGGCCACCCGCTCGGGCGAGAGCGCGATCCCGACCATCTCGGGGATCTCGAGCACGAAGCCATCGTCGGCCATCGTCATCTCCCTCTCGTTCTTGCCGCGCATCTTACCGCGCACTTTTCTTACGCGAGGCCGCAGATCTCGCCCGCCTTGGCGTCGGTATAGGCGCCCTTGGCCCAGGCGATCTCGCCGTTGACCACCACCGTATCGACGCCGATCGAGCCGCGCACGTAGCGCATGCCATCGCCCGGCATGTCGAACACCGCATGCTCCTCGCCGCGGTCGATGGCGTCCGGGTCGAACACCACGATGTCGGCGGCGAAGCCTTCCTTCAGCGTTCCACGGTCCTTGATCCGCCAGATGTCGGCGGTCTCGGAGGTGATCTTCTTCACCGCCTCTTCCAGCGTCATCGCGCCGGCTCTGCGCACGAACTCGCTGAACAGATAGCCGGTGTCGCCATAGGTCGCGAACGACGAGATGTGGGCCCCGCCGTCGCTCGCGCCGATGTGCACGTGCGGCTTGGCCAGCATCGGCCCGATGCGGCCGGTGTCGTCGTGACCGCGGTTCGACGGCGATGAAGGCGACGTCCAGGCCGTTCTCCAGCGACAGGTTGAGCAGCGCCTGCGCCGGCGTCTCGCCGCGCGCCTCGGCGATCTCGTTCACCGTCTTGCCGGCGAGCTCGGCCGGCAGCGCATCGCCGCCGCGGGCGACCAGGGTTCCGAAGATCGCCTCGCCGCCGTCGGCGCCGGCGTCGGTCGAGCAGGCGCTCGACCGTCTCTGGATCGCGCAGCGCCGCGAGCCGCTCGGGCAGCGGCTGGCGCAGCGTGCGCATCCAGCTCGGCAGGCGACCGAAGAAGAGGCTGGGGCGGAGCAGCGAGAAGCTGATGTCGATCGGCCGCGTCTGCATCTGCGGCCACACCCGCGCGCCGCGGGCGAACTGCTCCTCGACGCGGGCGAGCTGGCGCGGCGCCGCGTTCGGCGCGAAGCGGCTGTCGAACACCGGCGAGAAGGTGGTCGGGATGCCGTGCTTCAGCGACAGCTCGGCCAGCTGGTCGATGCGGGCGATGGTGATGTCGGTGTCGTAGAACTCCGGCACGATCTGCAGCATGCGGCCGAACTCGCCGAGCACGGCCGAGAGCGCGTCGAGCTCGGCGAAGTCGGCGAAGCGGCTGGGCACCGGCCGGGCGTGCTCGTCGACGTCGACGAAGCTGGTCGAAAGGCCCACCGCGCCGGCCTTCAGGCACTCGCGCAGCAGGTCCTGCATCGCCTTGACCTCGTCGGCCGGGCGGCGCGCTGGTTCGCGTCGGGACCCATGACCCAGAGCCGGATCACGCTGTGGCCGACCAGCGGGCGCGACGTTGATGGCCAGGCCCTTCTCCAGCGCCTTGCGGTAGCCGGCGAAGTCCTCCCACGTCCACTCGAACGCGTCGGTGAAGGCGGCGGGCGGCATCTCCTCGATCTGCTGGAACATGCCGACCAGGGCCTTGCGGTCCTTGGCCTTCAGCGGCGCGAGCGAGAGCGAGCAGTTGCCGGGCACGACCGAGGTGATCCCGTGCTCCAGCGCCGGCTTCGCCGCCCCGTCCCACAGCAGCTGCACGTCGAAGTGGGTGTGCGGGTCGATGAAGCCGGGCGCGACGACCTGCGCCCTTGGCGTCGATCACGCGCCTCGCCTCGCCGAGGTCCTGGCCGACGGCGGCGATGCGGCCGTCCTTGACCGCGACGTCGGCGGCGAACGCCGGCGCGCCGGTTCCGTCGACCACGCGGCCGCCCTTGATCAGCAGGTCATACATTCGAGAGTCCCTTGGAAACCTCGCGCCAGGAGCGGCCGATCAGGCTTTGCAGATCGGCCGCGCCACAGGCGCGCATGACGGAAAAGCCGGTGTCGGCGTCCAGGACAACCTGGCCGACGACGCCGTTCTCATAGCGTATGGAGAGCGCCATCTCGGCCGCGCCATCGTGGCCGGCCGCGATCTCGGCGCGCTCGATGATCGCCTCGGCGGCCGCAGGCTCTGAGCTGGCGGACGGGCGCGGTCACGCGGCCCTTGGCGGCTCGACGAAGACGACGTCGGAGCCCAGCAAGAGGCCGCGCGGCCGGCGCATGGCGAAGATGTGCAGGTTCCAGCTCTGGATGCGCTCGACGGCGCTCGCCACCGGCTCGCCCGGCATCGCGCGGGCGGCCAGCGTCCTCGACGGTCTCGTCGGGCAGGGGCGTGACGAACCGGCGCTGGGGCGTGAGCGGCATCGGGGTCTCGTCAGAAATGGAACGCGTTTCGAAAATCGCAGGAATGGGCGCGTCGGGCAATGGCTGAAACGTGGGGTCGCTTAGCGCCGCAACCAGCGGGCGCTGGCGGCGACGCCGAGCAGCATCACGATCACCGCCGTGAACGCCCATGGCAAGCTGGACGCTTTCGCCATCAGGCCGATCGCCGCCGGGCCGATCAGCATGCCTGAATAGCCCATGGTGCTGACCGCCGGCACGGCCTGGCTCTCCGGCATGTCGGTCTGGCGGCCGGTCGCGGTGTAGAGCACCGGCACGACGTTCGAGCAGCCGATCCCGACCAGCGCGTAGCCGACGCAGGGCGGCCGGCCAGCCGGGGGCGAGGTTGGCGACCGCAAAGCCAGCCGCGGCGCAGAGCGAGCCCAGCATGGCGACCCGCCAACCGCCCAGCCGGTGCACGAACAGGTCGCCGGTCAGCCGGCCCGCCGTCATGGCCGCGGCGAAGGCGGCGAAGCCGAGGCCGGCATAGGCCCGCGGCATGGCGCGGACCGAGCTTAAGAACACCGCGCTCCAGTCGGCGACCGAGCCCTCGACCAGGAAGAGGATGAAAGCGAGCGCGCCGAGGAACCAGACCGCGCCGCGCGGGAAGGCCAGCGCCGGGCCTTCGAGGCCCGCGCCGCTGGGCGAGGAGGCCTGGCCCAGCCGCCAGGCCGAGCGCAAGGCTGATGGCGGCGACCACGAACGCGGCGCCGAGCGGGTGGGCGCTCAGGGCGAAGAGGGCGGTCATCCCCGCCGCGCCGGCGATCCCGCCGATCGAGTAGAAGCCGTGGAAGCCGGACATCATCGGCCGGCCGGCCTCGCGCTCGACGATGATCGACTGGATGTTGATCATGACGTCCAGCGTCCCGACCCCGGCGCCGAACGCGAACAGCGCCGCGACCAGCGCCGGCGAGGCTCGTCGACCCAGGCCAGCAGCGGCAGGCAAAAGCCGGTGACCAGCGTCGCGACCAGCATCACCGGACGGCACCCAAACCGACCCGCCAGCGCGCCGGCCAGCGGCATGGTCACGATGGAGCCGACCCCGGCCGAGAGCAGAACAAGGCCAAGCACGCCGTTGTCGACCCCGATCCTGGCCTTGGCGAACGGGATGAGCGGCGCCCACGCCGCCGCCGCGAACCCCGGCAGGAAGAACCCAACCCGGGTCGCGAGGCGATAGCGGAAGGCGCCGGCGCTGGCGGCGGCAGAGGCGGTCATCGGGCGTCTATGGCGAACGCGCGGCGCCAAAGGAAAGGGGCCGCTACTTCTCCCCCCGCACCCAGTGCAGTTCGCCGACGTTGTCGGCCCAGGCGCGGCTGGGGGCGGCGGCGTTTCGGACGGCGTCCTTGTCGACCGGCGTGCACTCTCCGTTGTCGACCTTCAGGCCGGGCAGCGGGTGCTGGGTGACCGCGCCCTTGGTCACGTCGTTGCCGTTGCGTGCTCTGCGTCGTTTGCGGCGGGGGCGGCGGGCCGCACTGGATCGGCCAAATCTGGGCGGCGGTGATGCGGCCGTCGTCGTCGAACCGCGTCGGCTTGACCGCGACGAAATAGAAGAAGCCCAGCTGGCCAAGCCCGGCCTCGGGGATGTGCAGGTCGACCTGCATGACGCGCGGATCGCCCGCGGCGAGCACATAGGGCAGGGCGACCTTCTTCGGCCCGCTGGCGGTCTTGTCGCCGGAGGAGGCCGTCACCGTCGTCGGCTCCATCGTGCCGACGATGGCGTCCCGTTGGATCTCCGAGCCGTTGGCGCACTTAGGCCAGGTGTCGAACGGCGCGCTCTCCTTGAAGTCGCAGCCCGGGTCGGGCGAGGCCCAGAATCCCGGCTTGAACGGCGGGGCGCCGGCCGCGTCCGCCGCGGAGAACACCGGCGTCTGCGAGACCACGAGGTTGCAGCCGCCCAGCATCAACGCCGCGGCCAGAAGGATCAGCGTGTGCGCTGCTTTCATCGTGGTCCGCCCCCTTCCCGGGACCTCAAAGGACTCAGAGCTTACTGCGACCGCCGCGCGGCTTCGATGGGGTGGATGGCGACGAGGACATCGCCGCTGACGAAGTGCATGCGCTCGTAGCGGTCGACGGTGGGGTCGCAGTGCGGCGCGGTGAGCTCCACGCGCTGGCCGAGCGCCACCGGTTCGCCATCCGGGCGCATCAGCCCGCCGTGCTCGTCGCCGAAAAAGAAGTAGCCATCGTGGGCGAAGGGCGCGGTCGCCGGCCGGGGCGGCGGGCCGTCGGTGGCGAAGGCCTTCAGGCCCGCGTCCAGCGTCACCCAGCGCGGCGCGTTGGCGCTGATCACCTGCGCCTGCACGAATAGGCTGGTCGCAAACGCGCCGTCCTCGTCGCCGCCGAGCGCGTCGACGTATTGGTTGTCCATGAAGATGTAGGAGCCCGGCTGCAGCTCGTTCAGCACGCCGAGCGCGAGGTCGGCGGTGTTCGTGCCGGTGCCGCCGCCTGTCACGACAGGGCAGTCGTGGCCGTGGCCCCGCAACGCCTGCACGACGGCGCTCAAACGCGCCATGCCCTCCTTGGCCGCCTCCATGCGCTTGTCCGCGCCGACCGCGTGCTGCCATTGGCCGCCATAGCCCTGCACGCCGCGCAGGGTGAGCAGCGGCGCCGCGGCGATCGCGTCTGGCGAGCGCGAGCGCGTGCTCGACGTCGGCCACGCCGGTGCGCCGGGTCCCGACGTCGACGTCGATCTGCACGGTGAAGCGGACGCCGGCTGCGTTCGACGCCTCCGCCAGGACCGCGACCCCGCGCGGGTCGTCGACGCTGACGGCCAGCCGCCCGCCGCGCCTCACCAACGCGGCCGCGCGCTGGGCGAGCTCCTGCGAAGCGATCGGGGAGGTGACGAGGATGTCCGCGACGCCGGCCTCCGCCAGGGCCTCGGCCTCGCCCAGCTTGGCGCAGCAGACGCCGACGGCGCCCATCTCCATCTGCCGCCCGGCGATGAACGCCGACTTGTGCGTCTTGGCGTGTGGCCGTAGCGCGACGCCGGCGTCTTCGGCCCGCGCGGCCATCTTGGCGATGTTGGCGTCGAAGGCGTCCAGGTCGACGACCAGCGCCGGCGTCGGCAGCTTCCAGCGCGACCCCGGCTGGCCGATCAGGCTCTCGGCATAGGCTTCGGCCGGCGAGATCATGGGGGTCCGGGCTCCTGGGCGGCCAAGCTAGCCGAGCGCCACGCGCTCGGCCATCGCCTGATGGTTCGAGATGTTCTATGCGGCGCGCGCTTGGGCTAAAGTCGCCCGCGATTTCAGACTCCCCGAGGATTTCACCATGGCCGATTTTGGCGGCGCGGAGCTCGACGCCTTCCGCAGCGAAGTGCGTAGCTGGCTCGAAGAGAACTTTCCCGCCCGCACTGAAGAAGGATCCCGCCGCGCAGATGGCCGCCATGATGGGCGGCCCGGAGACCGCGGACGTGAAGACTCTGGCGCGAGCGCATGGGCGCCAAGGGCTGGGGAACGCCGACCTGGCCAAAGGCCTACGGCGGCGGCGGACTCTCCCGCCCCGAGGCGCGCGTTCTGGGCGAGGAGATGGCCAGGATCGGCGCCCGCAACCCCATCGGCGGCATGGGCGTGATGATGTTCGGACCGACCCTGATCGAGGTCGGCACGGAGGAGCAGAAGCAGCGGCATATCCCGCCGATCGTCCGCGGCGAGCTGCGCTGGTGCCAGGGCTACTCCGAGCCCGGGTCGGGCTCGGATCTCGCCTCGCTGCAGACCCGCTGCGAGGACAAGGGCGACCATTGGCTGATCAACGGCCAGAAGATCTGGACCTCGGGCGCGAACCTCGCCGACTGGTGCTTCTGCCTCGTGCGCACCGACACGTCGAAGAAGCACGAGGGCATCAGCTTCGTCTTGATCGACATGAAGACGCCAGGCGTCGAGACGCGGCCGATACGGCTGATCAACGGCACGAGCCCCTTCTGCGAGACCTTCTTCACCGACGTGAAGGTCCCCAAGGAGAACATGATGGGGCCTCTGAATGGCGGCTGGACCATCGCCAAGCGTCTGCTGCAGTTCGAGCGCGACAACATCTCGACCGGCCTCGGTGGAGGCGGTGGCGGCGCTGGGCGGCGCGCCCGTGGGCGTCGTCGACCTCGCCCGCCGCTACGTCGGCCTGGACGAGGGCGGGCGCCTGGCCGATGCGGACCTGCGCAAGCGCGTCATCGACCACGCGATGGAGGCGCGCGCCTTCCAGCTCGACGGTCCGTCGGGCCGCCGAGGAGACCCGGTCGAACCAGGGTCCGAGCGCGGCCACATCGATCATGAAGTACGCCGGCGCCAAGATCGCCCAGGACCGCACCGAGCTCTCGATCGAGGCCATGGGCCATCAAGGCCTGGGCTGGGAAGGCGAGGGGTTCGAGACGGACGAACTCGCCGCCACCCGAGGCTGGCTGCGCGCCAAGGCCAACTCCATCGAAGGCGGCACGTCGGAGATCAACCTCAACGTGGTGTCCAAGCGCGTGCTTGGGTTGCCCGACCCGAAGTAGGCAGGACATGACGATGAAGCCGACTGGCAAGGGCAAGGGCGCGAAGCCGGGCACGTACGCGGCGCCCACCCCGATGGTGAGCCGGCAGAAGCGCGGAAAGGTCCTGACGGCCGCCGAGAAGGCCGCCTTTCTGGCCTCGCGACCGGACCTGAAGCCGCGCGGCTAGTCCCGCGCCAAAGCTTTCTCATCGTCATGGCCCGACTTGTTCGGGCCACCCATGAACACAGGTTGGCTTAGCTCGGCTCCAGCGACCCGACGATCGACGCCCGTTGGGAGAGCTCGATCCAGTTGCCGTCGGGGTCGCGGATCATCGAGATGCGGGCGGTCTGGCCGAGGGTCACCGGCGCGCGGCCCTCCTTGGCGCCGTGGGCGACCGCGAAGGCGTGCTCCTCGTCGACCTTGAAGATCTGGAAGGTGATGTAGCGCCAGCCATAGCCGCCGATCAGCGCGTCCGAGGGGGCATCCTTGTCTTCGTCGACCAGGATGATGCTGTCGCCGGCGCGGAACGCTGCGCCGACGCCAGCGACGGTCTCCTCCTTCAGCCCCAGCGCCTCGCTGTAGAACCGCCGGTGGGCGGCGAGGTCGCGCACGCCCAGGCGGACGCCGATCTTCTCCACGCCGAGCGTCCCCGGCGGGACGAGGGTGACCTGGTTGCCCTCCGGGTCGTGCAGTGTCTTCGCCGCGGCCAGTCCCTCGCGCGCGATCAGAAGCTCCTTGTAGCCGGTCGGCGGGTTCTCCGGAGGCGGGTTCAGCGAGTTGTTGATCTTCAGCACCGAGCCATAGAGGTCGTGGCGATGCTGGCGCGAGCCCGGGCCGAGCGGCAGCACGTGGTCGAACACCGCGCCGGCCTCGTCCTGCCAGAAGCGGAGCGCCGGCTCGGTCTCGCGAACGTAGAGCCCGACGTCGAGATGCGGCTTGGCGAGCTTCACGCGGGCGGCTGCGTCGCCAGCTGGATAAGCTCGATGACGTAGCCGTCCGGGTCCTTGCCCATGCCGATGATGGCGCCTGCCCATGGCCGGCAACGCCTCGGCCTCGCGGGTGATCTCGAGCCCCGCGGAGCGGATCGCCTCGGTGCGCGCCTTGGCGTCGGCGACGTAGAAGACCAGCTTGACCGGGTTGTCCTTGATAGTTTGGCGTTGAACCATCGGTGTAGTGCATCAGCACGACGGCGTTGCGCCCCTCGTGCGCCACGATGATCTCTTCCATGTCGCGGCAGCTTGAAGGTCTGGGTCTTCTGCATGCCAAGCACGCGGCAATAGAAGTCGACCGAGCGGTCGAGGTCGGCGACGCCGATGCCGACGGCGCTGAGGTAGTCGGGTGATCGGGCCATCAATGGCCTCCTTGTTCGCTGATGCGTTTCCATTCGTCGGGCCGGACCGGCTGCACCGAAAGGCGCGAGCTCTTGACCAGCACCATCTGGGCGAAGGCCGGGTCGGCCTTGATCTCGGCCAGGGTCACCGGCCGTTTCAAGCGGTGATCGGCTTTCAGGTCGACGGCGACGAACTTGCCCGTCGGGTCGGTGGGGTCCGGGTAGGCCTCGCGGGCCACCTCGCTGACGCCGACAACGGCCTTCTCGTCGCCCGAGTGGTAGAACAAGACCTTGTCGCCCTTCTTCATGTTCGCAAGGTGCGCCCGCGCCTGGAAGTTGCGCACGCCGGTCCAGGCGTCGGCGGCGCCCGCTTTGACGTGGGCGTCCCAAGACCAGGTGTTCGGTTCCGACTTCACGAGCCAGTAGGCCATGGCGCCCACTTAGCGGCGCCGCCGCGCTCGCCTCAAGTCCAAGTTGCTTGTCGCGGGCGCGGTTGTCGCTGAGTCAGCCGCTCGCTACCGTGATCCAATTGCTTGAAACCATTGGAGGCGAGACATGAGCGGACGATTGCACGGCAAGGTCGCCATCATCACGGGCGCGAGCCGCGGCCTCGGCGAATATTGCGCCGTCGGCTACGCGCGCGAGGGCGCAAAGGTGGTGATTGCGGCGCGGACGGAGGTCGAGAGCGACCCCAGGCTGCCGGGGACCATCCATCACACCGCCAAGCTGGTCGAAGAGGCGGGCGGAGAGGCGCTGCCCATCGTCTGCAACGTCGCCGACATGGACTCGGTCGAGGCGATGGTCGCCAAGACGCTCGAAGCGTGGGGCCGCGTCGACATCCTGATGACCAACGCCGCTGTGCAGCCGCAAGGGCTGATCTCGACGATCAAGGTCAAGTCCTGGGAGCTCGAGTTCAACATCAACGTCCATGGGCCGTTCCGCTGCGTGCGGGCGGTGCTGCCGGCGATGCAGGCGCAACGACACGGGAACATCATCAACATCAGCTCGGTCGCGGCGTTCGGCGGCTCCCACTACGGCGCGACCAAGCGGGCGATCGAGGCGATGACCATCGGTCTCGCGCGCGAGCTCAAGGACGACGGCATCGCGGTGAACGCCATGCGGCCGGTGGGCGGCATCGACACGCCGGGGCTGTTGTTCGGCCGTCCGGCGTCCAGGCCGGCCGGCTTCGTGGCGGCGGACCGCCCGGCGCGGCCGAAGCCGGACAGCTACGTCGAGGCGGCCGTCCTGCTGGCGATGCAGACGCCAGACACCTTCACCGGCCAGGTCTTCAACGACGCCCAGCTGATCGAACGCCTGGCGAGCGACGCGGACAAGACAGAAGTATCGCCAGATGAACCCGGAGAACTGGGTCAAGGCGATGACGGCCTAGGAACCCTCGCCCCGCCGAATGGCGGGGAGAGGGCAGGGTGAGGGGCGCGGCGGTTCCGCTTGGCGCACACGGCGCAAGTGGAAGCTCAGCAGGCCCCTCACCCCGCCCTCTCCCCACGCTGCGCGCGGGGAGAGGGAGACGACGACGCGCGCCTACGCCAGCAGCGCAGCCGCGACCCGCTCCCGCGTGTACGGCAGCTCGCGGATCCTGGCGCCCAGCGCGTGGGCGACGGCGTTGCCGATGGCGGCCAGCGCCGGGCCGCCGGAGACCTCGCCGGTCCCGGACGAGGGCTCGTGCTGCTGCAGGATCAGCTCGACATCGACCGGCGGGACCTCGTCGAAGCGCAGGATCGGGTAGTCCGCCCACGTCGTCGAGACGATCCCGCGCCCCGCCAGCTTGACCTGCTCCTTCAGCGCCCAGCTCGCCGCCATGAGCATGCCGCCCTCGAGCTGGTTCTTCGCGCCGTCCGGATTGATCACCTGGCCACAGTCGGTGACGCACCACAGATGATCGAGCCTGACGTCGGTCTCGACGGTGACCGCGGCGGCCGCGGCGACGTAGGCGCCGCGCCCGCGATAACGGCAGTAAGAAAGTCCAAGCCCCTTACCCGTTCCCGCGGGTCCACGCCCATCCCAGCCGGCCATCGCCGCAAGGCGTGTCAGCACCGCGACCGCGCGCGGGTCCGACATCATGCCCAGCCTGAAGGCCAGCGGGTCCTGGCCGGCGAGCTCGGCCAGCTCGTCGATGAAGCATTCGCCTGCGTAGGTGTTCACCGGCCCGCCCAGCCCGCGCAGGGACGAAGTGCGCACCGGCGCGCTCACGGCATGCTCCGTGAACCGACGATCTGGGATGTCGTAAGACGGGATGGCGTTGAGCACGCCGCCGGAAAACCGCATGCCGCCCGGCCCGGTCGGCGGCGTCATCGGCGGGGGCGGCTCCAGACCCAGCGCCGCCTCGGCGAGGCAGCGGCCGCGGCCGCCGGTGTGCGAGCCGCTCCAGATCTCGGCGGTGTAGTCGACCAGCCTGCCGCCGGCGTCGAGCTCGGCGGCAAGGTCGATGCGCATGGCGGTGCCCAGGGGCTCGTGGCCGAACTCGTCCTCGCGCCGCCATTGCACGCGGATCGGCCTGCCGGGGCGGCGGACGGCGATCACGGCGGCGTCGATCGCCGCATCGTCCGACCCGTTGTGGCCGTAGGTGCCGGCGCCTTGCCGGTGCAGCACATGGATGTTGTCCGGCGCGACCTTGCACACGCGCGCCAGCATCATGCGCATCGGGTAGACGCCCTGGGCGTGGGTCCAGACGGTGAGCTTGCCGTCCTTCATCTCGGCGACGCCGCACGAGGGACCCATCGAGCCGTGGGCGATGTAGGGGCGGCCGTAGGAGGCGGTGAGCCGCCGGCGGTTCGAGTCCGCCGGCGCGGGAGCGCCCGAGGGGAAGGCTTCCGAGGGCAGCACCTTCAAGCGAGTCGGTCTCGGAGAGGGCAGGGGAGAGGTCGCGCGCGCCGTCCCACTCGGCCAGCCCCTCGGCGGCGGTGATCGCGGCGCGAAGCCGCGCTTTCGCTCTCGCCGATGAAAGCGACGAACTCGCCTTCGCGCAGGATGTCGATCTCCGCGCCTGCCGCGCGGCGCACGGCGGCCTCGTCAAGGCGCGCGAGCTTCGCCTCAGGCCCGGGTTGGCGCAGGACGCGGGCGTGCAGCATTCCGGGCAGGGCAAGGTCGTGCAGGAAGGCCGCGCCGAACAGCTTGGGCGGCAGGTCGATGCGTGGCTGCGAGGTCCCGACCAGCTTGTGCTTGGCCGGCGACTTCGGCTTCACGTCCTCGCTTGGCGGGCGCGCCAGGTCGACCTCGGCGGCGAGCGCCCAGTAGTCGAGACCCGGTCGTGGCGCCGGCGCGCAGGAAGGCGCCGTCGTCGACGTCGATCTCGCCCGCGTCGCATCCGAGCCGCCGGGCGGCCGCTTCGGCGAACAGCGACCGCGTCTCGGCGCACGCCGCGCGGATCGAGGCGCCGGACATCTCGGTGCTCATCGAGCCCACCGTCAGGCCCTCGTCTGGCGAGGCGCCGGTCTCGAGGTTGACCACGTCCAGCCGCTCGAACGCCACGTCCAGCTCCTCGGCGGCGATCTGGGCGAGGCCGGTGAGCATGCCCTGGCCGTACTCGGTCTTGCCCACGGCGACGCGCACGCGGCCGGGGTTCGGGAACGACACCCAGCGATCGAGGCTCGGGTTGTTCTGCAGCGTCGCCGGGATCATGCCGACACCCCTTCACGCATCCGCTCGGCCGCGAGCAGCACCGCGTCCATGATCCGGTTGTGCGCGGCGCAGCGGCAGAGGTGCCAGGCGAGCGCCTCGGCGACCTCGGCGCGGGTGGGCGAGGGGTTCCGATCGAGCAGCGCCTTGGCGCCGACCAGGATGCCTGAAAGGCAATAGCCGCACTGGCCGGCCTGCTTGTCGATGAACGCCTGCTGCAGCGGATGCGGGCGCCCGGGCGTCCCCATCCCCTCGACCGTGGTGATGGCGCGGCCTTCGAGCGGCCCGACCTCGATCGCGCACGAGGGCTTGTCCTCCCCGTCGATGATGACCGAGCAGGCGCCGCACTGCTCGGCGCCGCAGCCGTAGCGGGCGCCCTTCAGGTCGAGGTGGTTGCGCAGGGCGTCCAAGAGGGTGGTCGTGTCGTCGGCGGTGAACGATCGTGGCTGCCCGTTCACCGTCAGTGTGATTTCGCGAAGCATCGGATTTCCGGCCAGGTCTGGCGTTGGCGCTGAAACAACATACCTTAGGCGCGGGCTGCGGCGTCAATGGCGCAAGGGCTTCGCGAAGCCGGGCGTCTCGTCTAAAGCCGAGCTTGCATTCAGGAACCGGAGTCCGATGACCGACCTCTTCGCGCCGATGACGCTGACGCGCGGGCCCGCATGGAAGAACCGCTTCATGCTCGCCCCGCTGACCAACCTGCAGAGCCACCCGGACGGGACGTTGTCCGACGACGAGTTCAACTGGCTGACCTATCGCGCCGAGGGCGGGTTCGGCCTGGTGATGACCTGCGCCGCCCACGTGCAGCGGATCGGCCAGGGGTTCCCGGGCCAGCTCGGCATCTTTGGCGACGAGCACCTGCCCGGGCTGACGCGGCTCGCCGCGCGCATCAAGAGCTTCGGCGCCGTCTCGTCGGCCCAGCTGCACCACGCCGGCCTGCGCTCGCCCAAGGAGCTCACCGGCGAAGCGCCGGTCGGGCCGTCCGAAGACGCCGACACGGGCACGCGCGCGCTCTCGACCGGCGAGGTCGAACAGCTGACCGAGGACTTCATCGCCGCGGCGGTGCGCGCCGAGAAGGCCGGCTTCGACGGGGTCGAGCTGCACGGCGCGCACGGCTACATCCTCTGCGCCTTCCTGAGCCCCGAGACGAACCGGCGCGAGGACCGCTATGGCGGCTCGCCCGAGAACCGCGCGCGGATCGTCTTCGACATCATCAAGGGCGTGCGCGAGCGCACCCGGCCCGACTTCCAGCTCGGCGTGCGCGTCTCGCCCGAGCGCTTCGGCCTGCGCTTCGCCGAACAGCGGGCGCTGGCGCAGAGGCTGCTCGCCTCCGGCGACCTCGACTTCCTCGATATGTCGCTGTGGGACTGCTTCAAGCCGCCGGTCGAGGACGGAATTCGCCGGCCGCCCGCTGATCGACTGGTTCACCGACCTGCCGCGGGGCGGAACGCGCCTGGGCGCCGCCGGCAAGCTGATGAGCGCCGCCGATTGCCGCGGCCTCATCGAGCACGGCGCCGATTTCGTCATCCTCGGCCGCGCGGCGGTGCTGCACCACGACTTCCCGGGGCGGGTCGCCGCCGATCCGGACTTCCACACAACCCCGCTCCCCGTCACCCGCGCCTACCTGCGCGGCGAGCGCCTGGGTCCCGCCATGGTCGAATACATGAACGGCTGGCGCGGGTTTGTTGCGGCCGAAGAGACGGAGGCGGCGACGGCGTAGCCCTGCCCTCTCCCCCGCAAGCGGGGGAGAGGGCAGGGTGAGGGGGCGCTCGAGTCTCAGCGCGAACGCCGTCGACGACGGCGCGCCGGCGCCGCCGCAGACCCCTCATCCCTACCTTCTCCCCACCCTGCGCGCGGGGAGAAGGAGAGAAGCTCACAGCCCCAGCAGGGCCTTCGCGTTCCACCCCAGGATCGCCGTCCGCTCCCCCTCACTGACGCCGGCCAGCGCGTCGACCAGCGCGTGGGGGTCGTAGTCGCCCATGTCGAAGGGGTAGTCCGTGCCGACCACGATGCGGTCCGCGCCGACGAAGTCGATCAGCCGCTGCAGCTGGTCCGGGTCGTAGACGATGGTGTCGTACCAGAGCCGCCTTAGGTACGCGCTGGGCGGCTCCTTGCAGCCGTGGGCCTCCGGGCGCACGTCCCAGCCGTGGTCCGAGCGCGCCGCATAGGCCGGCAGGTAGCCGCCGCCGTGGGCCGCGAGCAGCTTCAGGCCGGGATAGCGGTCGAACACGCCGCCGAAGATCATCTGCGACAGCGCCATCGTCGTCTCGGCTGGATTGCCGACGATGTTGGAGAGGTAGAAGCGGTTCAGCCGCGCGCCGATGCTGGTCCCCATCGGGTGCATGAAGACGACCGCGTCCAGCGCCTCCATCCGCGCCCAGAAGACATCGAAGCGTGGGTCGCCGGCGTCGACGCCATCGATCAGCGTCGAGATCTCGACGCCTTTCAGGCCGAGCTTGCGCACGGCGTGCTCGGCCTGGTCGGCGGCGAGCGCCGGGTGCTGCAGCGCCACGGTTCCGAGCCCGACGAAGCGGTCCGGCGCCGACGCACAGACTTCGGCGATGTGCTCGTTCACTCCCATGACGATCGCCTCGGCCAGCTCGCGCTCGGCCCAGTAGTAGTATTGCGTCGGCGAGGGACTGATCGCCTGGATGTCGACGCCCATCGCGTCCATGTCGGCAAGCCGCGTCGCCGCCTCGGTGAGCTTCGGCGCATAGACCGTGCGGCCGAGCTCGCGATTGTAAGCCGCCGTCTCCGCGACCGCGGGATCGAGCGGCTGCGCCGCCTCGGCCGGGCGCCCGCGCCGGTCCGCCGCCAACGCCTCGACCGCCGGCGTGAGCAGGTGGCAGTGCAGGTCGATGGTCAGGCGGCCCGCCCTCGGCCGCCCGCCTGGGCGCGGGCGCGCCCGCCGGCCGGTCGGGGCGGCAGGTGTGGACGGGGTGGTTCACCTTGGCGCCGACGGGCGCAGCGACCTTGCAGCTGTGGTCCATCAGCTCTTCGGCGGCGCCCTCGTTGAAGCTCGCGAGGTCGGCGCGATCGCTCAGCAGCACGAACCCCGGACGCCCGTCGCGGAACCGCATGCCGATCACCGCCAGCGTCTCGCGCGCCATGTCGGCGCGCGCGTCCGGCTGCTCGGCCAGCAGCTTGAACGGGTTGCGGTCGCCGAGATCCTCGCCCTCGAGGCGCATCGCCTGGTAACGACGCCCGGCCAGCGGCGTGTAGAGCATCGCCCAGCGCCGCCCGATGCGATCCTGGTTCGCCGCCAGCGCGTCGCGCACGTCCGCGCGCACGCAGTCCATGTGGATGTGCAGCTGTTGCTGGCTGCGGCCGTAGAGGGAGTTGATGGCGAGCGCGAGGTCCTCGCGCGGCACGGCGCGGCCGACCCGCGCGTCGAACAGGGGGCGCGAGGCCCACGCGTCCTCGAAGTAGTTGAGCGCGCCCGGCGCCAACAGTTCCGGCGCCTCGATTCCGGTCACCCGATCGGTCGGGATGAGCAGCAGCTGGGTGTCGCCGCGGATGTCTTTCAGCACCGCATAGCGATTGGCGAGGTCCACCCGCGAGCAGGGGGCGGGATTGCCGCTCACCGTCATGTCGGTCGTGCAGAGGGTATGGACGATGCGCCAGAGCGCGTTCGGGTCCCCGGCGTCGGCCGCGCGCGGCGCGGCGATCCAGAGCAGGAGTGCGAGGCTGGCGGCGATCACCGCGCCGGCCGCGACATCGCGAAGGGATATCCGCTCTCGGCCTGCCATCACCGGACTGCCACAAACCGCGCCTAAGACCCTTCCCTAGCGTGTCGCTTACCTCCTGACGACAATCTTGTTAGCGTCGCCAAGTGGACGATCGGGCGCGTGACGGGGCGGTTCAATGCGGGGTGGGTGGTGAGCGACAACGCGGCTCTGACGGCGCTCGACGAGCAGCAATTCAAGGGTTTCCACTGGCAGGCGACGCTGACCACAGGTCTTGGCGTCTTCTGCGACGGCTATGACCTCTCGTCGCTGGCGCTGGTGCTGACCCTGGTGCTGCACTCCTTCGGCAAGGAGAGCCTGACAGGCGTCCAGTCCGCTCTGCTGTCCGCTTCGGCGCTGGTCGGCGCCGCCTCGGGCGCGCTCTTGTTCGGCGTGCTCGGCCAGGCGGGGCGCAAGCGCTTCTACGGCGTGGACGTCTTGATCCTCGGCCTCGCCGCCATCGCCCAGGCGTTCGCGCCGAGCGTGGCCTGGCTGATCGGCCTTCGGTTCGCGCTCGGCGTCGGGGTCGGCGCCGACTATGTGCTTTCGCCGGTGATCATGGCCGAGCACTCCAACCGCGCCGATCGCGGCCGGGCGCTCGGCCTCGGCTTCGGCACCATGTGGCCGGTCGGCGCGCTGGCCGCCGTGCTGCTCAAGTTCCTGCTCGCCGCGCTGCACGTGCCGGACGACCTGCAGTGGCGGCTGGTGCTGGCCGGCGGCGCGATCCCGGCGCTCGGCGTCCTCTACTTCCGGCGGAAGATGCCGGAGACGGTGCGGTTCCTGGCCAAGATGGCCGGCGAGCGGGCCGAGGCCGAGCGTGTGATCCACCAGGTCGCCGGCGTCCAGCATGCCGCGCCCGAGCGCGATACGCGCAGCTTCTGGGCCGTGTTCGCCAGCCACTGGCGGCCGATCTTCGCCGCTGCGCTGCTCTGGATGCTCTACGACCTGGTGGTCTACGTCTTCATCCTGTTCGGGCCGAACATCATCGCCAAGAGCCTGAACATGGACCCGGCGGTGTTCGCCTTCCTGACCTCGGTCCTCTTCATCCTGCCGGCGTCCTTCATCGGCTCGCTGTTCGTCATCGACCGGTTCGGGCGAAAGCCGCTGCAGGGCTGGGGTTTCCTCGGCGGAGCGGTGCTGCTCATCGTCTTCGCGCTCATGCAGGAACAGCTGCTGGCCATGCCGGCCGTCGCGTTCGGGGTCTATGGCCTGCTCAACATCTGCATGACCGGCCCGGGGCTGGTGTCCGGCGCCGGCATCCTCGGCGTCGAGCTCGCGCCGACCCGCGTGCGCAGCGTGGCCCAGAGCATCACCGTGGCCGGCGGCCGCATCGGCGCGGCGATCAGCGGCTTTGCCTTCCCGCTGCTGTTCCGCCCCATCGGCCACGGCGGCGTCGGCCAGATGGGCGCCTACATCGTGATCGCCGCGCCTCTCGGTCGCCGGCGCCCTCTGCACCTGGCTCCTGGTGCCCGAGACCGGCAAAATCTCCCTCGAAGCCCTCAACAAAGAGCACGACCCGGCGCCAGCGGCGGCGGGCTAGCAGGTTGCGCGAACAATACCGCTCTTCCCCGCGCAAGCGGGACCCAAGCTTTTTCAACCACCAAGCACACCAAGCACACCAAGGGTTCTGAGAGGCCTCAAACGCAGCGGCCAATCACGGCCCCTTGGTGTCCTTGGTGTGCTTGGTGGTCAAATCGGGCGTCGCCTGAGCAGTGCCGCCTCAGGAAAAACACCTGGCCCCCGCTCTCGCGGGGACGAGCGCGACACTTCAGCCGCTAGCGCGGGTCCGCGTGATACTTGAACTCGACCAGGAACACGCGCTCGCCGCGGCCGTGGCGGGCGACGCTCATCAGGTCGTCGAGGTCGGCGAAGCCGCCGCGGCGGGCCAGGTCTTCGTCGACGTCGGCGAGGTCGATCTCGACCAGCCGGGTGACCTCGATCTCGCCGGGCGGCAGCGGATAGCGGGCGCCGACCCGCGCCCGCGGCGTCTGCCAGATCCGCACCGAGCAGGTGATCTCGCCGCGGCGGATCGGCTCACGCAGGCGCTTGGTGAAGGTCATGGGCGCCAGGCAAACCGATCGCGGCCTCTGGCGCAAGCCGTCGCTTCGGCTCTACAGCACCGGCGAGCCCGAAGGAGCACGCTCATGGCCACCCAACGCATCGCCGTCATCGGCCTTGGCCAACGCATCGCCCACGTGCTGGCGGCGATGGAAGAGATGGGCTGGGACCTGCGCGTCGACGGCTACTGCGATCCCGCGCCCGTCGGCATGCCGATCCTGCAGGCGGCGAACATCCTGCCCGGCCGGCCGTTCGAGAGCCCCAAGGCGCTGCTCGACGCCGGGCCGTACGACCTCGTCATGATCGGGACGCCCAACCACCTGCACCTGACGCACCTGAAGGCCGCCTTCGCCGCCGGCTATCCGATCTTCTCCGAAAAGCCGATCGTGCGCACCGAGGCGGAGACCGACGAGCTCGCCCGGCTGATCACGGCCAAGGGCGCGCCGCCGCTCTTCATCGGCCTCGTCATGCGCTCGATGCCGATCGTCAAGGAGGTGATCAGCCGAGTGGATTCCGGCGAGCTCGGCGAACTGATCTCGATGGACGCGACCGAGCACCTCCCGCCCGAGCACGGCGCCTACCTCGCGCGCAACTGGCGGCGCAAGGTCGCCTGGGGCGGCTCGTTCATGCTGGACAAGGTCTGCCACGACTTCGACATCTTCGGCCGCCTGGCGCGGGCGAGGCCCGCGAAAGTCGCGAGCTTCGGCGGGCGGCGCATCTTCACCCCCGAGCGCGCCGACGCCCCGCGCGCCTACGAGGACGGCTCGCCTGCCTACGCGATGCGCGACGCCGGCTGGGCCGGCTCGAACGACGCCTTCCAGTCCGACATGGACCTCGCCGACCACCAGGTGGCGCTGGTCGAATACGCGAGCGGCTTTCGCCTCTCGTTCCACTCCAACAGCCACGTCGCGCTCTCCGAGCGGCGCTGGTACCTCGCCGGCGCCGAGGGGACGCTGATCGCCGATCTGGTGCGCAATCGGCTGATGGTCCGCCGCGCGCTGAACCGCGCCAAGCCGGAGCGCATCGACTACGGCGGCCTGACCGCCGACGCCCACAACGGCGCCGATCAGGCCATGGCGCTGGACCTTCTGGCCGCGCTCGAGGGCCGCGCCGCGTTTCCCGTAACGCCCTGGGACTCCATGGTCGCGGGCCTGACGGTCATGGCCATCGACCGCGCGATGGACGAGGGCCAGGTCGTCGACTGCGCGCCGATGTGGGCCGCCTTCGACGCGGCGAGGGCGGGCGAGGGCGCGCAAGTGTCGCCGGCGCCGTCCTAGGCAGGCGGCGGCTCGGCGACGACCCGATGGATCTCGTCGGTCAGCCTGTTGTTGACCTCGATGAGCTTGTTGATCTGTTCGGTCAGCTCCAGCACCGCTTCGGCGTCCTGGAACGTTTGCAGCGCCTGCTTGTCCGACGCCGTCGCCAGGACCCGCTGCCCGACCATGATGATCGACAAGAGCACCAGCTGCAGGAAGGTCTGGCTGATCCAGGAGACGAGCGTGAAGAGGCCGCCGTGGATCGCATCGGGCAGGCTGACCAGCGCCAGCGCCGCAAAGGCGTAGGCGCACCACATTGAGCCGACGCCCTTGGTGATCGTCGCGGCGAGCCAGCCGTTGAAGCCGACGTGCTCGTCCGAGATCAGGGCCACGCCCTCGGCTTTCCGCCGCGCGATGTGTGGGTGAGGAACGCGAGCTCCGGTCATGGCTATTGGCCTCCCTCGAAAATGTGTTGAGCCGCTTGAATAGCCGAGCGGGTGTGGCTTCGCTCTCGCTTTCTCCCCGGCGTGCGAGCGTCGAAATGCTCGCGGCGGCCCTGCGGCCGGGTCGAGCGCCTTGGCCGCGGATCTGTTGCGCGAAATTGCCGCTCCTCAGCGGCGTTCGCGGCCTTGCTTTGGGGGCCGGGCGGCGGCATCTAGGGCCATCCACTGCGCTGTGTCGGACGTCGCTTGACAGCGTGAAGGAACGGCGAGGGAGCCGTGCCCGCATGTCGACTGACAAAGACCACGCCCGGATCTACGCCGAGGCCGTTCCTTTCGTCCTTGTCCACGTGGCCTGCCTGGCGGCGATCTGGACCGGCGTCACCTGGCAGGCGCTCGCCATCTGCGTCGGACTGTACTGGGTTCGCATCTTCGCCGTTGGCGCGGGCTACCACAGGCTCTTTTCGCACCGGGCCTACGCCACCAGCCGCGGTTTCCAGTTCGCGCTGGCCTTCCTCGCCCAGACCACGGCCCAAAGCAGCGTGCTCTGGTGGGCCGCCCAGCACCGGGCGCACCACCTCCACTCCGACACGCCCGAAGACCCCCACTCTCCGCGCCAGCGCGGCTTCCTCTACGCCCACGTGGGCTGGATCTTCGATCCCAAGCACGCCGAGACCGATCTGGTTCGGGTGGCCGATCTGACCCGCTATCCGGAGCTGGTGTGGCTGGACAAGCTGGAGCACGTGCCCGCCGTGCTCACGGCGGCCCTGTGCTTCCTCCTCGCCGGCTGGTCCGGGCTCGTGGTTGGTTTCCTGTGGAGCACGGTGCTGGTCTATCACTCCACCTTCTGCATCAACTCGCTCGCTCACGTGCACGGCAAGAAGCGCTACGTGACCGGCGACGACTCCCGCAACAACCTGTTCCTCGCGCTGCTCACCATGGGCGAGGGCTGGCACAACAATCATCACGCCTGGCAGAGCAGCGTGCGACAGGGCTTCCGCTGGTGGGAGGTTGACGCGACCTACTACATCCTGCGCGGCCTCTCCTGGATTGGCGTCGTCTGGGACTTGAAGTTCCCGCCGGAGCGCCTGCTGCGGGGCGATCAACGCCTCGGCGCGCGGGTGATCGACCGCGCGGCAGAGCAGCTGGCGGCGCGCTTCAACCCCGAGCCCATCGCCCGCGCGATCGCCCAGGCGCTGCAGGGCGCCGAGCTTGCCGCCCTGCAGGACGCCCTCGCCCGCGACTGGCGCAGGGCCAGCGAAGCGCTGGCCGGCGTCCACCTGCCGCAGATGCCGAGCCGGGACGAGATCCTGGCCGGCGCCAAGGACATGTTCGCCAAGACCCCCTCGCTCGACGAGATCGTCGACCGCGCCTACGACATGCTCCTGACGGCCGTTGGCGCGCGATTGGCGGCGGTCGTGAACTGATCGGAGTCTGCGGCGGGACGGGCGCGCTGGCCCCTTCCGCTGTCACGCCGGCCGGCATAGCTTGGCGTCGGCGACACCTAGAGATGCACGCAAATGGATCAGGCCGCCTCTGAGACCGGGGTCACCGCGATCGTCATCGCCCTGGAGCCGGACCAGGAAATGGTCGGGCGCGCGCGGGCGGCCAACGCCATGCTGCGAGCAGGATTTCCCGCCGGCTTTCCGCTCGATGCGGGTCACCCCCCGCACGCCTCGATCTACGCCGGCTTCGTCTCCACCGACGACCTGCCGAAGGTCTACGCCGCGACCGGCGCCGTCCTGGCGAACGAGCCCTTCACCAGCTGGAAGCTGGATGCGTTCAAGTACTACTACATCCCGCTCGGCCCGATGGGACTGGCCGGCATCGTGATCCAGCCGACCCTTGGCCTCATTCGCATGCAGCAGGACATGATCGACGCGGCCGGCCCTTACACGGTCAAGACAGCGTCCGCGGCGGCGTTCTACACCACCCCGGCCGAGCCCGACATCCATCCGGCCGTGGTCGACTACGTCGCCGGCTTCGCCGATCACACCGGCAAGAACTTCAGCCCGCACGTCACCATAGGCCTGGCCGCGACGGGTTTCCTCGACGCGCTGCTGGACGAGCCGTTCAACGGCTTCACCTTCTCGCCGGCGTCGGCCTCTGTCTATCAGATCGGCAATTTCGGCGCGGCGCGCAAAGTGCTGAAAGCCTTGAGCTAGACACTCGCCCCGCCGTGGAGCGAACCCTTCGTCTCCGCCGCCGTCTACGCCAGCGGGACGTCGGCGCTCTTCAGTTCGGCCTCGAATGCCTCGTCGCTGATCGCGTTTCGGCCGATCAGCACGCTGCACCGAACCTGGTCGGTGATGTAGGCGCCGCTCGCGCCGGACCACCAGCGCTGCAGCAGGTTCTTGCGGCGATGCCCGAGGACGACGAGATCGGCCTCGATCTCCGCGGCGAAGGCGCCGATCTGCGCGGTCGGCTCGCCGGTCACCAGCTTCGAGACGGGATTCAAGCCGAGCTGCCTCGCCACGGCCACGCCTCGCTCCAGCAACGCCTGGTAAGCGGCCAGCTGCTCATGCGCCACATCGACGTGGACGCCGTCGACCGTCGCCACGCCGAGCTCGCTCGAGCTCAGGACCGAGAGCAGGAAGACCTGGGCGCCGCACTGCCTGGCCAACAGGGCCCCCTCCCTGAGCGCGACGAGACCTTCGCGCGTGCCGTCGTAGGCGAGCAGCATCTTCTTGTACATCTCGGGCGTCTCCCACCCACCGTCGGGAGACCCTAGCGACGCAGAAGAGCAGGGAGCAAGGGAAAGGCGCCCAAGGGTCTGGAGTGGGTCGTGTTCCGGCGCGGAGCCGGCCTCCGTCTTCGCCCCTCCAGCACGGCCGCGGATCGGCGGGGTCGAGGACGCGGTCGCCCGCTCTTCACGCAGCCAGGCTGGCGCGCCCGGCCAGGAGGTCGTCGATGGTGTCGGCCGTCACCGCCTTGCTGAACAAATAGCCCTGGTACAGCAGACATCCCACTTGCCGCAGCCGATCGGCCTGGGCTTTCGTTTCGACGCCTTCCGCGATCACCTTCAGGTCTAGAGCCTCCGCCATGTCGACAATCGCCTTCACGATTGCGCTCGAACTCCGGACGTCGGCCGAGGTGGCTGACAAACGACTGATCGATCTTGATCTTGTCGACGGGGAAGCGGCGCAAGTAGCTTAGGCTTGAATAACCGGTGCCGAAGTCGTCCAGGGCGATTCCAAAGCCCAGTCTGCGAATGGCGTTGAGCGTTTCGTAGGTTTCGGCCTCATCGGCGAGCAAGACGCTCTCGGTGATCTCCAGCTCGAAATTGCGCGCGCTCGAGCCGGTCTGCTCCAGCAGATCCCTCAGGGTGGGGATCAGGTCGCCCGAACGGATATGTGCGGCCGACACATTGATCGCGACCTTGAGACCGGGCCACCTCTGCGCATCGGTGAACGCCTGCCGAATGGCGAACCTCCCGACCGCGTCGGCCAGCCCGCAACTCTCGGACAACGGTATGAAGACCGCCGGCGAGACCTCGCCGCGCCGTTTGCTCTGCCAACGCATCAGAGCTTCGACGCCGACGATCGCCCCATTCGCGCTGACCTGTGGTTGGTAGACCATCCTGAAGGCGTTTTCGGCGAGCTCGGTCTGGAGCTCCGCTTCCAGCGCCTTGCGGTCCTTGAGCGTCTCGTCCATCGACGGTTCGAAAACGGTGTGGTGCGCACCGCCACGCTTTCTGGCTTTCGACAGAGCAAGTCTCGCGTGGCGCAGCGCCTCGACCGGGTCGGTCGCGCCGGGCGTGATGAACCCAATGCCGACCGAACAGGTGATGTGCGCCTGCCCGGCCGCCGCCGCATATGGTTTGCCGAGCGCCTCGATCAGGCCGGTCGCGGCCTCCCGTGGCGCGCCGTGGCCGGTCCACAGCAGAGCGAACGTGTCATCTCCGAGCCGGCCGACCGTCTGGTCGCCGCCGCAGGCCGCGCTCAGGCGCGATGCGATCTCCACCGCGACATCGTCGCTTGCGGCCAAGCCGAGAACGTCGGCGAGCTCGTCAAAGTGATTGACTCCGACGCACAGGACCGCGCGGCCGACCTCGCGCTCCAAGACCGTCTCGGCCGCCGCTTCGAGCCGCTCCAAGAACAGCGCCTTGTTCGGAAGTTGCGTCAGGGCGTCATGGGTCGCGACATACTGCGCGCGAGCTTCGCTCGCGGCGAGGCTGTTGGCGGCCTTGCGGAGCTGGCGGTAGAAAATGAGGCTGGCGGCGCCCAGTCCTGTGATGACGATGACCAAGAACTGCCGGGGCACGGGAAGATTCGCCACGACGACGCACAGGGCGGTCACCAGCGACGCAATCGAGCCGACTGCGACAAGAGCCAGCAGATCAAGCACAGGCTTCTGCTTTACCGACGCCATTTTCGCACCGCCCAGGATGTGATGGGCGGAGACTGAACGCCAGACGCGAATATCTGGTAAAGGGCGCCGCTGGACTGTTGGTGTCGGGTTGGGAGTGCGGCCATGCCTTGCCGCCACTGGGGCGTGGTATGGGCAAAGGCTCTCGGGGATTTCGCCCAACGTGAAAGGGCATGAGGGACAATGAGCGCCGCCGATATCCGTAGCCGGCTGGGCTTGCGCCCCGTCATCAACGTCTCGGGAACGATGACGTCGCTGGGCGCCTCCATCGTGGTCCCGGAGGCGGTGGAGGCCGTCAGCGCCATCCTCAGCGAGTTCGTCGAGATCGACGACCTGCAGCGCAAGGCCAGCGCCGCGATCGCGCGGCTATGCGGGGCCGAGGCGGGGTTCGTCACCGCCTCGTGCAGCTCAGGGATCACGCTGGGCGTGGCCGGCGCCATGACGGGCGCAGACCTCGCCGCCGTCGAGCGACTGCCCGATACGGCGGGCCTGAAGAACGAGGTCGTGATCCTCGCGGGCCACATGGTCTCGTACGGAGCGCCGGTCGAGCAGGCCATTCGCCTTGCCGGCGCACGCGTCGCGCCGGTGGGTCAGGCGACCTCGGCCCACGCTTACCAGCTCGCCGGCGCCATCACCGAGCGCACTGCTGCGGCCGTCTATGTCGTGTCCCATCACACCGTGCAGTACGGGATGCCGCCGTTGGCGGAGTTCGTCGAAATCGCACACGCCACGGGCGTACCGGTCATCGTCGACGCCGCATCGGAATATGACCTCACCGGCCCGCTCGCCGCGGGCGCCGATCTGGCGCTCTACTCCTCGCACAAATTCCTCGGCGGCCCGACCGGCGGCATCGTCGCCGGTCGCCGCGACCTCGTTCGCGCCGCCTTCCTGCAGAACGGCGGGATCGGCCGCGGCATGAAGGTCGGCAAGGAGGGCGTCGCCGGAACTATCGCGGCCCTGGAAGCCTGGGAGCGGCGCGACCACGTCGCCGTCCGAGCGCGCGAGACCGAGGCGCTGCAGCTGTGGCGGGACGCGCTCGAGGCGCGGCCCGGCGTGACCACCGCCATCGTTCCCGACCCTACGGGCAACCCGCTCGACCGGCTGCAGGTCGCCGTCGAGCCGGCTGTCGCGCACATCACCGCCTGGGACCTGGCGGACCGGCTAGCCTCCGGAAGCCGCCCCGTGATCGTGCGCGACCACGAGATCGAGCACGGCTATTTCCAGATGGACCCCTGCAACCTCCATCCCGGCGAGGAAACGATCGTCGCCGCAAGGCTCGTCGAGGAGCTGGACCGGGCGCTCGCCTCGAACGAGATCATCGCAACCTCGGTGTCCGACCGCCGCGCCCGGCGCGCGCGCTCGCGCCTGGCCTGGCCGGATTGAGCCGGCCTCCCGGCCGGGGTCCGGCCGGTCTATGATGTCGGCCTCGCCAACCCGCGGGACGGAGCGCGGCCGCATGCGCCTTGAAGATGGAGTGACAACGTCGGCCGCCGCCCGGCGAGTTGAAGCGATCTGGCGCAGGGCCAGAGGTGGTGATCGCCGCCGGGCGACCGGCGCCGACCGCACCCTCGACCGCATCGCGCTCAATACGCTGGGGATCTCGACCGAGGAGCTGCGCGAGGTCCTGCCTCGTTTCGATGCCTTGGACGACCTTCTGACGTGGTCCGACGAGCGCGCTGGCGGCCTCGACCTTGAGGCGCTCAAGCGGTTCGAGGCGGTGCTGGCGGGCGCGCCGACGCCGGCGGCGGCGCGCCGACGCATCGAAGCCCTCGAAGCCGCCCCGCCAGTACTCGGCCCTGAGGCGCTGCGCGCCTGGGACGAAGACGGCTACGTCATCGTGCCGGCGGTCATCACGCCGACCGAGGCGCGCGCCCTGGCCGACGCGGTCTGGAGTTTTGTCGGCGCCGACCCCGGCGATCCGGCGACCTGGCGGCTCACCGACCACGGCATCATGGTCCAGCTCTTTCAGCACCCGGCGCTAGGGCCGGCCAGAACCTCGCCCCGGCTCTTAAAGGCCTTCGCCCAGATCTGGGGGACCGCCGATCTGTGGACCAGTCTCGACCGGGTGAGCTTCAACCCGCCGGTCGGCCCGGCCGTCGAATTCCCCGGCCCGCGCCTGCACTGGGACATCAGCCTCGTCCCGCCGGTGCCGTTCCAGGTGCAGGGGATGATCTACCTCACCGACACCACCGCCGAGCAGGGCGCATTCGAAGCGGTTCCAGGTTTCCACAAGCGGATCGATGCGTGGCTGGCGAGCCTGGGCGAGGACGTCGATCCCCGCGGCGTCGACCTCTCGGCCGAGGCGCGGCGCATCGCCGCCAACGCCGGCGACCTCATCATCTGGCACTCGGCCCTGCCGCACGGCGCCTCGCCCAACACCGGCGACCGCCCAAGGCTCGCCCAGTACGTCACTCAGTACCCGGCCACCCTCCACCCGGCCGACCGCTGGCGATGACGATGGAAACAGCGGCCCTTCCGGAGCACATCCACAGCTACAAGACGCCGATCTACGACAGCGATCGGTGGGATGGGTTCACCCATCGACCCGGCGACATCCTCGTCTGCACCCCGCCCAAGTGCGGCACGACCTGGACGCAGATGATCTGCGCGCTGCTCGTGCACCAGACGCCCGATCTGCCGCAGCCGCTCACACGCCTCTCCCGCTGGGTCGAGCGCGTCACCCAGCCGATCGAGGCGGTGAACGCCGAGCTGGGCGCACAGCCGTTCCGGCGCGTGCTGAAGACCCACACGCCGCTGGACGGCCTGCCCTACTTTTCGGACGTGGCCTACGTCTTCTGTGGCCGCGACCCGCCCGACGCCTTCCTATCGATGCTCGATCACTTCGATAACCTGTCTGCGGAGAGCGTCTCCGACGCGCGGCGGCGGATGGGCATGCCCGACGGCGCCGGCTTTCCCTTCCCGATGGAGGCGAACGGACTCTTCCCCATCTGGATGACGACGCCGGACCAGCCCTGGACCGAGGACGGCGTTCCGTTCGGGTCCTCGACCCACTTCTGCAAGACCTATTGGGCCTATCGGCGGCTGCCCAACCTCTTCTTCCTGCACTACGCGGACATGATGGCCGACCTGGACGGCGAGATGCGCCGGCTCTCGGCCTTCCTCGGCATCCCGGTGAACGAGGCTGTCTGGCCGCGCCTCGTCGAGGCCGCGTCGTTCGCCGCCATGCGCGCCAACGCCGACGCCACGGCGCCTGGGGCGCACCTGGGCGAATGGAGCAGCAACACCGACTTCTTCCGCCGCAGCCGCCTGGGCGAGTGGCGTGAGGCGCTGTCGGCGGAGAACCAGGCCCTCTACGAAACCCTGAGCGGTCAACGATTGGACCCGGCGTTGAAGGCCTGGTTGGAGCAAGGTCGCGCGGCCGGCGACCCAAAGACGCTCTAGCGCGCCCTGCCAGCCGCCCCCCAGGTCGGCTGTGCGGCTGGTTCAGAAGTAGATCGCATCCACGTAGAGCCCGCGGGATTGGGCGCCTGGGGGCACGGCGATGTTGGGCGTCCAGAAGAAGAACTCACCTGTCGCCCGCCCCAGCCCGCGGATGAGCGCCGAACCTGCGGCGGCCGGCGAGGTGTAGATCACCAGCGTGTCCATCCCGCGCGGCGCCAGCCAGGCGCACCAGGCGCGCAACAACGCCTCGAGCTCCGAACTCGCAGCCTGGGGCGAATGCATAGTCGAGCACGACGGCCGGAACCGTCACCGTGCGCACGCCTTCAGTCTCGACGAACGACCGCAATGCGTTCCCGGCCGGCCGGACGCCGACGAGCGCGCCGCCGGTCATCCAGACCTTGTCCCAGGCATAGAGATCCGGCGCGCGCGACATTCGCGCGGACAAGCTCGCCTGCGTGTACGGGACGAACATCTCCTCGGCGCCGTGGAAGGCGTTGAGCCGACGAACGATCTCGCCAGCGTCAGTGGGGTGTCGCGGAGCGTCCGACCATAGGACCGGCGCGGCCGGCGCAGTCGAGCTCGACGCGTTGGACGACCTGCGGCCACTTGTCGGGGCTGTTGGCAAACCCGTGCTGCATGGCGAGGTTCTCGACCGCGATGTAGGCAGCCGAGCCGTCGACGTGGTCCCAGTACTTGTCCAGCACGCTGTTGGCCGCGCCCCAGAGGCCCTTGCGCTGGTGTTCAGGCAGCACGCGCAGGTGCGAGACCGTGACCATTGTCTTCATCGCCCCGCCGACGCGCACCCGATGCTCGGCGCCGCAGCTGACGGCGGCCGGGACCCCGTCCACCGAGGCCAGGCCGATGGTGCAATCCTCCATCAGGCGGGAGAAGTCGAAGTAGCTCTCGCCCCGCTCGAACCAGACCGATGTGTCGCCCATCACGATCGGACAGCGACGTTCGATGTCGGCCAGGATGAGCGCATCGGCTTCGGTCGCCTCGCGCACCTCGAGCTTGAAGTCGTGTTTGCGCTGGTTCTGCAGGGTGAGGATGCGATGCGGCGGGTCCGGCTCGACGGTCAAGGCGATGGTGAACTTGCGATCCTTGTCCGTCTTCAGCAGGACGGCGATCTCGTGGTCGCTCGACCGCTCGACGGCGACCTCGACCGGTGCGCCCATCCGGTCGTTGGCGATGCGAAAGTCCGCCTGCAAGGCTTCGTCATCCGCGAATGCGTCCAGCCGTTCGCGCAGCGCCGGGGCGTAACGGTCCATGTCGCTCAGCCGCGCCCCGGCCCCCGCGTTGGCGATCAGCCCGATCATCCAAGCCAGCTGTCGGCCGGCCGACGTCTCCGGAAGGCCTGCCAGAACCTCGTCTCTAGCGCTCACCGAGCCGCTCTCCGCTCAGAACCGTCGACGCTTAGTCTAGCGCGGCCCCGCCCTTAGGCGAGACAGGGCAGTCGTCGCAAGCAGAGTGACCCTACGGCACTTTCGCTTTCCAGGCGCATATCGGCCGTGCAAGACTGGGTCTCGGCCAACCTGTCGAAGGGGGTTCGATGCTTCTGGAAGCCCTGGCGGCCGCCTCCATTGCAGCGGCCGAGGACAGCACCGGCAAGGCGCCGCCCGCACCTGACGTGACGGTGTATGCGCCTGAGCGAAAGGGAGCCCCGCCTGCTGCCAAGGTCGTGGTCCCGGTGGACGATACCGCGGGCATCTGGGCCTCGGTCTGGCCGATGAACGCCTACAATGCCCGCATCAGCGGACATGTCCTGCTGAGCTGCGACATTGACCGATTTGGCCTCGCCGAATGGTGCAAGGTTGCGTCCGAGATCCCGCAAGGTCAGGGCTTCGGCGCCGCGGCGATGGAGCTTCGGCCAACGTTCAAACTAACCCCTGCGACCGGGCCGGACGGTCCGGTCGACGCCGTGATGAGCATTGCGGTGGACTTCCGCGCGCCAGCCTCACGGATCGATTTCGGCAGGGGACGTGATGGCGGACCTGTCGGCGAGAGGGCCGCGTCTCCTGATGCGTTTCAAGCGCCGGTGCAGGCGGGCTCCGACATCACCATGTTCGGTGACCCCCTTCAGCGGCGTCAGATCACCATGCTGAACGGCCCCGTTTGGGTCAGCACCGCGACGTTCGACGACTGGGTGCGCGCCTATCCCGCCAGAGCGGGCGGGGTCGAGGGCTATGCCGTGGCGCACTGCGAAGTCCAGAAGAACGGCGACCTCGAGGGCTGCCAGCTGATCAAGGAAACCCCGGAGAACAAGGGTTTCGGCAAAGCGGCGCTGATGCTCGCGGCGCGGTTTCGCGTCTCGCCGGAGTGGGCGCAGGCGCCGGGCCACGCGGATCTCTGGGTCGATGTCCCCATCCGCTTCTCTCCACCCGGCGGCTCGGGAAGCAGGGTCGTGACATCTCCTTACTGGCTGTCCGGGTTCGACCCCGATCAGAGTCTCAGGGTGTTCCCGCCGGAAGCAGCGGCCAAGGGACTGACCACTGGGCTTGGCGTCGCCAAGTGCATCGTGGCCGAGGACGGATCGCTCACCGACTGTGGTCCGGACACGGCCTCGTCGGACGCGCCTGAGTTTGCGGACGTTGCCGTGAGACTGGCGTCGACGATGCGAATGAATCCGTGGACCGCCGATGGCGCGCCCGTCGACGGCGCGGTGATCAGGCTCGGCGTCCGCCTCAACCTGAAGACCGAGGACGGGCCGCCAGCTGGCCCCGCCAGCTAGCGAGCGCTGAGTGACGCCGGTCGCTGGAGCTCATCGAGCGGGAAGTCCGGCTGTTCCTGTTGTGGCGGTCGCTCCTGCGTCCGCACTGCGTGGTCCTGGTTCAGTTGGCCGCGGATTTCACCGCCGGGGTTGGCAGCCGTGTGGACGTTGAAGTACCACAGCCCCTTCCTGAGATCGGAGATCTGCGCGCCGGTCAGCACAGCCTCGCCGCTGATTGGGCTCGAAGGGTCCGAGACCATGACCACGGTAGGCGCATCCTCGCCCGGCCGGGCAGGTCCATGGAAATGGGCCCCTGTCGGCTCGCCCGTCAGCCCGCTGAAGGTGGCCTTGTAGCGGAACACCCGCGTGTCGGTGTCGACTTGGGCGACCAGGTCGCCCTGACCGGCCGTCGCGGTCGCGGGGACCTCGGCGGCGCCGGCGAGATGAGCCCTGAAGTAGAGCGTCGTTCCGCAAGCTTGCCCTGCAGCGGCGACGAAAAGCACCGCTGCGCAGCACCCCACCCATGACCGCATCGGAAATCTCCTCGCATCCGCCGTCGGCGCATCACCGACCATATACCCGGGCCGATGCGGCCCCCCAAATGAGCGTCAACGCGGCGAGGCGCGCTTGACCGGCTTCAAGCGCACGCGCTTAAGCTCCGTCAAAACGGGAGAACCCCAGGAGCGACTGTGCCGCGACTTTCCACGCTGCTGGCCGCGGCGGTGAGCTTCCTCGCCGCGATCACCGTCGTCAGCGCATCGCTCGCCCAGGCCCCCGCCGGCCCGGGCGCGCTCCCGCCGGACGCCCATGCGGCCGGGATGAAGTCGGCGCCGATCCTGATCGCCGCGAACCACATTCCCTGCACGCTCGTCGACGCCAGGCTGGCCAATCTGAAGACCCCGTCGCACGGCGCGGCCATCCTGACCGAGATGGCCTGCAAGGAGGGGATGGGATACGTCGTCCTGGTCGACCACCAGCCGCCGAAGACCGACGTCTTCGACTGTTTGATCGCCGACCAGCCCGGCCCAACCGGCGATCCCAGCGTGGTCGCTTGTGTGTTGCCGGAAAACGTCAGCCCGGCCGCCGGTCTGCAGTACTTCGTCAATCGGTCGGGCCGGACCTGCACCGTCGACAGCGGTCACTTCATCGGGGTGACGACCGATGGGCATCGGCGCTATCGGGTGGCGTGCACGGGCGGCCAGATCCTTGTGCTCGACGTGACGCCGGCGACCTGGACCCCCACCGCTTGCCTGGCCGGCGCAACCGCCAACGTCGAGTGCACGCTGGCGACGCAGGACAGGAATCCGAGCGAGATCGCAGCGCTGGCGGCCTCGGCCGGCAAGTGCGCCACGGTCGCCAAGGACCGATACATGCTGACCTCGCAGGACGGATCCGACTACTTCGAGATCGCTTGCCCGGGCGGCGAGGGCTACGTCCTGCATGCCGACAAGACCGGGGCGCTGGATGAAGTGATCCCCTGCTCCGAGGCCTACCAGATCGGCGACGGGTGCCGCTTGACCGACCCGCGCCGGGAAGAGGCGCAGAAAGCTGCGCTGTACAGCAGCCTTGCCAAGAGCGCGGGCTTCGATTGCGCGGTCACCAAGTACGCCCTGTTCCCGCAGTCCGACTCGACCAAAAACATCGTCGAGATGGCCTGCTCCAACCGGCCCGACGGAGGCGTCGGCGTCTTCCCGGCCGAGGGCGCCGGGCAGGTGTACGATTGCGTCCGCTCGCAGGCCGAGGGCTACAAGTGCACGCTAACGCCCGAATCGGCGGTCTACCCAAAGCTGAGCGCGGTGCTGAAAGCGGCCGGCAAGGGATCGTGCACGGTGTCGAACGCGCGACCCCTCGCCCGCGGCGACGACGGCTGGGACTATGTCGAGGTCGAATGCACCGACGGCGGGTCCGGCTGGGTGGTGATCTATCCGCCTGAATTGCCGAAGCCCACGCAAGTGTTCAACTGCGCGAGGGCCGGGAAGCTGAACGGCGGCTGCCAACTGTCCGGCAACAACAAGAGCTAACCGGCGGTTTCATTCGAAAAGCCAACAGGAGGGCGCAACCATGAAGAGGGCTCTGATGTTCGCCGTTACCGCGCTCGCGGCCCTGTTCGTCGCATCGAGCGTCGGCGCGGACAGCATCGACCTGCCGCCGGGATCCGTCGTGACGGTGCTGGGACACAACGCATCCATTGCTCTGAGCAACAACGTCAGAGGGACGTTCAGCTGCACGTGTTCGGTTGGAAAGGGCTCCTGTACCGTCGACACGGGTGATGGAGCGCTAACCTGTAGCGCCGCAACGGGCGACACCTGCAAAGGCAGCTG
This sequence comes from uncultured Alphaproteobacteria bacterium, assembly GCA_963719975.1. GTDB lineage: Bacteria > Pseudomonadota > Alphaproteobacteria > Caulobacterales > Caulobacteraceae > Poindextera. The sequence continues at coordinate 355,608 of CAVRED010000005.1, forward strand.
CCACTTCAATGCGGGGACGCCGGGCTTCAGGGACGCCGCCGCGGCGGCCAGAGCTCACGCTGCATCCGAGAGCCACGTCCCACAGTAGGCCCTGGCGTCTGCGTCAAGGTCCTGCAGGCAGTTGGTAGTGAACCGTGACCGTTATCTCGTTGCAGCCGGCTTCGATCGCCGCGGGGGTCGGCGGTCGGTAGCTGAATGAGCGCACCATCTTCTGCGCCGAGTCCACGAAGACGAAGGGGGGATAGGCGATGAGGGGGCGCTCTTCCGTCACCTCGCCGTGGGGGCCGATGTCGACCCCTTCCACGACAAAGCCCTCGAAGCCCCAGCGCTGCGCCTCGCTCGGGAAGTCCGCGTCATTGGGCATGCCGCTGAAGCAGGTCGGCCTGCCCGCATCGTACGGCAGTCCAGGGCCAGCGTCTGGGTCTCGCCCGTGGCCGCGCCCAGGTCGCTTGCCTCCCCCGTTCGAGCAGCGTCGCCTGACCGGCGGGTCGGTCGGACTGTGACGGGCTTGGCTGCGCCGGCGACTGCTTGTGACAGCGAAGCTGCACGCGCATCGATGCACGCCAGAAACCATCGATCTTGGCGACCGCGGCCGGCTGCCAGCGCCAGGCGCGCACCGCCTTGGCGAACAGCACGCCCATCGGCCCCGGGCGGCTTGCATAGACGGGTGCGGCGACCGCCGTTCGACCATCGTCGCCGATGGCGAACTCGACCACAGCGGTGTCGTCCGGCGAAATGTCCGTGCTGCAACTGGGGGCGCTGACGCCCATCGTGAGGAGCCAAGGATCGACCGGGAGGTGGCCCGCGCCTGTGTAGGCCAGCAGTTGCCGCGTCATCTCGTCGTCGTGCAGCATCGCGTAGATCAACGCGGCGTCGCCACGGACCGCCACCTGAAACAGATTGAGGCGCGGCCCCATGGGACCGACGAGCGCCAGGGCCTTGTCAGCGAATGTCTTGGCCCCTTTGGTGTCTCCGCGGTTGAGTTCGGCCCGGGCGCGCAGGGTGAAGACCTGCGCCCGAAAGTTGTTGGACCGCGAACGAAAGTGAGAATCGTCGGCGATGATCGCGTCCGCCGTCGACGCGGCGAGATCCGGTTGGGTGACCATCGCCGACTTGATGATGCCCAGTGACGCCGCCGTGGCCTGGTCGGCTGCATCGGGGCCGGCGGCGAACGCCTGCGCCCCCTTGTAGGCTTCGATCGCGTCCGCGTAGGAAAGGTCGGCCTGCAAGGCGTCGCCGAGCGTCAGGTAGGCGAATGCCAGGTCCGCGTCCGGCCCGGACCCGCGCAGGCCCGCGATGGCCTCCCTCGCTTGCGTTTCCGACTCCGCGAGACGGCCCTTGTCGAACAGCGCCGCGGCGAGCCGGCTGCGGATGACGGCTTGCGGGCGCCCCTCGCCCGGCGCGCTGGCCAGGACGGCCGAAAAGCCAGCGATCGCCTTGTCCCAATCGTCGTTGTCGAAGGCCGTCTGGGCGTCGTTGTAAAGCGCCTGCGGGGACTGCGCCGGCGGTGCGGCGGCGGGATCGGCAAGCGACGAGCCGCCCGCCATCAGAAAGATCGCAAAGACGGCGATCCACGCACGCCACTGCATGTCACTCGCCCTCCCTGCGCCGCCCGAGGTTCGGTTGCAGCAGCGGCTGAGTCAACTTGCCGTAGCGGAGCCGCCAGCGCTCCGGCTAGTTGACGGCCTCCGGCGCCGACCTGTCGGCTGCGAAGGCGAAGGCGGCCAGGCAGAGCAGGCTGCCGAGCGCCGAGGCCGCCCCCATGCCGAATCGTTCCGCGGCGGTCCTCGAGGCCAGATCACCGAGCGTGTTGAGCGCCAGCTGGGCGGCCAGCAGCGCGCTGAACCAGCGGAAGGGCGCGCGTGGAAGTCGCCGTCCCCAGTCGCCGGAGCGCACGAGCATCGCCGCCGACGCCAACAGCAAGTAGGCCGCGGCCGCGGCGCTCGCGGCGCGCATTGGCGCCGACAGAACCGGTTGCGAGCCGCCCCAGGTCATCGCGCCGAGAGGGGCCCCGAGGACAAGGGCGGCCTGAAACATCCCAAAGCCCGCGCAAAACGCCGCGGCGGCGCGGGAGGCCCAGCGGCCGATGTGATGGGTCCAGGGTGAGGCGCGGCTAGGCGGGAACGTACGTCAGCCTCATCGTGTCCTCGTCAATCCGATCGCTGCCCACGAGGCGGAGCGGCGGCCGGCCGCCGGCGAAGAATGGCGTGCCGTGACCAAGCACGAAGGGGCGGAAGTAGAGGCGATACTCATCGATAAGGCCAAGGTCTGTCAGGCTTCTGGCGAGGTCCGGTCCGGCGACGGCGATCTCCCCAACCAGCCGGGCCTTCAGTCCACGTATCACCGCCTCGAGGTCGGCGCCGACAAGTGTGGCGTTGGGGCCGACTGACGTCAGCGAGCGCGACACGACCCACTTTGGTTGGCGCCGCCACGCCGCCGCATAGTCGCGTTCATCCGCGCTCCATTCAGGACGGTCTTCGTCCCAATACCGCAAGACCTCATAGATGCGGCGACCATAGACACCGCCGGCGAGATCGCGCTCTTGCTCGTAGAAGTGACGGAAGAGCGCCGGACCAGGCGGCGGCATTTCCAGGTGGTCGACGTAGCCGTCCAGCGACTGCGACAAACCGAAGACGAGCCTCGCCATGCTCCAGGACCTCAATTCCGGGGTGTTATGGGGTCCCCCGCGCGCCCCTCAGGAAGGACTACTTGCCGGCCTCTTTGAGCGCTTGAAGGTTGTCGCCGCTGAACGTGTGCCCGTCGGCGGCTGTCATCTCGGCGATCTTCCAGCCATGCCCCGCGTTCACCAGGTCGAACACCATCAATTGCCGGCGCCCAAAGTTGCTGAACTCAACGCGCGCCCGAACGGAAGTCGGCGTCCGACGCGATAGCGCGATCGAGGACACGCGCAGGTTCTCGGTGTCCTGGCACTGGCACAGGAAGTCCGCGTCGACGAGCTCGTCGCCGCTCTCGCGTTCTGCGCGTTGCACACGCGCGAACGTGGTCTGGGCGCTGCCTGTCAGGTAGCTCCACCAAAGCGGATCGCCCCCAGCGTCGGAGCGAGCGCTGGAGCTGTACAGCGTCCGGATGAGCTTGGCGGGGTCGCTGATCGGCGGAGCGGCGTAGCTTGGTGCGGCGATAGCGAGCGCAACCGCAACGGCGAAGATCGTCCTCATCGCACTCCCTTCGGCTGGTTCTTCCCTAGACGACGTTGCCGACCACGATGAGAGCCGCCCAGCCCATCAGGGCGGCGCCGAGCGGCTGACTGAGCTTCCTGCCCCATGCTGCGTTTTTCTCAAGCGCCATGACGGCGCCCAGAAGCAACATCCAGCCGACGTTCCCTGTTCCGACGACGAACATCAGCAGCATGAGCGCCCAGCAGCAGCCCACACAGAACACGCCATGGTCCAGCCCTAGCTTGAACGCCTCGTATCGGGGCCTGACGCCGCGCCAATGCTTGACGATGAAGCCGAGGGGCGTGCGGCAGCGGTCGAGACAGCGATACTTCAAATCGGTGAACTGGAAGGCGCCAGCGACCAGCAGAACCGCCGCGCCAACCAACCAGGCGTGCGACGTCAGCCACGCCGCGTGGCGCACGACCAGATGCAGCGAAAAGTCGAGCCCGTGCGCGGCGATTCCAAAGGCGGTCCAGGCGAGCAGGTATCCTGCGATGAGCAGCCCCACCAGGCTTGCCTGGTCGGCGCGCGCCGACACCATGATCTGAAAGCGCTGCAACAGCGGCAGCGTCGTTGGCAGCATCATGGCGGTCAACATCAGCAGCCAGCCGCCGGCATACAGCAGCATCGGCTGCAGTCCGCCACAGATGGTGGCCACCAACCCGACCTCGGTCCATCGACCATGGTCCAGGTAACGGCCGTAAGGGCTGGTCTGCCACAGCACCAACGCCGCCCACGACAAGCCGATCAGCCCGATCATCAACACCATGAACAGGCTGGGTGCGCGTACGGACATGAACTGGCGGGCCGGCGAGCCGTCAGCCATCAAAAACGAAGGTGCTTTGCAGGGCGTTGAAGCCAGAGATGTCGATGTCATGCCCGAGCGCGGCATTCTTCGACCGATAGCGGGTCGCCTTCCCGACGAACACGGGCGCACCCGGAACAGTCGAAAAGATCGTGTCCGTGAGCGTCGTGGCCGCGCCGCTCGGGCCGAGATACGGCTCCAGCTCGGCCAAGCCGACATCAGCGATCCGCAGCGTGCCGCGACCCTCGTTCACGGTGAACGTAATCGGCGCGCGCTCGACCGAAACGACTTCGCCAATCAGCTTGGCGACGTCCGCGACCGGCCCACCCTGTTTGCCCGAATAGACCTCGAGTATGGCTCGCTGCTGATCATCCGAGGCGCCGTCGTCCACATAGAGCGCGCCGCGGAATTCCGCCTTTCAGCACATTGCCTGGGATGTGGAAGACCCCGGCGATCGTACGCCCGCTCACATCGATGCCATCGATGCTGCCTTTGTCGAAGTGCCAGGCCTGCATGGAATCGCAGGTGCCATTGTCCGGGTCTTCGCCGATCCAGCATGGGCAAAGCACACGGCAGTCGCAGACTTCAAGCAAACGGCCTTCGAGATGATACGCCACCAGCGTCTCTCCCATTGCTCTTGAACCGCGCTGAAAACGCTACTCTCCTTTGTGGGAGTCAGGAAGGGCGCCGGGCGCCGGTCAGCGAGGCCCGCCGACGTCCGCCCGATTCCAGGCAGCCGGCGCCTCATGGGTGTTGCGCAACCGCGGCGCTTCATCGTCCGAACGCCCAGGCCACCATGAGCGGTAGCTCTGTTCGCCAGAAATCGCCGCCGTGTGTCCCGTCTCGTTCGGTCATCACGACGTCCGCCCCTGCGTCGCGCAGGGCATCCGCCCACCGGGCCGCGTTGTCGCGAAAGAATGGCTCCTTGGTTCCGGCGACGAAGTAGGTGGGCGGAAGCAACGCCGGCATCACGCTGGGCGGTCGATAGCCGGCGCCGGGCGAGGCGCAAAATATGGCGCCGTAGACGTCCGGATGCCGAAGTCCGATGGCGAGCGCCAGTTCTCCGCCTGCGGAGACGCCGAAAACCGCGGTGCGCTCTTTGCGCAGGTCGACGGCGAAACGCGACCGGGTCCACGCGCGGACGTCCTCGACGAAGAACGCCTCGTGGGCGGCGAACCTGATCGGATCGAAGCCCGGCGAGTACTCGTGGAGCCGCAGCGTCTCGTCCGCCAACCGGTGGACGCCGACGATCATTGTGGACGCAACTCCGGCCGCTGCGACGAAGTCACCCCATTGCGGGATCAGGTGACCGTCGCCGGCGAACACCACCGCCTCCGGCGGATTCGGCGGAAGGTACGCCGTGACCTGCCGACCACCGTCGTACGCAAGGGTCTCGGTAACCAGTTCGCCCGTTTTGGAGCCGCCGTCTTTGGTCATGACAAGCCTCCTCGCCGACACTCTCGTTTCAGGTCGCCTGCGTCGACCATCTCCAACGGACGCGACGCGAGCGCGCGTCGCGCCGTGATCATGACCGAAGCCCTGCCATCGCTATCGAACCCGCAAAGAGACGCCGCGAGCACGCGGGTCGGAGGCCGGCTCGGGCCTGCCGTTCACGATGCTGATCGCCTCGATGTCGCCGTTGTAGCCCTGGTCCTCGATGCGGTAGCCGCGCGCGATGAGCGCCTTGGCCAAGGCGGCGTCGAACGGCGCGTACGGCTCGGTGAAGATGGTGTTCTCCGGCAACAGCTGGTGGTGGAAACGTGGCGTGGAGAGGGCCTCGGGCAGGGGCATGCCATAGTCGTAGACGTCGACGAGCACCTGGAACACCGAGGTGAAGATACGCGAGCCGCCCGGCGTTCCGATCACCATGGCGAGCTTGTCGTCCTTCAGCAGGATCGTCGGTGTCATCGAGCTCAACGGCCGCTTGTTCGGCGCGATGGCGTTGGCGTCGCTGCCGACAACGCCGAACTGGTTGGGAAGGCCGGGCTTGGCCGAAAAGTCGTCCATCTCGTCGTTGATGAGGAAGCCCGCCCCCTCGACGACCACCCCGGCGCCGTAGTCGCCGTTCAAGGTGTAGGTATTGGAGACGGCGTCGCCCCACTTGTCGACAATGGAGAAGTGGGTCGTCTGCGACTTTTCCAGACCGGGCCGGACATTGACCGTCGGCGAGGGCTGGGTCGGATCAACCTCAGCCGCGCGGCGAGCGAGATAGGCCGGGTCGATCAGCGCCGCGACCGGGTTGTTCACGAAGTCCGGGTCGCCCAGATAGGCGGCGCGGTCGGCGAACACGCGCTTCTCGATCTCCGAGATCAGGTGGATGTACTGGGGCGAGTTCAGCGCCACCCCCTGGAACAAGGGAGCGGCGTCCTCCTTCATGCGCAGCAGCTGCAGCAACGCGACGCCCCCCGAGCTCGGCGGCGGCGCGGTGATGACGTCGAAGCCCCGCCACCTGGCTTCGATCGGATCACGCCAAACCACTTTGTAGTTCTTGAGGTCTGCCTTGGTGATCAGTCCTTTGATCTTCCCGCGACCCATCTGGGCCACGATGAGATCGGCCGTTGGCCCCTCGTAGAAGCCCTTGGCTCCGTCCCGCGCGACCCGGCGCAGGGTCGCGGCCAGCTCAGGCTGGCGGAACAGCCGGCCCGGCTGGAAGCCGCCGTAGTAGGCGGCGAAGTTGGTCTGGCCAGCGAACTGTCCGAGCTTCTCGTCGCGCGTGATGGCCATGGCCTTGGACGGAGTGAAGCCGCGGCTGGCCAGGCGGATCGCCGGGGCCAAGTCCGCGGCCCAACTCAGCCGCCCAAAGCGCCTGTGCGCTTCCCAGAAGCCGCGCACAGAGCCCGGCACGCCCGCCGCCAGGTTCCCGACCAGGCTGAGGCTTGGGACCACCTCGCCTTTGGCGTCGAGGTACATGCCCCGGCTCGCGGCGGCCGGCGCCGTCTCGCGGTAGTCGAGGAAGTAGCCCCGACCCTTGAAGAACACGGTCATAAAGCCGCCGCCGCCGATGTTGCCGGCCTCGGGATAGGTCACCGCCTCGGCGAAACCGGTGGCGACGGCCGCGTCAACCGCGTTGCCGCCCTCTCTCAGGATCTGCTCGGCCGCGGCGGCGCCGAATGCGTCGGAGGCGGCCACGGCGCCGTACGCGAGGTGGCGCGGCGCCGCCAGGGACGCGCCAGCGGCGGCGGCCATTGCGAGCGTGAGGACGAACGTTCGAGCGGCGCGAGAAAGGTTCATTCCGGCTTTCTGACGCGGACACGCTGCGAAGGCAAAGCTGGATGCGGTCAGCGCCCGAGCGGAGCGTTGCCTTGCGGAGCCGGCGGTGAGAGGCTCCAAGCTTGTCGGGCGCGGGCGGGGCAGGGGCATGCGGCGGAAGGACTTCAGCGCGGGGCGAGACGGGCCGCAGAGCCTATTGCGGCGCGCGATGTCCGCCGCGGTGCTGGCGGTCTGCCTGATATGGGCCACGCCCTCGCTCTCAGCGCCCGACATCGTGTTCTCGGTGTCTGGTGACGAGGCGCTGACGTACCCGGCCTCGATCCATTATCTGCCGGACGAGCACACGACGATCATGAGCGCCGGCGAGCCTCGCCTCGATCTGCCGGCGCGAGGGCCGGGCCCCTTCAATTTCTGGGTGGCTATGGCGAACATGGTCGCCGGCGCCATGCATGGCGACGCCTTCGTTCTGCAGAGCTGGGACTTCCGCCATTTCGGGTTCGCGCCGGGGTTCGGCGACCCCCGGCACGGCGGCGCGGTGTTCTGGTCGCCGCACCCAGGCAACGGCGACTGCGGCTACCGGGGCGTGACCCACTTCGACGAGCAGTACGCCGCGCCGGGCTCGGTGCTGCAGGATCCGACCCTGCCGCCTGGCAACCTGATCATGATCTACGAAGCCGAGATCCATTGCCCGGCCGCGCCTCAGGGGATGGCCGCCGGCTGGGTCTCGATCGGGGTCGCGCGTTCCTCCGACGGCGGCAGGACCTGGCCCGCGCCCGTCGCCATGCCCGGGTTCGAGCGGAACTGGCTGGACTACGGCGACGGCCGCTACGCCGGCGTGACGCTTCCCGGCGCGCCGCCGTCGACCCCGTACGCCAACTTCTACGGCGACAGCCTGCCGAGCGCCTTCATCGACGACATGGATCGGTCGGGCGGCGACTACCTCTACGCGCCCTACCAGTTCACCGGCCGCCCCGGCGCCACGGCCGACGCCCGGATCCACATGGCGCGCGCCAAACTCGGCGACCTCCCGGGGCCTGATGGTCTCCGTCGCCTGCACTTCTACAAATGGCATGCTGGGGGTTGGTCGCAGGACGGCCGTGGGGGCCTGGAGGATGGCGTCATCCCACCCTGCGGCGCGATCTACGGCGAGGGCGGCGCCCAGATCGCCTACAACGACGCCCTGCGTCGCTACATGATCACGTTCGTCTGCACGACCTACCGGTGCCCCTCCGCCGGCAAGTGCGAGCCGACCGAGCTTTCCCTCTTCTTCTCGACCGCCACGAGCCTGGCCGCCCAGGACTGGACGCCGCCTCAGATCATCGAGAACTCGACCCGTCCATACGGCGCCGGCGCCAACGGTGGTCACGTCATCGATGGCGGATATCCCTCGTTCGTGTCGCCGGGTTGCCGGCCAGGCCACATCGGCCTCAGCGGGACGGTGTTCTTCCTGAAGGGCGACCCCTTGGGAGAGCGCCGGTTCGTCTCCCGTTCCTTCACCATCAGGACGGCCCGACCGATCGCCGCAGGCGCCCCGCTCCTGGCCAGCGGCTGCAGTTCCTCGCGGTAGGCTCGAGATCGTTCAGGGGGCGTTCGAAGGCGCCCGACCACGGATCCTGCCAGCACCCGCTAAAGCGCCAGGAGCGGAATCCAGCTGCGCCGGGTTGCTTATTCAGGCCCAGCGCTCAAAAAAGACATAGGAAGAGGGCGGCCACCACGGAGGGCGCGATGAAGTTCGGGATTTTCTACGAGATCAGCGTACCCCGGCCCTGGGGGCCGGAAACCGAGCGCCAGGTCTACGACAACTGCATCGAGCAGTGCGTCCTCGCCGACGAGCTGGGCTTCGACTACGTCTGGGCGGTCGAGCACCACTTCCTCGAGGAGTACTCGCACTGCCCGGCGCCGGAGATCTTCCTCTCCACGGTCGCGGCCAAGACCAAGCAGATCCGTGTCGGCCACGGCATCAACGTCTGCGTCCCGGAGATCAACCACCCGATCCGCATCGCCGAGCGCTCGGCGGTGCTCGACATCGTCAGCCATGGACGGCTCGACGTCGGCACCGGGCGCAGCGCCACCTGGACGGAGCTGGGCGGCTTCCGCGCCAACCCGGACCTTACCAAGGCGACCTGGGCCGAGATCGTCCGCGCCCTGCCGAAAATGTGGATGAACGAGCGCTACGCCCATGACGGCGTCTGCTTCTCGATGCCCGAGCGGGCGGTGATCCCCAAGCCCTATCAGAAGCCGCATCCGCCGATGTGGGTGGCGGTCACCAGCCCCGGCACCGAGATCGACGCGGCCGAACATGGCATCGGGGCGCTTGGTCTCACCTTCAACGACTTCGCCGAGCAGGAGCGACGGGTGAAGGCCTATCGCAAGGTGATCGAGACCTGCGAGCCCGCCGGCGCGATCAACGATCAGGTGGCGACGGTGAACTTCCTCTTCTGCCACGAGGACAACAATGTCGGGCAGCAGACGGGCCTGCGGCTCGCCGGCACGTTCGGCTACGCCGCTTCGCAGCTCGTCTCCGCCCGCGAGGTCTACGCCTCGCCGTCCTATTCTAGCTTCGGCTTGCTTCCGCAGGTGCGCCGCGCATCGGCGGTGCCGGGCGAGATGCCCGGACCGCCGCCGGGCATGGCCGTCGGCGATCCCAAGCGAATCGTCGAGGTGCTGAAGAACTGGGAGGCGACCGGCATCGATGGCGTCAACTTCCTCCTCAACGCGCTGGAGACGGTGCCGCAGGCCGAGGTGCTCGCCTCCTTGCGGCTCTTCGCCAAGGAGGTGATGCCGGCTTTCAAGACGAGCGCCCGTCCCAAGACCCCCGTGGCGGCGGAATAGGGAGGCGCCCCGATGCCCATCTTCGGCGGCTACAAGCCGACCACCGCGGGCCTGACCGTCGTCAAAGAGCTCGGCCAGGACCGGATCGACATCGAGAATGCTCAGACGTTGACGTTCACGTTCGAGGTGCTCGCCGAACCGGCGATCGCCCGGTTGCCGGCGGCCCTGCATCCGCCGTTCCCCCCTATTGCTCGCTGGTGGTCCGCGCCTGCGAAGACGGCCCGTACGGCCCTTTCACCACCGCCGAGCTTCGGCTGCACGCGCGGGCGACAAACCACTACGTCGGCTACGTGCTTGGCGGCTTCACCGACAACGATCGGGTCGCGGCCTGGCTCGCCAACGCCTATGGCGATGAGCTGAAGGTCGCCGAGACGGTGTCGCTCAAGCGACGCCACTACGGCTTCGAGGCAAAGGTGATATCGGACGGCCGCGCCGTGCTCGACGCGGTGGTCGACAATCCCGGCTTCATCGCCGGCGTCGACGTGCTGCACGTGCAGAACAGCGTGCTTGCCGCGTTCGACGGGGCGCCGGTGCTCATCGCCGAGGAGTTCGAGTACCAGATCAAGGAAGCGCGGCGCGGCTTCCCGCACTACCACGCGCTCGACGTCGCCGCCTTCGGCGCGCCGACGCTTGCGCCCAGCAACCACCTGCCGACCACCTGGGTCGCGGGGACTTGGAGCTACATGCCGGTTCGCTTCTTGATGGATCCGACCAAGCCCGCCGCCGCCGGGACTCGCAAAGTGGGCCAGCCCGCCGCGGTATAGGAGCGAGCACTCTTCCGCTCTCTTCGAAGGCGAGCGAGCGTCGCACGCGCTTTTGACCCAGATGCCCGCAGGCTGCGGCTGGGCTGGCGCAGCCGCCATTGCAGGGGCGAACTTCGCGGCGCTCAGCGAGCCAAACTGCTAGGCTTGTGGCCACAGAGACGCGGAGAGACCGATGTTGCGCGCGCTAGGTATTTTGATTTCGGCGGCCTGGGTTTGTGCTGGCTCGGGCGCTTCGGCGGCGCCCTATGACAAGAACGACGCCGAGAAATACATTCGAGACAGCGAGGCCGCCTGGGTCGCGGCGGAGGCCAAGGGAGACCCATCCGTCGCGCTGCGCATCCTTGCCGACGACTACGTCGCGGTGACGCCGGACGGCGCGGTCGCGGACAAGGCGCTCGTCGTCAGCTTCTTTACGCCGGCGAACGCGCCCCTCTCGGGCCGGCTCGACTACGTCAACGTTCGCTTCTTCGGCGACACCGCCGTCGCCCAAGGCAAGGAGACGGACGTCAGGCCGACGGGCAGCCAATTCCCGAGTGGCAGCCTGATCTTCACCGACGTCTTCGTCCTCAGAAACGGCGCCTGGCAGATCGTGAACTCGGAAGACCAGTTCCAACCGCTGCCCAAGCCCTGAAGGCGGCTAGCGCGGGGTCGAGCGAGCGCACGGTGATGTCCGCTTTCTGGCGAGGGCCGGACGTCCGCCTAAGACCCAAGGCGGCCATAGGCAACGAAGGCCCAGGGGCCATGGCGCACTCGAGCACGCACGAGCGCCGGAAACAGGTGCAAGACGATCAGACTTGTTGTTGAACGATAGCTCGGCCGCGGTGATGGAGGACTGTGGAGATGGCGGAAGGCCCATCCAAGCTCGAAGTGTTCCAAGGCAAGATGGCGAACGAGATTGGCGCGGCGATGTCCGTGTCGCTGGCGCTGCTCGGCGATCGCCTGGGGCTATACAAGACGCTAGCGGCCGCCGGACCTTGCACCTCGGCAGAGTTGGCCGCTCAAGCAGGCGTCAACGAGCGCAACGTGCGCGAATGGCTCGCGGCGCAAGCGGCGTCCGGCTACGCGGAATACGACGACGCCACCGGCCGCTTCTGGCTCAACGACGAGCAGAGAGGGGTCCTCGCCGACGAGGACGGACCAGCCTTCATGGCCGGCGGATTTGAGCTCATCGCCGCGATGTTCCTCGACGAACCGAAGGTCGCCGAGGCCTTTCGGAGCGGGCGCGGGCTCGGCTGGCACCAGCGATGCGACTGCCTGTTCCGCGGCACCGAGCGCTTCCTCCGGCCTGGGCGCACCGCCAACCTGCTGAACGTCTGGCTCCCGGCGCTCGACGGCGTTGTAGCCAAGCTCAGGGCTGGCGCGCGGGTCGCGGACGTGGGCTGCGGACACGGGGCGGCCAGCATCATGATGGCGCAAGCCTTCCCGAACTCACGCTTCGTGGGCTTCGACTATCATGAGCCGTCCATCGAGCACGCCCGAGGCGCGGCCCAAGCCGCGGGCGTGGCCGATCGGGTCAGCTTTGAACGGGCCGCGGCCAAGGACTTCGGCCGGGAGGGCGAGTTCGACCTCATCACCATGTTCGACGCGCTGCACGACATGGGCGACCCGGTCGGCGCGGCTCGGCGCCTGCGCTCGCGCCTGTCGACGGACGGAACCTGCATGCTGGTAGAGCCGAACGCGGCGGACGGGCTGGCCGAGAACCTCAAGAACCCGTTCAGCCGGATGGTCTACTCGGCCTCGACCATGATCTGCACGCCGGTGTCGATGAGCCAGGAGGGGCAGGCCGCGCTGGGCGCCGCGGCCGGTCCGAGGCGGCTGATGGAGGTCGCGCGGCAGGCGGGTTTCACTCGTGTGCGGAGGGTCGCCGAGGACTCGCCGAGCCTGGTGTTGGAGCTGAAGGGCTAAGGGGAGGCTTCGGGCGATGTTCCTGTGTGGATGGCTCCCGCATTGCAAGGGATCAGCTTGTGTTCTGGCGACGGGGTCGGATGCGGTCTTGTGTCCGGCCTGTTTGCGCGGCGGTGGGCCGCTGGCCTTGATGGTTTGCGCTGGAGAGGTCCCATTCTGCTTTGCGGGCTTGAGAGGCCCTGGACATCGGTCGGGGTGTCCTCGTCCTGGTCTGACCTGTTCGCCATCACGTCACATCGCTCTTGCAACCTCTGAAGCGCGCCGCTGGCGCCGCTGACCGAGCGTCCGACTCAAGCCGCCTGTGGCGCGCGATAGACGCCGCCGCGGGTCATGATCGCCCAGATCACCCGGGCGGCCTTGTTGGCCATGGCCACGGTGGCGACCCGCACCGGCTTGCGCGCCAGTAGCAGCGCCAGCCGGGGGTCTGTGGTCCCCGGACCACGCTTCGCCTGGCGCACCAGCGAGGTCATGCCGACGATCAACAGCCGGCGTAGATAGCGGTCTCCCATCTTGGAGATCCCGCCCAGCCGCTCCTTCCCGCCGCTGGAGTTCAGCCGAGGCGTGAGCCCGAGCCAGGCGGCGAACTGGCGCCCGGATCGGAACTGGCCAGGATCGGTGACGGTGGCGGCAAGGGCAGTGGCCCCCAGCAAGCCGACACCCGGCACGGTGGCGATGCGTCTGGCCAGCGCGTTGGCTCGATACCAGGCCATCAGCTCACGCTCGAGCCCGTGGACCTGGTCCTGCACCGCCAGCGCCTGGGTGGCCAGGGCGCCGACCACTTTGGCGGCGAGCGGCGGAACCGCCTCGACATCACCAGCAACGATGCGTCGGGCGAAGGCCAGGGCGTGGGTGATCCCGCGCGGGATGTTCACGCCGAACTCGGCCAGCAGGCCGCGGATCAAGTTGACCAGCTGGGTGCGCTGACGAACCAGCAGATCACGCCCCCGATGCAGCGACAGCGCCGCCTGCTGGTCGATCGACTTGATCGCAACGAAGCGCATGGTCGGACGCGACACCGCCTCGCAGATCGCCTCGGCGTCCGCCGCGTCGGTCTTGCCGCGCTTCACGTATGCCTTGACGTAGGCCGGAGGCATCAGCCGCACCGCGTGGCCCAGCCTTGCCAGCTCGCGCGCCCAGTGGTGGCTGGTCCCGCAGGCCTCCATCCCCACCAGGCAGGGCTCGAGCTTCTCGAAGAACGGCAGCATCTGCGCCCGCCTCAGCGCGCGGCGAACGACGACCTCGCCACCGGCGTCGATCGCGTGAACTTGAAAGACGCTCTTGGCCAGATCGAGGCCTACGGTGGTAATCTGCATGGCGGATGGCTCCCATTGCTCGTGGTTAGCTTGACAGCCTCCACATTGGCGCTTCGACGCCGGGAGCGGGAGCCATCCACCCCATCTGCTTTCGGGCGGAGCCGCCGAGTCCGCTTTCAACGTCGCGCGCCCATCTGGTCGGCCAGAACCAGAGCGGCAGGGCCACGATCGGCCTCAGGGTGCGTTCGGCCGACCTGGGGGAGGCGTGCGCGCGGAGCCGCTGGAGTTCGAGTCCTCGGCCCCCCGGTTCGGCTGTTGCCCGGCGGGCGTCGCGACGCCGATCCCCTGCAGCACCGAGCCGCTGAGGACGCTCCCGTCCTGCGCGGAGCCCGCTCTGTTCTGTGCGGTCGGCGCGACGCATTGCCTCTCGCAAGCGGTGAGCGCGTCTGAGAGGTCGCGGACCTTCGCGAGGGCGGCGTCCTTGGCGGGGTTCGCCGTGCCATTGGGGCCGGGGGGCAGCGCGTTATAGGCGTCGACGGCGTCGTTCAGCGCTTTGGCCGCCGCCTGGCAAGGCTCGCAAGTCCCACGATGGCTGGCGTTCCGGTAGGTCCGAGGTTCGGATTTGGGGGGCGGGGGCGGCGGAGGCGGAGTCTGGGGCGGTTCGACCTTGGCCTTGCAGCCGTCGGCGGCCGCCTTCGCGGCGGCGGCGTCAGCGTCAGCGCGCCGTGCGGCGCGGGCGGCGGCGTTCTTGGCGTCAATCACCGCGCCGGTGTCGGCCTGGATATGTTTGGCGGCGTTGAAGGTGTTCTGGGTGTTCTGATCGGCTGCGTCATAGCTGTCGATGGCGTACTGGCGGATCTGCGCGACCGTCGAGGCCGAGGAATTGGCGCTTTGGGCGGACGCGACAGCATCCTGGAAGATGTTGTAGTTCGCCTCCGTCACCTTGACGGACCCTTCGCTCGTGGACTTGCCGACCTTCGACATGGTCAGGGCCTCGCCGTAGGCGGCCGCGAGCGCGTCCGAGGCGGCGGCCGCCGCCTTGTCCGCGGCGCCATAGGCGGCGACGGCGGCTGCGGCGGCCGCGTTAGCGCGATGCACCGCGTTGAGCGCATCGGCCTTCGCCTGATCGGCAGTGACCGCATCTTTCTTGACGGCTTGCAGGCTGGCCGCCGCGGTGTCCACGTCCTGATCGGCCGCCGTCGCGGCGCTCGCGGCGGCCGCCGCAGCGGCCCTCGCGGCGGCGCAATCGCCTGCTGCGGCCGCGGCTTGAGCTGCCGCCCGGGCCGTGGCCGCCGCCGCCGCCTGCTTCTCGGCGTCGACCCTGGCCGCGTCGGCCCTGCCCTTTGCATTGTCGGCATCGCTGGAGGCCGCCAGCGCTTTGCGCATGGCCGTAAGGACTTGGCTGGCGGCAGCCCGGGTTTGCTGCAGCGCGGCCTGGGCGACCGGAATCTGAGCGGCGGCGGCGTCGGAATAGGCTTTGACCTGGCGGGCCGCGGCCATCGCGTCGCTCACCGCGTCGGCGCCCGCCGACAAGGGAGCACACAACAGCGCCAGAACGAGCCCCGCTCGGACGCTCTTCCCGGCGCAGCCCGTCAAGCGGGCGGCCAGCGTCGACAGAGAACAGACCAGCGACATTCTCAACGGCCCGCCACCCCTAGGTCCTCGCCTCATTCAGATAGCACCTTTGTTGCGGGTGCGCCGAGCCACCTTCGTTTTCAATGCTGAAGCCGCAGCGCTTGGCCCCCCGTCACTCGTGACGCCCCGTTGCTCGAGTGCTACCAATCGGTGGTATTTGCGAAGCTGGATCGCGGTCTCGCTCTTGGTCGCGTCAACGCCATCGACGGCTCCTGGGGGCGCCCATGTTGTCAGAACCAGGTCTCCACCGTCGCCATGCGCTCGCGCTGGCCGCCGCCGCTCTGCTCGCTCCGGGTTTCGCATGGGCGGTGGACAAGCGGCTCGCCTTCATTCCCGGCCCGAAGCACACGGTCGCGGTCGGCGCGATCGACCTGATCGGCACCTATGCGACGCCCAGCGCCACCAACGCCGGCGGCCCCGTCGCCGCATCGCTGATCACGCGCCTCAACGCCAGCGGCTGTTGCAGGGTGGTCGAGCGCGACGTAACGGCGGCGATGATCACCGAGATGGACATGGCCAAGAGCCACGTCACGAGCGGCACGTCGGCGCCGATGCCGGGCAATGTCTTGCCGGCGCAGTTCCTGATCGTGGGTTCGGTGACCGCGCAGTCGACCGCCGACCATGGCGCGGGTTTGAGCATTGGCTCGGGGCCGACGGCTCTGACGTTCGGCCACAGCGCCGGCGACATCGAGATCGACCTGCGCATGGTCGACACGCGCACCGGCGCCATCGTCAGCACCTTTAAGGTCAAGCACAAGATCCAGTCCAACGCGGTTGGCCTGACGACGACGACGAACGGCGTGGCGCTGGGGCCGAACGCCTTCTTCAACACCCCCCAGGGCCGGGCGACCGACGGTGCGCTCGAAGACGCCGTGGTCCTGATCACCCAGACGCTGGCGGCGATGCCGTGGCGCGGTCAGGTGGTGAAGTACGACGCGGGCGTGGTCTGGGCGAACGCAGGCGCCGAGGGAGGCGTCCAGGCCGGTGACAAGTTCAGCGTGCAGCGCATCGGCGAGAGCTTGACCGATCCCGCCACCGGCGAGGTGCTCAAGGAAGACATGCAGGAGCTGGGCGTTGTCACCATCACCAACGTCGAGGACAAGATCGCGTGGGGCTCGTACCAGGCGAGCGTTCCCGGTGATCCGCAGCGCGGCGACTTCCTGGTCATGCAGCCGAGGCCCGCGCCCTAACCTAGCCCCTGCGCTCCGCCGCTATGGCCCCTTCGGGGTCTGGCTGCCCTGGGTTTCGGGTGAGTGGGGCGTTTGCGACCCACCATGCTCGCCGGTCTGGCCTTCGCCGCCCTCGACCTTGGTGTTCGGCTGGTTGGGCTGCGGCGGGTTGACTCCGATGCCGTTGGTGACGCCGTTGCTCTGACTGCCCCCCGTTTCGCTGCCGCCGGTCACGCCCTGCAGCACGTTGCCTTGCAAAACGCTGCCCTGCAGCACGGAACTCGCCGGCGGCGGGCAATCGATCTTCGCCGTCCGGGTCGAGTAGGCGGCTTGGAACTGGCCAAAGGTCATCGTCCAGGCCGGACTCGAATTGGGGAAACCGTCCTTGCGGTCCGCATGGCAGAAGAAGCAACCCTGGCCCTTCTCCTCGACGCCCGGCGTCACTTGCGTGTTCGGCGGAACCCTGTTGCTGTAGTTGTTCACAAGCGCGATGTTGGCCGGCACCGCGCTCAAGAGCGTGCCGTCGGGGCTGACCGCGAGTTCGTCCTTCAGCGGGATCAGGGCGTTCGGATCGGCCCCGCCGTACATGCCCGGCGTCGGCAGCGGCCCGAAGACGAATACCTCGAAGGCGGACGGGTTTGATCCGGGCGTGCCGGCGTCGATGTAGTCGTAGCTCATCAAGAGGAAGAACTCGCGCGTGACGGGCGTCCCGCGGATGGTCTGAGTCACGCGCACGAAGCAGCCGAAGGTCATTCGCTTGCCCTTCGGACCCGTCTCGCCTTCCTTCGGCTCGTTGAGCACGTTGGAGGGTTCGATGTAGTCGATGAAGCCCGGCGCGCCTGGGAACGTCGTTTCCCCGACCGTGCGCGGAGACCGGAAACCCGGATCCGTCTGGCGCGGAATGATCCCCGTCCTGGCGAGGATGGACGAGAAGATGTTCTCGGAGACGCCGGTCCAGGAGCCTGGCGTCATCGAGTTCCGGCGACGACACCGGCGCGATCTCGATGCAGTCGGGCTTCGGCACGTCGCCCAGGTTTGGGCCGTCGTAGATGATCTGGTCGTCGAGGGTGGTCTTCGCCGCTTGTTCTTGCGGTCGCGAAACCGGCGCGTAGAAAGCCAACGCCGCCGAGAGCGCGATCGCCGCGCCAACGCCGAGCCATTCGAAGCCGCGTCCAAGCATGGCTAGCCTCCCCCGCCGGCCGCCTCCCGCCACATCGCTCGATCCCCCGGGGCCGTTGGCCTCCCGGCTACTACCTTGATGGCGTCGAACCCGTGGCGGTGGAAGCCCACGTTACGCTCCGTCGCGGTTTCGCGGAAGGCGGGCGTGCTGTCGGCGTCCATCGGGGAAAGCAAGACTAGGCTGAGGTCTGCGTTCCGGTTGGGCGCGGCCCGCAACGCCGCGTCGGAGCGCTCCGGAGCCACCCCTCTCGGAGGGCGAGTCTCAACAGATTGTGGAAATCGATGAACCCACCGCTGCGCCAGAACTGAACGTTAGGTGAACGGCAACGTAGCGGGCCGTTCAACCGTTCTAGGCAATGGTCCGGCCACCACCAGCCGAGCCGCTGGCATCGCCAAAAGGACAATTCACCATGCACAGGTCTCACAAGATAGCGCTTGCCTTCGTCTCGGTCGCCAGCTTGGCGGCGGCGCAAGTCGCCTCCGCCCAACCCTACGACGAGCGCCAGGTCTACGCGGACCAGTGTCAGGAACAGCGCACCGGCCACACCATCCTCGGCGCGGTCATCGGCGGGCTCGCCGGCGCGGTCATCGGCAATCAGGTGTCGCACGGCAACGGAACCGCATGGGGCGGCGTCGCCGGGGCCGCCGTGGGCGCCGGGGTCGGCAATGCCGCGGACTGCAACCCTCAGCGCTACGGCGATAACTATGGCCGCGGGGACCGCTACGGCGACGACTATGGCCGCGGCGACCGCTACGGCGACGACTATGGCCGCGGCGACCGCTACGGAAGCGACTACGGCCGCGATGGCGCCGACTATCGCGGCCCGGACGGCTATCAGGGCGATCCTAGCGGATACGCCTATGACGAGCCCAGCTACAGGTACGACGACCCCTACTAGAGCTGGCAAAGCTCCGGCTCGCCCGCCGTCTCGCGGACGAACGGGGAGCGCTAGGCGTGCCCCCGAGGACACAGCGACGTGTCAGGGGCAAGCGTCCGCTTTGTAGCCTGTCTGGCAGGGTATTGTGAGGCCGATAGCGCTAGCAAGTCGGCGGCGCTTCGGGGGGAGAGTCAGGTCACCGAGGTCATCGGCACGAGTAAGACAAGCTGGGAAGACGCGGCGAAGGAGGCGTTGGCTACAGCGGCAAAGGTTGCATCAGCCGGGCTGGGCCCAGTCGGCCGGAAGCGTCGGGATGGGCCATTGGGGGTCCGGTCGCCAAAGCGGCCAGTCTTCGTTGAACGGACGGGATCGCCGCGCGATCAGCTGCACGACACGCTCGCCCTCCTCGCGGATAGCGGTGGTTTCGTCCACGCTTGCCAAGCCTAGGGCAGGCAGCCGGGCGAGTTGGTCTGCTTTCCGCCGATGCCGACTGCTCCGTTACGTCGTGAACGTTCCATTGCCGTTGTTGTGGTAGAGACGATTCTGGCCGCATAGCAGATGAACAGGTATTCGTAGCGCGTCGTCGTAGTCGCCGACGGCCACGCCGAAACTGAAATCGGTACCCGCCCCAGTCAATCCGCTTTTTCGGTCACGTCCTCGAACGTACCGTCGCCCTTGTTGCGCAGCAGGCAGTTGTAATACAACGAGGCCACTTCTCATCTCCGGCGTCTGCACGCCGTTCGTGAAATAGATGATCTTGCCGTCATTGTCGTAGTCGAAATCGCGACAGCGCCGCACATCACCTGCGCGACCACTTCCGGCTGCCTGGGCTATAGCTGTTCTTCGAAATGTAGGAGAGCTTCGAGCGCGAGGCGATATCGGTGAAATGCGGCCGCTGGAAACGGCGCGCACACTCCGCACGGCTGAAAAGCGAGGTCGGCGCCCCCGCTGTGAAGGCGACCAGAACAGCCACGAAGCGCGTGGATTTAGAACCTGTGACCTCTCGGGAAAATCGGGACAATTAGGTATTATCGCAGACCCAGTCATGCAGGGAGAAGGCCACGATGGTCCGCCCGCGCGTCCCCGTGCTGTCTCCAACTCCTCCAGCGGCCTGGATTCCGCACCATCCGGATCGAGATCCACCTCGCAGGCCGCAATCCCTCGTCGCTCGCGCCCACAAAGCACAGCTCGCAGACTCCGACGGCATCGGAACCCGACGCCGGTGGACCGAACGCCCGGCGTGATCAGCCGCGCGGCGTAGAGATCGCAAGTCTGGTCCGGGTCGAGCGCCGGCACGGATCATCGTCCATTGAATACGGAAACCGATCCTCGACGCCCTCGCCTTCGTAAGCAACCCGGTAGCCGGGTCGCCTGGGAAATCACCGGCTATCCTGGCCACGGCCTGGCGGGCGCGTTCGCGGACCCTGGCGGCGCGCCCGGATCCGCCGCTTCCAGCCCAGCAAGGCCCTGGCGCAGCCGGCGCGCATCGAGCTGGGTGATCGGAAACGGCCCCGGCAACACTGGAAGCACCCCGGCCGGCAAACCAGCCAGGGTCCGCTCTTGCGCGCGGCTTCGGCCAGCGCCGCAGTCACGATCTGGACAAGCGCGCGATCGGCCGGATCCACCCCAGCCATGCGGTTCATCCTCTCGGAATAGCCGCAACCGAACAGGACGGTCACTTTCGAGCGTCAGATACGATTGCGCTATCGGCTCGGACTCGGGGTACTCGCCGTATCTATCGTTCGCGGATACCCCCTTTCCGTCCCAGGAGGCGCCATGTCGACTTTAGCGGCAGTATGAACTGCTGCCCAATGGTCACGGACCGTAATCGGCCCTGTATGAGGCGCTCTTCCACGGCAAGTTAGAGGGAGGGTCCATATCCTCACGAATTCCCAGGATCGCGCCGGTCTGACAGTCCGCATGGACCGAGCCGTGAATGGCGACCGTGATCTTTCCTACGGTCGTAACCGACCTCGATTGCGGGACACGGAACCAAAACACACACATGCGGCGATCGCCGGGCGTTTCCCACCGCGCCCACTCGAACTCTGCCTGCCTTTTGGGATCCAGTATCGTCGGCAGGGTGCCTCCAAAGTCCCCGTCCGTCCTGAACTTCAGTTTTTGGTGGTGCAGGGTGCTTGCCTTCCCATTGACCCGAAGAACCTTATAGCTGTCCTGATGCGCCACATAGCTGACTTCCTCCTCGACGACCTCACGCTCGCGCCACCGTTCACCGGTTCCCGATTCGTCCACGCTATTTCGGGCAACCTGAGTGCACAGAAAATCCGGCAACTTGCGAAGATAATCGCTCGCGTACTGGATGATCCTGGAGAAGCATTGCCGCCCGCTCAGCGGAATCGGGACGAGCGTCGGTCAGGGGTCTGGGACTGCGCGGACAAGATTACGG
>CAVRED010000006.1:0-428234 GCA_963719975.1 uncultured Alphaproteobacteria bacterium
ATCGGCAGCCGCGCGCCGGCGATCGGCGCGCTCATCGCGACGTCCTGGGTGAACGGACCGAGCGCATGGGGCGCGGCCTGGGCGTCGGTCGGATACCAGATGCCGACGACAAGGGGCCTCGCTGTCCCGTCCGGCACGCTGACCTGCTCGAAGCCGACGTTGGCGGCCCGCGCCGCGCCGGCGCTGAAAACGAGAAGGACGAAGAGAATTCCGATCATTCGCATGGCTGACTTTCCAATGTTGTCGCCGCTCACATTGTCATCCGATGTAAGCTGTGTCAACATCACGCATGGCAAAGAGCGGCTACCACCACGGCGATCTCGCCCACGCCCTCGTCGAAGCGGCGATGAAGCTGGTCGAAAGCGACGGCCCCGACGCGCTGTCGCTACGCGATCTCGCCGCCTCGCTCGGCGTCTCGAGGGCCGCGCCGTACCGCCATTTCGTCGACCGCGACGCGCTGTTGGCGGCCGTGGCCGCCAAGGGCTTCGAAGCGCTGGCCGACGTCTACGAGGCGGCGCGGACGAGCGCCGGCGACGGGCCGACGCGGATGCGCAGAGCGATGCGCGACTACGTCGCGTTCGCCTGGAGCCGCCCTGGCCTGCACAGGCTGATGTTCGAGAGCGACCTCTTGCGGCGCACGCCGATCGCGCCCGTGCTCGAAACCGCCTACAGGCGCACCTATGAAACGCTCTGGCGGGCGCTCGGGGAGGCCTATCCGAACGCCGACCAGTCCTGGCTCAGACGCCGGCGCGTCACCATGCTCTCGACCGTGGTCGGCTTCCTGGTGCTGAACGAAGCCGGCCGTTTCACCGCCGAGTGGATGGATCCGCTGCCCCGCGAGGAACAGGTCGAGGCCATCCTCGACGCCGCCATCGGGGCGGGCCCCGGCTAGGCTTCTTCTGGCTCCGCAGCCTCCGCCTCGGCGTCCTCGCGCGCCTTGCGGCGCTCAATCAGCCAGACGACGAAGATCGAGATCTCGTAGAGGAGCACGCCGGGCAGGGCGAGGCTCATCATGCTGATCGGGTCGGGCGGCGTGACAGCGCGGCGATGACGAAGACGGCGACAATCGCGTAGCGGCGGCCCGACCTCAGGAAGCTGCTGGTGACCAGGCCGGCCATGCCAAGCAGCGCCAGCACCACCGGCAGCTGGAAGCAGAGCCCGAAGCCGAGCAGCAGCGTCGTGACCAGGTTGAGGTAGTCGGAGACCTTCGGCAGCAGCGAACCGAGATATGCGCGTCGCCGGTGATCTGCTGGTTCAACGAGAACCAGAGCACGAACGGCAGCATGACGAAGTAGACCAGCGCCGCGCCCAGCAGGAACAGCACCGGCGAGGCGAGCAGGAACGGCAGGAAGGCGCGCCGCTCGCGCCGATAAAGCCCTGGCGCGACAAAGCGGTAGAGCTGGGTCGCCAGCACGGGGAACGTGAGCACGATGGCGGCGAAGACGGCGAGCTTCACCTTCTCGAAGAAGACCTCGAGCGGCGCCGTGAAGACCATGTGCACCTGCTGCACATGGACGCTGGCGATGGACTTCAGCCCGATCATGGCCAGCAACAGGTCGAATGGCCCGCGGTGGGCGCCCGTGGCCTGCTGGACCGCGAGCAGCCCCTGCGCCCGCTCGAACGGCGCGAGCAGGAAGACCAGGATCTGGGTCGAGAACACGAAGCAGATCACGAACCCGACCGCGATCGCCGCCGCGCAGACGATCAGCCGGCGGCGGAGCTCGATCAGGTGATCCAGCAGCGGCGCGCGCGAGGCCTCGATCTCGGCTGCGTCGTCGGCCACGCCGTCGACCCTGGTCGGCCGGTCTTCGCGCCGGGCGCCTGGCCTGGCGGGCTTCGGCTTGGCGGGCGCGGGCGCGGCGGGCTCGGGCGGCGCAGCCTCGACGGTCGCAGCCGCGGGCGCCGTTTCGTCTGGCGGCGTGAAGCCGGCTTCCGCCGCGGCCGGCGCGCTCTGGGCCATCGGGTTGAAAATTGCTGTAGTGGCGGGGGTCGCTGCGCATCGCCTCGACCTTTCCTGAGCTGGTCGAGCTCGGACTGCCGCGCGAGCTCGTCGAAGCTGGCGCGCAGTCCGAGGCCGGCGCGCACATGCGGCCGAGGAACTGGCCGACGCGGCGCATCAGGATAGGAGGTCCTTGGGTCCGACAACGATCAGCGCGACAGCGCCGATGATCAGGATCTCCAGCAGCCGGTTTTCAGGAAACATCGAAGCTCGCGGCCCCCGACAGAAGGGCCTAGCGCGCGATCGGATCCTTCGGCGTTTCGTTCGCCGGGGGAAGGCTGGGCGTGGTCTCGGTGGCGGCGTCTCGTGGTCGTCCTTCAGGCCCTCGCGGAAGGCTTTGATGCCCTTGGCGGCGTCGCCCATGATGCCGGATATCTGCCCCGGCCGCCGAACACCAGAAGCACGATGACGGCGAGGATCAGAAGGTGCCAGGGACTCAAACCGAGCATGTTCCCACTCCTCTAGCGCGAACAGCGGAGTTGGCGTCCACGACGTTGCGGCTCATATAAGCCATCGGGCCCCGAAGCGCCAATCAGCCCCCCGCGACCGAATCACGTCGGGCGCATAGCGCCTATTCCAAGCCGCGATGCCGCAAAGATGAACCACCAAGCACACCAAGCACACCAAGAGGCGGTGATTGGCCGTGGCGCCGAGTGTCCTCTCCCAGACCCCTTGGTGTGCTTAGGCGTGCTTGGTGGTTGAATAGGAAAGAGCCACCAGGCGCGGGCCCGACAGCTCTGCTTGAGACTGCGGCCGAAGTGGCTGTTGGCTACTCGATGATCTTCGCCACGACGCCGGCGCCGACGGTGCGGCCGCCTTCGCGGATGGCGAAGCGCAGCTTCTCCTCCATGGCGATCGGGGTGATCAGCTCCACATCCAGCTCGGCGTTGTCGCCCGGCATGATCATCTCCACCCCTTCCTTCAGCCTGATGATCCCGGTCACGTCCGTGGTGCGGAAGTAGAACTGCGGCCGGTAGTTGGTGAAGAACGGCGTGTGCCGGCCGCCCTCCTCCTTGGTCAGGATGTAGGCCTCGGCCACGAACTTGGTGTGCGGGGTGATCGTGCCCGGCTTGCACAGCACCTGGCCGCGCTCGACCTCTTCCCGCTTGGTCCCGCGCAGCAGCACGCCGACGTTGTCGCCCGCCTGGCCCTGGTCCAGCAGCTTCCTGAACATCTCCACGCCCGTGCACACCGTCTTCTGCGTCGGGCGGATGCCGACGATCTCCACTTCCTCGCCGACCTTGACGATGCCGCGGTCGATCCGGCCCGTCACCACCGTGCCCCGGCCCGAGATCGAGAACACGTCCTCCACCGGCATCATGAACGGCAGGTCGATCGGACGCTCCGGCTGCGGGATGTAGGCGTCAACCTGCGTCATCAGCTCCAGGATCGAGTCCTCGCCGATCGGCGCATCGCGGTCCTCAACCGCCGCCAGCGCCGAGCCCTTGACGATCGGAATGTCGTCGCCCGGGTAACTCGTAGGACGACAGAAGCTCGCGCACCTCCATCTCCACCAGCTCCAGCAGCTCCGGGTCGTCCACCATGTCGACCTTGTTCAGATACACCACCAGCGCCGGAACCCCGACCTGACGCGCCAGAAGGATGTGCTCGCGCGTCTGCGGCATCGGACCGTCCGCCGCGCTCACCACCAGGATCGCGCCGTCCATCTGCGCCGCCCCGGTGATCATGTTCTTCACGTAGTCGGCGTGCCCAGGGCAGTCCACGTGCGCATAGTGGCGGTTCTCCGTCTCATACTCCACGTGCGCCGTGTTGATCGTGATCCCACGCGCCTTCTCCTCCGGCGCCGCGTCGATGTCCTCATACGCCTTCGCCGTCGCCCCGCCCGTCTTCGCCAGCACCATCGTGATCGCCGCCGTCAGCGTCGTCTTCCCATGGTCCACGTGACCAATCGTGCCGATGTTGCAGTGCGGCTTCGTCCGTTGAAACTTTTCCTTGGCCATTTCTCAAGCTCCGGCCCTTTGGGGCTTCATTTCGGTTGTGGATGGCGTCTGTCAGGGTCTTTGGCTGGGTATTGAGTACTCTTCAAGCGTACTTCTTGATCACTTCGTCGGCCACCGCCTGGGGCACCGCCTCGTAGTGGTCGTACTGCATGGTGAACTGGGCGCGGCCTTGGCTCATGCCGCGCAGGGTCTAGACATAGCCGAACATATTGGCCAGCGGCACGAAGGCGGTGACGACCTGGGCGTTGCCGCGTGGTCGGTGCCCTGGATCTGGCCGCGCCGGGCGTTCAGGTCGCCGATGACGTCGCCGATGTAGTCCTCGGGCGTCACCACTTCGACCTTCATGATCGGTTCGAGCAGCTTGGGACGGGCCCTGTCGCGCAGTTCGCGGAAGGCCGCGCGCGCGGCGATTTCGAAGGCGAGCACGCTGGAGTCGACGTCGTGGTAGGCGCCGTCGATCAGGGTGGCCTTGAAGTCGATCACCGGGAAGCCGGCCAGCAGGCCGTTTTCCTTCGCCTGCTCCAGACCCTTTTCGACGCCGGGGATGAATTCCTTCGGCACATTGCCGCCGACGATCTTGCTTTCGAACTGGTAGCCCGCGCCCGGCTCGCTCGGCTCGAACACGATCTTGACGCGGGCGAACTGGCCCGAGCCGCCGGTCTGCTTCTTGTGCGTGTAGTCGATCTCGGCCTTGCGGCCGAGGGTCTCGCGATAGGCCACCTGCGGCGCGCCGATATTGGCGTCGACCTTGTAGGTGCGGCTCAGGATGTCGACCTTGATGTCCAGGTGCAGCTCGCCCATGCCGTTCATGATCGTCTGGCCGCTCTCCTGGTCGGTGGAGACGCTGAAGGACGGGTCCTCCGCCTGCAGCTTGGCCAGGGCGACGCCCAGCTTTTCCTGGTCGGCCTTGGTCTTCGGCTCGACGGCGACCTCGATGACCGGATCGGGGAAATCCATCTTTTCCAGGATCACCGGCGAGCTTGGTCGGATCGCACAGGGTGTCGCCCGTGCGCGTTTCCTTGAGGCCCGCCAGCGCGACGATGTCGCCGGCGAAGGCTTCCTTGATGTCTTCGCGGTTGTTGGAGTGCATCAGCAGCATGCGGCCCACCCGCTCCTTGCGGTCGCGCGTCGAGTTCACCAGGCCCATGCCGCTCTCGAGCTTGCCCGAATAGATGCGGCAGAAGGTGAGCGAGCCCACGAACGGGTCGTCCATGATCTTGAAGGCCAGCACCGACAGCGGCTCGTCGTCGGACGGCTGGCGCTCGACATCTTCGCCGGTGCGGTAGTCGATGCCCTTGGTCGGCGGGATGTCGACCGGCGACGGCAGGTAGTCGACCACCGCGTCGAGCAGGGGCTGCACGCCCTTGTTCTTGAACGCCGAGCCGCAGAGGATCGGGTAGAAGGCGCTGGTCAGCACCGCCTTGCGCAGGCACTTCTTCAGCGTCTCCTCGGAAAGCTCGTCGCCGTTCAGGTAGGCTTCCATCGCCTCGTCATCGAGCTCGACGGAATTCTCGATCATGTAGTGGCGCGCGGCCTCCGCCGCCTCCAGCATGTCGGCGGGAATCTCTTCGTCGTGGAACTTGGCGCCCAGGCCTTCGTCGTCCCAGATCACCGCCTTCATGCGCACCAGGTCGACCAGGCCGTTGAAGCTCTTCCGAGCCGATCGGAAGCTGGATCGGGACGGCCTTGACGCCCAGGCGCTCGCGGATGGTGTCGACGCAGAAGTCGAAGTCGGCGCCGATCTTGTCCATCTTGTTGACGAACACGATGCGCGGAACGTTGTAGCGGTCGGCCTGGCGCCAGACGGTCTCGGTCTGCGGCTCGACGCCCTGGTTGCCGTCGAGAACGGCGACGGCGCCGTCGAGCACGCGCAGCGACCGCTCGACCTCGATGGTGAAGTCCACGTGGCCGGGCGTGTCGATGATGTTCAGCCGCTTGCCGTTCCAGAAGGCGGTGGTGGCGGCCGAGGTGATGGTGATCCCCCGCTCCTGCTCCTGCTCCATCCAGTCCATCGTCGCGGCGCCGTCGTGGACTTCGCCGATCTTGTGGCTCTTGCCGGTGTAGTAGAGGATCCGCTCGGTCGTCGTGGTCTTGCCGGCATCGATGTGGGCCATGATGCCGAAGTTTCGGTAGTCTTCGATTTTGTGGGTGCGGGGCATGGCTGGAACGACTCTGGGGGCGGGCGGATGGGGGTTGACGCCGGCGCGGGCGGTTTAGCTCAAACCGCCCGGCCAAGAAAGGCTTGGGGTTACTGGAAGCAGGCTTAGATGGGCGCCTACCAGCGATAATGCGAGAAGGCGCGGTTGGCTTCGGCCATCTTGTGGGTGTCTTCGCGCTTCTTCACCGCCGTGCCGCGGTTGTTGGAGGCGTCGAGCAGTTCGCCCGCAAGCTTTTCGGTCATGGTGTTCTCGCCCCGCTTGCGGGCGGCGGTGACCAGCCAGCGGATGGCGAGCGCGCGGCGGCGCTCAGGCCGGACCTCGACGGGCACCTGGTAGGTGGCGCCGCCGACACGGCGGGAGCGCACCTCGACGGCCGGCGCGACGTTGTCCAGCGCGGCATGGAAGGTCTCCAGCGGGCCCTGGTCGCGGCGCTTGGCTCGAGGATGTCGAAGGCGCCGTAGATGATGGTCTCGGCGACGGCCTTTTTGCCTTCGTACATCACGTAGTTCATGAACTTGGTGACGACGAGGTCGTCGAACTTGGGGTCGGGCAGGACTTCGCGTTTTTCGGCGCGGCGGCGGCGGGACATTCTAATTCCTCACTTCGGCCGTTTGGCGCCGTAGAGCGAACGCCGCTGCCTGCGGTCCTTGACCCCTTGGGTGTCGAGGACGCCGCGCAGGATGTGGTAGCGCACGCCGGGAAGGTCCTTCACCCGGCCGCCGCGGATCAGCACCACCGAGTGCTCCTGCAGATTGTGGCCCTCGCCGGGGATGTAGCACACCGCTTCCATGCCGGTGGTCAGGCGCACCTTGGCGACTTTCCGCAGGGCCGAGTTCGGCTTCTTCGGCGTGATCGTATAGACCCGGGTGCAGACGCCGCGGCGTTGCGGCGACCCCTTCAGCGCCGGCACCTTGTTGCGCGAGGGCTTGGGGCGGCGGGGCTTGCGGATAAGCTGGTTGATCGTCGGCATTCAGGTCTTTCACTGTCAAAGGGTTTTTCGAAGGCGTCCGATAAACACGAAACGGCGCCGGGCGCATCATCTGCGATCCGGCGCGTCTCAAGTCCTCGACGGGGACTTCCGGCCTATCGGGACGGGAGGCTTCCCCGGCCCTCGAAAAGAGCGCGGAAACTAGTGAACGCGCGGCAAAAGGTCAACGAAGCCGGAAGGACCGAGGTCGGCCGCTTCACCGCCGAAGAGCGAACAATCCGAGAGGCCGCCGTTGGGCGAAGATGGGGGCGCCCTTGGCCGGAAACCGGATATTCTCGGGGTTGCCGGTTACGGCGCCGTGCGGGCCATGATCGACGCCAGCGTCTGGCCCTGTAGCCTCAGTTCGTCCGCCGGCCTCGAGCAGAGCTCGCGCACGCCGACCGGATAGGAGTTGCCATCGTGGGAGATCTCGGTCGCCCGCTGGGCGATGGCGTTGAGATCCTGCGTTAGGATCTCGATCTGCTCTCGGGCCAGCTTGTGCGCCTCGACCTGCAGGCGGCGCAGACGCTGAGCCCCGGTGTCGCGGCCAAGGTCGCGCACATTGTCCGCGGCGTCGGATGGCTCGGCGGGCGAAGCGGACGCGCCGGTCTGCTCGGGATCAGCCATGGCTCTTCACTCCAGGATGTCCATCGAGCCGGGCTCGATCGACGGGTGAACCCCACCATGACGAGCTTGAAGATTTGTCGGGCGAAGGGCCGCCCGGCGGCGCCGGTGCAATCTATGAAGGCGCCGGCCCGTACGCTCGCGCGCGATCCGTTATAAGGCTCTTAATGTGGTCGCTGCAGAGTCGGCTGATGCACGGAGGGCGCCTTGGCGGCGAGGACAAGCGGAAGGACGAGGCCGGGCCAGCTCGCCCCGGCCGGCGGTCGCGCGGGCGACCCTCGCGCGACGCCCGCTCGCCTCCGGAGTCCCCCGCCCCGACGCTTTCGGTGGTCGCGCCCTGCTATAACGAGGAGGCGACCCTGGACGTTTTCGTCGAGCGCATGCTCGTTGCGGCGCGGGAGGCGTGCGGCGACGATTTCGAGCTCATCCTGGTCAACGACGGCTCGCGTGACGGAACCTGGAGGCTGATCGAATCCGGGCGCGGGCGAGCGCCGACGTCGTCGGCGTCAACCTGGCGCGCAACCACGGTCACCAACTCGCGGTCACGGCGGGCCTGAGCCTGGCGCGCGGCGAGCGCGTGCTGATCATCGACGCCGACCTGCAGGACCCGCCCGAACTGCTCGGCGAGATGATGCGGCGAATGGACGAGGGCGTGGACGTCGTCTACGGCCGCCGCCGGGCGCGGGCAGGAGAGCCGCTTCAAGCTGGCCACCGCGACCTGTTCTATCGCCTGCTCGGCGCCATCGCCGAGGTCGAGATCCCGCGCGACACCGGTGACTTCCGGCTGATGTCCCGGCGCATCGTCGAACGGCTGAACGCCATGCCCGAACAGGACCGCTTCCTGCGCGGCATGGTCGCCTGGCTCGGCGGCCGGCAGACCGAGATCCTTTACGACCGCGAGGGCCGGCACGCCGGCGAGACCGGCTACACCCTGGCCAAGATGGTGCGGCTGGCGGTCGACGGGCTGACCAGCTTTTCGACCGCCCCCTTGCGGTTGGCGGGGCTCTTGAGCGTGCTGGGCGTCGTCGTCGCCTTCGCGCTGGCCGTCTATGCAGTGGTCGGCTTCTTCCTGGCCGCGCGACGCCGGCTGGACCAGCCTGGCGCTGATCGTGGTCTTCTTCTCCACCGCCCAGCTGATCTGCCTGACCATCTTCGGCGAGTACCTTGGCAGGGTCTACATGCAGGGCAAGCATCGGCCGCTCTATCTGGTCGACGAGATCGTGACCCGCGATCCGCCGACGGCGAGGCGGAGGGCCGCCTTGGATGTCGCCGAATTCGACCGCTTCGCCGACGAGTATCTCGCGACCCACGCGCGCAACATCGAGATCAGCGGCGAGAGTCCCGAATACTTCGCCCGCTACAAGATCGACAAGGTCCGCCGCGTGTGGGCGGCGCGCGGACGGCCGGAACCGAAGACCATTCTCGATTTCGGCGCCGGCATCGGCAATTCGGTGCCACATTTCGCCGCGAGTTCCCGGAGCCGAGATCATCGCGACGGACATTTCGCGCCGCAGCCTCGCCATCGCCGAGCGGCGGTCCGGGCGTCGCCCGCTTCGCGCTTTACCCCGGCCGGGCTGCCGGCCGCGGACAGAAGCGTCGACCTGACGTTCTCGGCCTGCGTCTTCCACCACATCGAACCGACCGAGCATGTCGTGCTGTTCCGAGCTTCGCCAAACGCTGGCGCCGGGCGGCGCGCTGGTCATCTTCGAGCACAACCCGGTCAATCCGGTCACCCAGCACATCGTCGCGACCTGCGAATTCGACGAGAACGCGGTCCTGATCCCGGCCGGGATCCTGCGCCATCGCCAGCTCGATGCCGGATTCGCGCGCGTCGAGATCGCCTACACCGGCTTCTTTCCCGCCGCGCTCAGGGCCTTGCGGCCGCTGGAGCCCGTGCTCAAGCATCTGCCGATCGGCGCCCAGTACTACACGCTCGCCCATGGGTGAGCGCTCCTGGTCGACCGTTTCGGCCTGGCTGGCCTGGCCAACACCGCGTCGGCTTTGCGGTCATCGTGGTGCTTGACCCGGGGCTCGGTTCCAGCCGGCGCTGGCCAACGCGACTGGCTATGCCGTCGGCATGTCGATCGGATTCGTCCTCAATCGCGGCTTTGTCTTCCGCAGCGAGCGGCGTCGCGGCTCGGGCGTGCGCTATACGCTCGCCGCGTTCGCCGCCTTCGCATTGAATCAGGCGGTGTTGCGCGGCCGGGCTCGCGCTCGGCGCTGGCGCGATCCAGCACATTGCGGCGCAGCTGGCGGCGATGATTTCCTACTCGGTCGCGCTCTTCTTGCTCTGCCGGCTTTGGGTGTTCAGGCCGGCCGCCCCCCTACCCAACGGGTGGGCGCACCGCCGCGCAGCCGGTGACGCTCGCAGCCGGCGCGCCCAGCGCACTCACCGCGTCCGTTCGCGTCGGATCGCAGGTGACCAGCACCCAGCCGGCGTGAAGGCTCGGCGGCGCTTCGGGGTCCTCGTCCCGGATGTCGAACCCTCGAGCCCGCCAGGCCAGCGTGTAGAACCGGCGCTGGGGCGTGTAGTCGACCAGCAAGTCGTCGTTGGCGACGCCGCCGTCGATGGTCTCGACCCGGCGAAGCCCCGCCCGATCGAGCGCGGCATAGACCAGCCCATAACGGCCTTGCGGGAAGTCCAGCCGAGACGGCAGCACGACCAGCTTGTAGGCGAGCGCGCTGGTCACCAGGTAGACGACCGCCAGCAGGACGAGAGCGTCCGGCAGGCGGGCCGGCCAGCCCGGCCGCCGCAGCACCGCGAGCGCCCGCCGCGCGACGATCGCGAACGAGATGGAAAGCAGCGGATAGACCGGCACGATGTACCAGAAGATCTTGGTGCGGCTGAGGCTGAACACGATGAGCGTCACAGCTGCGACCAAGTTGGCGTAGGTGAGGAAGGCGGCCGACTTGCCTGGCTTCAGCGCAAGAGCCCGGCGGCGAACACCAGAAGGAACGCCGGCCCAAACGCGAAGAGGCTGTCGACCATCTGCAGATAGTAGAGCGGCCGGCCGATGTGGCCGGTCATGCCGCGCATGTAGCGGCCGCCAAGTTCGTTGTGGGTGACGGCGGCGAGGTAGCCGGGCGCGGCGCGCTCGCGCAGCAGGTAATATCCTCCGACGAGCGCCACCGAGATGAGCCCCGCGAACAGATACCAGGGCGTGCCGAAGAGCCGCCTCAGGCGGCCGCGCACGAGCGCGTAGGCGGCGATCCCGACGCCGGGCACCAACCCGGCGACGCCCTTGGTGAGGCAGGCGGCCGCCACCAGCAGGCCGCAACCCAGCACCGTCCAGACGCGCGGGCGGGTCCGGTGCAGCGCATCGAACAGCAGGAGCACATACCCCGTGGTGAAGAGCGTCAGCGGCGCGTCGTAGTCGCCGGAGTGGGCGGCGTGCTCGGCGAAGAAACCGCGACTGAGGGCCAGGATCACGGCCGCCGCGGCCACGAAAACCGAGACGCGCTGATGCGCCAGCTGAAGCGCATCACGATGGCAAGCGTGGCGATGGCGGCCAGCAGCGACGGCAGGCGGACCGCCAACTCGTTGGCGCCGAAGAGGTCGATCGAAGCGGCCTCGAGCCAGATCAGCAGTGGGGGCTTGGTGTTCCAGAGATCAGGCGCAAAGCCGTAGGTGGTGACGAGGCTGAAGCCGCGCTGGCTCATCTCGAGCGCATTCACCGCAAGGCGGAATTCGTCCCAGAGCACGATCGGGTGGCTCGCGACGTCGAAGGCGAGAAAGAGGCTGAGCGCGACCAGCAGCCCGCCAGCGCCCAGCCATCGCGGCGGAGTCCTCGGCGCTCGGCGCCGGTACGCGCGGGTAAAGCTGCCATCCTGCCGCCGTTGAGCCCCGACCGATCGCTAAGCCAAACTTAATTCTGCCAAACATGGCGCGGCAGCCTTGTTTGCGACGCGCGCAACCCTCACCGTCGCGGCCACGTTCGGGCCGGGAGCTCCCATTGCGCCAACACGCGGCCAGCACGGCGAGGCGGAATGGCGGTGCGGGCTTGGCGGCGTCGGCCGCCTTTCACCTGCTGGCCTTCACGCTCCTCGGGCTGGCGCTGCGCTACACGCCCATGTTCCCGGTCGCGCCGACGCTCGAGGTGCGGCTGGTGACGCTGTCGCAGGGGCACGCCGAGGCCAAGCGTCCGCCGCCGCGCGCGGCGCGCACGCGGCGGCATCCCCCAGCCCAGCCCCGCCGCTTTCGCCGCACATCGCGCCGACGATCGCGCCCGGGGCGGCGACGATCGTGACGCCGGCGCCTGTCGCGCCGCCCCCGGCCCTTGGTCTGGAGGCGCTGCGGCGGGGCCTGCGGCTCTCGGCCGGGTGCGCCCACCCCGACGACGACAACCTCAGCCCGGCGGAACGCGATGCCTGCCGGCGGATGACGGCGCGAACCCACGAAGCCGCGCCCGCCTACGGCGCCCTGTCCGACCACATGCGCGAGCGGGTGGCGCGCGACACGGCCGAGCAGGACTACCGCGGGTCGACCAGCATGAACGACTATCCGGGCTTCCATTGCCTGGCCAACGAGACCTGTACGCCGGACGCACCGACGCCGAAGACCCACGCCGTCGGCGACGACTGCCCGTGGGCCTGGTGCCACATGGTCGGGCGCTGACGCAGCCGGTCCTTGCGCAGCGGGGACACAGGGCTTAGCCGATCCCTAACCAATGCCGCCGATCCTGACCCGGTGCGAGGCTGCTCATCTCTCCCCCGGACACGGCGCCAGCGGTGGGCTGGGCGGCCAACGCCACCGCCCTTCGATCCATGAGGCGCACTCTCACGTCCGACCTGCTCGGCGCTGCATTCGTGACGGCGCTGGCGCTCGCTTGCAGCCTTCCCTTGCTGCACGCCGTCTATTTCCTCGGCGACGAGGGCATCCTGCTGCGCGGCGCGGCCGAGATGCTCGACGGCAAGCGGCTCTATCGTGACGTTTTCGAGTTCTACCCGCCCGGCGGCCTGTTGATCACCAGCGGCTGGCTCGCCGCGTTCGGCCGCTCCTTCGCGGCGGCGCGGATGCTGGCGATCGTGTCGGTGGCGGGAATCTCGTGCATCACCTACCTGGCCTGCGCCGCCGCGTCGGAAACCGTTCTCCTACCGGCCGGGCTCGTCGGATTTTGGCTGCTCACCTCGCAAGGGCGCTGGACCGTCGTCGACCATCACTGGCTGACCACGCTCTTCTCGATGCTCGCCGCTTGGCTGGCGATCGCGAGCGTTCGCGCGACCGATCCAAGGCCCCGGCTGGGGTTCCTCGCCGGCCTCGCGAGCGGGGCGGCGGCGATGGTGACCCCCACGCGCGGCGCCCTGTCGGTGTTGGCGACCGTGGGCAGCCTCATCGACGTTCGCGATCGCAGGATGGTCACCGCGGCGTGCATCGCCGGCTGCCTCGTCGCGCCCCTGCTCTGCCTCGCCTTCATCGTCTTCAGCGGCTCTCTGGCGGCGGCCTTCGCCGACATCATCGCCTACCCGGCGACCAGCTACGCGGGCATCCAGGGCGCGCGCTTCGCGACGGGCGCCGCTGCCGACACCCTTCCGCTGGCGCTGCTCTTTCCGGCGTCGCTCCCTGTGGCCCTGCTCGTGGTCGCCCGACAGGGGCGTGAGGCCCTGCGCGACCGCTCGTTTCGCGCCTGCCTCCTCCTGGCCGCCGCCGGCTTCCTTGGCCTCTTCCCGCGCCCCGACATCGTCCACATCTCGTTCAACGCCCCCATGGCCATGCCGCTCGCCGCCACCTGTATCCAGCGGCTCACGGATGGCTGGAGCCCGCGTCTGCGCTACGCCGCCGGCGCCTTGATCGTCGCGCTCTGTCTGCCCATCGCTG
This sequence comes from uncultured Alphaproteobacteria bacterium, assembly GCA_963719975.1. Lineage (GTDB taxonomy): Bacteria > Pseudomonadota > Alphaproteobacteria > Caulobacterales > Caulobacteraceae > Poindextera. The sequence goes on from CAVRED010000006.1 coordinate 13,526, forward strand.
TGTCTTTCCTGAACGCAGCACGCAGCATCGCCGCCGCTCCGACGTCGCCGACGGCGGCCGGTCCGATCGCCTTCTTCGAGGATGCCGATGCGCCGGCGCTGTTTGCGCGGCTCGCGACCACCCCGCGCGGAGACGGGTTCCTGTTCTATCCCTACATGCCGCTGGCGCCGTTCATCGCCCAGCGCGAGCACGTCTCGCGGTACGACCTCTTCTTGCCGGGCTACACCACGCCGGCCCAATACGCCGACGCCTGCGCCTCGGTCGAGGCCCGCGCGAGCTGGATCGTGCTTGATCGGACGTTGATGGACGATCGCCAGTTGAAGATCATCTTCCCGGCCACGCGGGACACCGATCCGCCGGAGCGGCGCGCCTTCGAACAGATGCTCTTGGCGGACTTCACGCCCGTCGCCGAGATCGGTCACTACGAACTGCGCAAGCGCGCGCCCACGCCGGCCGCTGGCTGTCGCGCGACCTCGTGAGGGTCGCCCTCTCCCCGCGGACGGGGAGAGGGGTTCGCAAGAGAGACTACTCGGCTGGCGCCTGTTCGGCTTCGGCGGCTTCGGCGATCTCCGTCGGCAACGCCTCTTCGATCACTTCCACCGCGCGGGCGGCGGCGAGCGCCTCGTCGCGCTTGGTGGCGATGCGCTGCAGGCCGCGGAGATAGGCGCCGGTGCCCGCCGGGATCAGCCGGCCAACGATGACGTTCTCCTTCAGGCCCTCGAGCGTGTCGATCTTGCCCTGCACCGAGGCCTCGGTCAGCACCCGCGTGGTCTCCTGGAACGACGCGGCCGAGAAGAAACTGCGCGTCTGCAGCGAGGCCTTGGTGATGCCGAGCAGCACGGGCTGGACGAGAGCCGGCCGGCCGCCGCGGGCTTCGACCTTGGCCTGCTCTTCCTCGAAGTCGAGCTTGTCCAGCTGGTCGCCCTTGATCAGGCCGGTGTCGCCGGGCTCGAGGATCTCGACCTTCTGCAGCATCTGACGAACGATCGTCTCGATGTGCTTGTCGTTGATCGGCACGCCCTGCAGCCGGTAGACCTCCTGGATCTCGTTGACCAGGAACTCGGCCAGCGCCTCGATGCCCTGGATGCGCAGGATGTCGTGCGGATCCGGGTTGCCGTCGATGAGGTACTCGCCCTTGCGGATGATGTCGCCATCGTGGACGGCGATGTGCTTGCCCTTGGGGATCAGGAACTCGACCGCATCGCCGTCGTCTTCCGGCGTGATCTTGATGCGGCGCTTGTTCTTGTAGTCCCGTCCGAACTCCACCCGGCCGTCCATCTCGGCGATGACCGCGCAGTCCTTCGGCCGGCGGGCCTCGAACAGCTCGGCCACCCGCGGCAGACCGCCTGTGATGTCGCGGGTCTTGGCGCCTTCGGTCGGGATCCGCGCCAGCACGTCGCCGGGCTTGACCTCGTCGCCGTCGCCGACGGAGAGGATGGCCCCGACGGGAAGGAGGTTGCGCGCCTCGCCGCCGTTGGCCAGCCGCTTGTAGCCGCCGTCAGCGTCGAGCACCGCCATCGCCGGACGCAGATCCGATCCGCGCGGGCTCGCCCGCCAGTCGATGATGACGCGGTTGGAGATGCCCGTCGCCTCGTCGGCCTCTTCGCGGACGGAGAGCCCTTCGACCAGGTCCTCGAAGCGAACGCGGCCACCCACCTCGGTGATGATCGGGGTGGTGTACGGGTCCCATTCGGCGATGCGGTCGCCCTTCTTGACCTTCGTCCCGTCCTTCCGACGCAAGCGCGCGCCGTATGGCGGCTTGTAGGATTCGCGGTCCTTGCCGTCGACCTGGATGGAGATCTGGGTGTTGCGGCTCATGACGATCAGCGAGCCGTCGTCGGCCGTCACCACCGGACCCACGATGCGCACGACCCCGTCGTTCGAGCTTTCGAAGAACGACTGCTCGACCACCTGGGCTGTGCCCCCGATGTGGAAGGTGCGCATGGTCAGCTGCGTGCCGGGCTCGCCAATCGACTGGGCGGCGATGACGCCGACCGCTTCGCCGATGTTCACCGGCGTGCCGCGCGCCAGATCGCGCCCGTAACAGGCGCCGCAGATGCCGATCTTGGCCTCGCAGGTCAGCGGCGAGCGGACCTTCACCGACAGGACGCCCGCTTCCTCGATCAGCTCGGTCAGCGGTTCGTCCAGGTAGGTGTCGGCCGGCACGATCACTTCGCCGGCGCCCGGGTCGCGGATGTCCTCGGCCGTGGTGCGGCCCAGGACGCGCGCGCCGAGCGAGACAAGCACGTCGCCGCCCTCGATCACCGCGCGCAGGGTGATGCCGTGGGTGGTGCCGCAGTCCTCCTCGGTGATGATGCAGTCCTGCGCCACGTCGACCAGGCGCCGCGTCAGGTAGCCCGAGTTGGCGGTCTTCAGCGCCGTGTCGGCCAGGCCTTTCCGCGCTCCGTGAGTCGAGTTGAAGTACTCGAGGACCGTCAGCCCCTCCTTGAAGTTGGAGATGATCGGCGTCTCGATGATCTCGCCGGACGGCTTGGACATCAGGCCGCGCATGCCGCCTAGCTGCTTCATCTGCTGCTGGCTGCCGCGGGCGCCCGAGTGGGCCATCATGAAGATGGAGTTGAGCTCCATCTCGCGGCCGTCCGGACCGATCTTCGGCGTCGAGATCTCGGCCATCATTTCGTCGGCCACGCGGTCGGTGGCCTTGGCCCAGGCGTCGACGACCTTGTTGTACTTCTCGCCGCGGGTGATCAGGCCGTCGGCGTACTGCTGCTCGTACTCGGCCGTCAGCTTGCGGGTCTCCTCGACCAGCGCCTTCTTCCGCTCGGGGATGACGATGTCGTCCTTGCCGAAGGAGATGCCGGCCTTGGCCGCTTCGCGGAAGCCGAGGCCCATGACCTGGTCGGCGAAGATGACCGTCGCCTTCTGACCGCAGTGCCGGTAGACGGCGTCGATCAGATTGCCGATTTCCTTCTTGGTCAGCGCCTTCTCGACGAGGCGGTGGCCGATCTGCGGGTGATGCGGCAACAGCGCCGCGATCTTCATCCGGCCCGGGGTGGTCTCGATGACCTTGGTGTGGACGTCGCCGTTCTCATCGGACTCCGCGAAGCGGGCCCTGATCTTTGAATGCAGCGTCACGACGCCGGCGTCGAGCGCCGCTTCGATCTCGCCGATGTCGGAGAAGGCCTTGCCCTGGCCGGGCTCGCCTTCCTTGGCCAGCGACAGGTGATAGAGGCCAAGCACCATGTCCTGTGAGGGCACGATGATCGGCCGGCCGTTGGCGGGCGAGAGGATGTTGTTCGTCGACATCATCAGGACGCGCGCTTCCAGCTGGGCCTCGAGGCTCAGCGGGACGTGCACGGCCATCTGATCGCCGTCGAAGTCGGCGTTGAAGGCGGCGCAGACCAAGGGGTGCAGCTGGATCGCCTTGCCCTCGATGAGCCGCGGCTCGAACGCCTGGATGCCGAGGCGGTGCAGCGTCGGCGCGCGGTTCAACAGCACCGGGTGCTCGCGGATGACCTCCTCGAGCACGTCCCAGACCGCGCCCTGCTCGCGCTCGACCATGCGCTTGGACTGCTTGACGGTGCCCGAGAGGCCCTTGGCGTCCAGGCGCGCGTAGATGAACGGCTTGAACAGCTCCAGCGCCATCTTCTTGGGCAGGCCGCACTCCTGCAGCTTCAGCTCCGGGCCGACCACGATGACCGAACGCCCCGAGTAGTCGACGCGCTTGCCCAAGAGGTTCTGGCGGAAGCGACCCTGCTTGCCCTTCAGCATGTCGGCGAGCGACTTCAGCGGGCGCTTGTTGGCGCCGGTGATGACGCGGCCGCGGCGGCCGTTGTCGAACAGGGCGTCGACCGCCTCCTGCAGCATCCGCTTCTCGTTGCGGATGATGATGTCCGGGGCCCGCAGCTCGATCAGGCGCTTCAGGCGATTGTTGCGGTTGATGACCCGGCGGTAGAGGTCGTTCAGATCGCTGGTCGCGAACCGGCCGCCGTCGAGCGGCACCAGCGGGCGCAGTTCCGGCGGGATCACCGGGATGACCGTCAGGATCATCCACTCCGGCTTGTTTCCGCTCTCGATGAAGGCCTCGATGATCTTGAGGCGCTTCGAGGCCTTCTTCTGCTTGATGTCCGAGGTGGTCGTGGCGAGCTCCTCGCGCAGCTTGTCGGCCTCCTTGGCGAGGTCGATCGCCATCAGCATGCCGCGCACGGCTTCGGCGCCGATCTCGGCGGTGAAGCTGTCGTCGCCGTACTCTTCCTGCAGGGTGAGGTAGTCGTCCTCCGACAGCAGTTGATACTGCTTCAGCGGCGTCAGACCCGGTTCGGTGACGATGTAGTACTCAAAGTAGAGCACCCGCTCGATGTCTTTGAGCGGCATGTCGAGCATCAGGGCGATGCGGCTGGGCAGGCTCTTCAGGAACCAGATGTGGGCGACCGGCGAGGCCAGCTCGATGTGGCCCATGCGCTCGCGGCGCACCCGCGCCAGCGTCACCTCGACGCCGCACTTCTCGCAGATAATGCCCTTGTATTTCATACGCTTGTACTTGCCGCACAAGCACTCGTAGTCCTTGGTCGGGCCGAAGATGCGCGCGCAGAACAGGCCGTCGCGTTCCGGCTTGAACGTGCGGTAGTTGATCGTCTCCGGCTTCTTGATCTCGCCGAACGACCACGACTTGATCTTCTCTGGCGAGGCCAGGGAGATGCGGATCTGGTCGAACGTCGGCGCGGCGACGACGGGGTTGAAGATATTCAGGACTTCCTGGTTCATCGGATATCCAATTCAAACATGAGGGACGGACGCGGCTCACTTCGCCCGACGCCGGGGTGGCGCCGGGCGTTGCAGAGCGTCAGGTCGCGTCCTCCAGCTCGACGTTCAGGCCGAGCGAGCGCATTTCTTTCACCAGCACGTTGAAGCTTTCGGGGATGCCGGCCTCGAAGGCGTCGTCGCCGCGCACGATGGACTCGTAGACCTTGGTCCGGCCCGCGACGTCGTCCGACTTCACCGTCAGCATCTCCTGAAGGTTGTAGGCCGCGCCATAGGCCTCGAGCGCCCACACCTCCATTTCGCCGAAGCGCTGGCCGCCGAACTGCGCCTTGCCGCCCAGCGGCTGCTGGGTGACCAGGCTGTAGGGGCCGATCGAGCGGGCGTGGATCTTGTCGTCCACCAGGTGGTGCAGCTTGAGCATGTAGATGTAGCCGACCGTGACGGGCCTCAAGAACGGCTCGCCAGTCTGGCCGTCGACCAGTTGCACCTGGCCGGTGCGGTCGAGACCGGCCTGTTCGAGCAGGTCCTCGATGTCGTTGATGTGGGCGCCGTCGAACACCGGAGTCGCGATCGGGACCCCCTTCGACAGGTTCCGCGCCAGCTCGATCAGGTCCTCTTCGCCTTTCGGCAGCTCCTGGTCCTTGCCGTAGACCTTGGTCAGGTGGTCGACGAGGGCCTTCTTCTGGCCGCCGTTCTGCCAAGCCTCGAGCAGCGCCGCGATCTGGCGGCCCATGCCGGCGGAGGCCCAGCCGAGGTGGGTTTCGAAGATCTGGCCGACGTTCATCCGCGAGGGCACGCCCAGGGGATTGAGCACGACGTCGACGGCGGTGCCGTCCTCCAGGTGCGGCATGTCCTCGATCGGGAGGATCTTGGAGATGACGCCCTTGTTGCCGTGACGGCCGGCCATCTTGTCGCCGGGCTGCAGCTTGCGCTTCACCGCGACGAAGACCTTGACCATCTTCATCACGCCGGGCGGCAGCTCGTCGCCGCGCTGCAGCTTGTCGACCTTGTCCTCGAAACCCCGGTCGAGCCGCTTGCGGGCGTCGTCGAACTGGGCGCGCATGGCCTCCAGCTCGGCCATCGCCTTCTCTTCGGCCAGCGTGATCTGCCACCAGAGGCCGGGCGCGATCTCCTCGAGCTTCTCGGCCGTGATCTCGCCGCGGCCGAGGCCCTTGGGTCCGGAGACGGCGGTCTTGCCGAGCAGAAGCTCGCGCAGGCGCGCTGAGATGTTGCGGTTCTGAATGGCGAATTCGTCGTCGCGGTCCTTGCCGAGGCGGTCGATCTCTTCTCGCTCGATGGACAGAGCGCGCTCGTCCTTGTCGACGCCATGGCGGTTGAAGACGCGCACCTCGACCACGGTGCCGGCGACGCCTGGCGGCAGCCGCAGCGACGTGTCGCGCACGTCGGAGGCTTTCTCCCCGAAGATCGCGCGAAGGAGCTTCTCCTCCGGCGTCATCGGGCTCTCGCCCTTCGGCGTGACCTTGCCGACCAGGATGTCACCCGGCAGCACCTCGGCGCCGATCGCCACGATGCCCGCCTCGTCGAGGTTGCGCAGGGCCTCCTCGCCGACGTTGGGGATGTCGCGGGTGATCTCTTCCGGCCCGAGCTTGGTGTCGCGGGCCATGACCTCGAACTCCTCGATGTGGATCGAGGTGAAGACGTCATCGCGCACGATGCGCTCGGAGATCAGGATCGAGTCTTCGAAGTTGTAGCCATTCCAGGGCATGAAGGCGACGAGGGCGTTGCGCCCCAGCGCCAGCTCGCCGAGGTCCGTCGAGGGGCCGTCGGCGATGGTGTCGCCGGCCTCGATGCGGTCGCCCACGCGCACCAGCGGACGCTGGTTGATGCAGGTGTTGGTGTTCGAACGCTGGAACTTGGACAGGCGGTAGATGTCGACGCCGGACTTGGTCGGGTCGGTCTCCTCCGTCGCGCGCACCACGATGCGGGTGCCGTCCAGCTGTTCGACCACGCCCTTGCGCTTGGCGACCACGGTCGCGCCGGAGTTGCGCGCGACCACGCTTTCCATCCCGGTGCCCACGAGCGGGGCGTCGGCCTGGATCAGCGGCACCGCCTGCTTCTGCATGTTCGAGCCCATCAGCGCGCGGTTCGCGTCATCGTTCTCGAGGAACGGAATGAGCGAGGCGGCGACGGAGACGACCTGCTTGGGCGAGACGTCCATCAGGTCGACCTGATCCTTGGCCAGCAGCGTCGGTTCGCCGTTGATGCGGCCCGGCACGAGATCGTCGACGATCTCGCCGTCCTTCAGCGCGATGTTGGCCTGGGCGATGACGTGCTTGGCCTCCTCCATTGCCGACATGTAGATCACCTCGTCGGTGATCTTGCCGTCGATCACCCGCCGGTACGGGCTCTCGATGAAGCCGTACTTGTTCACCACCGCGTGGGTGGCGAGGCTGTTGATCAGGCCGATGTTCGGGCCTTCCGGCGTCTCGATCGGGCAGATCCGCCCGTAGTGGGTGGGGTGCACGTCGCGCACCTCGAAACCAGCGCGCTCGCGCGTGAGGCCGCCCGGTCCGAGCGCCGAGAGGCGCCGCTTGTGGGTGATCTCGCTGAGCGGATTGGTCTGGTCCATGAACTGAGAGAGCTGCGAGGAGCCGAAGAACTCCCGCACGGCCGCGGCCGCCGGCTTGGCGTTGATCAGGTCGTGCGGCATGACCGTGTCGATATCGACGCTCGACATGCGCTCCTTGATCGCCCGCTCCATCCGGAGCAGGCCGACGCGGTACTGGTTCTCCAGAAGCTCGCCCACCGAGCGAACCCGGCGGTTGCCGAGGTTGTCGATGTCGTCGATTTCGCCGCGGCCGTCGCGCAGTCCGACCAGGGTCTTCAGGACCTCGAGAACGTCTTCCTTGCGGATGACGCGCATGTCGTCCGGGCAGTCGAGCTCCAGGCGCATGTTCATCTTCACCCGGCCGACCGAAGAGAGGTCGTAGCGCTCGGGATCGAAGAACAGGCCCTTGAACATGGCCTCGGCGGCCTCGACCGTCGGCGGCTCGCCTGGGCGCATGACGCGGTAGATGTCGAACAGCGCGTCCTCGCGGACGGCGTTCTTGTCGACGCGCAGGGTGTTGCGGATATAGGCGCCGATGGTGACGTGGTCGATGTCGAGCACGTCGAAGGTGGTGAAGCCGTTCTCCTCAAGCGCGGCGATTACGGCCGGGTCGAGCTCGTCGCCGGCTTCGGCGTAGATTTCGCCTGTCTCGACGTTGACGATGTCGCGGGCGAGGTAGCGCCCGGCCAGCGCCTCGGGCGCCAGCAAGAGCGTGTTCAGGCCGTTGTCGGCAAGGCGCTTGGCGGTGCGGGCGCTGATCTTGGTCCCGGCCGGCGCGACCTCTTCGCCGGTGTCGGCGTCGATGAGCGGGAAGTCGGGCTTCACGCCACGCCAGCGGTCGGCCTTGTACGGGGTCGCCCAGCCGCCTTCGCGCTTCTCGAACGGAACGACGTCGTAGAAGGTGGTGAGGATCTCCTCGCCATCCATGCCGAGCGCATAGAGGAAGGTGGTTGCCGGCAACTTCCGCCGGCGATCGATGCGGACATAGACGATGTCCTTGGCGTCGAACTCGAAGTCGAGCCAGGAGCCGCGGTAGGGGATCACGCGGGCGGCGAACAACAGCTTGCCCGAAGCGTGCGTCTTGCCCTTGTCGTGGTCGAAGAAGACCCCCGGCGAACGGTGCATCTGCGAGACGATGACCCGCTGGGTCCCGTTGACGACGAAGGTGCCCTTGTCGGTCATGAGCGGGATGTCGCCCATGTAGACGTCCTGCTCCTTGATGTCCTTCACCGAGCGGGCGCCGGTCTCCTCGTCCATCTCGAAGACGATGAGGCGCAGCTTCACCTTCAGCGGCGCGGCGTAGGTCATGTCGCGCTGGACGCATTCCTCGACGTCGTACTTCGGGTCCTCGAACTCGTAGGACACGTATTCGAGCGTCGCGCGCTCGTTGAAGTCCTTGATCGGGAAGACCGACTTGAAGACGGCTTCGATGCCCTCGTCGCGCCGGTCGCCCGGGCGGACTTCACGCTGGAGGAACTGTTCGTAGGAGGAACGTTGAACCTCGATGAGGTTCGGCATTTGCACGGCTTCGGGGATGCGGCCGAACGACTTCCGGATCCGCTTCCTGCCGGTGAACGATAGCGCCATCAGGGCTCCCTTGGGGGCGCGGGCGCGTGTGCGCGCTCGCGCGAGAACTGGTCCATGCGTCCGCCCTCGGACCGGACGGCGGGGCCCCGAAATTGAGCCTCATCCGTCCGCCGGACGCTGGAATCCCTGAACGCTGAACGTTCAGGGCGCCCCTTCGCGCTGGTCAGAGGGCGGCCGACCGCGCCTCGGGGCGGAATCGTGCGCGGCCGGAATCCGGGCGCGCAGATGCGAATCATGTCTCTGGTTTGAGAGAAGGGCGTATTTAGTCGCTCGCCGCGAACATGGGAAGAGGCGTCCGCGCGATTTTTCGCCCTTTGCGGCATGGAAATCCCGTTTTGCCGCGGCTGGCAAGCGCAATCGTCGGCCGCAGACACGGTCAAGGTGTCGCGGGAGGCTAGGCCAAACGCCGTGTGGGCTCGCGGACCAGCGCCAGCGTTGCACCGGCGCCCAGCACCGCGAATGCCGCCCCGTAGTAGAACACGGCGGCGTGGCCGACACGGTCCCAGAGCTGACCAGCGACGACCGAGCCGACGAGTCCGGTCAGGCCGACGGCCGTCCCGTACCAGCCCAGACCGCTGGCCTTCAGGTCGGCGGGCGAGAAGTCGGCGGCGAGGCTCTTGCCGACGGCCCGGAAGACGCCCTGGAACACGCCGTAGAACACGAACGCGGGTCCGACGATGGCGATGGAGCGGAAGGCCGCGAAGGCAAGGTAGGTGACGAGGAAGACGGCCATGGCCATCAGCAACAGGCTGCGCCGGCCAATCCGGTCGGAGACCGCGCCGGCCGGGTACGAGGCCAGCGCCGCGACGAGATTGACCGCCGCGTAGATGAGGATCGTGGCGGGGAGCGAGACCCCGAGGTCCTTCGTCTGCAGGATGAGGAAGGCGGTGCTGGAATTGCCGAGGCCAAAGACCCCAATGGCGGCGAGGTAGGCGACATAGACGAGGCGGAAAGCGGCCAAGACCAGCCCCAAGGCTCGCCTTGGCGGCGGCCGCCGCTCGGCTCTCCTTGACCAGGAGCACCATCAGGAAGGCCAGGAACCCGGGGATCACCGCCAGATAGAACAGATCGCGAAGGGCAAAGCCCAACAGGGTAAGCAGCCCGACCGCAATGACTGGCCCGAGGAAGGCGCCGGCGTTGTCGCCCGCCCCTTCCAGGCCGAAGGCTTTTCCGCGGTGGGCGTCGTCCGCTGAACCGGCGACCAGCGCGTCACGCGGCGCCGACCGGATCCCGGTCCCGAACCGGTCCAACAGCCGGCCGCCAACGGCGGCGGGCCAGGCTGGCGCCAGGCCGATCAGCGGCTTGGAGAGCGCCGCCAACCCGAAGCCCACGAGGGCGACGGTCTTGTGCCGGCTCAGACGATCCGAGAGCGAGCCGGCGAACCCTTGGACGATGTTCTGGGTCGCGACCGCTCCGCCCTCCATCAAGCCCGAGCACGCCGCCGCTCGCCCGCAGCGTCTGGGTGATGAAGACCGGCAGCACCGGGTAGAGCATCTCGGTTGAGATGTCGGCGAAGAAGCTGGCCAGCGCCAAGAAGCGGTGTTCCGCGTCAGCCCGGCGAACAAGCTCTCCCGCTCCGTCATGCGCGCGCTCCGCCCTCGTCCGTCCGTGCATTTTGAGCCATCGATGGCGCGCGGCAAGGCCGCGCCGACCGCGCTTGACCGCATCGATTCCCCGCGATGCCGCTTGGCCGCTGCAACCAAAAGGCGGTACGATCGCGCCGACCCTGAAGAAATGGAGGAAGCGATGGCGCAGTCCGGCGATGTGACCACCCTTGAACGCACCAGCACCCAGCGGGCGGAGCTCAAATCGGCGACCGCTTTGGCCTTTGCGCCAAACGGCGTGCTGCTGGTCGGCGACAGCCTGGGCGGGGCGGTCTGGGCCTTCGAGACCGGGGACACCGCCCCGGCCGGCGAAGGTGCGGTCCACGTCGAGGACCTGACCGGCAAGATCGCCGCTTTGCTCGGAACGACAGCCGACCAGATCCGCGTGCCCGACATCGCGGTCAACCCGGCGTCCGGCAACGTCTACCTCGCGGTCGCCCGCGGCGCCGGCGCGGACGCCGAGGCGCTGATCCTGAAGGTCGACCGCGCCGGCTCTATCACCGAGCTCGACCAGGACGCGACGCCGCACAGCTTCGATCGCGCTGGTCGACCAGCCGGACGCGGACAAGCTCGACCGGCGCGGCAGCGCCACTGCGCACCGACACCATCACCGACCTGGGCTTCGTCGACGGCAAGGTGCGTCGTGGCCGGCCTTTCGAACGAGGAGTTCGCCTCGACGCTGAGGGCCATCCCCTACCCGTTCTCGACGGTCGATAAGGGCGCGGCGATCGAGATCTGGCACGGCGCGCACGGCCAGTACGAGACCAACGCCCCGATCCGCACCTTCATTCCCTACGAGTTCGACGGGAAGCCGGAGATCCTCGCCTCCTACACCTGTACGCCGCTGGTGCGCATCGCGGTGGACAAGCTGACGCCGGGCGCGAAGGTCATGGGGATGACGATCGCCGAGCTCGGCAACATGAACCGCCCGCTCGACATGATCGCCTACCGCAAGGATGGGGTTGACCACATCCTGATGGCCAACTCCAACCGAGGGGTGATGAAGCTGGATGCGTCGGACCTGGGGTCCTACCACCAGATCACCGACAAGATCCAAGGCACCAAGGGCGTGCCGTACGAGACGATCGCCGCGCTCGAGGGGGTGCGGCGGCTCGACCGCTTCGACGACGACCATGCGCTGGCCATGATCGCGACGGGCGAGGCGCTGAACCTGACGACGATCGCGCTGCCTTGAGCGCCGACCCCGGCGTCACGCGGGCCGAGGCGGTTTTCGCGCTGGTCCGTGGGGGGGTGCGACGCCGCGCGGGGGCTGGGCGGAGGTGCTCAAGGTCTTTGCGAGCGAAGACCCCGCGGCGCCCGCGCTGCTCGGGACCTACGCCCGCGAGGGCGCGACGATCGTGTTCACGCCGCGCTTCCCACCCGCGGCGGCGCTCAACTTGCGCGCCGTCTTCCAGCCGCCGATCGGCAAGCCCGTTGTCGCCAGGTTCGCCGGGGTGCCGGAGCCCGAGCATGCGCCGACGACATGCGTGTCCTCAGTGACGCCCAGCGCCGCCGTCTGGCCCGAGAACATCCTTCGGCTCTACGTCACCTTCTCGGCGCCGATGCGGATCGGCGAGGCCTGGACGCACATCCGCATGCTGGACGCCGACGGGCGGCCGATGGGCGGGATGTTCGTCGAGGTCGACCAGGAGCTGTGGGACCCGGCGGGCCAGCGGCTGACCGTCCTGTTCGACCCGGCGCGCATCAAGCGCGGCCTGGTCGACCACATCAACGAAGGCCCGCCGCTCAGCGCCGGCGAGCGGTGCACGCTCGAGATCGACGCCTACTGGCGCGACGCCGCCGGCGGGCTGCTCGTCGAGCCCTTCACGCGGACGATCGAGGTCGCGGCGCCCTTGCGCGATGCGCTGGATCCCGCCGCCTGGCGACTGACCGCGCCGGCGGCGGCCGACGACCCGCTCGTTCTCGATGCGCCGCACCCCCTGGACGCCGCGTTGGCGGGGCGCGCCTTCACCATTCGCCGCGGCGATGCGGCTGTCCCCTGCAGCGTCGAGATCCAAGCCGACGAGACCCGGCTCGTGTTCACCCCTGAGCAGCCGTGGGAAGCCGGCGGCCACGTGCTGGTCGTTGACGCCGTGCTTGAGGACATCTGCGGCAACCGCATGGGCCGAGCTTTCGACATCGACCGCGCCGATCCCAACCAGGCCGCCGCCGAGGCGCGCGGGGCCGAACTCGCGTTCGACGTCCGACCCTAGGGCGGGCCGGCGAACAATGCGGTCATCGGCGCCACGCCCTTGTCGCTCGCCGTGGCGAGCCCGAGGTGCTTGGAGATGCCGAACGCGTCTTCCAGCGTCCTCAACAGCGAATAGTGGTTGTAGGGCGTCTCGTCCCTCACCCCGCGCGGGCCGTGGTTGGTGATGACGACGGTGGGGATGTGGCCGCCGCCGTAGTTGGACGCCGCCGCCGGCGTCACCCCGCAGCAGCCGGCCCGCACGCGGCCGGCGCCCTCGTCGAAGGTGACCACGATCGCGACGTTGCCGGCCCCGCGCCAGGCGGCCGTGGCCTGGATGCGCCGCACCAGCTCGCCGACTTCCGCGTCGCCGCGCCGGATCAGGCCGGCCGTGTCCAGCGCCGAACATCCCGCGGGCAGGCCGACGCCGACCAGGCCGTGCATCTCGTCGCACTGATTGGGCACGATGAGGGCGAAGTTGGGCAGCCGGTCGGCCGCCAGATCGGCGTCCAGCTGGCCGAAGCCTACGATGTGCTCCGCGCGGCGCGGATCGGCCTGCACGGCCGCGAAGTTCATGAAGCCCGAGTGCTTCGACGCGTAGTAGGCGAGCCCCGTCCCTCCGCCCGGATAGGCGGGGTCGGCGATCACCGCCGTCGACCCGGGTTCCGGCAGGTCTTCGTAGTAGCCCTTCCAGGTCATGCCCTTGGCCTCGAGCTGCTGGCCGAGGTGCGGGGCGTGGACGGTGTGGTCCACGTAGCCAGGCGCGGCCGCGCCGCCGCAGAAGCGGTCAGTCGAACCGGCGCGACAATAGAAAGCGTCGTCGTCGTGGATGCCGAACGTGTCGCCGCCCAGCATCGCCACATAGTTCGCCTCGCTTGGGTGAACCTCGCTGAAGAACTGCGCCGCATCGCCGTACCGCGCGGCGAGGCCGGCGATGTTGGGCGCCGCCGCCGGATCCAGGATCTGTTCGTAGTTCTTGTTCTCCTCGACGATGACGAACACGTGGTCGTATCGCGGCATCGCCCGGTCGGCCGCGGTCAGGTCCTGGGCGGTCACGGCGGGCGCGGCCAAGCCGATGGCGAGCGCAAGTGCGACGAGAACAGACGTCTGCATGCGCCTTGATGGCCCGCGCCGCGCGCCGATCAAGCGAAGTTTTCTTGACGGCCCGGCCTAGCCGTTCACGTCGATCAGCGCGCGGCCGCGCACCTTGCCCTCGAGGATCGCGGCGCCCAGCGCCGGCACGTCGGCGAGGCGCGCGGGCGCTGTCATGGCGTCCAGCAGGCCAAGATCGAGGTCCGCGGCCAACCGCCGCCAGGCCTCGGTGCGCCTGGGCGTCGGGCACATCACCGAGTCCACGCCGGCCAGTGTGACGTCCCTGAGGATGAAAGGCGCCACCGACCCCGGCAGGTCGAGGCCCTGCGCGAGCCCGCACGCCGCAACGGCGCCGTCGTAGCGGATCTGGGCCAGCACATTGGCCAGGGTGTGGCTGCCGACGGAGTCGACGCCCCCCGCCCACCGCTCGCGCCCGATCGGGCGGCCCGGCTCGGAAAGCTCGGCCCTGTCGATGATCTCGGCCGCGCCCAGCCGGGTCAGGTAGTCGCTCTCGCTCGCCTTGCGCCCGGTGGACGCCACCACGCGGTAGCCCAGCCTGGACAGCAGCGCGACGGCCACGCTGCCGACCCCGCCGGCCGCGCCGGTGACCACCACATCGCCCTTGTCCGGCGTCACGCCCTCGTGCTCCAGCGCCATGACGCAGAGCATCGCCGTATAGCCGGCGGTGCCGATGGCCATCGCGTGGGCCGTCGAGATCGCGTCCGGCAGCTTGACCAGCCACTCGCCCTTGACCCGAGCCTTCTGCGCGTAGCCGCCGTGGTGGCTCTCGCCCACGCCCCAGCCGTTCAAGACGACGCGATCGCCTGCCTTGAAGCCGGCGTTGCTCGAGCGTTCGACCACGCCCGCGAAGTCGATGCCGGGGGTCAGCGGCCAGACCCGCACGATCGGCGAGCGGCCGGTGAGCGCAAGGCCGTCCTTGAAGTTCACCGTCGAGTAGTCGACGCGCACGTCGACATCGCCGTCCATCAGGTCGGCGTCGGTCAGGTCGACGAGGCGGGCTTCCTGCCCGCTCTCGGTCTTGGCGAGCCGGATCGCGCGGAAGGTCTCTGCCATCTCAGCGCACCTTTTCCGGCGTTGCCGGCTTAAGACCAGAGCGCTCGCCGCGCCTGCCCTTGACCGCGAGATCGACGCTGAGCAGGCGCCGCTCGCCTTCCATGCGCATCGTGTTCCCCGGCAGGTACATCATCGCCTGATAGTCGCCGAGGGAGTCTTCGACCGCGTTCGTGAAGCCCTGGGCGTCCTGCGCCTTGTTCATCTGGATCTTGGCCATCCTCAGCGTCTCGGGGCTGTTCTCGGCCACGCGCCTGGCCCAGGCGAAGGTCTCCCGCTCCAGATCGGCGAGCGGCAGGACGCGGTTGACCAGGCCATAGTCGCGCGCCTCCGCCGCCGAGATGAAGCGGCTCTCGAAACAGAGCTCCTTCGCGCGGCGGATCCCGATGTCCCAGGGGATCGACATGTACTCGACGTAGCCGGCGAGGAACTCGGCGCCTTCCGCCGCGAACACCACGTCCATCGCCGCGGCCAGCATCCAGCCGGCGTAGATGCAGTATCCCTCGACCATCGCGATCGTCGGTTTTGGGAAGTTGCGCCAGGCCAGCAGGAGATCGAGGTTGTAGTGCTTGAACTGGTCGTAGGTCTGGACACCCGGCTTGGCGCCCAGCGCGCGGCGGTATTCGACGCCCTCGGGCGTGCCGAGGTCATGGCCGGTGGAGAACACCCCGCCCGCGCCGCGCACGATGACGACGCGCACGGCCTCGTCGGCGCGCGCAAGCCGGAACGCCTGGTCGATCTCGTCCAGCATCCGGTAGCCCTGGGCGTTGCGATAGGCAGGCCGGTTCAGCGTGATGACCCCGATCGGGCCGTCGACCGCATAGATGATGTCCTTGAAATCCAAGCTGGCTCCTCCGCCCCTCGCCTTTCGACCACGATAGGCGCCGCGCTGGACGAACGCCAGATCGGCCTTCGGCCTTGACCGCCAGCCCCGGGTTGGACAGGTAAGCCTGAACAACGATAAGGAACCGCGTCGCGGTCCGGCGGAGGTAAGAAAGTAAGATGAACGGCTGGAACTTTGGAGACATCCTCGATGCGGTCGCGCCGGCCGTGCCCCCTGAGGAGCCGGCCTTCATCCACGGCGAGCGTGTGATCACCTGGGGCGAGGCGACAAAGGCCACCAACTCCATGGCCCGCGCCCTGATCGCGCGCGGCGCCAAGCCGGGCGACAAGATCGCCATCTACATGCGCAATCGGCCCGAGTACCTGATGGCGCTGGCCGCCGGCTGGAAGGCGCGGCTGACCCACGTCAACGTCAACTACCGCTATACGCCAGAAGAGGTCTGGTACATCTTTGATAACGCTGACGCGCAAACCGTTGTTTATTCATCGGAATTCCGTGACGCCGTCACCGAGATCCGCCCGCGCCTGCCCAAGGTGAAGACCTGGGTCGAGGTGAGCCCCGACGGCCAGGTCGCGCCGTTCGCCGAGCGGTTCGAGGACCTCGCAAAGGAAGGCAACGGCGGCCCGCTCGACATCGAACGCTCCGGGGACGACCTGTTCTTCATCTACACCGGCGGCACCACCGGCATGCCCAAGGGCGTGATGTGGGCGCACAACGACCTGCGTGAGATCACGCTCAGTCAGGCGCGGCGCATGGGGATGCCGGTGCCCGAGACGCTGGCCGAGCTCACAGAGCACACGCGAAAGCAGCCGCGCTCGCGCATTCTCCCCGCACCGCCGCTCATGCACGGCACCGGCCTGTTGACCGCCATGGGCACGATGATGAACGGCGGCTGCGTCATCCTGCTGGAAAAGCCGAACTTCGACGCCGAGGAGCTGCTCCGCGCCATCGACGCGCACAAGCCGCAGTCGCTGGTCCTGGTCGGCGACTCCTTCGGAAAGCCGATCCTGAATGCGCTGAACGCAGAGCCTGGCAAGTACGACGTCTCATCGATCGCGATGATCATCTCGTCGGGGGTGATGTGGAGCCTGGAGGTGAAGGAGGGCCTGCTCGAGCACATGCCGCGGGCCATGCTGAACGATGGCTTCTCGTCGTCGGAGGCGCTCGGCCTCGGCGCGTCCATCATGGCCAAGGGCGGCAGCGTGCAGACCGCCAAGTTCATGATAGGAGATCGCTGCAAGGTCTTCGATGAAAACGATAATATCGTCGAACCTGGTTCGGGCGTCCCCGGCATGGTCGCCGTCGGCCCGCCCAATCCGGTCGGCTATTACAAGGACGAGGAGAAGACCGCCCGCACCTTCCGCGTGATAAACGGGGTGCGCTACTCGATCCCCGGCGACTGGTGCCTTGTCGAGGCGGACGGCACGCTGACGCTGCTCGGCCGCGGCAACGCCTGCATCAACACCGCCGGCGAAAAGGTCTTCCCCGAGGAGGTCGAGGAGGCGCTGAAAACCCACGCCTCGATCGAGGACGCGCTCGTGGTCGGCCTGCCCGACGAAAAGTGGGGTCAGTCGGTGACCGGCGTGGTTCGCCTGTCGGACGGCGCGACGCTGGACGAGGACGCCTTGCGCGCCCACGTGCGCCGGACGCTGGCCGGCTACAAGACGCCCAAGCGCATCATCGCCACCGACCAGCCGATCCGCGCGGCCAACGGCAAGGCCGACTATCCGACGGCACGAAAGCTCGCGGAGACCTCGATCGGGGCCGCCTAGCCGCTCAGGCCGCGGGGGCCGGGTCGGCGGGCTGGAAGGTGATGTAGCCGCGCTCGACCAGCCGGCGCAGGCCCTCGTAAGCCTCGGACAGCTCTTCATACGCCTGCCGGAGCGCGGTCAGCTCGTTGGCCTGCTCCGTCGACGGCGCCGTGACCGTGAGCTCCAGCGCCCGCATCATCCACCGGCCCCTGGCCTTTGCGGCCGCCAGCGCGAGGCGCTGGAAGTTCTGGTGCGTGGCCTGCCCCAGACCCTGGCCGAACACCTCTTGGTTCGCGGCGAACGCGGTGTAGTCGACCTGTTCCAGATGCCCGCGGATCCGACGCTGGGCGTGCGGGTCAAGCATGCTCTCTGGTTCGAAGTGATCGTCGGCGTAGGCCGTACCGCGCATGGCTCTCATCACAGCCATCGCTTCCTCCAGGAATTGGCTCTCGGAGGTTGAGTCTACGAACCGCGAGTGAATGCAAAATAAAGACGGACGGCTACTCGTCCGCCTTGAGATTCAGCTGGATACGCACGTCGACCAAGGCCCCGTCGACGGGGGCGGCGTCGGCGGTCCACGGGTTCATCTTCATCACCGACGCAAGCCGCACGACCGACTCGGAAAAGCCGAGTCCGTCGGGATCGGCCGTCTCGGGCGCACAATCGGTCAGGCTGCCGTCGGCCTGGACAGTGCACCGGGCGACGCCGATGCCGCTGGTCAGCCCCTTCGCCGCCGCTTCGGGTGGAAAGAGCTTCGGCGCCGAGTCCGGGTCGACGCCGACCAGCCATATCGGCGCAGTGACCCAGCGGGCGGTCGCCGGGCTTGGCGGCTCGAAGCGGATGGGAAGATCAACCCAGAGGTCGCCGCGGTCGGGCGCGCGCGTCCACTTCGGCGCGACGCGGAAGCGGCTGGCCAGGCCCAAGGCCGCCTTGCCAAAACCGAGGTTGTCCGGCGTCTCCTTGATGGTCTGGCAGTTGGTGAGCAAGCCGTCACGCTGGATCTGGCAGTGGTCGACGGCATAGCCCTCGACCCCGTTCGCCTGGGCGGGATAGGCGCTGGCCAGGTCCTCGAACGTCGCGGCCTGCGACCAGATCGGCCGGTCCAGCATCGTGACCGGTCGCATGGCTAGCGCGTTTTGCACCTGCATGCCCTCACCGAGGGCGCCGCTCGTCCCCGTGCCGCTGGGAATACTGTCGTCGCCGGGAGCGCCCACCCCGAACTGCGAGTTCGGCGCCTTGAAATGCAGGACGATCGTCATCGTCGAGCCGATCGGCCCGTCGGGACCCTTGGCCGGCGTCAGCTTGAACGTCGGACGCAGCTCCAGCCCCGCCTTGCCGAAACCAAGGCCCTTCGGCGTCTCCTCGACGACGCGGCAGGTCTCGGCCAGACCGTGCGCGTCGATCCAGCAGCTCAAGGTCACCTGGCCGTTCACGCGCGCGTTGTAGGCGCTCATGGGCCACACGGTGACGAGGTTGACCGCGCTGTCCTGGTCGCCGGCGACATTGACCTTTGCCGCGACCGGCGGGCGGCCGTTCACGACCACGGTCGGCGTCGCCGATTGCGCGGCCTGCGGCTGCGCGACAGCCGCCGCGGCCGCGGCCAGCACCCCCGAGATCATCGTCATCGCCCTTGTACGTCGTTGCTTGGCAAATCAGTCTGCCAGCACAACGCACGCTGCGGATTTCGAGGTTGCAAGACGGCGAGCGAAGGCCGCCGCGCAGGGCCTCAGTCGTTGCAGTACGACCAGCTGCGCACGGCCTGCCCTGCGCGAGCCGACCAACGCCAGATCACCGGGCAGACCTTGTTGCTATTGTAAGGCGCGGCTGGCGCGGCCGCCGGCGCCTCCACAACCGACTGGGGCGCCGGCTGCGCCGGATAGGCTTCGACCGCGTAGGGCGAACCGTAGCCGCCGTAGTAGCCGTACTGCTGATAGCGGTTGGGATTGCGATGCGCGAACATCCCGGCGCCGAAGCCGCCGTGCTCGTGATCGACGTGAGCCGGCGGGGGCAGTGCGAGCCCTGGCGCCGCGACCGCGCTTGCGGCCGAGCCCAGTGCGCCGACCGCCAGAACCACGGCCAGCAGGTGTTTGTTAACGATCATGAACGCCAGGGAGGCACGAACCGAATTGGCGTGCAACGTCACACAACCCTCACCATGCGCTTGCCGACGTTTTCGCCCGCCAGGAGACCGACCAGCGCCTCGGGCAGGTTCTCGAACCCGTCGATGATGTCCTCGTAGACCTTGAGCTTGCCGCTCTCGACCCAACCCCTCAGCTCGGACAGCGCCCGATCGTTGTCCTGGGCGAAGTCCATCACCACGAACCCGCGCAGCACAAGGCGCTTGGTCACGATCAGCCCGGGAACGCCGCGCGGCGCATAGGCCGCGCCCGGGCCGTCGTATTGCGAGGCGGCTCCGCAGCAAGCGATGCGGCCGTGGTCCTTCATGTTGAACAGGCAGGCCTCGAGCACCTGGCCGCCGACGTTGTCGAAGTAGACGTCAATCCCTTCCGGCGCGGCTGCGCGCAGCGCCCGGATCAGGTTGCCGGCCTTGTGGTCGACCGCCGCGTCGAACCCCAGGCGCGTGGTCAGCAGCGCGCACTTCGCCTCGCCGCCCGCGATGCCCACGGTGCGGCAGCCCTTGATCTTGGCGATCTGACCCACGATCGAGCCCACGCCGCCGGCCGCCGCCGAGACCACGACGGTATCGCCCGGGTTAGGTTTGCCGCACTCGAGCAGGCCGAAGTAGGCGGTCAGCCCCACGATCCCATAGACGCCGAGCAGGTGGCTGATCGGCTCGGCCTGGCCGAGCTTGGTCAGATGCTTCGCCGGGACGGCCGCGTAATCCTGCCAGCCGGTGTCGCCCGAGACCAGGTCGCCTGGCTTGAACCCGGGATCGCGGCTCTCGACCACTTCGGCAAGCGCCCCGCCCGCCATCACCTCGCCCGCGTTCAGCGCCGCCCGATACGTGCGGCCCAGCATCCACGCGCGGTTCGCGGCATCGAGCGAAATAAAGCGGGTGCGCACCAGCACCTCCCCTTCCGCCGCCGTCGGCATCGGGCCGTCGACCAGCCGGAAGTGCTCGGCCGCGAGCTTGTCGGTCGGGATCTGCGCAAGCAGGAACTGACGGTTGGTCGGCATGGCGGGCTCTCCGTTGACGGGCTCCCATCTTCACGATCTTCGGCCCTGCGTCGACCTGTCTCGGCCAGGCGTATGCGATTGCAACGCCCACCCTGCCCATGCTTGACCTCGTGCGACGCCGGGCCGAACAAGAGCCGGAAGGCCTGGGGGCTCCGCATGTTCGACCGCGCACTGATCGCTGTCCTCGCGCTCGTCTTGGCGCCGGCGGCGCAGGCCGCGCCGGCTATTCTCGGCTTCACCGATGCGAACGCCGCCGTCGAGCGCGACCTGGAGGCCCGCTTCGACGCCAATTTGTCGACCGATGCGATCGCGGCGCGGCTCAAGCGGCTGTCGTCGGAGCCGAACCAGGTGGGCTCGCCGCACGACAAGGCGAACGCCGAGTGGGTGCTGTCCCAGTTCAAGGCCTGGGGCTGGGACGCGCACATCGAGGTCTTCCAGGTGCTCTACCCGACGCCGAAGGCGGAGAGCCTTGAGCTGCTCGGCCTAGCGCCATTCAAGGCCAGTCTTAGCGAGCCGTCGATCGCGGGCGACGCGACCTCTGCCATCCACGACGGCGCCTTGCCGCCCTACCTCGCCTACGGCGCCGACGGCGATGTCACGGCGCCCCTCGTCTACGTCAACTATGGCGCGCCCGACGACTATGTGGCGCTCGCCCGGCTTGGCGTCGATGTCAAAGGCAAGATCGTCATCGTCCGCTACGGGCAGATCTGGCGCGGCCTGAAGGTCAAGCTCGCCCAGGAGCACGGCGCGGTCGGCTGCATCATCTATTCCGATCCCGCGGACGACGGCTATGGGCCGGGCCAGACCTATCCCGACGGGGCCTGGCGGCCGAACGAAGGCGTGCAGCGCGGCTCGATCATGGACATGCCGGTCGAGGCCGGCGACCCGCTGACGCCGAACATCGGCGCGACCCAAGACGCGCCGCGCATCCCGATCGGCGAGGCGAAGACGCTGATGAAGATCCCGGCGCTGCCGATCTCGTACGCCGACGCCGAACCCTTCCTGGCCGCGCTGGCCGGCCAGGTCGCGCCCAAGCGCTGGCGCGGCGCGCTGCCGATCACCTATCGCGTCGGCCCGGGCCCGGCGCTCGCGCACCTGGTCGTCCAGTCGAACTGGGACCTGAAGCCCCTCTACGACGTCATCGCGTTCATGCGCGGGTCCGAACACCCCGACGAGTGGGTGATCCGCGCCAACCACCGCGACGGCTGGGTGTTCGGCGCATGGGACCCGCTCGCGGGCCAAAGCGCCATGCTGGAGGAGGCGCGCTCGATCGGCGCGCTGGCCGCGGCCGGTTGGCGGCCGAAGCGGACCATCGTCTACGCCAGCTGGGATGGCGAGGAGCCGGGCCTGCTCGGCTCGACCGAATGGGCCGAAGAGCATGCCGACGAGCTGAAGCAGAAGGCGGCGCTCTACGTGAACTCCGACACCAACGCGCGCGGCCTGCTCCGCGTCGAAGCCAGCTACTCGACCCAGCGTCTGGTCGACCAGGCCGCGGCCAGCGTTCGCGACCCGGAAACGGGGGCCAGCGTTCGCGATCGCGCTCTGGCCGCATTACAGGTCGCCGCGCTGGAGCCGGACGCCACCGAGGATGCGCGGCGCCTTGCCGGGACCGCGGCCAGTGGCGGCGACTTCCCGATCGGACCGATGGGATCGGGCTCGGACTACACGCCCTTCGTCCAGCACCTTGGCGTGACCTCGATCAACCTCGAATACGGCGGTGAAGGCGAGCAGCAAGGCGTCTATCATTCGCAATACGACACCTTCGAGCACTTCAGCCGCTTCGGCGATCCGGGCATGACCTACGGGGTCGTCCTGGCCGAGACCGCCGGCCGGATCGTGCTGCGCACCGCCGACGCCGACGTGGCGCCGCTGCAGTTCGGCGACCTGGTCGCCAACGTGGCTCAGAACATCGACGAGCTGCACCGGCTCGTCGCCGCGATGCGCCAGCGGTCCGAGACCGTCGACCGGCTGTTGGACCAGAACGCCTTTGTGCTGGCGGCCGACCCCACCAAGACCAGCGTCGCGCCGCCGCGGGACGACGCCGTGCCCGATATCGACCTCGGGCCCCTGGATGCGGCCCTGGATCGGCTGCGGGCGAGCGCCTCGGCTTATGATCGTGCGCTCGCTCAAGCGGGGGCGACGCTTTCGCCCGACCGGCAGGCGCGGCTCGATGCTGATCTCATCGCGGTCGAGCACAGCCTGACCAGCCCGCAGGGCCTGCCTGGCCGACCCTGGTACCAGAACCTGCTCTACGCGCCCGGCATGCTGACCGGCTATGGCGCCAAGACCCTGCCCGGCGTTCGCGAAGCGATCGAGGGCCGGCGCTGGCCCGAAGCGAGCGACTACATCGGCCGCACCGCCCAGGCGCTTGACGCGGCGCGCGCCCGTATCGAGCAGGCGACGGCGATCCTGAACGGCGGCTAGCTCAGAGGCCCGAGCCGGCGGCGTCGATGTTGGCGCGATAGACCACGGTCAGCGTCGGCGGCGGCGCGGCCTCGCGGTACTCGAGTTCGATGCGCACTGGGCCGCCCGTCCATCGGCAGCTGTAGCTCTGCACCAGCGCCTGCGGTTGCGGCGAGGCGCAAACCTGGGCCGGGCCGTACTTCTGCGCCAGGAGGTCGCCGAACTGATGCGCCTCGACCAGGTTGGCCGCGGTGCGGCCGGTCTCGATATCGACAATGTCGAGCTCGACCGTGCTCAGGCCCTTCTTGCCGAAGTAGAAGCGCGCCAGCGCGTCGTGGTCGGCGACGCGCGTCGCCATGGAAGCGCCCTCGACGTCGCCCGCCAGCGCGCCGCCGGCGATGGTCGGCCGGGCGGCGGGAAAGAGCTTCAGGACTTGCGCGGGCGTCATGCCGACCCGCGCGCCGCGCCAGATCTCGGGCGAGGCGTCGTGCGGGCCGCCCAGCCATGACGGCGCCCAGGACGGCATCCAGGCCGCCAGAACGGCCAGAGCAAAGAGGGGTGTGGTCATCGAAGCGCCCCGGGCGACTCGGACGATAGCTGCGGGGGAAGACCCCCTCAATGCCGCGCGGGGGGCGCCTCGATCGCCTGGATGGCGTGATCGGCGTGTTTGCGCACGACGATGTCGGCCAGATCGCGCGCGCCGACGATGTGCTCGGTCAGGTTTGGCAGGTTGATCCGCTCCCAGACCATCTTCGCGAACGCCAGCCGTCCGGCGTCGTCGAGGTCGAGGAAGCGGGCATAGAACGATGTCGGGTCGTCGCGGGCGGCCAGCATCAGCCCGATCAGCCGATCGGTGAACCAGACTTGCAGGTGCTCGGGGTCGGCGTCGAGGTAGATCAGGACATCGATCAGGCGCCGCCCGTCGGAGTCCGCGCCATGGTCGATGTGCAGCCCGAGCCCCTCGACGATCAGCACGTCGGGCGTTGCGATCGTGCGCGCGAGCGCCGGATCGACGTCGTAGGTGACGTGCGAGTAGCCGGGGAAGCGGGTCGGGCCCCGCCGCACGGCGCCCAGCGCGGCGCGGAACCCCGCCACGTCGTAGCTCTCCGGGAAACCCTTGCGCATGCCGAGGTTGCTCGCCTCCAGCGTCGCGTTGTCGAACAGGAAGCCGTCCGTGCAGACGATCTCGACGCTCGGCCCTTCCGCCCAGCCGGCGATGTCTTTTGCAAGTTCGGCGGCGAGCACGCTCTTGCCGACCGCGACGCCGCCGGTGATGCCGACGACGAACGGCGCGCCGCGCGGGCGGCGGCCGAGCAGCAGGGCGCCAATGTCGCGCGGGCTGGGCATCGCCGCCTCCTTAGTGCGAAGTCGGCCCGGGCCAAAGCGCACTCTTTCGACGGGGAGACGCGCCGGGCGCACTGCCGACCCTCGGATTGTCCTGGCTTAGGCTCCCGGCCCGTCTGCCGGGCCAGTCGGGGCTGGGACGAGCTTTGGCCCGGCCTTGCGACAGATGTCGACCGCGACGTCCTCGCGGGAATTCGGCCCGGCCCAGACGTAGCGGTGGGTGAGGTTGTAGGTTTTCGAGAGCCCCTCGTCATAGACGTACTGCGCGCCGCTCAGCCGATAGACGCCTATCGGGTCGTAGGTGGACAGACACTTGGTATCCATCTGGGACCAGCTCGGCCGGCCGATCAACTCGGGCACGCCGTCCTTGTTCAGGTCGGCGATGGCGGTGAGCTCGAATGCGTCGTCCGACAACAGCGTCTGAACCTGGCCGTTGGCCGCCAGGTGCAGCACGCGGATCGCGTAGGGATCGGGGTCTTGCGCCGCGCCGAAGACCACAACAAGCCGGTCGCCGCTGGCTCGATCTCTCAGCGCATCCGTCGCGTAGAGGTACTTGGAGTGCAGCTTGTTCAGGGCGGCGAGCGACCTGGTCGGCATCGCGTCCTTCACGGTGGCCAGCCCGCCGCTCAGAGAGAGCGTGGTCGTGTGCCCGCCCGGCGCGGCGATCTCCAGTCGGGGGCTGTCATCGGCGCTCGCGTCGCTCTCGACTGTCAACGTGTAGGCGCCAATGTGCGTGGTCTCGACCGGCTGCCAAGCCGCTGGAGCGGCCGCGGCCGCGCCAGCAGTCAACGCGGCGAGCGCCGCGACGATAGGCATCCGCATGGTGTCATCCCCCTCGCACCTCGCGGAACGGGACGTCGCGGTCGACTTCCGGCTCCTTGGGCAGGCCCAGCACCCGCTCGCCGATGATGTTGCGCTGAATCTGGTCGGTGCCACCGCCGATCGACGTGAAATAAGCGTTCAGCGTCAGGAAGTTGGCGTCCTCGGCGCGCGGGTGGTCCTTGCCCTCGAGCAGGCTGCCGGCGCCGAGGATGGCGGTCCGCACGCGCGCCTCCTCGTGCAGGATGCGCGACATGGCGAGCTTGCCGAGGCTCATCACCGGCGACGACGTGCCCTGGGCGAGGTCGGCCTTTGCGCGCGCGGTGTTCAGCGCGTTCAGCCGCTTGAAGGCGATGACCCTGGCGATGTCCTGGCGGAGCAAGGGGTCGGAGAGCCGCCCGGCTTCGCGGGCGAGCGCGATCAGCGGCTCCTCGCCCTTGCTCTCGGCGACGCCGCTGCGCGGCCCACGCGCGCCTTCGCCCATCACCGAGCGTTCATAGGCGAGCGCGGTTTGCAGGACGCTCCAGCCCTGGCCGAGCTCGCCCAGCAAATTCTCCGCCGGAACGATCGCGTCGGTGAAGAAGACCTCGTTGAAGTGGCTCTCGTTGGTGATCTGCCGCAGCGGGCGGACCTCGACCCCCTTCTGCTTCATCGGCAGGAAGAAGAAGCTCAGGCCCTGGTGCTTGGGCACGTCCCAGTTGGTGCGCGCGATCAGCATGCCGTAGTCGGCGGTGGCGGCGGTCGATGTCCAGACCTTCTGGCCGTTGACGACATAGTGATCGCCGTCGAGGTCGGCGCGCGTGCGCACGCCGGCGAGGTCCGAGCCCGCGCCTGGCTCGGAGTAGAGCAGGCACATGACGATCTCGCCCCTGAGGATCGGGCCGATCAGCTTGCGCTTCAGCGCATCGGTTCCACGCGCGAGCAGGGTGTTGGCGTAGAGCTGGGTGCGGTCCTGGCCGGTGCCAGGCGCCCCGACGCGCGCGAACTCGCGTTCGACGATGCGGCCCTGCTCGTTCGAGAGCCCTCGCCCGTACCACTCGACCGGCCAGCGCGGCGCGGCCCAGCGGGCGTCGACGACCTTGGCGACCCAGGCGCGGTAGCCGGCGACGTCGCCACCCCACTGCGGGGCGCGAACCGATCCGTCCCAGTTCGCCTTCAGCCAGGCGGCCACCTCGGCGCGGAGCGCCTCGTCCGTCATTGGCGCGATCGGCGCGGCTGCATCGTCCATGGCGCTAGGCTCCCAGGGCTTCGAGGTAGCGTTCGCGGCGCGATGCTGGCGCCCCGAACAGCTGCGCGTCGGCGCGCGCGCGGCGAAGATAGAGATGGGCCGGATGCGCCCAGGTGAAGGCGATGCCGCCGTGCATCTGCACCGCGTTCGCGGTCGTGGTGGTGAAGGCGTCGGCGCAGGCGAAGGCGGCGAGCGCCAGCGCCTCCTCGGCGTCCGGCGCGCCCTCGGCCAGCTTCTGGGCGGCGTTGCGCGCGGCCGAGATCGCCGACTCCGTCTCCAGGAGGAGGTCGGCCGCCATGTGCTTTATGGCCTGGAAGCTGCCGATGGCCCGGCCGAACTGGATCCGGCTCTTGGCGTAGTCGACGGTGAACTCGAGCGTGCGCTTGGCGCCGCCCGCCTCCTCGCCCGCGAGTGCGACCAGCGCGAGATCGAGCGCCTGGCGCACGGCCGCCCAGACCGGCCCGGCGGCGGCGAGCACCTGGCCCTGCGCGTTGTCGAAAACCACCTTCGCGAGCCGGAGCGTGTGGTCGAAGGTCGGGAGGGCGGCGACGCTCACGCCGGCGCCCTTTGGATCGGCTTCCAGCACCAGCAGGCCGTCGGGCCCATTGGCGAGGACGAGCAGCACGTCGGCGTTCTGGCCGTGCAGGACGTAGGACGCGAGCCCGTTGAGCCGGCCCTCGGCCGAAGCGGAGACGCTCACGCCGCCTTCCGTCCAGGTTCCTGCCTCGCCGGTCAGAGCGGCCGTGGCGATGGTGGTCCCCGCCGCGATGCCCGGCAACAGCCGGGCGCTCGCCGCCTCGTCGCCAAGCGCGCGGAGCAACTCGGCCGCGACGACGCTCGACGCCACCAGCGGCGCGCAGAGCAGCGCCGCGCCCGCTTCCTCCATCACCGCTTCCAGCTCCAGCGGACCCGCGCCCGCGCCGCCGTGGGCCTCGTCGACGACCAGGCCGGCGATGCCCATCTCGGCAAGCTGCTTCCACAGCGCTCCGTCGTAGCCGCTTTCGGTCTCCATCGTCCGGCGGACGTCGGCCTCGGTCGAGTGGTCGGCCAGCAGCCGGTGCACGGAGTCCTTGAGCGCCGCGCGCTCGTCGGCGGAAAGGGTCCCCAAGGCTTTTCTCTCCTGAAGCTCTCCCTCGACGCTTAGCGCAAAATCGCGATCAGCAAGAGCCGGACGTGGGGGAAAGCGCGGGCGTTGGCGAGCCTAGCCCGATGCCGACAGGATCTTGAACTGCCGCTCGGGGTGGTCCTGCACGGCGGTGCGCCCGTCGCGATAGGTCGCGACCGAGCCGTCGTGGGCGTACTGCAGGATGTAGGCCTTGCGCACGGTCCCGCGCCTGAGGTTAGGGCCGGTGCGATGTGGCGAGAGCGATGAGAAGATGATCGCATCGCCGGCCTTGGCGGGCACGGGGACGGCGTCCGGAACGTCCTCCAGACACTTGAAGCCGATCGGCGTCAGCCAGTGGTCGAGCGTGCCCAGCCGGTGCAGGCCTGGCGCGATCCACGGGCAGCCGTTCTCCTCGTCGACGTCCACCAGGGGCAGCCAGAAGGTCAGGTACTGTTGCGGCTCGATGAAGGTGTAGCCGTTGTCCTGGTGCCAGGGGAACTCCCGCATCTGGGCGGTCTTCTTGTAGACCGACTGGTCCCAGTAGAGCCGGACCTCGTCGCCGAGCAGGTCGTGGCAGACGTCCACCATGAACGGATGCGCGGCGAACGCCTTCAGCACCGGCGAGTGGCGCACGATGTGGGTGGTGAAGGTGATCTCATCGGCGGTGGCGATCGAGACGGTCCCGCCGGCGGCGCGCAGCTTCTCCTCGCCCTCGGCCTCGAGCGGGTCGATCGCGGCGGTCACCGCGGCGATCTCATCTGGCGTGAATGCGCCCGCGACCTTGATGAAGCCCTCGCGGTTGAAGGCGGCGCGCTGGGCTTCGTTGAGCCGCACGAGCGGCGCCGTGCGGTCTTCCCAACGGAACCCGGCGCTCAGCGGATGCAACTTGGGCTCGGCTGGCAAGGGCGTCTCCTTCTGCACGCCAGATTGCCCCGGCCGCGCCAACAGGTCCATCGGCGCCGGGACGCGTCGCGGACCGGCCGCTAAGCGATTTGCTGAGCGCCCCCTTAGGCGTGGTCTACTGCGCCTCAGTACCGCGCGCGTTCGATTGATTAGAGTTCCCTGTTCGGCGGGCGCCTTGCGCTCGTCCAAGCAGCAGCAGCCTCAAGCCTCAAGCAGCAACCCGAACAGGGAACCTTCTTGATCGAACGCCACGGCGCCTTTGCCCCGTGACGCGCTGCCGCTCGCGCGCCAGCCCTTTTGCCGCTAGGTTTCCAAGCTGAAATGACAGCGGTGGCGGCGGAGAGCCCTATGGTCGATGCAATCGAACAGCGCATGCGCGCCGTACTGGCCGCGCAGAAGGCGGCCAACATCCGCGTTGGGGCGCCGAGCGCGGAGCTGCGGATCGAGCGGATCGACCGCTGCATCCAACTCCTCAAGAAGCACGCAGCCGATATCGTCTCGGCGTTGAACGCCGACTTCGGCAACCGCGCCGAGGCGGTGAGTGGAATCACCGACGTCGCCGGCTCGCTCGGCCCGCTCGAGTTTGCCCAGGCGAACCTCAAGAAGTGGATGCGGCCGGAGAAGCGCAAGACGACGCCCGCCCTGCTCGGCCTCATGGGCGCCAAGGCGGAGATCCTCTACCAGCCGAAGGGCGTGGTCGGGATCATCAGCCCGTGGAACTTCCCCGTGAACCTCACCTTTGCGCCGCTCGCCGGCGTGCTGGCGGCCGGCAACCGCGCCATGATCAAGCCGTCGGAATACACGCCGGCCACCTCGCAGCTGATGGCCGAGATGTTCGCCGAGGCCTTCACCGAGGAAGAGATCGCTTGCTTCCCCGGCGGGCCGGAAGTGGGCCAGGCGTTCGCCGGGCTGCCGTTCGACCACCTGATCTTCACCGGCGCGACGTCGATCGCCCGCCACGTCATGAGGGCCGCGGCCGAGAACCTGACGCCGCTCACCCTGGAGCTAGGCGGCAAGAGCCCTGTCATCCTCGGCCGCTCGGCCGACTATGCGACGGCCGCCGCGAGGGTCATGGCCGGCAAGACGCTGAACGCCGGGCAGATCTGTCTTGCGCCCGACTATGTGCTGGCGCCCGCGGACAAGCTCGACATGTTCGTGAGCGAGGCGAAGAGCTCGATCGAGGGCATGTTCCCAACGATCAAGGACAACCCCGACTACACCGCCGTGATCGCCGACCGGCACTTCGAGCGGATCCAGGGCTACATCGCCGACGCCAGGGCCAAGGGCGCCGAAATCGTCGAGATCAACCCCGCCGGCGAGGACTTCAGCCAGCAGGAGCACCGCAAGATCCCCCCCACCCTGATCATCAACCCGACCGACGACATGGCGGTGATGCAGGAAGAGATTTTTGGCCCGGTCCTTCCGATCAAGACCTACGGCAAGCTCGCCGAGGCGATCGACTACATCAACGCCCACGAGCGGCCGCTCGGCCTCTACTACTTCGGCGCCGATGCGGCGGAAGAGGCGGAGGTCCTCAGCCGCACCACGTCGGGCGGGGTGACGGTCAACGACGTGATCTTCCATGTCGCCCAGGAGGACCTGCCGTTCGGCGGCGTGGGTCCCTCCGGCATGGGCAGCTATCACGGCGCCGACGGCTTCCGCGAGTTCAGCCACAAGAAGTCGGTCTACAAGCAGCTGAAGCGGGACCTCGGCCCGATGAAGGCGCTGCGCCCGCCCTACGGAGACGGCGTGCGCAAGTACCTGGAATCGCAACTGAAGTGAGCGAGCGATGCCCGAACACCGATTTCCGGTCACCATCGAGGAGATCACGCCCGCCTGGCTGACGACGGCGCTGGGCGAGCCCTGCGGCCTCAGGGGCGCCAAGGTCGCTGACTTCGAATCCGAACCGATTGGCGTCGGCACGGGCTTTCTCGGCGTCGTCAGCCGGATCCGCCTCACCTACGACTGCGACTGCCCGACCGCGCCACAGAGCGTGATCATCAAACTGCCAAGCCACGACCCCGGCGCGCGGATGATCACCTCGACCTTCCGCCACTACGAGAAGGAGGTGCGCTTCTACGAGCAGATGGCGAGGCTGAACAACCTCACGACGCCAACCGCCTACTTCCACGCCTTCGATCCCAAGACCGGGGACTTCGTTCTCATCCTCGAGGACCTCGCGCCGGCGCGGAACGGCGACCAGGTCGCCGGGCTGTCGATCGATGACGCCCGCACCGCCGTGATCGCGCTCGCCAGGATGCAGGCGCAGTGGTGGGAGCGGCCGGCGCTGCACGTGTTCGACTGGCTGCCGGCCTTCAACGACCCTGCGATGCTCGCCTTGCAGGACGTCTTCCTGCAGTGCTGGGCGCCTTACCGCGACTTCCTCGGCGAGCGCCTGCCGCCCGAATTGATCCCGGTCGGCGAGCGCCTGGGCGGCATGATCACGCGCATCATGCAGGAGATGACCGCCAAACCCTGCACCATCGTCCACGGCGATTATCGCGCGGACAACTTCTTCTTCGACCGCGGCGGCGAGCCGTTCACGGTCGTCGACTGGCAGATCGTGATCAAGGGCGTCGGCGCCTTCGACCTCGCCTACCTGTTAGAGGGCAACATCAGCGTCGAGGACCGGCGCGAGCACGAGGACTACCTCGTCCACCTCTACCACCACCACCTCGTCGAGAACGGGGTCAAGGACTACGACTTCGACACCTGCTGGCGCGACTACCGCACCTGCGTGCTCATCGCCTGGATCTGGCCGGTGATCGCCGTGGGCTCGCTCGACCCGGCCAACGAGCGCGGCGTCGCCTTCTTCAACGAATGGAGCAAACGCGCGACGACCGCGGTTGTCGACCTCAAGGCCTGGGAGACCATGGACGACTTCTAGCAGTCGCCCAGCTCAAATAGACCGTCATGGCCCGACTTGTTCGGGCCACCCATGATCACCGTGGACCGTGAGTGTTCATGGGTCCCCCGCATTCCGCTGCGCTCCAGCGGGGGATGACGACTCATTTTCGCATCACCTGGTCACGACCCCTAGGCCTTCCCGGTCAGCTCCGGCAGGCCGAGGATGCGCTTGGTGATGATGTTGTTCTGCACCTCGAACGAGCCGCCGGCGATCGTATTCGCCTTGCCGAACAGCCAGCCCCGCACGGCTTGGATCTCATCGCGCGAGTAGTCGTCGCCCGCCCATCCGAGGCCCTGGTGGCCCATGATCTCGAGCACGAGCTCGGCGCGCTCCTGGCCGATGCGGGTGCCGGAGTTCTTCATGATCGAGGTGACGGCGCTCGGGTTCTGGTTCCCGCGCGCCTCGGCCGCCGCCCGCTCCATGGTCAGCTGGTGGGCGTGGGCGTCGATCAGATTCTGCGTGACGCGGCTGCGAAGGTCGCTGTCGGCGATGCGGCCGCTCTCGTCGACGCCGACGTAGGACTTGGCCAGGTCAGGCAGCGAGGTTCCCTCGCCCACGCCGCCCTGGCCCGAGCGCTCGTGCTGCAGCAGGCGCTTGCCCACCGTCCAGCCGCCGTTCAGCGGTCCGACCATGTCGTTCTTCTCGACACGGGCGTCGGTGAAGAAGGTTTCGCAGAAGGGTGACGAGCCGGCGATGAGCTTGATCGGGCGAGGTTCGACGCCCGGCTGGTGCATGTCGATGAGCACGAAGCTGATCCCCTCGTGCTTTTTCGAGGGATCGGTGCGGACGAGGCAGAAGCACCAGTCGGCGAGATGCGCGCCGCTGGTCCAGATCTTCTGCCCGTTGACCACCCAGTGATCGCCGGCGTCCTCGCACTTGGTCTGCAGCGAGGCGAGGTCCGACCCGGCGCCCGGCTCGGAGTAGCCCTGGCACCAGCGCACCTCGCCTTTGACGATCCGCGGGAGATGCCGTTGCTTCTGCTCCTCGGTGCCATACTCGAGCAGGGTCGGGCCGATCATGCTCGTCCCCATGCCGGCCATCGGGTTGTTGGCGCCGATGCGGTTCATCTCCTCCTGCACCACGCGAGCCTCGGCCTGACCGAGACCGCCGCCGCCGTACTGCTTGGGCCAGGTGGGTACGCTCCAGCCCTTGGCGGCGAGCCGCTCCTGCCAAAGCGTTTCGTCGGCGCTCGGCGCGGATCTGGCGGTCATCGACTCATCGAAGGTCAGCGCCGGGACGCCGCGCAACGATTTCGGATGGTTCTCCTCGAGCCACGCGCGCGCCTCGGCGCGGAAGGCTTCCAGATCGTCGCCGCCAGAATCAGCCATCGCTTGTCTCCCTCTCGCGCGTCCGCCCCAGCTTGGGTGACGCCGGAGGATTTTTCTAGTCCGTCAGACCACCAGGTCCTTCAAGTGCGCCCGTTCGTTCAAGGCGACGAGGTTGCGTTCGCCGGAACGGGCGCAGAGGTAGCGGTGGATGCTGGCGTAGCCCGGCTCGAAGAACAGGCGCGGCGCCATGCCCAGGATGTGAGCGGTCCAGACGTTGATCACGCCGCCGTGGCAAAAGACGGCGACCGTCTTGCTCGGGTTGGTCGCGATGATGTCCTCCAGCGTGTCGACCACCGCTTTCTGGAAGGCGTTGATGTCCATCTGGTAGCCGCCGGAGACGAAGGCCTTCCAGGCCTCGTAGTCGTCGCGCTTCAGGACCTCCATCGGCACGTACTGGCCGGTTCCGCGGTCGAACTCGACGATGCCCTCGCGCTGTTGGATCTCATGGCCGCCCGCGGCGGCATAGGGCTCGGCGGTCTGGATCGCCCGGAGCATGGTCGAGGAGAAGACGCCGTCGATCATCTCGCCTGAGAGCAATTGGGCGACCCGCTGGGCCTGATCGAGGCCTTCGGGGGTGAGCGGCGGGTCGGCGGTGTCTTCTCGGCGCTCGGGCAGGCCGTGGCGGATCAGAACAAGGTCCATGGGGCTCCTTAGGCGTCAGCCAGCGCGCGGGCGATGATCTGCTCCACCACCTCGCTCTTGGCGTTGGCGTAGTGCTGGACGTGGCGCCAGGTGCGAGCCGCGAGCTCGCGCTTGGTCGCGAGATAGAGGTCGAACTCTTCCGGGCAAGCGCGGCAGCGGTCGCGGAAGCGGACCATGCGCGCGATTTCAGGGCAACCGGCCGGCAGGACGTGCATGTTCACCGGCGGCTCGTCGCCCTTCATCACCCGGTGCTCGTACCAGTCGGGCTCGCGCAGGTGCAGGCGATAGCCCTGGGCCGTGAGCGCGGGGACGTAGGCGTCCTCGACTGCCGAGTCCGCGACGCCGAGCAGGATGTCGATGATCGGCTTGGCGCTCATGCCGGGGATCGACGTCGAGCCCACGTGCTCGAGCACGAGCGCGCCTTCGCCCAGCGCGGCGCGGATCCTCGCCGCCTCGCCTTCATACTGCGCAGGCCACGCCGGGTCGTAGTCGACGAGCGGGATAGTCCTGTTCCAAGGCGTCACGGTCCCGCTGACGCGGATGGCGGCCATCTCCTCATCTGTCTCGGGCTTGGCGGTCATGACGCCCGCCTCTTAGCGGACGGGCGCGCCGTCTGGCTAGGCCGCCATGATCGACTAAGATGGCCGCGGAGGACGATCGCGATGGACGCCAAACTCAGCTACGTCAAAGGCGCTGAAACGCCCGCGCTTCGAGAGGACACCATTGGAGCGGCGCTGGACGAGGCCGCCAGGCGCTGGGGCGACGTCGAAGCGGTGGTGTCTGTGCTGCAAGGCGTGCGCTGGACGTTCGCCGCGCTGAAGGCGAAAGCCGACGCCCTGGCCGCCGGGCTCGTCGCGCTAGGGCTCAGCCGAGGCGAGCGGATCGGCATCTGGTCGCCGAACAACGCCGAATGGGCGCTGACCCAGTTCGCGGCCGCGAAAGCAGGGCTGATCCTGGTCACGATCAACCCGGCCTATCGGGTCTCGGAGCTCGAATACACGCTGAACAAGGTCGGCGTGAAAGCTCTCGTCGCCGCACATCACTTCCGCACCAGCGACTATCTCGCCATGGTCGAGAGCCTCGCGCCCGAGATCGCGGCGTCGACCCGCGGCGACCTGAGCGCAAAGGCCCTCCCCACCCTACGAGCTGTGATCAAGATCGGCGGCGGCCCCCGGCCCGGCTGGTTCGATTTCGAAGAGATCGCGCCCCTGGCCAAGCCGGCGCACGTCGCCAACCTCCAAGCTCTGCAGCCCGAGCTGAAGAACACCGACGCGATCAACATCCAATTCACCAGCGGCACGACCGGGCTGCCCAAGGGCGCGACGCTGTCCCACCGCAACATCCTGAACAACGGCTATTTCGTCGGCCGCGCGATCGGGCTGCGCCAGGGCGACCGGCTCTGCCTGCCCGTGCCCCTCTACCACTGCTTCGGCATGGTGATGGGAAACCTGGGCTGCGTGACCCACGGCGCGACGATGGTCTACCCCGCCGAGGCCTTCGAGGCGCTGGCCGTGCTGGAAGCGGTCGAGACGGAGCGCTGCACCGGCCTCTTTGGCGTGCCGACCATGTTCATCGCCGAGCTCGGCCACCCCGAGTTCGACCGCTTCGACCTCTCCTCGCTGCGGACCGGCTGCATGGCCGGCTCCCCTTGTCCGGTCGAGGTGATGAAGCAGGTGATCGAGCGCATGCATATGAAGGACGTCACCATCGCCTACGGCATGACTGAGACCAGCCCGGTCAGCTTCCAGACCGGCGAGGGCGACCCTATCGAACGGCGGGTCTCGACCATCGGCCGGGTGCAACCCCACCTCGAGTGCAAGATCGTCGACGAGAACGGCGAACTCGTCGCGCGCGGCCAGCCGGGCGAGTTCTGCACCCGCGGCTATTCGGTGATGCTCGGCTATTGGGACGACCCGGAGCGCACCGCCGAAGCCATCGACATCGACGGCTGGATGCATACCGGCGACCTGGCCACCATCGACGCCGAGGGCTACGGCAACATCGTCGGGCGCATCAAGGACATGGTCATCCGCGGCGGCGAGAACATCTACCCGCGCGAGGTGGAGGAGTACCTCTACCGCCACCCCAAGATCGAGGACGTGACCGTGGTCGGCATCCCCGACGAGAAGTACGGGGAAGAGCTCTGCGCCTGGATCCGGTTGAAGCCCGGCGAGACCGCCTCGGCGGAGGAGATCACAGCCTTCTGCCGCGGCCAGATCGCCCACTACAAGATCCCCCGCCACATCCGCTTCGTCGACGCTTTCCCGATGACGGTGACCGGCAAGATCCAGAAGTATTTGATCCGCAATCAGATGATCGAGGAGCTGGGGGTCGAGGTGGCCCGCACCGCCTGAGCCGCCGCCCCGTTGGCGCTTCTGCTCGGGCTGCCTATGGTTGCCGCCGTTAAGCGGGAGCTGCCCTCGTGAACAGCAAGTTCGAAGCGGTGATGGACGGCCTGGTCGAGCGCGGCGGCCCGGGCGCCGCCGTGGGCGTGCGCCATGGCGATCAAGCGCCGTATCTCGCCGGTTTCGGTCTTGCTGACGTCGAATGGGGGGTCTCGATGACCCCAGACACCGTCTTTCGGCTTGGCTCGATCACCAAACAGTTCACGGCGGCGGCCATCATGTTGCTCGTGGAAGACAGCAGGCTCGGTCTAGACGACGACGTCAGATCGGTGCTCACCGACTATCCCACCCAGGGGCGTCGGATCACGATCCGGCATCTCTTGAACCACACGTCCGGCATTAGGAACTTCAACAGCCTGCCCGACTTCCCGGAGCGGACTGACCTGACGCTGGCCGAGGTGTTGGGGCTGTTCAAGGATCTGCCGCCCGACTTCGCGCCGGGAGAGCGCTACGTCTACTCCAACTCGGGCTACGTGCTGCTCGGCGCGGTCATCGAAGCCGTGTCCGGAATGGCTTACAGGACGTTCCTCTTGGAGCGGTTCTTCCGGCCGCTCGGCATGCGGCAGACCCGGTATCTCTACGACGAGCCGATCGTCCCCAAGCGGGCGAGGGGCTACCACGTCGGCGCCAAGGGCATCGAAAACGCCCGCACGATGTCGATGACGCTTCCCCATGCTGCAGGCGCTTTGGGCTCAAGCGTTGGCGATCTCCTGACGTGGACCCGTGCGCTCCGGAGCGGTGGGGCGGTATCGGCGCAGTCCTACGCTGCCATGATCGAGCCGGCTCGCCTCAACGACGAGTCGTTGAGCGAATACGGCCTCGGCCTCATCGGTTTGAAATTCGGCGACCGGACTGCCATCACGCACGCGGGCGGCATCAATGGCTTCTCGACGCTGATGGCGCACTTCGAGGAGGATGACCTGACCGTCGTCGTCCTTTCCAATCTCGAGAGCTTCCCCGTCGAGCGCGCGCTGCTGGCCCTTGCGCGCCGGGCGCTCGACCTGCCCGACCCCCTCGGACGCCCACGCATCTCCATCGCCGCGGACGACCTCGCGCGTTGCGCGGGACTGTACGAAATGGACGCGTCTCCATGGCCGATCGCGATCGCGGCGGCGGACGGTGTGCTGCTCGCCCCGTTTCCCAGCCCGAACAGTCGATATGAACCGTTCGCTCAGACCGAGTTTCAATGCGTCGACGATCCGGAGACGACCCTGCATTTCGACCAACCCGGCGAAGCTGGCTACAGGCGGATGAAGTCCAGGGAGCGTTGCGGCGCCTGCGGACGACGACCGGGGTACGCATTGCCGCGCCGACCTGACGACCTCGGTCCGCCTTCCCGCCTACGCTGACAGCGTCGGGGCCGTGTTGGGTTCGCCTGCGCCGTCGGCCTCGCCGTTCACCGGCAACCTTTCGCCGTGGATCGGGAGCGGCCTTCCGATCCAGAGCGCGTCCTCGAGGTGGTCGCGCTTCTGATTGGTCGTGTTCGGATGGACCAGGATGCTCAGGCCGCCGTGGTTGAGCATGAGGAAGGGCACGAGGCTCGCGAACACCTCCGTCTCGAAGGCGACCTGGTACATCGCCTGGCTGTGCGGGCCGACGTTGACCTCGTGCCAGCGTCCCAGGCGAACCTTGAACCGCTCTCCGATCCGCTCGCGAAGCTGCTCAGCCAAGCCCCTTGTCGTGGCCGGATCAAAGTAGATGTGGGCGTGGTAGCTGGCGACTTCACCG
Organism: uncultured Alphaproteobacteria bacterium; assembly: GCA_963719975.1. GTDB lineage: Bacteria > Pseudomonadota > Alphaproteobacteria > Caulobacterales > Caulobacteraceae > Poindextera. Next base: position 50,905 of record CAVRED010000006.1, read on the forward strand.
ATCATTCGGGGCGTCTTGCTCATATTGGCTTCCTCACGATCCGGCGCTGCTCCGCCCTATGTGGGGCGCAACGTCGAACAAGGGAATGCCGGGCGTGGCCGCACCGGGCGGAGCCCTAGGAACTCAAGCTGACCTCGCGTGAATGTTGCGGCGGCTCCCCTAGTGCGCGTAGCATTGTCCGCTGAACGAGGAACGGGCGCCCGCAACGCCTGCCGTAGTAGTCTTTCAAGGAAACACCCATGGCCAACGCCGCCCAAACCGAAAAGCCCGCCTATCTCGGCCTTCTCAACGCCATCTCGCTCGCCGAGACCAACGCCGGCCACTATCTCCGCGCTTGGGCCGACGCGACGCCCGATGAAGACCTGGCCTGCACGCTGCGCCTGGTCGCTGCGCGCGAGACCAGCCACGGCGAGCTCTTCTGCCGCCGCTTGGCCGAACTCGGCTTTGAGCTGCGCAAGAAGCCAGATCCGGCGGCGGCCCGCCGCCTCGCCGAGGTGGCCGACCCCGAGGTCAGCGACCTGGAGAAGATCGGCGAGGAGCGCGAGGAGCGCGGCGATCCGTTCCGCGAGATCAATCGCCAGCTGGCCGAGGGCGTCTTCGACCCGATGACCGCCAACATGCTCACCTGGTACATCGCCGAGGAGCGCGACTCCGGCCGCCGGCTGCGCGACGCCTATGCCTGCGTCCGCGAGAAGGCGAACGGCGGGCGGCGCGGCCGCGCGCGCATGAACGGCCATGCCGAAGAGTCGAACCCCAGCGCCGACGCCCAGGCGATCATGGCCTGCATGAGCGAAGGGTTTACGCGGCTCGAAAAGTCGTTCGAGAAGCTCGCCAAAGCGGTAAAGTAGGACCGTTCAGCACCGGGGGACGACGACAGAGGAACCATGGCCGAACCGCCGCTCCCCGGACTCTTCCAGCTCACGCCGTTCAACCCGGACTTCCAGGCCGACCCGCACGTGGTGCTGGACGACCTGCGCGGGCGTTGTCCGGTCCACCGCGACGAGGCCGCGGGCAGCTTCATCCTGACCCGCTATGCGGACATCCGTCCGCTCGTCTCCGACCGCACCCTCTGGCGCAGTCCCTTGCGCGCAGAGGAAGCAGCGACGATCCAGCGCCGTTTCGCCGAGGCCGACCTCGGCGATCAGCCGATTGGAGAAACCACCAGCATCCTGATGCTGGACGATCCCGACCACGCGCGCATCCGTCAGCCGCTGGCCCAGGCGCTGTACGCGCGCGCGGCCAAGTTCCGCCCCGAGGTCGAACGGATCGTGGACGACACGCTCGACCGCATCGATGCGTCGAAGCCGTTCGATCTGATGACGAGCTTCTGCATCCCGATCCCGATCGACGTGATCGCTTCGATCCTGGGCGTCGACCGCAGTCGCCTGGCCGAGTTCCGCCGCTGGTCGGAGGCGGTGATCCAGGGCCTCAACCCGTTCATCACCGAAGAGGCGCGGGTGGAAATGGAGGCGGCGAACACCGCGCTGTTCGCCTACTTCGACGAGACGTTCCAGGCCCGCCGCGCGGACCCGAAGGACGACCTGATCAGCGACATGACCAGGCTGCAGGCCGAGGGCGCGGCCCTCTCCGACACAGAGCTGCAGATCAACCTCGCCGCGCTCCTGATCGGCGGCAACCTCACGACCACCGACCTGATCGGCAACGGGGTGCGGCAACTGCTGTTGAACCCCGAGGAACTGGCCAAGCTCAAGGCCGACCCGGGCATCGTCAAGGATGTCGTCGAGGAGATCCTTCGCTTTCGAGCCGCCGGTCGACATCACCGGCCGCATCGCCTCGCGCGACATGGACGTCGGCGGATGCCCGGTGAAGACCAGCCAGAGCCTGATGTTCTCGCTACGCGCGGCGAACCGCGATCCCGAGGTATTCGAGAACCCACACAAGTTCGACGTGACGCGCGAGCACAAGCCGCACGTGGCGTTCGGCGGCGGCGCCCATATCTGCATTGGCGCGCCGCTCGCGCGGCTGGAGGCGCAAGTCGCGCTGGTCAAGCTGTTCGAACGGTTCCCGAACCTCAGGCTGGCCGAGCCGGAGGCGCCGGCGACGTGGCGCACCCTGCCCTTCTTCCGCGGTCTGGAACGCCTGGACCTCGTGGCCTGAAACGTCCGATCCCAGCCCTTTAGGGCTTTGTTCGCATGAGCCTGGGATGATGCCCGCCAACGATAAGGTGGGATGTTGGGATGTCAGGGCAAACTCTCGTCAGTCTGGACGAGGAGGCGGCTGCGCCGTCGCCCGTTCGGCTGAGCCCGGCCCCTGCCCGGCTCTTGATCACGATCGTCAACCCCCGGCCTGAGGCCGCGGTCGAGCTTGCGGCCTTCGTCCGCGATGCCTTGCCGAAGGAGGTCGTCGTCGCGGCGCCGCGCGCGGTCGACGCCCTGGCGCGCGCGCAGTCGGCCGCGCGCACCGGCCAAACCCCTGGCGTTTTCATCTTCGACTTCCGAGGCTTGCCCGTCGGCGACCTCGCCGGCCAGGTGCGGCAGGTGCGCAAGGCCCATCCCCGCGCCGAACTGGTGGTGATCTCCGACCCCGCCGGCGCCGCGGCGTTCGCGGCCTGCCTGCAGGTCACGGGAACCCCGGAGACCCTGACCTTTCTGCTCGCCCCCCTCCACCCGCGCGAGGCCGTGCGGACCTTCCGCGCCGTCGTTGAGCGCTTCCGCTCGGCGAGCCAGGCGTCGACGACGCTCAGCGAGCGCGAGCTCGCCATCGAGCAGCTGGAGACCGAGGCGCGCGAGCTCAAAGCCCGGCTCGATATCGCCCTGCATGCCGCTCGCCACGACGGCCTGACCGGCATCCTGAACCGCGCCGGATTCGTCGACGAGCTCGCCGCCCGCCTGACCCGCCGGGCGCAACGGCAGACGGTCTTCCTCATCGACCTCGACCGCTTCAAGTCGGTCAACGACACCCTGGGCCACGACGCCGGCGACGACCTCGTGCGCAAGATCTGCGCGGCCATGTCGGCGATCGTCTCGGCGGGCGACGTGCTGGCGCGGCTGGGCGGCGACGAGTTCGGCATCATCGTCGAAGGCATGACCGAAGTCGGCGTCGCCGAGTTCTGCGGCCTTATCCTGCGCGTCTGCAGCCAGAGCCGCCGCGTGTTCGGCCACGAGGTGCAGGTGTCGGCCTCGATCGGCGTTGCGCATCAGGGCGAGACCCCGAGCCAGGGCGAGCTCATGCGCAAGGCGGACCTGGCGCTCTACGCGGCGAAGCGCGAGGGCCGAAACCGCTTCCGCATCTACGACACCGCCATCGACAAGGCGGCCAAGCACCGTCTGCGCATCGAGAGCGGCCTCGAGCGGGCGATGAACACCAGCCAGCTCACCATGGCCTACCAGCCGATCGTGAAAGCCGACACCGGCGCGATCCAGGGCTTCGAGGCGCTGATCCGCTGGAACAGCCCGGAGCACGGCGTCATCTCGCCGGCGGACTTCGTGCCGATCGCCGAGGAGACCGGGCTGATCCTGCAGCTCGGCGACTGGATCACCCGTCAGGCGCTGAAGGATTGTCGACGCTGGGGCGGTCCGTACGTCTCGGTGAACCTCTCGGCCCGCCAGTTCCTGCGCCACAACGTGGCCGAGCACATCCTGCAGTACGCCGAGGACGCCGACCTGCGGCCCGACCGCATCCAGATCGAGCTGACCGAGACGGCGATCATCGACGACGTCGAGCGCGCCGACCAGAACCTCAACATCCTGCGATCCGCCGGCGTGAGCGTCGCGTTGGACGACTTCGGAACCGGCTACTCGAGCCTGGTCTACCTGAACCAGTTCGCAATCGACTGCATCAAGATCGACAAGTCATTCGTCGACAACATCACGCGTCGACCGCCAGTCGGCGGTCATCGTGGCCTCGGTGGCCAAGCTCGCCGCCTCGCTGGGCATGAGCGTGGTGGCGGAGGGGGTCGAGACCGACGAGCAACGCCACGCCCTGATCGTCGCCGGCTGCGGCGCCTTGCAAGGCTACCACTTCGGCAAGCCGATGAGCGCGACCGAGGTGACGCTGTTGCTGTCCGGCGAAAGCGAGACGAAAGCCGCGCCGGCGGCCTTGGCGTCGCGGTTCATGGCGACGTCCTACGACGCGGGCTAGCGCCTGGCGACGGCGGCCAGTTCGGCGGCCACCTTGCTGCGTAGAAGCTTGCCGGCGTCGTTGCGCGGCAGCGCTGGCACGAAGTGCACATGCACGCCCGGAAAGCCCGCGATTTCAGCGCGCAAAGCCGCGGCCAGCACATCGGGCGGGATCGGCGCCGGCGTCTCGATGATCGCATGCAGCGTCTCCTCGCCCGCCGCGTCCTGCATCGATGCGAGGCACACTCCGGTCACGCCCAGCGCGTCGCAAAGGCGCTCCTCGATCGGCGCCGGCGAGATCTTCTGGCCCGCGACGTTGATCACGTCGCTGACTCGGCCCATGAGCGCGATCCGCCCGTCCTCACGCTGGACCGCAAGGTCGCCCGGATAGAAGAAGCCGTGCCTGAAGAAGGCGCGCGTCGCGTCCTCATCGTCGAGGTAGGCCTTGGGCGCGTTGTCGGTGTCGATGCGCAGGCGGCCGATGTGCCCGGGCGGCAGCGGCCGGTCATCTTCGCCGACGATCTGGATCACCCCCTCGGCTGGGACCTGCCAGCGGTGGTCGTCGGGCGTTTCGATGTAGGTGATGGCGATGGCGTTGCTCTCGGTCGCGCCGAGGCCGTTCATCACAATGGGAGATATGCGCGCCTTGGACTGATCGATCTGCGCCTGGGTCATTGGGCCGCCCGTCACGCCCAGCTTCAGCTTCTCGTGCCAGGGGAACGACCCGGGCGGTGAGGCCAGCAAGCTCGTCAGCATGCTCGGCAGGAGGGTGCACTCGGTCAGATCTGGCCGCTGCAATGCAAGATGGAGAGGACGGCCCTGGCTGAAGACCACGGTTCCGCCGCAGAACCAGGTCCCCGCGGGCGACTTGTAGCCGACGCCTGTCCACGGCCCGAAGTCGATCACGCTGACAACCAACTCTCTGTTGATGCCGTTGGCGCGCAACCGTCGCCGCATGAACGCGGCCTCGAAGGCGGGGTCCATCAACACGCGCTTGTGCACGCCGGTCGTGCCCGACGTGAAGAGGATGTGCCCGCCCATGGGCGCCTCGGGATCGATCGGCAGCGCGGTTGAACCGCTCGCATCGGCGTCGACGTGCGGCGCGCCCACCTCGGCGCACGCCTCGGCCAATCCCGGCCGTGCTTCGCGGCTGGAGGTCACGATCGCGCGGACATCGGCCAAGCGGAGCTGGACGATCATCTCAGGCGAATAGGCCACGACCGTCGTGAGGCCGAGACTGCGCAGCGCCAGGCTCGCAACCCACCAGTCGCGGTAGTGGTTGATTGCCACGATGGCGACGCCGGGGCCCTTCAGGCCCTTGGCGTGAAAGTGGCCGCGAGCCTTGGCGATCGCGTCACCGAATTGCCGGTATGACCAGGACTCGTCGTTGTAGTCGACGGCGGTTTTCTCCGGCTGGACCTGGGTCCACTGGAAGATCGCCGCCGGTATCACGGCTGGACGGCCGCGAGGCGTCGCGCGGCGAGGAAGTCACCGAGTTCCAGCGAACGCCGCCTGACCCGCGGGCGCGAGCCGGCCGTGCATCCGCACGGTCTGCAGTCCGGCGGCCTGGGCGGCCTCGAGTTCGGCCAGGTGGCCGGTGGCTCGTGCTGTCTCCGCCGCGTCGAGGCGGCCCGAGGCGATCAGCGTATCGAGCGTAAGGATCATGCGGCCGGTGACGAAGACGGCGTGGGCCACGCCTTCCATTGGCCGAGGGTCGCTTCTAAGAGGCGAGCCATAGCGCTCGGCCTCGTCGTTCTCGGTGATGCGCCCGCCAAGCGCCAGGCCGAACAGATGGGTGTGCGCCGCCTCGTGCGCGAGTTGCAGCGCGAGTTCCAACCGGCCGCCCATGGCCACAGCGTTCATGACGATCGCGCCCCACAGCGAGAAGCTGGACGCGGCGCCAAAAGTGCGCCCGCCTGGCGCGGCCTCGGGGCGTACGAGCACGACCTCGCGCACCAGGGCTTCGAACTCCGCGAAAACGTCGGGCGCACCGTCACGAAGCAGATCGAGCGCCGCCGAGAGCCGCCGCTGGGCGGCGTCGAATGCGGCAGGATCGAGCGGCGCGATCGGACAGGCGATGTCGCGAGCAAGCAACCTTTGGTAGCGGGCGGCCTGGCGGGCGCCGATGTCCGCGTCGTTCAGCGTGCAGACGCGCAACCCTCGGGCGGGCGCGACCGGCTCGCGAAGGAGATGAGCCTCGAGAACGGCAGCCTCGTCCATGCGGTCGGCGAAGATCGCCAGGACGAGCTCGACATAGAGGCCGAACAGCCCCGGTCGGACAGGCCCCGAGCGGATCGCGGCGAGCAGCGCCGCCAGGTCCGGATCGTGTGGACCGCGCGGCGCATCCAGGGCGGCGAAGATGGTGACGAGGCTCGCCACCAAGCCGTCGCGCACGGCGGCGTCCATCGCGCGCCCGCGGGCGGCGTCAAGCGCGAATGCGGAAGGGGCGGGCCGGCCAGAGGGCCTGTGTGCGGTCACCGGATCATCGCAGGCGGCTCGCGACCGCCGTCTTAGGCCTCAGAAGTCGGGATCGACCTGGCCCTCGCCGACCATCGCGCGCGGGCCACGCACGAACTCGTCCGACTCGCCAACCATGGCGGCCGGCGCCTCAACCGACAACTCGGTCAATCCGACCATGGCGACGGGGGGCTTCACCGGCTGTTCACTGCCAGCCATCGCGGCCGGCGGCTTCGCCTGAGTGTCAAAGCCGATCAGCGGCTTGCCTAGCAGACGCTCACGAGCGGTCTTTGCCTCTTGCATCGAGCCCTCCATACCCTCCCGGCATTAGTAGCGGCGTAAAGTCGGCCGTCAACCTCGGCGCGGCCTGGTTGGCGAGCGGTTCCGGCGTGTGCTTAGTTCGCGCGCAGGACCGGAGGTTGAGCATGATCGGCAAGCTAGCCCACCGCGCGCTGACCTTCGGCGCTGCGCTCTCGTGCCTGATTGGGCTTGCGGCTCGCGCCGATACGCCGCCCGCGGCTGCGCCCGCCTATGGAGAGCCGCACGGCGCGGACTACGTCATCCACGACTTCCACTTCCGCTCCGGCGAATCGCTGCCGGAGCTCAGGATCCACTACACGACGTTCGGAACGCCGCACCGCGACGCCAGCGGTCGCATCGACAACGCCGTCCTGATCCTGCACGGCACGGGCGGCGCTGGGACCTCGTTGATCCGGCCGCAGTTCGCGGGCGAGCTGTTCGGCCCCGGCCAGCTGCTCGACAATTCGAAGTACTTCATCATTCTTCCCGACGGCATCGGCCACGGAAAATCGTCGAAGCCCAGCGACGGGCTGCACATGCGCTTCCCGCACTACGGCTACAGCCGACATGGTCGAGGCGCAGCACCGTCTGGTGACCGAGGGCCTGGGCATAAGCCGGCTTCGCCTGCTCATGGGCACCTCGATGGGCTGCATGCAGGACTTCATGTGGGCCGAGACAGTGGCCCGATGCAGTGGAGCCGATCATGCCGATGGCCTGCCTGCCGGTCAGCATCGTCGGCCGCAACCGGCTCTGGCGGCGGATGATCATCGACGCCATCGAGCACGACCCCGCCTGGCAGGGCGGCGACTACGCGAGCGAGCCCAAGGAGGGCCTGCGCGCGGCGGAGGACATCACCATCATCGCGGGCTCCGCCCCGCACCAGATGCAGAAGGCGCTGGATACGCCGGACAAGGTCGACAAGTACCTCGCCGACGCCATGAACGCGGCGCTGGACGGGGTCCTGCCGGACGGCGGCAAGACGGAAGCCGACGACGCCAACGACCTGATCTACGCAATCGACGCCTCGCGCGACTACGACCCGTCGGCGAACCTGGAGGCGATCAAGGCGCACGTCATGTGGGTGAACTCGGCCGACGACTTCATCAACCCGCCCGAGCTCGGCATCGCCCAGGCGATGGCGCCGCGCATCAAGAACGGGACGTTCGTGCTGCTCCCCATCGGCCCCAACACCCACGGCCACGGCACGCACACCTGGGCCGTGGCGTGGAAGGACAAGCTCGCGGAGCTGTTGAAGGAGTCGCGAGCTCCGGAGAAGGGAGCTCGTGCCGCCTCCGGCGGCTGGAGGATCGTCCGCTGCTGGTCCACGCGCCGGACCCCGCACTCCGTCGCTCAAATCGATCATTCCCCGGACTACCCCCACACCGGCGGGCGCTTGTCCTTCCAGGGGCATTCCTTTTCCAGCTGCGCCGCCAGGCGGAACAGCGTCGCTTCGTCGGCGTAGCGGGCGGTGAACATCATGCCGATGGGCAGGCCCGCGCCGCGACCAGGCGAGCGGCAGCGACAGCGACGGCTGGCCCGAGAAGTTGAACGGCGCGGTGTAGGGGTAGAGCCGCCCCTGCCGCTGGTTCAGCTCGCGCGAGCGGACCGCGACCGGGTCGAGGTAGCCGAGCGGCGGCGGCGGGGCGGTCATCACCGGGCAGAGGTAGACGTCGATGTCCTCGAAGAAGCTGAGCGTGCGCCGGTTCAGCATGCGCAGCTCCTGCAGGCCCCACATCACGTCTTCGCCGCTGACGGCGCGGCCGGCGCGCAGGCCGCCCCAGCTCAGATGCTCGAGCTCGTCCGGCTCGGGCTCGCGGCCGACCGTCTCGATCAGGCGGCGCATGCCGGCGGCGAAGTTGGCGGCGCTCGGCGGACCGTAGGCCGCGTTCAGCGCCCGATAGTCGATGTCGAGCCCGCGCTCGATGACCTCGTGGCCGAGGTCGCGCAGCAGCGCGGCGGTCTGCTCCAGCGCGGCCTGCACCTCGGGGTCAACCGGCCGGCTGGCCGGCGGCTCGGCCTGCCAGGCGATGCGCAGACGGCCGGGCGCGCGGGCGATCTCCTCGACGTAGGGCCGCTCCTTCGGCGGCGCGGGATAGGGCGAGGCGGGCTCGGGCTTGCCGGTGGCGTCGAGCATGGCGGCGGAGTCGCGCACCGTGCGGCTGACGACGTTGCTGACCACCAGCCCGAAGGCATAGTCGTAGCCGTCGGGCAGGTCGGGGTTGCGGTCGCGGGTGGTCTTCAGGCCGACGAGCCCGCAGCAGGCGGCCGGGATGCGGATCGAGCCCAGGCCGTCGGCGGCGTGCGCCATGGGCACGATCCCGGCCGCGACCGCGGCCGACGAGCCGCCGGACGACCCGCCGGTGCTGTGCGTCCAGGTTCCACGGATTGTGGCAGGCGCCCAAGGAACGCGCCCTCGGTCGTGCCGGTGATGCCGAACTCCGGCGCGTTGGTCTTGCCGACCAGCACCACGCCGCTCTCGCGGAAGCGGCGGACGAGGCCGCTGTCGGCGGGCTCGATGTTGTCGCGCAGGAAGCGGCTGCCGTGGGTCGTCGGCCAGCCGCCGACGGCCACGTCGTGGTCCTTGATCAGGAACGGCACGCCGCGGAACGGCCCGTCGGGCAGGTCGCCCGCCGCCGTCTTCCGCGCCTCGTCGTAGGCCTTGAAGACCACCGCGTTCAGCGCGCCGTTGTGCCGCTCGATCCGCTCGATCGCCGCCTCGACCAGCTCGGCCGGCGCTGACCTCGCCCTTGCGGACAAGCTCCGCCAGGCCGACGCCGTCGTATTCGGAGTACTCGGCAAAGCTCATCGCCTAGGCCGTCAGGAAGGCCATCTTCTCGACCGGCGCCAGCGGCTGGGCGGACTTCAGCGCCTTGAACGCGCCCTCGGCGGCGTCGAGCGTCTGGTCGATGTCGGCCTCGGTCATCGCGGCGCAGAGGAACATGTTGTGCCAGGGGTGCACGTAGACGCCGCGCTCGAGCATGGCGCTCGACCAGCAGAAGCCCTTGCGCAGGTCGGGATCGTCCTCGAACAGGAAGAGCGGCATGGTGACCGGGCCGGTCTGGCGCAGGCCAAAGCCGGCGGCCTGCGCGCGCTCGGCCAGGCCGTCGCGCAGGCGATGGCCCAGCGCCTCGATGCGCTCGAGGTAGTCGCTGTCGCGCACGATCTTCATGGTCTCGACGCCCGCCGCCAGCGGCGCCGACTGGAACCAGTAGGAACCGGTGGCGAAGATCTTCCCCGCCGCGGTGCGCGCCTTGTTCGAGCCCAGCAGCGCCGAGACCGGATGGCCGTTGGCGATGCACTTGCCCCAGGTCGAGAGGTCCGGCTCGACGCCGACGGTCGACCAGCTGCAGTCGCGCGCGATGCGCAGGCCCGCGCGCACGTCGTCGACGACCAGCAGCGCGCCCGCCTCGTCGCAGAGCGCCCGCGCGCGGTTGGCGTAGGCCGGGTCCGGCGGCGCCTGGTCGATGAAGGCGTCGTGTTTGACCGGCGCGGCGAAGATGCCGGCGAGATCGTCGCCGGCCTGGGCCACGGCGGCCTCCAGGCTCGCCACGTCGTTGTAATCGCAGATGATCTGGTGCGCCTGGTCCTCCGGCGTGATGCCAGCGCGGCGCGCCGTGAACAGGGGCGCCCAGCCGTGATAGGCGCCCTTGGCGCGGACGATGGTCTTGCGCCGCGTATGGGCCCTCGCCACGACCGCAGCCATCGAGGTCGCGTCCGTGCCGTTCTTGCAGAACATCGCCCAGTCGGCGTGGCTGACCATGGCGACCATCGCCTCGGCCATCTCGACGATCCGCGCGGTCGGGCCGGTCAGCGTGTCGCCCTGCTCCATCTGCCGGACGAAGGCGGCGTTGATCTCCGGGTTGCCGTAGCCGAACAGGTTCGGGCCATAGGCGCACATGAAGTCGATCAGCTCATCGCCCGTCGGCGTCCCACAGCCGCGCGCCCTCGGCGCGGGAGAAGAACTGCGGATAGTCGTCGGGCAGCATGCCGACGGCCTGGTGGCCGTACATGCCGTTCGGGATCACCGCCTCCGCCCGCTCGCGCAGCTGACGATCAACGCTGTTCCTGATCATGACCCGGCGCTCCCTCGATTGGCGCGCCCGACCTTGCCTCGAAACGCGGCCGAGGGCCAGCGCGGCGGCTCAGCGGCCGCGTTCCGCCGCCGCCGCTTAAGGTTGTCACGAAAGGTTGCCTCGACTTCGCCGCGCCGCGCGGGCAAGAGGCGGGCATTGGGGCGGGCCGACAGAGACGAGGACGAACCCCATGCCCGAGCCGTTTGCTCTGCCGCCATCCTTCACCGTCAGCCCCACCGTCGTCGGGGTCTCCGTGCTGACCGACGACGGCGCGACCGTCCAGGTCAGCCTGCCTCGCCCGCGCGGCCTCAGCGAGCTGCCGCAGGACGAGATCGTCGCTCGCGCCCAGCGCTTGGCCATGGCCGCGCTGCAGTCCGCCGCCGACGCGCTGGCTCTCTGAACGACCGAACCCGATGCGCACGGCCGATGGACAGCCGCCGCGCGCCAGTGCTTGACTGCGCTCGGGCCATCGAGCTTGGGGGGAGAGCATGGCGGGGGGTGCGGCGCCGGCAACGCGGTTCGATCTCGGCCGGGTCATCGAGCGCACCTTCGCCTCGATCGCGCGCAACTTCGCAGTGTTCGCCCTCTTGGCGGCGCTTGCTCGCCGGCGTTCCGGCCGCGCTCACGGGCGGACTGCTCGCATTGGCCAGCAGCGGCGCCAGTTCGGCGGCGGGCGGCAGCGCCGACAACGGCCTGATCGCCCTCGGCGCGTCGGCGTTCGGCCTCACCTATTTCATCGGCGCGGTCGCCGCCTTCGTGCTTCGCGGCGCGATCGTCTACGGGGCGGTGGCGGACCTGAACGGCCGCCGCGCCACCTTCGGCGAGTGCCTGTCGACGGGCCTGCGTCACGTCGGCTGGCTGATCCTGCTCGCCATCGTCGTCACGATCGCGGAAGTCTGCGGCTACATCCTCCTCCTCGTCCCTGGTCTGATGATGCTGACGGCGTGGATCGTCGCGGTTCCTGCGCAGGTGGTGGAGCGCACGGGCGTGTTCGGCGCCATGGGGCGCAGCGCCGACCTCACCCGTGGGCACCGTTGGGCGATCTTCGGGCTGATCGTGATCTTCCTCATCGGATCCGGCCTGGTCCAAGGGATGGCGCTCGCCGTCACCGCGCCCTTCCTCGCGACGTCGGCGAGCGCACGCGCAGGTCGTGAGCCAGGTGGCGATCCAGCCCCTGGTCACCGCCGCGACCGGCCTCGTCGCGGCCGTTGGCGTCGCCTCGATCTACTACGAGCTCCGCTCGGCGCGAGAAGGCATTGGTCCCGAAGCCTTGGCGGCCGTCTTCGACTAGGGCTTGTCGAACTTGTCGCGGCGGCGGCGGCCAAACAGCAGTCGCGACTCCAGCCGACCGCGCAGCGCCAGATAGTAGGCGTCAAGGAAGGCGTAGTCGGACTCGGCGTCGCCGCGCACCCAACCGATCTTGGTGCGAATGCGCGCGGCCACGGCCGCGATCGTGCGCGCTTCGGTGCGGCGGAGAACGTCTTCCAGCACGTGCAGCTCCTTCGCCCCGTAGGCGTCGACCTGCGTTTGGGTGAAGACGAAGGCCTCGCCCCGTCCTGCGAACGCGGTCTGGCCGGCCATCGCCGTCTCGGCCACGTCGGCCATCAGCCTGCGCCGCGGCGCCTTGACCACCCAAGTGCCGGCCACGAGGTCGCCGACGCGGAGCCGATCGCGGTTGAACAGCGGGAAGAAGACGAAGATCGAGCACCAGACGATGCCCAAGAGGTCGAGCCAAGCGTCCACCTGGCTGCCTTGGCTGATCAGGAAGGTGAGCGGGATGTACACCTCGAGCTCGCGCATGGCGTTGCGCGCGAAAATGGCGTCGGCGGTCAGCCGCCCGCCGTTCCGCGCCGCGACCCGCAGGCCCAGCACCCGCTTGCCCGGCGTCGCCGCCCTGGGCGTCAGCTCGAACAGGATGAAGTAGGCGTTGCGGGCCACGAAGAACCCGAGCAACCAGATCACGCCCATGACCTGAAGCTCGACGCCGTTGCCGCCGCCCGCGCCCAGGCCAACCAGCACCACGAAGCTGAAAGCGGCGAAGACGCCCATGATGATGGCCGCATCGAGCAGGAAGGCGGCCGCCCTCTCGCTCGCCTCGGCCAGGTGCACGCGCAGGTCGACGCCCTCCGGCGTCACCAGCTCGCGGGTCAGGCGGCTCTCGGCCGGCTCGCCGATGGCGGGCGTCCAGGCGTTCGGCGGCTTAGCCACGGGCGAGCGCCCGCGTCGCGCCGCGCGGCGCGTAGAGGTAGGCGAGCCAGATGACGCCGGTGGTCACCGCGATCGCATAGCGGATCGGGGTCGATTGGATCAGCTGGCGGCCGACGCCCTCGAGCAGGCCGGCGCAGAACAGCATGCAGAGCACCCCGCCCATCAGGACCGCGGCCTGCCGGCCGGCCGCGCCGACCGCCTCGATGCGCGTCCGCTCGCCCGGGAAGGCCAACGCCCAGCCGAGGCGAAAGCCGGCCGCGCCGGCCAGCATGGTGGCGAAGAGCTCGGTCACGCCGTGGATCATCAGCCAGCCCACGACCTCGACGCCAAGCCCATGCTGAACGAAGACGGCGATGAAGGCGCCCAGCACGCAGCCGTTCATGACCATGAGGCATGCTGTCGGCACGCAGAAGGCGAAGCCCAGCGCGAACGCGGTCAGCGCCACGCCGGCGTTGTGGGTGAACAGGAAGGTCGCCAGCACCGACAGCAGCTGGTCGTGGCTGGTGTCGAACAGCGTCGCGCGCAGGGCGGCTGTCGAAGCCTCAGGCCCGCGGCCCTCGACCAGTCCCTGCGGCACGAAGGAATAGAACCACTCCGGATCCCGCATCACCAGCAGATAGCCGGTCACCGTTCCCAGCAAGGTCAGCAGCGCGCTGACCACCGTCTCGCGCCACGCCGCCTTCGCCGCGGCCGGCCAGTCGTTTGCGAAGAACGTCCCGATGCGGTCGAACGCGCGCGTGCGCGTGCCGTAGACGAAGAAGTAGGCGCGCGTGCACAGGCTCTCGAGATAGTCGATCAGCGCGCCATCCAGCGATGTCGCGCGCGCGACGGAGAACGAGGACAGGCTCGCGCGGTAGAGCACCGGCATCGCCAGAAGCTCCTCGTCGGTCAGCGCGACGGCCGTGCCGCGCTCGGCCTTGTCCACCAACGCCTCGAGCTTCAGCCAATCGGCCTCCCGCTCGGCCCGGAAGCGCACGCTCTTCAGTCGAAGCTCGGCCATGGGCGGCAGCCTATCTCAGAGAAGATCGCGACGCTTCAAGTCGAGGTAGCGGTCGATCAACGCCGGGCCGATGCGATCGGCCGGCGCCTCGACCACCTGCACGCCGAGCCTCTTCAGCCGCGCGACGACCAGGTCGCGCTCGCGCAGCAAGGCGGCGGCGATGACGGCGCGGGTGACGTCGTCGGCGCTCTCCGGCCGCTGACGGACCAGGTCCTCGAGCTCGTCGTCGCGCATCACCACGAAGATGACGAGGTGCTGGGCAAGCAGGCGCGCCACGTTGTCGAGCATGAGCTCGGCGCTCGTGGTATCGGCGAAGTCCGTGAACACCACGACCAGCGTGCGGCGGCTGAGCTGACCGCTGAGCGCCGTCAGGCCAAGGGTGTAGTTGGTCTCCTCGGTCGAATAGTCGAGCGCTGCGGCAAGCCGCTGGATGTGCGCAAACGCGTTGCCGCCGGAGAGCGCGCCCGTGGACAACACCGGCTTGGCGTCGAAGGCGAAGAGGCCAGCGCGATCCCCGGCCTTGAGGCTGACGTAGGCCAGGATCAGCGCCGCGTTCAGGGCGTGGTCGATGCGCGGCAGGCCCGCCAGCGGCTCGCACATGAGCCGGCCGGTGTCGAGCGCCAGGATGATCGGATGGTTGCGTTCGGCGCGGAACTCCTTGGCCAAGAGGGTCGCGTGCCGAGCCGACTGTTTCCAGTCGATCGTCCGCCGGTCCATCCCGGAGCGAAACTCATTGAGCGCGTGGAACTCGGAGCCTTCGCCCAGGTCGCGCTGGATGCGCGCGCCGTAGAGGGCGTTGCGCGAAAAGAGACGGATCGCCTCGTCCTTCACACCCTGGATGTTGGGGGTGATCGGGATCTCGCGGCCGATGGCCTCGATCTTCTGCTTCCAGACCAGGCCGAAGGGCCCCTGCCAGCGGGCCCAGAGCTGTTCGACCACGCCCATCCCGCGCCGGAGCGGCTTGAGCTTGAAACGGGCGCGGGCGAGCCGCTCTGCGACCACCGCGTTCGTTCGCGCCGGCTGGACCTCGATCCTGGCGTTGGTCGCGAGCGCCAGCTGGGCCCGCGCCGGCGCGCCGCCGGCGGCGAAGGCAAGCTGCAGCAGCGCCTCGCCGTCGATCCCCGCGGCCAACGACCCCTGCGATGTCAGGCTGAGTTCGGCGCGTCCGCGGTCGGCGCCCAAAAGCGCGTCGATGAGCACGAGCGCGAAGACCAGGGCGAGCCAGGCGGGCCCGAGCAGCCACAGCCGCGGCGCGATCACGCCGAGCAGCAGCGCAAGCGGCGCGCCGACGGCCGCGAGCCCGATGGCGCGGACGGTGGGGTAGATCACGCGCTCACCGGGGCGCTTCGACCCGCTCGATCATCGCCGTGAGCGCCTCGTCGACCTTGCGCCCGTCGATCTCGGCCGCCGGCGAGAGGATGACCCGGTGGCGGAACGCCGGCAGCGCCAGCGCCTTGACGTCGTCGGGGATCACATAGTCGCGCCCCTCGAGCGTGGCCCGGGCGCGTGCGGCGACGGCCAACATGGCTGCGGCTCTTGGGGAGGCGCCGAAGGCGAAGTCGGCGGTCTCGCGCGTGGCGCGGGCCAGCGCCACGACATAGTTGGTGACCTCGTCGGTCAGGCGGATCTGGCCCACGCAGCCGATCGCCGCGTTGAGCTGGCCCGGGCCTGCGACGGCCGAAATGCCGAACCCCTCGACGTTCGGCTGGCCGGCGCGCGAGCCGTGGCCGGCGACGATGCGCCGCTCCTCATCGACGCTTGGATAGGCGACCAACTGCTTGAACAGGAAGCGGTCGAGCTGGGCCTCCGGCAACGGGTAGGTCCCTTGTTGCTCGATCGGGTTCTGGGTCGCGACCACGGTGAAGCGATCACTCAGCGGGTGGCTCTCGCCGTCCAGCGTAACCGACCGCTCCTGCATCGCCTCGAGCAGCGCCGCCTGGGTCTTCGGCGGCGTGCGGTTGATCTCGTCGGCCAACAGCAGCTCGCAGAAGATGGGCCCCTTGACCAGCGTGAACGCGCTGGCCTGGAAGTTGAACAGGTTGGCGCCGAGGATGTCGCCGGGCATGAGATCCGGGGTGAACTGGATGCGGCCGAAGCTCAGCGCCAGCGTGCGCGCGAAGCATTGGGCCAGGAAGGTCTTGGCCGTGCCGGGCGGGCCTTCGAGCAGGATGTGCCCGCCCGCGAACAGCGCGATCAGCATCAGATCGACCGTGTCGGACTGACCGACGATCGCCTTGGCGATTTCCGTCCGGATGGCGTCGGCGAGCGAGCGCACGTCAGCGACGTTCACGGGTCATCTCCAGTCTCCATTGATAGAGTCGCTGGGCGAACCGAACGAGGCCCTCCCGGTCCTTCACCTGCGCCGTCTCGCGCGCGAGCGGGCTTATGCCGCCCGCGCCGATCCGCTCGCCAAGCTTGTCGGCGTAAGTGTCGAAGTCGGCGCCGGTCAGGCGGCCGGCGCCCAGCGATTTCATGACTGCGGTCCGATTGAGCTCGAGATAGCCGGCGGCCATATGCGGCTCGCGATGCGCCATGCGGATCAGGCCAGCGGAGTTCTCCGCCAACGCCCGCTTGCCGAGCGCGAGCGCCCGGGTCGCGCGTTCCGGCGCGCCGAACCGGTAGGCCGCGTGCAACGCCATCAGCAGCGCCGCGCCCGCCAGGCAAAGCGTCGCCCCGAGGAAGGGTGGCGTGAACGCGAGTTTGAGCAGGCTCGGCGAGTGCTTGTAGCCGTTCAGGCTGACGTCAAAGACCACCGGGCCGTCGCCGACGCGCAGCGCCTGGATCAACGCCACCGCCGAGGCGGCCGTCTGTGCATCGGCGATGCCGTGGGTGTTCATAAGGTCCGGGTCGGACAGCATCGCGAGCCCCGCCGACCGCGCGAGCACCACTTCGCCGCTCGGACGCCTTCAGCACCGGCGTTCCGCCCTGGCTGAAGCTCTGCAGCCGATCGATCCGGCCGGCGGGGAAGACCCCGCCGACTTGTCCGGCCGTGGCGGCCAGCTGGGTGGAGACGTTGTCGGCTCGTCGCGCGATGGCCACCGGCAGGTCCTTGCCCAGCAAGGCGTCAAGAGAGCCGGCGTCCACCAGGCCGTTGCTCTGCACCCAACCGGTGGTGTTTGGGTCTGGAACCGTGTTCCACTTCGGCAGTACGACCAGCGTGGCGCCCTTGGTGTTGGCGAGGGCCAGCAGATCGCCTTGGCGGCGTTGTCACGTCGGGCGTCAGGACCAGGAGACCCCAGTTCGGGTCGCGCTTGGTGGGGCCATCGCGATTGACCTGGACGACAACGCCGTCCGCTTGCAGCAGGCGAACCAGGCCCGCGTAGCCGACCGCCGAGCGGGACAGCGCGTTCGCGCCGCCGTCGTCGCCTCCCCGCAGGTCGGGCGCGTAGGCCGAGAGCACGAAATAGGCCGAGAAGGAGAAAACGCCGGCCAGCACGAGCAAGAGCGCCGTCAGCGGCCTGAAGATGCGCGCCTCGCGCGGAGGATCGACGGCGGCTGCGGTCACGCGGCGGCGCCGGGCAGAGCGAAGGCTTCGTAGGCCCGGCGGCACGAGGCGAAGTCTTCGGCCGACAGCGTGCGCCCGCCGAAAACGTTGTGCTCGACGACCCGGGCTATGTCGCCGAACGTGTGGCGCGCGCGATCGGGAAGGCCGCGATGGGCGGCGATGTCGCGGCTGGTCAGCGCGGGCCGGACAAGGTTGGGCCAGCGCCCGTCGATCTCCTCGATGCTGCGGAAGAGGATGAGGTGCGCCGCCTCGCCGTAGCGACCTTCGGCCGCGAGCCGATCAGCGTCCGCCAGCAGCACGCGCGCCTGCTCGGGCGCGGGTCGCCATTCGGGCTCGGCGAGGACGACGGGCCTTCTCCGCCGTAGGCTCGGGAAACGCCGGCCGATCAGCTCGCGGAGGACGAAAAAGAGGATGCCGACGACCCCAAGGAAGAGGCCCGCATAGAAGATGTACGGGAAGATCGGAGCGATCGCGTCGAACAGCTGGCCCAGCGGCTGCAACCAGTCGGGGACCTTCGGTTCCTGGTAGGCCGGAAAGCCGAACTGCAGATCGCCGTTCTTGAGCAGCGCCGCGTGGGCGCGCGCCAGCGCGTCCGCGCCGGCGCCCGCTGTCGCGTCCGATACCGCCAAACCGACCCCCGACTCCGTCACCCAAGGTTCGCGTTGTTCTAACCAGCTGTCGCGGTTCTGTCGCGGCGGAAGCGTAGGTTCCGAGCTCGGCGGCCATCCAGCCCAGCCGCCATGAACGCGTAAGCCCGGCGCGCCCCGCCCCAACCCCGCGCGCCGGGCGGTCGCGCCGCCAGGCTTCTACGACGAGACGCTCGCTGCGGTTGTAGGCGCGACCGCGGAGCGCAGGGTCTAGCGCGCGGCCCGGTAGAGGATGCTGAGCGCCGGGCTGCCGCCGCCGAAGTCGTGGTAGGCCACCGCGACCTTGAGCCCGTTCGAGGTCCAGGCGCAGTCGATCGCAGCCACTCCGCGGCGATCGACGCAGCGACTGGGCGCGCCATACTGCGCCGTGGCGGCCTTCACCAGGCGTGCGGCCTCGTCCAGGTTCTGCGCACGCTGGTCGCGTCGCATGTCCCTTCGCTCCACCAGTACGGCGTCCAACGCCTTGCCGCGGAAGAAGAAAAGCGCATCGGCGGGCGCGCCGCCGACCGTCGCATCGACGCCGAGCGCCTCGAGCGCGCCGTCCTCGAGCACTTGCCCCGTTTGCGGTTTCGCCCCGGCGAACAACGCGTAGACCTGGTCGACGGTCATTCCGGCCGCCGCGCCGTTCCACAGCACGACCGCAGGCGCGCTCGCCGCGCCACTGCCGGCGACGAGGCTCGCAAGCGCCAGCCCGATCAGGGTTGCGCGCCGGCCGGCGTCCTTCAAGATCGCGCTTTGTGTCACGGAGGCTGGCATAGCGTTCGGCGCGCCGCCCGCCAAGCGGCGCGACGCCATCGCGCCACACCGTTCATCCGCGGTACAGGCTCGATCTGCGACGATGAGCTGGGCGCTAACTCAACGCATCCGCGCGCAGGCTCGCGCGTTTTGCCGGCAGCGCTTAGATTTGAACGGCGTCGCGCTTTCGTGGAGGGCTACTCGATGCGCAGGATGCTTTTGGCGGCCGCTCTCGCCGCGACCGCGGTCGCCGCCGGGCCTGCGGCGCTGGCGCAAGCGGGCCAGTGCTTCTTTGTCACCCAGTGGCAGGGATGGAAGGCGACCAACGATCACACGATCTATCTCGGCGTCACCGGTCACAAGATCTATCGGCTGGACCTGGCGGGATCCTGCGCGGAGCTGACCTGGCCCGGCGCGCGGTTGATCAGCCGCGATCGGACGGGCGCTGGATCCATCTGCGGTCCGCTCGACTTCGACCTCAAGGTGGCGGTGCAAGATGGGCCGGCGACGCCCTGCATCGTGAGCGGCATGAGCCTCCTGACGCCCGACCAGGCCGCCGCCCTGCCCCCGAACGCGCGGCCATGAGCGGCGGCGTCTCAGCAAGCTTTGGAGAAGGTTCATGCGCGCATTCCTGATGGCGGGCACCCTGGCGGCGACAATGCTGGCGGCGGCCCTGCCCGCCGCGGCCCAGCCCGGGCAAAGCTGCTTCTATGTGACCCAGTGGAACGGCTGGAAGGCGCCGGACGATCACACCCTGTACCTCAACATCGGCAACAACCGGGTCTTCAAGCGTCGACCTGGCCGGCGCCTGTCCGGCGCTGACGACCGGCGACGCCAAGATCGTGTCCATCGATCGCGGCAGCAACGGCCTGATCTGTTCGCCGCTGGACCTCGACCTTCACGTCTCCATGGGCGACCACATCGTGACCGCCTGCATCGTGCATGGGCTCAGCGAGCTCACGCCAGACCAGATCTCCACCATCCCGAAGAACCTGCGGCCTTAAGGCGAGCGGGCGCAGGCGCGGCGCCACGCCGCGCCGCGATGGACATGCCGGCCAGCCCATTGGCCCGGCTTCCGTTTTCTGTCTACATCGACGCCGGTTGGGGAAGCGGCGCCTGCATATGGTCGAGGCCAAGAGCGAAGACGCCGCCACGAAGGCGGACGAGTGCGCCGAACCTGCGCCCCACCCGAGGCGCCTGTCTGCGACCATCTTCATCCTCATCACGGTCGTCCTGGATTCGGCGGCTCTTGGGGTGATCTTCCCGGCTCTGCCGGGGCTGGTGAAGACGCTGCACGTCTCGGCCGCGACCTCCACCGCCGAGATTATCGGCCTGCTCACGATCGCATTCGCCGGGATGCAGTTCCTGGCCTCGCCGATGCAAGGGGCGCTCTCCGACCGGTTCGGGCGCCGTCCGATCGTTCTGGCGTCCAACTTCGTGCTCGGGATCAACTACGTGATCATGGCGCTGGCGCCGAACTTCGCCTGGCTGTTCTTCGGGCGGATGATCTCGGGCGCAGCGGCCGGCTCGACGTCGGCGGCCTACGCCTACATCGCCGACATCTCGACGCCGAAGCAGCGGGCGGCGAGCTTCGGATTCCTGCAGGCGGCTCAGGGCCTGGGCTGGGCGATCGGGCCGGCGATCGGGGGCTTCCTGACCGACTACTTCGACGTGCGCACGCCGTTCTGGGTGGCCGCGGGCCTTAGCCTCGCCAACACGGTCTTCGGCCTGGTTATCCTGCCGGAGTCCCTGGCCAAGGACCGGCGCGCCAAGCTCACGCTTGCCCAGATGAACCCCTTCGCCGCCGTCTACAGCCTCATCCGCGGCTATCCGCAGCTGCTCGGCATCCTCACTCCATCCTTCCTGATGAACGTCATCTTCACCGGCATGGTGTCGATCGCGGCGGTCTACACGACCTATCGCTACGGTTGGACCGGGCTGCACATCGGCGTCTACATGCTGGTGCTCGCCAGCGGGTTCATGGCCGGTACGGCCGTGCTGCCAGCCCTGGTCATCGGGCGGTTAGGCGAGCGGGCCGCCGCAGTCGGCGGCATGATGCTGCAAACCGGCGCCCTGCTCGTGGCCGGCCTGGCTTCGACCAGCGCCGGCTATTGGTGGGCGGTGCCGCTGATGTCGTTCGGAGCGGTGGCCAATCCGGCGTGGTCGGCGATCGCCAGCCACTCGGTGGGGCCGAACGAGCAGGGGCGGCTGAACGGGGCAGCCACGAGCCTCGCCAGCATCGCGGGCGTCGTAGGCCCAGGGCTCTTCGCCGAGGTGTACGCCCACTCGGCCGGCGCGTCGGGGAAGAGCTTCGCGGCGGGCGCGCCCTTCTTTGTCGCGTCGGGCCTGGCGCTGGTCGCCGCCTTGTTGGCCGCCTGGGCGACGCGCAACCACCGCCGCCTCTCAGCGTAGCGCGGGCCGGTGAAGACCTAAGGCTTCGCCGCCACGCGGATCATCCGGTCGTCGGGACCGAACACGATCGCGTACTGCCGCGTCTCGCCCGGGTTGAACAGGCCGCCGCCGCGGGCCCAGGACACCGTCGTCTCGCCATTCGCCGCCTGGTAGATCGAGCTTGGCGGCCCGAGCACGGCGATCGCCTGGGCGCGGGTCGTCACCCCGGGCGCGAAGCCCTCGGCGTTCGACTCGACAAACGTGTCGGTGCAAGCGGCGACACCAACCGCCAGGCCCGCCAAGACCACCAGAGCCAATGCTCTCACCTCACCCCTCCGTCGCCGCGCGGCCGCAGTCTAAAGCCGCCGCGCGCGGCCTTGCTAGAGCGTGTCGTCACGCTCCGACCAGGCCGCGCCGCGCGCGCGGCGCAACAGCTGATCGAGACGATCCAGCCGGGACTGGATGGCGCAACGAGGGTCGTCGGCCGCCAGGCCCCTGAGCTGCGCGCGGATCGACTGCAACTCGAAGGCCGCGCGTCTGGACTGGTAGGTGTCGAGCCAGCCGTAGCAGGCGCCGCCCCGGATCCAGTCTTCAAGGCGCGCGGCGTGAGCCGCCAGGCTGGCGATCGGCGCGGGTTCTCGGGCGAAGTCGTGCTGGTCGCCGCGCCACTCGGGGTCGGCGAAACAGGTGGCGTTGGTCGAATTCTCGTTCCATGGCGCGAGAGTGGCGCCGCGCGGCTGAAGGACGCCGGAAGACTCCGTTCAACCGCGGTTCACCCCGCCGGCCGCGGCGCCCGGCGGCCGGGCCAAGCGGAACGCTGGCGACGCCCGGCCGTTGACTCCCCAGGCTGGTGGAGGCGGAGGAACAAGCATGACGACCGAATTCAAGGCCGGCTCCCCGTTCGTCGCGGAGCAACCCGGGTCGATCGGCGCCGGCGCAGACATCTACCGGAAGCTCGATCGCCGGCCGCGCCGCTCGAAGATGATGTACGCCGCGCCGATCATCGCCGGTGCGATCGTCCTGGCTGGCGGCGCCTACATGCTGCTCAAGCCGAGCGGCGCGCCCCTGTCCGCGAGCCCGCCGGCGCCGCAGGGCCTGCAGACTGCGCCGCTTGCGGCCCCACCGGCGCAACCTGCGCGGATGGCGGCGGCGCCGCTGCCAGAAACGCAGAGCCTTCCCGCCGAACCCGCTCCAATCGCCCACCATGCGACGCGCCCCGCGCATCTCACCGCCCAACGCGTTCGCCCGCGGCGCGGAGCAGCTCAGCGCCGTGACCAACGGCGAGGACGCCAGCGCCTATGCGCCAGCCACTCACGCCGATCCCCTGTCGGCGGCGCCGCAGGCCGCGACATCTGCCGCGCTGCCGTCGGCCGCTTCAAGCGCTCCTGCGCCGGTCACATTGCCGCCGCCGCCCGCGCCGCCGCCATCCTGAGGTTCCGCACCGGCTCGCGCCCGCCCATTAACGAAATGGGAATCGGCGGTGTCTAGGCTTGGACGACAGAGGTCCACCTGGGCGCCGCCGAATGACGTACCACGCCGCCGACTCCCGATCTGGCCCGGCTCTCTACGTCGCCGCGGCGGCGACGCTCGTCGCCTGCTCCTGCGCCATGATCTACCTGGCGAGCGTGCTGTTCGCGCGCCTGAACCTCGAGCCGGTTCGCCTGATCGGCGTGGTCAGCGTTTGGGGCCTGCTCATCGGCGGCCCGATCGCGATCGGCACGTCGCTCGTCTTGCGGTGTCGCGCCTGCGATCGCCTGCTGCTGCCGCTCGTCTTCGATGGGAAGTCGCTGTTTACGGCCAAGTCGCCATCGGCTTTCGCGATCATCGGCACGGCCGTTTCGATCGTGGCGCAGCGTCGCGCACCTTGCCCGCATTGTGGAGTCGAGGCTCAGGTCTAGGGCCTGCGCCGCGCGGCGCCCGCGCGATCTAAACAATTCTTCACGAAAGCATGCTCGACACGCGCGTTCGAGTCGCGCGAGGTAATCGCGCGTCGGTCGGAGCGTCATGTTCATGTTTTCGGTTGTAGTTTTATTCGGCTCCCTCTGTGGTTTTGTAGCTCTAGTCTGGCGCGCGGCTGATCTGTGGGCAGATGAGCGTGGCAGGCTCTCCGTCATATCGACTCGCTCGCTCACGGGCGGCGTCGACGCCTTGATCCAGTACCGCCCGCGGCGGACTCGCGTCGGGCTGAGCGCCAAGGTGACGCTGCTCGAGCCATCGAGCGCCCACCTCATCGGCGGCTTGCGGCAGGAGCGCGGCGACCGCTACGGCGCCTATGCGGTCGCAGAGCCGGGCGAGCTGCTGAAGGGCGCGAGCATCGAAACCCCGCTGCGCCACCTTCGCCCCGACCCCCAGGGCGTGTTCGCCGGCGTGGTCTACGTTGGCGCGGATGTGGGCGAACAGCCGCGGTCGGCTCGCATTCGGCTAGAGATCTGGACGGCGGCCGGACCGACCCGGCTCGCTTCGCGCGAGATCGAGGTCAACGCCATCAACTGGTAGCGCGGGCGAAGGCTGCCAGCGGGCGCGCCGCCTTAAGGCGGCCTCTTGCCACGCGGCTCAGATAGCCAGCGTGACCACGGCATAGATGGCGCAGGCGGCGATCACGACGAAGACGGCCGCGCAGGCGCCGACGAACAGCATCTCGCGCGCTCGGCCTGCCGCGTTGATCTCGCTGTTCCTGGCCATGCCGCTGACGTCTCCGAAGGGTCTCAGCTGTGCGGGGCGCCCGACTGCGTCTCCTGCCTGCGCGCCATGGCGGCGGCCAGCGCCGACTTGCAGCCAACCGACAACTGGTCGCGATGGGTCGAGATACATTGCCGGATCGAGCCGTTGCCTGGCTGAGCGTCAGGGCAAAGCTTGGAGAGGTCGGCGGCGCAGGCGGCGCGAACGGCTCCGGCGCCCGGCGGCGACTGGGCGAAGCTGGGCGCGGCGACGGCCGCAATGACGACGATGATGGCGGCGAAGCCGGGGAAACGTCTCATCGGGGTCTTCCTTCGGGCCGGGACGCATGATCGCGCCAGCGTGTTGCGCCGCTGTTTCACGGGGTTGCGGCCCGTTTCCGCCGGGCGACGAAGGCGTGGACAGCGCTCTACGAGGACTTGCCCACACCCCCCGCTGCGCGGTCCTGCCAGGTCTCATGATCGTTCCCATCGTCCAGCATGCCCTGTTCCGCTGCCATGCGGACGGCCTCGACCAGCTTCGCGGCCGCGATCGGCTTGCTCAGGTGTCCGTCAGCCCCGGCATCCAGCGACGCTTGCGTGTGCTCGGGCAAGGCGTTGGCGGTCAGCGCAAGGATGGGCGTGCGCCGCGCGCCGGTCGCCAGCTCGCGCTCGCGGATCAGGCGGACGGCCGTCAGCCCATCCATGACCGGCATCTGCATGTCCATCAGGATGACGTCGAAGTCCTGGGCGGCGGACGCATCGACCGCCTCGCGACCATTCTCGACCACGGTCAGCTCGACCCCAACCGATTCCAGGATCAGCGAGACCACCTTGCGGTTGGTTGGATGGTCCTCGGCGAGGAGCACCTTGGCCCCGCGCGCCAGCTTCGCCGCTTCTGCGCCGAGGGCTGAGGGTGCGGCGGATGCGTCCGCAGCCATCGCCCGCGCCCTTGGCAACGCCAGGGTGAGCGTGAACGCCGAGCCTCTCCCGGGCTCGGAGACAGCCTCCAGCGTACCGCCCATCGCCTCGGCCAGCGACCGCGAGATGGCGAGACCAAGCCCAGTCCCGCCGAACCGGCGAGTGATCGATCCGTCGGCCTGTTCGAAACGCTGGAACAGCTTGGCGCCGGCCTTGGCGTCGAAGCCGATGCCGGTGTCGCGCACGGTCAGCTGCAGATTGACCGTCTCGACCGAGCGCGTGGCCTCGACCTGCACCGTGATCTTGCCCGTATCGGTGAATTTCACCGCGTTGGAGAGCAGGTTGGAGACGATCTGCCGGAGCCGGACAACGTCGCCGCTCACCTGCGCCTCGGCGGCAGGGGCGGCCCTGACCTCGAAGCCCAAGCCCTTTTCCCGCGCCTTCGCTTCGAACAAGGCGGCGACAACGCGGACGGACGACGCGAGCTCGAACGGCTCCTGCGCCAGCTCCAGCCGCCCGGATTCGATGCGGGCCACGTCAAGGACGTCGCCGAGCAGGCTGTCCAACACCCCGGCGGAGTTTTCGATCAGTTGCACAAGCTCGCGCTGGTGGCCGTCGAGATCGGTGCGTGCGAGCGCGCCGGCGATGCCCATCACGCCGTTCAGCGGCGTGCGGATCTCGTGGCTCATGTTGGCGAGGAACTCGCTCTTGGCCCGATTGGCGGCCTCGGCGGCGTCGAGCGCCTTGGCCATCGCGCGCTCGGCGCGCTTCTCGCGGTCGATGTTGCGCGTGGCGCCGACGACCTTGTCGATTTCGCCATCCGGGCGGCGGATCGCCTCGGCGGCGATCTGGACCCACAGGTGCGGCGCGTTCGGCCTGATGAGCCTGACGACGACGTTGAACGGCTCTCCGGTCTCGATGTGACGGTCCCAGGCCGCTTCCGCGGCCGGCCGATCGACCGGATGCATGATGTCCCAGATCGTGTCGGCCGCGCGCGTGAAGTCGTTTTCTTGCAACGGGTAGATCGACGCGCCGGTGTAGTTGACGTCCTGCCGTCCGAAGTCCAGCTCCCAGACGTTGATCTGGGCCAGCTCGGCTGCGAGCTCGAGACGACGTTCGGCGCGCTCCGAGTTCTCCAACGCATGGACCATGTCGGTGATCTCGTTGACCATCACCAAGAGGCCGCCGAACGCGCCGCTGGAGTCACGCCAGGGCGAAACCTCCCAGTTGACCCAGCGCGCGATGCCGTCGGGGGCCTGAAACAGCGCGCGATCGCGCTTGAGCGTCTGGCCCGCCATGCACTGGTCCCGCATGGTGCGCCACACCGTCTCGGTCCCCGGAACCAGATCGTGGATCGGGAGCCCGATCATTTCGGCGTCGGTCCAATTCACCGCCCGCTCGCGCCAGCGCGCGCTGGCGCGAATGATAGTGAGGTTGGCGTCGGTCATCGCCAGCGCAACGGGAGCGGACTCAACGATGGCGGCCAGGACGGCGCCCGCCGCACGCGCCTCGCCCTCGCGCTCGACCACATCCCGCAGCACGCGCCGGCGCTCGCAGTCGTCCGCGACGACGGCGGCGAAGTCGCGGAGCCGGGCGGCGAGGAAGGCGTCGAACTTCCGCGGCTTGCGGTCGATGATGGACAGCGAGCCGATGCAGCGGCCATTGGGGAGGCGAATCGGCGCGCCGGCGTAGAAGCGGAAGCCGTAGGGGCCGGTGACGAAGGGGTTGTTCTCGAGTCGCACGTCGCGCGCGGCGTCCTCGACCCAGAGCACGTCGTCCTCGGCCATCACCAGGTCGGCGACGCCGTGCTCCCTGGCCAGCACCGGCATCGGCTGGTCGCTGACGCCGGCCAGCCAGATCGTATCGGCCTGCACCAGACCGATATGCACGAGCGGCGTGTGCGAAACGCATTGCAAAAGCCGGCAGATTCGCTCGAACGCCGGCCGCGCCGCCTCCAGATCCATCGCGTCGATCTCGGCGAGCCTTCCTTGCTCTTCGACGGAATCGGTGCCTGGCGGCATCAAAGGCGCTCGCGCGTTCAACAGGTTGAACGGGCTTAACCCTAGCGGATTAACGATCGGTGCCTTTTCGACGTACGCAACCTGAGCGGGTCTAGTCCGCCGACAGGCTGAGCAGCAGGTCGAGCGCGGCCGAGGCGAAGGCGACCATGTTGGCGGCGCGGTCGGGGCTGCCCGTCTCGACGGTCAACGCATGCTCCATCGGACCCGAAACGGCGACACAGGTGTGGCCAGCCGCATCGCCGTAAGGGTTGGCGGTCGGGCCGGCGGCGCCGGTCTCGGAAATGCCCCAGGTCGCCTCGAACCGTGCGCGCGCCGTCCTCGCCAGCAGCAGCGCGTATGGCTCGCTCGACGAGCGCATGCCGGCCACGTCCTCACGCGTGATCTCCATGAGCCGCATGCGCGCGCGGGCCGTGTAGACCACCGCGCCGCCTAGGAAGTAGGCCGAGGCGCCCGGCACCGCGAGCAAGGCCGCGGAAATCAGCCCCCCGGACGATGACTCCGCCACGGCGATCGTCTGTTCCTTCGCCTTCAGTCGTTCGGCGAGCCGCTCGGCAAGCGGCATCAGGCTCGTCAGCGCGTCCATCCGCCGCTCCCTTAATTCGCCGTAAGACTGGCGTTCTGACCTATCCGCAGCCGCGCAATCTTGGCAAGGGAGACGCAAATGCGAGCCCGCGCGGACGATTTCATCGAACACTACGCCCACCGTGGCGAGAAGCTGGCGGACGGCCTGGTGCATGCGCTCGGCCTGACCGGCGCGGCGGCAGGCGGCGTGGTCCTGATCGTGCTGTCGATGTTGAGCGGCGGCGGCCCTGCCCTGGCGACGGCGACCGGCCTCTACGCGGTCTGCCTGATCACCATGCTGGCCTGCTCCGCCCTCTACAACCTGACCAAGCCAACACGGGCGCGGCCGTTCCTGCGCCGGCTCGACGAGGCCGCGATCTTCATCATGATCGCCGGGTCCTACACGCCCTTCACCACCCAGCGCCTGACCGGCGCGTGGGCGATCGGCATGACCACGCTGGTCTGGGCGCTCGCCATCGGCGGCGCAGTGGGCAAACTCTTTTCAACGCGGTTGCCGGACTGGATCTGGACCCTGGTCTATGTTGGTTTCGGCTGGGTCGCGCTGATCGCGCTGCGCCCGCTCATTCAAGGCGTTCCGGTGATCGCCATCGCCCTGCTCACCGCCGGCGGCCTCATCTACACGACCGGCGCACTGATCTTCCACAGCCGCCTGCCCTACCGCCGCGCCATCTGGCATGGATTCGTCGTCACGGCCGCCGGCGTCCACTACGCCGCCATCTGCGCCGGCGTCGTGCTGGCGCGGCCGCTGCTGGGTCAGTGACAAGGCGCGCGGCCACGCAATCTCGACCATCAGTCCTCAACTAGAACTTCGGATTCAGCGGCGGGTAACCGGCGCTCGTCTAGAGAGTTCCCATGGTGGACAAGAGCGTAGCGGTCGTCCCGCGCCGAGGCGTGACGTGACCAGGACGTTGGCGACGCGATCGCCGGCCTGGCTAGCGGGCCCGGTCGACGCCGCGCCCGGCAAGACGGCCGCCTCGAGCGGTGCTTTCGTCGAGCGATGCGCCCAGGTGTTGGCCGTCTGGGCCGTCGTCTGCCTGTACCTCGTCGTTTCCGACGGCGGACGGATCAACACCACGCTCGGCGACTTCGACGACGCGATGCGGCTCGTTCTGGTCAGGGAGCTGGCGCATGGGCGGGGGTGGTACGACCAGCTCATCTGGCGCGTGCAGCCGCCGTATGGGTTCTGGCCGCACTGGTCCCGCCTGTTGGACGGCGTTCTCGCCGGCCTGCTCGGGGTGCTGAAGCTCGGGCTTGGCGATGCGCAGGCAGAGTGGTGGTTACGCTTCCTCTGGCCGCTCTGCCTTGTCGGGCCGGCGATCGCCGCCGGCCTTGCGGTGACGGATCGCCTCAACCCCGATCCTGTCCTGCGGCGCGCCGCGGTTCTCGCCGCGGCCGTCGGCTGCGCGCTCAGCCTGCCGCTCTACGCGCAATTCCATCCCGGTCGCGTCGATCACCACAACGTCCAGATCCTGTGTTGGCTGATCGCGCTCGCCGGCGCCTGCAGTGAGGGGCAGAGCCTGCGTGGTCCCGTCGTCGCCGGCGCCGCCACCGGTCTTGGGCTCGCCATCGGCTTCGAGGCGGTGGTGTTCCTGCTCGCGATCATGGCCTTCATGGGGCTGCGGTTCGTGGTCGATGCGGCGAATGCGCCGCGGCTGCGAGCCTACGGCCTTGCCCTCTTGGCGACCCTCTTCATCGCGTTTGTCGTGCAGACCCCGCCGACTCGATGGGGCGTCTCGGCCTGCGACGCCTTGGCGCTCAACGTCGTCGCTGGGTTGGGGATCGGCGCGCTCGGGTTGGCGCTGGCGACCTTGCGGGCCGGCGGCTCCTGGATCGATCGGCTCGCGCTGGTCGGAGCGTCCGGCGTCGCCTCAGTCGTGGTCTGCGTCGCCCTCGATCCGCGCTGCCTGCACGGCCCTTTCGGCGAGTTCGACCCGCGCATCCATGCGATCTGGGCCGACTACGTCCAGGAACTCGCGCCGCTGCCTCGGCTCCTGCAAAGCGACTTTCCCACCGCCCTGACGCTCTTCTGCGCCATGGTGGTCGGGCCCGCGGCGTGGATCGCGCTGGGCGCGATGACGTCGTTCCGCGCGCGGCCGGCCTACTGGTTGAACGGCGCGATGATCGCGATCGCCGCCGTCATGACCTTCGCCATGATGCGCATGGGCAGCTACCTCGTGTGGGCCACCCTTCCCTCGACCGCGACGCTGGCCGCCATCCTGGTGCGGAAGCTGAGCGGCGCCAAGCTCGACCCGGCTCGCGTCGCCATCGTCGCCGCGCTCACCGCGCCGAGCGTGCTGGCCGCCATCCCGGTTGCCGCCATGCGTCTCGCTCCGCACCCGGCGGCGGCCGGCGCTTCGGTGGCGGCCAATCATTGCCTCGATGAGGCCGCCTACGCCGATCTCGCCAGGCTTCCCCCAGGACTGGTGGCGGCCAACACGGACCTCGGCCCCTTCGTGCTCGCGCAGACGCACAGCACCGTACTCGCCGCGCCATACCACGCGGACTTCGGCATCCTTGCCGCCCATCGCCTGCTGGCTGCGCCAGCCTGGGGACCGCAGGCCGGCGCCAGCGAGCGCATCGCGCATGAACTCGGGGTGACCTACGTGGTCGTGTGCCCGGCCTACGACACCCAGACCGCCGGGCCGCCGTTCGCCAGCGACAGCCTGCGGACGGCGCTGGACTCCGATCGACCCCCCACGTGGCTGAAGCGCCTATCGCCGACGACCTCGAGTCCATTGCAGATATTCGGCGTCGATCGCTGGGCCCCGGGCGCCTAGTAGGCCCGCGCGACCAGGATTTCCTCGACGCCAGGCTGCCCCGTGAAGATGCACGGCCCGGGCGTCGCCGGCTGGTCGAGCGGGGCGTTGCGGATGGTGAGCTTCAGCGATTTCAATTGCCGCTCGACAGCGTCGAGGGCTTCTCCCGTCGGCTTCGACCAGGCGCAGCGGACCCAGCCCTTGAACGCCTCGTTGGCGTCCTCGTCCTCGGCGGCGGGGCCAAAGTGGGCGGCGAGGTCGGCGAAGGTCTTGATGTCGTCCCGGATGTTGGCGTCGAGGCGCGTCTGAGCTTCGGCGTGCAGGCCGGCCTGGATCTCCTCGAGCTGGGCGGCGAGACCGGCGGTGAACGCGGCGCGGGGGACGCTGGTCGAGGCGATGCGCTCGTTCTCGCCCCACAGCCGGTCGCGGCGGATGTAGGTCACCTGGCCGCCCGATGCGTCGCGCGGGCCGATCTCGACGATGATCGGCGGCCCGCGGCGTACCCAGTCCCAGCGCTTGTCCGCCGAGCGCCCGGCCCGCTTGTCGACCAGCGCCCGCACCGGCTGGCCGAGCGCGCTCAAACCGGCAAGCTCGGCGGCGACGCTGTCGGCATAGGCCAGCACATCGGCGTCTTCCGGACGGTCGCGCAGGATCGGCACGATCACCACCTGCCGGGGCGCGATCGCGGGCGGCAGCCTGAGGCCGTCGTCGTCGCCGTGGGTCATGATCACGCCGCCGATCAGCCGCGTGGTGATGCCCCAGCTGGTGGTGTGGCAGAGGCGCAGATCGCCGGTTTCGCTCTGGTACTTGATGTTCTGAGCCTCGGCGAAGCTCGTGCCGAGGTAGTGCGAGGTCGCCGCCTGCAGCGCCTTTCCGTCCTGCATCATCGCCTCGATGGAGAAGGTGGCGTCGGCGCCGGGGAAGCGCTCGTTCTCCGGCTTCTCGCCGGCGATCACAGGCATGGCGAGACACCGCTCGGCGAAGTCACGGTAGAGCTCGAGGATGGTCATGGTCTCGGCCAGGGCGTCCATCGCGATCGGCGTGGGCGGTGTGGCCCTCCTGCCAGAGGAACTCCGAAGTGCGCAGGAAGAGCCGGGTGCGCATCTCCCAGCGCACGATGTTGGCCCACTGGTTGATCATCAGCGGCAGGTCGCGATAGCTGCGCACCCAGCGCTGGAACGCGTCGCCGATGATGGTCTCCGACGTCGGGCGGATGACCAGCGGCTCCTCGAGCTTCGCCTCCGGGTCGACCTGCAGCTTGCCGTCGATCATCGCCAGGCGATGGTGAGTGACGACGGCCATCTCCTTGGCGAAGCCCTCGACGTGGCTCGCTTCCTTGGCGAAGAAGCTCAAGGGGATGAGCAGCGGGAAGTAGACGTTCTGCGCGCCCGTCGCCTTGATGCGGCGGTCCAGCTCGGCCTGGATCAGCTCCCAGATCCCATAGCCCCAAGGTTTGATGATCATCGCGCCGCGCACGGGGCTGGTCTCGGCCAGGTCGGCTTCGCGCACGACGGCCTGGTACCAGTTGGCGAAGTCGGCTTCGCGGGTCGCGTTCAGTCCACGTTCCATCGCGCTCGTGAAGCAGGATTTGTCACCGAAGGCCAGCCCAAGGCCGCGAACGCCGCTTCCCGCGAAGCCCTCCTCCTGCCAAACTGCTGCCAGCGGAATTCGAGGGGAAGCGCGTGCGGCGGACCGAGCGGCTATTCCAGATCATCCAGATCCTGCGTCGCGCTTCGCGGCCGGTGACGGCTTCCGACGTGGCGGACGAGCTCGAGACCTCGCTGCGCACCGTCTACCGCGACATGGCCGAGCTGATGGCCCAGCGGGTGCCGATCCGAGGCGAGGCGGGCATGGGCTATGTGCTCGACCGCGGCTTCGACATGCCGCCCTTGATGCTGACGCCCGACGAGCTCGAGGCGGCGGTGCTTGGCGCGCAATGGGTCACAGGGCGAGGGGATGCGGCGTTGGCGACGGCGGCGCGCGACCTGATCGCCAAGATCGGCGCTGTGATCCCCGACCATCTGCGCCCCTACCTGATCGACTCCACCGTCAGCGCGTCGGGCGGACGGCGGCCGGCGGAGGATTCGATCGACCTCTCCCGACTGCGGGCATGGATCCACGCCGGCCGCAAAGTCGCCCTCACCTACCGCGACCAGGACGAGCGCGAGACCGAGCGGGTGATCTGGCCGATCGGGGTCGGCTACTACGAGGCCGTGCGGCTGATCATCGCCTGGTGCGAGCTGCGCGGCGACTTCCGCCACTTCCGCACCGACCGGGTGGTCGCCGCCGACTTCCTCGAGCAGCGCTATCCCGCGCGCCGGCGGTGCTCTACGCCACCTGGCGCAAGGGCCTCCATGCCGAGCGCTCCACCTGGGCCGCCGAAGCCGGTTCGCCCAGAGCGGCGCAGGCCGGCGGGCGGGGGCTGAGTGCGGTACCCGCTTAACGGGCAAAATCAAGGACTTCCGCTAGGTGACTTCCACCTCCGATCGTGGGAT
The DNA here is from genome assembly GCA_963719975.1 of uncultured Alphaproteobacteria bacterium. GTDB lineage: Bacteria > Pseudomonadota > Alphaproteobacteria > Caulobacterales > Caulobacteraceae > Poindextera. The sequence continues at coordinate 83,729 of CAVRED010000006.1, forward strand.
GATTTCGCTCATTCGGCAGCGTGACGGGAGCACTATCGTGATCGTGAGAGGACTTCGGCCCGCATTGTTCGCGGCGGCGGTGTTCGCAGTGGGCCTGCCGGCGTCGGCTATCGCGTCCGGCGGCGGCATGGGCGGCATGGGCATGGGTTCGATGGGCAGCCCCGAGATGCCCTCGCAAAGCACGCCGACCTACGACCCGGCGGTCGAGTATCAGGAGGGGCTGGAGTCGCTGCAGGCCGCCAAGTGGCGCGATGCGGAGTCGCACTTCGACAACGCGCTCTCGGTCGATCCACGCAACACGGACGCCCTCTTCATGCTGGGCCAGGCGAAGGCCGGCCATGGCGACCTGAAGGGCGCGCAGCGCGCCTACGAGCGGGCGCTGCGGGTCGACGGCAACCTGATCGCGGCGAGGCGCGAGCTCGCCGTCGTGCTGGCCAAGCAGAACCACCCGGACGACGCCAAGGCGCAACTCGACATGCTGCAACAGCGCGCGAGCGCTTGCGGCGACACTTGCGCCGACTCCGCTGATTTGAAGGCGGCGATCGCCACAGTCGAAGCGGCGATCTCGCCGAAGACGGCGGCGAACCTGCGCCCGCCCAGCCTGCTATTGACCCCGAGCCAGGGCGACACGAGCTACGTGCAAGCGGTCCGGCTGATCAACCAGGGCCGTTATGACCAGGCGCTGGCGGCGCTTCGGACCGCGCAAGCGGTGTTTGGGCCACACCCTGACGTCTTGACCTACACGGGCTACGCCTACCGGAAGATGGGGCAGTACGATAAGGCCGAGCTCTACTACCGCGAGGCGCTGGCCATTGCACCCAACCATGTCGGTGCGACCGAGTACTACGGCGAGCTGATGGTCGAGCGCGGCGACATTGCCGGCGCGCGGCGCATGCTGGCCAAGCTCGAGACGGTTTGCAGCTTCGGTTGCGTCGAAACGGAGGACCTGCGGCGGTGGATCGAAAAGGGGCCGCAGTCCTAGGCGTCCTCGCCGCCGCGGTCCTGCTGGCCGCCGCGAGCCCTGATCTCAGAGCCATCCATGCCGCCCGGTGGCTGGCGCCGGGCGCCGACGGGCCTCGCGCGCTGGGCACGATCGCGACCGAGTGCCTCGCGCGGCCTGCGCGATGCGGAGGCGGCCTATTGGGTCGAGGTTGGGCGCGCGGCGTTCAAGACCCCGCTCCTCCTCGGCGGCCAGGCGGCGCGGGCGGGCCTGGCCTGCGACAGCTGCCACCAGAGCGGCCGCAACAACCCCGACTTCTTCTTCCCGGGCGTCTCCGGCGCGCCGGGCACGGCCACGCGAGCGGCGCTGCTCTCCAGCCACCCCGCCGACGGCATCGATCATCCCAAGCCGATCCCGAACCTTTCCGGACCGAAGTCGGGCCTGAAGGTGAATCAAGACGTGAAGGCCGCTTCGCTCGAGCCCTTCGTGCACGGGCTGGTGACCGAGGAGTTCGACGGCGCCGAGCCTCCGCGGGCGGTGATCAAGGGTCTGGCGGCCTACGTGCGCGCCCTCTCGCCGGAAGCCTGTCCGATCGGCCGCGCGCGAGCCGCTGACCGCCGCGGTCTACATCGACAACAGCCGGCGCGCCGTCGCGCGCGAGCCTGGGGGCGCTGGATCGCGGCGACGCCGAGACGGCCGCCTTCCTCGCCGGGGCGGCGCGCACCCCGCTGGGCCTCGATCTACGAACGCTACGACCAGCCCAACGCCGACGACGCGCGCGCCGCGCTGCACGCCGCGGATTTGGAGCTCGCCGCCGCGGCGCAGGCGATCCGGGACCACGACTCCCGCGCCCGCGAGCGCCTGATCGCCTGGCTTGCCGAGTCGAGGGCGTGGGCCCGAAACCTAGAGCGCGAGGAGCCCGCATCGCTGTTCAACCCCGCGCGGTTGGGGTGAAATCTCAGAACGACAGTCTCGAGCGCCGTCTGCACAACGGTTTGCGCCTGGGTGGGGGCGTCCGCGGCGTTGTCTTCCCGGGCGGGGCGATCGCTCCAGATGTGCAAAGCTTCGACGAGCAACGTCGCGTGCTTCGAAAGCGGGCGCAGGTAGTCCGCGGTGACGGCCCAACCATGTTCCTGGGTCAGGCCATAGTAGGCGTCCGTCGAGTCCCTCGTTTCGAACAGGTCCAACCGGCCGGTCAGGGCGTCGGCGTCTCCCAGTCGGCGGCTGACCAACAGATAGGCGGCGCTGAAGTCGGTGTTCACCCAGCGGTCCGGATCGCCCGGACCCATCTGCGTCTGGCCGAACAGCGCCTGGCCGAGAACTTCGGTCCGTTCGTCGGGGTCGAAGCGCGCGCCCACTTCGACGAACCGCGTGCGCCAGCCCCACTGGCCGTCATAGACCGCGGTGGGCTTGGCGTCGTTGTCGTAGGCGAAGGCGTTGAGCGCGAGGCGGTCGCTCACACGCCAGTCGAGGCGCGCGTAGCCGCCGACACGCCCGTCGAACTCGGTGAGCGGCGCCTCGTGCTGGGACTGCACGTACTCGAGGAAGTCGCTGACAGGCGGCAGGCGGAACCCGCCGCCGACGCTCTCGCGCACATTGTCCAGCGACCAGCCGCGCAGCGCGATCAGCTCACCGGCGTTGTCGTCGAAGCCAAACACCCCGCCGGTCAGTCCAAGCTCCTGATCGCCGAAGGCGCGACGCACGCTCGCCTCCGCGCCGACGACCTTCACCTCCTCGCCGACCCAGCTGTTGATGGCCGAGGGCGTGATGGTGCTGGTCGTCGTCCAGAACGGGCCACCGTTCTCCAGCGAGATCGGCGGATAGAACAGGCCGACGCGGACCTGATAGCGAGTCTCGCTGCGCGGGGTGGGCTTGTAGATGCAGAAAGGCCTCGCCGAGGTGGACGCCGTTCTCATGCTCCGGTTGCAGCTCAGCCTCGACGACGGCGCTGAGGTTCCACGCCAGCTGCGGCTTCCACGCGAGGTCGGCCTCTTCGATGCGCGCACGCCAGTCGAGGCGACCGCCGCCGCCGTCGATGTCGGTCTTCCCGAAGCCGCCGTTCAGCCACGAGGGCTCGCCGTCCGCGGCGGAAGCCCGCAGATCAAGAAGAGCGGCGAAGGAGTCGGGCGACAGAACATCCGGCGCGGCCAATGCGGCGTCGGACCAGAGCATGGCGCCCGCGAAAACCAGGAGGCGGAACACTGTAAAGCTTCATTAGCCATAAGTTCTGAGGGCGCGCTCTTCTTCCGCCATAAAGGTCAACAACTCATTGAGCGGCAAGGGACGCGCGATCAGGTAGCCCTGGGCGAGGTCGCACCCCATGCCGGAGAGGAGGGCCAGCGCGGTCGGCGATTCCACCCCCTCGGCGGTGACCTTCAGGCCAAGACCATGCGCCAGATCGACGGTCGAGCGCACCAGAAGGGCGTCGCGCTGGCTGGCGGCCATGGCGAACACGAACGACTTGTCGATCTTGAGCTCGTTGGCGCGGATCTGCTTCAGGTAGGCGAGCGAGGAGAGCCCCGTCCCGTAGTCGTCGATGGCGACCTTGACCCCGGCGCCGGCGAACCGCTCGATGATGCCAAGCGCAACGTCCGGTTGCTCGATGACGGCGGTCTCGGTGATCTCGAAACAGACCGGCCCGGCCGCGCCGGCGAGCCTGGCGAGCGTCGCCGTGGCGAAGCCGTCGTCGTCGAGCAGCCGGCCTGAGATGTTGATCGCGACCTCGAGGTCGAGGCCGCCCTCCTGCAGCGCCCGCTGGTCGGCCAGCGCTTGGTCGATCACCCACTCGGTCAGCGGGCGGATGTGGCCGGTCTCCTCGGCCATGCCGATGAAGGCGTCCGGCGGCACCAGGCCGCGGGTCGGATGCGGCCAGCGGACGAGCGCCTCGACACCGGTGACCGCCCCGAGCCTGAGGTCATACTTCGGTTGGTGGTGCAGCACCATCTGCCCGGCGGCGATCGACTGGCGCATCTCGCTCATCAGCGAGAGGTTCTTCGCCGGGTCGCCGTAGAGGCTTTCGTCGAACACCGCGAACTTCTGGCGGCCCGCGCGGGCCAGATCGAGGGCGATGTTGGCGCGCTCGATCAGCGATGTGACGCGCTCGCCAGGCAGCGGGTGCGAGGCGAGGCCGACGGTCAGGCTGACGTCGACGGTGTTGTCGCCCAGCCGCACCGGCGCCTCGAGCCTGGCCTGCATCTCCGCCACGACGGCGCGGGCCGCCGCGAGATCGCTCGCGCGGAACAACACGCCGAGCACGTCGGTGGAAAGGCGGGCGACCCGCGCGTCCCGATGGGCGCGGCGCACGGTGCGCGCCGATCTCGCCGACCAACTCGCCCGCCAGGTCGTAGCCGATCGCGCCGCGCACATGGGCGTAGCGGTCGACCCCGAGCGCGGCCACGAAGAGGTCGTCGCCTCCCGTCCGCTCCAGGCGACGCTGCAGCCACTGATGGTTCGGCAGGTCGGTATCCGGATCGTGCAGGGCAAGGTGGGTGATCCGGCGCTCGCGCTTGCCGATCTCGGCGGCCATGGCGTTGAAGCTCTCGGCCAGCCGGCCGATCTCGTCGCCGGTGACGACGGCGACCTCGGTGCGCTCTCCGTTCTTCAGCCTGGTCGCCGCCTCGTCCAGCGCCAGGATCGGGCGCGTGAGGCTGCGCGCCAGCGCCCAGCTGCCGAGCACCAGCAGGGCAAGGCCGGTCAGAGCGGTCACGACGACCGCGTAGAGCAGCGGCTGGTAGGGCGCCATCGCGCGCGACATCGGATAGCTTAAGAGCAGCGCCGCCGGCGCGTCTGGCGAGAGCACCGTCAGCGGCTTGACCATAACAGCCGTGGGTCCGTCGGCGGTGCTGAGCACCTGCGGGGCCCAGCTGTGCGTCGCCATCGCCTGGTCGACATAGCCGCCGATGCGACGCGCTTCGCCGACGCCGAGCCTGCCATCCGCATCCGACCAGCGGCCCGAGGCGTCGCGGTCGAGCACCGAGGCGTCGAGCGGGATCGCCGACAGGCGTTCGAGCGCCGTCATCTGCGCGTGGTCGAGCTTGGCCGCGAACACGACCCAACCCATCACCGTCGGCGCAAGGATCGGCACCGAGACAACCTCGTGCGGCGCGCCGCCGATCATGAGCACGCCAGACGCCGTCCCGTCGCCCTCCAGCGCCTGCAACGCGCCCGGCGAGATCGCGCCGACCGGCGCGCCGTCGGCGGCGATCAGATGGCCGTCGGCGCCGATCATCAGGGCCTGGTCGATGCCGAGTCGGACCTTGAGGTTGTCGAGCGCCGAGCGGATCGTCGCCTGATCGTTCGAGGCGATCGCCTCGCGAAAGCCGAAGTCGCGTGAGAGCAGGCCGGCGCCGTTCTCCAGCTGAGCGGCGCGCAACGCCCAGACGCGGTCGAAAACCGTGCCGCTCGCGACCAGCTCTTCGCGCACCAGCCGTGTCACGTTGTTGGACACCGCGGTGTAGACAACCAGCGAGATCAGCAAGACGACGCCGGCGAAGAGCCCGGCGTAGAGGATCGTGAGCTTGGTGCGCAGGCGCCGGAACGTCGGCATGTCAGTAGGATTGATCGCGCGGCGGCGGGTTGCGCAGCTCGACGACAACGATCTCGCGGGCGCGCGCCGGCTCTGCGGCAAAGTGATCGTGCGGACGATCTCGTTGCCGGCCGCGCGCAGGTAGGGATGCCAGACGTGCAGCACCGCCTGCCCAGGCGGCGCGCCGCGCAGGCTCGCCACGCCGTCGGCGCCGCTTTTCGCGGCATAGGGCGTGTCGACCACCTTGATGAAGGCGATCATGTTGTCGTGAATGTTGCAGCCGAGCGCGATCGCGCCCGGATGATCGAACCGCACGGTGCGGGTCTCGTCGCGGCCGTAGAGCTTGAGCTCGAAGGGGTGCGCCGGCGAGAAGGAGTAGACGTGGTGGCGGACATCGTCGCGGTTGGGAAAGGCCACCACCGCGCCGGCCGGCACGATGAGCACGAAGGGATGGAATTGCAGGTCCTGCTGCACCATCTCCATCGGCCAATCGAAGTGGATCGGACCAGAACGGGCCGCCCTGCGCGGGATAGAGAGTGGCGACGGCGTCGGGGACCGGCTTGCCCTGGGCGTTGCGCACTTCGACCGCAAGATCGGCCGCTCGGGCCGGCAGCGAGCCCAGCAGGAAGAGGACGAGCAAAGCCAAGCCGCGCATGGTTTCATGCTACGGGCGCATTGGTGAATTCGCCGTAAAGCCTAACCCTGGATTGCGCGACCTATACGAGCGCTAACCGGCTACCGCGGCAGGCTGCTGACGCCCATCAGGAAGGCGTCCACCGCCTGGGCGCACTGGCGGCCCTCGCGGATGGCCCAGACCACCAGCGACTGGCCGCGGCGCATGTCGCCGCAGGCGAAGATCTTCGGCGTCGACGTCCGGTAGTCGGCGACGCTGGCCTTGACGTTGCCGCGCGGATCGAGCTCGACGCCGGCCTGCTCGAGGAGCGCGTCGCGCTTGCGGGCCGAGGAACCCCATCGCCAGCAGCACGAGGTCAGCGCGCAAGCGGAACTCGCTGCCGGCGAGCTCGCGCATCTGCATCCGGCCGTCGGCGCCCCTCACCCACTCGACGCGCACGCACTCGATCGCCTCCAGCACCCCGTCCTTCCCGAGCGCACGCTTGGCGGTCGTCGCCCATACGCGCTCGCATCCTTCGTCGTACGACGACGAAGCTGCGCAGCTTGTTGGGCCAGTCCGGCCACGCCAGCGCCTTGTTTTCACGTTCGGGCGGCTTGGCGATGATATCGAGCGAGGTGATCGAGACGGCGCCCTGGCGGCCAGAGGTGCCAACGCAGTCGGAGGCGGTATCGCCGCCGCCGATGACGATGACGTGCTTGCCCTTCGCCGTGATTGTCCCGTTCGGCGCGGCGGTCGCCTCGTCGTCGCCGGCGCCCCGCTTGTTCTGCTGGGTGAGGAAGTCCATCGCGAAGTGGATCGCGCCGAACTCATGCGGCGGCAGGTCGAGGTCGCGCGGCCACTCGGCCCCGCCGGACAGCACCACCGCGTCGAACTCGGCCATGAGCGTCGTCGATGCTGACGTCGGCGCCGACCTTCACGCCCGGGCGGAACGTCACGCCCTCGGCCGACATCTGCTCCATGCGGCGATCGATGTGGTGCTTCTCCATCTTGAAGTCGGGGATGCCGTAGCGGAGCAGCCCGCCGATGCGGTCGTTCTTCTCGTAGAGGACAACGTCGTGGCCGGCGCGCGCCAGCTGCTGGCTGCACGCCAGCCCGGAGGGGCCCGAGCCCACCACCGCAACGCGGCGGCCGGTCTTCGCGGCCGGGACCAGCGGCTCGATCCAGCCCTCGCGCCAGCCGCGGTCGACGATCTCGCACTCGATGGTTTTGATCGTGACCGGGTTGTCGTCGATGTTCAGCGTGCACGACTCCTCGCAAGGCGCCGGGCAGACGCGGCCGGTGAACTCCGGGAAGTTGTTGGTGGAGTGCAGGTTGTCGAGCGCCGCACGCCACTGCTCGCGGTAGACCAGGTCGTTCCAGTCGGGGATCTGGTTGTTGACCGGACAGCCGCGCGTCGTCCCGTCACGGCCGCCGTGGCAGAACGGGATGCCGCAGTCCATGCAGCGAGCGGCCTGCTGCTTGAGCTCCGCCGCCGGCAGGGGACGCACGAACTCCTTCCACGTCTTCAACCGCTCCGCCGGCTTGTCGTAGCCGCGGTCGTGGCGCTCGTATTCGAGGAAGCCGGTTGGCTTGCCCATCGTCGGATCCTTCAGGCGGTGGGCTATTCGGCGGCGACGGTTTTGGCCGCCCGCCGCTCGGCTTCGAGGTCGGCGAGCGCACGGCGGAAGTCCTTGGGCATCACCTTGACGAAGTGACCGAGCGCCAGCTCCCAGTTCTCGAGCAGGAACCGCGCCCGGGCGCTGCCGGTGTGCAACAGGTGCCGCTCGACCAGGATGCGCAGCCGCTCGGCGTCGTGGCGCAGCATGTCGCCCATGCCGCTGTCGAGCGCGCCAGGCGCTCGCTGGCGGGGCCGCATCGCCTCCTCGCCATGCTCGTTCGACGCCGTGGGCGCGATGCGCTCCAGATCGACCATGGCGAGGTTGCACAGGGTGCCGAAGCGGCCGTTCGGATCGTAGACGTAGGCCACGCCGCCCGACATGCCGGCCGCGAAGTTGCGACCGGTCTGGCCCAGCACGGCGACGACCCCGCCGGTCATGTACTCGCAGCCGTGGTCGCCAACGCCCTCGACCACCGCGACCGCGCCGGAGTTGCGCACGGCGAAGCGCTCGCCCGCGACCCCTTGGAAATAGGCCTCGCCCGCAATCGCACCGTACAGGACGGTGTTGCCGATGATGATGTTCTCGGTGGGCTCCAGCCGTCGACTCCGCCGGCTGGCGCACGATCACCCGGCCCCCGGACAGACCCTTGCCGACGTAGTCGTTCGCCGCGCCGACGAGGTCGAGGGTCACGCCGTGGGCGAGAAAGGCGCCGAAGCTCTGCCCGGCCGTGCCGGAGAAGCTGACCGAGATCAGGTCTTCTGCGAGGCCCTCGTGCCCGCGCGACTTGGCGATCTCGCCCGAGAGCATCGCGCCGACCGTGCGGTTGACGTTGCGGATGGGAAGCTCGAGCCGCACCGGCTCGCCCCGCGCAAGGGCGGGCTCGGCGGCGGCGATCAATTGATGGTCGAGCGCCTTCTCGAGGCCGTGGTCCTGCCGCTCGGAATTCCAGCGGGCGACCGACGGGTCGGCAGGCTCCTGGTAGAGCAGGCGCGACAGGTCGATGCCGTGCGCCTTCCAGTGATCGACCGCCGGCGCGACATCGATGCGGTCCACACGCCCGATCATTTCGTTCAGCGTGCGGAAGCCCATCTCCGACATGATCTGCCGCAATTCCTCGGCCACGTAGAAGAGGTAGGTGATCACGTGCTCGGGCTGGCCGGTGAAGCGCGCCCTGCAGCACAGGGTCTTGCGTCGCCACCCCGACAGGGCAGGTGTTGAGGTGGCACTTGCGCATCATGATGCAGCCGAGCGCGATGAGCGGCGCCGTCGCAAAGCCGAACTCGTCGGCGCCGAGCAGGGCCGCCACGGCCACATCGCGGCCGGTCCGGATTCCGCCGTCGGCCTGCACCGCGATCCGCCCGCGCAGGCCGTTGCGCAGCAGCGTCTGCTGGGTCTCGGCCAGGCCGATCTCCCACGGCGAGCCAGCATGGGTCAGCGAAGTCAGCGGCGAGGCGCCGGTGCCGCCCTCGTAGCCGGAGATGGTGACGTGGTCGGCCTTGCACTTGGACACCCCGGCCGCGACCGTGCCCACGCCGACGTCCGACACCAGCTTGACCGAGACGCGCGCCGCGGGGTTGGCGTTCTTCAGGTCGTGGATCAGCTGGGCCAGGTCCTCGATCGAATAGATGTCATGGTGCGGCGGCGGCGAGATCAGGCCCACGCCCGGCGTCGAGTGGCGCACGCGGGCGATGTTCTTGTCGACCTTGTAGCCCGGAAGCTGCCCGCCCTCGCCGGGCTTGGCGCCCTGGGCCATCTTGATCTGCAGCATGTCGGCGTTGACCAGGTACTCGGCGGTCACGCCGAAGCGGCCCGATGCGACCTGCTTGATCGACGAGCGCATGGAGTCGCCGTTCGGCAGCGGCTTGAAGCGGTCGGACTCTTCGCCGCCCTCGCCCGTGTTCGAGCGCCCCCCGATGCGGTTCATGGCGATGGCGAGCGTGGTGTGCGCTTCGCGCGAGATCGAGCCAAAGCTCATCGCCCCGGTCGAGAACCGCCTGACGATCGCGCTCGCGGCCTCGACCTCCTCCAGCGGAACGGGCGTCTCGCCGGGCCTGAGCCGCATGAGCCCGCGGATGGTCAGCAGCCGCTCGCTCTGCTCGTTGATCGAAGCGGCGAACGCGGCATAGGCCTCGGGGATCTTCCCCCGCACCGCGTGCTGCAGGTTCGCGACCGATTCCGGCGTCCAGGCGTGGTCCTCGCCGCGGATGCGGAAGGCGTAGGCGCCGCCCACGTCCAGCATGTGCCGGTAGATCGGCAGATCGCGATAGGCGTCGCGGTGGCGCAGCACCGTCTCGGTGGCGATCTCGGCCAGACCCGCCCCTTCGATCGTGGTCGCGGTGCCGGTGAAGTACTTGTCGACGAAGTCCGAGGAGAGGCCAACGGCGTCGAAGATCTGGGCGCCGCAATAGGACTGGTAGGTCGAGATGCCCATCTTGGACATCACCTTCAGGATGCCCTTGCCGACGGCCTTGGTGTAGTTCTTCTGCACCTCATCGGCCTTGAGCGTGAGCCCGTTCTGGACGCGCAGCTGCTCGAGCGTCTCGAACGCGAGGTAGGGGTTGATCGCCTCGGCGCCATAGCCGGCCAGGACGCAGAAGTGATGCACCTCGCGCGCCTCGCCGGTCTCGACGACGAGGCCGGTCTGCATGCGCAGGCCCTGGCGGATCAGGTGATGGTGCACGGCCGCCGTGGCGAGCGCCGCCGGGATGGCGTTGCGCTCGGCCGAGATGTTCCGATCCGACAGGATCAGGATGTTGTTGTCGGCCAGCACCGCTTCGGTCGCCTGCTGGCAGATGCGCTCGACGGCGCGTTCGAGGCCGACGTCGCCGTGGGCGGCCGGTCCGGAGATGTCGATCGTGGCGGTGCGGAAGGCGCCGTCGACCAGCGAGGCGATCGAGCGGATCTTCTCCAGGTCCGCGTTCGAGAGGATCGGCTGCGAGACCTCAAGGCGCTTGTGCGTGCCGGCGTGGCGGCCGAGCAGGTTCGGCCTCGGCCCGATCATCGAGACCAGCGACATCACCAGCTCCTCGCGGATCGGGTCGATCGGCGGGTTCGTGACCTGGGCGAACTTCTGCTTGAAGTAGTCGTAGAGCAGGCGGGACTTCTTCGAGAGCACCGCCAGCGGGGTGTCGGTGCCCATCGAACCGACCGGGTCGTCGGCGACCTGCGCCATCGGCTCGAGGAAGAACTGCAGATCTTCCTGCGTGTAGCCAAACGCCTGCTGACGATGCAGCAGCGCTTCCGGATCGTTTGGCGCGGCCGGCGGATTGGCCCCGAGCTCGGGCAGGTCCTCGAGCTTGTATTGGGTGTGCCGCAGCCAGTCGTCATAGGGCTCGGCGCCCGCCAGCGTGCGCTTGATCTCCTCGTCGTCGACGATGCGGCCCTCTTCGAGGTCGATCAGCAACATCTTGCCCGGCTGCAGCCGCCACTTGCGGGTGATCCGCTCCTCGGGGATGTCGAGGACGCCGGCCTCGGAGGCCATGACCACGTGGTCGTCGTCAGTCACCAGGAAGCGCGCGGGCCGAAGGCCGTTGCGATCGAGCGTCGCGCCGATCTGCCGTCCGTCGGTGAAGGCGATCGCCGCCGGCCCGTCCCAAGGCTCCATCAGCGCGGCGTGGTATTCGTAGAAAGCCCTGCGCCTTGGCGTCCATGAGCGGATTTCCGGCCCACGCCTCCGGGATCAGCATCATCATCGCGTGAGCGAGCGGATAGCCGCCGGCGAGCAGCAGCTCGAGCGCGTTGTCGAGCTTGGCGGTGTCCGGGTCGCTCTCGAGCATGAGCGGCCACATCTTGTCGAGATCAGGCCCGAGCAACGCCAATTTCATCGTGCGCCGTCGCGCGTTCATCCAGTTCATGTTGCCGCGCACGGTGTTGATCTCGCCGTTGTGCGCGATGAAGCGGAAGGGATGCGCCCGCTTCCAGGTCGGGAACGTGTTGGTCGCGAACCGCTGGTGAACGAGCGCCAGCGCCGACTCCGTCAGCGGATTCGACCAGGTCGAGGTAGAAGGTCTCCAGCTGGCGGGCGAGCAGCAGGCCCTTGTAGACGATCGTCCGGCTCGAGCAGGACGGCATGTAGAGGTCGGTCAGGTCCGGGAGGTTGAGCGCCTTGGCCTGTCCTTCCAGCGGGTTCTGCGTCTGCTTGCGGATGACGAGCAGCTTGCGCTCGAAGGCGTCCTGGTCCTTCACGCCGTCGCCCTTGGCGATGATCGCCTGGCGGATCAGGGGCATCTCTTCGAGCACGGTCTTGCCGAGGCCGGTCGGATCGGTCGGGACGTCGCGCCAGCCGACCAGCGTCTGACCCTCGACCGCGACGAAGTGCTCGAACTGGTGGACGGCGAACTCGCGCGCCTTCGGCTCCTGCGGCAGGAAGCACATTGCGACGCCGTAGTCGCCGGGCGGCGGCAGGGTGAAGCCCTTCTTCTCCGCCCAGTCGCGGAAGAGCGCGTCGGGAATCTGCAGGAGGCAGCCAACCCCGTCGCCGACGAGCGGATCCGCCCCGACGGCGCCCCGGTGGTTCAGGTTCAACAGGATCTGCAGACCCCGGCGAACGATGTCGTGCGATTTGCGGCCCTTGATATTGGCCACAAACCCTACGCCGCACGCATCATGTTCGTTCCGCGGGTCGTAAAGACCCTGTCTGCCGTCCTGCCCCATCCGGGCCTCGCCTTTCGTCTGTCTTGCCCAACGCCATCCCTCGTCGCCAGAAGGCCCGCGACAGGCCTTCAGACGCGAGCCAAAGTCTCGCACGCTTTCGCGCAACGCGCCATTTTTGGGCGCCGCGGCAGAAACAGCAGATCGCAGGGGCTGGCAAGCCGCAATGCGGCGCGCGCGCCGGTCCGCCCAGACCTGCCCGAAAGCCTGCCTGAATTAGGGCTGACGTGATTTCGATCAAGTCACGAAAAGCGGCGGTTTGTTGCAAACGCGCGAACATGGTGAGCGCGCTTTTCACCACGTCCGTCCGCGATCGCTTAAGGCTGCCGGGCTAGCTTGCCGGAGAGGCGAGCCAAAAGGACGGTCCAGTGGACCCCATTTCCGCAGCCAGAACGGGCGTCGTGAGCGCCGTTCAGAGCTTCGACGGCGCCGGCGCCGACTTCGCCAACGCCTTCACCCGCCGCGGCGGCGACAACGCCGCGAACGCGGCCGTTGGCCTGATCAACGCCGGCAACGGCCTGCGGGCGTCGCTCGCCGCGTTCAAGGTCGTGACCAAGACCCAGAAGGCCCTGCTCGACATCAAGGTCTGAGCCGCGCTGGCGGCCGGGCGCGCGCGGCGCCTGATGGAGCGGACGGATGCGATCGTTCCGCCTGTCCCGTCGTGCCGCAACGTAAGCGCCGATAAGTGATTGCCGAAGACGCCATCCTGGCCATATTGCGCGGGCGAACGGCCGGGCCACGGCCGCGATGGGTTCCAAGGAGGACGTCCAGATGAAAGCCGCTGTCTTGCGGGAAGTGAACAAGCCGCTCGTGATCGAGGACGTCCAGATCGGCAAGCCGGGACCGCACGAAGTCCTCATCCGCACCGCCGCCTGCGGCGTCTGCCACTCCGACCTCCACTTCATGGAGGGCAAGTACCCCTATCCGCTGCCCGCGGTGCTCGGCCACGAGGCCGCCGGCGTCGTCGAGCAGGTCGGGCTCCGAAGTGCGCACGGTGAAGGTGGGCGACCACGTCATCACCTGCCTCTCCGCTTTCTGCGGCCACTGCGAGGCCTGCCTCACAGGCCACATGTCGCTCTGCCAAAGCCCCGACACCCGCCGCGACCAGGGCGAGGAGCCGAGGCTCGCATCCGCCAGCGGGGCGATGAACCAGTACCTCAACCTCTCGGCTTTCGCCGAGCAGATGCTGATCCACGAGCACGCCTGCACGGCCATCCGCAAGGACATGCCGCTCGACCGCGCGGCGCTGATCGGCTGCGGCGTGACCACCGGCGTCGGCGCGGTGATCCACACCAGCCACGTGCGGCCTGGCGAGACCGTCGCCGTGATCGGCTGCGGCGGCGTGGGCCTCTCAGCAGTGAACGGCGCGGCGATCGCCGGCGCAGGGCGGATCATCGCCATCGACACCTCGGCGTCCAAGGACAACATGTCCCGCAACTTCGGGGCGACCGACTTCATCGACGCCAGCAAGGAAGATCCGGTGGCGAAGGTGATGGAGCTGACCGGCGGCGGCGTGCACCACGCCTTCGAAGCCATCGGCCTCGGCAAGACCGCCGAGCAGGCGTTCAACATGATCCGCCGCGGCGGCACGGCCAACATTATCGGCATGATCCCGGTCGGCCAGACCGTGACGCTGATGGGCGCGGCCTTCCTGGGCGAGAAGCGCATCCAGGGCTCGCTGATGGGCTCGAACCGCTTCCCGGTGGACATGCCGCGCTTCGTCGACTTCTACATGTCGGGCAAGCTCAAGTTGGACGACATGATTTCGCGCCGCCTCAAGCTCGAGGAGGTGAACGAAGCCTTCGAGGAGATGAAGACGGGCCAGATCGCCCGCTCGGTCATCGTCTTCGACGCGTAGTCTTCGGCCGCGCCGCCCAGGCGGCGCGGCTTTCGCGGCGCCGCAGCGCTGGTAAACGGACGTCCTGGATCGGCTACGACCAGCGTTAGCCCCCTCAGGAGTCTCGCCCTCGCATGAGCGTGCAAGCCATCGTCATCATCGGCGCGACCGGGGACCTGGCGCAGCGGATGCTCTATCCGTCGCTCTACTTTCTCGAGGCCGAGAACCACCTGCCGCCGGATATGCGCATCATCGGCGGCGCGCGCTCCGACCTGAGCGACGAGGACTTCATCGCCCGCGTCGAAGCCACGGTGCGCGAACGCGCCGAAGGCTACTTCAGCAGCGAGGTCTTCGAACGCTTTCGGCGGCGCCTGAGCTATGTCGTCGCCGACGCCGGAACGGCCCGCCTCCTTCACGCAACCTGGCAAAGCATGCTGGCCGGCGCCCGCGAGGTGATCTTCTACCTCTCGACGTCGCCCAGTCTCTACGACGCGATCAGCGCCAACCTGCGCGAGGCGGAATTGACCAAGGCGGACAGCCGGGTGATCGTCGAGAAGCCGATCGGTCGCGACCTGGCCAGCTGCTGCGAGATCAACGACGCGCTGGGGCGCAGCTTCGACGAGCGCGAAATCTTCCGCATCGATCACTACCTCGGCAAGGAGGCGGTGCAGAACCTGATCGCGCTCCGCTTCGCCAACACCCTGTTCGAGCCCTTGTGGAACAAGGTCTCCATCGACCACGTACAGATCACCGTCGGCGAGACGATCGGCGTCGCAGGGCGCTGGTCCTACTACAACGACTACGGCGCGCTGCGCGACATGGTGCAGAACCACGTCCTGCAGCTGCTGTGCCTCGTGGCCATGGAGCCGCCGGCGAGCCTCGATCCGGATTCCGTGCGCAACGAAAAGGTGAAAGTGCTGCGCAGTCTCAGGCCGATCGCCGGCCGCGAGGTCGAGCGCAAGACCGTGCGCGGACAGTACCGTGCTGGCGTTTCCGAAGGCGGGACCGTCGCCCGGCTACCTCGAAGAGGCCGGCGGCGGGCCGAGCGACACCGAGACCTTCGTCGCCATCCAGGCGAACGTCGACAACTGGCGCTGGGCCGGCGTGCCTTTCTACCTGCGCACCGGCAAGCGCATGGCCAGCCGCAATTCGCAGATCGTCATCCAGTTTCGCGACGTGCCTCACTCCATTTTCGGCGGCGACGACCTGATCGCCAACAGACTGACCATCCGCCTGCAGCCGGAGGAGGAGATCGCGCTGTCGCTGATGAACAAGACGCCCAGCCTGGAAGGGATGGAGCTTCGCCCGGGCGCCCTGAACCTCAGCCTGGCCGACGCGTTCGCGGCCGAAGCGCCTCGGCGGCGGATCGCCTATGAGCGGCTGCTGCTCGAGGCGATCAAGAACAACCAGACCCTGTTCGTGCGCCGCGACGAGGCGGAGGCGGCCTGGATCTGGATCGACGCCATCGAGGAAGGCTGGCGCCAC
Organism: uncultured Alphaproteobacteria bacterium; assembly: GCA_963719975.1. Taxonomy (GTDB): domain Bacteria; phylum Pseudomonadota; class Alphaproteobacteria; order Caulobacterales; family Caulobacteraceae; genus Poindextera. The sequence goes on from CAVRED010000006.1 coordinate 99,398, forward strand.
TACGGCGTGAAGCCTGCCCCCTACGCCGCCGGCTCATGGGGCCCATCCGGCGCATTCGCGCTGACCGAGCGCAACGGCCACAGCTGGTATGAGTGAGGGCATGGCCGATAACGACCGACTGTTCGACGACCTCCCGAGCCTGACGGCCGCGCTCGCGCTTGAGATTGCGACCCGCCTCGCCAACGCGGTCGCCGCTCGCGGGCGCGCCAGCCTGGTCGCGACGGGCGGGACGACGCCCGGCCCGCTATACGACAAGCTCGCGTCTCAGCCGGCGCCCTGGGAACAGGTCGAGGTGACGCTGACCGACGAGCGCTGGGTCGACCCGGCCAGCCCGGATTCCAACGAGAACCTCATCCGCCGCCGATTGCTTGTCGATCGGGCGGCCGCCGCGGCGTTCGTTCCGCTGAAGAGCAGCGACGTGATCGCCGCGAGACGCCGAGCTGGCGGTCGATGCCGCGCTGCAAGCGATGCCGCGGCCGTTCGATGTCCTGATCCTGGGAATGGGAGATGACGGGCACATCTGCTCACTCTTCCCGCACGCGCCGGAGCTCAGGATCGCCGCCGATCCGGCCGCGCCGCATGGTCTGCGCCGTCGATCGGCCCGGCGCCGCCGGCGCGGCCGAGCGGATCTCGATGACCATCCCCGCCGTCCTCGGCGCGCGCTGGATCGCGCTCTTGATCGAGGGCAAGCACAAGCTGGGCGTGGTGGCGAAGGCCCGCGAACCTGGTCCCATCGCCGCGCTGCCCGTGCGCGCGGTCCTCGGCCAGAGCGAGACGCCGGTCGAGGTCTGGTGGGCGCCGTGAGCGGGCCAATCGACGCCGACGCGCTCATGCGCCGGCGACCGGTCATCCCGATCCTGACCATCGAAGCGGTTGAGCATGCGGTTCCGCTCGCCCGCGCGCTGGCGGCCGGCGGTCTGGATGTGATGGAGGTCACGCTCCGCACGCCCGCGGCGCTCGAAGCCATCGCCAGCATCGCAAGGGACGCCGCCGAAGTCGTAATCGGCGCGGGCACGGTCCTGAACCGCGACGACCTGGCCCGCGCGCTCGATGCGGGCGCGCGTTTCATCGTCACGCCTGGACTGACCGATGGTCTGATCGAGGCGTTGCTCGACGCCAGCGTTCCGCTCCTGCCGGGCGTGGCGACTGCCAGCGAGCTCATGCGAGGGCTGGACGCCGGGCTGACCCACTTCAAGTTCTTCCCGGCGGAGGCGGCCGGCGGCGCGCCGGTGCTGGCCGCCTTCCAGGGGCCCTTCGCCGCGGCCCGTTTCTGCCCGACCGGCGGGCTGAACGCCGGGAACGCCGTCGCCTACCTGAAGCTCGCGAACGTGCTCTGCGTCGGCGGCGCCTGGGTCGCCCCGCCGGCAGCCATCCGCGCCGGCGACTGGGCGGCGATCACGGCGCTCGCGCGCGAGGCGGCGGCGCTGCAGCGCTAGAGCTATGATGCTTTAGCCGGCTTTGCCGCCGGCCCCTTCCCGACCGGTCCAGTCGACGATGCGGGCCAGGACATCGTTGGTCGCGGCGCTGAACGCATCGACGATCGGGCCGACGCGATTGTCCGCCGCCGCTTGCTGGCTCTCGAACACCTCTTCGCCGATGACCTTGCGGTCCCCCGTGCCCACCAGCAGGGCATGCACGGTGACGACCACGGTCGGGGCGGCCTTGGGCCCGGCGAGATAGCGCGCCTCGAAGGTCTGCACGTCCAGCCTCAGGGCGATTGGAGCCGAAGCCGAGTCTCCGGTCAGCAGCAAGCGCGCCGGGCCGTTGGAGCGGTCGAACGCGGTCGTCTCGGCCTCGTCGAACAGCTGCGAGGCCGGCGCATCCCAGCGCGCGTCAGCGATGTAGGCCGCCTGAGCGCCGTCGACGGTCAGGATCTGACTGCCCTCCGCCTCGCGGGCGAAGCCTGTCGGCAGACGCTGGACGTTGAAGCTGCGGGCGACTTCACCCCCCGCGACCGGGGGAGCCGCGACCGTGAAGCTGTAGAGCTGTGCCGGGGTCGTCTTCGGCAGCAGCGAGATGCAGCCGGCGAGCGCGAGGGCCAGGCTCGCGACGAGCGCGACGCGAAGGCTTGTGGTCATGGCCTGACCTCCACTTCCTTGGCCGGGCCCTTGCTCAAGACGCCCTGCGGGCTTTGCTCCAGCTCGTTCGAGAGCCGATTGAGCGAGTCGGCCGCCTGCCTCAGGCTCGTCACCGTCGCCGTCAGCTGCGGCAGGCCATTTTTCGCGAAGTCGCTGGTGGGGCCCTGCAGCTTGGCCAGCATGTCCTTGGCCTGGCTCGCCGCTTCCTTGATCTGTTCGGCGGCGTCGGCGGTTTCGTGCAGCGCCCGCTTGCCGTCGCCGCTCATGAGCCCGTTGGCGTTGTCGCTGAGCTGTTTGATCGAATCCGCTGCAGCGTCGATGTCCTTGATCGACTTGTCGGCGTCGGCGAACAACTGCTTCTCGCGGCGCAGCTGGTCGGTCACGGACTTCACGTCGCCGAGGGTGTCCGAGAAGTTCTGGATGTTCTGGTTCGAAAGGATGCGGTTGATCCGGCTGAGCGCCTCGGCCGCTGACGTCAGAACCGTGCCGCCGCCCGCCAGCAGGGCCGAGAACGCCCCCGGCTGACCTTTGATGATCGGGTACTTCCCTTCGTGCGCCAACGTCTTGAGCAAAGGCCTGCTCGGCGTGCCTGGCGTGATCTGGATGAAGCTCACCCCGGTGATCCCCTGCGGGTCCGCGGTGGCGGTGCTATCCTCGCGGATCGGAACGTCGCTGGTCACCCGCACGCGGGCGTCCACCTGGGTCGGATTGTCCTTGACCAGGCCGATGTCGACGATGTCGCCGACCTTGATCCCGTTGAAGTGCACTTCGCTGCCCTTCGACAGCCCGTCGACAGGGCCTTGGAACACCACGTCATAGACGTCGTACTGCTGGGCGAACGAGATGCGCGCCAGCCAGACGACGAACGTCACCATGCCGACGAAAATCATCAGCGAGGCGAAGCCGACCAGCGCGTAGTTGGCGTTTCGCTCCATTAGGCATGCTCCCTGGAGGCGTAGGCTTCGCCGGCCGCCCGTCCCCTCGGACCCAGGAAGTACTGCTTGATCCAGGGGTGATCCAGCTTTTGCAGCTGAGCAATGGGGCCGACGGCGACAACCTTCTTGTCTGCCAGCACCGCAACGCGATCGCAGATCGCGTGCAGGCTGTCGAGGTCGTGGGTGATCATGAAGACCGTCAGATGCAGGCTGGCCGACAGGTCGCCGATCAGTTCGTCGAACGCCGCCGCGCCGATTGGATCCAGCCCTGACGTCGGCTCATCCAGGAACAGCAGCTGCGGATCGAGGGCCAGCGCGCGCGCCAGCCCTGCCCGCTTGATCATGCCGCCCGACAGCTCCGCTGGCTTCAGGGCTCCGGCTTCCGGGGGCAGTCCCGCGAGTGCGATCTTGAGCTCGGCGAGCTCGGAGATCAGCTTTGGCGAAAGGCGGGTGTGCTCTTGCATCGGCGCCGCCACGTTTTCCTTCACGGTGAGGTTGGAGAACAGCGCGCCCTGCTGGAAGAGGACGCCCCAACTGCGTTCGATCGCGTCCCACTTGGCGGTGGAGGCGCGATCCAGGTCCTGTCCGAAGATCTTGACGACGCCGGCCTCCGGCACCTTCAGGCCGATCAGGGTGTTGAGCAGCACGCTCTTGCCCGCGCCCGAGCCGCCGACGACGCCCAGCACCTCGCCGCGCCGGACCCGGAGATTCAGCCCGTCGTGGACCACGTGGTCGCCGAACCGCGAGATGAGCCCGGCCACCTCGATGGGCGGCGCGTGCTCGTCGAGCGCGCCTTCGTCCTCGCTGACGTCGCTCATATGTTCAGCTTCATGTAGATGAGGGCGAAGATCGCATCGATCACGATGATGGCGAAGATGGCGTGCACCACCGCCGCGGTCACCCGTCGTCCGAGCGAGTCGACATCGCCCCCGACCTCCATGCCTTGGCGGCAGCCGATGCCGGCTATGACCAGCGCCATGACCGGCGCCTTGCTCATGCCCACCCAGAAGTTCACCGCGCCGACATTGTCGACGATCCGTTGCAGGAAAAAGGTCGGGCTGATGTCTTCCACCCACCAGCTGACGAGCAGGCCGCCCGCGATGCCGGCGAGCATCGCCGCGAAGGTAAGCAGGGGTATGGTCATCAAAAGGCCGAGGAACCGGGGCAGCACCAGCGCCTCGAACGGATCGACGCCCATGATGCGCATGGCGTCGATCTCCTGCTTCATCTTCATCGCGCCGATCTCGGCAGCGAAGCTCGACGCAGAGCGGCCGGCCAGCAGGACGGCGGTGATGACGATGGCGAACTCGCGCAGGACGCCGATGCCGATCAGCTCGACGGAAAACACCTGCGCACCGAACTGAGCGAGTTCGGTGGCCCCGAGGAAGCCGATCACAGCGCCGATGAAGAAGGTGGTGACAACGACGATCGGGATCGCGTCCAGGCCGGCGCGCTCGGCGATGTTGAAGGTCGGCGCCCAGCGCATCCGGCGCGGAAACGCCACGGACCGCGCGATGACGATCAGGAGATGGCCGGTGAAGCTCATCGTCTCGTAGGCTTCGACGCCGACGCCAACCAGGCCTCGGCCGAGGCGCTCGAGCAGATCCCTCACCGGTTGGGCGCTGAGCTCGGGCACGGGCGGCGCGGTGAGGGCGCGGGCGACCAACTCCAGCAGGCGCGCGGTTCGCCGCGGCGCGTGGATCGCGCTGTGCGGCACACGACCCTCGCTCGCCCTCAGGATGGCGAAGGCGCCGGCGGTGTCGCACCGGCCGATGCCGCTCAGATCCAGCTGCGCGGACGCCAGGTCGTGGAGCGCCGCCCGAAGCCGGTCGCCGGCGCCGGCCATCGCCACAGCGGTCCAGTCGCCGGTCAGCACGGCCGTCGGACCGTGATCGGTTTGGGCGAGGGTGAAGTCGGCGGGGCTGTCCATCTTGCTTCGGCGCCGAGGGTCCTCGTTGAACTGAGCTTAGCTGAAAGGAAACGCAATCGCGGCCGGACGCAACCTTCACCTTTGGACAGGCCCGGGGTTGGGCTGTGCATAAGCGGTGATCGCCTACACCGAATCCTGGGCGCGCGCCCTCAACCACGCCGTGACCGCCCAGGCGTGGCTGTCGTGGCGTAGCCTCTTGAGCGCCTCGGCGGGTCTCACCCAGACGAGCTCATGATCGTGCTCGATCTTGAGGTCTGGCCGCTCGCCCAACAGCACGCGCTTCGTAGAAGGCGCCCTGGCTCAGAAACGGCTCATTGTGGGCGCTGATCATGTACTGCTCGGCGGCCGCCAGGCGTTTTCCGGCCGAAACGAGAAGGCCCGTTTCCTCGCCAAATTCGCGCCTTAGCGCCTGTTCCTCATCTTCGCCCGGATCGATTCCGCCGCCCGGCAGGTCGAAGAACGGCGGCCGGTCGGAGAGGGTCACGTAGACCAGAGCGAGCCGTGCGCGCCGTTCAAGCAGGCCGTAGGCGGCCGGCCGCCGCCGGTAGCTCAGGGTTGGCTCAGGCGCGCCGAAACGCAGCGGCGGGTCGATCCTAGTCGTTGCCATAGAGCGCGCCGTAGGGGTCAAGGCCGCCCTCGACGACCTGGTCGACGGTGATCGCGGGGTAGCCGAGCGAGGCATGGGCGCTCGCGTTCCACGCGGCGACTGTCAGGTCACGCAGCTCCGAGGCGCCGGCGGCGACGCGCTCGACTGCGAAGCCGACGCCCGCGGGATGGTCGCCCGCCAAGCCGCCCGCCTTCTGCATCTGGTAGAACGGGATCACGCTCGCGGCGGTCTGGGCGAGGTAGTCGGCGGTGCAGGCTTCGATGTCGCGGCAGGCCTTCAGCGGCGTCATCGCCGCCTTGACCGCATCAAGCGTCACAAACTCACGCACGAACGGCCCTTCGAACGGCACGTGCACCTTGTCCTGGGTGTAGCCGTTCGGGTTCGGATAGTTTCCCCAGCCGTTGTAGTGGACCGAGGCGTGCATCGGCTGGCTGCCATCGCCCACGTAGTGCGACCAGTCGCCGAGGTCCGACAGGATCAGCGCCTCACGCCGGGCGAGGTCGTGCTCTTCCCACGCTCGGCGCGCCGGGTCCCGCTCGCGTGGGATGGCCGCGGTCAGCACCCGCCAGTAGGCGAAGTCCATCACCAGCTGCTGCCAGCCGTCGACGATCGAGTAGGGAAGATAGCCCGCGTGGTAGCTGTCGGAGCCGACCGCGCGGAGCGCCGCATCGTAGTCGGAGCGCGTGAGAGGCAGGGCGTTCAGCGCCGGACCGCCAAGGATCTTGCCGGAGTCGTCGACGTCGATGAAGTGGCCAGGGTCGCGGGTGGTGTCGTGGGTCTTCCCAGCGCCCCGCCAGCGATCCGGCTCGCGCGCCAGCTCACCGAGGTCCTCGATGGCGCGTCGACTGTGCAGGAAGGCGGGCAGATCCGCTGGCAGCGCCTCTGCGGCGGCCACGCCGATGAAGCGGTGCCCCGTCGCGCCCCACGCCATCGTCTGAGTGGCGGCGCCGAGCACGATCGATGCCGCCAGGACGGCGCTGCCGTATCGGGCGATGGCGTTGCGCATGACGGCCCCTAGTCGGTGATGTTCAGCGCTCGCTCACAGCGGCCGATCCAGCCCTGCACCCTCGGATACAGGGCCAGATCGAAGCCGCCGTCGCCAGCCCAGCGGGTATAGGCGACCAGGGCGACGTCGGCGAGGCTGGCGGCGTCGCCGAGCAGGAAGTCACGGCCCTCCAGTCCCTCGTCCAGCCGCTTCAGCGCCGCGCTTCCTCGCTCGACCAGGCGCGGTTCGAGGTCGGCGACGGGCTTCCCCTGGAACTTCACCTGGAAGCGCGCGACGGCGATCGTGGGCTCGTGGCTGTACTGCTCCCAGAACATCCACTCGAGCATCTTGGCCCGAACGAAAGGATCGCTCGGGATCAGGGCCGATCCTTCGGCAAGGTAGAGGATGATGGCGTTGGATTGGGCAAGGCGGCCGCCCGTCGTCGAACACGATTGCGGGAACCTGTCCCGCCGGATTGACGTCCAGAAAGCCTGGTTGGCGGGTGTCTCCGGCGACCACGCTGGTCTCGATCCAATGGTAAGATTGGCCGATAACGTCGCATGTCCATTTGACTTTCAGGCAATTCCCCGAGATGGAGTTGCCGTAGATTCGCAAAGGTCCGCCTCCCACTCGACCGTCCCGAGGGCCCGCCTCCCCATCCATCAGCCAGCGCCGAAGTCAAGGGTTGACCTTACGGGTTCGGGGGCTAGGACTTGGGCCGCACACCGAGACGAGAAACGGACGGGGGAACGCTGATGAAGCGCATCCTGGCATGCCTCGCCACGCTGACGCTGACGGCCGCCGCACCCGCGGCCGTCGCCGGGCCAGCCCACACGCACGACGCCATCGGCGTTATCATCGCGGCGCTCAGTCCGCAGCCGGCCAGCAACGATGCCTGGAACCTGAAGGCGACGCTCTACCATGGCGGCGGCGCCATGAGCACGCATGACTCCATCGGCTGCCGGGTCTCGCCGATGCGCACGGTCGCGATCGACCGCAACCTGATCACCCGCGGCGCCATCCTGTTCATCAAGGAGACCGTGGGTCTGCTTCTGCCGGACGGCGGACGGCATGACGGCTACTGGTACGCCTCCGATACCGGCGGGCTGATCCGTGGCCCGCGCATCGACCTCTTTACCGGCCCGAACCAGGCCTCGATGAACACGCTCCTGCCGCTCAACCTGAAGACGCTGACGGTGACGAAGGTCGGCGAGTTCAAGGGTTGCCCGCCTGTCGACGGCTCGGAGACGCTGACGCGGATCGCCAAAGCGGCCGGCGTCTCGGGCCGGCACGGACGCGCTCGTGGCGAAGTGGACGCTGCCGGAGCGGCCGGCGCTGCTGCCCGCGGCGTACGAGACCCCGGCGGCCGGCGTGGGCGGCTGGCTGGCGCCGAAGCTGTCGCCGGCGCCCAGTTGGGTCGACTTCCGCCAGCCGGATAACGCAGAGTAGCAAGCTACTCAGAAAAACTAATGGACGAACCCTGAAAAAGCGCAGCCTTACAGGCCTTTGCGCCGCGTTCGTGCGTTGACTTTCTGACAGCTGCCCAGCATCTGAAGCGCGCCATATTGGGGCGCGCGCCGCCGTTGTCTGGCGACCGACCCGCCCGCCGTCCGGACGCGACGCGCCTCTGCATCGATGGATTGTTGATGACCACGAGCCTGATCCTCGGCTTCGACGCGACTTTCGAGGCTCTGCACGCGCGCGAGGGGCTGGCCGCGCTCGATGGGCGGTTCCTCGAGTATCTCGGCGCGCGGGACGATGCGCTTCGGGCAAGGCTGGCGGCTGCTCGCTCCGCGCCGGGCGATCTTGCGCGCGCCGAGGAGTCGGAGCTGATCCTCGAGCTCGCGCCGATCCTCGAGAGCTTCCTCGGGGAGCTGTTCGGCGTCTCGCGCGAGCTCGCCCAGATGAAAGCGGCGCGCGACGGGCTTGCCGTGATCTTCACGATGAAGCGGCTGTTCGTACAGCGCCGCGCCATCCGCAAGCACGCAGACGGCGATGCGTTCGATGGCCCGGCCCTGCGCAACCGACTGGAGCCGTTGCTGGGGGGCGAGCTCACCGAACTCACCTTCGCGACCCACGTCGAGGCGTGGCTGAAGGACGAGGACGCCCATGCCGAGGCGCTCGATCTCGCCTCGCGCTACGCCGCATGGGCGGCGCTCAGCGAAACGGGCCGCCGCGAGCACCACGCGGGCGTGCTGTTCAAGGCGCCCGGCAAGACCGATCCGGTGCGCCTCGTCCCGGTCGAGGACGATCCGGTGGGTGGCGTTCCTGCGCTCGGTCTGGCGGTGGCGCACCGGCGGCGGCGCGAGGGCTTCGCTCTCACCGACGAAGGGATGGGCGTTACGGGCGCCCTCGACCACGCCCACTACTGCATCTGGTGCCACAACCAGGGCAAGGACAGCTGTTCGACTGGGCTGAAGGAGAAGACCGGCGAGTTTAAGAAGAGCCCGTTCGGCGTCGTCCTTGCCGGCTGCCCGCTCGACGAGAAGATCTCGGAGATGAACCTCGCGGCGTCGCAGGGGCTGACCATCGGCGCGCTCGGCATCGCGATCGTCGACAACCCCATGTGCGCGGCCACCGGCCACCGCATCTGCAACGACTGCATGAAGGCCTGCATCTACCAGCGGCAGGACCCGGTCGACATTCCGCAGATCGAGACCCGCGTCCTCAAGGACGTGCTCGGGTTGCCGTGGGGCTTCGAGATCTATTCCCTGCTCACCCGCTGGAACCCCCTGAACCTCGAACGGCCGCTGCCGAAGCCGGCAAGCGGCCACACCGTGCTGGTCGTGGGCCTCGGCCCCGCCGGCTTCACACTCGCCCATCACCTGATGAACGACGGCCACGCTGTCGTCGCCATCGACGGGCTGAAGATCGAGCCGATCGAACCTGACGTCTCGGGGATCGATCAGGCGGGCGTGCGATGGCCGTTCAAGCCGATCCGCGACGTTGAGTCTCTCCGCGAGGGCCTCGGCACCCGGGTGATGGCCGGCTTCGGCGGCGTTGCCGAGTACGGGATCACCGTCCGCTGGGACAAGAATTTCCTCAAGCTGATCCGCCTCCTGGTCGAGCGCCGCGAGCAGTTCCGCATGTTCGGCGGCGTCCGCTTCGGCGGCGCGCTCAGCATCGAGAGCGCGTTCGCCATGGGCTTCGACCACATCGCGCTCTGCGCCGGCGCCGGGCGGCCGACGATCGTCGGCATGAAGAACGGGCTCGCCCCGGGCGTGCGCCAGGCGTCCGACTTCTTGATGGCGCTGCAGCTGACCGGCGCCGCCAAGACCGACAGTATCGCCAACCTCTTGGTGCGCCTGCCGATAGCGGTGATCGGCGGCGGCCTGACCGCCATCGACACCGCGACCGAGGCGCTGGCCTACTACCCCGTGCAGGTCGAGAAGTTCCTCGCCCGCTACGAGGCTCTGGTCGCCGAGCGTGGCCAGGCCGCGATCGAGGCGGAGTGGTCGGAGCACGACCGCGAGGTCGCCCTGGAGTTCCTGGCGCATGCGCGGGCGATCCGCGCCGAACGCGCCGCCGCCGTTCGGGAAGGGCGTTCCGCGAACATCACGGACCTGCTGCGGGGCTGGGGCGGCTCGACCATCTGCTACCGGCGCCGCCTGATCAACTCGCCGAGCTACACCCTGAACCACGAGGAGGTGGCCAAGGCGCTCGAGGAAGGCATCCGCTTCGCCGAGGGCCTGACGCCGCTCGAGGTGATGGTCGACCGGCACGGCTGGGCCGAGGCGCTCAAGCTGCGCCTCAGCCACACCGTGGGCGAAGAGACCGTCGCCCAAGACGAGACCTTGCCCGCGCGCACCATCCTGGTCGCGGCGGGCACCCACCCGAACACGGTGCTCGGCCGCGAGGACCCCCAGCATTCAACGATCGCCGGCAGCTACTTCCAGGCCGTTGACGAGAGCGGCCAGCCGGTCACGCCAGAGACGATCACCAAGCCTGAAAAGGCGGAAGTGCTGACCAGCCTCTGGCCCGACGGGCGGGCGGTCAGCTTCTTCGGCGACCTGCATCCCTCGTACGCCGGCAACGTCGTCAAGGCGATGGCGAGCGCCAAACAGGGCTATCCTGTTATCAGCGACCTGCTCACCCGGCGTGAGCCGGGACGCACGCCCGATGTGCTGTTCGCCAAGCTGGACGACGAGCTCCGCGCCACCGTGCACGAGGTCATCCGGCTCACGCCAAACATCGTCGAGGTGGTGGTGCGCGCGCCGATGGCCGCCCGCGCGTTCCAGCCCGGCCAGTTCTACCGCCTACAGAACTTCGAGACCTTGGCGCCGAGCGCCGATGGCACGCGGCTCGGCATGGAAGGCCTGGCGATGACCGGCGCCTGGACCGACAAGGACCGCGGCCTGCTCTCGATCATCGTGCTCGAGATGGGCGGCTCGTCCGATCTCTGCGCGCACCTCAAGGTGGGCGAGCCGGTGATCCTGATGGGGCCGACCGGTACGCCGACAGAACTGCCCGAGGGCAAGACGGTGCTGCTGATCGGCGGCGGCCTCGGCAACGCAGTCCTGTTCTCAATCGGCCAGGCGGCGCGGGCCATGGGCGACAAGGTGGTCTACTTCGCCGGCTACAAGCGCATCGTCGATCGTTACAAGGTCGAGGAGATCGAACGCGCCGCCGACATCATCGTCTGGTGTTGCGACGAGGCGCCCGGGTTCACGCCAGATCGGCCGCAGGACCGTGCTTTCGTCGGCAACATCGTCGCCGCGTTGGAGGCGAACGCCGACGTGCTCTCCGACGTCGACCACATGATCGCCATTGGCTCAGACGCGATGATGGGCGCGGTCGCCAAGGCCCGTCATGGCGCGCTCGCCGGGCGGATGAAGGCCGGCGTGACCGGCGTCGCCTCCATCAACTCGCCAATGCAGTGCATGATGAAGGAGATTTGCGCCCAGTGCCTGCAGCTGCACCGGGATCCGCAGACCGGCGTCGAGACCGTCGTCTTCTCCTGCTTCAACCAGGATCAGGACATCGACGTGGTGGATTTCCAAAGCCTGCGCCAGCGGCTCGGCCAAAACGGCGTACAGGAAAAGCTCACGCGCCAGTGGATCGACCGCACCCTGCGCAAGCTCGACCTGCGGGTGTCCGAGGCGGCGGAGTAGGAACCGGTCGGGCCCGGCCGGCTAGATATCCCCGCCGACCTCGATCGCCGGTGTCGCCCGCTCGACGTGAATGCCGCACTCGGTCTTATCCGTTCCGGCCCAGCGTCCCGCCCGCATGTCATCGCCGTCCTCGACCGGCGCGGTGCACGGCCAGCAGCCGATCGACGGATAGCCGAACTCGACCAGCGGGTGGGCCGGTAGGTCATGTTCGGCGGCGTAGGCGTCAAGCTGCTCCTTCGACCAATTGGCAAGCGGATTGAACTTCAGCCGCCCCTCGCCAAGCTCGACGACCTTCAGCCGTACGCGGTTGCCGCCCTGGAAGCGCTTGCGGCCGGTGATCCAGCCGTCGAAGCCGGCGAGCGCCCGGTCGAGCGGCAGCACCTTGCGGATGTGGCAACAGGTGTCGGTGTCGGTCTTCCAGAGGTCGGCCGAGGGGTCGTGCACGGCCAGGTCCTGGTATTGGGGCCGCAGGTCGCGCACATCGGCCAGGCCGAGCCGGGCGACGAGCCGTTGCCGATAGTCCAGCGTCTGGCCGAACAGCATGCCGGTGTCGAGGAAGAGCACTGGAATGTCGGACTTGAGCGCGGCCGCCATGTGCAACAGCACCGCCAACTCCGCTCCGAACGAGGAGACCAGCGCCAGCCGGTCGCCCAGGAGGTCGATCGCGGCGCTCAAGAATCTGCTGCGGCTCGGCGTCGCGCAACTCGGCGTTCAAGCGCGCCGCCAGGTCCGCGGTGTCCTGCCCGTCATACGCCATGATGGGCCTCCGCGCGTTCGACGAACGCCGGTTCGCGCCCGTCTGCGGCGCGTTGATAGACATGACGGAACCGCTGCACGACGTGCGTCCACTCGGCCGCGGTCGAGTCATCCGCCACCTCGAAAGCGTCGATGCCGCAGCGGACCATGAAGCGGGCCTGCTCACGCAGCACGTCGCCGACGGCCCTGAGCTCGCCGTGGAAGCCGCGCTCGCGCAGGATCGCCGCGGACGAGTAGGCCTGCCCTTGCAGGTACTTTGGAAAGGCCAGCGCCACCACGGAGAGCCGCGGCAGGTCGGGGATGATCTCCTCCACCTGCTCGTTGGGCTCGATGCGGACGCCGACCTTGCGGCCCTCGGCCAGGAGGCGCTCGCCTTCGGCCTGGAAACGCTGCAGCGACACGATCACGTCGCCTTTGGGCGTCGGCTCCTCGTCGGCGACGGCGGTGAAGGGATCCTCCACCACCTCGGCGTTCTGGCCAGTCCACTTAATGAGCGTCGGCATAGACGGCCTCCTTGAAGGGGGCGACGCCGGCGCGACGGAAGGTGTCGAGGAACCGCTCGCCGTCCTTCCGCTCCCTCAGATAGACCTCGACCAGGTGATCGATGGCGTCGACCACCTTGTCGGCCGGAAGCGCCGGGCCCAGCACCTGGCCGAGCGTCGCGTCCGCCTCGGCCGACCCGCCGAGGGTGAGCTGGTAGTATTCCTCGCCCTTCTTATCGATGCCGAGGATGCCGATCGCCCCAACGTGGTGGTGGCCACAGGCGTTGATGCAGCCTGAGATCTTGATGCCGAGCTCGCCGACGCGCTCGGCGAGCGCCGGATCGGAGAACTTCTTGGCGATGGCCTGGGCGATCGGGATCGCCCGCGCATTGGCCAGCGCGCAATAGTCGAGGCCTGGGCAGGCGATGATGTCGGTGATCAGCCCACGGTTCGGCGTCGCGAGCTCGGCGGCGTCCAGGGCTCGCCAGACTGCCGGCAGATCGTCCAGCTTCACGTGCGGCAGGATGAGGTTCTGCTCGTAGGAGACTCTGGCCTCGTCCATCGAATAGCGCTCGGCGAGGTCGGCGATCGCCCGCATCTGCTCGACCGAGCAGTCCCCCGGGGTTTCGCCCGGCTTCTTCAGCGAGACATCGACGATGGCGTAGCCCGGAACCTTGTGCGGCTGAACGTTGTGGCGCGCGAAGCGGGCGAAGGCGGGGTCCTTCTTCGCCGCATCGAACGCCGCCGAGGTCGCCGGCAGCGTCTCGAAGTTGCGCGGCGCGAACGCCGCACGGATGCGCGCAAGCTCGATGTCCGGCAGGTCGATCTTGGCCTTGTCTGAGGCGTCCCACTCAGCGTCGACCTCGCGCGCGAAGGCTTCGGCGCCCAGCCCCGCCACCAGGACCTTGATGCGCGCCTTCCACGGATTGTCGCGCCGCCCATAACGGTTGTAGACGCGCAAGATCGCCTGCAGGTACGAGAGCAGGTGGCGCACCGGCAGATGCTCACGGATCGTCGAGCCCAGATAGGGCGTCCGGCCAAGTCCGCCGCCGACCATCACCTCGAACGCCAGCCCGCCCGCGTCGTCGCGGTGCAGCCTGAGCCCGATGTCATAGACCTTGGTCGCCGCGCGATCGGCCGGCGAGGCCGTCACGGCGATCTTGAACTTGCGCGGCAGGAAAGAGAACTCGGGGTGGAAGGTCGACCATTGGCGCATCGCCTCGACCCAGACCCTCGGGTCGTCCGCCTCGTCGGCGGTCGCGCCTGCGTGCGGGTCGGCGGTGATGTTCCTGATATCGTTGCCGCTGGTCTGGATCGCATGCATCCCGACCTCGGCCAGATGCTCGAGGATGTCGGGCGCGTCCTTCAGCTTGATCCAGTGCAGCTGCAGGTTCGTGCGCGTGGTGAAGTGGCCATAGCCCTTGTCGTAGGTCTCGGCGATGAAGGCGAGCTTGCGCAGCTGCTCCGAGGTCAGGGCGCCATAGGGGATGGCGATCCTGAGCATGTAGGCGTGCAGCTGCAGATAGAGGCCGTTCATCAGCCGGATGCGCTTGAACTGGTCCTCGGTCAGCTCGCCGGACAGGCGGCGCTGGCACTGCTCGCGGAACTCGGCAACGCGGTCGGCGAGCATCTCTTTGTCGATGGCGTCGTAGCGATACATGGCGGCGCCTCCTCTACTTGCGCCTGATCAGTTCGATGCGGCCCTTGGAGCGGGCCGCGCCGTGGGCGTGCAGCAGGGCCTCGATGGCCTCACCGCCTTCGGTCTTCTTGCCGTGCTCGGGCTTGTTGGTGGGCCCGAGGGCCCGCACACGCTCGCGGAAGCTCAAGGGCGCCCAGCCGTTGTCCGAAGGGATGACGTCGATCAGATAGGGGTCGACCACGACAGTGATCTGCGTCTTGGCGTGCGCCTCAGCCGCCAGGGCCCCGTCGTCGTCCTCGAACAGCTCGGCGTCAGCGAACCGCTCGCTCCAGTCGCCCGCGTGGCCGTAGAAGACGGCCTCGCCATCCTCCAGCCGGTTGCCGGTCAGCGCCTTCACGAGCGCGCCTCCTTGGCCGCCGAGTGCAGGAACTCGACCACGGGCCGGTCGTTCGCCAGAGCGACGACCTCGCCGATGATCAACAGCGCCGGGCCCGCCACCCCCTCGGCTGCGACGCCGAGGCCGCCCAGCGTGGTCACGATGCGGCGTTCGTCTGGAAGGCTCGCGTTCTCGACGACCATCGCCGGCGTGGATCCGGCGCGGCCAGCGCCAATCAGGCGACCTGCGATCGTCGCTGCGGTCGAGACGCCCATGTAGACCACCACCGTCTGGTTCGGCCGGGCCAGCGAGGCCCAATCGAGGTCGGGCTCGGCGCCCTTGGCCGCATGGCCGGTGACGAAGGTGACCGCCTGCGCCAGCCCACGATGGGTCAGCGCGGCTCCGGCGTCCGCCGCAGCGGCCAGGGCCGCCGTCACGCCAGGGACGACGTGCGCTTCGACGCCGGCGGCGCGCAGCTCTGCCAGCTCTTCGCCGCCGCGGCCGAACAGGAATGGGTCGCCGCCCTTCAGCCGCACGACGGTGAGACCCTCGCGTGCGAGGGCGATCAGCAGCTGGTTGATGTCCTCCTGCGGCAGCGTGTGATGCGACTTGCGCTTGCCGACGTCGATCAGGCGCGCGTTCGCTCCGGCAAGGTCCAGGATGGGCTTGGGCGTTAGGCGATCGTGGACCACCACGTCGGCGGCCCTGAGCAACCTCAGCGCCTTGACGGTGAGCAGCTCCGGATCCCCGGGACCCGCCCCGACCAGCCAGACCACGCCGGCGTGCGCCCGCTGGCCCCTCAGGACCACGAGGCGGCGGTGACGCCGATGCTGACCGACCCGACTGGGCATGATAGCTCCTCTAAACGCTCCCTCATATGCCACGCGGGGCGAAGGCCGAACGCCCGCCCCGCGAAAATCGCCGTCTCTAAAAGGGTCCCATGCGACCGGAACCCTTGCAAAATGGTGGCCAGGACGCCACCTCGCAACCAAGGACTTCTGCCGGGCTATTCAGGAAAATTGATGGAACTGAGACGACGATTGCCACCGCTGAACGCCTTGCGCGCGTTCGAAGCGGCGGCGCGGCACCTCAATTTCAGCCGCGCGGCGGACGAGCTGTCGGTGACCCCGGGCGCGGTCAGTCAGCAGATCCAGAACCTGGAAGACTATGTCGGCGTGGCCCTGTTCAAGCGCACGCCCAAGGGCCTCTTGCTGACAGATCCCGCTCAGATCGCCCTGCCCGCGCTGCGCGAAGCATTCGATCGGCTGGCGGAAGCCGCGTCCATGCTCACCGCCGCCGTGGACGGCCGCCGCCTGACGGTCACCGTGCCGCCCTCGTTCGCCTCCAAGTGGCTGCTGCCGCGTCTCGGCGGGTTCGAGGCCCTGCACCCGGAGGTCGACGTCTGGGTCTCGGCCGACAACGAGATCAACGACTTCGCCAGCGGCGAGGTCGATCTCGCCATTCGCTACGGCTCGGGCCGCTATGCGGGGCTCGAGACCACCCGGTTGATGCACGAGACGGTGCTCGCGGTGGCGAGCCCTGCCCTCCTTGAGACGCAGCCGCTCGAGACGCCGGCCGACCTCGCCCAGCACGTGCTGCTGCACGACGGGTCGCCGGACGCCGACCCCTCCTGCCCCGATTGGACGATGTGGCTTGCCGCGCGCGGGGTGAAGGGCGTCGACGGCTCGCGCGGCCCACGCTTTAACCAGTCGAGCCTGGTCATCGAAGCCGCGGTCGGGGGCCGCGGCGTCGCGCTCGCCAAGCGCACGCTTGGCGCAGGCCGACCTGGACGCTGGGCGGCTGATCGCGCCGTTGCAGATCGCGACCGCGGTCGACTTCGCCTACTACCTCGTGCACCCGAAGACGAAGGGACGACTGCCGCAGGTCAAGGCCTTCATCGCCTGGATCACCGCCCAGGCCGCCGCCCACGAGGCGGCGCTGGCCACGATCGACAACGGCGCCGGGATCTAGGCGCGCGGCGTCTTCAGCGAACGCAGCGCCTGTTCGTGGGCGTAGGCGGCGATGTCGGCCAGCGCAGCTTCAACTGCGTCGCGGACGGACCCCGCCAGCAGCAGCCGCTCCTCGCGCTTCTCGGCCCGCTCCGCAGCCTCGCACTCGTCGGCCAGCGCAAAGGCGCCGACCCCGAGGGCGGAGCCCTTCAGGCTGTGCGCGGCGTCGCGCCAGCCCTCGGAGGCGGGATCGAGCAGGCGGATCCACATCGCCGCTTGCTCGCGGAAGAGTTCGAGCACTTCGTCGACGACCTGCTGGTCGCCGGCGGCGAAGCTCTCCAGGTGGCGGAAGTTACCGCGCCGGTGATGTCGCGTCTGGCCATCCGGCTCTCGCAAGCGCAACTCGCATCGTCGCTCGGGCAGGCTAGCCGAACCAGCCGGCGGCCGGGAGCGGTGGTGTCTTGGTTTGAGTTCTGAGGGGGGATGGCTGGTCTGGTGCGGGCATCGGGTTCGCGATTGGGTTTCTGCTCACGCTCGGCTCGTCGCAGTTGCCAATGTCTCCCGGCTATTCCGCTGGCGGTTCAGTCGCTTACGTTGAGAATGGGGTTCGAACCGCCGACTGGGAACTGGACGTCGCAAACGCCTTCGAGACCGGCGGAGTCGGATTGGTCAGCGCCGTGGTCTTCCGACTAATAGCCGTTCGCCGCGTCAGGCGCGCCGGAACACCGCAAGATGCGTGATTGTAGCGCTTGCCACGGTCCGCTTTGGGTCGAGAGCGGTCATAGGCGGCGTGGTCGCAGAGGGGGCTTCGGGATGTCCGCTAAGCGCCAACAGCGGACATAAGCCGCGTGCCCGGAAGCGGACTTCTGGGATGGTCCGCTATGGGTGATGGGGTGGACGCCCCCCGACGGCATCTGAGTGCCAGAGTGGAGGTGTTGAACTTCACTCGAGGGAGGCGTCCATGGGAGACGTTAGCACCATCGGCTTGGACATCGCCAAGACCAGTTTTCAGGCGCACGGGGCGGATGCTTCAGGCGCGGTCGTTTTCCGCAAGAAGCTCAGCCGAGGGCGGCTTCTGGCGTTCTTCGCCGCCCAGCCGCCCTGCGTTGTGGCGATGGAGAGCTGCAGCGGGGCGCATCATTGGGGCCGCGAGCTGACGCAGCTGGGCCACACGATCCGGCTGATCCCGCCGGCTTACGTCAAGCCGTTCGTCAAGCGGCAGAAGAACGACGAGGCTGACGCCGAGGCGATCTGCGAAGCGGCGCAGCGGCCAACGATGCGGTTCGTGCCGGTCAAGAGCGCCGAGCAGCAAGCCGTTGGCGTCGTCTTCCGTGCTCGCGATCTGCTGGTTCGCCAGCGCACCCAGATCATCAACGCCATCCGGGGGCACGTCGCAGAGTATGGGAAGGTCGCGCCGAAGGGGGTCTGCTACGTCGAGCGCCTGGTCGCCGAGATCGAAGATCCGGCCAGCGAGTTGCCGCACGCGGCGCGGGCCAGCTTGAAGATCCTGGCCGATGTGTTGGCCAAGCTCGGTGACGAGATCGCCGTGCTCGATCGGGACATCGCCAAGCGCGTCAAGGAAGATCCGACCGCGCGTCGGCTAATGACCATACCGGGCGTTGGGCCGATAACAGCCGCGGCCCTGGTGGCGCTCGCGCCGGCGCCGCAAACCTTCCGACGTGGGCGCGACTTCTCCGCCTGGCTTGGGCTCACGCCGCTGCAGAAGTCGACCGGCGGCAAACAGAAGCTCGGTCAGATCACCAAGATGGGGGAGCGGACGCTTCGACGGCTACTGGTGATCGGAGCCAGCGCCGTCATCAAGCAGGCCCTGCTGAAAGGCGCCCCGCCCGGCTCCTGGCTGGCCCAGATGCTCGCCCGCAAGCCCCGCATGCTGGTGGCGGTCGCCTTGGCCAACAAGACCGGCCGCATCGTTTGGGCGCTGCTGGCCAGAGGCGGGATCTATCGAGCTCCAGCGATGGCGGGATAACGCTCAGCCACCGCTGCGAGACGTCGAGGCGTGGGAAGGACGAAGGAGGGTATGGCGCAACGGTCGGCGAGACGGGACCGGGAAAACCAGGGCTTTCCCCCGTGCCTCATGAGCACGCTTCGGGTGATTTGGACCCGGTCCGCGAACTCCCATACAGGCCAGCACCGTCCAGGCGGTGCACAAACAGGCCGGACAGATGGCAGCATCCGACTACGCGACCGTCACCTCTCAAATCCACCTTGCGCTGAAGGGGGCGTCCACAGAGGGAAAGCGGACATCCGGCTGAGGCCGCGTCACCATCCAGATGGCGCTCGGTGATCGCGTCCGGATCGACCGCGTCTCAGAAACCGCCCCGGCCCGTCGCGGGATGCGCGACGAACCGGGGCGTTACTCGCCGAGGGGAGTGACCTTACATGCCACACCGTCGGTTTTGGTGGGGCTGCGCCGCGGACGCTGGGCGTTAGCGGCCAGGCGGTTGCAGAAGCGGCCATTGAGCGGTGGCGTCGGCCGATCGGCCTTCAACGATCGAGGGGGGCTGGGGGGCAGCTAGGGACCAAGACCGCGAACCGCCAATCAGCCGACGATGCTCACTTCGGCGCTATGTGAGGCCGCGCCGAGACCCGAAGAAGGCCGTTTGGTGTCGATGACGCCGATGGTCGCATGTGGCTGCACGGTCACAGCCGTCAACCTTCGGCGATGAGCCTCTGATCGTGCTTGCTGGCGACTACCGACAGAGCGCTACTGCGACGACGACTTCGCGGGAGTGGCTCTCCCGTAAGGGGCGCCGGGGGGCGGTCCCGAGGTGGCGCGTTCGATGCCGCAGAGCTTCCTGGAGCCGGCTTAAGGGCGATCTCTCGGGATCGCCCTTTCGCTTTGGAGCACAAGCGTGAGCGGGTTCGGCAAGCGTCGTTGCATGGCTTCTTGGACAGACGCGCGCACGGCGAGGGCGTTCCAGTCGTGCGCCGCGCCTTCCCAGGACAGCTTCGTCTCTGAAGTCTGGCGCGCCTCGGGCCGTCGCCGTGGCGTTGCGGGCTCTCGCCCGGCACTCGTCCGCGCTCATCATGAACCGCCAAATGCTGCTCAAGACGTAAAGGTTCCGCTAACTATCAAACTCGCTCGTCGCCGCAGCAGGCTAGACGGCCGCGCCGGCCGGCTCCGCTGCGGCCCTGGTCGCGCGCTCGTCGTGGACGATCGAGACGACCGTCCCAGGACTTGCCGCGGCGATCGTCACGCGGGCGCCCAGCTGATGGGCCAAGGCCTCGACGATGCTGGTGCCCAGGCCAGCCTTTGCCGGCGCCGAGCCGGTTGGCATGCCCACGCCGTCGTCGGCGACTGACAGCGTCCAGTGGACTGTCTCGGACTTGTAGCCGACGACGATGTGGCCACCGCGATCATTCGGGAATGCATGCTTGAGCGCGTTGATCACCAGCTCGGTGACGATCAGGCCCAGGCTGACGGAGACGTCCGCCGTGGCAAAGCCGGCGTCCGATTTGACCTCCAGGCGGAGCTTTTCGTGGTCGGGGATCATCGACGCGGCAATGCTGTCGCACAGCTCGGTGAAGTAGCCGCGCAGTTCAACGTCGCCCAGCTTGGAGGCGGAGAGCTGCTGCTGGAGCGTCGCCACGGACATCACGCGGCTGTGGGCGTCAAAGAGATAGGTCCGCGTTTCAGCCGAAGGCATCCTGCGCGCGCTCTGCATCAATATGCTGGCGATGATCTGCAGGCTGTTGGCGACGCGGTATTGCAGTTCCTGAAAGAGGATCGCCTTCTCGCGCAGCAGGTCGTCCTTCAAGCGCTCGGCGAGGCGGGCGTCCGTGACGTCGGACACCGCCAGCATCAACCGCACCGCGCTCGCGTCACCGTAGACCAGCTGATGCGCGTTGATCACCAGACGGCGCGCGTCGCGGCCTTGGCGCTTGAGGTCCATCTCGTAGGCCCCGACATCGGCGCCGGAGAGCGTCGCCTTCAGCAGCGAGCGCAGCTGCGGGACGTCCCATTCGCCGGCGCCCAGCGCATAGAGCGCGCGGCCGGCCGTCGCCGATCGGTCGATCTTGAAGGCGCGCGAGAACGACGCGCTGGCGGCGACGACATTCAACTCGCCATCGAGAAGAAGGATCGGCGCGTCGGACGAATGGACGAGCGCCAAGGCCAGGCTGTCGCTGACGATCGGAATGATGGGATTGTCGTCGGCCATAGCTGGCCCCAAACACCCGCCGAAGACTCGCGAAGCGCAAGCCATACCCGGCGCAAATACGGAGGATCACGTCGAGCCGGAGGGACGGACCCATCGGTGAACTTCGTTCTCACACTAGCACGGATTGCGCCCACGCCGAAGCTTCTTCCGCCGTCGCGCGGCGCGGACGTTTGGCATGGCGGAGCCGTCGTCAAAGAGCCCTCCGAGAGGGGTGGCTCCCGAAGGGCTCTGAGGCGGCGCTGTGCTCGGGGGAGGGCTTGCCGCCGCCTACATTACCGAAAGGCATGCCTGCGCTAATCGTTCCATTCGCTCACGGCAGCCGTGAACGAGCCGATGACGCCGACCACATTGTCGCCGATCAGCCCGACGCCCGCCGCCAGCCACGCGGTCCGGGCGCGGTACGGCGGAAGCCGCCCGACCCCAGCGGCCGCCTATCCAGTCTGGGATGTGCTATTCGCCCCCGCACGAACCCGGCGCTTGTTCGTGCGCCGGGTTGGACGAGCGACGGCCCTAGCGGGTGCTGTTGTTGAGGTTGTCCAACTCGGCGCCGAAATAGGCCTCGTCGCGCGGGCTCAAGCGCCCGTCGTCGCCCCGCCGGCTCATCTCTTCCCGGCGGATCAAATTGAGCGGCCGTTGCGCCTGGTCGGCGTCGCTCTGAGACAAGGTTCCGTTGCTCAATTCGCTTTGGATACGCTGTTCGAGCCACATCTCGTGAGCCCGGACGCCGGGCCTAGCGTCGCCCCAGTCAGAGCGGCTCTCGTAGGCAGCATCGGAACCACGGTCAGCGGCCGACGGCGCCGTTGCAATCCAGCGACCCTGGCCATCGTAGTAGCCCATCGTGCTGCCGGCCACCCAGCGGCCGCGGTCGTCATAGTAGCCAGGCTGCGCATTGGCGACCCAGACGCCGTTGATGTCGCGGTGACCGTCAGGCCGGCCCGCGATCCAGCGGCCGTTGTCGTCGTAGCGCCCGACCACCGGGCCAGCGATCCAGCGGCCCTGTTCGTCATAGTGGCCGCTTGCGGCGCCGGCGACCCATTCTCCGTTGGTGTCATAGTAGCCGGCGGCGGAGGCCGGGACCCAGCGTCCGTCGCGGTCGTAATAGCCGCTGGCATCCGCGGTCGAGGCGGCGGCGATCCAGCGTCCCTGGCCGTCGTAGTAGCCGTTCGGCGCGCCGTCCACCCAGGCGCCGCTGCGATCATAGTAGCCCGTGGCGTATCCGCGCGCGACGCCGTTTGCGTGCCATAGGCCGTTGCTGTCGTAGTAGTTGGGCAATCGCCGGCTGGGCCGCGCCGCCCGACCAGCAACAGAACAACGGGCAGGGGCAGCAACAGTCGCAGCAACACGACAAGGGCAACCCCGACAACGGGAACAAGGGGAACAAAGGGAACTCCGGGAACAACGGCAACGCCCGGAACAATGGCAACCCCGGCCACAACGCTGCCGCGACATTCCAGGGCGCGCCGAACGTCCAGACGCCGCAGGTGCAGCAGCATGTTGTCCAGCCCCAGGTTGAACAGCACAGGACGACGCAAGGCTTCCCCGGTCAGCCCAACGTCGGTCAGCCTCAGGTTCAACAGCACAGGACGACGCAAGGCTTCCCCGGTCAGCCCAACGTCGGTCAGCCCCAGGTTCAGCAGCAGAGGACGACGCAAGGCTTCCCCGGTCAGCCCAACGTCGGTCAGCCCCAGGTTCAGCAGCAGAGGACGACGCAGGGTTTCCCGCAGAATTTCAATCCGCGCTTCGGCGCGCCCGGCTACCATCCTGGCGGCCAGCAGCCACAATACAACCCGCGGTACTTTCCGCGCACGTTCAACATGGGCGTGCGCTACCACTGGCGCGGAGGCTCCTGGCGCGGACCCCAGGGCTGGTACTACCGGCCCTGGTCCTATGGACAGGTCCTGCCCTTCGCATGGCTCGGGTCGAGTTGGTGGATCAGCGACTACTGGTACTACGGTCTGCCGGTGCCGCCGTACGGATACGTGTGGATCCGCAACGGCCCCGACGCCCTGCTCGTCAACATCCGCAGGGGCGTGGTCGTCGCAGTGGTCCCGGGCCTCTTCTACTAGCCCGGTTCCCTCGCCCCCTCTTGCATCGTGATCGAGGTCAAATGTTCACAGCAACGCCCGACCCCATCGAAGTTGTTTGGACGATGGGTCATTGGTCCATCCTCCACTGCAGCCAGGTGCTGGCCTCCTACGAGGCCGAGGGCGACGCCCGCCGAACGGCGTTGGCGATCGAGCGGTTGCGGCCGAAAGAGCGCGCAGACCTGGTCGCCATCGAACGAGGAACAGAACGGGTCGCTAGCGGACCTTCGTTCACCGCCTGAAAGCGGACGACCACGTTCACTTCCGACCATCTGTAGGTCCGCCCACCCGGGGCCGACCTTCGCGCGAGCAGCCGCCAGCGGGCTCCGCTCTAGTCGCCCGGCGGCGGGTAGTCGTCTCGCGGCCGGTAGTAGTCCTCGCGCGGCGGCGGGTAGTCGTCTCGCTGCCGATAGTAGTCTTCCCGCGGCGCTGGGTAGTCGTCTCGCGGCCGGTAGTAGTCCCCCCGCGGCGGCGGGTAATCGTCTCTCGGCCGGTAGTAGTACGGATGTTCAGCCGAGACGGCGGCGCCCGCAACGGCGCCAGTGCCGCCGCCGATGGCCGCGCCGACCCCAGCGCCTGGGCCGCATACCGGAAGCGTCACGAGGCAGCCGATCAGGGCGCCAACGCCTGCGCCGATCACGCCACCCCGAAAGACGTGCACGGGGGCCGGTTCTGCATGGCCATAGACGATGACGTTGGGCTCGTCACGATCGCGATAGTCCTGTGCGAACGCCACGCCCGTCATCAAAGCGAACGCAGCAGTTGCCGTGCATAAGCTGCGGATCATGATGGTTCTCCTTACGCTCGGCGCGGGAAGACGCCCCGCGACCCGTGGGTAACGCCCAGCGGTGCCGCTCGGGCCAACGAGGCGCCGGGCACGGCCGCCAGCATCGGTCCTGAAGTTGCAACGCGATTTGGGCGATCGCGTGACGCAGCCGCAAGGCGAACACGAGCGCGCGACCTGGCGCCGGCCCGTGGCTGGCTCGCCAAGCTAGGACAGTCGAGGCTAAGCGCCTTCGTGACGCGGATCAGGGCTTGTCAGGCCTCTCGTCCGCCCAGATCAGCACCGCGACCAGCAGTCCGACCGCCCAGGCGAGGTCGAGGTAGATGGTCATTGCGCTCATGGCTTGGCCGGGTTGGCTGACTGACCTCTGTTCAATCCTCTGCGAGCCAATACGTTCCCGCCGACCCTGATCCGCGTCGTAGCGCTCGCGCTCCGACTCGCCTTCCGACCCGCCGTTCGAAAGGCGACATTGGCGAGGCGCCCGCAAGCGGACGTCCGGACGAGGCAAGCGGCAGTTGCAACCGATGCCGATCGGGCGCGAGTTTGACGAGCGCCCGCTCGGCCTGGCTCGAGCTGTGTGCCTCGGCGCCGACCACCTCGGCGGCCATCGCCCGGACATACCGGTTCGGGTCGTCGGCGAGGAGGGCGATCGCACGCGGCAGCAACTCGGTGCGATCGGGCCGCATGCCTGGAGCCTCGCATCGGTCGCAGGCCAGCGTGTGCAGGGCGGCGCTGCGGACCGGCCCGGCGGGGTCATCGAGCATGGTGAGCAGGTCGCTCGCCATCTGCGGCTCGAAGAAGTGGTCAAGCAGACGGACGCACCAAAGCCGAACGGCGGGGCTTTCATGTCGGAGGCCGCTGCGGGCGTGTTCGGCGACCCCGGGGCCAAACCGCCTCAACGCCCAGTAGGCTTGGCGGGCCTTGTGCGGCGTCGCCAGATCTTCGATCAGCGCCCTGCGATCTGTGTCCATGAAGCGAGGTTTCTCCGCGCCAGGGGACGGCTTACTCGAGGACCTTGCGCGCAGCCGCGGCCGCTGCTTCGGCATGGGCGGCGTCGTGAATCGCCTGGTTCTTGGCCAAGTGGCCGAACATCTGGATGCCGAAGCCGCCGTCCAGGTCGTCGGTGATCCTGTGCTTCCACGGCCGGCGGATCACCTGGGTCGTCAGGCGGCGCGTGACGCGGGGCTGGGCCATGATGTGGTCGGCCAGCTTCCAGGCGCGGTCGAGAAGCTGCTTGCGCGGCAGAACCTCGTTGACCATGCCCCACTCGAGCGCGGTCCTGGCGTCGATGCGTTGGCCGGTGAGCAGCGCGTAGGCCGCACGCTTGACGCCCAGCAGCTCCTGAAGACAGCTGTGGATCCCATCGCCGGGGACCGAGCCCATGGTGAAATGCGGGTCGAAGATCACCGCTTCCTCGGCGCAAAGCGTCAGGTCGCACATCAGGCAGATTTCGGCGTGGGCGGCATGGCCGTTGATGACGCCGATCGTCGGAATCTCGAGATCGTTGATCAGCGCACTGACGTTTATCCGGCCGTCTTTGTAGGCGTATTCGTAGGCCCAGTGCTGCAAGTTCTCCTGCTCCAGCGCAAAGCCTTCGGGGTCGAGGGCGGCCATGAAGTGCTCGCCCGAGCCGGTGAGGATCAGGAGTTCGTTCTCCGGGTCAGCGCCGATCGTCTTGAACAGCTGGCCGAGCGCGCGGTGGTTCTCGACGCTGAGCTGGAGCGAGCCCCCTCGGGTATGAGCCTGGGCGAGAACGACGCCGTCCGCGCGCCGCTCTAGCTTGAAGTGATCCTTAAAGCGCTCCTTGTAGTCGTCGAACTTTGGCGTCGGCACGAATGGACTGAGCGACATCGCATTGGCTCCCTAGGTGAGTGGGTTTGCACGGATCGCGGTCAGGCGCGGTCGATCTCGGTGAAGCAACTCCAGTCCTTGTCGCGCCAGCCGCGCTCGACGGCCGCCTCAAGTTTCGCGCGCACCGCCTCGGCGCTCGATAGCCGCAAGCCGACCTCGTCGGCGGTGGCGATCATCAGGGTGACGTCTTTCAATCCGCCGGCCGCGGTGAAGCCGACGTCGTCGAAGTCGCGCTCGCCGATCTTCGCGATGTAGTCCCGCGTCCCGGGGTTGGCGAAGAACGCGGCCAGCAACTGCGGAGCAAGGTCCGGCGGCAGGCCCGATCGCTCGGCCAGGGCCAGCGACTGGCCCATCAGGTCCATGGCCGAGACCTGGAGGAAATTCGCGATCAACTTGGCGACGCCCGCCAGCCGCGGTCGCTCGCCGACGACAACCATCCGCGGCGCATAAGTGGTGATCACCGGGCGCGCGGTCTCGATCGCGCCGGCGTCGCCGGCGACGAAGGTCACGAGCTGGGCCGCCTCGGCGGCCGGCACGCGACCCACGACCGGACCGGCGAGATAGCGGCCGCCAGCCGCCGTGTGCAGGCTGGCAAGCTCGTCCGACAGATCGGGCGAGAC
Organism: uncultured Alphaproteobacteria bacterium; assembly: GCA_963719975.1. GTDB lineage: Bacteria > Pseudomonadota > Alphaproteobacteria > Caulobacterales > Caulobacteraceae > Poindextera. The sequence continues at coordinate 125,766 of CAVRED010000006.1, forward strand.
GGTGCTCGTGCCGACGTGGACCGCGCCGGGCCGCAAGCCGCTCAAGATGCCGTCGGTCCCCGTCACCACAGCCCTCAGAGAGGCGTCGTCCGCCATGCTGGAGATCACGATGTCGGCGCTCTGCGCCGCGGCGGCGGCCGTGTCGGCAACCGATGCGCCGCCCGCGCGGAAGGGCTCGGCCTTCTCGGCCGAGCGGTTCCAGACCACCAACGGATAACCGGCGCGCTGCAGGTTGGCGGCCATGGCGTGGCCCATCTTGCCGAGGCCGATAAAGGCGACTGACGGCTTTTCGGGTGAGGGCGTGGTCATTGGGAGGGTGACCCTTGCATGTCGGTGAGAGGCGTCGCGCGGCAACCTTACCTAGGAACCCGGCGACTGTCCGGTTTGGGTCGAACGCAGACTTCGGTGGACCGCCAGGGGACGTCCGGACGCGGCGAGCGGCAGTTGCAACCAATCCCGATTGGGCGCGAGTCTGGGCTATCGATTGCGCAGGAGGGTGCCGCGGTCATGGATTGGCTTCACGACGTATCCTACCTGTTCGGCGGCGCATTTCTGGCGAACGCCGTTCCGCATTTCGTCAGCGGCATGATGGGGCAGCCCTTTCAGAGCCCGTTCGCCAAGCCGCCGGGCAAGGGCCTTTCATCCTCGACCGTGAACGCGCTCTGGGGGTTTGCGAACTTTGTCATCGCCTACCTTCTCATCGCCCGCGTCGGGAATTTCGACCTGCACGCCGCCGATCATGTCATCGCCGTGGGTGTGGGCGTTCTGCTTATCGCGGTGATGTCCGCGCGCTTGTTTGGACGGTTCCACGGCGGCAATTCGCCGAAGGGCTCATGACGGCTGGGCCTTGGACAGGTTCCACTCCACACGGCCCCTGCCACCTGACCGACGTCGGCTTTGCGTCGGTAAGCGGACACCGGGCGCCTGCCGCAAAGCGGACTTGGAGGCGCCGGCGGCTCAGCCGGTTGCGTGCCGGACCGTTCTAGGCCGGAGCGGCGACCGAGCCGGGGCCGTTAGAGGCGGCGCGCCACTCGGCCGTCCGCTCCTCGTGGGCCGCGGCCAGCGCCGCACGTACGCCCGCCGCATCGAAGTCTTTGGCGTAGACGGGCGAGCCCGGTTGCTGACGCCAGGATTCGTCCAAGCCGCCTGCGTCGACGGCATCAAAGCCGAGCGAGTCCACCAGTCTCAGCACGACTGACTTGGCCGCGACGTCATCACCGGCGACGGGGAGCGCGATCCGCCCCGGCGCGCCCGCCGGCAAGCCTCGCTCCAAGAGGTGTCGCGCGTAGATGTTGTTGAATGCTTTGATCACCGGATGACCAATCTGCTGCTCGACCCAGCGACTTTCCGTCAGCCCGGATTCAATGCCCTCGATCCGGCCGTCCCTTTGGCGAGGGTAGTAGTTGCCGGTGTCGACGACAGGGACCGACTTCGGCGCCTTCGCAAACAGATCCGCCGGCAGGTCCTCGACCTTCTTCTGAGGGATCGTCAGCACGATGAGGTCGACGCCATTGACGGCGTCGGCGCGGTGGACAGCCTTGGCGCCGGTCTCGGCGGCCAGGGCGGCGAGCAACTCCGGTCCGCGCGAGTTCGACACCAGAACTTGGTGGCCAAGCGCGGTCAGGCGATGGGCGAGCGCGCCGCCGATGTGGCCCGCGCCGATGAGACCGATCTTCATTTCACGCCTCCTGGACAGGGCCCGCCCAAGAGAGATGGGCCGCACAAGCCCGATTGTAAGCTGTCGGCGCGTCAGAAGCGGACATGACACGACTTGCGCTTAGCGGTGCTTGGAGCACGGCGGCGTCATGGCGTCGGTCGGGCTGGTCAGACGACACCGACGCTAAGCCATCCGCTGAGCGCTCCCCCAGCGGCGCTATTCTCCGCTCGTCGCAGCCGCCTGAGAGCCCGCATGTTCAACCGTCACGGCAGAGACGTCCGCCGATCGATCCGTTCGCACAGCGTTGCTCTCTCGCAGCTGCGGCCAGTCACGCCACGCGTCCCAGCAATCACCCTTCTCCACGCGCGCCCGTCGACGGCGCCTGGAGCGACGGAGCTGCTCTGATGGCCATCAGCAGCGAGCCGTCGAGGGTGAAGGCGGGCGACGTGGTGCGGCTGAAGTCCGGCGGCCCGCGCATGACCGCCGAGCGGGTCGACGATCGCGTGGAGCTTCCCTTCGCCCACTGCATCTGGATCGACGCGCGGAGCGCGGCCCGCACGATGTTCGTCAAGCTGGACGCGCTCGAGCTCGCCAGCGGCGACGACGACCAACCCAATTCCTCCTGACCCCCCGCGGGGAAGGATGGTCAGCGAGCTTCGCACCACCACCACCACCACCACCACCACCACCTGAAGTTCGCTGACCATCCTTCCCCGTGGGCCATGCCCTGCGGCGGAACGCGATTTCCCATGCCGCCAAGGTCAACGACGGCGGATTTGAAACTGAGACGCCACCCCGGGAGCCCGCTCCGCCCTCGCCTTGCCAACACCTCGAAACTCAGTATGGTCCGCGCCCTTCGCGGGGGCCGGCTCGTGGCTGGCGGCGTGCGGGTGCATAGCTCAGTTGGTAGAGCAGCTGACTCTTAATCAGCGGGTCGTAGGTTCGAATCCTACTGCACCCACCACGGCCTTTCCCGACCGGACGTGAATCGAACGCTGCAACCTCGTTTCGGGCGCGCCACTGGGCCGCCCCGCTCGTGACAGGGCCTTCCCGCTGTGTGGCCGCTGAAGGAATCACGCGACAATACCCAGCCGCTCGCCAGCGGCGCACGGGGAGAGGCCCCATGACCCTGTCGGCGCCCCAAGGACGCGCGTTTGGCCGCCATGCGCTCGTCCTTGCGCTTGCGGGCCTGGTCCTGTCGTCAGCGTCCCTGGCCGCCGCCGACCCGCCGGCCAAGGCGTTTCCACCCTTACCCGCTTCAATCCAGGTGCCGGGTCTGCCCGACTGGCTGCGCGCGAACACCGACATTCCACCAGCGTTGCTGGTGTCGCTGATAAAGGGCTTGGCGACGGTCATGGTCGCTCGCTCCGCGCCCGACAGCGCCGGTGTTCGGACGGTCGTGGTTCGGCGTGAGGCCTTGAGCGACTTCGCGACAGGGGTGGTCGGCGGACGCTCGGAGCTGGTGCGCCTCGAGATCGATTGCACCGCGTCGCAATTTCGCCTGATCAGCCGCGACATCCATGAAGGCAGCGGCCTGACCGGCTCGGACCATATCGTCGCCCCGAACGCGAGCATGGCCAGCGTGCCGCCCAACACCGACCTCGCCTTCCTGGTCCATGCCGTGTGCGATCCAAACTACCAGCCGCCGCTGACGCCATACCTGACCGTGGCGGCGGCCGCTCCGGTCGCCCCGACGCCGCAGCCGCCGGCGGCGCCGCCCCCGGCCCAGCCGGTCAGCGCGCGGCCGCAGCCGGCGACCACGCAGGCGCCCGCGCCGGTCGCCCAGTCGCAGACCGCGAGCGCCCAACCAAGGGCGCCAAATCCCCCGCAGCCGACCCCGGCGGCGCAGGCCGTCGCCGGCCAGCCGCCGGCGCCGAGTGCTCGGCCGCAGGCGGTTGCAGCGCAGGCCCAGCCGACGGCGCCGCCGCCAACACTGCCGATCGCCCAGCCGCAAACCGCGGTCGCCCAACCGCGGACGCCTGCTCCCCCGCAGCCGACGCCAACCGCGCAGGCCGTCGCCAGCCAACCGCCGACGCCGACCGCACGGCCGCAAGCGGTCGTAGCGCAGGCGCAGGCCCTGGCGCCGCCCGCCCAACAGGTAAGCGCCGCATCGCATGCGCCGCCGCCCGCGCCGGTCACCCAGCAGCAAGCCGTCGCCGCTCAGGGTCAGAGCGCGCATGTCCGGACGCCGCCGGCCCGGCCGCCGAGGATGAATGGCAAGTTCGTCGCCCAGGTCGCGGCATCCAACTCCGAGGCGTTGGCGCGTAAATTCCTCGCCGACCTGACGCGCCGGGCGCCCGAGGTCGCCGGGATGCCGACGACGGTCGAGCGCGTGCGCGTGAACGATGCGTTCGTCTACCGGGTCTCGGTCGTCGGGTTCCCGACCAGCGCTGCGGCCGAGGCGTTCTGCGGCAGGCTCCGCGCCGCCCGCTTCCCCTGCTGGGCGCGTTAGAGATCAGCCGCGCCTGGGGTTCGTCACCGGGATCGCCGCGCCCGTCACCGCCTGAGCCTCGTCTGAAAGCAGGAACACGATGACCGCGGCGATGTCTTCGGGCAGGACCCAGGTCTTGAAGTTGGCGTCCGGCATGTCGCGGCGATTGGTCGGCGTGTCGATGATGCTGGGCATCACCGCGTTCACCCGCACGCCGGCGCCCGCGAGCTCCTCGGCCAGGCTCTCGGTCAACCTCAGCACCCCCGACTTGGAGGCGGCATAGGCGCCCATCCCGGCGGCGGCGCGCATGGCCGCGTTGGCGCCAATGTTCACGATCGCGCCTTTGGCCGCGGTCAGGTAGCTCAACGCAGCGTGCGAGGCTGAAACGGCCGTCACCACGTTGATGCGGAACATCTGGTCCCACACCTCGGTCGAACCGTCCTGAAGCGTGCGCCAGGTGAAGCCGCCGGCGACGTTCACCAGCCCGTCGATCGTCCCGGCCGCGCGCCGCGATCTCGCCCATGACGCGGCCCGCGTCGGCTTGGTCGGTCAGGTCGACGTTGCCGTATACCAGCGGGCCTGGGTGTGATGGGCTGGCCTGGTCGACCCTCGCCACGCGCGCGCCGGCGGCCTCGGCCGCGTGCGCTACCGCCGCGCCGAGCACCCCGAATGCGCCGGTGACCACGACAAGCTTGTCGTCCAACCTCGCCATGGCTCACCCTTCCTTGCTCAACCCGACGTCATAGCGGCAGGCGCAGGCGCACCCAATCCCTTAGCGGGGACAGGGCCTGGCCAGACGACACGCCCCGCCATGATGGTCGCACAGACATGCTCGACGCTCGGCGTGGCCAGGACCTCGTGCAGGGGCGCATCGAGCAGGCAGAGGTCGGCCGGCGCGCCGATCGCAACCTGGCGAAGGGGACCGGCCGGCCGAGCGGGGTCGGCGAGGTAGAGGGCATAGCGCCTGGGCGGGGCTGAGCCGCTCGCCCCGCCCCAGCGGACGGCCGTTTCGCGTGCGCCGGGCGACAGCCGCGGCGATCCCGACCCACGGGTCCGCCGTCGCGTAGGGCGCATCGGAGCTGCCGGCCACCGGCACGCCGGCCGCCATCAGGCTGGCGCAGCGGTAGAGGTCGCCCTAGCTCATCCTTTTCGACATCGGCGAGGTAGCGGTCGCCGCGCTCTTCGACGAAGGCGGGCTGGGTGACCACGGTGAGGCCGAGCCGCCTGATCTCGCCGATCGCCGACGCCGAGATCACACCGCCGTGCTCGATCCGGTCCCCCGGGCGGGCGCCCGCCGCGTCAAACGCCGCCAGCGTCACCGCAAGCTCGCCCGCGGTCACGCAATGGACCGCGACCGGACGCCGCCAGGCGCGTGCGCGGCCGATGGTCTCGACCATCTGCTCGAGCGGAGGCAGCGCATGATCGTCGAGCAGGATCTTCACCGGCCCGACGGCGAAGGCGCCGTCGGCCGGCGCCTGGAGCGGCCCGCCGCTCATCAGCGTCAGGCGAAGCGGCAGATCACCGGCCCGAACCGCGTCGCCCAGGTGGGCGGCGCCGGCGCTGTCGGTCGAAACGCTGGCGTCCGTCACGGCGGTGACGCCGAAGCCGGCGAGCGCGCGGCCGATCGGGGCAAGCGGTGGCATGGCGGCCCCGAGCTGCGTCGCGCAGCCAGGCGTCCTCGCGCCAAAGTCGGCCGGTCGGCGCGCCGGCCGCATCGCGCTCGAGGCCCGCGGGCGCGCTCGCCCAAGTTGAGAGCTTGCAGCGCCAAGCTATTCAAAATCCACAGAGAACCCGTCTGATGCTGCACGCGCAGGCGATGGTGCGGCGCCAGGCGATCAAGCGCCTGGCGATCGAGCTCGCCGGCCATGCGCTCGTGGTAGCCAGTGGCGCGCACCCAGGCCCCCGCTGGTCGTCGTGCGATAGCGGCGCCGATGCGGGCTGCGAGGCCCGCGGCGTTCCGTGCGCCTTCGAGGGCGATGGAGTTGCGCCTGCGCCGCCAGCGCGAAGAGGTGGATGTGATGGTCGGCGAGCCCAGGGATCAGGGCGCCGCCGCGACCGTCGATCTCATCGGCGCCGCCGCGCAGTTGCGGCCCGGCGTCGGCGATGCGGCCGTCTTCGATCAGCACGTGTTGGCCGCTTGCGGCCCTGGACCTCGACGTTGCGGATGATCAGGCGTGTGCTCATGCGGCCACCGCAAGACCCACAAACCGCGGCGGCTGCGGCGGCGCTACGGGCCATGGCGACGTCGATCAAGCCGTCCGCCGCCGTCGATTACGGCTGCAAGCGCTCCCGAGGCGGCGGCGAGTCCGGTGACGGGGTCCGAAAGGGCGTCGCCGAGAAAGTGTGGCTCTCCGGCCTCCGTCCAGCGGACCAGGCCTCCAGCCGCAGCGGCGTCGTCGCCGAACGCCACTCGCATGGCCGCGTCACCCTCCCAGCCATAGCCGGTGATGGCGACCCAGGTGAGGCGGGGATTGGCCTTGAACGTCTGCGCCGACCTCCAGGCCAAGCGACGCCAGCCCGCGCGGCCGCGCGCTGGTGATCAGCACGTCGGCCGCCGCGACCTCGTCTTGCAGTTTGGCCCGGCCGGCGGGCGAGACCAGGTCCAGCTCCAGCTCGCCCTTCTGACCATTGAGGCGATGGAAGAAGGCGGGCGATGTCACGCGCGTTGGGTCGGGCCGGCGCGGGCTCTCGACCTTCACCACGTCGGCCCCCATGGCGGCCAAGACCGCGCCGCAGAGTGGTCCGGCCCAGAGCGCCGAGAGGTCGACCACGCGCAGCGGCCGTTCCGCCGCGGGCGGGGCCGGACCGCCCGAGCGGCAAGGCCGGCGGGTCGAGCTTCATCTCGCGGACCTCACCGACCCGGGCCGCGGGCATCCCAAGCAGAATTGCTTGGTCGATCAAAGGCTTGGTCTGGCATGCTCGCGCGAGCTCGACGATGGCGTCCCAGGGATCGCCGGTCATGTCGGTGCAGAGCCAGGCCGGAACGAGCTCGCGGTCCTCCTCGCGCGCCAGGTTGATCGCGATCCACCCGTCGGCGGTCTGGACTAGCCGGCACGCCCGGTTCGGCGACCAGAGTCCCGGCTCGGCCAGCGGGAGCACGCCCTCGCGGTCCGTGACCTTGAGGCTGCCAACATCGATGCGCTCGGCCCAGGCGCTGGCTCAGCGTCGCCGATTCTCGCCGTCAAGCGATCGAGGGCAGGCGCGATGGGGCTCACGACGCGGCGTCCATCCCGTCGACCAGGCCCCAGGCCAGCGCCGTCTCGACATCGATATCGGCGCCCGAGATGGCCATGTAGCAGGCGCGGTGGCGGCCGACGCGGCGGGGGATGGAGGCGGTCCCGCCGGCGCCGGGGATCAGCCCCATGGCGACCTCCGGCAGGCGGAAGAAGGCGCCCGCGCTGGCGGTAACCCGCGCGGCGGCGGCCGGAACCTCGATGCCGGCGCCGACGCAGGCGCCGTGCAGGCGCGCGGTCAGCCGGTGACCCAAGGCGTGGGCGAGCCTGGCGGGCGATCGCAGCGCGCGGATCATGTGCGCGCGGCCAGGGTCGTCGGCGCGGCCGAACTCGTCGAGATCGCCCCCGGCGCTGAACGCCGGACCGGCGCCGCTCAGCGTCACGGGCGGCGCGTCGGGATGGTCAGCCGCGAACGCGAGCGCCTCGCACAGCTCATCGCGCATGCGTGCGTCGAAGGCGTTGCGGGCGGCCGGCCGGTTCAGGCGTATCTCGATGCCGGCCTCGCTGGCCTCGATGACCACCCGCGCCGCCTCGTCCGGCGGGCGGTCGCGCACCGGGTTGGCGGCCCGCCACGCGCGGAAGCCTTCCGACGCCAGCAACATCGAGTAACCGATCGACTCCTGCACCAGAGCCTCCTCGAAGGTCAGCCGCTCGCTGGTGCGCAGCGCCTGCGCCGCCACCGCCGCGGCGGCCGGCTGCGCCGAGACCCGGCGGACCAGCTCGGAGAGCACTCCGGCGAGCTTCTCGCCTACGCCGACCCAGGGACGCGGCGCCGCAGCCTCGCTGCTGAGCAGGACGTCGAAGGGCTCCAGACCCTGCGTCGGCAGCTCGCCGGTGCGGTGCAGGCCGATGCGCACCGCGCCCGCGCCGACCGCGAGCGCCTGCTCTTTTCCGACGTCGACGACGCGAACGCCGGCGCCGCCGAGCGCGATCAGGTCATCGAGGAGGGAGCCGCCGCCGGGCACGGACCGCATCCGGGCTCAGCGCCCGGCGCCGGCCGTCGCGGGTTCGGCGCCCGACATCTCGGCGCGGAGCTGGCGGCGGAGCAGCTTGCCGGTGTCGTTGTAGGGCAGCGCGTCGCGGAAAGCCCAGACCTCGGGCGTCTTCGTCGAGCGGAGCTTGGACTTCACCAGCGTGGCGAGCTCGTCGGGGCTCGGGCCGCGCGTCGTTGGCGACGATCACGCAGGCGACGCGCTCGCCCCACTCGTTGTCCGGCACGCCGAAGACGGCCACGTCCGCCACGGCCGGGTGCTGGCGCAGCACGTCCTCGATCTCGCCCGGGCGAGATGTTCTCGCCGCCGCGCACGATCACGTCGTCGAGCCGGCCCTTCGACGAACAGGTAGCCGTCCTCGTCCATCCAGCCTGCGTCGTTGGTGGCGAACCAGCCATCGTCCTGGATGACCTTCCTGTGCAGGTATTCGCCGGAGATCTGCTCGCCGCGCACATAGACCTCGCCGGACTGGCCGGGCGGCAGCACCTCGCCGCTCGGCCCGCGGATCTCGAGCTCGACCGTCGGCAACGGCCTGCCGACGGAGCCCAGCCGCCGGCGCACGGCCGGGTCCGCCGAAGCCATGGCGGCGCGGTGGTCGTCGGGCGTGAGCACCGCGACTGTCGAGCTGGTCTCGGTCAGGCCGTAGCCGTTGACGAAATCCACGTGCGGCAGAAGGGCCATGGCCCGCTCGACCACCTGCTGCGGCATGCGCCCGCCGCCGTAGGAGATGGAGCGCAGGTGCGGCAGCCGCTCGCCGCGCGCCTCGAGCACGCCAGGATGCGGCCGAGCATGGTCGGCACCAGCATCGCCTGGGTGATCTGTTCGGCCGCCGCCAGTTCGACCCAGGCTTCGGGCGTGAACGTCGGCAGGTAGACGGTGCGGCGGCCGGCGTAGGTCGCGGTCAGGCCCGCCGCGATGCCGGCGATGTGGTAGGGCGGCACGCAGACCAGCGCCGCCTCGTCCTCCTCGGCATGCATGAACTCGACGGTCGAGGTGACGTAGGCCGCCAGGTGCCGGTGCCGGAGCACCGCGACCTTGGGCTCGCCGGTCGTGCCGCTGGTGAACAGGAGGACGGCGACGTCATGCTCGGCGTCCGGCGGCGGCGCGGCGCGGTACTTCGGGTCGGCGCAGGCGCGCTCGAAGTTGCTGCGCTCGGCCAGGAGCACGCCCGGCACGTCCTCGACGCGGCCGATCATGTCGTCGTCGACGATGGCGATCGAGGGGGCGGTGCGCGCCAGCAGCCGGCGCAGGTCCTCGTCCGGCAGCCGATAGTTCAGCGGCGCAAACGGCTTGGCGATCTCGGCGCTGGCGAAGAGCAGGGTGGGCAGAGTCTCGCTGTTCAGGCCGATGAAGACGACGGTCACCGCGTCCTGCTCTTCGAGCCAGGCGCCGCCGGCGCGTGCGCGCGCGGCCAGTTCCTCGAAGGTGACGCCGCCGGCGAGGCTGCCGACCGCCGTCCGCTCCGGGAAAGCGCCGGCCGCCATCTCGAGGAGGAGCGCGGTGTGCATCGAAGAGCGTCAGTCCGAGGCGGGAAGCTTCTTCGCTTCCTTGGGCGTGATGGCGCGGCCGTCGATGGCGAGCGAGCCCTTGCCGCCCTTGGTGCAGAGCACCTCGAGCGCGGTCTCCTCGTCGGAGAAACGCTTGCCCGGCTGCGTTCCCGCGGCATGGTCTGCCGCCGGCGTCTGCCCCTCGGGTCTGGCCGCCGCATGGGCGATCATCGCCTGGCCGCCGCACTCCAGCGTCACGTCCGTCTTCGGCGCTTTGACCACGACCACTTCGGTGTCGCAGACAGCGCTTTTCCAGCGTGATCCGGGGGTTAACTGCATCAATTCACTCCCTTAGACTTTGTTCCGTTGTTTGCTCTTGCCGGCCGCCCGCGCCTTCGCGGCCGGCCGTTCGTCTTGATGGTCATCGCTTTTTCCGCCGTGCGGCAGGACATGCCAAGCTGTTTGTCGCGCCGATCGAGGGCGGCGGCCGGTTCCCCTCGCCCTGAACCGTCAGCCCGCGGCGGCCGACGCGCCCGACGATCGCACGGCGAGCGCGGCCTTCAGCGCTTCCATCTCGTCGTGGCGTGCACGGCGGCTGACGCTGGTCTCTCCGACGAGTTGGAAGCCATGGAAGGCGCCGGGATAGACGTGCAGCTCGACTGGGACGCCGGCGCGGGCAAGCCTGCGCGCGTACTCCACGTCCTCCTCCAGGAAGAGGTCGAGCGCTCCGACCGAGATGAAGGTCGGCGGCAGGCCGGACAGGTCCTCGGCCCGGGCGGCCGCGGCGTAGGGGGAGACCCCCTCCCCGCCCGGCTCGCGGCCGAGGATGCTCGCCCAGCCAAAACGGTTCGACTGCGCTGTCCAGATGAACTCGCCGACATAGCCATGCGGCTCTGGATGCTCGCGGTCGTCGATCATCGGGTAGACCAAGAGCTGGAAGCAGACCGGGACCTCGCCGCGGTCGCGGGCGAACAGCGCCAAGCCGGCCGCGAGGCCGCCCCCGGCGCTCTCACCCTTGATGGCGACCCGTTTGGGGTCGACGCCCAGCTCGGCGGCCGCGCCGTGCAGCCACTTCAGGCCGGCGTAGCAGTCCTCGACATTGCCGGGGAAGCTGGTCTCGGGCGCGAGGCGATAGTCCACCGAGGCGATCACGCAATCCAGCTCGTGCGCCAGCAGCCGGTTGGCCGCGTCCGACATGGCCGCTGAGCCCAGCACGTAGCCCCCGCCGTGGACGTGCAAAATCGCCGGCCGCGGACCGGACGCCGCCTTCGGGCGGTACAAGAGGACCTTCACGTCCGGCGCGCCGTTCAGTCCTGCGACCATCCGTTCGCTGACATCGACGGGCACGTCCGGCGTCGGCGGCGCCTGCCGCGGCGCCGCGCGCAGAACGGCGAGGGTCCCCGCCTCGAGCCTGAAGGCCGGATAGGCCGGGAAGGCCTCGAGCCCTGCTTGGAGTTCGGGATGCACCAGGTGCTTTGACGATGGCATGGGGGCGGTTCCTCGGCGGCGCCGTTGCGCGGAGTCTTGTCCCACCAATAGCCACAAACCTGCGTGGCCTGGAAAGATGGCCGAGACGCCAACGCGGCGCCGGCGGGGCGACTGCCCCGCAGAATTCGCTCGACGGCGCGCCAAACTTTGGGGTTTGAGGACGGAGGGTCCGCATTGCGGATCTGTTGGAGGATGATCATGGCCGCGATCGCATCGTCCGTTACCAAGACTTCGGTGCAACTGACAGGGCTCGACAGACCGGCTGAAATCCTCATCGACCGATGGGGCATCCCGCACATCTACGCCGGCACTGTGCACGACGCCTTCTTCGCGCAAGGCTGGAACGCGGCGCGCGACCGGCTCTGGCAACTGGACCTGTGGCGCAAGAAGGGGCTGGGCCTGCTCTCCGAGAGCTTCGGTCCAGCGTATGTCGCCAAGGATCGCGCCGCGCGGCTCCTGCTCTACCGCGGCGACCTGGCGGCGGAGTGGCGCGCCTACGGCCCGGACGCCAAGGACTGGTCGCGAGCCTGGGTTGATGGCGTGAACGCCTACGTGGCCCAGGTGCTAAACGGCGAGGCGCCGTTGCCGGTCGAGTTCCAGATGACGGGCACGCAGCCGGGTCTCTGGTCGCTGGACGACATGGTGCGCATCCGCGCCCACGGACTGAACCGCAACGCCGAGTACGAGGTCGCCCGATCGCGCACGGTGGCGGCGGGCGGCGTAGAAGCAGAGCGCCTGCGGCGCAAGCTCGACCCAGATCACGCGGTCCGAATCCCCGACGGCCTCGATCCGGCCGAAACGCCGGAGGACGTGCTTGCCGACTACTTCCTGGTCACCAAGGAGCTGGTGTTCGACGCGCCGGCCGCAGGCGACGCCGCCAACTTGGGGGCCCAGGCCGCCGACCAGGGTTCGAACAACTGGACCATTTCGCCCAAGCGCACGGCGACCGGGCGGCCGATCCTGGCCAACGACCCGCACCGCGTGCTCGTCGCCCCGTCGATCCGCTACATCGTGCACATGGATGCGCCCGGTTTTGCGGTGATGGGCGCTGGCGAGCTGCACCTGCCGGGCGTCACCATCGGCCACAACGGCGCGATCGCCTTCGGCATCACCGTCTTCATGTCCGACCAGGAAGACCTCTATGTCTACGAGCTGAATCCCGAAGAACCCGCGCCAGTACCGCTACGGCGACGGCTGGGAGCAGATGACGGTGCTTCACGAGACGATTGCCGTGCGAGGCGGGGCGCCTCGTGAGGTCGAGCTCGCCTACACCCGCCACGGGCCGGTCCTGAAGGTCGACGCGGCGAAGAACCGCGCGTTTGCGCTCCGTACAGTCTGGTCGGAGCCTGGCACGTCCTCTTATCGCGGCGCCCTGCGCTATCAGACCGCGAAGGACTGGCCGACGTTCAAGGAGGCGCTGGTCCACTACGGCGCGGCGACGATGAACTTCGTCTACGCCGACACGGCCGGCAACATCGGCTGGGTCCCGGCCGGCTTCTTCCCCCGCCGCCACTGGGATGGGCTCATGCCGGTGCCTGGCGACGGTCGCTACGAGTGGGACGGATTTCTCCGCCCCGACGAGCTGCCGGTGGTGTTCAACCCCGAGCGCGGCTGGATCGCCACCGCCAACGAGATGAACCTGCCGGCCGACTACCCGATGGAAGAGAAGAACATCGGCTACGAGTGGGCGGACCCGGCCCGCTTTAACCGCATCGCCGAAGTGCTGGACGCCAACGACCGCATCACCGTCGCCGACAACGAGGCGCTGCAGACCGACGTCCAAAACAAGACCGCGCTGCAGGCGATCGCCCTGCTCGACGGCCTGAGCTCGGACGATCCGGATGTGGCCCGCGCCCTCGACGCTGCTTACACGCCTGGGACGGGCATGAGACGCCGGGGAGCCTGGCGGCGGCCATCGTCAACGTCTGGATGAACAAGCACCTGATCCCGGCGGTCGTCCGCCGCGGCGTCACGCCGGGAGCGGCGGACATCATCCTCTCGGCCGCCTCGCCCTCGCCGTACGCTGTTCTGAGCTGGCTCGACGGCGGCGGGCTCGACCGCGCGGCGCGGGACGGCATCGCTCTTTCGAGCCTGAAGAGCGCCCTCGACGAACTCGCCAAGCGCCTCGGGCGCGACATGTCCACGTGGACCTGGGGCGGCCTGCACAAGGCGCATTTCGTGCCCGCCGCCGCCGCGGCGTTCGCCGACGCGGACCTCAAGACGAAGATGAGCCACGGCCCGGAGCCGGTCGGAGGCTCGTCGCAGACGCCGGCCGCTTCGACCTACGGCATGGAGGACTTCAAGGTCACCAACGGCGCTTCGATCCGGTTCATCATCGACGTGGGCGGTTGGGACAACAGCCGCATCATCAACACGCCCGGCCAGTCGGGCGACCCGACAGCCCCCACTACAGCGACCTCTTCCCGCTCTGGGCCAAGGGTGAGTACGTGCCGATGCTATGGTCGCGCGATGCGATCGAGAAGGCGACCCACCAGGTGATCCGCCTCGAGCCGGCCCGGCAGGCGGCCGCCGCGCAGTGAGCGCCGCTCCTCGCGCCGGCGGCTGTCTTTGCGGGGCGCTGCGCTTCGAGGTCGATGGCGAGCCGCTGTTCCAGGGCTACTGCTTCTGCGCCGACTGCAAGAAGGCGTCGGGGTCCGGCTTCGTCCCGTTCATGGGCTTCGCCGCGTCCAGCGTTCGCATCAGCGGCCCTGCGCGGCAGTTCAGGTGCGCGTCGTTCCGCGGTGGGGAGTCGGTGCGCAACTTCTGTCCGGCCTGCGGCGGGTTGGTCTTCGGCGGCATCGTCGGCGAGGACGAGCAGCACACCATCTATGCCGGCGCGCTCGACGATCCGTCGGGCTTCGAACCCAGCGTCGCGATCTTCGGGCGCGACAAGCCCGACTGGATGGTGCTGCCCGACGGGGATCACCGTCTTCGAGACCATGCCGCCGATCTGAGCTGGAATGAGCGACGCTCCGAACCTGCGGCCGGACGCATTCGCGGGGACCGCCGAGGCCTACGCGCGCTTTCGGCCGGCGTACCCGCCAGCGCTGCTCGATGCGCTGTGCGCCGAGGCCGCGCCTACCGCGCCATCCGCGCTCCTCGACCTCGCGTGCGGCCCCGGGCGCATCGCGCTGGACCTCGCGGCGGCGTTCGACCGCGTCGTCGCCGTCGACCTCGAGCCGGAGATGATCGCCGTGGGCGAGCGGGAAGCCGCCCGACGGGGGATCGGCAACGTCACGTGGTCGGTTGGAGCCGCCGAGGTCTTCGCGGCGCCGGCCGACGCGTTCGACCTGATCACCATCGGCGAGGCCTTTCACCGCCTGGACCAGCGGCTGGTCGCCGAGATGTCGCTGGTCTGGCTCAAGCCAGGCGGATGCCTGGCGACCCTCGGCGGCGAAGGCATGTTCGCTGCCGTGGGGCCGTGGCAGGCGCTGGCGGCCGACGTCGCGCGCCGCTGGATGACGAGGGCATTCCCGCAAGGATGGGCGGCCGCCAGACCGGGCGCCGCGAGTACGACAGACGACGTCGAGCGCCTGCTGAAAAGCCTGGGATTCGTCGACGTGGCCAGTCGCTGGACCTCCTCGCCGCAGGCTTGGACGATCGAAGCCATCATCGGCTACTTCGAGTCCACCTCCGTTTGTTCGCGAAGGGCGTTGGGCGAGCACTTCGCCGCGTTCGAGGCGGAGCTCAGGGCATCGCTGGGCCCCTTGGGCGAGGACGGGCTCTACCCCGACGACCTTCGCTTCGGCCTCACCCTTGCGCGGAAACCATCGCGCTGAGCGCGGGCGCGTCTAGCGCGTGTTTGCCGAAGGGTTGAGGGGAGCGCTGCTGCTGGCCGTCGCCGCAGCCGCTCGGGCCGCCGCCTGCATCTGAGCGAGACGGGCTGCGGCGGCCTGGATCTGGGCCTGATGCGCCGCCGCTTGCGCCGCCTGCAGCTGAGCCTGATGGGCCGCCGCGGCCTGAGCGGCGATCTGCGCCTGCTGCGCGGCGGCTGCCTGGGTCGCCTGGAGTTGACCCTGTCGCGCAGCAGCCGCCTGGGCGGCTTCGATCTGCGCCTGCCGCGCGGCCGCCGCTTGCGCCGCCGCCTGCGCCGCTTGGAGCTGGGCTTGACGCGCCGCAGCGGCTTGGGCGGCCTCGATCTGGGCCTGATGCGCCGCCGCGGCCTGCGCCGCCGCCTGAATCTGCGCTTGCCGCGCGGCGGCGGCTTGGGCCGCTTGCAGTTGCGCTTGGCGCGCCGCCGCGACTTGCGCCGCTTGGATCTGAGCTTGCTGCGAGGCTAGGGCTTGAGCCTGCGCCTGGCGTGCTGCGGCCTCGCGTGCGGCAGCCTCTAGCTGCGCTTGCCGCGCCGCTGCGGCCTGCGCGGCTGCTTGAGCCTGAAGTTGGCCCTGATGGTTCGCCGCGGCCTGCATCGCCGCCTGGCGCGCGGCGGCGGCCTGGGCTTGGGCCTGCGCTTGCGCCGCCGCAGCCTGCAGCTCGGCCTGCCTGGCCGCCTGCGCCTGGGCCTGCGATTGGGCTGCCTGCAGCTGCGCCTGTCTGGCGGCAAGCGCTTGCGCCGCAGCGGCCTGCTGCGCCGCGGCCTGAGCCTGAGCCAGCGCCTGAGCCTGCGCTTGAGCCTGCGCTTGAGCGGCCTGATTGGCCGGTGCGCCATTCACGAACTGTCTCGGCCCGACTGGCATCACCTGCGGCTGCTGCGGTCCGCTGGGAGCCTGCGGCTGGCGAGGAAAGCCGAAGAAGCTCCCGCGGTTGCCGGCATTCTGCTGAGCCGCCTGCCGGGCGGCGGCGTTGCGCGCCGCCAGCGCTTGCGCGTCTTGCGCTGCCTGCCAATCGCGCGCCGCCTGTTGGGCGTCGTTGGCCTGCTGGGCGTACCGTGCGGCTTCGGCCTCGCGCCGGACCCGTTCAGCGGCCCATTGGGCGTCCTGCTGCGGCGCGTGCGCCTGGTGGTAGTCGCGCCAGTCGGGGTTCGCCCCCTCGTTCGCAGCCCACTGCTGTTGCTCGGAGGCGATCGCCTGTTGTCGTTCGCGCCAGTTCGCCTGGGCCACCGCCTCGCGGCGTCGCTCACGCGCCGCCAGGTAGATGTCGCGGCCGCGCGCCAGGAAGCGGCCGGCATAGTCGGCCCGGCGGCCCATCTCGTCGCGGCCGAGCGGTCGGCCATCCGGGCCGTAGACGACCACCAGGACCCCGCCGTCGAAGCCGTAGCTGTACCCCTCGTCGCGGACGAGGTAGGGCGCATCCTGTCCCGGCTCGTAGTAATAGTAACGGTTGGCGCCGTCCGCGCAGCGACTCGGCGATCCGCGCCGACTGGTCGTCGCCCTGCCACACCCAGGGCCGCCCGCCGTTGTAGTCGACGGCATAGTCGGGTGGCGCATCACCGAAGCCTGCGTTCATGGCGTCGGCATTGTCGGCGTAGGCGTAGACGTCGCCAGGGTTCGCAAGCGCGCCGACGCGCGCCGCGGGCGCCGGCGGCAGTTGGTCGGCGACGGGCGCTGGAGCGATGGGCGGCGCCGCGCTCTCAGCGAGCGGCAGCGCGGCCAGTGGCGCGGGCGCCGAAGATACCGAGGTCGGCGTTGTGGCTTGGTTGCAGCCGGCGACGGCCAGCACGCTGGCCGCGGCCAGCAAGAGCGACCGCATTCGCCTGCGCTCAACGCATATTGCATTCGCCACGATGGGCTCCCTTCGAACGCCTTCGTCAGCGGCCGTCCTCGCACAGGCCCGATGAACAGGAGCGGAACGAACGCCGGCCCGGGTCGCCTAGCCTCGACCTCCCGATTGGTCTTTGATGGCGGAACCACGAGGGAGCCCACGCATGACCGCCCACCACATCCGCTTTGAGGTGAACGACGAAGGGATCGGTCTGATCACCATCGATCGGCCGGAGAAACGCAACGCCATGACCTACGCGATGCTGAACGCCTTCATCGGGGCGGTCGGCGAGGCGGGAAAGGACGACCGCGTGCGCGTGCTGATCATCACCGGCGCCGGCGGCGCCTTCTGCGCCGGCACCGACCTTGCCGACCTCGCGAGCGTGCCGGGTGAAAGCCGCGGCGTGCGCGGCGAAGCGCATGAGCGCGGGGTCTGGTGGCCGATCACCAGCTGTCCGAAGCCGGTCATCGGCGCCATCGATGGCGTGGCCGTCGGCATGGGCGCGGAGTTCACCAGCCAGTGCGACGTCAGGATCGTGAGCGACCGGTCGCGGTTCGCCTGGAACTTCGCCCACCGCGGCCTGGTGCCCGACACCGGCGCCGGCTCGTGGCTGTTGCCGCGGCTGATCGGGCCCTCGCGGGCCCTTCGCCTGCTCTACTCCGGTGACTTCCTGAGCGCGGCGGAGGCGAAGGAAATCGGCTACGCGAACGAACTCGTCGCGCCCGAGGCGCTGATGGACGCGGCATACGCGGAGGCCCGCCGCTATCTGAACTCGTCGCCCTTCTCGATCCGCCACATCAAGCAACTGGTCTGGCATGGACTCGAACGGGACGTCTCGGCGCACATGCAGGCGCACGTCGAGGCGCTGCAGGCCGCGTTCAAGTCGCAGGACCACAAGGAGGGCGTCGCCGCCTTCCTCGAGCGACGTCCGGCGAAGTTCGTGGGGCATTGACGCGGTGAGCGAGGCCGCCTGGCTCGAGCCGGCCCTGGCCTACGTCGCAGACTGGCTCGCCTTCCAGATCCGCGTCACCGAGCAGCCTGGCTGCATCGTCGCGGTCGCGCACAAGGGCGAGCTCGTGTTCGAAGCGGCTTTCGGCAAGGCCAGCTTGGCGACCGGCGAGCCGCTGACGCCCCGCCACCGCTTCCGCGTGGCGTCACATTCGAAGACGTTCACCGCGACCGCGGTCATGAAGCTGCGCGAGCAGGGTCGGTTGACGCTGGACGATCGGGCCGGCGACCACGTCAAGGGCCTGCACCCGGACGTGGCCTCCGCGACGTTGGCGCAGCTCCTGTCGCACACGGCCGGGATCATGCGTGACGGCCCCGATTGCGCCTATTGGGTGGATCGCGCCCCGTTTCTCGACGAAGCGGCTCTGCGGTCCGAGCTCGCCGAGCCGCCCTCGATCGGCGCGGCCGAGCGATTGAAATACTCGAACCATGGTTTTGGCCTCGCCGGGATGGTGATCGAGGCCGTCACCGGCGAGCCCTATCGAGATTGGGTGCGGCGCGAGGTGATCGATGCGGCGGGCCTCGCCGAAACGACGCCCGACGTTCCCATCGCCCCCGGCGTCCCGTTCGCCCGCGGGCACAGCGGCAAGGCGTTGCACGGTCGGCGGCTGACCATCCCGGGCGACCAGTCCACCCACGCCCTGGCGCCGGCCACCGGCTTTGTCAGCACCGCCGCCGACCTCGTCCGATTCTTCAGTCAGACCTCGCCGAACGCGCCGGGCGCCCTGCTCACGCCCACGAGCCGTCGATTGATGACCCACGCCCAATGGCCCGATCCCTGGTCCGCACTGAAATCAAGCTACGGTCTTGGGGTCATCACCGGCGACCTGGACGGCTGGGAGCTGTTCGGCCACACCGGCGGCTTCGTGGGCTACGCCTCGCGCACGGCGGTTGCTCCGGCGCACGAACTCGCCGTCTCATGCCTCGCGAACGCGGTGGACGGCTCCGCGTATGGCTGGCTGGACGGGACCTTCGCCATCCTTCGGCGGTTCAAGGAGGACGGGCCTCCGGCCGCGGCGCTCAACGACTGGCGCGGGCGTTGGTGGAGCCTCTGGGGTCCGACCGACCTCGTGCCCGTCGGGGACAAGGTGCTGCTGGCCGCGCCCGGCGCGCCGAACCCCTTGCTGAAGGCTGGGGAGCTGGAGGTGAGCGGACCCGATCAAGCCCGCATCAGCCAAGCCGGTGGGTTCGCGACCTACGGCGAGCCGGCGAAGCTCATCCGCGGCGCCGACGGCGCCGTCAGCGAGGTGAAGCTCGGCGGCGGCCGCCTGGTGAGCGAGGCGGCTCTCGCCGCCGAGACGCTTGCTCGATACGAGGCGGAAGGCGCACCTGTGTGAGCATGCCCCCGCCGCCGCCCAGCGACGACGAGCGCACCGGGCAGCCGGTTAGCGGCGCGTTGCGATTCACCTACAGCTGGTATCTCACATGCCATTGAGACGCTAACGCGTCTGGTCGCCCCGCTTGTGCAATCCATCGACCAAGGTGGTCAGAGCCGCCGCGGCGACGGCCCGAGCGCCCTCCCGGTCCGTCGCGTTCGCGATCGAGAGCGCTGCATCGTTCAGCGCCGCGAGGATGAGATGCGCGAGCGGTTGGGGTGATGTTTCGACCATCAAGCCAAGCTCCATCAGCGCTTGTAGACCAGCGCAAAGCTGGTTGAAGGTGTAGTCTGACTGGATTTCGCGCCAGCGCGCCCAGCCGAACACGACGGGGCCGTCGACCAGCAAGACGCGCTGGACCCCCGGATTGGCCGCCACCAGGCGCAGATAGGTCTGCAGGCCTTCCCGGAGTTGGCGCCACGGGTCGCCGGTGAACTCGATCGCCGCTTCGCCCGCCGCGGCGGCAAGCTCCTCGGCGACCTCGCGAAAGACCGCCTCGAACAGCGCTTCCTTGTCCGCGTAATGGTGGTAGAGCGCACCACGGGTGACTTCCGCGAGAGCGACGAGATCGTTCGTCCCTGTGGCGTGGTAGCCCTTGAGCGTGAAGAGTTGCCGCCCCGCCGCCTGCAGGCGCGCCCGTGTGGCGGCGGCCCTGACCTTCCGCACATTTGTCCGGGTGATCATCCAGCGTTCAAGCTGGGCGCTAGCCGCAGGCGCGTCAATTGGCGACTTGACGAAGGCGACCGCCCGCCACACGCTAGGCCACATACAGTCTGTTTGTGAACGTACGGGTGGTAGGCCGATGAGCACTGCGCAGAGCTTCGCCGCCAACGCGCCGCCGGGCATCCCGGCCGACCGCGTGATCAACTTCGACATCACCCTGGATCCGGCGTTGAAGGTCGACGTCTTCGAGCGGCTGAAGGCCGTCCGCGACGCGGCGCCCAAGGTTGCCTACACCACGGGGAACGGCGGCCACTGGCTGGTCTTCGGCCGCGACGAGCTCCAACGGGTGCTTGCCGACGCCGAGACTTTCTCCACCTCCTGCATGGGCGGGATCGACGGGCAGGGGTTCATCCCGCTCTCGCTCGACCCGCCGGCGCACGCGCCCTGGCGGCATTTGCTGCTCAAGCACTTCGGCCCGGCGCAAGTGAGGACTCTCGAGCCGTTCGTGCGCAGCTGGGCCGAGCGACTGATCGGCAAGCTCGAGGGCGCAAGCTCGTGCGACTTCCTCAAGGCGGTCGCCGAGCCGATGCCAGTGTCGGTCTTCATGGTGATGATGGGCCTGCCGCTCGAACGCTTCGACGAGTTCCGCCGGCTGGTCATGCTGATGCTGACTCCAACCGAGGCCGGCGGCGACGCTGCCGCCCCGACGGCCGCGTTGGGGGAGATTGCGGCCACGCTGAACGCGCTCATCGCAGAGCGGCGCGCCGCTCCGCGGGACGACCTGATCTCCAAGCTGGTCGCCGAGGAGATCCAGGGCCGGCCGCTCAGCCACAAAGAGCTGATGTCGATCTCGTTCTTGCTGTTCGTCGCCGGGCTCGACACCGTGACCAATGCGATGACCTACGGGATGCGACACCTCGCGCGCGACCAGGGCATGCAGGAGGCGCTGCGCCATGACCCGAGCTTGATCCCGGCCACTGTCGAGAAGCTGCTTCGCCTCTACACGTTCGTGAACACCTACCGGCTGGTGATGAAGGACACCGAGTTGGACGGCGTCGCGCTGAAAGCCGGGGAGATGGTCTGCTGTGTACTGTGGGGCGGCAGCAACGATGCCGAGGCCGAGGCGGATGGCCCGCGGCACATGGGTTTCGGCGGCGGCCACCACATCTGCCTCGGCATGTACCTCGCTAGGCTCGAACTCAGAGTGATGTACGAGACCTGGTTCCAGCGCATGGGCCGCTTCGCGCTGGCGCCCGACGACCGGCCCGCCATGCGGGGCGGCACGGTGATGAACATCACCCGCCTGATGTTGGACCTGGAGCCGGCCTAGCTTCCGCGTCCGCCTTGAAGGGGCAGCGCCCCGCTCCCTATGCTGGCTCCGCACCGCCGTCGACGGCGAGGGAGCCCGCCATGACCGACCTTTACGCCCGCTACCAGCGCCTCGCGTTCGACCGGCCAAGTTCCGGCGTACTGCGCGTCTCGATGAACAATCCGGAGCGGTTGAACGCGGCCGACGCCGTCATGCATGCCGAACTGGCCGACATCTGGCTGGACGTCGACCGCGACGACGAGACCCGGGCGGTCATCCTGACCGGGGTTGGCCGCGCTTTCTCCGCAGGCGGCGACTTCGACATGATCGAAGCGATCATGGACGACTTCGAGACCCGGGCGCGGGTCATGCGCGAGGCGCGCGACATGGTCTACAATCTGATCAACTGCGGCAAACCGGTGGTGAGCGCCATGCGCGGGCCGGCGGTGGGCGCGGGCCTGGTGTGCGGCCTTCTGGCCGACATCTCGATCGCGACGCCGGAGGCGCGGATCATCGACGGTCACACCCGGCTTGGCGTCGCGGCCGGAGACCACGCGGCGATCGTCTGGCCGCTGCTCTGCGGGATGGCGAAGGCGAAGTACTACCTCCTGCTCTGCGAGACCCTCGCCGGCGCCGAGGCCGAGCGTATCGGCCTGATCTCGCTCGTGGTTCCTGACGCCGAACTGGACGCAAAGGCGCTCGAGATCGCCGAGAAGCTCGCCGCGGGCGCCCAGCGCGCCATCCGGTGGACCAAGCATGCCCTCAACAACTGGCTGCGCAGCGCCGGGCCCGCCTTCGACGCCTCGCTGGCGCTCGAGTTCCTTGGCTTCACCGGGCCCGAAGCGCGCGAGGGCCTCGCCTCACACCGCGAGAGACGGCCGCCGCAGTTCAACGCGCGATGACTGGACGCGGGGGGCGCGGTCGGTCAGAGATCAAAGCCGATTGCTGAGCGGCCACGGAGCCGCTCGTCTTTTTCATCAGAGGGATTCCAGGACATGGGCGCATTGGACGGACGGGTGGTGCTGGTCACCGGCGGCGGGAATGGCATCGGGCGCGAGTGCGCGCTGATCGCCGCGCGCGAGGGCGCAAAGGTGCTCGTGAACGACCTCGGCGGCGGCGAGCGCGGCGGCGACGAAGGCTCGACGGGGCCAGCGGAGACCGTGGCCGCGGAGATTCGCGCCGCCGGCGGCGAAGCGGTCGCCAACTCCGACAGCGTGACCAACATGGCCGCCGTCAAGGGCATGGTCGAGCAGGCGCTCGACAGCTTCGGCGCCCTGCACGCGGTGATCAATCCGGCCGGCATCCTGCGCGACGGCATGTTCCACAAGATGCCGGACGAGGACTGGGACGTCGTTATCGATGTGCACCTGCGCGGCTCCTACAACGTCTGCCGGGCGACCATCGAGCACTTCAGGAACCAGAACGACGGGGCCTATGTGCTCTTCACCTCGACGTCCGGCCTCATCGGCAACGTCGGCCAGGCCAACTACGCCGCGGCCAAGCTCGGCATCATGGGCCTCTCGCGCATCATCGCGATGGAGGGCGTGACGAAGAACGTCCGCTCCAACATCATCGCGCCGACCGCCTGGACCCGGCTGATCGCCACCATCCCGATCAAGGACGAGGCGGGCGCCGCGCGGATGGAGGCGATGAAGCAGGCGCTGAAGCCGGAGCAGCCGGCGAGGCTCGCGGTGGCGCTGGCCAGCCCGGCCGCGAGCGACGTGACCGGCCAGATCTTCGGCGCGCGGTCAGAGACGCTGGAGGTGTTCAGCCAGCCCCGGCCAGTCGAGACCGTGACGGCGGCGGACCACTGGACCGTCGCCACGATCCTGAGCGACGCGCTGCCGAAGCTGAAAGGCAAGTTCACCCCGATCGGCGGCGTCGGCCAGCAGAGGCCGCAACCGGCCGCCGCGCCCGCCTCGTAGGCCTCGAACTCAGGGCGACGTTCTAGCGCGCCGTCAGTTCCCGAAGTCCCAGCCCTCGCCGCCCGCGAACTGCGCGAGCACGTTGCGCGCGATCAGGACCCGGTGCACCTCGTCGGGCCCGTCCGCGATGCGCAGCGTGCGGGCGCCCATGTACATGCCCGCCAGCGGCAGATCGCCGGACACCCCCGCCGCCCCCCAAACCTGGATGGCGCGGTCGACGACCCGCGTATAGGCGGCTGGGACGAAGACCTTGATGGCCGAAATGTCGGTCCGCGGATCGCCGCCGCCTTCCATCAGCTGGGCGCAGCGAATGGTCATCAGGCGCGCGGCCTGGATGTCGATGTAGGAGTTGGCGATGAACCCCTGAATGAACTGCTTGCTGGCCAGGACGCCGCCGTGCACCTCGCGCATCGAGGCGCGCTCGACCATCAGATCGAAGGCGCGCCACATCTGTCCGATCGAGTTCATGCAGTGAAAGACGCGGCCGGCGCCCAGCCGGTCCTGGGCCGCCTTGTGGCCCGATCCCGCTTCGCCGAGCGCGTTTTCCTCCGGAACCCGCACATTGTCGTAGACGATCTCGCAATGATCGCTCGTCCGTCCCCAGACCTCGACGCCGCGGACGATGCGCACGCCGGGTGTCTTGGTTGGGACGATGATCTGGGTCATGCGGCCCGCGTCGCGCCCTTCGCCCTCGGTCCGACACATGACGATGAGGAAGTCGGCGCGGCGGCCGTTGGAGGTGAACCACTTGTGGCCGTTGATGACCCACTCGCCGTCCTCGAGCCGGGCGGTGGTCTTGATCGACCGCGGATCGGAGCCCGGCGAGTTCGGGCTCGGTCATCGAGAACCCCGACTCCATCTTGCCTTCGGTCAGGGGCACGAGCCACTTCCGCTTCTGCGCCTCGGTGCCGTACTTCAGGAGGATGGTCTGATTGCCGGAGTTGGGCGCGACGACGCCGAACAGCGCCGCGCCCCCGGTCGTATAGGCCAGGACCTCGTTCATGTAGGCATGCTCGAGAAAGCTCAGGCCCGAGCCGCCGTACTCCGGCGGCAGGTGCGGCGCCCACAGACCCGCCGCTTTCACCGTCTGCTTGATCGCCTCGGCGGCGCTCTTCGAGGCTGCCCGCTCGCTGTCGCTCGCATCGCCACGCCAGCCCGCCCCGAGCACCCGCTCGTTGGGCAGGATCTCCTTGTTGACGATCCGCGCCGTCAGCTCGCGGATCTCGTTGATGCGCGGCTCCAGCGTGGGAATCGGCTTCACGTTCATAGACATGGCGTTCTCCTCGGCGGCCAAACGCCACTCTAGAGGGCCGCGCGACCGCGCCCTTGACCCAGATCAAGCGAAGCGCAGCGCCGCGCCGCCGCTCAGGTGACCCGGGCGCGGGTCTGGTAGCGCGCCACGCGCCACGCGCCGGCCTCGAGGATATCGCCCATGATCTCGACCGCACGCCAGACGTCCGCAAAGCGCGTGTAGAGCGGTGCAAAGCCGCAGCGGAGCACGTCAGGGGCGCGAAAGTCGCCGATCACGCCGCGGTCGATCAGCGCCTGCATGATGGCGTAGGCGCCCGGGTGGGTGAAAGAGACGTGGCCGCCGCGTCGAGCCGGCTCTCGGGGCGTGATGAGCTTAAGGCCGTGGCCGGCGCAGCGGTCTTCGACGCGCTCGATGAACAAGGCGCAGAGCCGTCCCGCCTTGGCCTCGACCGCCGCCATGTCGACGCCGTCGAACTGGTCGACGCCGCACTCGAGCGCCAACATCGAGAGAACGGGCGGCGTGCCGCAAAGGAACCGGTCGATGCCCGCCGCCGGCCGGTAGGCGTCGCCGAACTCGAAGGGATCGGCGTGTCCCATCCAGCCGGTGAGCGGTGAGACGAGCTCGGCTTGCAGCCGCTCGGCGACGTAGAGGTACGCCGGCGCGCCCGGCCCGCCGTTCAGGTACTTGTATCCACAGCCGACGGCGAGGTCGGCGCCAGCGCCGGCCAGGTCGACCCGCATCGCGCCGGCGCTGTGGCTGAGGTCCCAGACGACGAGCGCGCCGGCAGCGGCGGCGCGGGCGGTGATGGCGGCCATGTCGCGGCGGGCGCCGGATCGATAGTGGACGTGGGTTAGAAGCACGACGGCCACATCGGCGTCGATCGCTTGCGGCAACCGATCGCCGGCGACAAGACGCAACGAGACGCCCGGCAGCGTGCTTGCGACCCCCTGGGCGACGTAGAGGTCGGTCGGGAACTCGCCCGGCTCGGTCAGGATGACCGATCGCGGCGCCCTGGCGCTGAGAGCGGCGGCCAGCAGCTTGAACAGGTTCACCGAGGTCGAGTCCGTCACCACGACCTCGCCCGGCTTCGCGCCGATCAGACGCGCGATCTTGCCGCCGATCCGCGCCGGGGCCCCGATCCAGTCCGCGCCGTTCCAGCTGCGCACCAGACCCTGGGTCCACTCCTTGGTCACGACCGCTTCGATGCGGTCGCGGACGGCGACCGGCGCGGCGCCCAGCGAGTTGCCGTCGAGGTAGATCAGGCCCTCCGGTCGCAGGAATCGCGCGCCGACCTCGCCGAGGGGGTCCTCGGCGTCCCAGGCGAGCACGTCGGCAATGCTGGCGCTCATCGCGGTTTCCTTCTCATCGCGGGCCATCTTCCATTCCCGCACCCCTTCGGCCAAGTTGGCGGCATGGCGCACGATCACGACCACCACAACCATGGCCAGGAGCCGCCCCCCGATATCGCGCTGCGCGTCAAGGCGCTCGAGTCCCTGCTGATCGAGAAGGGGCTGGTCGATCCGGCGGCGTTGGACGCCATCGTGGACCACTTTGAGCACAAGGTCGGCCCGCGAAATGGCGCCCGCGTCGTGGCCCGGGCGTGGAGCGATCCCGCCTATCGCGAGCGTCTGATGGCCGACGCCACGACGGCGATCGCCGAGCTTGGATACGGCGGAGCGCAGGGCGATCACATGGTCGCCGTGGAGAATACGGCGGCGGTGCACAACCTCGTCGTCTGCACCCTCTGCTCCTGCTACCCCTGGCCGGTGCTGGGCTTGCCGCCCGTCTGGTACAAGTCGGCGCCTTACCGCTCGCGGGCGGTGATCGACCCCAGGGGCGTGCTCAAGGACTTCGGAACCGAGCTTTCGCCCGACGTGGAAGTCCGGGTGTGGGACTCGACCGCCGAGCTTCGCTACCTCGTCATCCCCGAGCGGCCGGCAGGCACGGAGGGGCTGGACGAGGGCGCCCTGGCCGCGCTCGTCACCCGCGACGGCATGATCGGGACGGCCCTGCTTTGAATAGCGTCCACGACATGGGCGGCATGCACGGCATGGGGCCGATCGCGCCCGACGCCGACGAGCGGCCGTTCCATGCCGCGTGGGAGGGCCGTGTCCACGCTATGGTGGTCGCCACGCCAACGCGCAGCAACATCGACGCCGGCCGCCATCGACGCGAGAAAATCCCCGCGGCCGAATATCTGCGCATGACCTATTACGAGAAGTGGCTCGATAGCCTCTGCACGGGGTTGCTCGAGGCCGGTTTGGTGACCGATGCGGAGATCGCCAGCGGGCGCGTCGATCCCTCGGCGCCCAAGGCCACGCCGCGCCTGCGTCCAGACGGGGTCAGTGCTGCCCTATCGACGCGCGGGAGCTACGAACGCCAGGTCAAGACGGCGCCCCTATTCAAGCCCGGCGATCAGGTGCGAGCACGCAACATCCACCCTCTCGGCCACACTCGCCTGCCGCGCTACGTGCGAGGCCGCATCGGAGTGGTCGAGCGCCACAACGGCGCGCACGTCTTTCCGGACAGCAACGCCCATGGCGTGGGCGAGGACCCCAGGCATCTCTACTCCGTGCGGTTCACCGCCCACGAGCTCTGGGGTCCGGACGCGTCCGGCCGCGACAGCGTCAGCCTGGACCTATGGGAACCCTACCTTGAGCGCGCCTGAGGACCTGCCAGGCCTGCCGCGCGACGAGAGCGGCCCAGTGTTCGCCGAGCCCTGGCAGGCCCAAGCATTCGCGCTCGTGGTGCAACTGCACGAGGACGGCGCGTTCACCTGGACGGAGTGGGCGGAGGCGTTGGGGCGCGAGCTCGCCACAGACCCGGCCGACGACGGCTCGCGCTACTACCACCACTGGGTCGCTGCGTTGGAAGCATTGAGCGCCGAGCGGGCTTTGGCCGCCCCGGCCGAGCTCACCGCTCGCAAGACCGCGTGGGCCGACGCCTACCGCCGCACCCCCCACGGCCGGCCGGTCGAACTTTAGCACACACGCGCGCGACCGCGGGCTCAGCCAGAAGGCAGAGCCGCGGCGCAATCGGCACTCTCGGGTACTCGAGGAGACTTTCTAGACGCTACTGAAGCTTGATGCTGCTGCTGCTTGGACCCCGATTGATTCGCCCGGGGGTGGACGAGCGTCTCGTCTCCTCAATAACCCATGAATGTCGTTACGCCGCGGTGAGGGCATATTGGCACGGCGGAGGGGCGCTAAGGGAACGGCTTATTAGCGCGGCCGGTGGGCTTGTTGCGCTGGCTTCCAAGTCTTTGATATCGCTCAGACTTCAATTGAGTCTGGAGCCGGGGCCGCTACTGCTCGCCCCTTGGCATCGAGGCGCGGACGGCCGGGTCGAAACCGCTGGCGACCCATTCGCCCTGGGCGGTGTTCCAATGCGAGAAGAAGAGCCGGGTCTTCGGATCGGGGCTCAGCGCCAGCCGCTCGGGGAAGAGGTTCCAGTCGGTCAGCACGGGGCTCGGAGCGCGGACGTAGCGGTTGGTCTGGGGCAGCGCGCAGCGCAACCAGCCGCCGCGGGCGTAGTACTGGTGCCAGGTGCGCCGCATGCGCTGGCCGTCGCCGTCGAGCCGGGTGTGGAAGAGGGCCGTGTCGTAGAGCACGCAGGTCCCCGCCGGGCCGTAGAGCGGGACCTCGCGATAGGTCTCGCCGAGCCCGTCGAACGCGTCCTTCAGGCTGGCGAAGCGGTTGCTGTTCGGCACGACACAGAAGCAAGGCGCGCCCGGCTCGACGTCGGTCAGATAGTGGATCGCGCAGAGCCAGTCGCAGGGATTGTAAGGCTCGCGGTTCAGCCGGTCGTCGCGGACGGCGTCATGGTGGAAGTTCATCGCCCGCTCGCCCGCGCCCTCTGGCGTTTCGCGGAAGTTGAACTCGGCGAACCGGGCGTGCTCCTCGCCGCCCAAGAGCCTGGCGACCACGGGGTAGGAGCGCGGGTGGCGCGTGTAGGGGTCGAGCTCCGGATAGTCGAGCAGCGGCTGGGAGAAGATCAGGCCCTGGTTGGTATGGTGCGGCTTTCGCCGTTCGCCGAGCCCCCAGGCGTCCGGCCGCTCGCGCTGGCTGCGGTCGAAGAATTCGTTGAGGTGGGCGATTTCGCGGGCGTCGAGGCAGTTCGCAAGCACGACATAGCCGTGGCGCTCGAAGAAGGCGCATGCCTCATCGCTGTCGCGCGCTGGGTCGAAGGCGGGCGCCGGCGTGCGACTGACCCGTCCGAACCCCTGCGTCGCCGCCTCAGGATCGCCGCTGACATTTGGTTGCCGCTGGAACTGCAACTTCACGGCCATGCGCCTGACAACCTCCCTCGAAATGCACGCGCAAAGCGTAGCACGCTACGGCGTCGTCTTCACGACAGCCCAAGACCCGCCGGTCGCTGGCTCAGTGCGGCGATCGAGTGTGCCAGATTCTCTCTCGCTCGCGCCTCGTAGCGGCGCCGAAAGTGGTCGGTGTTGTAGATATGTCGCCGCTCCAGGAAGCGGCGAAGGACATCGGTTCGCGCCGAGCGGAACTGGGCCTCCGGGACCCAATTGTACTCCTCGCGGACCTGGCGCTCGTAGGCGTCGAACGTCGCTTCGTCCTGGCCCAGGATTGAAAGGTCGACGTCGAGCACCAGCGCTTCGTCAGGCGCCGCGGGTTCGCCCCTGTGTTCGGTCACGCGGATGCATGCGGCCACACGCGCGACGATCGCCGGGCTGAGACCGGCAGCGGCCAGGACATGCTCGGCGAGGCGCGCGCTCCGCGCCTCGTTGTCGCTGCCGCGGGGGTCGTAGATCGCGTCGTGGAACCAGAGCGCGAACTCCACGGCCGTGGTCGCGTTCGTCCCGACCGCCGCGGCCTCGTCGAGCGCTGCAAAGCACTGTTCTATATGAGCCAGCGTGTGGTAGGCGCGCTCGGGCTCTGCGTAACGGGCGACGAGGCCGGCGAAGGCCGGCTCGGCATCGCCGCTGCAGCTGGCCCGCGCCCAGAGGCGCCGCCAGCGATCGCCGAGGGCGATCGGCGCCGTGGTCAGCGCCCTTTGAACTCGGCGGGTCGCTTTTGCAGGAAGGCCGCGACGCCTTCACGGAAATCTTCGGTGCGGCCGGCGATGCTCTGGCCCTTGCGCTCGCGGTCGAGCTGGTCGGCCCAGTCGCTGTCGAGGCTGGCCCAGATCGTCTGGCGGATGAGACCGAGCGAGGCCGGACCCTTGGCGAGTTCGCCGGCCAGCGCGAGCGCGGTCGGCATCAGCTCGGCGTCGGGCACAACGCGGTTGATCATGCCCCATTCCAGCGCCTTGGCCGCCGGCACGCGCTCGCCGAACAGGGTCATCTCCATGGCCCGCGCCTTTCCGATCATTCGCGGGAGGATGTAGGTCGAACCGCCGTCCGGGATGAGGCCGATGCGCCGGAACGCCTGCAGGAAGTAGGCGCTCTCGCCCGCCACGATGATGTCGCCAAGAAGCGCGAGCGAGCAGCCGACCCCCGCCGCCGCCCCATTCACCGCCGTGACCAGCGGCACCGGCAGGTTGCGCACGGCGGTCACCAGCGGATTGTAGACCGTCTCCAGCGCATCGCCGGCGTCGCCGCTGCCCGGTCCCGCCGGGCTGCAGGTTCGCCCCTGAGCAGAAGCCGCGTCCGTCGCCGGTGATGACGACCGCCCGCACGCCGGAGTCCGACTTGGTCGCGTCCGCAAGCGCCTGGCTGAGCTCCCTGGCCATGTCGACGCCGGCGGCGTTCATGGTCGCGGGGTCGGAAAGCGTGATGACGAGGATCGCGCCCTCGGTTGCGAGCTTAAGCTTGTCGTAGGCCATGGCGGTCTCCTCAAGGGGAGGCGAGTTGGGCGGACTTCCGTAAAGTCCGTCAAGCGGAGGCTCTCATCCCCCGCCGTTGATGTTGATCTTCTGCCCGTTTGCATAGGGGTTGGCGTCGGAGACCATGAAGGTCACCACCGCGGCCACGTCCTCGGGCGTCGAGACGCGCCCGAACGGAGAGCGGGCGTCCAGCTCATGGATATCCTCGATGCCCGTCGTTGCCCGGGTGAGCCTTCGGCCCATCTCGGTCACGGTCAGGCTGGGCGCCACGATGTTGGTGCGGATGCCGTGCTCGCGCTCCTCTTTGGCCAGCGTCAGCGCCAACGCCTCCATCGCCGCCTTGCCCATATTGTAGGGCGCGCCGCGCGGGCCCATGCCCAGGGTGGCCACGCTCGAGATCATGATGATGTCGGCGCGGCCCTGCGTGCGCAGGTGCGGCACGAGCAGCTTGGCCAGGTAGTGCGGCCCGAAGGCGTGCACGCGTACGACCCGCTCCATCTCCGCCGGATCGGTGTCGGCGACGGCCTGCCCGCGGCTGGCGATGCCGGCGTTGTTGACGAGGATCGAGAGGTTCGGGAAGTCCTTGACCACCTCGGCGGCCATTGCGACGTCCTCGTCCCAGTTCTCGACCGAGGCGGGGTAAGCCTTGGCCTTGCGGCCCATGGCCTTGATTTCCTTGACCGTCTCCTCGGCCGCATCGGCGTCGCGCCGGTAATTGACAGCCACGTCCGCGCCGGCCTCGGCCAACGAGAGCGCGATCGCCTTGCCGATGCCGCGTCCGCCGCCGGTGACCAGCGCCGCGCGTCCCTTCAGGCTGAGCTCCATGGCTCCCTCCCCTTCTTCTGGTTGTCGCCTCAGTAGACGGTGTAGCCGCCGTCGATCACGAAGGTGTCGCCGGTGTGGTAGCGCGAGGCGTCGGACGCCAGATAGACCGCAATGCCGGAGAAGTCCTCGGGCTCGCCCCAGCGGCGGAGCGGCACCCGGCCGATCACCCGCTCGTTGAACTTGTCCCAGCCTTGCGCGGCGGCGGTCATGTCCGAGCGGATCCAGCCGGGCAGGATGGCGTTGGCGCGGATGCCGTAGCGCGCCTGCTCGACGGCAAGCCCGCGGATCATCGCGATGACCGCGCCCTTGGTCGCGGCGTAGGCCTCGTTGCGCGGCGCGCCGTGCACGGCCGAAACCGAAGAGGTGACGACCAGCGAGCCGCCCGGATCGCCGGCGTCCGCCCGCTCGACCATGTGCTTGCAGGCCTCGCGGAAGGTCCAGAACACGCCATCGAGATTGACGGACAACACGCGGCGCCAGGTCTCGGTCGGGAACTCGGTGAAGGCCGCGCCACCGCCGATGCCGGCGTTAGCCGCCACGAAGTCGACGCGGCCCATGGCGGCGACGGCCTCGGCCATGCCGCCCACGACCTGCGCCTCGTCGCTGACGTCGACCCGCTGGGCCAGCACCCGCACCCCGCGCTCGAGCAGCTTGGCCGAGGCGTCGCGGTTCTTGGCCTCGTTGGTGCCCCAGATCACCACAGCGGCCCCGGCGTCGGCGAGGCCCTCGGCGAGGCCAAGCCCGATCCCGCCGTTGCCGCCGGTGATCAGCGCGACCTTGCCGCTCAAGTCGAATGGCTGGAACGCCATGGGCGTTGACCTCTTCCTGTTCCCTCAGTCCCTTGCCGATTGGCATCCGCCGGGCGGGCCGTCAACGCGCCTCGCGATTGCGCGGGCCGCTCCGACGGCGTAACCGCCAACGTCGATGAGCGATCCTGGGCTTATCCTCGCGACGTTGCTCAAGCGCCGCGGTCTGGCCGCTCATGAGCGCTGGACGCGGGCGACCCTCGAGGCGTTTCAGGCCGAGGCGCTCAAGGCCTTGCGCGCGCATGCCTATGCCCGCTCGCCCTTCTACCGCGAGTTCCATCGCGGCCTCGAGGATGCGCCGCTGGAAGCGCTGCCGACATTGACCAAGGCCCAGATGATGGACCGGTTCGATGACGTGGTGACCGATCGCGACATCCACCTGGCCGACGTGAAAACCTTCATGGCCGAGAAGGATCCGGGCGATCGCTACCTCGGCCGCTACTGGGTCACCTCGACCTCCGGAACCAGCGGCCACCCCGGCCTCTTCCTGGTCGACCGCGACGAATGGAGCCTGGAGCTGGCGACCGCCGTCCGCGCCTTCGACTGGGCCGGCCTGCGCGTTGGGCTGACCCATCGCGTCCGGGTGGCGCAGATCACATCGACCAACCCGTCGCACCTTTCGACCCAGGGTGGGCGGAGCATGGCCAACTGGTGGATGCCGACGCTTATCCTCGACGCGAGCGAACCGCTGCCGAGTGTCGTCGAGCGACTGAACGCCTGGCGGCCGGAAATGCTTTGGGCCTATGCGTCGATCATCCACGTTCTGGCCGAGGAACAGCTGGCCGGTCGGCTGAAGATTGCGCCCAGCTCGGTGCTCAGCGCCTCCGAGCTGCTCAGCCAGGGTGTGCGCGACCGCGCCAAGGCCGCCTGGGGCGACGTTCTGTTCGACACCTATGCCACCACCGACTGCGGCGGCGTCGGAGCCGAGTGCGACCGCCACAAGGGCCTGCATCTGATGGAGGATCTTTCGATCATCGAGGTGGTCGACGCCGACAACCGGCCCGCCCCGCCCGGCGTGTTCGGGGTGAAGATGCTGGTGACGGTGCTCGGCGGCCGCACGCAGCCGCTGATCCGCTACGAGCTCGACGACAGCGTCCGCCTGGCGGGAGAGCCCTGCCCTTGCGGACGGCCGTTTCGGTTGATCGACGCCATCCAGGGCCGGGTCGAGGAGGTGTTGTCGTTCGCCGGGGCGGCCGGCGGTCGGGTCGACCTGCATCCCATCGTCTTCGCCAACATCATGGACCAGTTGCCGGTCTCGAGCTGGCAGGTGCTGCAGGACGAGGCTGGGTTGCACCTGTTGCTGGCCGGCGTGGCCACGGCCCTGGACGACGCGGCGCTGGCGACGAAGGTCGCGCGAGGCGCTGGCCAGCCACGGCGCGGCGCCGCCGTCGATCGACGTCCAGCGCCTCGATGCGATTCCGCAGTCGGCGTCGGGAAAGACGCCGCTGGTGCGCTCGACGTTGCCTAAGCGCTAGCCGCCAGGGGCGTGGCGCGGCGGATGCCCGCGCTGATCCCGAACAGCGACAGCCCCGCAACGATCAGATTGATGGCGATGAAGAAGCCGATGAGGACGGCGTCGCCGCGCGGATCGAGCAGCAGGATGAAGACCGCGAGCGCAATGCCCACCAGCCCCGAGAACACAAGCCAACCCCAGCCCTTCGCGGTCCGGCCCCGATGATGGAGCGCCATAGCGAACGAGGTGATGGCGTTCAGAGTCAGGTAGACGGCGATCAGGATCGCCAGCCCGACCACGCCGACCACCGGCGACCAGAGCACGATCCCGCCCGCACCGATCGTTATCAGCGCCGAGACGATGCGCCAGACCGGGTGATCGTGGCCGCGCGACCCGAAGAGGCCGATCAGGCCCAGAAGACCGCTGAACACGAGCACCCAACCGACGACCAGCGCCACCGCCAGCCCCGCGAAAGCCGGAAGCGCCGCGGCGAGGACGCCAAGGACGATCATCAGCAGACCCTCGAAGATGAGCCAGCCGCGCGCGCCCTTCTGTGGGAAGGCGACCGACGGATGTTCGGCATCGATGCGCATGGTTCCAGTGTCTCCCGGCCGCCCGAGCATCCATTTCAGCCCGGCGCGGCGCGGAAAGCCAGACCGGCAAATGGAGT
Organism: uncultured Alphaproteobacteria bacterium; assembly: GCA_963719975.1. Lineage (GTDB taxonomy): Bacteria > Pseudomonadota > Alphaproteobacteria > Caulobacterales > Caulobacteraceae > Poindextera. The sequence goes on from CAVRED010000006.1 coordinate 159,768, forward strand.
CCCGGGCCGAGCAGGCCTAAGGTAGCGCCGAAAGGACGCCCAATGGCCGACTTCGACTATGTGATGCTGACCCTGGCCCGTGGCGCGCCGGCCCGGCGCGCCTTCGCCGACACCGTCAAGGCGGCGGGGCTGGCGGCGCACGGCCGACGCGCGGGCCTGTTCGTCGCCCAGCTGGGCTGGGAAGCGGCCGAAGCGGCCTTGCTGGCTGAGCGCGGCGGCGACGAGAACAAGGCGCTCGACGCTGTGTTAGCCGCCCCCGAGGTCATCTCGAGCATACGCGCACACCCTGCGGTCGACGGTGCGGCCCCAGGCCGACGCGGCGCTCGCGCCCGGCGGCATCTATGTGCACCGCTGGTTCGAGGTGAACCGCGCCTCCGTGGCCGAATTCATCGACTTGTCGACCCAGGCCTGGCCAGGCTTCGAGGCCCAGTTCGACGCCAGGATCTTCGGTCTGTTCGAGCTCACATCGGAGTGGGAAGGCTCGCCGGCCGCCTCTCACCACCTCTTGCTCGTCACCCGCTACGCCAGCCACGGCGTCTGGGAGGACTCGCGCGACCCGACCACCGAGGCGATGCAGACCTTCGCCCGCCGCGCCCAGCTCACGCTTTCGACGCGGGCCGCCAGCTCGCTGTTGATCGCGCCGTGACGGAGAGGAGCATGGATGAGGCGACGCGCGAGGCGCACATCGCAAAGGTGAGAGCCGAAGGCTTCACCATCGTCGAGAACGCCATCGAGTCCGACCTGGTGGAGGCGCTGAACGACGCCCTCCTGCGCCTCGAGCGCGACCTCGGCGTGAAGCCGGCGATGAACGGTTTCGAGGGCCACAAGACCGTCCGCATCTACAACCTCTTGGCTTACGGCGAGCCGTTCCTGGGCGTTCCGGTGCATCGGTCGGTGCTGCCGATCGTCGAGGGCGTGCTCGATCCCGAATGCCTGATCTCGTCGCTCTCCTCGATCGCCATCGACCCGGGCGAATCGCTCAGCCGATCCACGCGGACGACATGGTGATCCCGCTCGAGAAACCGCACGTCTCGATCGTCTGCAATTCGATGTGGGCGCTCAGCGATTTCACCGAGGCGAACGGGGCGACGCGGCTGGTGGCCAGGAGCCACACACGCGGCAACCCGGAATATGGCGGTCGTTACGAGTCGGTGGCGGCTGAGATGCCCAAAGGTTCGGTGCTGGTCTGGGACGGCTCTCTCTGGCACGGCGGCGGGGCGAACACGACGCGTCGAGCGGCGGACCGGCATCGCCATGAACTACTGCGCCGGCTTTATCCGCCAGCAGGAAAACCAGCAGCTGGGCGTGCCCGCGGAGATGGCGCGGAGCGTTCGAGCCGAGGCTCCGCCAACTCATGGGCTATGGCGTCTATCGCGGCCTCATCGGCCACATCGACAAGCACAGCCCCGACCAGCTGCTGACCGGTGAAGGCGGCTTCCGCTCGATCTGGGACCGGGCCTAGAGGTCGATAGCGAAGACCAGGGCGCCGGGGCCGACGTCGAGCTCGTGGAAGCCGTAGGCGCGATAGAAGCGAACCGCCCGCTCGTTCGCCGCACCCACGCCAAGATGCACGCCCTTGACGTCGAACGACCGCATCAATTCGAGCCACTGGTCGATCAGCGTCTTGCCGAGGCCCCTGCCCTGGAACCGCGGCAGAAGGTCGATGTGCAGATGCGCCGGGTACGGATCGGTGATCAGCGGCGGCGTAAGCTGGGGGTGGTGGAATCCGCGGATCAGACGCTGGTCGGGCGTCAGGTCGCGGTAGCGCAGGCCGACCGGGTCGGGGTACCGAGCACGCAGCGCCGGCCACCAGGCCCGCTCGAGTTCGGCCTCGAAAGCCGGCGTGTCGGGCGCGCCGAGGATGTAGCCGCCCACGCCCTCGTCATCCTCGACCACCAAAGCGCTCCGCGGCCTGAGCACGCCATAGGCGCCGGCGAACATGTGCCCGACCAGCTTGCGGTCTTCATAGAGCTCGGACGCGTCCTGGCCGCTGGAGCCGGTCAGGAGGCAGACGCGATAGATCGCCTCGAGGTCGCTCTCGCGGTAGGGACGAATCTGGAAAGGCGCGGGTTCGGCCATGAGCCGCCTCATGCAAAGGTTTCGCGCGCTGTGATAGCGTTAACGTCAGGCCCAGCGAAGGACGTGTCGGCGTGCCTCTGACCGTGCGCGAGATGACGTTGGACGAGACCGACATGGTCTCAAACTATTTCCATACGTCCACGGTCGAGCATCTGGAGACGCTGGGCGTCGATCCGTCGCGCCTGTTCACCCGTGCTGCGTGGCGCGAGCGTTATGCGCAGGACTATGAGCGGCCGAGGGCCGAACGGGCGTTCATGGCTGTGATCTGGCTGGAGGACCAGACGCCGGTCGGCTTCTCGACCGCCGACAAGATCGTGTTCGGCCAGCGCGCCAACATGCACCTGCACGTGCTGGACCCCGAACGGCGCAACAGCGGGATTGGCGCTCGCTGTGTGCGGCTGAGTGTCGACCTCTATTTCGACACGCTGCAGCTGAAATCGCTGTTCTGTGAGCCGAACGCGTTCAACGTGGCGCCCAACCGGACAATGCAGGCGGCGGGCTTTAGGTATGTGAAGACCCACATGACCGTCCCGGGGCCGTTGAACTTCCACCAGCCCGTCACCCGCTGGGTGATCGAGCGCTAGCCAAGACGGAGCCTGCCCATGACCGCGCGCGAGCCGCTATTGAACCCGGTGCGGATCAGGAGCCTCAAGCCCACGCAGATGACGCTCGGCATGCGTGAGGTGACCGAAAAGCGCCGCGAATGGCGTGAGCGTGGCGGCCAGAAGGGCGCGGAGTACCTTGGCAAGCACATGATCCCGGTCGTCCTTGGCCCGAAGGCGCGCCACTACGTCATCGACCACCACCATATGGCCCGCGCCCTCGAAGAAGAGGGCGTCAAGGACGTGCTGGTCAGCGTGGTCGCCGACCTCAGCACGCTGGCCAGGGAGGAGTTCTGGGTCTTCATGGACAACCGCGCCTGGTGCCACCCCTACGATGCGCAGGGGCGCCGGCGCGACTTCGACGACATTCCAACCACGGTCGCGGAGATGGACGATGATCCGTACCGCAGCCTCGCCGGCGAGCTCCGTCAGGCGGGCGGCTACGCCAAGGACGCCACCCCGTTCAGCGAGTTCATCTGGGCGGACTTCCTCAGGCGACGGATCAAGCGCAAGACGGTCGAGAAGGACTTCGAATCGGCGCTCAAGACAGCCTTGACGCTCGCCAAGGACGAGGCCGCGAACTACCTGCCGGGATGGTGTGGCCCTGATCGGGACTAGGCGCCCAGGCCCCGAGCCCGGGTGATTTGCCATTTGGTCGCTGGTTCAATATGTCGCGGCGCGGGCGTGCGCGGCTCCGGCGACAACCGCTGCTGAGTTGCGTTCCGTGCCGCGCGTCTGGCAGATGACTTCCACTTCGAGCATTTTCGCCTCGACTCACTCGTTGAAACATTGAAAGCCAGACCTGCATTGACCATCCCCGTCCCGGCCGCGGCCTATACGCCGCCCGCCCAGCTCAGCTCCGTCGAAGCCATTACCGAAGGTCTGGCCAGCGTCGGCTACATCGCCTCCAGACGCATCGCGACCGCGGTGATGATGGCCGCCCATCTGCAGAAGCCGGTTCTGGTCGAGGGCCAGGCAGGCGTCGGCAAGACCGAACTCGCCATTTCGACGGCGACGATGCTCGGCCTGCCGCTGATACGGATGCAGTGCTACGAGGGCCTGGATGAGTCCAAGGCGCTGTACGAGTGGAAGTACGGCAAGCAGCTGCTCTACACCCAGATCCTCAAAGACCGCATGGGCGAACAGCTGGGCGACGCCAAGAGCATGGCCGAGGCCATGGACCGGCTGCACAGCATGGGGGACCTGTTCTTCTCCGAGCCATTCCTGGAGCCGCGGCCGCTGCTCAAGGCGCTGACGCAGGTCGGCGGCGCGGTCCTTCTGATCGACGAGATCGACAAGTCGGACGAGGCGTTCGAGGCCTTCCTGCTCGAGATTCTCTCAGCGTTCCAGGTTTCCGTGCCCGAACTGGGCGTGATCAAGGCCACGACGCCGCCGATCGTGTTCCTCACCTCCAACAACGTCCGCGACCTGGGCGATGCGCTGAAACGCCGCTGCCTGCACCTCTACATCCCGCTGCCGACCGCCGAACTCGAGGAGCGCATCGTCGCTTCGCGCGTACCGGACGTCGACGCCAAGCTGAACCGCGAGCTGGTCGCTTTCGTGCAAAGCCTGCGCGGGCTCGATCTCAGAAAGTCGCCTTCGATTTCGGAGACCGTGGACTGGGCGCGCGTCCTGCTGCTGCTGCACGCGCATGCGTTAGACCCCGAGCTGGTGCGCGAGACGTTGAACGTGCTGCTCAAGTTCGAGCAGGACATCCTGGGCGTCGACCCGCAGATCGGCGAACTCCTCCGCCCGCAGGCCCGCGCGGCCGGCAAGTAGGAGCGCCACGACCATGCAGCGGACGATGGAGAACTTCATCCGCGCGCTGCGGGCCCAGGACATCCGTGTCTCGCCAGCCGAGGCGATCGACGCCCACCGCGCGGCCGAGGCCGTGGGCTATGCCGACCGCGAGCTCTTCCGCGACGCGCTGGTCACCACGTTGGCCAAAACCGCGCACGAAGCGCAGACCTTCGATAGCGTGTTCGAGACGTTCTTCCGGCGCGACGAGTTCACGAAGACACCGGAGGAGGACGCCGACAAGGCGCTGGCCGAAGAGCTGCCCGAGGGCGACGGCCAGGGCGACCTGGCCCACATGCTGCTCGAGCATGACGATGCGGCGCTGGCGCAAGCCATGGAGGCCGCCGCCGAACGGGCCGGCGTGTCGGAAATCCGTCTCTCCAGCCAGCGGCGGCTCCTCACCCGCCGCATGCTCGATGAAATGGGCCTTGGCGGACTCGAACAGCGCATCGCAGACGCCGGCCGGCGCGAGGACGAGAAGGGCAAGCAGCTCGCCGAGCGGCTGGCGAAGGTGCGCGAGGCGCTGTTCGCGGAGGCTGGCCGCTATGTCGAGCGCCAGCACGACCTCTACGCGGCTGAAAGCGGCCGCAAGCTGCGCGAAGACGTGCTGTCCAATCAGAAGTTGACCGCGATCGACGAGCACGAACTGGCCACCATGCAGCGGCTGGTGCGGCGCATGGCGAAGAACCTGGCGTCGAAGTACAGCCGCCACATCCGCCGCGCCAAGCGCGGGCAACTGGACGTCCGTCGCACGATCAGGAAGAGCCTCGGCCACGGCGGCCTGCCCTTCGACCTGATCTGGAAGAGCAAGACGATCGATCGCCCGTCGATCGCGGTGATGTGCGACGTGTCGGGCTCGGTCGCGCAGGCCGCCCACTTCCTGCTGCTCTTCCTCTACAGCCTGAACGAGGTGGTGGAGCGGTTGGACGCCTTCGCCTTCTCCAACCGCCTCGTGCCGGTCGGCGACATCCTGAACGATGAGGCGGTCGCCGACGCCATCGCGATGGTGATCAAGCGCATCGGCATGCGCTCGACCGATTACGGCCTGGCGCTCGAGGACTTCTGCGCGCTCGAATTGGCCAAGATCGACAACAAGACCACCGTCATCATCCTCGGCGACGGACGGACCAACTACGTGAACCCCCGGCTCGACCTGATGCGGGCGATCAGCGAGCGGGCGCGGGCGGTGATCTGGCTGAATCCAGAGCCCGAGAGCCTGTGGACCCGTGGCGACAGCGAAATGGAGCGCTACAAACGCTTCTGCACCGTGGCCAAGACCTGCAGCACGCTCGCCGAGCTCGAGCGCATCATCGAAGACGTGCTGCGGACGTATATGCCGCGGTAGCTACTCCGCCGGCATCAGGGCGGCGATCTCCGCGCCGCTGCAGCCGCATTCCTCGAGGATCTGCAAGGTGTGCTGGCCGATCTCGGGCGCCATGCGCGGCGGCTGCTTGGTCTCGCCGTCCAGGTAGAAAGGGCTGTCGACCGTTCGAAGGCCATAGCCGTCGGCGAACTCGGGCAGGAAGCCGTTCGCCTCGACCTGCGGGTCGGCGATGTGGTCGGTGATGCGGCCCACGATCCCGAAGGTCACGCCGACCTCCATCAGTTTGTCGCGCCAGTACGCCCACGGCTGCTTGCCGAAGATGTCCTGCAGAATGTCGATCAGCGCGCCGGCATGCTCGAACCGCGACATGGGGGTTGCGAAGCGCGGGTCGTCGAGCAGGTCTTCCCGCCCGACCGCACGCGACAACAGCGCCCATTCGCGGGCGGGATTGACCACGGCGAGGATGAAGGAGCGTCCGTCGGCCGTGTGATAGATCTCGCCGAGCGCGCTGCGCTGGCCGCGCTGGCGCGGGGCCAGCTCGATGTCGCAGAGCGCGGCCTGCACCTGGCAGGAGTTCGCCCACAGCCCGTTTGCCATAAGCGACGTGGAGACCGCCCCGCCCTCCCCGGTCAGCGCGCGCCGATAGAGCGCCGTCACGATCGCGGCGAAGGTCGCCATCGCGGTCGGGTGGTCGCCCATGCCAGGCAGCGAGAAGCTGGACTCGGCGTCGCCGTAGGGCTTGACCATGTCCATGAAGCCGGAGCGCGCCCACCACGCCGTGGTGTCGTATGCGGTGCGGTTCTTTTCCGGCCCGTGCTCGCCGTAGGGCGACAACGAGGCGTAGATCAGCCGCTTGTTGAGCGGCATGACGTCCTCCGCCCGCAGGCGAAGCCGCTCGCGCACCGGAAACGGGAAGTTGGTGAGAAAGACGTCCGCGCGTTTGACCAGCTTCTCGAGGACGACGCGCGCCTCGGGCAGTTTGAGGTCGATCGCCAGGCTCTCCTTGTTCCGCGAGTCCATCGTCCAGAAGTAGTCCGTGACGTCAGGCCCGCGCATGCGGATCAGGGCGCGGTAGGAGTCGCCCAACCCGGGCGGTTCGATCTTGATCACGCGCGCGCCGAAGTCCGACATGATCGTCGCGGCAGCCGGCCCGGCGATGAAGCTCGCGCAGTCGATGACCAGAAGGTCGCTGAACAGGCCTGCGGACATGGGGTCGCCTCCGAACGCTCTTCTCTGCTTTATGAGGACAGGGGCGCTTCGCCGTCAAAGCCCATCGCCCGATCACGGAGGGTGCATGGCGAAGACCAAGACTGCCGCTCGCGCCGCCGCCCCGAGGGCGGCTAGCCGGTCGTCGACTTCACCGACGGCAACCTGACCTTCCCATCGCGATGGCCGGCTCCTTCCAGCTTTCCGGCAGGCCGGTGGCCCGCGATATGACGCCAGCTCCCAGGCCTTCGAGCGCGAGACCATCTGACGTCGATCGCCGCCGCGGTCAGCCGTACGCTGGCTTTCGCGCTCCGGCCCTGACGACCTTGTTCTAAGCGGTCGTCAGCTCCCCTGCCATCCGGTCGAGGCGGGCGTGGATGATGCCCTCGGCCTCGGCCATGATCCGCTTCACCAGCTCGTTGCAGCTCGGGATGTCGTGGATCAAACCCTGGCTCTGGCCGGCCGACCAGATCCCGCCGTCGATGTCGCCGCCCTGCAGCACGTTGGCGCGGCCACGGGCCCCGGAGACCAGCTCGCGCACATCGTCGATGGTCTTGGTCGGATCCTCTTGGATCTTGACCACCTGCTCGGCGATGGCGTTGCGCGCCACCCGCGAGGTGTTCCGGAGCGTCCGGTTGGTGAGGATGGTGTCACGCTCGGTGTTCTTGACGATCGCTTCCTTCACGTTCTGGTGAATCTTGGCTTCCGTCGTCGCCATGAAGCGAGTGCCCATGTTCACGCCGTCCGCGCCAAGCGCGAGCGCCGCGACCAACGAGCGGCCGTCGGCCATGCCGCCGGACGCGATCACCGGAATCTTCACCGCGTCGACGGTCGCCGGCAGCAGCACCATCAGGGTGACATCGTCCTCGCCGGGGTGACCGGCGCACTCGAAGCCGTCGATCGAGATCACGTCGACGCCCAGCCGCTCGGCGGTGACGCTGTGGCGGACCGAGGTGCACTTGTGGATCACCTTGATCCCGTTGGCCTTGAAGTCCGGCAGGTGGTCGATGGGGCTGCGGCCCGCCGTCTCGACGATCTTGATGCCGCTCTCGATGATGGCGCGGCGATAGTCATCGTAGGGGATGGGATTCAGCGACGGCAGCAGCGTCAGGTTCACGCCGAACGGCTTGTCCGTAAGCTTGCGGGTGTTTTCGATTTCCGCCTTCAGCGCTTCGGCTGTGGGGAACAGGTGGGCCACGATGAAGCCCAGCGCGCCGGCATTGGCCACCGAGGCCACCAGTTCGCCGTAGCCCACTCCGGTCATGCCCCCCATTACGATCGGGGTCTCGACCCCGAACATCTCGGTGATTTTCGTCTTGATCACGTGTCTCGCCTCTTCGAGTTGCCGCGTTCGCGAACGTTCGTTTGAACGGGAGCCTGAAAATGGCGTCGCCGTCAATCGGCCCAAGGTTGAAGCGAAGCGGCAGGGCGTCGCATCCCGCCCCCCGGTTCTCGCCTGTTGACTCGCATCCGGCGCCCCCGTCTAGAGTTCGCCCGCCTCGACGGGACAAGCCGCCGCGGGCGATAGCGACTTTGAGACCTTCATCAGCTTCCAGGCGCCGGCAAGCATTTGAGGCCGACAACGCGCCGAATTTGAAAGGCGGTTCATGAGCATCAAGGGCAAGGCCTATATCGGCGGAGTCTTCGAACATCCGACCCGGGAAGCCATCGGCTACTCCACCCCGCAGCTGCACGCGGAGTGCGCCAAGGGCGCGCTGGAGGACGCGGGCCTCTCCAAGGACGACATCGACGGCTACTTCTGCGCCGGCGACGCGCCTGGCTTCGGCGCGATGTCGATGGCCGACTACATGGGCCTGAAGCTCCGGCACATGGACTCCACCGAGACAGGCGGCTCGTCCTACATCCTGCACGTGGGCCATGCGGCCGAGGCGATCGCGGCCGGCAAGTGCTCGGTGGCCCTCGTCACGCTCGCGGGCCGCCCGCGCAGCATGCGCGGCGGCGGCATGGGCGGCGGCCGAGGTCCCGGCGGGCCGCCCGGCGGCGGCTTTTCCGACGTGCCCGAGGCTGGGTTCGAGAACATCTACGGCGGCTCGACGCACAACACCTACGGCATGTGCGCCGCGCGCCACATGTACGAGTACGGCACGACATCCGAGCAGCTGGCGTGGATCAAGGTGGCCGCCTCGCATCACGCCCAGTGGAACGAGCACGCCATGCTGCGCGAGGTCGTGACCGTCGAGGACGTGCTGAACTCGCCGATGATCGCAACGCCGCTGCATCGTATGGACTGCTGCGTGATCTCGGACGGCGGCGGCGCTGTGATCGTGGTCTCGCCGGAGGTGGCCAAGAGCCTCAGCCGGCCGAAGGTGAAGATCATCGGCGCAGGCGAGGCGCCGAAAGGGCCAAGGGGCGGAAACGACCTCGACCTGACCTACTCGGGCGCGGTCTGGTCCGGCCCGGCGGCGTTCGAGGAGGCGGGCGTTAAGCCGGCCGACATGAAGTACGCCTCGATCTACGACAGCTTCACCATCACCGTCCTGATGCAGATCGAGGACCTGGGCTTCTGCAAGAAGGGCGAAGGCGGCAAGTTCGTCGCCGACGGCAACCTGATCTCGGGCGTTGGCAAGCTGCCGTTCAACACCGACGGCGGCGGGCTCTGCAACAATCACCCGACAAACCGCGGCGGCATCACCAAGGTGATCGAGGCGGTCCGCCAGCTGCGCGGGGAAGCGCATCCCAAGGTGCAGGTGCCCAGCTGCGACCTCGCCATCGCCCACGGTACGGGCGGCTCGCTCGGCACGCGCCACGGCGCGGCGACTGTCATCATGGAACGGGAGTAGCGCTCGTGACCGATACGCAAACCACCACCCAGGCGCGCCGCATCCCGGCGCCGGCGGTCAACAACGAGAGCAAGCCGTTCTGGGACGCGGCCAAGGAGGGCCGCTTCCTGATCAAGCGTTGCGGCGATTGCGGCAAGCCACACTGGTACCCCCGGGTCATCTGCCCCTACTGCTTCAGCCTGAACACCACGTGGGAAGAGTCGCCCGGCGAGGGGGTGATCTACACCTTCAGCGTCATGTTCCACTCAAACGTCCCTTACGCGATCGGGTACGTGACGCTGGACGAGGGGCCCTCGATGCTGACCAACTTCGTCGACTGCGACCTCTCGGCCCTGAAGATCGGCCAGAGGGTGAAGCTGCGCTTTCAGCCGACCGAGAACGGGCCGCCCGTCCCGGTGTTTGCGCCGGCATAACGCGGGTCTTGCAATTTATGATGTCCGGCTAAAGGATCGGGATCGGCCAGCGACGACGGCGGTCCGTGAGGCGAACTCGGAGTCGGCGCGCTTAGTCTTTGCCAAGGGGGACACGATGAAGAGAGTGATTATCGGCGCAGCGGTGGCGCTCACGACGGTCTTCTCCGTCAGCGCGGCGTACGCGCATGTTTGCTACGCTCACAGCCGCGTCGCTTACGGTTGGGGCAGCTCGCCCTACCTCGGGACGGCCAAGGTGATCGCGCTCCGCGAGTGCGCGGTCCGCACACCCCGCGGCCTGGTTTGCTACATCACCAGCTGCCGCTAGGCCGCTAGGCCGGGGCGCGCGCCTCGACCAGCCGACGGAAGGTCTTCAGGTCCGGTTCGGCCACGTCCGAGACGGCCCAGAAGGTCATGCCGCCGCGCGCCCAGTGCAGCAGTGTGTAGCCGTCGCCGGCCCGGACCTCGTCCGGGCCTGGCCCCTGGCCGTCCGGCCAAACGAACAGGTTGATGACGTGGCGTCCGCGCCGGTAGACGATCGCGGCCACCGTGCGACCGCCGAGATAGTCCAGCCGACCGCCGACGATCGGGAAGCCCTGGTCTGAGAGGTCGACCACCGGCGGCGAGAAGTCGATCTTGCCCCCGAACCAGGGCTTGACCACGTGCTGGTCGGAGGTCGCCACGTCGATCAGATGCCCCGCGAGCTGCGAGCGGACGTGGCTCGACACCAGCTCGTGCTCGAGGTCCGCCGTCTGGATGGCCGGCAGGGCGATGACCGTCAGGACGGCGCAGGCCGCAAGGGCCGCGCCCGCCCCGCCAAGCGCCCAGAACGCCCGCTCGAACCGATGGCCAGCCGCCGGGCGTCCCGCCGGAACCGGCGCTGTCGCGGCGCTCACGGCCGCGTCCAGCCGCGCAAGCAGCCGATCCGACGCCTGGGCGCGCACGCCATCGTCGCGGAGCGCGGTCCTCAGCGTCAGGGCGTCCTCGCGCGCCTGTGCGCAGTCGGCGCAACCGTCCACGTGCGCCTCGACCTCCGCCGCATGGGTTGCGTCCAGCTCGCCGTCGATAAGGCCTTGCAGCCTGACCTGCCAGTCCGGGCATGCGGTCATGACGACGCCTCCGACAAACCGGCGTCGCGCTTGCGCCAAGCCGCGGCCAGGGCGGTGCGCGCGCGAGCCAACCTGGACATCACCGAACCGATGGGGCTTGCGGTGACGGCTGCGATCTCGCGGTAGCTCAGCTCTTCCATCTCTCTCAGGATCAGGACCTCGCGCAGGCGCGCTGGCAGGCCGTCGATCAGCGCGTGCAGTGCGCCAGCCTCGCCTTTCTTGGTCAACGCCTGCTCCGGACTGTCCTGCTCCAGGTCCGGCGGGTCCCAGTCCGCGTCGTCGTCGTCCGGGTCGTTGGCGGGGCGCGCGAGCGGCGCGGTCGCCTTCAGCCGTTGTTCGCGCGCCCAATCGTAGAAGCGATTGCGCACGATGGTGAGGATCCAGCTACGGCCGTCGCCGCCGCGGTAGCCGCGGAAAGCAGCCAGGGCGCGCACATAGGCGTCGTGGACGATGTCCTCGGCGACGTCGTCGCGCCGCGAGAGCCTGAGCGCCAGATTGTACGCGGCGTCGGCATGCGGCAGCACGACCTCGCGGAAGCGCCGCGCCTCATCCGGGCTCAAAGGCGCCGGAGCCGACCCCGCCCTCGGCGTCAACACGAGCGATCCACGCCGCCGCTCCGCGGGGAAGCGGGCCCCGACAATCTGCGCCGCGCTTGCCCCAGCCGGCATGCTAGCGAGTGACGACAATCTTGCCCACCATCTGCGGGTGCAGGCCGCAGTGGTAGGCGTAGGTTCCCGGCGAGGTGAAGGTGAACGAGTAGCTGTCGCCGGTGTCGAGCGGGTTGGAGCGGAACGCCTTGTTGTCCGCCACCACGCTGTGGGCGTCGTCATCGTTGTTGGTCCAGGTCACCGCCGTGCCCACGGCCACCGTGGTCACGCCGGGGTTGAACACGAAGTTGGCGATCTTGACGTTGACGCTTCTGGCGGCCGCAGCCTCGGCCGCCCCTCCCCAGGGCGTGGGGGCGGGTGCGGCGGCCAACAGCACCGCCAGCGCGGCGACAGGGCGAAGGGTCGAGCGGCAATGAGCCGGGCGGCGGGCATTGGTGACTCCGTAAGGGCTAGGCGAGGGTCTGGTCGACGAGCGTCAAGCGGCCCGTGGCCGTGCTTGCGGGCGATGTCGCGGATGCCAAGCACGCTGCGCAGCTGATCGGCCGGGACCTTCAACGGGCCAGGCCCAGGCCCCGGGCGTGCCCGCCGCCGCCTGCGGGATAGGCGGTCGAGCGGGCAGTGTGGAAGGTGAGGTTCCCTCGGTCTTGGTGATCACCTGGTGGATGTGGCCGTTCAGCACCGTCACCGAGCCGAAGCGGCGCAGCGGTGCCAGCGCGGCCGGCGCGTCGACGGTGCCCCAGCCCCAAGGGACGTAGGCGTCGAACAGCGGCATGTGGGCGTAAACCACGATCGGCGTCGAGGACGCCAGGTGCGCGACGTCCTTCTCGATCCAGGCGATCTGCTCGGCGCCGAGCCGGCCCTGGCCGTCCTTGTTGAGGTCCGACGGTGTTGACCAGGCCGAGGAAGTGGACGCCGGCGGCGTCGAAGCTGCGCCAGCCCGTTCCCCACGTTCCCTTGCCGTAGCGGTCGAGGAAGAGCTTGCCGTTGCCCTCGTCGAGCGTGTCGTGCTCGCCGGGCGTGTAGAAGATCGGAACGTTCAGAGCCTTGAGCATCTGGTCTGCGGTGTCGAACTCATCGGCCTTGGACAGATGGGTGATGTCGCCGGTGTGGAGACGAAGGCCGGCCGCGTCGGCAGCGCGTTGATCTTGGCGATGGCCGCGCGCAACGTTCCCTGAGCGCGTCGGGGTTGGCCGCCTTGTCGAAGCCGATGTGGGTGTCGCTGATCTGCACGAAGTCCAGCGCGCCGGCGCGCGGCGCGGCATCCACGCCCGTCGCCAGCATCGACGAGGCGACGCCGCCGCTGATGGTCCAGAGCACGCCGGCCCCGGCCCAGCCCATGCACTTCATCAGCTCGCGGCGGCCGGGATCGGCCGGAGCGTCTTCGTCTCGTTTGGTCATCGGGCGCCTCGTCTGGGTTGGGTCGTGCCGGGCTAGACGAGCGCGCTTGCCGGTTTATTCCCGCATTCCTGTCGGCCGGACTCGCGACGCAATGGGCTCCGGGTGGACGGCGGGATGGAGGGGCGCTGATCGGGGGAAACCAGCGCCCCTCCCGGCCCGGGGCGCCATCGGCCCATAGCGGCTCGGTGGCGGCGTGATCGCCAAGGGCGGCGACCAGGCGGTTGAGGCAGCGTGCTCGGCCTCATGCAGAACAGACGAAGCAGACCCCTGCTCTATTCCGACCGGACGCGCAAAGCCGCGCGCGCGATCTGGACGGACGGGCGGCGCACCCTATTCTGGGCTGCCCGCCATGACCCTCGCCGCCCGCACCGACGACCTCGACATCGCGCCGCTCAGCCGGGCGGAGCTGCCGGCCGACGCTGTCTCGCTCGCGCGCTTCCTGATCGGCAAGACGCTGGTGCACGACCGGCCGGAGGGGCGCACGAGCGGACGGATCGTGGAGACCGAGGCCTATCCGCCGGGCGATCCCGCCGCCCACAGCTTCGTCGGCCCGACCGAGCGGAACCGCTCGCTCTTCCGCGAGCGCGGCCATTGCTACGTCTATCTGGGTTACGGCGTCTCTTGGCTGGCCAACGTCTCGGCGGAAGGCGACGGCGTCGGAGCGGGCGTCCTCTTCCGCGCGCTCGAGCCCCTGGAGGGCCACGACCTGATGCTCGCCCGCCGTGGCCGCGAGCCGCTGGCTGTCGGCCCCGGCCGCCTCGCCAAGGCGATGGGCATCGACCGCAGCCAGGACGGCCTCGACCTCTGTGGCCCAAGTCCTCTCTGGCTCGGCCAGGCGGCGGGGCCGACCGGCCCCATCGGCGTCTCGGTGCGCATCGGCATCACCAAGGCGGTCGAGCAGCCATGGCGGTTCTTCGAGAAGGGCAACCTGTTCGTCTCCGGGCCGAAGAAGCTGAACCTTTGACGCCTCGGCGCTTTCGGCGATGGGGCGCGACCTGCTATCAGGTCGTCGGTCACCGCGCGTCGGAGCCTGGCATGAGCAACACGATCGAAAAACCCTGGGCGCTCATGCGCCACCACGCCGGCTGGGCGGACGTGTTCCGCATCGAAGGCGAGACGGCGGACGCGGTGACCGGCTTCTACCCCGACCGCGAGACGGTCGGTCCGCACGTCAGCTATTCGGTGCGCGCGGTGCTCGCGCGGTTTCCGACCTTCGAGGCCGCCCACGCCGCACGCGAGGGCGGGGTCGCCGAGTGGCGCAAGCACGACGCCGCCGTGAAGGAGGCCGAGGGCAAGCTGCGATCGGCCGAGAAGGTGCGCGAGGACGCCTGGATCGCCTGGCTGAAGGCCGCCGGCGACGCGGGCTAGCCCGGCCAGCTTGGGCCGGGCTGGAGTCGGGGTCCTCGCAGCGATCTGCTTGGCGCTTGCCGGCGCCGCACGCGCCGAGCCCTGCCAGACCCGCACCTTCGAGGGCGACCGCTTCGTCGTCTGCCCCTACGCGCCGGCGCGGGACCGCCTCGAACTCGGTTGGCGCGGGCCGCATGGCGCCATCGACAGCCTCGCCGGCCTCAGCGATTCACTGGGTCCGCTGGCTGCGCGGGTCGAGTTCGCGATGAATGCGGGCATGTACGAGACGGACCAGTCTCCGCTCGGGCTCTTGATCATCGACGGACAGACGGTCCGGCCGCTCAACCACCGCTCCGGTTCCGGCAACTTCTACCTGAAGCCGAACGGAGTCTTCTGGGTCGACGCTGGCGGGCGCCCACATGTCGAGGAGACGGAGGCCTATGCCGCAGCGGCGCCACGCGCGCGGTGGGCGACGCAGTCCGGCCCGCTCCTGGTCAGCCGCGGCGTCATCAACGCCCATATTTCACCGAACGGGACCTCGCTGCTGATCCGCAACGGGGTCGGCGTTCGGGACGGCCGCGCCGACTTCGTGATCAGCGACGATCCGGTCTCGTTCGGCCGTTTCGCGCGCTTCCTGCGCGACGAACTCGACTGCCCCGACGCCCTCTTCCTCGACGGAACCGTCTCTAGTCTCTGGGCGCCGTCGATGAATCGCAAGGACAGCCGGACGGGGCTTGGGACCTTCGTCGTCGTGCTCAGGCGGCGCTAGGCCGGCGCTTTCATCCGCATCTGGCCCATGAAGTCGCGCTTGCCGAGCGGCACGCCCTTCTGGCGCAGAATGTCGTAGGCCGTTGTGGCGTGGAAGTAGAAGTTCGGCAGGGAGAACGACATCAGGAAGTTCTCCGCCGTAAACGGCATCTCGAAGCTGCGGAAGCGGAAGACGACATCCTTGCCCTCGAGCCCGTTGACCTCGGCCGGGTCGAGCTTCTCGAGCGCCGCGCGCGCATCGGCGACGTGCTTTTGCATCGTGCGATAGTCGTGCGGCGGCATGTCGCCGCGGCGGAGCGAACACGCCTGCCTTCACCCCTTCGATCGCGCCGATCGAATGGTGGGCGACGGACTGCAGCTGGAAGCGGAACGGCAGCATGTCGGGGAACAACCGCGTCTCGACGATGTCCTCCGGATCGATGTTGTTCTCCATGCAGTGCGAGAGCCCGCGATCGAGGTAGCCCTCGACCCCGCCAAGCGTCTGCAGAAAGCTTCTGACGCTCAAGTCGTAGAGTGAAGTCGCCATCGTCCATGCCTCCATTGCGCGCCCACCCCTATCGGCGGCGACGCGACGGCAGGCAAGCGGAAGCTTGGCGGCTCGGGCGGCTTTGGCGCTGAGCGTTCGCCGGGTTCGCCGTACCGGGTCCGCCTTTTTCTTTGCCCCGCGTGCGCGGGTCTGGGTAACTGACCCAGAGCGCCGGCAGAAGTGCAGGGAGGACGTCATGCGTTTCGGGATCTTCTACGAGCACCAGCTGCCGAAGCCTTGGAACGAGGGCGACGAAGAGCGGCTGTTCCATCAGGCGCTGGAGCAGGTCGTGCTGGCCGACCGGCTCGGCTACGACTACGCCTGGGAGGTCGAGCACCACTTCCTGGAGGAGTACTCACACTCCTCGTCGCCCGAGGTCTTCCTCTCGGCCTGCGCGGCGCTGACCAAGACGATACGGCTCGGCCACGGCATCCGACAGGTGATCCCGAACTACAACCATCCCGCCCGCACGGCCGAGGGGCTGGGCACCTTGGACATCATCAGCCACGGTCGTCTCGACTTCGGCATCGGCGAGGGCGCGACCCGGCTCGAGCTGGGCGGCTTCGGCATCCCGGCCAAGGAAAAGCGGGCCATGGCGCTCGAGGCCGGCGAGCAGATCGCCAACATGATGGTGATGGATCCCTACCCCGGCTACGAGGGCAGGGGCTTCTCCTTCCCCTGCCGCAACATCGTGCCCAAACCGGTGCAGAAGCCGCACCCGCCGATGTGGATGGCGTGCACCAACCGCGACACCATCAAGGTCGCCGCCTCGATCGGGGTCGGCGCGCTGGCCTTCTCCTTCGTCAATCCCGAGGAGGCCCGCACCTGGGCCGACATCTACTACGGCATCATCAAGTCGGACGACTGCGTCCCCATCGGCCATAGCGTCAACGCCAACCTGGCCATGGTCTCCAACTTCTCGCTCCACCGCGACCGGGCCGAAGCCATCCGCCGCGGCCAGGAAGGCTTCGAGTTCTTCGGCTATGCCGTGAACGCCCTGGTCGCGCACGACACCGTGCCCGGCCGCTCGAGCCTGTTCGCCGACTTCGTGAAGGCGCGCGGCAACCGTGACGAGGAACTGATCGCCGCCAGTCGCATGGCGGAGCGCAACGCCAACGGCATCGGCACGCCCGACGACATCCGCGCCCACATCGAGGCGTTCGAAGCCGCCGGCGTCGACCAGGTGATCTTCCTGCAGCAGGCGGGCCGCAACAAGCACGAGCACATCTGCGAGTCGCTCGAGCTGTTCGCCGCCGAGGTGATGCCGACGTTCAAGGCCAAGGTCGCCGAGCGCGAGGCGAAGAAGGCGCGCGAGCTTGCGCCCTTCATCGCCGCCGCGATGGCGCGCAAGCGCTGGATGAAGCCGCTGGCCGACGATGAGATTCCGGTGGTGAAGGCCTCGGTCCAGCGCGCGCAGATCGGCGCGACATCGCGCTAGACCCTTTCGTCCCGATCGCGCTCGGCCCCTATCTGAGCATTGTCAACATCAGAGAGGGGGACCGCGATGGCGGGTGGCGGAGACGGTGCTGGTCACCGGCGGATCGGGCTACATCGGCGGTTGGTGCGTCGCGACGCTGCTTCAGCGTGGGTACGTCGTGCGAACGACCGTGCGGGATCTGGCCAAAGAGCCGCAGGTGCGCGCGTCCGTCGGCAAAATCGTCGATCCCGGCAACCGGCTAAGCGTCTACGCCGCCAACCTGACCGCCGATGACGGCTGGGACGCCGCCGTCGACGGCTGCGACCGCGTCCTGCACGTCGCCTCGCCGCTGGGCGTGGCCGAGCCGAAGGACCCGAACGAGCTGATCACGCCGGCGCGCGAGGGCGCCAAACGCGCGGTCGGCGCGGCGATCAAGGCGGGCGTGAAGCGAGTGGTTTTGACATCGTCCGTGGCGGCGACCAGCCCGCCGCAAACCCGCGCCGACACGCTCGCCGACGAGGCGGTTTGGACGAACGGCGACGATCCCAGCGTCGGCGCCTATGCCCGCTCGAAAACCTTGGCCGAGCGGGCGGCCTGGGACCTGATCGCCAACGCCGCCGGCGCGACGACGTTGGCGGTGGTGAACCCGGCGCTGGTGCTCGGCCCGGTGATGAGCAGCGATGTCTCGGATTCGATCCAGGTGGTCGAGCGGCTGATGACCGGGCGCGTGCCCGGCGTGCCACGGCTGGGGTTCAACGTCGTCGACGTCCGCGACGTCGCCGATCTGCACATCCGCGCGATGACCATGCCGGAGGCCGCAGGCGAGCGCTTCATCGCCGCGGGCAGGTGGACGTGGATGAGCGAGGTCGCCGAGATGCTGAAGCGCGGGCTCGACCCCGCCGCCGCGGCCAAGGTCCCCACGCGCCGCGTGCCCGATATCGTCCTTCGCCTGGTTGGGCTGTTCGACAAAGAGATTGGCTCGGTGACCGGGGACCTGGGGCGCAAGCACGACTTCAGCTCGGCGAAGGCCCAGCGCCTGCTCGGCTGGAAGCCCCGGCCGCTGGATGAGACGATCCTCGACTGCGCCAGGAGCCTGCTCACCGAGGGCGTCGCCTAGAAACGCGAGCGCGGAGGTCTCCGTTCGGCGCTAAACTGCCGACGACCGGTTGGTCCCAACCCCGTCCGCACGGAGCACACGCCGATGGCCTTCGCCCAATTGTCCAAGGTCCGCCTCGAGTACTTCCCGCATGGCGAGGGCTCGGAGCGGGTGGTCTTCATCCATGGATTCCAGGCCTCGGCGAAGATCTGGCGCATGGTCCAGCAGGCGCTCCCCGCCGACCGTTACACCTCGATCGCGATCAACAACCGCGGAGCCGGGAACTCCGAGGCGCCCCCGCACGAGGCTGACTTTGGCGTGCAGCCCTTCGCCGCCGACGCTGTCGAGCTGGTCGGGCAGCTCGGTTGGCGCGACTTCACCCTCGTCGGCCATTCGATGGGCGGCGCGACCGTCGCCCAGTTCGCGGTCGACCATCCCGACCTGCTCAAGGGCCTGATCCTGCTCGACCCGGCCGACCCCGACGGGCGATCGTTGCCGGCGGGCGTGACCATGGACGCCTTGCTGGACGGGCGCATGGCCGCGCGGCGCGAGCAGCTCGCGCGCGGGGGCGCGGGCGACGGCATCGATGCGTCGGGCGCCGGGGCCAACGCGGCGCTGATGCGCGAGCTTGCCGAGGACATGCGCAATGCGCCGGAGCGGCGGCTGCGCGGCTCGATGCGGTCGATGCTGGAGATCCGCATCGGTGAGCGGGTGAAGGGCTTGAAGATGCCGGTGCTGCTCGCCGCGGGCGACGCGGACGCGCTGATCCCGCTCGCGAGCATGCTGGCGACCTGGGCCAAGCTGCCACCCGGCAGCGGCCTGCACGTCTGGCACGGCGTCGGCCACTCGCCAAATCTCGACTGCCCCGAAGAGCTTGCCGGCCTGATCCGCCGTTTCGTCGAGCAGACCATACCGGCGAAGACGGCGACGCCGGTCGCCGCCGGCTAGCGCGCCTGCATGGGCGGGAACACCGCGATCGCCTGAAGCCCGGCAAGTCGGCCGACAACCTCGGCGCGACGGCGCGAGAAGTTGGCCTCCTTCCAGGTGGCGACCCCGGGCTGGGTGCTGGTGGCGCAGAACGCGATCGGGCCCAGGTTGTGGCACAGCGGCGCTTTCGCTGACCCGCAACTCAGGAGAATGTCGTCGACCGGGTCGCGCTCCGGCCACGCGGCAAGGCCCAATTTGGCGGCCAGTGCGATCGCCGCCTGCGCTTGCGTGCGCGAGAAGGCGTAGGCCGTGTTCAGAATGCTGAGGGCGGCGTCGATGTAGCCCATGTTGTTGCGCATCACGAGCTGGCCCTCTTTCAACTCCAAGCGCTGGCCCCATACGCCGTGCGCGCGGTCCGGCTCGGCGACCAGACGTTGGGTGAGCGCAGCGATCTGTGCGGGGCTCAGAAAGGTGTCGTCGTCGATGGCGAGGTAAAGGTCGAAGGGCAGCGATGCGGCGAGGGGCACGCGCGCGCCCGCGCCTCGGTTGACCGCCGCCTTCTGGTACCAGACCTCGTTCCACGGAATCTCGGCGCGCTCGCGCAGGCTCGCATCGTCGGCTTGGTCGAGCAGCAAGATCGGGCTGTCCGGCAACGCCGCGCGCGCGTTGCGAACCACCGGGGCGATGTTCTGCGGGCGCTTGTAGTTCTGGATGATGACGGCAAGCGTCGGCACGCTCAGCGCCGCCCGACCAGGATGAAGGTTCCCGGAACGGTCGCATCGGTCCAGCTTGGATGTTCTTCCAGCCGCCGAAGGGTGAAGCCCGCATCGATCACCGCCGTCACGATTTCGCCGAGGGTCCAGCCGCGCATGACGCACTGGCCAAGGCTGCGCCCGGCTCCGGTGGGGTCGGGCACATCGCCGACCACGAGCTCTGTTCGGAAGTAGTCGCCCCGCGCCCCGCCGCCGAAAAGCTTGCGCTCGACAGGATGGAACTCCTCGAGCAGCAGCTGGCCGCCGGGTCGGGTCACGGCCGCCATCGTCCTGAAAAAGCCCGCGATATCCTGGTGGTAGTGGGTGATGCCGAGCTCCATGACGAGCAGGTCGAACGGCTCGAGGCCGAGCTGGTCCGCCTGCATGACGTCGGCAAGGCGATAGTCGATCGTGACGTCGGCCGCCGCCGCCAGCTCCAGGGCGTAGCGCCGGTTTTCCTCGGCAAAGTCGATGACAGTCGCATGGGCGCCCAAGAGGGCCAACGCGACGGCGACCCGGCCGTGCGAGCCCTGCACATTGCAGACCCGCTTTCCCGCGACCTCGCCCAAATGCGGGAGGAGGCGGCGAAGCTTGTGGCGCGGGTCGGCGACCAGCCTTGCCGCCTCGATCGCCGGCGCGCCGATCCCCTCGACCCAGGCGTCGTAGCGGCCCGCGTTCCAGGCGGCGCGGTTCTGCTCCAGCGTGCGGTCCGGCTGAGCGGCCATGGGGCCCCCTTGTTGCTGCGGCCGGGCGTGAGTTTATCCTGACCGGCCACATCGGTCAGCCCGGAGCGCCGCAAGACCATGATCCGCACCCTCTCCTGCCACTGCGGCGCGATCCGCCTGGAGGTGAACGCCGAGCTTGGCGAGCTCACCGAGTGCAACTGCTCGACCTGCGCTCGCCACGGCTTTCTCCATTGGAAGATGAAGCCGCAGAACCTGCGGCTGGCGACGCCCAGATCGGGCCTGTCGACCTACGTCTGGCGCTTCGCCACCGAGGGCCACCACTTCTGCAAGACCTGCGGCACGGCCATGCTGCGCACCGGTCCCGATTACCTGTCGATCAACGCCCGCTGTTTGGATGACGTGGACATCTTCACCTTGACGGTCCGGCGTTACGACGGCCGTAGCGACATTCCCGGCGGCGACGTTCCGCCGCTGGCCGATCGCGCCTGATCGTCGGGGTGCGCAGTCGCTGCATTGGAGGTAGCTTGTCGGTCAACCATCGATAGGAGGCGCGCTTGGCCCGTTACGACAGCATTCTGGGGACCATTGGCAACACACCCGTCGTCCGCATCAACCGGCTTGCGCCCAAGCACGTGACCCTCTGGGTCAAGGTCGAGGCGTTCAATCCGCTGGGCTCGGTCAAGGACCGGCTCGCGCTTGGCGTCATCGAGGCGGCGGAGACGTCCGGCGAGCTCAAGCCCGGTCAGACGGTGATCGAGGCCACCAGCGGCAACACCGGCATCGGACTGGCCATGGTCTGCGCGGCCAAGGGCTATCCGCTGGTGCTGACCATGCCGGAGACCTTCTCGATCGAGCGGCGCAAGCTGATGCGGTTCCTGGGCGCCAAGGTGGTCGTCACGCCGGCGGCGCTGCGCGCCAAGGGCATGGTCGACAAGACCAAGGAGCTCGCGGCCAAGCACGGCTGGTTCTTCACCCGCCAGTTCGAGAACGAGGCCAACCCGGACATGCACTCGCGCACCACCGCGCGCGAGATTCTGGATGACTTCAAGGACGACGGCCTCGACTACTGGGTGACCGGCTACGGCACGGGCGGAACGCTGAAGGGCGTCGGCCGGGTGCTGGCCAAGGAGAGCCCGAAGACCAAGATCATCGTCTGCGAGCCGGCGACCGCGCCGCTCCTCACCAGCCACGAGCCTCAGGCGCGGAACGCGGACGGCACGCCCGCCGCGCCGCATCCGGCCTGGACGCCGCACCCGATGCAGGGCTGGACGCCCGACTTCATCCCGAAGCTGACGGACGACGCGGTCGACCTCCATTTCATCGAGAAGATCATCACCGTGCCCGGGCCCGAGGCGATCGCCTGCAGCCAGGCGTTGGCCAAGTCAGAGGGCATCTTCGTCGGCATCACCTCGGGCGCGACGTTCGCCGGCGCGCTGAAGGTGGCGGCGGATGCGCCGAAGGGGGCGAACATCCTCTGCATGCTGCCGGACACCGCCGAGCGCTATCTCTCGACGCCCCTGTTCGAGAACGTGCCGGTCGACATGACCGATGAAGAACAGGCGATCTGGCGCTCGACCCCGCTGGGGGTCGAGGCGGCCGCGGCGACCTAGGCCGCGATGGCGGACGGCCGCCCCGTCGTCATCGGCTTTCGGCCGCATACCTACTGGACGGCCGCCGTCGCCCTGGCCGGGGCCCCCGACGCGCCGGAGGTGGTCGAGCGACGGAAGATCACCTTCGCCACCGGCGACGAGCGCATGGTCTACCACCGCGCCGCCGAGGTCCCGGCCGCCGATGCGCCGGCGCTGATCGCCGAGGTGCGCACCGCGGTCGAAGCGCACGCATCGGACAGCGTGCGGGCGATGGTCGCGGATTTGCGCCGCGCGGGGCGCTCGGTGCGCCTGGCGGTCGTGCCGACCGCGGGGCTGAAGCTGCCGGAGCGGATCGAGGACATCGTTCGGGTGCATGCGCGCATGCACGCGGCCGAGGGCGAGCTCTATCGCGACATCGTCGCCGACGCCTGCGCCGGCGTTGGCCTCAAGGTCGAGCGCGTGATCGAGCGGGAGCTCTTCCCCCTGGCGGCGGACCGCATTGGAGCCTCGGAAGCCGTCCTCAAGACGCGGTTGCAGACCATGGGCGCCGCCCTTGGACCGCCGTGGAGCGAGGATCAGAAGCTCGCCGTCCTGGCCGCCCTCATCCACCTCGAAGACGGAGGCGCCGCGTGACGGGACCACTGGACGGGCGGGTCGCGCTGGTCGCGGGGGCGACCCGCGCGGCAGGCCGAGGTATCGCGCTCGAACTCGCGGCGGCCGGGGCCAAGGTCTACTGCACCGGCCGCAGCGTGCGAGGAGCGCCCGCCACGCCCGGCCGGCCGGAGACCATCGAGGAAACGGCCGAGATGATCGCGGCGGCCGGCGGGACCGCCGTCGCCCTAAGGGTCGACCATCAGGTGGAGGCCGAGGTCGAAGCGCTGGCGGACCGCATCCGTAACGACGAGGGCAGGCTCGATGTCCTGGTGAACGACGTCTGGGGCGGCGATGCGGCCATCGACTGGGGCGCGAAGTTCTGGACCCTCGACGTCGAGGCGGTGCGGCGACTGGTCGACCAGGCGGTGTTCAGCCACCTGATCACGGCGCGGCGCCTCGCGCCGATGATGGTGGAAGCCGGGCGCGGGCTGATCATCGAGATCACCGACGGCGCCCTGAACGGCTACCGCGGCCAGCTGCTCTACGACCTGGTCAAGGCCTCGGTGATCCGCCTCGCCTACGCCATGGCCTGGGACCTGGCCCCGACCGGCGTCACCGCGCTGGCCCTCTCGCCCGGATTCCTGCGCTCGGAAGCGATCCTCGAAGGGTTCGGCGTGACCGAGGCGAACTGGCGGGACGCGGCCAAGGACCATCCTGACTTTGCGCTCTCCGAGACGCCGCGCTTCATTGGACGGGCCGTGGCGGCCCTGGCCGGTGACCCCGATGTCGGGGCCAAGGCGGGGCTCTCGCTCAGCGTCGGCGACCTGGCCGACGCCTACGGGTTCGATGACATCGACGGCCAGCGCCCGCACTTCTGGCGCAACGTCCAAGCCTGGCTCGAACCGCAGATCGCCGCGGACGACGCCCTCACGCCGCAGGCTCGCTTCATGGCCGAAGCCGGCTACATGAGCATGCACCTGACCCCGGCGCGCGCCGCGCAATCCCGCGCCTACGCCGACAAGCTGGGCTATCGGAGCCTGGGCGCCGGCCTGCGCCCTATCGACGTCACCTAGCGGCCAAGGCTCGGATTGATCAGGTATTTCTCGCCGGTCGCGCGCTTGTTGTAAGCAGCGATGACCGCCGGATCGAGCGCCTCGGCAAGCGAGATGGTCCTGGTGTAGTGGCTGGCGAAGGTCGTGGTGATCTCGGACGCGACGCGGGCGCGAAGCTTGGCGACCTCCGCTGGCCCGACCTTGCCGAGGAAGGGCGTGAGCAGCCAGCCGCCGAGCCCCCAGGCCATGCCGAAGGCGCGGTTGAGCTCGGTCGGGCCGGTGTTCAGCCCGCCGTAGATGTAGACCTGTTTGTAGGTGGTCGAGCCGTAGCGGCTGTAGCTCGCCGCATTGCGGTTGGCGGCGATCTCCATCGCGGTCAGGATCTGGCCCGCTAGCGGCCCCCCGCCGATGGCGTCAAAGGCGAGCGTCGCGCCGGTCGCGGCGATCGCCTCGACGAGGTCGTTCATGAAGCTGGGCTTGGTCGAGTCGCAGACATGGGCGGCGCCCAGGCCGCGCAGCAGCGCCTCCTGGTCGGCGCTGCGCACGATGTTCACCAGCGCAATCCCTTCCGAGAGGCAGAGCTTGACCAGCATCTGACCGAGGTTGGAAGCCGCCGCCGTGTGCACCAGCGCCTTGTGGTTTTCCAGCCGCATGGTGCCGATCATGCCAAGCGTGGTCAGCGGATTGACGAAGGCCGCCGCGCCCTGCGCCGGCGTGACGCCAGCGGGCATCGCCAGGCAGTCCGCGGCCTTGACGGTCCGGTATTCACCGTACGTCGCCCCGCCCAGGATGCCGACCACCTTGCCCTTCAGCGCCACCGCTTCAGCCGATGAGCCGGCTTCGACGACCACGCCGGCGCCTTCGTTGCCAACCGGCAGCGACTGGTCGAGGCGGCCCGCAACAGCGCGCATGAAACGCTCGGGGATCGCGGCGGTCACCGTGTCGCCGGCGCGCTTGAGGGTCGAGAGGTCGGCCGGCCCAAGCAAGAGCCCCAGATCCGACGGATTGATCGGCGCCGCCTCGATGCGGACCACCACCTCGTCGGCGGCCGGATCGGGCGTCGGCGTCGGAGCGAGCGAAAGCTCCAGTTCGCCGCTCGCCTTCACCAGCGAGCGCAGTTGCAGGCCCTCTTTCGCCATGGCGGGGTCTCCCTTTTCTCGTGTCTATCGCGCTGTGGTCTGCAGCACGGCCGCCTGGGCGGAGTCGAGATACTCATCCAGCCGCGTGATCCTGCCGTCCTTGACGGTCACGACCAGGCACGCGGGCATCTTCCAATGGGTCCCGTCGGGCAGGACGGCCTCGACCACGTGCTGCTGGAAGTATCCATCCCGGGTCGCCTCGCGACGCTGCACGCGGTAGCGCCGGTTGGGCAGCGTGCGGGCGAACCAGCCGAGCACGCGCATGTTCTCATCGACCGTCTGCTCGACGCCGTCGAAATTGTGCCAGATCTTGGCGTGCGGCGCGTAGATCGCGCGCACTGTATCGGCGTCGCCGCTCTCGACCGCGGTCAAGAAGCGGTCGGCCAGGTCCATCACGTCCTGTTCGCTCACGGGGGGTCGCGCTCCTCGGGTTGGGCCAGGCCGCAACTCTAGCGCACGAGCGAGCCGCTGACGCTAGTCCTGCTTGGCGTGAACGGTCTCCACCTCGACGCCGGCCTCGCCAAGGATGGTCTCGGCGATGCGGAAGCTCTCCGCCCAGCGCTGGTGGCGGTGTTCGGGATGCGGCCGCCGATAGACAGCGACGACCCCGGCCTGGATCAGGAGCTTGGCGCACTCGGCGCAGGGCGCGAGCGTGGTGAAGAGGCTCGCCCCATGCACCGGCGTCACCGCGTTCAGGACCGCGTTGACCTCGGCATGGATCATCCGCGGCAGTTTCGCCTCCTGGTCGGCGAGCAGGGCCGGATCATCGGGGATGCGGTCGGGAAAGCCGTTAAATCCGAGGCCGATGACGCGCTTGCGGTCATCGACCAGCACCGCCCCCACCCCGCCCTTGGGGTCCTTCGACCAGCTCGCGACCTCATCGGCCAGGCGCATGAAGCGGTCGCACCACTGGGCGGAGAATCTGGCCATGCGGCCAAGCTATCAGCGCGACCGCGTGCCGGGGAAGCGCGGCGACGCGGCAAGATGATCAGTCTGAGCGGAGCGGGAAGGCGACGGGGTCGCTGGCCGGGAAGGTCTGCTCAAGCGCTTCATCCAGACGCCGCTCGATATGCGGATCGACCCGCGGTTTGCCGGGCGCCGCAGCGTGATTGGGATCCGCCTCGCGCCACGGCTGAGCGTCGCGCCCTTGGCCGGGCCGGGTGCGCGTGGTCATCGCATCGCCTCAGTTTTCACTCGCCTTGCACGAAGGGAAACCCGGAGCACCGAGCGCAGGTTCCTTCGAACCCGCCCAAGGCTCGCCATGGAACGGCCAAGGTTGTCGTGCGTTGTGTGGACATGTCTCTTTGGGAGAGGGAGAAAACCTCATGCGCAAACTCGGCGCGGGCTTAACGGTTGCCGCGGCCGCGGCGGCGATGCTGGCACTGGCGGCTCCGACCGTCCAGGCATACCCCCACCACTACTACACTCACCACTATGGCTGCCGGCGGCATGTCGTTGGCGGCACGGTCATCGGCGCCGTCACCGGCGGGGTGATCGGCAATCTGATCACCCACGGCCACGGGCCGGGGACGATCATCGGCGCAGGCGTCGGCGCCGTCGCCGGCCACCAGATCGCCAAGCACAACTGCTAAAATAGCGGGCGACAGCCTCTGCTAGCCGAAGCGGCCGCCGATGTAGTCGGCGGTGCGCTTGGTCTTGGGCGCGCTGAACAACTCGGTGGTCGGCGCGAATTCGATCAGCCGGCCGAGGAACATGAAGCCGGTGTTGTCGGAGACGCGCGTGGCCTGCTGCAGATTGTGGGTCACGATGACGATCGTGTAGTCGCTCTTCAGCTCGACGATCGTCTCCTCGAGCTTGCGGGTCGACAAGGGGTCTAGCGCGGAGGCCGGCTCGTCCAGCAGGAGCACCTCGGGTTTGACCGCGATGCCGCGGGCGACGCACAGCCGCTGCTGCTGACCGCCCGAGAGCCCGAGCCCCGACTGCCGGAGCTTGTCCTTGACCTCTTCCCATAGCGCCGCCTTGCGCAGGGATTCCTCAACGCGAGCATCCATCTCCGCACGGCTCAGGTGCTCGTAGAGGCGCACGCCAAACGCCACATTGTCGTAGATCGACATTGGAAACGGCGTCGGCTTCTGGAACACCATGCCTACCCGCGAGCGCAGGGTCGCGACGTCGATCTTGCGGTCAAGGATATTCTCGCCGTCGAGCATGACCTCGCCCTCGGCCCGCTGACCTGGATACAGGCCGTAGATACGGTTCATCGCTCTGAGCAGGGTCGACTTCCCGCAGCCGGACGGGCCGATCAGGGCGGTCACGCCCTTCTCGATGACCGGCAGCGACACGGAGTACAGGGCCTGGTGCTTGCCGTAGAAGAAGTCGAGGTTCCTTGCGTGCATCTTGACCAGGCTCGCCGGGATCTCCGCGGCGTAGTGCTCGTAGGTCTCAGCTTCGGCGGCGGGGTGTGTGTCGACGGCGGTCATGAAGGACGACGCTCCCGGGTCACGATGCGGGCCAGGATATTGGTTCCAAGCACGGCGGCGGCAACGATCAACGCCCCGGTCCAGGCCAGGTGTTGCCAGTCGTCATAGGGGCTCATGGCGTATTGGAAGATGACAAGCGGCAGGGCGGCGATGGGCTGGGTCAGGCCAAGCATAGGTTCATGCAGGCCGACGCTGAAATATTGGTTGCCGAGCGCCGTGAACAGAAGCGGCGCCGTCTCGCCGCTGATGCGGGCGAAGGCCAGCAGGCCGCCGGTCAGAATGCCGCTGCCGGCGGACCGCCACAGGATCTTGCGGATCGTGGTCCAATGCGGGGCGCCCAGCGCGACGCCCGACTCGCGTAGGGCTGTCGGTTGCAGCTTGAGCACGTCTTCGGTTGTCCTGGTGATGATCGGAACCGCGATCAGCGCCAGCGCGACGGCGCCCGCGAGCGCCGAGAAGTGGCCGATCGTGTGCGCCACGAGGATGTTGTAGACGAACAGGCCGACCAGCACCGACGGCGCCGACAAGAGGATGTCGTTCAGGAACCGGATCAGCTTGGCGTAGAGGGACTCCCCGCCGTACTCGGCAAGCCAGGTCCCGGCCAGCACGCCGACGATCACGGCCATGATCATCGCCAAGAGGCAGGTGACGATCGACCCAACGATGGCGTTCAGGAGGCCGCCGGGCGAGCCCGACGGCTCGGTGGGCATGGTGAAGGCGTTCAGGTTGAGGCCCCCGATGCCCTGCGTCCCGAGCGACCACAGGATTAGGCCAAGGGCGACGAGCGCCACACCCGTCACCACCCAGCAGAATACGGTGAATACGCCGTCGACGATCGAGCGCCGGACCCGGTGGAGCGAAGCCATGCTCAGGCCTGCCTTTCCGCGCCAAGCAGCGCGCGGGCGATGGCAAGGACGACGAAGGTGATCAGGAAGAGCACGAGCCCAAGCGCGATCAGCGCCGCCGAGTGCATGGGGCTGGTCGCCTCGTTGAATTCGTTGGCGATGGTCGAGGCGATGGTCGAGCCGGAGGCGAAGAGCGACGTCGGGACATCGTGCGAGTTCCCGATGATGAAGGTGACCGCCATGGTTTCGCCGAGCGCGCGGCCGAGGCCGAGCATCACCGCGCCGACCGCGCTCCGCCGCACGTAGGGCAGCGTTATCTTGGTCACCACCTCGAAGCTGGTCGAGCCCATCCCATACCCGCTTTCCCGGAGTTGGGCCGGGACGGTCAGGAAGAGCTCGCGCAACACCGCGGCCATGTACGGGAGGATCATGATCGCCAGGACGATCGAAGCGGTGAGCACGTTGGCGCCGTTCGGCACGCCCGTTGTCAGCGCCTGCCAGAACGAGCCGTCGGGCGCGGCGCCCATGATCGGTACCTCGATCGTATTGGCGAAGAAGGGCGCAAACACGAAGAGGCCCCACATGCCGTAGACGATCGAGGGGATCCCGGCGAGGAGCTCAACGGCGACTCCGATCGGCCGACGCAGCACGGTCGGGCAGAACTCGACAAGAAAGACGGCGACGCCGAAGGCGATCGGCAATGAGAATAACAGCGCGAGCAGCGATGAAATCAGGGTGCCGGCGATGGGGCCGAGGCCCCCGAAGACGCCAGCGACCGGGTCCCAACGGGCTGTCGTGAAGAAGTTCAGGCCAAAGGTCGAGAGCGCCGGCCACCCGCCAATCGTTAGGCTGATCAGGATGCCGGCCAACGCGGCCAGCAGCGCCGTCGCCGCCGCCAGGCAGGCGGCCTTGAAAAGCGGATCCATCGCCGCGCCACGCGGCGATGGCCTGGAACCGCTGAGAGGTTGGACGGCAGTCATGGACACCTGGTGGTCAGACAGCGGACGCCGGCGAACATGCCGGCGTCCGTCCGCACAACGCTAGACAAATGTTCCGGTCAGTGCACCGCCGCCCAGCTCTGACGGATCAGGGCCTTGGCTTTCGGCGGCAGGGGAACGTAGTCGAGCGACTCCGCGTCGGCGTCGCCGTTCTTGAACGCCCAATCGAAGAAAGCGATCACCGCCTTGGCGTTGGCGGATCCCGTCTTATGAACCAGGACGAAGGTCGCGCCGCTGATCGGCCACGACTGGGCGCCCGGCTCATCGAGCAGGATGACGTTGAAGCCGTTCTTCGAGGCCGCCGACCAATCCACGCCCGATGCCGCGGCCTTGAACGCCGCCGCCGTTGGCGCAACGAACGAGCCCTGCTTGTTGCGCATCAGCGCATAGGTCAGGTGGTTCTGCAGCGCGTAGGCGTACTCGACGTAGCCGATCGAGCCGAGCGTTTGCTTGGTGAACGCCGAGACCCCTTCGCTGCCCTTGCCGCCCAGGCCCGTTGGCCAGGAGACTGCTGTACCGGCGCCGACCTTCCCCTTCCACTCCGCGCTTTCGAGCGAGAGGTAGGACGAGAAGATGAACGTCGTGCCAGAGCCGTCCGAACGGTGCACGACCGTGATCGGCAGGTTGGGCAGCGGAACGCCGTGGTTGAGAGCGGCGATCTGCGGATCGTTCCACTTCTTGATCTCGCCGAGGTAGATGCCGGCCAGAATTGGGCCGGTGAGCTTGATCTGGCCCGGTTTGATGCCCGGCAGGTTCATGATCGGCACGACGCCGCCCGTGGCGGTTGGAAACTGGGCGAGATCGTTCTTGTCGAGGTCGGCGACGCTGAGCGCCATGTCCGTGGCGCCGAAATCGACCGTCTTGGCCTCGATATTCTTGATGCCGCCGCCGGAACCGATCGACTGGTAGTTCAGCTGATCGCCGCCCTTGGCCTGATAGTCCTGGGCCCACTTGTTGTAGAGCGGCGCCGCGAAGCTCGAGCCGGCGCCGGTGATCTGGCCGGCGTTGGCCGCCCCAGCCAAGCCAAAGGCCAGCGCCGTCGCGCAGGCGACCGCTGTGAGTCTCTTGAACATTCGTATGTCCCCGTTGGTACGCGGCCGAGATCGGCCGCCATCCGTGCAAGCGTGAATAAAGAGGGGACTTGTCAGTTTAGTGACAATCAGGCCGCGCGGCCGTGACGGTCCCGCGAAAAGCCTGTGACGACGGCGGCAGCTCCACTCAGATAGTCCCTATACTGACTATTTGTCCTCTGGGCGACGAACCAGGCCGGCGGCGCAATGCCGCTTTGCGTTAGGCCTATTCGCCACTAGGTTTCGACTGTCGCGCGAAGGCATGTCGCCGCCGCGCAGGGGCTCGCGCCATCGCCAGGGGATCGTCGCCGCCGATGTCAGGCAACCGGTTGCAACCGTTCGATCTGTCGGGGCCGAAGACGGCCGGCGACGAGTTCGCGCTGGCGCCCGCCAACGAGGGCGAAGGGGGGCCTGCGGGCGCGGCTGAGGCGGCAACGCCAGCCGCCGCGTCCGGCGAGCTTGCGCCCCTTGAGCCGGCTGCGCCCGGCCCCGCCCGTCCCGCGCAGGAGCCCGGCGGCCTGCCAGTCTACCTCGCGGCGTGGGCCCTCACGATCGTCTCCGTCGCAGCGCCGCTGGCATACGTGTTCGCCGCCCCTGGGCGTTTTGCGGCCCTCGAGCGCACCCCGGGCACGCTGGTCGAGCTGTCGCTTCTCGCCGTGGCCGCGATCGTCTTGGTGTGGGTCGCCGCATTCCTGGCGCAGCAGGGACGCCGGCTGGCCGAGAACGCGCGCCAGGCGCGCCAGTTGGCGGAAAGCCTGCTCGCGCCGGCGGCGCTCGCCGCGCGCGAGACCGGGGCCACGGTCGCGGCGGTGCGGGCCGAGATCGACCGCGCCACAGCCGCGGCCGGCGAAGCGCACGCCGGACTCACGGCGCTACGGGAGGCGTTGGCTCGTGACAGCGCTCGGCTCGCCGCCGCCGCGGCCGACTCCAGCCGTGCGGCCAGCGCCTTGACCGACGGCCTGGCGTCGGAGAGTCGCCGCCTCGAGGAACTCGCCGCACGGCTCGAGGCGCGCGCGAAGACGGTCGCCGAGGCGATCACCGCCCAGGCGCGCATGGTGGGCGAAGCGTCCGATCTCGCCGAAACACAGATTCGCGAGGCGGAAGCCGCGCTCGCCGCTCGCGCGGCCGACCTCGCGGCCGCGGCCGGCGAGGCGGGCGACGCCGCCCGGTTGGCCGGCGACACCCTGTCCGCCCAGCTCGAGCGACTGGAGACCGTCAACGCCAGCGCCGGCGAACAGGCGCGGTCGATCGAAGAGAGCATGGCCGAACAGCGCGCGGCTCTGGTCGCGGCAGCCCACGGCATGCGCGCCGACCACGAGGCCTATGCCGCCGAGGCGGAGTCCCAGCGCGCGCAACTGGTGGGGATCGCCACGCAGGCCCGCGAGGGCGCGGGCGAGCTCGGCCAGACCGCGACCCAAAGCGCCGAGGTGCTGCGCCAGATGGTGCAGGCGACCAGCGAACAGCTCCGCGCGTTGACCCAGGCGGCCAGTGAAGAGCGTGACAAGCTCGCCGCCCAGGCCACGGAGTCGCTGACCGCGATCGCCGAGCTCGCGGGGCGCGAGCGCGAGGCGCTGGAGGCGAAGGCGCGCGCCGCCCGCGGGCTGATGACCGCGGCTTCGGCCGAGTCGCAGGAGCGGGCGGAGGCGACCTTCGAAGCCAGGCTCGCCGAGGCCCGGCAGATGATCGAGCAATCGACGGCGTTGGTCGACCAGGCGGGCGCGCGGATCAATGAGCGACTGGCGGCAGGGACCGAAGCCACGCGCGGCGCGCTCACGGCATTGGAGGCGCTGCTGGGCGAGGTCGACCAGCGCCTCGCCCGCGCGCCGGCGGACGCCGAGGCGCAGACCACCGCCATCCGGGAAAACGTCGAGCGCGGCATCGAGGCCCTGATGGTCTCGGCGCGACAAGCGGCCGAGGAGACGCGCAATATCGACGCCGCGTTCCAAGAGCGCGTGCGTCGCAACTACGACATGCTGAGCGAGGCCGTCCGGCTGATGGGCGTCGTGGCGGGCGCCGCCGGCTCGTCCGGTGACCGCGCGCGGGCGAGAGCCGCCGCCCCCGCCGCTGAACCGCCCGCGCTCCCAGCTCAAACCCCGCCGGTTGAAGCTCCGAAGCCGTCCGCCGCCCCTGTCGCATCCGCGCCGTCAGCCGCTTCTGGCGCCGGCTTGCGGCCGAGGCTGAAGCTCACGCCCACCGCGACCGACGAAGAGTTCAAGGAGGTGTTCGATGCGGCCGGGGGGCGCGAGCCCGCCGAGGCGATCGGAGACAGTTGGACCTGGAAGGAGCTGTTATCCTCGATGGACAAGCCCGAGGGCGACGATGCATCGGTGACGACCGCCGTCCTCGGCGAGATCGAGGCGATGGGCATCGACGCCGGCGCGCTCGTCACGCCCGCGCGGGCGGACGAGATCGTCGCGGTGCAGCGGGCGGGGAATGCCGCCGGCGGACGCGACATCGTGAGAGGGCTGGCGCCCGCGGCCGTGCGCCGCCTGTCGCGCCGGGTGATGACCGATCCGACCTTCCGCGCCCAGGCCGAGCGCTACGTGCGCCGCTATGCCGAGCTCTTGAACGAAGCGGCAGCCCGCGAGGGGGGCGATGGGGCCGTCGCCGGCCTTCTGGGCTCCGACCAGGGCCGCGCGTACCTGTTGCTCGACGCCGCCATTATCGACGCGCGGTAGGGGCGCAGCAGTGCCGCTCCGCCTTCGCGCCATGCTGGGCCTCGCCGCCCTGAGCGGCATGGTCGCGGTCGGCGCCGGCGCTTTCGGCGAGCACGGCGAGACCGGCGCCCTCGCCAAAGACTGGCTGAAGACTGGCGCCGAATACGGTCTGGCCCATGCGCTCGCGGTCTATGCCGCCTTCGCCCTCATGCGCGCCGAGGCCCGGTTCGCCGAACTGGCCGGCTGGCTGTTGCTCGCGGGCGGCATCGTGTTCTCCTGGTCGCTCGACCTGATGGCGATCACGGGCGCGCCGGCATTTGGCATGGTCACGCCGGTCGGCGGCCCGCTTATGCTGGCCGGATGGCTGGCGCTTGCCGCCTCCGCCTTCGCCGGCGTGCGCAAAGCAGCGCCCTGAGCCGCCTTCCCCCTGTCGAGCCGGCGGGTAACGAGCTAATGCAGGCGGCCCGCCCACGAAAGGGACTCCACGATGCCTGATGCGCTCGTCCACCAGATGCCGCCCGTTCAGTACGCCCAGACCAACGGCATCCGCATGGCCTACTACGAGGCCGGACCGCGCCAGGGCGTCCCCGTCGTGCTTTGCCACGGCTTTCCCGAGCTGGCCTTCTCCTGGAGGCATCAGATCAAGGCGCTTGGTGACGCCGGCCGCTGGGTCATCGCGCCCGACCAGCGCGGCTACGGCCTGACCGACCGGCCGGCCGCTGTGGAAGACTACGACGTGGAGCACCTGACCGCCGATCTGGTCGGGTTGCTCGACCACTTGAAGGCCCCGAAGGCGATCTTCGCCGGACACGACTGGGGAGGGATCGTCGTGTGGCAGATGCCAATGCGCCATCCCGATCGCACCGCCGGCGTGATCGGCCTGAACACGCCGTTCATCCCGAGGGCGCCGGTCGACCCCATCGCGGTCATGCGGGCGCGCCTGGGCGAGGACATGTACATCGTCCACTTCCAGAAGCCCGGCGAGGCCGACGCGGTGCTGGACGCCGATCCAGCCAAGGCGATGAAGTTCTTCCTGCGCCGCCCGCTGGCGGGCGAAGTCCCATCGGCTGGCCTCGCCACCGAGCGCAAGCCCGGCGATCCGTCCGCGTTCGCGCTGATCAACGTCCTCAAGGCCTACGAGCCGCAGAACGACCCACGAGAGACGTTCCTCACCGATGATGAACTCGAAGCCTTCGTCTCGACCTTCAAGCGGACTGGCTTCACCGGCGGGATCAACTGGTACCGCAACTTCACCCGCAACTGGGAGCGCTCCGCGGCCATTCCCGACAAGGTCAACGTCCCATCGCTCATGATCATGGCCGAGAAAGACGCCGTCCTGCCGCCCTCCGCGGCCGACGGCATGGAGGCCTACGTGAGTGACCTGGAGAAGACTTTGATCAAGGGCTCGGGCCACTGGACGCAGCAGGAAATGCCCGACGCGGTCAACGCGGCCATGATCGGCTGGCTGGACCGCCGCTTTCCGAAGTAGAAGGCTTCCATGGAACGCTCGTCAGCGCCGCCCGTCCCCGCCGTTTCCAACGGCTCGCGGCGGGGCCTCTACCCTGAGATCGAGCCGGCGACGTTCGGCTGGCTCGAGACCGGCGGCCAGCATGAGATCTATTACGAGGAATGCGGGCGCGCGGGCGGCAAGCCGGCGGTGGTGTTGCACGGCGGCCCCGGCGGAGCGATCAACCCGACAATGCGCCGCTTCTTCGATCCGGCGCGCTGGCGGGTGATGCTTTTCGACCAGCGCGGCTGCGGCAAGTCGCGCCCCAACGCCCTGCTCGAGGACAACGACACCTGGGCGCTGATCGACGACATCGAGCGGCTACGCAAGCACATGGGCGTCCAGAAGTGGACAGTGTTCGGCGGCTCTTGGGGTTCGACACTGGCGCTGGCCTACGCCATCACCCACCCCGAAAGGGTTGAAGCGCTCATTCTGCGAGGGGTCTTCCTGCTCACCGAGCGGGAGACGCGCTGGTTCTACCAGGACGGCGCCTCGATGATGTTCCCCGACGCCTGGGCTCGATTCATCGAACCGATCCCCGAACGCGAGCGCGGCGACCTCCTGTCCGCCTACCACCGCCGCCTCACCCATGCCGACCCCAAGGTGCAGGCGCGCGCGGCCGCCGCGTGGAGCCAGTGGGAGGGTGACACCATCTCGCTGCGCGGGCCCGAGGCGCGGCCGGCCAAGTTCAACGAGGTCGACTTCGCCGTCGCCTTTGCCCGGATCGAGTGCCACTACTTCGCCAACAAGGGCTTCTTCCCCGAGGACGGCTGGATCCTGAAGAACCTCAACAAGATCCGCCACATCCCGGGCTGGATCGTGCAGGGCCGATTCGACGTCGTGACGCCGATGGAGGCCGCCTGGCGGCTGAAGAGCGCCTGGCCGAAGGCCGACTTCGACGTGGTCTGGGACGCCGGCCACGCCTCGACCGAGCCGGGGATCATCGACGGCCTCGTGCGCGCCACCGACAGGGCGCTCACGATCTAGCTTGGGCCTCGTCCGGCGGGCGCTCGCCTGCTGACACAAACTGACAAACGCGGCCGATATTCTTCATCACGCCAAGGAGGACGTGATGGTGGATGGTCTCGTGCGTTCAAAGGCTGCGGCGCGGCAGGTCTTGTCGCTGCTCGTGGCCAGGCCCCGCGCGCCGGACGGGCGTCGCCTGAGCCTGGTCGGCGACGAACACCAGGCGTTCAGTTGCCGGCCCGGCCAGTGGCTCAGACTGACGCTGCCGACCGGAAGCGGCGCGCTCCAGCGCGTCGGCCGGATCGAGGCGTTCGATCCCGAGGAGCTGCGGCTCGACCTCACGCTCGTGGACCCAGCGGCCGCTCGCTGGGCCGCGGCGGCCGCGATCGGCGACCCCGTCACAGCCGAGCTCCTGGCGGCGTAAAGCCGCCCTGGATCAGGCCCGCGCGGGCGCCGCGGCGTACTTGCGCCCCATCTCGGCGACCACGGCCTCGAACTCCTCGACGACCTCCTCGATGATGCGGGCGACCGGCTTCACCTCGTCAATCCGCCCCGCGACCTGGCCGGAGAGCGCGATCGACGCCTCCATGTCGCCGCCGAAGTAGAGGTCGAGCGCGTTCCCGAACTCGCGCATGATCGCCTCGGGCGGCTCCTTCTCGTACTTCGTCGTCTTCTCGGTGCGGAGCGCGCGGAGGGCAGGGCCGGGTCCGAAGCGGTTCAGGAAGACTGTATCGGTCTCCTTCGCGGCCAGGATGGCGTCCTTCCAGTTCTGGTGCACCGGGCTTTCGGCCGAGGACACCATGCGCGTGCCCATCTGCACGCCCTCGGCGCCGAGGGCGAAGGCCGCTGCCATCGTGCGCCCATCGACGATGCCGCCGGCGGCGATCACCGGCACGGAGACCTTCGAGCAGACGAGCGGCAGGAGGACCATCGAGGCGACATCGCGCGGGTTCTTGAACCCGCCGCCCTCCCCGCCTTCGACCACCAGGCCATCGACCCCGGCGTCGATGGCCTTCAGCGCGGCGGCCAGCGATGGGATGACATGGAAGACGGTCAGGCCCGCCTCCTTCAGCTCGGCGCAGTAGCGGTTGGGGTCGCCGGCCGAGGTGGTGACGAACTTCACGCCCTGGTCGACAACGAAGGAGACGATGTCCGGATCGCGCACGAAGGCCTGGGCGATGTTCACGCCGAACGGCTTGTCGGTCAGCGTGCGCATCTTCTTGACCTCTTCGCGCACCGCGTCGAGCTCGCCTGACGAGGTCTCGATGATTCCGAGGCCGCCGGCGTTGGAGACGGCCGAGGCGAGTTGCGCCCGGGCGATCCAGCCCATCGGGGCCTGCACGATGGGGTAGCGGACGCCGAGCATGTCCGTGATGCGAGTCCTCGATCATGCCGCCCTCCGCCGATTGACCGCCGCGCACTAGCAGGCCTTGACGCTAGGCGCGTCAAGCAGCGCCTATGCGGGCCAGAAGCGCCGCCGTCGCGAGCGCCGCAAACGGGGAAACGCGAATGCCCATCGCCGCCGTCAATGGCCAGAAGCTCTACTACGAGGACAGCGGCGGGTTCGGGCCCGCCGGTCGTCTTCAGCCACGGCCTCTTCATGGACCACGAAATGTTCGCGCCGCAGGTCGAGGCGCTGAACGACCGCTACCGCGTGATCACCTGGGACGAGCGCGGGCATGGCCGCACCGCCGGCCCGGATCTTCCGCGCTTCACCTACTACAACTCCGCCGACGACCTGGCGGCGCTGCTCAAGAATCTCGGCATCGAGCGCGCGGTTCTCGCCGGCATGTCGCAGGGTGGGTTCCTGTCCTTGCGTGCGGCCCTCACCCACCCCGAGATCGTCAAAGCGCTGATCCTGATCGACACCCAGGCCGGCCAGGAGGACCCGGCGGCGATGGCCGGCTACCAGCAGCTGATCGACGGATGGATGGCGAACGGGATCTCGGAGGACACAGCCGAGTTCGTCGCCACGATCATCCTCGGCCAGAACTGGTCGGGCTCGGAGTATTGGAAGGCCAAATGGCGCGGAATCGCGCCGCACGACCTCGCCGGCTGCTGGGACTGCCTCGGCCACCGCGACGACGTCACCGCCAGGCTGAAAGAGATCAAGGTTCCGACGCTGGTGATCCACGGCGATGCCGACGCCGCCATCCCCCTCAGCCTGGCCGAAGTGCTCACGCGCGAGATCGGGGGCGCCGAGCTTGTGGTCGTCCCGGGCGCCGGCCACGCGGCGAACCTGACGCATCCCGAAGTGGCGAACCCGGCGATCGAGCGTTTCCTGGCCCGGGTCGCTTGACGCCTTGACACGGGCTGGCCTCGCCGCACTCTGACAGCGGTAACGCTGTACTGGGGAGGACAGCATGCGGACGATCCAGCTTGCCGCCGCCGCGCTCGCGGCGGGCCTGACGTTGGCCGGGGCCGCCCGCGCGGCCGACCCGGCGCCCATGGCGGGCATGCCGATGGGACCGATGAGCATGGGCGTGGCGCTCGCGCCCATGCCGGCGGTGTACAACGGCGACGCCGACAAGCCCGGCGCGCCGCTGTTCAAGGGCCTCGGCGACCACCATCACCCGATTTCGACCAAGAACGCCGAGACCCAGGTCTACTTCGACCAGGGCGTGAAGCTGTTGTTCGGGTTCAATCACGCCGAGGCGATCCGCTCCTTCCGCGAAGCGGCCAGGCTCGATCCGGACTGCGCGATGTGCTGGTGGGGCATGGCCATCGCGCTCGGGCCGAACATCAACCTGCCGATGCCGGACGACGCCGTCGCCCCAGCCTGGCAGGCGCTCGGCAAGGCGCGGGCGCTGGAGCCCAAGGCCTCGCCCGAGGAGCGCGAGTGGATCGAGGCGCTGGCCGCGCGCTACTCGTCCGACCCGAAAGCCGACCGCCACGCGCTCGACGAGGCCTACGCCCAGGCCATGGGCAAGGTCTGGCAGGCGCATCCCGATGACCTCGACGCCGGCGTCTTCTACGCCGAGGCGATGATGGACACCCAGCCCTGGGACTACTGGCAGCCCGATGGCGTCACGCCCAAGGGGCACGCGAGCGAGATCGTCTCTGTGCTGGAAGGGATCATCAAGCGGGCGCCCGACCATCCCGGCGCGCTGCATCTCTATATCCACGCGGTCGAGGCGACGACCACGCCGGAGCGGGCGGAAGCGGCGGCCGACCGGCTGGAGACGCTGATGCCCGGGGCCGGCCACATCGTGCACATGCCCTCGCACATCTACTACCGGGTCGGCCGTTACGAGGACGCGGTGAAGGTCAACATCTTGGCCGCCAGCGTGGATGAGGACTACATCGCCGCCTGCAAGGCGCAGGGCTTCTATCCGGTCGGCTACTACGGCCACAACATCCACTTCCTGTGGACCTCGTCGGAGATGCAGGGGAACTACCAGGCCGCCATCGACGCCTCGCGCCGGCTGGTGAAGGCGGTCGACGCCTACACGATCGCCAAGACCTTGGCGCCGGGCGAGCTCTATGGGTTCACCCCGGTCGCGACCCTGCTCAGGTTCGGCAAGTGGGACGCCATCCTGGCCGAGCCGCCGCCGCCTCCCGAGCTCAATCTGGACACCGCGGTCTGGCTCTATGCGCGGGGGTTTGCGCACGCCAACAAAGGTGATCTGGCCGCGGCCCGGGCCGACCGCGAGACCCTCGGCAAGCTGATCTCGGCCGACTATTCGAAGTTCGACCCCTTCGGCATCCCGGCGCGGCAACTGGTCGACCTGTCGCAGGCGCTGCTCGACGGCGAGATCGCGCGCAAATCGGGCGACCTGGACAAGGCGATCACCTACTTCAAGGACGCCGCGGCGATCGAGCACGCCCTGCCCTACACCGAACCGCCCTACTGGCATCAACCGGTCAGCCACATCCTCGGCGCGGCGCTGCTCGAAGCCGGCAAGCCCGCGGACGCCGAAGCGGTCTATCGCGAGAGCCTGAAGACCTACCGCATCGACGGCTGGGCCTTGTACGGCCTGGCGCAGGCGCTGGACGCCCAGGGCCGCCACGCAGAGGCGGACACGGTCCGCGCCGAATACAAGCAGGCCTGGACGTTCGCCGACGTTCAGCTCGCCTCATCGCGGTTCTAGCCGGCGCCCCTTGGTTTCCGCGGCGTTGCTCGGCTAGGGTGGACGACAAGACAAGGTGGCAGGAGGCCCCAGATGGCGGATGGATCGGTCGGCGGGTTCGTCGGCGAGCGCTTCCCGGCGGTGCGCGAGGCGTTCGAGCAGAACCTGAACTCGGGCGACGATGTCGGCGCTTCCTTCGCGGCGACCAAGGACGGCGAGATGATCGTCGACCTCTGGGGCGGATGGGCGGACGAGGCCAAGACCCGACCATGGGAAAAGGACACCATCGTCAACGTCTATTCGACGACCAAGACGATGACCGCGCTGACCGCGCTCCTGATCGCCGACCGCGGCGAGCTCGACTTCACGGCGCCGGTCGCCAAGTACTGGCCGGAGTTCGCCGCCAACGGCAAGGCGGACATCAAGGTGAGCCACCTGATGAGCCATTCCTCCGGCCTCGCCGGCTGGGAGGAGAAGGTCAGCCTCGCGGACATGTACGACTGGGAGAAGGCGACCTCGCTGCTGGCCGCCCAGGCGCCATGGTGGGAGCCCGGCACGGCATCCGGCTATCACGCGATGACCCAGGGGTATCTGGTCGGCGAAGTGATCCGCCGCATCACAGGCAAGACGGTCGGGACGGTGTTCCGCGAGGAGATCGCCGAGCCGCTGGGCGCCGACTTCCACATCGGCCTGCCCGCCAGCGAGGACGCCCGCGTCGCTGACCTGATCCCCCCGCCGCCAGGGACAGCGTTCGGCGACGGCGAGGTCACGGGCCTCATGAAGAAAATGACGAACAATCCGCCCATCGACGTGCTCGCGACCCGCACACGCGCCTGGCGCGCGGCGGAGATCCCCGCCGCCGGCGGGACAGGGAACGCCCGGTCCATCGCGACCGCCCATATGATCCTGGCCAACGGCGGAACCGTGAACGGCAAGCGCTTCATGTCGGAGGCTGGATGCCGCAAGGCGACCGAGCCGCAGATCGAGGGCCAGGACCTGATCCTCGGCGCGCCGATGAAGTTCGGCATGGGTTTCGGCCTGCCCGGCGCGGCGGTGCCGCTGCCGAGCCCGACCATGTTCTTCTGGGGCGGCTACGGCGGCTCGCTGGTGCTGATCGACATCGATCAACGCACCACGATCGCCTACGCGATGAACAAGATGGGCGCGACGACGCTGGGCGACCTGCGCGCGTTCAGCATGGCCATGCCGCTGCTGGCGGGGCTGGCTGCGTGACGCCTGAAGCCGACGCGCGTGTCATCGAGGGCAGCCTCGAGCTCGCCGCCGAGCGGTCCGAGGACCTGACGCCGCCGGTCTATCGCCGCCTGTTCGCCGAGCAGCCGCGGATGGAGGCGCTGTTCCTGCGCGACGCCAAGGGGCTGGTGAAGGGCGAGATGCTGGCCCGCGCTTTCGAGGCCATCCTCGATTTCATCGGTCCGCGCCGCTACGCGCACCATTTCATCCAGTGCGAGGTGATC
The DNA here is from genome assembly GCA_963719975.1 of uncultured Alphaproteobacteria bacterium. Taxonomy (GTDB): domain Bacteria; phylum Pseudomonadota; class Alphaproteobacteria; order Caulobacterales; family Caulobacteraceae; genus Poindextera. The sequence continues at coordinate 201,024 of CAVRED010000006.1, forward strand.
ACCCACGCGGGCTACGATGTCCCGCCCGAGGTGTTCCGCCTGTTCTTCGCCGTGGTGGCCAGGTCGCTCAAGGAGGTGCTGGGCGCCGACTGGACGGCGGAGATCGACGCCGCCTGGACCCGGCTGCTCGCGGACCTCGACTTCTACGTCACCCACCCGGACCAGAGCCTGACCCCAGCATAGGCGCCCCTGCCCTCGCGGCAGGCTTGCCAGGGGTCCGCCGCGGCGCCCATGATCGGCGGTAACGAACGACCGACGAGGCACGACCGATGGCCGACGACGCCCCCCCACAGATGATCACCCGCCTCCTGCCCGAGGACGAGTACACCCACACGCCCGAGGCGGCGGCGAACTACAACGAAAGCATGTACTTCAACGTCTTCGACCACAAATCGAAGATGGGGGGCTGGTTCCGGCTGGGAAACCGCCCGAACGAGCACTACGCCGAGATGAGCGTCTGCCTCTATCTGCCCGATGGGCGGATCGCCTTCATGTTCGGTCGGCCGAAAATCGCGGACAACTCCGAGATGAACGCCGGCGGCCTCAAGATCGAGGTCGTCGAGCCGTTCAAACGGCTGAAGCTGACCTTCGACGGCAAGCTCTGCATGCTTGAGCGGCCATTCGAAATGGCCGACCCTTCAAAGGCTTTCCGCGACAACCCTCACGTGGCGTGCAGGGTCGACCTCGACTACGAGGGCGTGAGCCCGATGATGGGCGGCGAGACCGTCCGCGCCGACGGCAAGCCGCGCGAGCTCGACCCTGAGAAGTCGTTCGCCCGCGCCCACTACGAGCAGCACGTCGCCGCCAAGGGGTCCTTCACGATCGGCGAGGAGACCTACCCGATCGACGGCTATGGTCTGCGCGACAAGTCTTGGGGCCCGCGCCACTGGTCGTCGATCAACTGGTACCGCTGGTGCCCGCTGAACTTCGGCCGCGACTTCGGGATGATGCTGTCGATCGTCGCCGGTGAGGACGGCAAGCCGCGCCAGGGCGGCATGGTGTTCAAGGACGGCGTGTACGACTTCATCTCCGAGTGCGTGATGGACACCGACTGGGACGAGAACGGCTATCAGACCGGCCTGCGCGCGAAGGTGAAGACCCGCGGCGGCAATGCCTACGATGTCGAGGGCAAGGTCATCTCGCTGATCCCCTTGCGCAATCGGCGGACCACGCCCGACGGCAAGGACCTGCAGACCCGCATCACCGAGGGCTTCACCGAGTATCGGTGCGGCGACCTCGTCGGCTATGGCCTCTCGGAGTACCTCGACCAGATCGTCGACGGTCGCCCGAGCGGCATGGATTGATGAGCGACGAGCCGTATCGAAAGTACCAGTGCGGGACCTGCGGCTTCATCTACGACGAGCAGCTCGGCCTGCCGAGTGAGGGGCTGCCGCCGGGGACGCGATTTGCGGATATTCCCGCCGGTTGGAACTGTCCCGATTGCGGCATGTCGAAGGACCAATTCGAGCTTCTGGAGGACGAGTGATGGATGACCGGGTGCGGATCGAGATCGAGGGCGGCGTCGCCGACGTCAAGCTCGTGCGTTCGGACAAGATGAACGCGCTCGACAACGCCATGTTCGAGGCGCTGGTCGCCGCGGGCGAGCGGCTGAAGACCGAGAAGGGCGTGCGCGCGGTCGTCCTCTCCGGCGAGGGGCGCGCCTTCTGCGCCGGGCTCGACATGGGCAACTTCGGCCGCATGGCCGAGGGCGGCGGCGGTGGCGGCAATCCCGCATCGCGCTCCGACGAGCAGTTGGGCGCCCGCACCCACGGTCCGGCCAACCGGGCGCAGTACGCCTGCTGGGTCTGGCGCGATGTGCCCGTGCCGGTGATCGCAGCGGTGCACGGCGTGGCGTTCGGCGGCGGCTTCCAGGTCGCCCTCGGCGCCGACATGCGTTACGTCACGCCAGACGCCCGCATGGCGGTCATGGAGATCAAGTGGGGCCTCGTCCCCGACATGGCCGGCACCCAGCTGATGCGGCACCTGGCGCGCGAGGACATCGTGCGCGAGCTCACCTACACCGGTCGCATCTTCTCGGGCGAGGAGGCCTATCGGTACGGGTTCGCCACCCGCGTCTGCGCCGACCCCTACGCCGAGGCGATGGCGACGGCGCGCGAGATCGCCGGCAAGAGCCCCGACGCCATCCGGGCGGCCAAGCGCATCCTGAACGAGGCGGTGCTGACCGACGTGACGTCAGGCCTGACCCAGGAGTCCGTCGAGCAAGGCCGCCTGATCGGCTCGAAGAACCAGGTCGAAGCGGTCATGTCCAACCTGCAAAAACGCGACCCGCAATTCATGGACGCATAGCGGGCTCCCTCCTCCTGCGGTAACCTTTGGCCGAGCCAACGGAGCAGACCCTATGTGCCGCAATATCAAGACGCTGTTCAATTTCGAGCCGCCGGCGACGGATGAGGAGATCCGCGCGGCCTCGTTGCAGTTCGTGCGCAAGTTGACCGGGTTCAACACGCCCTCGAAGGCGAACAAGGCCGCGTTCGACCACGCGGTCGAGGAGGTCGCCCACATCGCCGGCCACCTGTTCGAGCACCTCGAGACCACCGCCCAGCCGCGCGACCGCGATATCGAAGCCGCCAAAGCCAAAGCCCGCTCGGCCGAACGTTTCGGGCGCGTGCTGGCCTAGCGGCGAAGCCGCCTTCGACCACCAAGCACACCAAGCACACCAAGGATTCCCAGAGCGCGCCGGCGCGGCAGCTAGTCACGCCCTCTTGGTGTGCTTGGTGGTCAGATGAGGACAGCGCCGCTGGCGCGACGCGTGATCGGCTACATCAGGGCGCCGGCGCCTTTGGAGACTTCGGTGTAGCGGTGGACGCGGACGGATTGGACGAGGCCGAAGCCGACCATCACCGTCAACATGACCGTCCCGCCGAAGGAGAGCAGCGGCATGGGCACGCCCACGACGGGGGCGAGCCCCATCACCATCGCGCCGTTGATCAGCACATAGAGCGCAAACGTCGCGGTGACGCCGGCGGCGCTGAGACGGCCGAAATGGCTGTGCGAGGTGGCGGCGATGCGGATCGCGATCAGGATCGCCGCGGCGTAGAGCACCAAGATCGAGACGCAGCCGAGGAAGCCGAACTCCTCGGCCAGGGTGGCGAAGATGAAGTCCGTCTGCTTCTCCGGCAGGAAGTTGAGCTGGCTCTGCGAACCCAGCCCAAAGCCGCGGCCGAGGATGCCGCCCGACCCCAGCGCGATCTTGGCTTGCAGGATGTGATAGCCGGCGCCTGAAGGGTCCGCATCGGGCTTGATGAAGGTCATGAACCGCGTCGCCTGATAGCCCTTCAGGAGGTGGCCCTTCATCACCAGGTAGAAGAAGGCCGGCGTCGCCACCGCCGCCGCCGCGACGCCCCCAAGGATGAGGCGCAGGCTGAGGCCTGCCAGCATCATCACCAGGAGGCCGGTTGAAGCGAGCAGGATGCCGGTCCCGAGGTCGGGCTGCTTGAGCACGAGCGCCACGGGAGCGGCGATCATCGCCACTGGAATCAACAGCTTCCACGACAGCTGCGCCTCCTTGGCCGAGAGGCCGTGGTAGAAACGCGCCAGCGCCAGCACGAGCCCGATCTTCATGATCTCGGACGGCTGCAAGTGGATCGGCCCGATCTTGAGCCAGCGCGCGGCGCCCAGCGCCGAGTGGCCGACGACCATCACCGCCATGAGCAGCAGCAGCCCGGCCGCGTAGGTCGGATAGGCCATGACGAACCAGACGCGCAGGTCGGTGACCGCGAGCGCGATCATGAGCAGGAGGAAGATAGAGAACAGCGCGACGTGCTGGTCGGCCCACGGGCTCCAGTGGCCGCCGGCGATCGAGTAGAGCATCAGCGTCCCGGCGCCGGCCAGGAGGCAGAGCACGCCGGTCAGCCGCCAGTCGATCTGGCCGAGCTTGACGATCAACCGGTCGCGTTCGCCGGGACGGGTGAGCGCGCTGGCGGTCATGTGGGCTGCGCCGCCGGCGCTGGCGGGGGCGCCTGGGGCTGCGCGGCCGGCTGCGCCGGCGCGGCCGGCGGGGTCGCCGGGGCGTTCTGCAGCGGCAGCGGCTGCTCGATGCGGGCGCGGACGGCGGGGTCCTTGAGCAGGGCGACACGCATGATCTCCCGCGCGCGCGGCGCGGCGGCCTCGGCGCCGAACCCGCCGTGCTCGACCAGCGTGCTCATGGCGTAGCGCGGATCGTCGGCCGGCGCGAAGGCGATGAACCAGGAATGGTCGCGGTCGGCCCAGGCCCCGGCGGCGCCGTGCGCGCCGCGACCGCCGGAGTAGCCGTGCGCCTGGGCCGTGCCGGTCTTGCCCGCCCAGGCGATCGGGCCGAGGTCGAGCTTGGGCACGCCGGCCGCGGTGCCGCTGGTCACCACGGCCGCCATCGCATCGCGGATGAAGGCGATGTGCGCCGGATCGACGGCGAGGTCGGGCTCGGGGGCCGGCGCGCCCTGCAGGGCGCCGCCGACCGAGCGGATCAGCTTTGGCTGCAGCGCGCGCTGGCCATTGGCGATGCGCGAGCACATCACGCAAAGCTGCAGCGCGTTGACGCTCACATAGCCCTGGCCGATGCCCATCGAGGGCGTCTCGCCCGGGTGCCAGACGGGGTCGTTCGGGAAGAATTTCGCCTTGTAGGCGGTGTCCGGGATGATGCCCGGCTTCTGTCCGGGAATGTCGATGTCGAAGGTCCCGCCGAGCCCGAACATGCGCGCGGTCTTGGCGATCGGATCGGGGCCGAGGCTGAGCGCCAGCTGGTAGAAGTAGATGTCGCACGACTGGGCGATGCCGCCCTTGAGGTCGAGCGTGCCGTGCGCCCGGTCGCAGTGCCAGACCCGGCCGCCCCAGGACCAGGAGCCGCCGCAGGTATAGGTGCGGGTGGGCGGCACGCCGTTCTCGAGCGCGGTCAGCGCCACCATGGTCTTGAAGGTCGAGCCAGGTGGATAGTTGGCGGTCAGCGCCTTGTTGAACAGCGGCTTGCGCTCGTAGTTGGCCAGCGCCTCGTAGACCTGCAGCGGCACGCCCTTGACGAACTGGTTGGCGTCGAAGCTGGGCGCCGACATCATGCAGAGCAGCTCGCCGGTCTTGCAGTCCATCATGACCGCCGCGCCGCTCTCCTCGCCGAACACCTCCAGCGCCCGGTTCTGGATGTCGGCGTCGAGGTTGAGCACCACCTGCTGGCCAGGCACCGGCCGGATGTCGCCTGAGGGGTCCTCCTTGACCACGCGGCCCCTGGCGTTGACCTCGACCTTCTTGCCGCCGGCCTTGCCGCGCAGCTGCAGGTCCAGCGACTTCTCGACCCCCTGCTGGCCAATCCGGAAGCCGGGGTTCAGCAACAGTGGGTCGGGGTTCGGACCGGCAGCCTTCAGCTCGGCGGCGGACACCTTGGAGACGTAGCCGATCACGTGGGCGAAGGCGCCGCCGTAGGGGTAGACGCGGATCTCGTTCATGTCCGCCTGCAGGCCCGGCAGCTCCGGATTGCGCACGTTGATGCGGGCGAACTCCTCCCAGCTCAGATCGTCGGCGATGGCGACCGGGATGAACCGCGGGCCTTCGTCGATGTCACGCAGCACCTCGCGCCGGTGCTGGGCCGAAATGGGGATCAGCTGCGAGGCGGCGTCGAGCGTCGCGGCCGGGTCTGTGACCTCGTCCTTGAGCAGCAACAGTCTGAAACTGGGCCGGTTCGACGCGAGCGCCACCCCGTTGCGATCGGTGATCAGGCCGCGTGGCGGCGGGATGACCCGGAAATTGTACTGATTGGAGGCCGACAGCGTCGTGTAGCGGGTGTTCTCGACGATCTGCAGCTGCACGAGCCGCGCGCCAAGCGCCGTCAGGCCCAGGGTCGCCAGACCGCCCATGACGACCGCGCGGCGGTTGAACACCGCCTGCCGCTCGTTCACCTCGTTGTAGAAAATGGCCGGTTCGGTCATCGGAAACGCACGTCCGCGTCCTCGTATCGCGCGATCAGGCGACCGGCGAGGGGATACAGCGCGATTGTGATGAAAGCTTGCCAGCCCAGCGCCAGCGGGCTTGGAATCTCGCCGGTCCTGACGAACGTGATCAAGATGCCGACGCCAAAGGCGAGCAGGCAGGCCGCGCCATACCAGATCCAGAGCACGACTGGCCCGCGGCCGGTGAGCGTCGGCCGCACGGCGAGCGTCAGCCCATAGGCGGCCACCAGCGCGAGCCCCCACAGTCCCGTCGGCCCGCCCCAGAGGAAGTCGAGGAAGAGGCCGAGCAGGATCAGGAGGAATGGCGCCAGCACCGAGGGACGGATCACCGCCCAGGCGAAGGCAAGGACGAGCGCGAACACCGGCTCGGGCACGCCCGCCCCGAACACGCGGATCGGGATGGTCAGGAGGAAACTCAGGATCACGCAGATCACGGCGGGCACGCCGAGCCAGGTCCAGGGCACCAGCGGTTGCTTGGCGGGAACGAAGGTCATGTCGGCGGCATGGTGTCGGCGTCGGACGGCGCGGACGGGCTCGCCGCCGGCGTGGCGGGCCGGTGCTTCGGACGTGGATGAGCGACGGGCGTGGCGGGGTGCGCGGACGACGGCGCACTCGGCGGGTGCGCCACCGTTACGGTCACCGCGGGCGGAGACGACGAGACCGCGGCGGCTCGCGATGCAGTCGAGGGCGTCGCAGGGGACCCGGTCGTCGCGACCTGCGTGCTCGCCGCGCCGTGGGGCTGGTGGGTCGCCGCTGTCCCGGCCGGAGGCGCGGACGACGCCGAGGCGGCGCTCGCCTGCGCCTGCACCTGCGCCGCGTCGGCCGCCGACAGCGGCGGCACCGCCGTCTGCGACAGACCGGGCTGGCGCGCGAGCTGGCTCACGTCACGGAAGAGCAGGATGCGGACGTTGTCGATCGGTCCATCGTCGGTATCGAGCCGGACCCGCCAGTTCCCGTCGATCGCCTGGTAGACGATGCCCACCGGCAGGCCGCGCGGGAAGAGGCCGCCGTCGCCCGAAGTCAGGATGCGGTCGCCGGCCTTCACCGGCTGGTCGCCGCGCAGGTACTCGATGCTCGGGCGAGCCGGTCCCATCGCCGTTCAGAATGCCCGCGCGAGTTCGGTGCGGTCGTCCATGATCGGCACCCGGCTCGAGACGTCGGTGAGCAGAAGGATGCGGCTGACGCCGGTCGCCACCCCCAGCACCCGGCCGACCAGCCCGTACTCGGTCATCACCGGGTTGCCGATGCGAACGCCCGCTCCACGCCCGCGTCGGCGAGCCGGGTCTGGGCGAACGGTCCGTGGGCGTCGGCGATCACCCGCGCACTCACCATCTGGATCGGCGGGTCGGTCTTCAGGCCAAGGAGCGACTTCGTAGCGCGCATTGTCGTGACGAAGCGCGATCGCATCGTCGCGCCAGTGGCTGAGATCGGCGACCTCGGCTTTCAGCCGGCGGTTCTCGGAGACGCGCGAAGAAGTACTGTTTGACCCCATCGACGCCCTCGCCGACCCAGCGCACAGGCGCGTCCAGCACGCCGGAGACCGGCCGCGAGACGCGGTCGAAGGCGTCGCGCGCTGTCCGATCGCCTGGCCCTGGACCGTCTCACGCCGATCGCCAAGCAACAGCGCCAGCCCGATCACGATGGACACGAGCACGGCCACCGCCGCCGTCCAGGTCAGTGGGACCTTCAAGTCCTGGAAAGGCCCGTCCCTTAGGGACACCTGACGCTTTCCTCCAGCCGAACGCTCCGCCCCGCCTACACCCCGCTACGACATGGACGATTCCAGCGCCGCCCGCATCCATTTCGGATGTTCGAGCACCTTGCCGCAGCCCAGCGCAACGCAGGACAACGGATCATCGGCCACCGTCACCGGCAGGCCGGTGTGGTCGCGGATCTCCGAGATCGAGGCCGCGCAGCAGGGCGCCCGCCGCCCGTCAGCATGATGCCCTTGTCTGCGATGTCGGCCGCCAGCTCCGGGCGGCGTGGCTTCCAGCGCGATCTTCACCGCCTCGACGATCTGGGTGACCGGCTCGGTCAGCGCGTCGGACGCCTGCTTCTCGCTGATGCGCACCTCGCGCGGCACGCCCTGCATCAGGTCGCGGCCCTTGACCTCGATCGCCATCCCCTCGCCGTCGGCCGGGGCGCGGGCGGTGCCGATCTCCTTCTTGATCCGCTCGGCGGTGGTCTCGCCGATCAGAAGATTATGGTGGCGGCGCATGTAGCTGATGATCGCCTCGTCCATCTTGTCGCCGCCGACGCGGACGCTGCGCGAATAGACGATGCCGGAGAGCGAGAGCACGGCGACCTCGGTGGTGCCGCCGCCGATATCGACCACCATCGAGCCGGTGGGCTCGTGGATGGGAAGGCCCGCGCCGATCGCCGCGGCCATCGGCTCGTCGATCAGCGCCACGCGGCGCGCGCCGGCATTCAGGCAGCTGTCGTTGATCGCCCGCCGCTCGACCGCGGTCGCGCCGGAGGGCACGCAGACGATCACCTTCGGATTGGTGAAGGCCTTGCGGTTGTGCACCTTCCGGATGAAGTACTTGATCATCTCCTCGGCGACTTCGAAGTCGGCGATCACCCCGTCACGCATGGGGCGGATGGCCTCGATGTGGCCAGGGGTGCGGCCCAGCATCTGCTTGGCCTCGATGCCGACGGCATGGACGATCTTGCGCCCGCCGACGTTGCGCAGCGCGACCACAGAGGGCTCGTTGAGGACGATGCCCTTGCCCTTCATGTAGACGAGCGTGTTGGCGGTGCCGAGGTCGATCGCGATATCGTTCGAGATGACGCCGAATAGGGACGGGAACATTCAGGGCCTTGGTGGAGTGACGGGTGAGGAATCGGACGGCGACGCGATACTTCGCAGAGCACTTGGGGCGCAATTGCGGCGGCGTTCCCCAACGCGGCCGCGAACCGTCCATTGCTCGACGAAGACTACCCTGAAGTGCACTGCGAACAGTCTGATTTCAAGGTCATAATCCACGTTCGCTTACACGCCGTTTCAATGCAGCGAGGTCATCACAACGCCGCAGATCACGGCGAGGCCCGCGATGAGCTGGCGGGCGTGAAGGCGCTCGGCGAAAAAGCGGCGTCCGGCGATGGCCGCGATAGGCGCCTCGACCACGCCCGACCGCCCGCACCGGGGCGGCGGGCGCCAGCGCAAGCGCCAGGAACCAGAGGGCCGAAGCGATGGCGCCGCAGAGGCCGGCTGCCAGCGACTCGCGCCAGCTGCGACCGATCGCGGCCAGGGCGCTCGGATGCCGAAACCCTATCCAGACAAGGAGTCCGACCGACTGCATCGCTTGCACGACGCTGACGCTGGCCACCGCCGCGAACACCGGGTGAGCGGCGTCCATGCGCGATCGTGGCGTGCCGGACGGCGTTCAGCGAGAAGCCGAAGCAGAGGCCGGAGCCGAGCCCAAAGGCCGCGCCGGAGACCGGCTGCTCGCCGAGCGCGTCCTTGGGCCAGGTCAGGACGGCGAGCCCGAACGTGGTGATTGCGACCCCAATCCAGGCGATCGCGTTCAAGCGATCGTGAAAAATAATCAGTCCAAGGATGGCCGCCAGCGGCAGCGAGCTCTGCTGGAGCGCGGTGCCGACCGCGAATCCGGCGCGACGCATCGCCACGAGCAGCGAGGCGGTGGCCACCACCTGCCCCAGCGCCCCGGTCGTCGCGCCGAACCAGAACTCGGGCGTGAAGTGGGCGCGGGCGGCCGGCGTGAAGGCGGCGGCGGCCGCCACGAACGCCAGCGAAAACGGCAAGCCGAACAGAAAGCGCACCAGCGTCGCCCCCCACGGCCCCGCCGTCGGCAATATCGACCGCTGCAACCCGTTGCGCGCGACCTGGAAGAAGGACGCGAGCACGGTGGCTGGGATCCAGATGAGGGGGAACATCAGGTGTGCTTCACTCCGTTCGGCGCGCCGCGCGCCCCAAACCGCTCCCAAAGGGAGAGGGAGGGGCCCACGGCCGAAGGCCAGTGGGAGGGTGAGGGGTTACGGCCTCTCAGGTTGGCGAGCGACGCAGAGGCGAGGTGCAGCGCGGCAGGGGTTTGCTTGCAGCGCTGTAACCCCTCACCCTCCCGTTCGCTTCGCTCCGGGCCCCTCCCTCTCCCTCTGGGAGAGGTTTGTCAGCTCGCCAGGGCTTCGGGCGGTCTTCCCTTTTCCCTCCGGCTCTGGAGGTTGTTCAGGGCGTTGACGTAGGCTCTCGCGCTGGCGGTCATGGTGTCGGTGTCGGAGGCGGTGCCGGTGGCGATGGCGCCGTCCTCCTCGAGCCGCACCGTCACCTGCGCCTGAGCGTCCGTGCCCTCGGTCACCGCGTGCACCTGGTAGAGCCGAAGCGCGGCCTGGTGCGGGGCGACTTCGCGGATGGCGTTGAACACGGCGTCCACCGGCCCGTCGCCGGTCTGCTCTGACACCTTCTCGACCCCATCGACCGAGGCGACGAGGGTCGCCAGCTGCGGGCCCTCGGTGCCTGCGATCACCCGCAGCTTGAGAACCTTCACCCGTTCGCTGCCCTTGGCCAAGGCATCGTCGACGAGCGCGACCAGGTCGTCGTCGTAGATGTCCTTCTTCTTGTCGGCCAAAGCCTTGAAGCGGACGAAGGCGTCGTTCAGGGCGTTCTGGCCGAGCTCGTAGCCCAACGCCTTCAGCTTCTCGTTGAAGGCGTGACGCCCCGAGTGCTTGCCCATGACGAGGTTTGTCGCTCCCTGCCCCACGTCCTCGGGCCGCATGATCTCGTAGGTCTCGGCGTTCTTGAGCATCCCGTCCTGGTGGATGCCGGCCTCGTGGGCGAACGCGTTCTTGCCCACGATCGCCTTGTTGAACTGCACCGGAAAGCCGGTGATCGCCGAGACATAGCGGCTGGCGCGGGTGATGTGCGGCGTCACGATCCGCGTGTCGTAGTGCAGCGCATCGCCGCGCACGCGCAGCGCCATCACGATCTCCTCCAGCGCCGCGTTGCCAGCCCGCTCGCCGAGCCCGTTCATCGCGCACTCGACCTGCCGCGCGCCGGCCTGCACGCCGGCCAGGGAGTTGGCGACCGCCAGGCCAAGGTCGTTGTGGCAGTGGGTCGAGAAGATGACCTTGTCGGCGCCCGGGACCGAAGAGATCAGGTCGCGGAACATCTCGGCGTATTCGTCCGGGTAGCTGTAGCCGACGGTGTCCGGCAGGTTGATCGTGCCGGCGCCGGCCCTGATCGCCGCCTCGACGCAGCGCTTGAGGAAGTCGCGGTCCGAGCGGGTGGAGTCCTCCGCCGACCATTCGACGTCGTCGCAGAGGTTGCGCGCCAGGCTCACCGAGGAGGTCACCGCGTCGAGCACGGCCTGCGGCTCCATCATCAGCTTGAACTTCATGTGCACCGGGCTGGTGGCGATGAAGGTGTGGATGCGGCCGCGTCTGGCCGGGCGGATCGCCTCGGCGCAGCGTTCGATGTCCATCGGGCCAGCGCGGGCGAGGCCGCAGATGGTGGACTCGGTGACGATCTTGGCGATGGCGTGAACGGCTTCGAAGTCGCCGTTGGAGGCGATCGGAAAGCCGGCCTCGATCACGTCGACCCTCATCTCCTCGAGGATCTTGGCGAGCTCGATCTTCTCATCGTGGCTCATCGAGGCGCCGGGCGACTGCTCGCCGTCGCGCATGGTGGTGTCGAAGACGATGACGCGGTCGGCCGCGTCGGCGGTGGGTTGGGTGGTCATGGGATGGCTCGTCTGCTGGCTTTGTTTGAGTGGGCGGAGGGTCATTTTCCCCTGCACGCCCGGCCGCGACGAACCCGCGGCCCCTAGAGCGTCCAGGGGCTGGTAAGGCCGAGCAGAAGAAGCGCGCGTGCGGCTGCCATGGGCGGGTGGGTACAGGCATTCGCCTTTGCGCACAAGGGCTGAGGCCATCGCCCTTGGCCGGGCCGGTAGGCAGGCGCAGGCGACGGGGGTACCGTGCGGCGGCCTTCAGCGGAAGGAGTTTCGCCATGTTGGGCCGGGTTTGGTTGGGCGTGTGCATCGCCGCGATCGCCGCTCCGGCGCTCGCGGCTTCGCTGTCCGAACTCCTCGGCGAAAACCGCCGTTCGGGTGACCAACCGAGGGCATGTCCACCGGTACACCGAGGCGATCGCCGACTACCGAGCGGGGGAATTGCATCTCTCGGTCCGCAAGATCCCTGGCCGACAGCCATACCCGGCCGTCACCCTGAACCGCGGGGTCACGCAAGACTCCAGCTTCGCCGCCTGGGCGAGCCAGGCTCGCAAACACCGGCCAAAGCACTGAGGCGGCCGGCAACGCCGCCTGAAGGACGCTACTGGTGCGTCACGTCTCCGCGGCTTGGCGCGGTGCTCGCCGCCGAGCTGGCCGCCGTGGCGCTCTCGGGGGCGGCGCTGGCGGGCGCAGCGCTGGCCGCGGCCGAGTTGTCAGGCGCCGCAGCACTGGCCGCCGCCGTGTTGTCGGACGCCGCGGCGCTGTTGTTCGCGCCGGACGGGCTGCAGGCCGCCAGGCCGAGGACGGCGAGCGCCCCCAGGCCGGCCGCGACGATCATCTTGGGCATCTTGCGTTCCTCTCTCGAACGGCAAAGCTCTACGCCAGTCCAACCAAGCTCAGCAAGCGGACGAATCGAGGTTCGCCGCGCACGGGGTCGAGCATGGGGTCGACCTTTAGCCGCGTGAGTCCAGCGTCCTTCAGGGCGAAGCCGCGCTCGAGGACATCGAGGCACGGCCCGGCCTGGCGCCACTGCGCCAGCACCTGCGCTTGCTGAAAGAGGCCGTTGTCGCCGGTCTGCGTCACGAGCGCGTCCAGCGTCGCGCGGGCGGCCGCCGTATCCCCCTGCCGCTGCAGGGCGATCGCCAGACCCGTAAGCCGGTAGAGGACCTCGGGCTCGGCGCGATATTCGGCAATCGCCCCCGCGACGTCGCCTGCCAGCAGCAGGCAGTCCCCCAGCCGGCTGTGCGCATAGGTGGCCGCCCCATTCAGCTGGAGCGCGCGATTTAGCGGCGCCGGCGCCTCTGTGGACCTCCGCGCCAGGAAGAGCGCATCGCCCAACGTGATGTGGACGCTGGGATTGAGCGGATCGAGCAGCACGGCGCGCCGGAGCGCGGGCAGCGCCAGCTCGAAGCGCCCCACCCTGAGCTCGTAGCCACCGTAGCCCTCCAGCCGGTCGGCGTCGCCGGCGCCGAGCACCCCCGCGCGCTCGTAGGGACCGCCGGCGCCCTTGATGTCCAGGCGGCCCATGCGCACGAAGCCCAGCGCCGCCTGCGCCTCGGCGGAGTTCTGCAGCCTGCGCCGCTGCGGCCTCGGCGGCCGCGAGGGCCTGGTCGGAGAGGCTGCGCCGCGTGTCCCCCTTGGCGAACTGGTCCGCGATGGCCATGAGCGAGCGCGCCCGGCCCGCCTGGGCGTCGGCATAGGAGGGGTCGAGGGCCAGCGCCTGCTCGTAGAGCGCAACGGTCTGGCGAAGGCTGGCCTCATCGCCCTCGGCGTCATAGAGCCGCCGCGCCTGCAGATAGGCCTTGTAGGCCGCGATCGACCGCGTGCCGCCGGGCGCAACGGCCTGACCGGCCAAGAGCTTCACCTGCAACGCGGCGGCGACCTGCGCGGCGATGTCGCTCTCGAGCTGCAGGAGGTTGTCGGCCGGACGGTCGAAGGTCTGCGACCAGCGGGTGAACCCGTCAGCCCCGCCCACCAGCTCGGTGTCGATCCTCAGCGTGTCCCCGGACTTCTGCAGGGTCCCCTCGAGCAGGGACGCCACGCCCAGCTGGCCGGCCGTGGCCTGGGCGTTCTGCGCTTTCCCGCGGACGAGCTCTGAGGACGTGCGCGAGGTGACCTGCAAAGCTGGGATTCGGGCCAGGGCCGAGCGGACGTCCTCGGCCAGCGCATCGGCCACCAGATCCTGTTCTGGGTCGCCAGAGAGGTTGGTGAACGGCAGCACCGCGACGCTGCTCGCCGGCGCCGCCCCCTTGACCAGCCACCAGGCGGCCGCCGCCAGCGCCGGGAGCGCCACGCCGGCGGCCGCGAGCGCCCACCGCCGGTTCAGTCCCCGCCGCGTCGCCTGAGCAGCCGGAGTCGTCTCGCGTCTGACCGGTTTGCCGGCCGCCGTGTGGGCGATGGCCGCGAGAAGCTGGCGGAAGGGCGCCGCGGCGCGATCGCCCGACCAGCCGCTCAGATCCACCGCATGGTACTGCCCAAACCCCAAGGGCGGGGCCACGCGGTCGATCTGAACCGGCACCAGTCGGCCGCGATCGCGCGCCACCGCAGCCTCGTCGCGAACCCAGTCGGACTCGACTGAGCTCGCCGACCAGACCACAACCACCGCCTGCGCCGCGGCCAGCTCCGCTTCGATCTCGCGCGCGAAGGTCGAGCCGGCGCGGATGTGGCTGTCCCACCAGACCTCGCACCCTTCGGCCGTGAGCGCCTCGACGATCGGCTGCACCCGCGCCTGGTCGGCGCGCCCGTAGCTGACGAAAACGCGCCGCTCGGCCGCTTCGGCGCTTACCGACGGTGGGTCGCTCAATAGCCGAAGGCCCGCAGCTGGTCGTGCAGATCTGGCCGCAGGTCCGGCTGTTCGAGCGCCAGGCGCGTCCAATGCCGCGCCTCGTCCGCGTCGGCCGGCACGTCCTGGCCGTCATGATAGATGATCGCGAGCCGCGCCTCGCTGATGGCGTACCCGGCCTTGGCCGCGGCGGTGCAGTCGGCCAGGGCGTAGGCGATGGCGTTGTTCGCGGCCGCCAGCTCGCACATCCACTGCCGGCTGGCCATGTCGCCGCCGGCGGCGAGCAGCGCCAGCTTGCCTGTCGCGCCGGCGTCCTTGAGCAGGGCAAGGGCATAGAGCGCCTGAGGGTAGTTCTGCGCGGCGGCGGCGCGATAGAGACCCACGCCACGGTCGTAGTCGGCGCCGACGCCGTCGCGCATCAGGACGTCGGCCAGGTGCGCCTGCGCCTTCGCAAAGCCCTGCGCCGCCGCCGCCTCCATCAGCGCGCGGCCGCGCGCGCGCTCGGCGTCGCTCGTCCCCTGGTGCAGCAGGAAGTAGCCGAGCTCGAGCTGCGCTGGCGGCAGATTGCTGGCCGCCGCGCGCTCGAGCCAGACGCGCGCCTGCGCTTCGTCCTGCTGCGCGCCGCGGCCGAACTCGAACATGTAGCCCAGGAGATAGGCGGCCATCGGGTCGCCCCCTTCGGCCATCGCCGCGAGGTCGTCGGGCGTGTGGTCGGCGAGCACGTCGGCCACGACCACCGGTTCGTCGGTCACCGCGAGGTACTCGAGCGCCAGGTCGAACGGTGCGGCAAGGCCGCGCCCTTGCGCCGGGCCCGCCGCAACCCGGCTCGCGGCGCCATTGTCCGCTATGGCCGGTGGGCGCGGGGCAAGCGCGCCGGCTGGATGGAAGTAGTAGTCCTCGGTGAGCGAGGAGAGCATGTAGGGCGACTGGGGCCCCAGCGTGCGCGTGCTCTTCTGCACCTCGGCGTTCACGAAGGTGAAAAAGTCGGCGAGCGATGTGCGCGGCAGCGTGACGTAGTGGGCGACGTACCAGGCGAACGGGCTGTATTCGAGGGGCGGCGGCGTCGAGACCCCGTGGTCGAACGCCTTCTCCCCGCGCGCGGCCGAATAGACCACCGCGACCTGCGCCCCCGGCTGGAACTCGACGTCGTCCACATAGGGTTTCACCTGGCCCGTCAGCTGAACCTGTTGGTCGTTGGTGCGGCAGGCGTCGAGGAAGAAGATGTTGACGTGGCGGGCCTTGCTCGCCGCCCTGGCCACGTCGTCGAGGTCGATGAACACATCGGCGAGGTGGTTGACGTCGACCACGACCGGCGAGCCGACGGGCACGAGGTAGTTGTGGCGGGCGTACTCAAAGCCGTGGCCGGCATAGTAGACCACCGCGTCGTCCGACCGCGCCGCCTTGACGGCGAAGGCGGCGATCGCGATCTCGAGGTCCGCGCGGTTGAGGTCGACCGCCATGGTCACGTCAAAGCCGTCCGCTTTCAGGTTTTTCGCTACCAGTCCGACGTCGTTGGCCGGATTAGTGAGCTTCGGCCAGAACCAGCCGTGAACGGTGGGCGGCGGAACGACATAGGCGCCCTCCCCGATCAGGAGGGCGACGCGGGTCTCGGCCCGCGCGGCGGAAGGCGCGAGCAGCAGGATCGCGATCAACAGCGCCCGGACCATCCCCGCCCCTCGATCAGGATGTCGTTACCGCAGTCCTCTTACTCCCGATGCCCAACCTTGGACACAAGCCGGCCCTCAGGACCTCTCCCAAACGTTGAGGTGTGGAACGCTTGCGCACCGGCGCATCAGCCGGCAACCTACGCCCAAAGAGACGGAGGGAGCCGCGCATGGCGGACGATCAGGGGCCTATCAGCGAGATTCCGCAGGCCTACTACGATGGGATCAAGGCGAAGTTCGCCGAGGCGCGGGACCTGAGGCTGAAGTACCGGCCGGAAGGCACCTCGCAATACATCTCCGACCTCACCGGCCCGCTGGCGGGCTACACCAGCGACCCGCACGCCGAAGAGATCCCGCCGCGCGATCCGATCACCGACACCGTCGAGGTCCTCTTCATCGGCGGCGGCTTCTCCGCCCTCCTCACCGCCGCGCGCCTGCGCGAGCGCGGGGTCGAAAGCATCCGCATCGTTGAGCGCGGCGCCGACGTCGGCGGCACCTGGTACTGGAACCGCTATCCGGGCGCGGCCTGCGACGTGCCGGCGATCGACTACCTGCCGCTCCTGGACGAGATGGGCGTCGTGCCCTCGCGCCTCTACGCCAAGGGGCCGGAGATCTTCGCCCACTGCCAGGCGATCGCCAAACGCTACGACCTCTACGACCTGGCGGTGTTCGGCACGACCATCCTCTCCACCACCTGGGACGACAAGGCCAAGCTCTGGGTCCTGCGCACCGACCGGGGCGATGAGATGCGCGCCAAGTTCGTGATCTGCGCCAACGGCACCCTCTCCAAGCCCAAGCTCTCGAAGATCGCGGGCATGGAGAGCTTCCGCGGCAAGTCGTTCCACTCCTCGCGCTGGGACTACGCGTACACCGGCGAGACCCTGGAGAACCTCTCGGACAAGGTGGTCGGCATCATCGGCACCGGCGCCAGCGCCGTGCAGGCGATCCCGCGGCTCGCGAAGAACGCCGCGGCCCTCTACGTCTTCCAGCGCACGCCATCGGGGATCGACCCGCGCAACGACCGCGAGACCGACCCGGCGTGGGTGGCCAAGCTCGAGCCCGGCTGGCAGCAGACGCGGCGGATGAAGCACATCCGCGGCCGCGATGTGGACCTCGAGCGCCGGGCCGAGCTCGACGCGCTGGCGCGTGAGGACAAGATCCGCCGCCAGGAGAACGAGAACATCGACCACATGATGCGCATCCACCGGCGCATCGACGAGATCGTCGAGGACAAGGCGACGGCCGACGCGCTCAAGCCCTGGTACATGTTCATGTGCAAGCGGCCGTGCTTCGACGACGAATACCTGCCGGCCTACAACCGCCCGAACGTCCATCTCGTCGACACCCACGGCAAGGGGATCACCGAGATCGGGCCGGACGGACCGGTGTTCGAGGGGGTGACCTACCCGCTCGACCTTCTGATCTACGCGACCGGGTTCGAGGTGCAGAAGACCGGCATCTACAACGAGATCCGAGGCCGCGATGGGCGGGAGATCAACGAGACCTACGCCGACGGAATCCGCACCCTCTTTGGCGTGCACACCCACGGGTACCCGAACCTCTTTATCATGGGCGGCTACCAGGCCTCGTTCCAGTTCAACCTCACCTTCATGCTGCAGTGCCAGGGCGACCACATCGCCGAGTGCATCAAGATGGCGCGCGAGCATGGCGCGGCGGCGATCGATGTGACGCCCGAGACCGAGGAGTGGTGGGTGCAGGAGGTGATCGCCCACCGCGGCAAGACGTCCCGCAACGCCGACTGCACGCCCGGCTATTACAACTTCGAAGGCGAGTTCAACCGGCGCCAGGACGGCAACTACAACGGCGGCTTCTACCAGTACTACACCCACATGCAGTCCATCCGGGGCGAGCTGGAGAAGCACTTTTTGTTTGAGTAGCAGGAACCACGAAAAACACGAAAAACACGAACGCGCTTGTTCGTGCGTGGCGTCCCACCCCAACCGTCATGGCCCGACTTGTTCGGGCCACCCATGCTCACCGTGGATCGTGAGTGTTCATGGGTCCCCCGCATTCCGCTTCGCTCCAGCGGGGGATGACGGCTAAAATGGGCGCTTTCGTGCTTTTCGTGTTTTTCGTGGTCAAACAGCCTAGGTCCCCGCCTTCGCGGGGATGAGCGAAGAGGATCTGACCCCCATGACCATCAGTCCAGAGATCGCCGCGGTGGTGGGGGAGATCGATTTCGATCCGGACGCGCTGCACGAGAAGTACCTCTACGAGCGCGACAAGCGGCTGCGCGAGGACGGGATCGGCCAGTACGTCGAGGTCAAGGGCGACTTCACCCACTACATCGACGACCCCTACGTCGAGCCAGGGTTCACACGCCCGCCCGTGTTCGACCACGTCGACATCGCCATCATCGGCGGCGGCTTCGGCGGGCTTTTGATGGGCGCGCGCCTGCGCGAGGCCGGGTTCGACAAGATCCGCATGGTGGAGAGCGCCGGCGACTTCGGCGGCACCTGGTACTGGAACCGCTACCCCGGCGCCATGTGCGACGTGGAGAGCTATTGCTACCTGCCGCTGCTGGAAGAGCTGAACTACATCCCCAAGCACAAGTACTCGTTCGCGCCGGAGATCCTGGAGCACAGCCGCGCCATCGCCCGGCACTACCGGCTCTACGACGACGCGCTGCTCCAGACCGCCGTCACCGAGCTCCGCTGGGACGAGAAGGCAAGCGCCTGGGTCATCACCACCTCGCGCGGCGACCGCTTCACCGCCCAGTACGTGGCGATGGCGAACGGCCCCTTGAGCCGCCCAAAGCTGCCCGGCATCCCGGGCATCAACGAGTTCAAGGGCCACACCTTCCACACCAGCCGCTGGGACTATCGCTACACCGGCGGGAGCTCAGAGGGCGGGCTGACGGGCCTCGCCGACAAGCGCGTCGGCATCATCGGCACCGGCGCCACCGCCATCCAGTGCGTGCCGCACCTGGGCGAATGGGCCAAGGAGCTCTACGTCTTCCAGCGCACCCCCTCGTCCGTCGACGTGCGCAACAACGCCGAGACCGATCCTGCGTGGGCGGCGACGCTGACGCCCGGCTGGCAGCGGCGCCGGCAGGACAACTTCAACATCCTCGTCGCCGGCGGCGACCAGGACGAGGACATGGTCCACGACGGCTGGACCGACATCTTCCGCAACCTGACCGGCACGGCGGCCAAGCAGATCGCCCGCAAGCTCGGGCGCAAGCTCGACAACGTCGAGCGGGCCGAGGTGATGCAGATCGCCGACTACCGCAAGATGAACCAGGTGCGGGCGCGGGTGGACGCGCTGGTCAACGACCCGGAGACCGCGGCCAAGCTCAAGCCCTGGTACCGCCAGTTCTGCAAGCGGCCGTGCTTCCACGACGAATACCTGCAGACCTACAACCGGCCGAACGTGCACCTGGTCGATACCGACGGAAAGGGCGTCGAGGGCCTGAGCGAGAACGGCGTGATCGCCAACGGGCGCGAGTACGAGGTCGACTGCCTGATCTTCGCGACCGGCTTCGAGGTGGGCACGAGCTACACGCGCCGGGCGGGCTACGAGATCGTCGGCCGCGACGGCGTCACGCTTACCGACCACTGGGGCGATGGCCTGCGCACGCTGCACGGCCTGACCAGCCACGGGTTCCCGAACTGCTTCTTCTTGGGCTTCACCCAGACGGCGATCACCATCAGCGTGCCCCAGGCGCTACGCGAGCAGTCGGACCACGTGACCTACATGGTGAGCGCCGCGCGCGATGCGGGCGCCAAGGTGCTGGAGCCAACCGCCGAAGCCGAGGACGCCTACGTGCAGGAGGTGCGCAGCCTGGCGAGGATGGGCCAGCGCTTCTATGCCGAATGCACGCCCGGCTACTACAACTCGGAAGGGGCGGCGGGAAACCGTAGCGGCTTCTTCTCCGACATGTATGGCGCCGGACCGCTGAGGTTCTTCGAAGTCCTGGCCGCCTGGCGCGGCGAAGGAACCATGCCGGGCATCGAGCTGCGCTAGTGGGCTAGCGCGCTAGCTCTCTTTCTCCGCTCATCCCCGCGAGCGCGGGGATCTAGGTGTTTTTGAACCACCAAGCACACCAAGCACACCAAGAGGCCGTGACTGGCCACCGCGCCTCGACCCTCTCGGACCCCTTGGTGTGCTTGGTGTGCTTGGTGGTCAAACAGAGCGCCGCCGCTGGTTCCGCAGTCCTAGCAAGACACCTTGGTCCCCGCTTTCGCGGGGATGAGGGGATGTTGTTCCAGGCGTCGCTGTCTAGTGGCCCGCTTGCGCCGGGGGCGCTGAACGGGGCAACGTAAATCTTAGGGACGGCCAGGGAGGCTCGGCTTTTGTTTACGCGGGTGCTGATCGCCAACAGGGGGGAGATTGCGATCCGCATTGCGCGGGCGGCGCAGGGGTTGGGCGTCGAGGCGGTGGCGGTCTATGCGGCGGCGGATGCGGCCGGGCTGCATGTGCGCACGGCCGACCAGGCGCGGGAGTTGCCCGGCGCCGCCAAGGATCCGGTGGCGGCGTATCTGGACATCAAGGCGCTGATCGCCGCGGCGAAGGCGACGGGGTGCGATTGCGTGCATCCGGGGTACGGGTTCCTGGCGGAGAGCGCGGCGTTTGCCGCCGCTTGCGCCAAGGCGGGGCTGGCGTTCATCGGCCCCTCCCCTGAGACGCTGGCGCTGTTCGGGGACAAGACCAGGGCGCGGGAGCTGGCCGCCTCCATCGGCGTGCCGACCGTGCCGGGGAGCAACGGCGCGCTTGCCGACGCAGATGCAGTGGCTAAGGTCGCCGAGCAACTAGGCTACCCCGTGATGCTGAAGGCCGCCGCCGGCGGCGGCGGGCGGGGGATGCGGGCGGTCGAGGACGCCGGCGAGCTGGCGGCGGCGTTCGCCCGCTGCGCCAGCGAGGCGAAGGCGGCGTTCGGCGACGGGTCGGTGTTCCTGGAGAAGCTGATCGCGCGGCCGCGGCACATCGAGGTGCAGGTCCTGGCCGACAGCCACGGCGGCGTCACCCACCTCTACGAACGCGACTGCTCGATCCAGCTGAGGCACCAGAAGGTGGTCGAGATCGCGCCGGCGCCGAACCTGAAACCCGCGCTCCGCCAACGCATCCTCGACGATGCGCTGGCCCTGGCCAAGGCGTCCAACTACCAGAACGCCGGCACCGTCGAGTTCCTGGTCGACCCCGAAAGCGGCCAGCACTACTTCATCGAGTGCAACCCGCGCATCCAGGTCGAGCACACGGTCACCGAAGCGGTCACCGGCGTCGACCTGGTCGAGGCGCAGTTCCGCATCGCCGCCGGCGAAACCCTGGCCGCCCTTGGCCTCAGCCAACCCCCCGCCACCCGCGGCTATGCCGTGCAGGCGCGGGTCGCCGCGACCGGCGCCGGGACCATCACCGCCTACAAGGAGCCATCCGGCCCCGGGGTGCGCGTCGACGCTTGCGGCTATGTGGGCTTAAGCCCCCCGCCCCAGTTCGACCCGATGTTCGCCAAGGTGATCGCGAGCTCGAACTCCAGCGGCGCCCTCGCCTCCGCCCTCGACCGCACCCTGCGCGCGCTGGACGAGTTCCAGATCGCCGGCCTGCCCACCAACCTCGCCCAGCTGCGCGAGGTGCTGGCCAACGACGACGTCCGCGCCGGCGACGCCCGCACCACGCTCCTGGCCGAGCATCCCGAGCTGGGCGCCGCCCCCGCCGCCAAGCCCTCCCCCGTCCTCGCCCTGCTCGACGAGCATGCGGCGGGGCGGCGCGAACCCGCGTTCGCCCAGTTCTCCCTCGCCTCCCTGCCCGTCGCCCACGGCGAGGAAGGGATCGAGGCGCCCATGGCCGGCGCGGTGATCGAGGTCAGCGTCGCCGCCGGCGCCGTGGTCGAGGCGGGCGACGTGCTCATGGTGGTCAGCGCCATGAAGATGGAGACCGCGGTGACCGCCCCCTGCGCCGGGGTGATCAACGCCATCGAGCCGGGCGAGGTCGGCGCCGCCGTACAGGCCGGCCAAGTCGTCGCCACCATCGTTCCCTGCGCCAACGACGGCGGCCCGCGTGAGCCCCGCACCTATGGCGAGGACAGCTGGGCCCCGATGATGGCCGAGGTCGCGGCGTTGCAGGACATCGCCCACGCCCGCTTCGCCCCCGGCTCGAAGGACCCGGGCGTGGTTCGCCAGCGCGACCGCGGCAAGCTGACCTGCCGCGAGCGCATCGACATGCTGCTGGACCCCGGCTCGTTCCGCGAGGTGGGCAGCCTGGCAGGCTTCGCCAGCTACGACGAGGACGGCGCCGTCGCCGACTTCACCCCGGCCAACCACGTCGGCGGCTGGGGCAAGGTCGCGGGCCGCGCGACCGTCGTCTGCGCCGACGACTTCACCAGCCGCGGCGGCCATTCCGACGGCGCCATCGGGGCCAAGAGCGGCTATCTCGACCGCCTCTCGCTCAGCATGCGCTGTCCGTCCGTTCGCCTGCTCGACGGCTCGTCCGGCGGCGGCAGCGTCGCCTCCATGGTCCCGACCCAGAGCCGCAGCGGCGAGAGCGCGGCCAAGGAAAGCAGCGGCGCCATCACGGCCGGGCGCCCGCGGGTGACCGGCGGCGGCGGCTCCTTCCTGCCCGGGCACCTGGGGTCCTCCATGTTCGCCGAGCAGCTGGCGAGCGTCCCCGTCGTCAACGTCCTCCTCGGCTCCGTCGTCGGCATCGGCGCCGCCAAGGCGGTGCTCGGCCACTTCTCGGTCATGGTGCGCGACATCGCCCAGCTGTTCGTGGCCGGCCCGCCGGTGGTGGCCCACGCCATGGGCTACGACATCAGCAAGGAGGACCTGGGCGACTGGCGCATCCACTGCCGCAACGGCGCCGTCGACAACCTGGCCGAGACCGAGGAAGAGGCCATCGCGCAGACCAAGGCCTTCCTCTCCTACCTGCCCGCATCGGTGTTCGAGCCACCGCCGGTCCTCGCGCCCGACGCATCCGACCCGGCCGACCGGCGCGACGAGGAGCTGTTCACCATCGTGCCGCGCAAGCGGACGACCACCTTCGACATGCGCCGCGCCATCCGCCTGATGGCCGACAAGGGCTCGTTCTTCGAGATCGGCCCCTTGTGGGGCACGGACCAGATCACCGGCCTCGTGCGCATGAACGGCTATCCGATGGGGGTGCTGGCCTCAGACAGCCGGCACGTGAACGGCGGCGCGCTGACGGCGGACGGCTGCGACAAGCTGACCCGCATGCTCGATGTCTGCGACCTCTTCCACCTGCCGGTGCTGAACCTCTGCGACAACCCGGGTTTCGCCGTCGGCCTTGAGCACGAGCGGACGGCCACCATCAGGAAGGGCGGCGAGTGGATGATCGCCTCGGCCCAGGCGACAACGCCCATCTTCACCGTCATCATGCGCCGCAGCTTTGGCGTCGCCGGCAACAACTATGCAACCCCGCGCAGCGGCGTACATGCGCGCGTGGTCTGGCCCGCCGCCGACGTCGGCGGCATCCCACCCGAAGGCGGCATCGAAGCCGCCTACAAACGCCAACTCGCCGAAGCCGCCGACCCGGCGGCGTTGCGAGCGGAGATCAACGCGCGGATCGAGAGCGCGCGCGGCCCGATCGGCCCGCTGAACCGGTTCCAGATGGAAGAGATGGTGGACCCCAGGGATACGCGGCGGCTGGTCTGCGAATGGGTGGAACAGGCGTGGAGGCTGGTGAGCGCCCCGGACGCGCTGAGGCCGCGCGGGTTCGGGTTCAGGCCGTAAACACACACGCGCGCGACCGCGCGCTCAGCCAGAAGGCAGAGCCGCGGCGCAATCGGCACTCTCGGATACTCGAGGAGACTTTTAGACGCTACTGAAGCTTGATGCTGCTGCTGCTTGGACCCCGATTGATTCGCCCGGGGGTGGACGAGCGTCTCGTCTCCTCAAAAACCCATGAATGTCGTTACGCCGCGGTGAGGGGATATTGGCATGGTGGAGGTGGCGGTAAGGGAACGGCTTAGCGGGGTCAGGCCGCACGGGCGGCCGTGCGACTTCACCCTGCCCGAGATTGGACGGGCGTAGCGAAGAGGCGGACTGCGTCCGCAGGGCCAGTTGCGCTAAGCGCAACTAGGCCCCTTCCCGGCGCTCCCGCCTCCCAATAGGCTCCGCCCACCCCAAGGGTGGGGCCGCATGGCATGACCGACGTCTTCATCTCCTACGCGCGTTCGACGCAGGACTTGGCTCAGCGGGTCGGCGAGGGATTGCGCGCGTTGGGTTACCAGGTGTGGCGGGACGATGAGTTGCCGGCGCACCGCTCGTACACCGAGGTGATCGAGGAGCGGCTGCGGGCGGCGAAGGCCGTCGTGGTGATCTGGTCGGCCGAGGCGGTGAAGTCGCAGTGGGTGCGGGCTGAGGCGAACGTCGCGCGCGAGGCCGGCACGCTGGTGCAGGTGCGGGTGGACGAGACGACACCGCCGCTGCCGTTCAACGAGATCCAGTGCGTGGACCTGGCCGGCTGGAGCGGCGAGGCCACAGCGCCGGGCTGGCGGAAGGTGGCCGACAGCGTCGCGGCGTTGGCCGGGGGCGAGGCGGCGGCGCAACCCGCGGCGCGCGGCCGGCGGGACACGCCGGCGGCGGCGCGGAAGCTCTCGGTCTGCGTGCTGCCGTTTGAGAACATGAGCGGCGATCCCGAACAGGAGTATTTCTCCGACGGGATCAGCGAGGACATCATCACCGACCTCTCGAAGGTCTCGGCGCTGGAGGTCACCGCGCGCAACACCGCCTTCACCTTCAAGGGCAAGGCGGTGCGCGTGCCCGACGTGGCCCGCGAGCTGGGCGTCAGCCACGTTCTGGAGGGGAGCGTGCGCAAGGCCGGCGCACGGGTGCGGATCAGCGCCCAGCTGATCGACGGCGCCACGGGCAACCACGTCTGGGCCGACCGCTACGACCGCGACCTCACCGACATCTTCGCGCTGCAGGACGAGATCAGCGAGGCGATCGTGAGCGCGCTTCGGGTCAAGCTGGCGCCGGCGGAGAAGAGCGCCATCGAGCGGCGCGGCACGGCCAGCCCGGACGCCTACGAGGTCTATCTGATGGGCCGGCAGACGTGGCTGCGCGGCGAATCGAGCGCGCGCAGCCTGGAGGCGATCCTCAGGCTGGCGCGGCGCGCGACCGAGATCGATCCGGACTACGCGCAGGCCTGGGCGCTGATGGCCTTCGCGCAGGCGACGCTGCGCCTGCGTCACGACCGCAAGGACCTGGATGGCCTCCCCGCAGCGGAAAGGGCTATGGCCCTGGATCCGCAGCTCGCCGAGCCGCACGCGGTCAAGGCGCGGATTCTGGCCGAGGACGGACGGACCGAGGAGGCCGAGGCCGAGGTTCAGACGGCGCTCGCGCTGGACCCGGAGTCGGTGGAGGTCAACGAGGCGGCCGCCTACCAGCGGTATCGGCAGCGCCGCTTCGCCGACGCCATACCCTACTATGAGCGGGCGGCAGCGGCGCCCGAGGCGCCGATCGGCCTCTCCGGCATGCTGATGAGCTGCTATGCGGCGTTGGGTGACAAGGCCGGCCAGGCGCGCACGGCGCGGATGTCGCTGGAGCGCGCGCAGGCCGCGCTGGCCAAGGACCCGAACGACACAGACGCCATCGGGTTCGGCGCCTGCGCGTACTCAGTGCTGGGCGACGCCGACAGCGCGCGGGCGTGGGCGCGGAGGGCGATGCTGATCGACCCGGACAACCGGATGACGCGCTACAACCTAGCCTGCGCGCTCGGTGCGGACATCGGCGACCACGACGGCGCGCTCGACCTGCTCGGACCCTACTTCGCCACAGCGACGGCCGCCGAGCTCGCCCACATCCGCGTCGATCCGGACCTTGACGCGCTGCGTACGGAGCCGCGCTACATCGCCATGCTTGCCGAGGCGGATGCGCGGGTGGGGGGCGGAGCGGCTTAGCCAAACCTCTCCCAATGGGAAGAGGGGTGAAGAGCGCGGGCGGCCGCCTTGCGGCATAAGCATGGCTACAGCACCCGACCCACGAGGAGCACCACCTGATCGGCGTGTTCGGCGACCGCTACCGCAACTACCGGCTGAGCGTGTCGATGATCGTGCCCTGGGTCCCGCGCAAGAGCGCCTGAGCGGTGCGGGCGGCGCCGTTGCGTCGGCAGGGGCGGCGGAGCGATAAAGGGGGCCTCAAGGCAATCGGGGTCGCCGTTGTGGGGCCGAGGAGGATGAGATGACTGTTTCGACGCTGCGTTTCTCGGTTGGATCGATTGCTTGCGCCGCTGTGCTCGCGGCCGTGACCCTCTCGGCGGGGACGGCGAGCGCGCACCAATGCCCGAAGGGGTCGTACTGGGGTCGGACGCACACGATCCACAAGTGCGGCAACAAGTGGTGCACGGTCTACAGCAAGTGGCACTGCATCCAGAAGCTGCCGGTGCACTAGGGGGGGCCGCGCCTCCTAGACTTCTCCCGGGGGAGAAGGAGGGGCCCACGCGGCAGCGTGGGAGGATGAGGGCGTACGCCGCTTCAGGATAGTCCGAAAGGCCGTAACCCCTCACCCTCCCCTTCGCTTCGCTCGGGGCCCCTCCCTCTCCCTCTGGGAGAGGTGTGGAAGGGCGTCGCCCGTCTGAGCGTGACGCGCTAGAACGCCGCCATGCACCCTACCGACATCGTCATTCAGGATCGGGAGGAGCTCTACTTCCTCCTCTGCGAGGCGGCTGAGTTCGAGCACTCGGTCATGTGCAGCTATCTCTATGCGATGTGGAGCCTGAAGCGGGACGTCGGCGAAGGCGTCACGGCGGAGGAGCTGGCGGCGATCGACGGGTGGCGGCGCTCGCTGAGGCAGGTGGCGCTGGAGGAGATGCTGCACCTGTCGCTGGTCAACAACCTCTTGGCGGCGACGGGGTCGGCGCCGCAGTGGTGGAGGCCGGAGTTCCCGGTCGCGGCCGGCTGGTTCCCGGCCAACGTGGTCATGCGGCTTTCGCCCTTCGGCCGCGCGAGCCTGGACCACTTCCTCTATCTGGAGCGGCCGGAAGGGGTGGCGCTGGTGGACGGCGCGGGGTTCGGCCACCCGAGCCATCACAGCCGCCCGGCCCGGCCCGACCGGCTGACGCCGACGCCGCGCGACTACGACGAGCCAGGGCCAGCTCTATCACGCCATCCTGAGCGGCCTCGCGCGCCTCGCCGGCCAGATCGGCGAGGCCGCGCTGTTCGTCGGCCACGACGAGGCGCAGGCCGGCCGCGCCGAGATTTCCATGCCGGGCCTCTTTCGGATCACCGACCTCGACGTCGGCGACGCGGGCGATCGAGGAGATCGTCGCCCAGGGCGAAGGCGCGCCGGCCGCACCGCGAGGGCTCGCACTATCAGCGGTTCGCGGCGATCCGGGCCGAGCTCGTGGCGCTGCAAGCCGCGCGGCCGGCGTTCGAGCCGGCGCGGCCGGTGGTGGAGAACCCCTGCCTGGACGTGCACGCGGGGCGCCATGGCATGGCGCGGATCGGCGATCCGGTGACGGCGCAAGGTGGTCGACCTGGGCGATGCCCTCTACGCGCTGATGACCCGCACCTTCGCGCAGGTGTTCTCGGCCGCGCCGCTGCCGCGGGCTCTGCGCGCCGGACTCTCGGCGGCGGCGACCGAGCTGATGCACGCCATGAGCGACGTCGGCGAGGCGGCGACCCGCTGCCGGCGGGCGATGCCCATCCGGGCGCGACGGCGGGGCTGACGTTCTCGCTGCCGGTGTCGTCTGGCGGGCTGGTGCAGCGGTGCGCGGCGCAGATCCTGGGCGAGCGCACGCGGGAGCTGGCCGGCGCGGCGGCGCGCATGGAGGCGGGCGCGCCGGCGCTGGCGGGGCTTGGCGCGCGGCTGGAGGCGCTGGCCGAGCGCTTCGAGGCCCTGCACGAGCGGTTCGAGGACCACCTCAGCGTGACGGTCGATGCGGTGGCGAACGCGCGGCCGGCGCCCGCGCCCGCCGGCGGCCGTGGATGGCGATGACCCCAACGTCGCCAGCACGGCGCAGGTCACGCTGCGCTTCGACGCCACGCGCTGCATCCACTCGCGCCACTGCGTGCTGGGCGCGCCGGGCGTGTTCCTGGCCAACGTCAAGGGGCCATGGCTGCACCCCGAGACGGTGTCGGCCGAACGGGTGCGCCGAGATCGCCCACGCCTGCCCCTCCGGCGCCATCACCTACGAGCGGCATGACGGCGGGCCGCAGGAAGTCGCGCCGGATGTGAACGTGCTGAGCGTGCGCGAGAACGGACCCTATGCGGTGCAGGCGGCGCTCGAGCTCGGCGGACATGGGACGATGTTCCGCGCCACGCTTTGCCGCTGCGGGCTCTCGAAGAACAAGCCGTTCTGCGACAACAGCCACCGGGCGTCGGGTTTCGCGGCGACCGGGGAGCCGGCGACGCGTGGAGTCCGAGCCGCTGGAGGCGCGCGGCGGGGCGCTGGTCGATCACGCCGTTGACGGACGGGCCGCTGGAGGTGGTGGGTCCGCTGGAGATCGTCTCCGGCACCGGGCGCACGGTGAACCGCGTCGAAACCGCGCGGCTCTGCCGGTGCGGGGGTTCGGCGACCAAGCCGTTCTGCGACGGAACGCACGCGCGGATCGGCTTCCGCTCGGAGAATCCGGCGGCGACGGCGACGGTGGTGTGACCGACGGCGTGAAGCACCGCTCTCGTCTCAATATCCGCTCATCCCTGCGAAAGCAGGGACCCAGGCGTTTCTTGCGACGCTGGTTCTCGCCCAGGCGCTGCAGGGTTTGTCCACGAACCTCACGAACGTCACGAACATCGCGGTTTCGTCGCGGCAAACGAGCTTGAGCTGTTCGTGAGGTTCGTGAGGTTCGTGGACAAAAAGCCTGGGTCCCGCTGTCGCAGGGATGAGCGGGCGGTTGGAGCTGCCTCGCTGTTACGCGAACGGGCTACGCGGAGCGGGGGATTAGGGTTAGCTTTGCAGGCCAACACCCAAGGGGGGAACCAGCACCATGGACGCCAGTTTGCTTCGTAAGGCGATGATCGTGGGGGCGGCGGTGGCCGCGCTTGGCGTTGCGGCGTGTCAGCCGTCGGGGAACAACACCAGCGCGGCGAACACCGCCGCGTCCGACGCCAGCGCGGCGGCGGCGAGTGCGGCGCCGGCCAGCGCCGCGGCCGCCAGTGCGGCGAGCGCCACAGCGGCGAGCTCGGCCGCCAGCGATGCCGCGGCCTCGTCCGGCGGCGGCACGGGGAGCGCCGCCCCGGCGGCGACAAGCACGACCCCCGCCGCCGCCCGCTCAGCGGCGCCTCCGGGCGGCGGGTACGGCTAGGGCGTTCTGATCCTCCACCGTAGGGGGAGGGGGACCGCACGAAGTGCGGTGGAGGGGGAGCGATGCCGGCCGCGCCCGTTGCAGGAGTGACCTAGGTCTTGCCTGCAGGCCGGCGGCGCGAGCGGCGAGCCCCCTCCACCATGCTTCGCATGGTCCCCCTCCCCCAACGGGGGAGGAACTTCGGCCGGCGGCTGGCGTGAGCTTTCCCTTGCCCCTTTCGCTGTGGCGTCGCTAGGGTTTGCGGCCGCGACGACGGGGGTCGCTTGACGCATGTCCGACGTCTTCATCTCTTACGCGCGCTCGACCGCCAAGCAGGCGCAGGCGATCGACCACGCCTTGCGCGCGCTGGGTTACAGCGTCTGGCGCGACGATGACCTGCCGTCGCACCGGACCTACTCCGACGTGATCGAGGAGCAGCTGGCCTCGGCCAGGTCGGTCTTGGTGATCTGGTCCACCGAAGGGGTGAAGAGCCACTGGGTGCGCTCGGAGGCCGACCGGGCGCGGGCGGACAACAAGCTGGTGCAGGTGTCGATCGACGGCGCCCGCCTGCCGATGCCCTTCGACCAGATCCAGTGCGCCGACCTCGCCGGTTGGAAGGGCGAGGCCGAGCATCCTGCCTGGAGCAAGGTGGTCGCCAGCATCGCCACCGTCGTGGGCGGCGGCGGCCCCGGCTCCCGCGACGGCCCAGGCGACGGCCGCGGCGCACCCGGCGCCGGCCCTGCCCGACAAACCGTCGATCGCCGTCCTGCCCTTCAACAACATGAGCGGCGAGGCCGACCAGGACTACATCGCGGACGGGATCGTGGAGTCGATCACCGCGGCGCTGTCGCGCGTTCGATCGTTCTTCGTCATCGCCCGCGCATCAGCGTTCGCCTACAAGGGCCAGACGACCAACGTGTGCGAGATCGGCCGGCAGCTGGGTGTGGCCTACGTGCTGGAAGGCAGCGTGCAGAAGGCCGGCGCGCGCATCCGCATCAACGTCCAGCTGATCGAGACCGAGGGCGGCGCGAACGTGTGGACCGGGCGCCACGACGGGACGCTGGACGACATCTTCGACTTGCAGGATCGCATCACCGAGCAGGTGGCCGGGGCGCTGCAGCCCTCGATCCGCATCGCCGAGATCGAACGCTCGCGGCGCAAGCGGCCGCAGGACCTGGGCGCCTACGACTATGCGATGCGGGCCATGCCGCACGTCTGGGCGCTGGAGGCGGAGGAGAGCGCAAGGGCGCTGGACCTGTTGGACAAGGCGCTGGACATCGATCCGGACTACCCGCTGGCGCTCTCGCTCGCCGCCTGGTGCCACGCCCAGCGGCTGGTCTACACCTGGGCGAGCGGATATCGAAGAGAGCAAGGCGCTGGCGTTGAAGCTGGCCGAGCGGGGGGCCGAGCTCAGCGGCGACGACCCGCTGATCCTGGCCGTGCTCGGGGCCGTGCACACCTTCCTGCACAACCTCGGCACCGCCCGCATCCTGCTCGAGCGGGCGGTCGCCATCGATCCCAACGCCGCCTGGGCCTGGAGCCGGCTGGCGTGGACCGACGTCTATTCGGACCGCCCGTTCGAGGCGATCGAGAAGTTCGAGCGCGCGCTGAGGCTGAGCCCGCTCGACCCGATGAACTTCAACATCTGGGTCGGCATCGGCTCGGCGCACGAGGTGCAGGGCGACCTCGAGCAGGCCATCACCTTCTATCAGCGAGCGCTTTCGGCGCGGCCGCACGCGGACTGGCTCTACCGGCACCTCGCCTCGGCGCTGGCGGGCGTTGGCCGCATGGACGAAGCCCGAGCCGCGTATGCCCAGATGCTGCGCGCCTACCCGGACATGACGGCGACGAAGTTCCGGGAGGCGATGGTGTTCTCGCCCGGACGTCCGCGACCGCATGGTCGAGAACCTGAAGAAGCTGGGCCTGCCGGACTAGGACCCGCGTGTTCGGCTCACCCCGCGAAGCGGGAACCCAGCCTTTTCACCACCAAGCACACCAAGCACACCAAGAGGCCGTGGATGGCGCTGCGTTCGAGCTTTTCTCAGCACCTTGGTGTGCTTGGTGTGCTTGGTGGTCAGATCAATCGGCGAAGCGCCGCTACGGCCCAGTCACACCTGGTCCCGCTTCGCGGGATGAGCGCCTTGCGTACAGATCCTGGGGCGGTCGGTTGGCCGAAGACGCCCTCTACTCCGCTGCGCCGACCTTGCCGCGCTTGGCCTTTTCCTTTTCGAGGTCGGGGGTGTGGCCGCCGGTGGTGGCGGTGCGGGCGCGGATGGTTTCCTGCAGGGCGGCGGCGGCGCGTTCGTTGCCCATGATCTTGCTCATGATCGCCTGGCCTGCGCGCTCGAAGGACTCGCGGTGGTCGATCACGTACTGGCGCGAGGTGCGATAGCCCTCGAGCAGGCCGTTGACCTCGGGGATGACGTAGCGAGCCACGAGGTCCCAGCTCTTCAGCGTGTTCTCGCGGTTGGCCCAGTCGTGGGCGAAGCCGATGACGGTGCCGAAGCCGCCGCTGAGCTCTTGCAGCTTGCGGATCGAGGCGACCAGGTCGTCCGGCGTGCCGATGACCGAGGCGGCGCCGTCGGAGAAGGCGGTCTGGTCGACCGCGTCGTCCGGCGTCTTGTAGGCGACCGCGCCCGGCCGCATCAGCGTGCCGACGTTGTATTCGTTGTGCCAGCGCATCAGGCCATCGCGCGCCTCGATGCGCGCCTGCTCGCGGGTCTCGGCCAGGTGCCAGGTCATCACCACGCGCCAGTTCTTGCGGTCGACGGTGCGGCCGGCCTTGGCGGCGGCGTCCTCGGCGAAGCTCCACTGGGTCGGCAGCGCCATGAGGCCGGCGCTGGACATCGAGCCGATGGAGAGGACGCCCGCGCCATACTTGCCGGCCAGCGTCATGCCGGAGGGGCTGACCTGCGAGGCGACCGCGAACGGCAGGTCCTCCTGCAGCGGGAAGAGCTGCAGGCGCGCGTCGCGCAGGGTGAACCAGTCGCTTTCGTGGGTGACGCGCTCGCCGGCGAACAGGCGCTTGATGACGCCGATCGCCTCGTCCTGCTGGTCGCGCTGGACCATAGGGTCGATGCCGAGGGTGAAGGCGTCGGACGGCAGCGCGCCGGGGCCGGAACCGAAGATCACCCGCCCGCCGGTCATGTGGTCGAGCTGGACGATGCGCTGGGCGACGTTGAACGGGTGGTGGTAGGGCAGCGAAATCACCCCGGTGCCGAGGCGGATCCGATGGGTGCGCTCGCCCGCCGCCGCCAGGAACAGCTCAGGCGAGGCGATGACCTCCCAGCCCGTCGAGTGGTGCTCGCCGACCCAGAACTCGTCGAAGCCCAGCTGGTCGAGCCGCTCGGCGAAGGCGAGGTCGCTGCGCAGCTGCAGCATCGGGTGCTCGCCGATCGGGTGATGCGGGGCCAGAAAGGCGCCGAAAGCGATGCGGGACATGAGGCGTGCGCTCCATCGAGCCTGAAGAGTGATCTCTGTTCACCTTGGCGAGACGCCGGGCGCTAGGCAATGGCGATTGTTCGGCAGGGGAACCACGAACAGCCCCCGGGCTCACACTCAACCGCTATCCCGCGAAAGCGGGGACGAAAGCTTTAGACCACCAAGCACACCAAGCACACCAAGAGGCCCCGACTGACGGCTGCGATGGCATGCTCTCTCAAATCCCTTGGTGTGCTTGGTGTGCTTGGTGGTCAAATCGTGCGACTCCGCGGCCGCCGCGCCGCCAGCAACTTCGCCCCCGCTTTCGCGGGGATGAGCGGATGTGGGGCGGCCGAGCGCTGGACTGTCGTTGGGGCAGGCGGCCATGCTCGGCTGACAGCGGGAGCGAGAGCATGGGTGCGGCGGCGGTTGAGACGGACATTCTGGTGGTGGAGGGGCTGGGGGAGGTCGAGCGGGTCACGCTGAACCGGCCGGCGCGGTTGAATGCGCTGAACCAGCCGATGAGCGACGCCCTGCTGGCCTACTTCGAGGGGCTGCGGCGGAAGACCGAGACCCGGGTGGTGATCCTGCGCGGCGCGGGACGGGCGTTCTGCGCCGGCGCGGACCTGAAGGCGGCTGGCACGCCGGAGGCGCTGCAGGACGGGCCGAACGGGGACTGGTCGCTGCGCGACATGCAAAAGGCCATGCGCGCCTGCCCGCAGCCGATCATCGCGCTGGTGCGCGGCGCGGCGGCGGGCGGAGGGCTGACGATCGCGCTCGCCTCTGACGTCATCGTCGCCAGCGAAAGCGCCGCCTTCCACCCGGCGTTCATCGCCATTGGCCTTTCCGGCGCGGAGCTGGGCGTGAGCTGGCGGCTGCAGCGGACGATCGGCGTCTCCCGCGCACGCGAGATGCTGCTGGCCAACCGGCCGCTGCGCGCCGAGGCCGCGCTGGCGTCGGGCCTCGTGGCGGCGGTGGTTCCGGAAGGCGAGCTCGACGCCTACGGCGAGGCGCTAGCCGCCGACATGCTGAAGGCCAGGCCCGACGCGCTTCGCCTCACCAAGCGCTCGCTGGACGCGGCGCTGGAGAGCCCCAGCCTGGACGTCGTCTACGAGATCGAGGAACGCGCCCAGATGCTGATGATCGCACGGCGGGGGTAGCCGAGGGTCAAACCGGCGGGTGGATGGACGAGAAGCCGGAGGCTTGCTCGTAGGCGGCTCCGGCAGCGAGGAGCGCGGCTTCGGCGAGGTCGGGGCCGATCAGCTGGAACCCTATGGGGACGCCCGAGGCGTCGGGACCCATGGGCAGGGTCAGCGTGGGGTTCCCCGCGAGATTGAACGGGATGGTGAAGCTGAGCAGCGGGGCCGCGCTCTCGGGCGGGGCTGTGACGATGGCGGCCATCGCGGCGAGCGGCGGCGCGGCGATCGGCATCGCCGGCGCGACCAGCATGTCGACGCGCTCGAACAGGCGCACGAGAGCGCCGCGGAACTCGCGCCGCCAGATGGCGATGGCGGCGTAGTCGAGCACGGGGTTGGCGCGGCCGGCGTCGAGCACGGCGGCGAAGGCCGGGCCGTAGATCGACCGCTGGGACGGGAAGCTGGGCGCGTGGCTGATCGCCGCTTCGCTCAAGGCCGCCGCGATCGCCCGTTCGAGGAAGGGCCTGACGTCCGGCAGGCTGACTTCGACGATCTCGGCGCCCTCCTTCGCCATGAGCGCGATGGCGGCGCGAAACGCGGTCTCGGTGGGCGGATCGAGGCCGGCGAGGGCATAGGCGGGGTCGAGCCCGATCTTCACCCCCTTGAGCGTTCCGGCGCGCGCCGCGGCGGCGGCGTTGCTGGCCGGCGCCTCCAGGCTGGTGGGATCGAGCGGATCGGCGCCTTCGATGGCGTCGAACATCAGGGCGGCGTCGAGGGCCGTGCGGGTCATCGGCCCGAGGTGGTCGAAGGTGTCGGACAATGGAAAGACGCCGTGACGGCTGACGCGGCCCCAGGTGGGCTTGAGCCCCACGAGATGGTTGCAGGAGGAGGGAAAGCGGATCGAGCCGGCGGTGTCAGAGCCGATCGCGCCGGAGGCCATGCCGGCGGCCACCGAGACGCCAGACCCGCTGGACGAGACGCCGGTCCAGCGGTCGGCCGCCCAGGGATTGACCGGGGCCGTGACGTCGGGGTGGTGCGCGCCCCAGGCGCCTTCGGTCAGCTCGGCCTTGCCGACCACGATGGCGCCGGCGGCTCGCAGGCGCTCGACCAGGGTTGCGGTGTCGCTTTCGGCGAAGCGCGTCGGGAACCGCCCGCCAGCGCGGGTGGGCGTCCCGGCCATGGCGCAGAGGTCCTTGATCGCGATCGGGACGCCGTGCAACGGGCCGAGCGCCTCGCCGCGCGACCGGCGGGCGTCGGCGGCGCGGGCTTCGGCGAGCGCGGCCTCGCCGCGCACCATCGCAAAGGCGTGCAGCGTCGGCTCGAGCGCGGCGATGCGCGCAAGCGTGTGGCGGGTCGTCTCCTCGGCGGAGATCGCGCCGGCGGCGATGTCGGCCGCCGTCCGGGCCAGGCTGCGGTAGTGGAGCGGTTCCTCGCGCGACATCTCTCTCGTCCTCCGGCTGGGTCCTCAACATGCACGATCTGACGGTCGGGCGCAGCCTTGTGGCGCTTGATCCGGATCAATGCGACGGCGCCCGAGGCGACCTCTGATGTCCTCTCGGGAGGACCTTGCCATGGACTACGCCTCGATCGTCGTCACAGCCACCGGCGCGAACGATGACGCCGCCGCCGTATCGGTCGCCTACGACCTCGCCCGGCGGTTCAAGGCCTCGGCCACTGTCGTGATCGTGGTTCCGCAGATGGCGGCGACTGTCGCGGCGATCTCCATCGCCGGCGGCCGCTACGCCCGCAGCGCCTGGCGCGACATGGCCGACAGCCGCGACCAGCTGATCCAGGAGGTGCACGCGACCGTCAACGCGGTGGCGAGCCGCCACCCCGACGATGCGCCGGCGATCGCCGTGGCGCCGGCGGCGGACGACCCCTGGCACGGGCTCGAGCGCGAGTTGCCCCTGGCGGACATGGTGGTCATGGGCCATTCGGCCGCGCGCGGCGAAGGCGCCTGGACCGGGCTGCTTGCCGATGCGCTGATGGCTGGGCGGGCCCCGGTGCTGATCGCCGGCGGCCCCGACTTTCCGGCCGGCGGCGCGGCGGCGGTGGCCTGGGACGGCAGCCCCGAGGCCGGACGCGCGCTCCGCGCCGCGACGCCGCTGCTGAAGGACGCCTCCGAGGTCACGATCCTGCAGCACGTCGGCGAGTTGCACGAGACGGCGGGAACGGCGGCCGATCCGGAACGGGCGGTCACCTACCTCAAGGGGCGGGGCGTTACGAACATCAGCGTGCATACGGTCAGCGGGCCGCGCCCCGGGGCCGCGCTGCTGGGCGTCGCGCGAGACCTGGACGCCGGCCTGTTCGTGGCCGGCGCGTTCGGGCACGCGCGGCTGGCCGAGACCATCTTCGGCGGCGCGACCCGCACCTTCCTGCACGCCGAGGCGGGACTGCACCTCTTCCTGTCGCACTGACGCGGGCGCGCTCGTCAAGCCGAGTGACAGCCGCGCCGATCGGGGCGAAGCTGGCGGCGGTCGTGGACGAGGAGCCCCGATGCCATCGCGAACCGCCGCCTGCTGCTGTGGCCAGCTGAGCATCGAGGTCGAGGGCGAGCCCCGCGGCGTCGGCGTCTGTCACTGCCTGGCCTGCCAGAGAAGGACCGGCAGCGTCTTCGCTGCTCTGGCGGTGTTCGCCGCGCCCTATACCGTGACCGGAGAGGCGAGCGAGTACGTGCGCACCGGCGACCAGGGCGCAAAGTTCCGCTTTCGGTTCTGCCCGGTTTGCGGCTCGACGGTATTCCACACCGAGGAAGGTTTCGAGGGCCGCTCGGTGAGCGTCGCGGTCGGCGCCTTGGCCGACCCCGCCTTCCCGCCCCCACAGGTCTCGGTCTACGAGCGCCGCCGTCACCCGTGGGTCCAGCTGCCGCCGGATATCACGACCTACGACACCGACCCGGACTAGGCGCCCGGTCCCTCAAGGCTGATCTTTGGCGTAGGTGCACTTTGCGCCGCCGCCGGTCCCCTGCGACAGCTCGTTGGGATCGATCGTGCAGTGGAGCTGGTAGAGCGCCTCGTAGATCGTTCCCATCGCACCGTCGCTCTGGACGCCGGCCTCCGCCAAGGTCGCGAAGAGCTCGTGAGCCGTCCGTCCCGCGAGCGACGTCTTCCGGGCGCCGAAGGTGAGATCGCACTCGAAGGCCGTGATGTCGACGTTGCCGGCGCGGCAGAGGATCGCATCGGCGACGACGACGATCTTGCCGGCGTGGGCGACCGATGCGCTGTGGCCCGCGAACAGCTTGGCCAGCACGGTCTTCTGGCTGGCGCCGAGCAGCGGCGAGGCGCTCCCGACAACGGCGCCAAGGGCGAACGCGCTATAGCCTTCCGTCGACTCCGCTCGCGCCGAGCCCGCCACGAGGATCAGCGCGATCGCCAAGGCCCAGGTTCTCATGTCGACCCTCCCGTGGCAGTCCTGGTCATTAGACCACCTTCCGCGCCCGGCGCGAGCCCTCGCTTTTCGTCTCTAGACGTGGTCGTGGCCGCCTTCGCGGCCCGGCCGCCAGTAGCCCTCGGCGGTGATCCGCTCTCGCGGCCAACCCTGCTCGAGCAGGAAATGGCGCTGGGCGCGCACGCCGCTGGTTTCGCCGATGATGTAGGCGTGGCCCTGGCCCGCCCGCGGCTGGAACGCGCGCAGCCGATCGAGCAGCAGGTTGTTCGGCCGCGCCGGCCCGTCGCGCAGGACCCACTCGAGCCCGAGTTCGGACGCCGTGGCGACCTCCTGCTGCTCGGCGGGCGAGCCGACCTCGAGGAGGGCGAAGGCGCGCGCGCCGGCCGGCAAGATCTCGAGCATCGCGAAGATGGCCGGGATGCAGGTCTCGTCCCCGGCGAACAGATGCCAGTCCGCCTGGGCGGCGAGGCGGGTGCGGCCGCGCGGTCCGACCGCCTCGATCTCGGCGCCCGACGCCGCGTCGCGGCCCCAGGCAGCCGCCGGTCCATGGCCGTGCAGGACGAAGTCGATGTCCAGCACCCCGTCTCGCAGGGCCCGGATGGTATAGTGGCGACGGGGCGCCGTCGGCAGGTTCAGCACCAGGTCCTGCCCCGGGGTCCAGGCCATGGCGTCCAGGCCCTGCCCGCTGAAGCGCAGGCGTCTGACGCCCGGCGTGACCTGCAGCCCCGCCTCGACGACGAGTTCGCCAGGTCGGCCGCGGCTCGACCACCCGCCTCAGAAAACCGCCGACTGTCTGGTCCATAACCGCGCCTCGTGATCATTCCGATATATCGGAATTAGCCGAAGCAGCGGCCAGACGTCAAGATCGATATATCTAGATCGTTTCAGCGGCCGTGCGGGCGCGCTGCCGGTGAACCCGGCAACGGCCCGCACTTTACCAAGGCCTAGACGTCGACTTCGGTCGAAACGCCGCGGGCGATGATGTCCGACACCGGATTGGCGCGCAGCTGGGCCAGGAGGGACTGGACCCCGCTGTCCTTCTCCAACTTCGCGCTGAAGGCCCCGAACGCCGCCCAGTCCGGGCATTCGATCACCGTGGTGATCGTGAGCGGATTTCCGCCGTAGGTCTGCTGCAGCACGCGCATCGTCGCGCCGTTGCCTTCGACGAACGCCTTCAGCTTGGCCATCGCGGCGAGGTAGTCGGCCTGTTTTCCGTCACGCACACGTGACGTCGTCACGCTCAATATCTTCGCCATGGGGTTCCTTCCTGAGGAGACTGTGCACAGCACAGTGCGAGCAAAAGTCCCGCTGTGTTCGGCTGCACTATTTCGAACCTACATGCGAATTAAACCGTTTGAACTACAAATATTCGCTTCCGCGACGGAAGGAGGACGGTTTATGCCTCAATCAACCAGACCGCGCATGCGTCAACACAACTGCGACGTGGCGGCCGTCGTCCGCGCCTGAGACGCTGTCGGAGGCCTGCGAGGTGGCGGACAGCGGGGCCGACCTAGCCGCGCCGGCGCGGTTCATCCTCGGTCTTGGGCGGATCCCAGTCGCCCTCGCGCCAGCCGTCGAACTCCGGCATCAGCGCGATGAGGGCGAAGAGGCCACCGACAAGGCAGATCGCTCCGATCACCGCGGACATCGTCCCTCTCCGTGACGTGAGGAGACGCGATCGCTCGCGCGGACGCAACCAATCCTTCAAGGCTCGTGGGCTAAGTCGCTCGGCACGACGTGACGGAGCCGCGATGACCACGACCGCCCAAACCGAACCAACCGCTGCGCCGCTCTGGTGGCGGCAAGCGGCGGCGTTCGCCTGGCGGCTTGCCTCCGGCGCCGAGCCCAGAAGCATCGCTTCGGGCCTTGTCTCGGGCATGATCGTGGCGGGTGCGGCCGCGCCCTTCGCGGGATGGCAGGCGCCGGCGGCGTGGTTGGCGGCGATATCGGCGCTGGTGGTCGCGGCAGACCTCCACACGCGCCATTCGCTGCGAGACGCGCGGAGCACGGGCGGCGAGATCAACCCGTTCACCTGGCTGATCAGCGCGGGGTATTCCGGGGCCGCCCTCTACCTGGTGTTCTTCTTCGGCGGCGCCGCCCAGACGCTCGGCGTGACCCTCTACGGGGTCATCATGTTCCAGATCCTGGCGCGCGACTACGCCGCGCCGCGGCGCCTGGCCGCCAACCTGTCGGCGCCGGTCCTTTCCATGCTGGTCGTTCAGGCCTTCGCGGCGAGCTTGCTTCTGCAGCACGCCCAGCCCTGGCGGCTGATCACGCTGGTCGCGAGCCCGATCGTCGTCTTCCGCGCGTTTCGCGCCGTGCAAATGAACCTGGACCGCGCGCGCCGGCGGCAGCGGGAGGCGCTAGAGCAACTCTCGGAGAGCGAGACGCGCTATCGCCTGCTGGCCGAACGTTCGCCAGACGTCATTCTCCGCTACGACACGACCGGGCGCATCGAGTACGTCTCGCCGGCGGCGAGCCGCTACGGCTACGAGCCCGCCGCCCTCGTTGGCCGCAATGTCGCCGAACTGCTCGATCCGAACGACCTGGAGCGCAACGACGCCTTCATCGGCGACCTCGCCGCGGGGCGCGCGACGCCCACCGGCGCGGAGAACGTCTGGCGCACCTGGGCGGCGGACGGCGCTCCCCTCGCCTTCGAAGGCGCCACGTCCGTCCTCCATGACGACGATGGCCGCGCGATCGGCGCGATGTCGGCGCTGCGCGACGTCACCGCCCGCGTCGCGCTGGAGGACGAGCTGAGAGCCCGCCGCGCCGAGGCCGAGGCCGCCAACGAAGCCAAGACCCAGTTCCTCGCCAATATGAGCCACGAGGTCCGCACGCCGCTGACGGGCGTGGTCGGCTTCGCGCGCCTGCTCGAAGCCAGGGCGGATCTCTCCGAGGACGCCCGCCTGCATGTCGGCCGCATCTCGAAGAGCGCCGAAGCGCTGCTCAGCGTCGTCAACGACGTGCTGGATTTCTCCAAACTCGAGGCGGCGCAGCTGGAGCTCGACCCGCAGCCCTTCGATCCGGCGGCCTTTCTCGAAGAGACGGTGGATCTCGTGCGGCCGCAGGCGGCCGACAAAGAGCTCGCCATCACGCTCGCGCTCCCGCCGGACCTGCCTGAGCGGCTGGGCGCCGACGCCGCGCGCCTGCGCCAGGTGTTGCTGAACCTGCTTACCAACGCCGTGAAGTTCACGCCGGCGGGCGGCGTCCGGGTGACGGCCGCCTATGGTCGAGGTCGGCTGCGGGTCGAGGTCTGCGACACCGGTCCGGGCATCGATCCCGACGCGGCGGCGCGGCTCTTCCAACGCTTCAGCCAGGTCGACAGCTCGAACGCTCGACGACACGGCGGGACGGGTCTTGGCCTGGCGATCTCCAAGGGCCTGGTCGAGGTCATGGGCGGCGAGATCGGGCTGGACAGCGCGCCGGGCCGCGGATCGACGTTCTGGTTTGCCGTTCCCGCGCCGGTGCTGGCGAACAGCGATGCGGCCGCGGCTGGCGTCGCTGCTCCCGTCGAGCCCGCGGCCGACCTCGACACCGGCCGGCTCGCCATTCTGGTGGTGGACGACGTGGCGGCGAACCGCGAACTCATCTCGACCATGCTCGCGCCCTTCGATGTCGGCGTCGCCACCGCCGCCAGCGGTCCTGACGCCGTCGAGGCCGCGAGCGCCGAGCCGTTCGACCTGATCCTGATGGATCTTCAGATGCCCGGCATGGACGGTATGGCCGCGACCCAGGCCATCCGCGCCAACAGCGCGCTCAATCGATCGACGCCGATCCTGGCGATCTCGGCCAACGTCCTGCCCGTTCAGGTCGACGCGGCGCGGCGCGCGGGCATGGACGACCACATCGCCAAGCCGATCGACCCGCGCGAACTGCTGACCAAGATCAGCCACTGGACGTCGCGACCGCGCGACAATCGAGACGCCCTTCTCGTCGGTCAGATCTGAGGGCGGCCCCGCGGCAGGCGTTCGACCGCCGCAGGAGCTAGGAGAAAGCGCCCGCGAGCAGTTGCTGGGCGAGCTCGATGCGCCTGATCTTGCCCGCCTCGGTGCGCGGCAGCGCGTCGACCCGGTGGACGTGAACCCCCGCAAACCCGGACAGGGTCGAATGCACTGCCTGGGTGAGCGCAGCAGGATCGATCCGCCCGCGGCTTTCGATGAAGAGGTGAAGCTCTTCGCCCTCGGCGCCCCAGCTGCCCGAGAGGATGCAGACACCCTCGCAGCTCAGCGCGTCCTGGATCGCCCGCTCCCACGGGTCGACGGGGAATTTGTTGCCCTGGATGTGCACGACGTCGGTCGTGCGGCCATAGAGGGCGAGGCGGCCCTTGCCGTCCAGCACGCCGAGATCGCCGGAATAGAACCAGCCGTCGGAGAAGAAGGCCGCCGTGGTCTTCGGATCGCCGAGGTAGCCAGGCGCCCTGCCGCCGGGCACGTCGACGCGGACGCGGCCGAGTTCGCCAGGGGGCAGCGGCCGGCCGGCGTCGTCGACCACCTCGACCACGCGCGTTGGCTCCAGGCGATACCAGCGCAGGTCCTCGTCGGTCTCGACCAGCGTTCGCGCCCAGGCGCCGACTTCTGTCGCCGAAAGGTTGATGAGGATCTTTGGAGTCAGGCGGCGGCGGACCTCGCGCACCGTGGCCGGCGAGAGCGCGCCCGACACGACCATCAGCTGCATATCCGGCAGGAAGGGGAAGGCGCCCTCCGGCAAAGCGAGCAACGTCGACAGATAGGCGGGCGTCGCCAGCGTGTGGGTGATGCCCGGCCAGTCGAAGGCGCGCTCGGCGTCCTCGCCAAGATGGGTGACGACCGTGCCCCCCAGCGACCAGACGAACAGCGGCCGCGAATGGCCGGCGCCGGTCCAGAGCCCGAGGCCGAAGATATTCAGGACCGTGTCGGCGTTATGCTGGCGAAAGCCCTCGCCCAGATCGAGGTAACCCGCGGCGTAGTCTTCGAACGGCTTGCGCTGGAGGCCGCGCAGCGACAGCACCCGCTTGCTGCGGCCCGTGGTTCCGGAGGTCAGCATGACCTGGCCGCCGGCGAGCAGCGGGTCCGGCAGCGGCGGCAGGGGCGCCGCCTCGCTGACGGCCTGCTCGAAGACGCCGCGCAGAGCCGGGCGCGGGACCCCGGCGCGCGGCAAGGCGACGACCGGCCGCTGCTCGGAGGCGAGGGTGATCACCCCGGCGACCTCGAGGTCGGCGAACAGGGCGAGCTGGTCGGCCTCGCGAATGACGGCGGCGTCCAGGCCGAGGCTGCGGACCGCAAGGCTGAGCACCCAGGCGTCGGCCATGCTGTCGACGGAGATGACGACGACGCCTTGCTTGGCGAGCAGCGGCTCGAGCGAGCCTCGGCGCTCGACGATCAGCCGCCAGAACGCGCCGTAGCTGAGCGCGCGGCCGTTGGCGGTGATGGCGAACTTGCCCGGCTCGCGAACGGCGGTCGCATGGATCTGTTCGAGGACGAACACGCTCGCCTGGCCCTTGCGCCGCGCCGGCGGCGTCAGTTCGGGCTGGGCATGCCCTCGAAGACGCCGATGGCGGGATCGACGTGGTCCCACGCGCGGCGGCGCTTGCCGTAGATCAGCATCGATGGCTGCAGGTCGCCCCCGCCCTCCATCGTGCCGAGCGTAACCAGGACGGCGGCCGGCATCGCGGCCGGGCGGCTGAACAGGCGCGAGCCGCACTTGGGGCAGAACTGGTAGGTGTTCGGCTGGCCGGAGTCGCCTTTGGCGACGAACGAGGTGAGCTCGCCGCGCACCGTGACCGCCGGCTCGGCGAAGGCGGCGACCGTGCTGTGCCCTCCGCCCGTGGTCTTCTGGCAGTTCTCACAAGCGCAATGCCCGACGAACATCGGGTCGCCGGAGATCTCGTAGGTCACCGCACCGCACAGGCATCCGCCCTTGATCGTCGCCATCTCACCCACCTTCTGCTGTTGGCGCCCCGACCCTACCCGCCCGGCCGCCGGCGGTCGAGGCCGGCATCGCCGCGCGCTGCCTGTTCAGGCGTGCGCGCGGCTGCCGCTAGGTCACGGTGTTCAGCCGTCCACGCGCGGCGCAAAATGCAAGTGTGGGAGGCGCTGACATGACCCTGACGCGCGAAGACGCCATCGCCGCGGTCGTCGACCCGAAGGCGCACGCCGATCCGCCGCGCCTGAATGCGGCCTTCGCGTGGCTGCGCCAGAACGAGCCGCTGGCGCTGGCCGAGCTGCCCGGGTTCGACCCGTTCCGGATCGTCAGCAAGCACGCCGATATCCTCGAGGTCAGCCGCGACAACAGCCTCTACCCTTACGGCGACTTTCCCTCGACCTTCGCCCCGCACGAGGCGGTTAGGCGCGGCCGCGAGGCGAGGGCCGCGGGCCGTCCCCTGCTCTACACGCTGGTGCAGATGGATGAGCCGGACCACATGAAATACCGGGCGCTGACCCAGGCCTGGTTCATGCCGCAGAACATCAGAAAGCTCGAAGACCACATCCGCGAGCTGGCGCGCGAGGCGGTGGCGCGGATGGAAGCGGCCGGCGGCGAATGTGACTTCGTGAACGAGGTCGCCCTGCACTATCCGCTGCGGGTGATCATGGAGATCATGGGCGTGCCGCGCGAGGACGAGCCGCGCATGCTCAAGCTGACGCAGGAGCTGTTCGGCGCCACCGACCCTGACCTGCGCCGCAAGAGCGAAGCGGCGACGCCCGAGGCGCGGCAGGCGGAAATGCAAGCGACGATGATGGACTTCTTCAACTACTTCAATGTGTTGACAGAGGACCGGCGCACG
The DNA here is from genome assembly GCA_963719975.1 of uncultured Alphaproteobacteria bacterium. GTDB lineage: Bacteria > Pseudomonadota > Alphaproteobacteria > Caulobacterales > Caulobacteraceae > Poindextera. The sequence continues at coordinate 244,991 of CAVRED010000006.1, forward strand.
CATCCGCGCGAAGACGTGGCCTCGATCATCGCCAATGCGTCGATCGACGGCCAGCAGATCTCGTCGTTCGACGCCGTCTCCTACTATCTGATCATCGCGACCGCCGGGCATGACACCACCTCCTCGTCGACCGCCGGCGCCATGTGGGCGCTGGCCGAGCGTCCGGCGGAGCTGGCCAAGGTGCGCGCCGATCCGGCGCTGATCCCGGGCCTGGTCGACGAATCCATTCGCTGGACGACGCCGGTGCGCCACTTCATGCGCATGGCCGCGGCCGATACCGAACTGCGCGGCCAGGCCATCGCCAAGGGCGACTGGCTGATGCTGTGCTACCCGTCCGGCAACCGCGACGAAGAGGTGTTCGAGGACCCCTACGAATTCCGCGTCGATCGCAGCCCCAACCGGCATCTGGCGTTCGGCTACGGGGCGCACCTCTGTCTCGGCCAGCACCTGGCCAAGATGGAGATGCGGATACTCTGGGAAGAGCTGTTGCCGCGGCTGAAGTCCGTCGCGCTCAACGGCCAGGCCAAGCTCTCGGAGGCGAACTTCGTCAACGGTCCCAAGACGTTGCCGATCCAGTACGCGATGGCGTGAGGCCTGCGTTTCCGGTGGGCAGAGAGGGGTGAACGGGCTTACCCTCCGTCGAACACGATGACGCCGCCGGTGAGCGGCGCTGAAGGGAGAGACGCCATGAGCGGCGAGCGGTTCGAGTATCGCGGGATCAACCACGTGGCCCTGGTCTGCCGCGACATGGCCCAGACCGTCGCCTTCTACGAGGGCGTGCTCGAGATGCCGCTGGTGAAGACGATCGGCTTCCCCGGCGGGCGCGGCCAGCACTTCTTCTTCGACTGCGGGCAGGGCGCGACGCTGGCGTTCATGTGGTTCCCGAACGCGCCGAAGGCGGCGCCGGGGATCGCATCGCAGAACCGCAACGTCGCGCGAGATGGCGCGGCGACCGCCCACGCCTCGATGAACCACCTGGCGATCGACATCCCGCTCGAGGCGTTCGACGCCTACGTCCAACGGTTGCGGGACAAAGGCGTCGCGGTCGACGTGATCAACCACAACGACGACCCCAAGCTCGACAGTTCAACGTTCAACGAAGGAACGTGGATCCGCTCGATGTACTTCATGGACCCGAACGGCATCCGGCTCGAGTTCGCGACCTACGCCCGGGCGCTCGGCCCGCAGGACATCGGCATTCCCCCGGTGGACGCCGAGGGCAAGGCGGTGGTCGCGAAGGAGACGGCGCCGGCCTAGGCCGTCATCACCAGCCTGCCGCAAAGGCCGTCAATCGGGCCGCGAGCGATGGGGGTCGCCGCGCGCCGCGCGCGGGCGTAGAGGGTCGTTCAAGAGACCGTCAGGAGGACGCCCGCCCATGTATTGCGAAGCCATCACCGAGTTCGGCAAGCCGCTCCAGCACATGGAGGGGCCGACGCCGGAGCCCAAGGGGACCGAGGTCCTCGTTCGCGTCGAGCATTGCGGGGTCTGCCACTCCGACATCCACATCCACGACGGTTACATCGGCCTGGGCGGCGAGGCGAAGCTGCCGCTTGGCCTGCCGCTGCCGCACACGCTGGGCCACGAGCCGGCGGGCGAGGTCATCGCGATGGGGCCGGACGCGACCGGCGTTGCGGTCGGCGACCACCGCGCCGTCTATCCCTGGATCGGCTGCGGGACCTGCGCGGCCTGCGTGCGCGGCGAGGAGAACTACTGCGGGCGGCCGCGCAACCTCGGCTGTTCGGCGGGAACCCCCGGGGGATACGCGAGCCACGTGCTCGTCCCACACCCCCGCTACCTGCTCGACTATGGGTCGACGCCCAAGGCGCTGGCGGCGACCTACATGTGCTCGGGCCTGACGGCCTACGGCGCGATGACCAAGATGCCGACCCCTGGCCCGAAGGACGACATCCTGGTCGTCGGCGCGGGCGGCGTCGGCATGATGGGCCTGCAGTTCGCCAAGCAGCTGTTTGGCAAGGGCCCGCTGGTTGCCGACATCGACGAGGGCCGGCTGCAAGCGGCGATGGGCGCCGGCGCGAAGGCGACCTACAACACCAAGGACCCCGACGCGCTGCAGAAGCTGATGGCCGACACCGAAGGCGGCGTCCTGGGCGCGGTCGACTTCGTCGGCTCGGAGTCCAGCTTCGGCTTCGCCAACCAGGCTGTGCGGCGCGGCGGAAAGGTCGTGGTCGTCGGCCTGTTCGGCGGCGCGATGTCGATGCCGATCCCGATGTTCCCGTTCCGCGCCATCACCATCGGCGGCTCCTACGTGGGCTCGCTGGCCGAGGCGGAGGCGATGATGGAGCTGGTGCGCGCGGGCAAGGTCGACCCGATCCCGGTGAAAGAGGTCCCACTCTCCACCGCCAACCAGGTGCTGGAGGACCTGAAGGCCGGCAAGGTGATCGGCCGCGTCGTCCTCGTGCCGTAGAGAGCCTCCCGGGCGTTGTCCCGCGGTTCAACGCGCGCAACCTAGGGGCCACCAGGCGCACGCACGGCCGTGGGCGCCTTGCAGGGTCCGCGCCAACGCCAGGCAGATAGCGCCTGGCGCTCGTCACCGGACATGCTTGAACGTGGCCGGGAAAGTGTATCTTAAACACGAAGACGTGTGGAGAGACAATCTTCGGTTGCCGCCGGCTTTGCGGTAGTCTCGGCGGTGTTCACAACGCAATGAGGAACGCTTCAGCGGTTCCGCCGCCGACGCGCCTTCCTTGCCGAGTTCCCGCCTAGCCTCGGAGGTTCCAATGTTGCCCACGAAAGTCGGACTCGTTGATTTGACGGGGGAAATCGACCCCAAGACGATGACTGCCGCGGCTGCGGCCCTCAACATTCAGGTCACGCGCGATTTGCCGCAATTCTGGTCGGTCAGTGCGACAGTGGCTTACTTGCCGAACCCACACGCGATCCCACAGGGCGTCTGGCCGGTGCAGATCGTCAAGACGCTGCCGCCGGACGAAGGCGGCTTCCACATGACGAAGAACAAGCAGCCCTACGCCAAGGTGATCGCGACGCCGGGCAGCGACGAATGGATCGTCGATGCGAGTCACGAGACCGTCGAGATGCTCGTCGATCCCTTCGGCTCCCGGCTGCAGGCATCGATCTCGATCGAGATCGTCGGAGACAAGATCCAGGACGGCAACGGGAAGTTCGAGTACCTCGTCGAGGCGTGCGACCCGTGCGAGGCTGATCCATACACCTACACGATCGACGGCCTTTCCGTTTCCGATTTCATCACGCCGCACTTCTACGACGGGCAGCCGACGCCCGGGTCGCGGTACAGTTTCACCGGCGCGATCACCAAGCCGCGCGAGATCCTGCCAGGCGGCTACATTAGCTGGGTCGATCCGACGACAAACGAGATGCAACAGATCCTCTGGGTCGATCCCTCCAAACCGCCCCAGCTGCGCAATCTCGGCCCTGCAGCGGCCGCCAGTCTCAGGCTGTTCGTCGAGAACAAGACGCACAACCTCGTGCATACGCAGCGGAAGGGTCGGACGCCCGCGCTGAAGGCCCGCAGGGATACCTACAGCGCTAGACTCGGTGAGGTCGCCGAGGTTCGCGCCAGGCTCTACGCCTAGGTCGCGTTGCCTACGGCGAGAGGATCTTGCCCAGCTGTTGCATCAGCTGGCCGTAGCGGACGTAGTCCCCGGCGGCATAGGCCTGCTGCATGTCGTGGAAGACCGTCTGCGCCGCCTTCAGCTGGTCGTTCGTCGGCGGCGTTCCGGGCGCAGCGGTCGTCGGGCCGGTCGGCGCCGCGCCGCCGACCACGAGGTCCTCGGCCGCGCCGAGGCTGTCGGCCCACTCGATCCTGCGGTCGTCGGGCATCAGCTGGGCGAAAACCACCCGGGCCAGCGTGGGAATGCCGGTCTGCTCGGCTTCGATGTAGATCGGCTCGATCGCAACGAGCTGGCCGCCGGGGAGCGGCAGGACCAGCAGGTTGCCGCGGATCACGTGCGATCCATGCTGGTCCCAGAGCGTCAGATCGGCCGAGAAGCGGCTGTCGGAATTGATCCGCGACTCCACCTGCGCCGGCCCGTCGACGAAGCGGCCCTTCGGGAAGCGGAAGGCGACCAGCTTGCCGTAGTTGTCGCCGTCGGAGCGGCCGGCCAGCCACCCGGCCATCTGGTTCTTGCCGGCGACCGACAAGGGCAGCATCAGCATAAACTCCGAGGACTGGGCGCCGGGCAGCTGAGCGGTGACGTAGTAGGGCTGAACCTCGACCTCGCTGTTGAGATAGAGCTCCTTGGGGACCTCCCACCGATCCTCGCGGTTGTAGAAGGTGGTCGGGTTGGTCATGTGATAGGTGCCGTACATCTCGGCCTGGACCGTAAACAGGTCCTCGGGATAGCGGACGTGACGGGCAAGGTTCTGCGGCATTGCGCTCCGATCCTTGAACAGGCCGGGCAACATCTTGCGATAGGCTTTGATGATCGGGTCGTCGGGCGCGAAGACATAGAACGTCACCGACCCGTTGTAGGCGTCGACCACCGCCTTGACTGAGTTGCGCAGGTAGTTGGTGTCGTGGAAGGCGTCGACCGAGCCTTCGTACGCCTCGCTGTAGGGGTAGTTCGCCGAGCTCGTGTAGCCGTCGAGGATGTAAGCGTAGTGGTCGCCGTCGGCGACGATGTAGGGGTCGCGATCGAAGGTCAGGAACGGCGCGAGCCGTTGGACCCGCTCGAGCACGTTGCGGCGGATCATGACCCGGCTGCCGGGCGTGAAATAGTCGGACAGGAAGAGCCGCAGGCCGTCGAACTCATGGGCGATGACGAGCTTGCGCCAGAGGTTGGACAGGGGGATGCCGCCCGCCCCGCCGTAGGTGGTCTCGGCGTTCGCGTCGCCGCGCGGGAAGTCGAACTCCTTCTCGCTGGTGTGGACGTAGACCCGGTCGTTGGTCTGCAGGCCGTAGTAGATTTCGCCGTGGGTGACCGCGAGCCCGTCCTTGGCCTGGATTGGAATGTCGTGGGCCCAGAGCACCGGGTTTCCACGCACGTCGATCTCGTTGACCGGGACCGCGACGACGCCGTAGCCGTGCGTGTACTTCAGCGCCAGGTTCACCCAGACCTGCGCCGGCGGCGGCAGCTTGGTGACGTCGAGCTCGCGCGCGGTCATCATCACCTGACGCTCGACGCCGTCGATCAGATAGCGGTCGATGTCGACGCCGCTGAAGGCATAGTAGGGGCGCAGCCCCTGGGTCTGCTGCAGCTGGGGCTCGAGCGCGCGCCAATCCCAGATCCGCGCATCGCGCAAGGTCGCCGCGCTCTTGTCGAGGTCGTCGCGGGTCATCGGCGCCGACGAGACGGCGAACTCCTGCTCCTGGACGTCCGGCCCCTCCAGGCCGTAGGCGGTCCGCGTGCCGGCGATGCTGTGCAGCAGGTAGGGCTGTTCCAGGGTGATCTGGTTGGGGCCGACATACAGGCGCTCGACCACCGCCGGGAGGATCATGGCGGCCAGATAGAGGGCGGCGAACACCGCCAGAGGCGCGCCCCAGTGCAAGCGGTCGGCGAGGAGCCATCGCCGCAGCCTAGGCGCCATTGCCGCGGCAGCCAGTCCGATCGCCGCGGCCAGCCAGGCCGCGATAATCACGCCGTAGGCCGGAAGCCAAACGTGCGTGTCGATCCAGGAGGCGCCGGCGACGACCGCGGAGTGCCCGTCGATGACCAGGTGGAACCGGCCCAGATAGCGCAGGACGGCGCAACCGAGGCAGAACAACGCGGACAGCGCCAGCCCTTGCGAAACCCAACGCGCCCACGCCGCCCCCCGCGCGGCCAGGGCCTTCACGTCGATCGACGCCTCGACGATCGCGGCGTTCGTCTCGACGATGCTGAGGCGCGGGCGCGGGCGACTGCGCCATGGCGAGGCGAGGCGCGGATAGAGGGGAATGCCAAGCACGGCCCAGGCCAGGAGCGTGATGACGAGGAGCGTCATCGCCAGCCGGACCGCGCCTTCGTAGAACGGCAGCTCGAGAAGGTAGAAGGACAGGTCGCGGCCGAAGAGCGGGTCGGTCACACCGGAGGCGCCCGCGCCGAGAAACGCCGTCAGCGACGTCCAGAGACCGGCGGCGCCCGAGGCGACCAGCGCCGCAACGACGAAGCCGGCGACCCACGGCGCGCTGGGCGGCGCCCCGGCCAGGTGACGGCTGGCCAGCCGCAGATTGAGCCCGACGAAGAGGCCCCCGACGACGAAGACCGTGGAGAAGACCGCCATCTGCAGGCCGAGCGCGAACCAGAACCGGTCCTGCTGGCCGAGCTCGGAGAACCAGTAGCTCTCGAGTGAAATTCGGAGCGCCGCTTCGAACAGGACAATCGCGAGCACCGCCACGGCGATGTAGGCAAGGTCGCGATAGATGCGGTGGAGGACAGCCACCGACAACGGGCCGCCGCCCTGTTGAAATACCGTCCTCGCAAGCGGAACCGCCGCGGCGACGACGAGCATCACATAAGCGAGCCAGAACATCGCGCGCACCCCCCCGCGGCGTCTTGTTGCGGGTCGCGTGTTCGCGCCGCCTGACACCTTCTGGGCGAGTTCAACTTGGCGGCGGAAACGCTTGGGCGTCAAGCCGATCCCGGCCATGCTTCGAAAGGGACAGACGCGGAAGGATGGAGGCCGCCATGACGATCCGGCTCTATGGCGCGGCGCAAGGGCGAGCCAGCCGCAGCCTGATCGCGCTCGAGGAACTCGCCATCCCCTACGAGCACGTCCCGCTGGCGCCATGGGCGAATGCTGCGGACCGCGAGCGGTTGCTCGAGCTGAACCCGAACGGACGGGTTCCGGTGCTCGAGGACGGCGACTTCGTGCTGTGGGAGTCGATGGCGATCAACCTCTACCTCGGCGACCGCTTCGGCGGGCCGCTCTGGCCGGCGTCGGCCGACGACCGCGGCCGGATGTACCAGTGGAGCGTCTGGGCGCAGACCTCGATCGACGTCATGGCCCGCCACCGCGCCCGCTTCGGCGACGACCCGGTGGCGAAGGCGAAGGCCGAAACCGAGCGGCGTGAGGCGCTGGCCACCCTCGACCGGGCGCTGCAGGGGCGGGCCTGGCTGCTGGGCGAGGCCTTCACGCTGGCCGACGTCAACGTGGCGTCGACCCTGGTCGAGCCTTGGGAGAACGGGCTGGTGGACGGAAACCTCGACCCGGCCGATCACGGCATGCCGGCGCTCGCCGACTGGCTGGGCCGCTGCACGGGCCGGGACTCCTGGAATCGGGTCAGGGCGTTGCCGTGAGCCGGTCGGGGGACGCCGTCAGGGAATTGTGGGGCGGCGGTGACTCGCGCCTTGCGAGCCGCTAGGCATTCCATCTGACCCGGCGGAGAGACGTATGGCGACGGCGCAGGTGTTGAGGCCAGAGCCAGAGAGCGTGGCTCCGGCGCCGCTACCGGTGGCGACCCGCTGGCGGATCATCTTCTATCTGGGTGGGCTGCTCGTTCTCATGGGCTTTCCGGAGAACGTGATCAGCATCCCGATCAGCTTCTTCCTGAAGAACAAGCTTCACCTGGCGGCGCACGAGCTGGCCCTGTTTGGACTGATCGCCGCAATACCGGCCTATTTCGCCGTCGCCTTCGGCTTCGCGCGCGACCTCTGGAGCCCGTTCGGCCGCGGCGACCGCGGGTACGTTGTGACGTTCGGGGCGTTGGGCGCGGCGCTCTGCGTCGGCTTCGCCTTCGCGCCGCCCATCTACGCGACGTTCCTCGGCGCGGCGCTTCTGCTGTCGACCTGCTTCCTCTTCGTCCGCAGCGCCCTGCGCGGCCTGGTCGGCGCCATGGGGCAGCAGCACGTGATGTCGGGCCAGGTGGCCGCCGCCGTCAGCGCGTTCGAGACCGTCCCGGCCGTCGTTGGGCTGGTCGCGGGCGGGCTGCTGTCGAGCCTGCTCGAGGGCAAGGCGGCGGTCCAGAGCGCCCACGCCCTCTTTCTCGTCGGAGGCGGCATCCTCGTCCTGGTCGCGCTCTACGGCCTGCTGAAGCCGAAGGCGGTGTTCGACAACCTGCATCGCGAGCGGGACAACTCCTCTCGCCTGCGCGACGACCTCCTGCGGCTGGTGCGGCACGCGCCGATTTATCCAGCGCTTCTGATCTGGCTGCTCTGGCAGTTCGTGCCAGGGTTCGGGACGCCGTTTCAGTATTTTTTGCAGAACACGCTGAAATTCAGCGACACCGACTACACGGTTTGGTTCGCGCTCTACTACCTGGGCGGCGTGCCCGGCTTTATCCTCTACGGCTGGCTCTGCCAGCGCTTCGCGTTGCGGACGCTGCTGGTCTGGGGCGCGGCGCTGGCGATGCCGATGATGCTGCCGCTGTTGGTCATCCACACCGCGTTCGCCGCCATGCTGGTCGCCGCGCCCATGGGTCTGCTGGGCGGCGTCTGCGGCGCGGCCATCTTCGATCTGATCATCCGCTCCTGTCCAAAGGGCCTGCAGGGCTCGATGCTGATGGCGGCGGTCGGCGCGCTGGCGATCGACGGTCAGCTGGGCAACGTGCTCGGCACCTCGCTCTACGACCACTTCCACAACTTCACCGTCTGCGTGATCGCGATGACGGTGACGAACGGACTCATCCTGCCGGCCATCCTGCTCGTGCCCCGGCACATGATGTCGACCCCGGACGGGGTCGCACCGGTCGCCGATCTGCCGGTCGAGAAGGAAGCGGCCGTCGCGCCGGCCCTTGGAGGGTAACGCCCGTGGCTCACGTCCTCACCGCCAACGAAGCCGTCCAGCTCGCAGCGCGCGTGCTCGAAGCGAGGTACCCGCAGGCCGCCGCGGGTTTCGCCGCCGGGTCCTTCGTGCGGGGCGGGGCGACGGCGGCGTCGGACCTCGATCTGGTCGTCTTGTTCGCCGAGCTGCCTAACGCCTGGCGAGAGTCGTTCGTCTTCGAGGGCGTGCCGGTCGACGGCTTCGTCCACGACCCGGAGACGTTGCGCGCCTTCATGCAGCTGGACGTCGACGCCGGGAAGCCGGCCATGCTGACCATGCTGACGGAAGCCAGACTGGTCGGCCCCGATACGACTGCGGCCGAGGCGCTGCAGGCGGAGGCCGCGGCCGTCTACGCCAAGGGCCCACCGCGCTTCGACGAGCAGGAGATGGGACGCTGGCGCTACCTGATCTCGAGCCGCGTCGAGGACCTGGAGGACCCGCGTCCCTGGCCGGAGGTGGTCGCGACGGGCGCCTGGCTGCATGCGGTGTTGGCCGACTTCATCCTGCGCGCCAATGGCCGCTGGGCGGGGACGGGCAAGTGGGTTCCGCGCGCGCTGGCCGCGTTCGACCCGGCCGTCGAGGCCGCGCTCGGCGACGCGTTCGAGGCGTTCTTCGTGAAACGTGACGTCGCGCCGGTGATCGCCTTCGCCGAGCGAGACGCTGGCGCCCTTCGGCGGCCGCCTGTTCGACGGCTTCGCGCTGAAAGCCAAGCCGGAGGAGCGGGTGAAGAGCGCCAAGACCGAGGGCTGAGCCACCGCCGCCGGCGCGGGTCTAGCATCCATCTCGTGCTTGGTGATTGAATTGCGCCCGAACGAGGCGAGGCAAAGATGGCGGGGACGCAGGCGCTGAAGAGCGCCCGGGACTTTCTGATCGAGAACCGGACGGACTACGCGAAGGCGTACGCGGCGTTCGCCTGGCCGCGGTTCGAACAGTTCAACTTCGCGCTCGACTGGTTCGATGTGGTCGCCCGCGAGCGGGACGGCGAGGCGCTGCGCATCCTGACCGACGACAAGCCGGCCGAGGTGTTCAGCTACAGCGCGTTGGCCGCGGACTCCAACCGGCTGGCGAATTTCCTTCGCGCCCATGGCCTGAAACGCGGCGACCCGCTGTTGCTCATGCTGGGCAACGAGGCGCCGCTATGGGTCTCGCTGCTGGCGGCGATGAAGCTGGGCGCGGTGGTGATCCCGACCTCGACGTTGCTCTCGGGCGCCGAGCTGATGGACCGCCTGACCCGCGGGGCGGTGCGCTTCGTGATCGCCTCGGCCGATCTGGCGGACCGGTTCCCGGCCGGCGGCTGGACCGGCGTCGCGGTCGGCGGGCGCGCCGATGGCTGGCTTGCCTACGACGACCACGCCTCGGCGTCGGCGGACTTCGCGCCCGGCGCGGCGACCAACGCGACCGACCCGCTGCTGCTCTACTTCACCTCCGGCACGACCTCGCGGCCGAAGCTCGTGCTGCACAGCCACGTCTCCTATCCCGTCGGCCACCTCTCAACGCTCTACTGGCTGGGTCTGAAGCCCGGCGACAGGCACCTGAACATCTCATCGCCCGGCTGGGCCAAGCACGCCTGGAGCTGCGTCTTCACACCGTGGCTGGCCGAGGCCAGCGCGGTCGTGATGAACCAGGCCCGCTTCGACGCCGCGCGCGCGCTCGCCCACATCGGCGACAACGCGGTGACCACCTTCTGCGCCCCGCCCACGGTCTGGCGGCTGCTGATCCAGCACGATCTAGGCGCGCGACCGCCCGCCCTGCGCGAGCTGATCAGCGCCGGCGAGCCCCTGAACCCCGAGGTGATCGAGCAGGTGGAGGCCGCTTGGGGCCTGCAGATCCGCGACGGCTATGGCCAGACCGAGACCACAGCCCAGGTCGGCAACACGCCGGGCCAGCCGATCACGCCCGGCGCCATGGGCCGCCCCCTGCCCGGCTACCGCATCGTCGTCGACGGCGAGGGCGACGAGGGCGAGATCTGCCTGCCGCTCGGCGAAGACCGTCCGCTGGGCCTGATGCAGGGCTATTGGAAAGACGGCGCGCTCGAGCCCCTGGAGGGCGGCTTCTACCGGACGGGCGATGTGGTCAGCCAGGCCGCCGACGGCGTCTTGACCTACGTCGGCCGCGCCGACGACGTGTTCAAGGCTTCCGACTATCGCATCAGTCCGTTCGAGCTGGAGAGCGTCCTGATCGAGCACCCCGCCGTCGCCGAGGCCGCGGTCGTCCCCTCGCCCGACCCGATGCGGCTCGCCTTCCCCAAGGCGTTCGTGGTCCTGACAGCCGACGCCGAGCCGAGCGCGGAGACGGCGCAATCCATCCTCGCCCACGCCCGCGAGCGGCTGGGGCCGTTCAAACGCATCCGGCGGCTGGAGGTGTTCGACCTGCCGAAGACCATCTCGGGCAAGATCCGCCGCGTCGAGCTCAGGGCGTTGGAGGTGGACCGTCGCCGCAACGATCTGCGCGGCGAGCTCGAATGGTGGGAGGAGGATTTCGGCTAGTTGGCGAGCGCGCCTCTCCCGTGAACCGCGCCAGCGCCGCCGTCGTAGGATCAGTCGCATGGAGCATCGAGATAGGGGGTCGACAATGCTCAAACTCTGCATGTTGGCGGCCGTGGCCGTCGCGATCGTGGCATGGGCGCCGGCAGGGGCCGCGGCGCAGCACCTCGTGCGTCCCGCGCCGATGCCGCCGCCGCTGCTGGAGGGTCGCGTCACCCACGACGGCGCCCGGATCTGGTTCGAGACCTTCGGAAGCGGCCCGCCGGTGATCCTGCTGCACGGCGCCGGCGGCGACAGCGACAACTTCGGCGACCAGGTTCCGGCGTTGATCGCCAGCGGCCACCGCGTGATCGCCATCGACAGCCGCGCGCAAGGCCGCAGCACCTGGGATGGGCGACCGCTGAACTACGAGCAGATGGCGACGGACGTCGTTGCGGTGATGGATGCTCTGAGCGTCCGCAAGGCGGCGGTGGTCGGGTGGAGCGATGGGGCGATCATCTCGCTGATCATGGCGATGCGGACCCCGGAACGGGAAAGCCGCGTCTTTGCCTTCAGCCCGGACATGGACCCGACGGGGCTCGCGCCGGATTGGATGTCCAAGCCGCTCGTCGGCGAGGCGATCGCCTGGGCGCAAGAGGACTATGCGCGACTGTCGCCGACGCCTGGAGACTTCGGGCGTGTGTTCGCCGCGATCGCCACGATGGCCAATACCCAGCCCAACTACTCGGCGGCCGACCTTGCTCGCATCCACGGCCCCGCCATCGCCATCGTCGATGGCGACCAGGAAGAGCTGATCCTGCCGTCCCACACGCGCTACCTGGCCCGCACGATCCCGCACGCCCGGCTGATCATGCTCAAAGGCGTCGGGCATGGCGCGCCGATCCAGGACCCGGACCAGTTCAACGCGGCGATGATCCACTTCCTGGATGGCCGATAGGACGGCGAGAGTCGGGGCGGCCGCCCTTAGTCGGGTGTCTTCGGCGCTGTCTTGGTTTGGGCCTTCCGCTCCCGCCGCGCCTGGCGGTACTCGTGCAGCTGGGCGAGCTGGTTGACGATCAGGATGAGGTCGAGGGCGACCGTCAGCGCGATCACGGCGAGGTTTCCGGCATGGCTGACCTCGGCCTCCACCTGGCGGACGTTGGCGCTGATGCTGGCGACGAGGCCGACGGTCAGGATGACCGTGTAGGTCCGCCCGACATGCGCCTTCATCCATTGGTCGAGGCGCCAGGCGCCGTTGGCCAGACCTCGGAACATGACCGCCCTCCCCGCTCGATCGCGCCCGCCGATTAGGCGCTCGCGCCGCCGGTTCGGGCAAGTGCGGCCGTGGAGGCTGACAGGATGGGCTTCGATATGGCATGGTTGGTCCGCCACGCGACCGAAGCGACAGGGAGACGAAGGCCATGGCGGGCGACGACAAGGACAAGGCCCCCGAGGCGGCCAAGGAAGAGCATCCCGACTCATCCGGCCAAGGTGGGCGTGAAGGACGACGGCGAAGACGTCACCACCGCCGCTGGGCGAGCGGGTCGACGGCGCGCATCGCCGACATCGCCGACGGGGATCGCTAGGAGGACGGCCCGCAGCGGGCGGCGTCGGCCGTCGCCGCCGCCCGGTGTAGCGGGGGGCGAGCAAGATGGCGGAGACGCTGCAGACGCTGCGGAACGATCTTCAGAAAGCCGAGGAGCACCTGCTCCACGAGCTCCGCACGCTGCGGCGGAGCCTGCGCGGACCGGACAGGGCTGACCGGCCCCCGGACGAACTCACCTTCGGCCAGCGGGTCGCCGACGGCGTGGCGGCCACCATGGGATCCTGGCCGTTCATCATCGGCCAGTCGATCGTTCTCGCGCTCTGGATCGCGCTCAACGTCACCGCGTTCGTCGAGCGGTGGGACCCATACCCGTTCATCTTGTTGAATCTCGCGCTCTCCTTCCAGGCGGCCTACGCGGCGCCGTTCATCATGATGAGCCAGAACCGCCAGCAAGAGATCGACCGCAAGCAGGCGGAGAACGACTACAAGATCAACATCAAGGCCGAGCTAGAGATCGAGCTGCTGCATCAGAAGATCGACGAGTTGCGCGAAAAGGAGGTCCTGATGCTGACCAAGGCGGTCGCCGACCTGACCGCGTTGTTGCAGGCCAAGCAGGGGGCTAACGACTAGGCTGCGGCAGGCCGGTCGTCGACGGCGACGAACGCCGATGGGTGGCCCGGACAAGCCGGGCCATGACGAGAGACAAGCGCGCCGCTCTTTCCGCGCCGGCTCAGGCGTTCAGCCCGTAGAGCTCGGCGACGTTGTCGTGGCAGATCCAGTTGCGCTCCTCCTCGGTGAGGCCGGCGGTCTGCTCGTCGAGCACGGCCTGCGAGTTGGGCCAGGTCGAGTCCGAGTGCGGGAAGTCGCTGGCCCACATCAGGCGGCGCACGTTGACCAGGTCCTTGGTCTTGAACGCCACCCAGTCGTCCTGGAACGTGGTGTAGATGTTCTCGCGGAAGTAGTCCGACGGCATGCGCTCGAGCGGCGGCGCCTTCATCCAGTAGCGGTGCCGCTTATAGGCGTGGTCCATGCGGTACATGTAGTGCGGCACCCAGCCGGCGTCGGCCTCGACGCAGACGATCTTCAGCTCCGGGATGGCGGTCGAACACGCCGGAGAAGATCAGCGTGCCCATGATGTCCTGGCAGCCGCGGATGATGGACAGGAAGCTGTTGATGCGCGGGCCGCGCGGGTTCTGCGCCAGCGTGCCCTGGCGGGTGGTCAGGATGTGGAAGGAGAGCGGCAGGCCAAGCTCGACCGCCGTCGCCCAGACCGGGTCGTAGACCTTGGAGTCGTAGTCCTCGACCGCCGGGTCGCCCGGCATCATCACGCCCTTGAAGCCCATGGCGTGGACGGCCTTGAGCTCGGCGACGCCCTCCTCGGGCGTGCGCATGGAGACCTGGGCGAGGCCGAACAGGCGGTCGGGCGCCTCGGCGCAGTAGCCGGCGAGCCAGCGGTTGTAGGCCTCGAAGCAGGCCTTCTTGTAGTCGAAGTCGGGGTGGTTGCAGATCAGCATGCCGACGGTCGGGTAGATCATCTCGGCGGCGACGCCGTCGAGGTCCTGGTCGGCGGCGCGGTACTTGGGGTCCCAGCCCGAGCGCCAGAGGTCGTCGAAGGCGACGCCGTCTGTGGTGATCTTGGCCGGCTCCTTGCCGGCGGCGGCCAGCAGGCCGAGCGGCACCGGGTTCGGCATGCCTTCGACGACGAAGGCGTCGCCGACGCCTTCCAGCGACTTGATGAACGGCGCGCGGTCGCGGAACTTCGGGTCGATGAAGTCGACGTAGCAGTTGGGCGGCTCGGTGATGTGCGAGTCCGCCGAAATCGGCTTCCTGAGCATCGCTGGTACCTCTCGTCGCTGTTTGGCGAGACTAGAGCACCGATGGGCGGCGGGGACTGGGTCGACGCCGAATTCGACCACGAAGGACGCCAAAGGGCGCGAAGGATTCAGACCTCACGCCCGCGCGAAGCGCCTCGACTTCCTCTTCTTCGTGTCCTTCGTGTCCTTCGTGGTTCAATAGGGCGGCGGGACTGGCAGACCGCTGGCGGAAGGCTGCCGCTGGCGCGGGCGAAGGAGGATGCGATGGCGGGGAAGCCGAGGCGGGTGTTGGGGGGATTGGCGTTTCCGGAGGGGCCGCGCTGGCGCGACGGAGAGCTGGTGTTCTCCGACATGCACGCCGACGAGGTCGTGGCGATGAAGCCGGACGGAAGCCGCCGCACGGTGTTCAAGCATGACCAGCCCGTCTCCGGCCTGGGCTGGCTGCCGGACGGGCGGATGCTGGTAGTCTCGATGGACGACCGCAAGCTGATGCGGATCGAGATCGGACGGCCGCGCCGTGGTGCACGGCGACCTCGGCGGCATCGCGACCTGGCACTGCAACGACATGGTCGTCGACGCCAAGCGGCCGCGCCTACGTCGGCAACTTCGGCTTTCCCCTGCCCGGCGGCGAGCCGAAGCCGGCGAAGATGGCGCGCGTCGACCCCGACGGCACGGTGAGCGGTCGCCGCCGACGAACTGATCTTTCCGAACGGGACCATCATCACGCCCGACGGCAAGACGCTGGTCGTCGGCGAGACGTTCGGCGCGCGGCTGACCGCGTTCGACATCGCGCGCCGACGGGAGCCTGTCGAACCGCCGGGTCTGGGCCGCGATGCCCGAGCGCGCCGTGCCGGACGGCATCTGCCTGGACGCCGAGGGCGCGATCTGGGTGGCCTCGCCAACGTCGAACGAGGCGCTGCGCGTTCGCGAAGGCGGCGAGGTCACCGATCGCATCGACACCGGCCGCGGCTGCTACGCCTGCATGCTGGGCGGACGCCGATCGCAAGACCCTCTACCTCCTGGTCGCCGACAGCTCCGATCCCGCCGAATGCCGCGCGAACAGGACGGCCAGCATCGACGCCGTGGACGTGCCGGTCGCCGGCGCTGGATTGCCCTAGGCCGGCCCCCAGAGCGTTTCCCAGTAGCTTCGCCAGCGGGCGACGATCTGCGCTTGGGTCTGACCGCCATCGTAGGCTGGGGAGACCAGGGGCGCGGCCGCCTGAACGGTCGACGAGCACGACGTCCGCTTGGCGCTTGTCGAGCCTCGCGTTCGATAGAAGTCCAGCGCCCGCTCGAACTGCGGTCCCTCGCGCAAGACCGTCGCGACGCCCTTGAAGCGGTATCCCTTTCGCACCAGGGGATCGACGACGTTGATCTCAACGGCGGGATTGGCGGCGAGGTTGGCGATCGTGCCGGGCGAGTGGATATCGGCGAAGATCAGATGATCGTCGTCCCACACCGCTGTCGTGCCCTTTGGCGAGAGGTTCGGCGTGCCGTCCGCGCAGACGGTGGCGATGAAGCCGAGCTGCTGGGCCTCGACCATCCTGCGCATGTCGTCTGTGATGACGCCCATGGACTATTCCGCCGCAACGACCGCAGGCGCCGCCGACCGCCGTGCGCGGAGCCAGAGAAAGGCCGCCAAGGCTGAGCGCGAGCCACGCCACCGCGGCCGCGCCGAAGACGGCGAGCCCGGCGACGCGGTCGGTTGGCAGACGGAGCAGCGAGCCGCCCGCGATCGCGGTCAGGGCGATCTTGGGCACGATGCCGATCGCCGTTCCCGCCGCATAGTCGAACGCGCTGATCGGCATTGCGCCAGCGATCATGTTCACAGCCAGGAACGGCAGGGACGGCAGGAGGCGCACGATCAGGCTGGCGGCGAAGCCGTTGCGGCCGACGCTCTCGAGGATGGCGGCCACCCGCGCGCCGCCGGCCCTCTTCAGCGCATCGGCGCCGAGGCGGCGGCCGAGCCAGAATCCCGACCAGCGCCGAGATCAAGGTCCCGACCCAGCTGTCGAAGGCGCCCCACGCCGGCCCAAAGGCGAGGATCGCCGCGGCGATCAGGGCGAACTGCGGCACGCCGAGGAAGGCGAAGACGGCGAATGCACAGATCGCCGCCGGCAGCGACCAAGGCCCGCCCGCGTCGGCGAGCAAGCCGTGCAACAGCGACCGCGCGAGAGGCGCCGGCGTGAACATGGCAAGCGCTACGCAGCCGCCGACCGCGAGCGCGCTCAGGCTCAAGGAGAGGCCAGACCCGCGCCCCAAAGCGCGAAGAGACCTGGCGGATGGGTCCGACAAGATCATGCCGATACTCCCGTTCGCTGCCGCGAGATCCGGCTCGCTTAGACGAGTCAGATTGCCCGCATGTGACCAAGGTGTCGCCGAAAAGCTGCGCCACCGCTTATTCGCCCGGCGCCAGCCGCCTCGCGTTGCGTCGGCGCGGGCGCGCGCCTAAAGACGCGCCGGCCAGCGCAAACCCCCGACTCAGAGAGGAACCGACGTGTCCGCCCCGTTCGCCGAATCCGCAGCCCTTCGCCGCGTCAAGCCGTCCGCAACGCTCGCGGCCGACGCGAAAGCGCGCGCCTTGCGCGCCGCGGGCCGGAACGTGATCTCGCTGGCGGCCGGCGAGCCGGACTTCGACACGCCGGACAACATCAAGGACGCCGCGATCAAGGCGATCCGCGACGGCAAGACCAAGTACACAGACGCCGACGGGATTCCGGAGCTGAAGGCCGCCGTGTGCGCCAAGTTCGAGCGCGAGAACGGGCTCGCCTACAAGCCCTCGCAGATCAACGTCTCGCCCGGCGGCAAGGCGGTGCTCTACAACGCCTTCGTCTCCTCGCTGAGCCCCGGCGACGAGGTGGTGATCCCCGCCCCCTACTGGGTGAGCTACCCGGAGATGGTGCTGCTGTGCGGCGGTGAACCGCGCATCGTGCCGACCAGCGCCAAGACCGGCTTCAAGGTCGAGGCGGCCGCCCTCGAGGCGGCGATCACGCCCAGGACGAAGTGGGTTCTGCTGAACTCGCCGTCGAACCCGTCTGGCGCGGCCTACACGCGGGCGGAGCTGCGCGCGATCGCCGACGTGCTGCTGCGCCACGAGCAGGTCTGGATCCTGACCGACGACATGTACGAGCACCTGGTGTTCGGCGACTTCGAGTTCACCACCATCGCGCAGGTGGAGCCGGCGCTTTACGAACGCACGCTGACCATGAACGGGGTCTCCAAGGCCTACGCCATGACCGGCTGGCGGATCGGCTACGCCGGCGGACCCGAGCCGTTGATCAACGCCATGCGCAAGGTGATGAGCCAGACCACCTCCAACCCCTCGTCGATCTCGCAATGGGCGGCGGTCGAGGCGCTGAACGGCACACAGGCCTTCATCAAGCCGAACGCGAGGCTGTTCGAGGAGCGGCGGGACCTGGTGGTGTCGATGCTGAACCAGGCGCGCGGCATGCACTGCCCGACGCCGGAGGGCGCGTTTTACGTGTACCCCTCGGTCGAGGGGCTGCTGGGCAAGACGGCGCCGTCGGGCAAGGTGATCCAGACCGACGAAGACTTCTGCGTCGAGCTCTTGGAGACCGAGGGCGTTTCGGTGGTGTTCGGCGCCGCGTTCGGGCTCTCGCCGTTCTTCCGCATCTCCTACGCGACCGCCAACAGCGTCCTCGAAGACGCCTGCACCCGCATCCAGCGCTTCTGCGGCGCGGTGAAATAGTCCTCCGCGTCGCGCTCGGCCGAAGGCCCGATTCGACCGCCAAGGACGCCAAGTACGCCAAGAGACCAGGGACGCCATCAGCACCTTGGCGACCTTGGCGTCCTTGGCCGTAAAATAGCGCCGTCCCGGCTGGCGCCGGGCCGGAGGAAGTCAGATGGCTCTAGTCTTCTATCATGCGCCGGGGACGCGGTCGGGGAGCGTGCGGTGGTTGCTCGAGGAACTGGGCGTTCCCTACGAGCTGAAGCTGGTCGACATCCGCGCCGAGGGTGGGGCGCCGGAGGCGTATCGAGCGATCCAGCCACACAAGAAGGTGCCGGCGATCGCGCACGATGGCGTGGCGGTGCACGAGCGGGCGGCGATCTTCGCCTATCTCTGCGACGCCTTCCCCGACGCCGGCCTCGCGCCGCCGATCGGCGACCCTAGGCGTGGGCCCTACCTGTCCTGGCTGGTCTACAACGACGCGGTGATCGACCCGGTCCTGGCTGCGAAGTTCGGCGGCTGGGCCTATGAAAAGCTTGGAGTTTCATTCGGCTCCTTCGAGGACATGGTCGCCCACCTCGAGGCCACCCTTTCGCGCACGCCGTACCTTACGGGCGACAGCTTCACGGCGGCAGACATGCTGGTCGGCGGCGGGATCAACTTCGCCGTCCGCATCGCGAAAAGCATCCCTGAGACGCCGGCGCTGGCCGGCTTTCTCGGGCGCACCGCCGGCCGCCCCAGCTTCGCCCGCTACCTCGCCGCCGACCGCGCGCTGCAGCAGGGCTCGGGCGCCTAGATCCTCCCCCGTTGGGGGAGGGGGACCATGCGAAGCATGGTGGAGGGGCCCCCCCGCTGGCGCGGCCGGCCCGCAAGCAAGACCCTAGGTCGTTCCGGAAACGGGCAAGGCCGGCATCGCTCCCCCTCCACCGCGGTTCCCGCGGTCCGCCTCCCCCTACGGGGGAGGATCTTAAGCCGCCGGCTGGAGCTGCTGCTTCACGCGCTCGGCGAGGATCTTGATGTCGAGGGGCTTGGGCAGGAAGGTGATGCCGGGCTCGTCCTCCAGGAGGTCGGAGAACTCCGCTTCCGCATAGCCGGAGATGAACATCACCGGCGCCGACCCCAGGTGCGCGCGGGCGGCCTTGAGCAGCGTCGGCCCGTCCATGCCGGGCATGACCACGTCGGAGATCAGAAGGTCGATCTTGCCGGCGTACTCCTCGGCGAGCAGCAGGGCCGCGTCGCCGTCGGCCGCTTCCAGCACCTCGTAGCCGCGGGCGCGCAACAGGCGCGCGGCCACCTCGCGCACCATGTCCTCGTCCTCGACAAAGAGGATGCGGCCGACGCCGGAGAGGTCGCGCGCGATGGGCTTGGACGGCGCGGCCTGCGGCGCGACCGCCTTCAGCTCGGGCGGCGGGACATAGACCGGCAGAAAGATGCGGAAGGTCGCGCCCTGGCCCGGCGTCGAATCGACCTCGATCCAGCCCTCGGCCTGCTTGACGATGCCATAGACGGTGGAAAGCCCAAGGCCTGTCCCCTCGCCCACCGGCTTGGTGGTGAAGAAGGGATCGAAGATCTTGCTCTTCACGTCGGGCGGAATGCCGGGGCCGTTGTCGGCCACCTCGATCAGCGCCACGTCGCCCGGCCCGGCGCGCGGGTCGGCGTAGCCGAGCGCGCGGGCTTCGGCGAGGCTGAGGCGCGCCGTGCGGATCCGCACCACCCCGCCGCCCTGCGCCCGGACCGCGTCGCGCGCGTTCACGGCGAGATTCATCAGCGCGGTCTCGATCTGGCCCTTGTCGATGCGGACCAGCGGCGAGTTGCGGCCATAGTCGGTCTCGAGCCGGACATCCTCGCGCAATACGCGCCGCAGCAGCACCTCGATCTCGCTGACCAGGCCGCCGAGCTCGAGCACTTCGCGCTGCACGGTCTGTTTGCGGGAATAGGCCAGAAGCTTGCGCACCAGATCGGCCAGCCGGTGGGCGGTGGAACGGAGTTCGACGAGCCCCTGGTAGGACGGGTCGCCAACCGGATGCCGCGGCGAAAGTTCGTCGAGCCGAAGCGTGATCGCCGAGAGCAGGTTGTTGAAGTCGTGCGCCACGCCTGAGACGAACTGGCCGATGGCGCGCATCTTCTCCGACTGGGCGAGCTGCAGCTCCATCTGCTTCTGCTCGGAGACGTCGACGAGGTAGGCGACGAGGCCGCCCGCGCCCTTGGTCAGATAGAGCTGGGCGATGCCCGCCGGATCGTGGGCCAGACGCACTTCGAACGGGCCTGGCGCGCCGCGCGCCACCGCCGGCGCCACCTCGGCCCACGAGGCGGCTTCCATCAGCGACGCGAAGCGGGCGCCGGCGAGCCCGCCTCGGCCCGCCATGGTCTCGAGCGCGGCGTTGGCGCGCAGGATCGTCGGCGCGCCCGGGTCGTCGCCGTCGAGCAGCGCCGCGCCGAACGGGGCGGCGGCGGCGAACGCGTCGAGCTCGACGGGCGCGGCGGGTTGCGCCTTGGGGCTCGCTGACGGCTGCGCGAAGGCGGGCTTGGCCATCGGCATCGCCGGCTCGACCAGAAGCTCGATCAGGTAGCGGCGCGGGTCCAGCAGGGTCAGGCGCGCCTGGGTCGGACCGGCCTTGGTCCTGAGCGCCACCCTGCCCGTCTCGCCGCGTCTGGCCTGGCCGATCGCCGCGAACAGGCCGCCCTTGCTCCGTCGACTTGGGCAGGCGCGCGCCATCGCCCGCCACCGCGACCCAGGCGGCGTTGTTGGCGAGCACACGGCCGTCGGCGGTCGAGAGCGCCACCGGCTCACTGATCGCCTCGATGAGGTTGACGATCTCGAGGCCCTCGGCCGGGCCAGCGCGCTGGCTGCGGAGCGCGAGGATGGCGAAGAAGGCGACGCCGGCGAGCCCCGTCAGCAAGAGCACGCCGCCAAGCGACTGCGGCCCGGCGCGGATGGCCGGGTAGATCCCGAAGGCGAGGGCGAGCAACAGGAAGGCGCCCGCGGCCATGGCGAAGGGATCGAGCCGGCGCGGCTGGCGGCCTTGCGTCATTGGCGGCGGCGTGCTCACCCGAGTCCCTCAGCCCAGCCGACCGCGCGGACCGCGAATCAGCGTGCAATCATAGTCTTCCGTCAATTGAGTCGGCATCGCGGCGCGTTGACGGCGGGCCGCGCCCCACAGGTTAGCGTCCTCATCATAGGCGACCGCGCCGCCGCTGCGCCTGCCGCATAACGAAGCCGATGACCTTGGCGACCGCCTCGTAGTGCTCGCGCGGGATGGCCTCGTCGAGCTCCACCGTCGCATAGAGGGCGCGGGCGAGCGGTGGGTCTTCGATGATCGGTACGCGATGCTCCTCGGCGACCGCCTTGATGCGCAACGCGACCGCGTCCAGGCCCTTGGCGACGCAGATCGGGGCGGGCGTGTCGCCCTGCTCGTACCGCAAGGCGATGGCGAAGTGGGTCGGGTTGGTCACGACCACCGTCGCTTTCGGGACGTTCTGCATCATGCGCCGCCGCGCGCGGTCGTAGCGGATCTGGCGCAGGCGCGCGCGCACGTGCGGGTCGCCCTCGGACTGGCGGAAGTCCTCCTTCAACTCCTCTCGGGTCATGCGCATGCGCTGGAGGAAGCGCTGCCGCTGCCAGAGCCAGTCCAGCGCCGCGCCGACGCCCAGCACCGAAAGCACTGCGATGAACAGCGACTGCAAGGCCTCGCCCGCCAGCGGCAGCGTGCTTAAGGGGTCCAGGCCCACCGCCTCCTGGAACTCGGTCATGTGCGGGCGGATGGCGATGTAGGCGATAGCGCCAATGAAGCCGATCTTGAGCGCGGACTTGAGGAACTGGACCAGCCCGTCGATGCCGAACAGCCGGCGAAAGCCGTCCGCCGGCGAGATCCGAGAGGGATCCGGTTTGAGGCGCTCGCCGGTGAACAGGAACCCGTGCTGGATCAGGTTGCCGCCGACGCCCGCCAGGCCCGCGGCCAAGGTGACGCCGAGCACGATCGGCGCGGCCGCCGCCGCCGCCTGGCGCAGCAGCGCGACCCCGCCGCCGCCGGAGAGGTCGTAGTCGCCGGCGTGGGCGATCATCGGCTGGAGCTGACCGGCGAGGTTGCGGGCGAGGAAGCCCCCGGCCATGGCGACGAAGCCGGCGGCGGCCGCGAGCGAGGCGAAAGCGGGCACGTCGACCGACTTGGCGACCTCGCCGCGCTTCCTGGCCTCCTCGAGCTTTCGCGGGGTGGCCTCTTCGGTCTTGGTGGCGGAGTCGTTCTCTTCAGCCATGCGTCACACGAAGTTGCGCATGAAGTCTTCGTAGGCGCCCGCCCATACCACCCCGATCCCGCCGAGGCTGAGCGCGAAGATCGACAAGCCCAGCAACAGGGTGAGCGGGGTGGCGACGAAGAAGATCTGGAACTGCGGCATCACCCGCCCGACCAGACCGGTCGCCACATTGAACACCAGCGCGAAGACGACGACCGGGGCGGCGAGCTGCAGGCCGAGCGCGAAGGACCGGCCGACGGTCTCCACGGCCAGCTGGCCGACGTCGTTCAGCGGCAACGCGCGCATGGGCGGAAAGAGCGTGTAGCTGTGGGCCATCGCCGCGATGAAGAGGCGGTGCAGGTCGGTGTCGAAGATCAGCGTCACGCCCATCAGCGTGAGGAAGGTCGAGAGCGTGGTCCCGGGAACGGCCTGGATCGGGTTGGCGGTCTGGGCGAAGGCGAGCGTGGTCTGCAGCGAGACGAACTCGCCGGCCGCGGTCATCGAGGTCAGGAAGACCTGCAGCAGCCCGCCGATGGTGAGCCCGATGAGCACCTCGCGGCCGATGTAGAAGGCGGTTCCGTCCACGGCTGTGGGCTCGGGCGGCAGGTAGGGCTGGGCGATCGGGCCAATGCAAAGGGCGAGCACCAGCGCAAACGCCAGCCGCACCATAGGCGGCACGCCGCCTTGGGAGATGCCCGGCATGACCATGACCAGCGCGCCGATGCGGGAGAAGACGAGCGCGGCGGCCCAGATCTGCGCAGCCGTCGCGTAGTGGCCCACCCGTCCTCACATCGCCGCGATGCGGGCGGCGATCTGGTGCATGAAGCCGCCCATCAAAGCGCCCATCAGCGGCAGGAAGACGAGCAGCGCGACGAAGATCGCCAGGATCTTGGGCGCGAAGACGAGCGTCGCCTCCTGGATCTGGGTCAAGGCCTGCATCAGCCCGATGGCGACCCCGACGATGAGGCCGACGATCAGGATCGGCGCCGCCAGCTGCAGCGTCAGCCAGATCGCGTCGCGTCCGACATCGAGGACTTCCGCGCCGGACATTGGAAGGAGCCCTTTTCAGTAACAAACGCGAGCGGCGTCGGGAGGGTCTCAGACTGGCCGGAACATGGTTAATGGCGACCTAACTTGGGGCGCAGCAGGGCTCGGCAGGGTCACATAAACCCGTCATCCCCCGCTGCAGCGAAGCGGAATGCGGGGGACCCATGCACACCGGATCGATCAGGTGTTCATGGGTGGCCCGGACAAGCCGGGCCATGACGATTTCATGAGGAGGCGCTAGCGCCCGATCGCCTTCGCCAGCGACTGGGCCGCCTGGGCTGGGGTCTGTTTGTCCTGGTCGCGGTCGACGCTGAGGTTGGCTTTGCGCATCTGCTCGACGGGGATCGCGCCGATGAGCGGCCGAAGCGCGGCGGTGAAGCGCGCATCGCCGGCGCGCTTCGGCGAGAGGAGAACGACCGCATCGTAGGGCGGGATGGCCTGCTTGGGATCGCTGAGCACGACGAGGTCGTCCGCGGCGATGCGCCCGTCGGACGAAAAAGCGTCGATCACATCGACCTCGCCATCGCTCACCGCCTTGTACATGAAAGTTGGCTGGAAACGCCGTTCGGCCTTGAAGTTCAGCCCATAGGCGGCCTTCAGCGACGCCCACTCCGGCCTCGACAGGAATTCGAGATCGGAGCCGAGGGTGAGGTCCTGGGCATGGGCGGCGAGGTCGACGATCGAGTGGATGCCCAGCTTGTCGGCCTGGTCGCGGCGCATGGCGAGCGCATAGGCGTTCTCGAAGCCGAGCGCGCCCAGGACCTCGACCCCGTCCCGAGCTTTGAGCGCCTGGGTCAGCTCGGCCAGCAGCTGGGCGCGTGGCGGGGTGTCGGCGCGCTTGAGCACGTTGGTCCAGAGCGTCCCGGAATAGTCGACGTAGGCGTCGATCTCGCCGCTGGCGACGGCCTGGTAAGCCACCGCCGAGCCGAGGTCGTCCTTCTCGGCGACCTGATAGCCGGCGGCGCGCAGACGCTCGCCCATGAGCGAGGCCAGAATGTACTGCTCGGAGAAGTTCTTCGCTCCGATTGTGACCCGCTCGCCATGCCCAGCGCCGTGCGCGAGCGGCGCGAGCGCGGCCAGCGTCCCGAAGACGAGCCCGGCCGCGCCGGCGATGACGCGCCGGCGGTCGCGCAGGGCCGCGCCGGCTTCGATGAGACCGAGCAGCTGGTCGACGATGAGGGCGAGCCCCGCGGCCGCCGCGCAGCCGAAGAGGACCAGCACCCAATCCTCGGTCTGCAGCCCGGAGAAGATGTAGTCGCCAAGCGAGGTCTGGCCGACGGGCGTCGACAGCGTGGCCGTGCCGATGGTCCAGACCGCGGCCGTGCGGATGCCGGCCATGATCACCGGCGCGGCCAGCGGCAGCTCGACCATGAAGAGGCGCTGGTTGTCGGTCATGCCGACGCCCCTGGCCGCCTCGACCGCGGCCGGGTCGACACCGAGGATGCCGGTGGTAGCGTTCCTGAGGATCGGCAGCATCGAATAGAGGGTGAGCGCGAGCAGCGAGGGCAGGAAGCCGAGCGCCTGGAAGCCGACGCCGAACAAGCTGCGGCTGAGCGCCGAGAGCGCCAGCAGGAGCGGAAAGAAAAGCGCGAGCAGCGCCAGGCTGGGGATGGTCTGGATCAGGCCGGCGCCGAGCAGCGCAATCCAGCGCAACCGCGGATTGCGGCTCGCCGCCACCGCGAGCGGCAGGCTGAGCGCGATCCCCAACACCAGCGCTGAGGCGCTGAGCAGCACATGCTGGCCGAGATAGCTGGGCAGCAGGCGGAACGCCGCCGCCAGGCGCTCGTTCATGCACCCGCCTCCAGCCGCTCGCGCACCCGCTCGGCCTGGCGTCGCGGCGTCTCCATCAGGGCGCGGACGACGGGGTCGGGCGCGGCGAGCAGCGCGGCCGGCGTCCCGTCGGCGCGAATGGCGCCCGCGTCCATGATCACCATCCGGTCGGCCAGAAGGACCGCCTCGGTGATGTCGTGGGTGACCATCAGCGTGGTCAGGCCCAGCCGCTCGTGCAGCGCGCGGTAGTCGCGCCCGAGCGCGTCGCGGGTGACGGGATCGAGCGCGCCGAAGGGCTCGTCCATCAGCATCAGGCGCGGTTTGGCGGCGAGAGCGCGCGCCACGCCGACCCTCTGGCGCTGGCCGCCCGAGAGGGCCGAGGGGCGGCGGCTCGCGAAGTCGCGGGGCAGGTCGACGAGGTCGAGCAGCTCGTCGACACGCGCGGCGATGGCTTGCTTCGTCTCGCCCATCAGCCTGGGCGTGATCCCGATGTTCTCCGCGACCGTCAGGTGCGGAAAGAGACCGATCTCCTGGAACACGTAGCCGATGCGGCGGCGGAGCAGGTGGGCGGGGCCGGCGCCGACCGCCTCGCCGCCGACGCGGACTTCGCCCGCGTCCGGCTGAACCAGGCCGTTGATCACCTTCAAGCGTCGTGGTCTTGCCCGAGCCCGAGCCGCCCACCAGAGCGACGAACGCCCCCTGCTCGATCACCAGGTCGACGCCGCGCACGGCATGCGTCCGCCCGCCGTCGAACGACTTGGAAACCCCTTCAAGCTCGACCATCGGCGGCGCCACGAGCGCCACCTTAGAGGCGAATGCTCAGATCTGCATCTGCATGACCTGCTGGTAGGCCGCGATCACCTGGTCGCGGATGGCCATGACGGTCTGCAGGTTTGTTTGCGCCGAGGAGATGGCGGTGACCACGTCGACCAGGTTGGCCTTGCCCTGCACCTGGGCGGTCATCATCTGCTCGGCCTGGCGCGAGGAGGCGATGGCGTCGTTCAGCACGCCCTTGAGCATGTCGCCGAAGCCGGGGCCTTGCGCGGCGTCGGCCGCGCCGGCGGCCTGGCTGAGCGACTGGGCCTGAGCCTGGACGGCGGCGTAGGCTCTGGCGGCGGTGAAGGCTGGGACCATGGCTCAGGCGCCTATTTCTGCAGGAGCCCGATCAGGCTCTGCTGCATGGCGTTGGCGGTTTCGATGACGTTCAGGTTGGCCTCGTAGGCCCGCTGGGCGTCGCGCATGTCCATCGCCTCGGTGAGCGGGTCGACGTTGGGCAGCTTGACGTAGCCTTTCGAGTCGGCGGCGGGATGGCCAGGCTGGTACTCGGTGCGGAACGCGCTCTGGTCGCTTGCGACGCGAGTCATCGCGACCCCTTGCGCCCCGTTGGCCAACTGCACCGGGGCGAACACCGCCACCTGCCTGCGGTAGGGATCGCCGCCGGCGGTCTTGGAGACCGAGTTCGGCGTTGGCCATGTTCTCGGCGATGACCCGCATGCGCGACTGTTGCGCACGAAGCGCGGACGCCGCCGCCGCGACGGCGGCGTCGGACGGGGAGATGGCGTCTGGCATGCCTTAAGGCCCCTTCACGGTTTGCCCGGCGCCTTGAGCGCGAGCTGGATCAGGCTGAGCGACTTTTCGTAAAGGCCGATCGCGGTCGAGTAGTTCATCCGCGCGTCGGTCAGCTTCATCATCTCTTCCTCGAGCACCACCTGATTGCCGTCGAGGCGTGTTTCAGAATTGGGCGAGACCGTGGGCGTCCAGGTCCGCGACCCGTGCGGTCCGCCCTTGACGCCGCCGGAGCCGACGAGATCGGCGCCGTTGGTCTGGGCCATCTGCAACTGGCCGCCGAGGCCTCCGTCGGGGATCGTGAACGGCGCGAGATCGTGCGGCCGGAACCCAGGCGTGTCCGAATTGGCGACGTTTTGCGAGATCACCGCCTCGCGCTGAGTGAGGTAGCTCAGCCGGCCCTTCAGCGCCGAGAACAGCGGGATGTCGTCCAGCGTCATGGTTGGCGAAAGGTGAACGAACAGGGTTAATCGCTCCTTAAGTCCCTTGCGGCAGGAAGGGGCGGCGGGCGGCCTTCCGGCCCGCCGTTTTCTTGCGCCGTCGCTTTTTCGATGTTCTTCGCCGACATCTTCCGAATGGTCGCGGGCCTGGCGGTGACGCTTGGCCTGATCGGCCTGGCGGTCGTCGTCGTCCGCCGGTTCGGCCCCGAGACGATCCGGCGCCTGAGCGCCCAGCGCGCGGCGCGGCGGCTGAGCGTCGTCGAGACGCTCGTGCTCGATCCGAGCCGCCGCCTGGTGCTCGTACGCTTTGACGCCGAGGAGCGGCTGATCCTGTTGGGCGACGGCCAGGTGATCCCGGCCCGGTCCGCCCCTTCCCCGGAGTCCTAAGCGCATGAAGCGGTTCATCGTCGGCTGGCTCAAGCGGCTCGGCTGGTTCTCCGTCTCGGGCGAGGACCTGGGCCGCGCCGCGCGCATCGCGGCGCTGAGCGGCCTGGCCAGCTTCATCCTGCCGGCCGTCGCGGTGGCGCAGGCGGTGAACATCGACCTCGGCACCGGCGCCGGCCTTACCGACCGGGTGATCGAGCTCGCGGGCCTGCTGACCGTGCTCTCGCTGGCGCCGTCGATCGTGATCATGACCACCTCGTTCGTGCGCATCATCGTGGTGCTCAGCCTGCTCCGCACCGCGCTCGGCCTGCAGCAAAGCCCGCCGAACTCGGTGATCATCAGCCTGTCGCTGTTCCTGACCGCCATCATCATGGCCCCGACGTTCACCGCCTCGTACAACGCCGGCATCAAACCCCTGCTCGACAAGAAGATGGACCTGCCGACGGCGTTCTCCGCCTCGGTGACGCCGGTGAAGTCGTTCATGCTGGCGCAGGTCGACGAGGAGGATCTGGCCCTCTTCGTTCGCCTCTCCCACACCCCGCCGCCGCCGCACGCGCAGGACCTGCCGGTGCAGGTGGTGACCTCGGCCTTCATGATCTCGGAGCTGAAGCGCGCGTTCGAGATCGGCTTTCTCTTGTTCGTGCCCTTCCTGGTCATCGACCTGGTCGTCGCCAGCGTGCTCATGAGCATGGGCATGATGATGCTGCCGCCGGTCGTGGTGTCCTTGCCGTTCAAGCTGATCTTCTTCGTGCTGGTCGACGGCTGGCGCCTGGTCGCCGGAAGCCTCGTCGAAAGCTTCCACCACGCCGCGGGGACGGGATAGCGCGCCGCGCTGTTGCCAGATTCCTGGCGGGCGACGTGCGATGGGCGACACGGAACAACTCCGCGGAGCGCCTGAGATGACCGAAGGACTGGAAGGCCGCTGCGCTTGCGGGGCGGTGCGCTATCGCCTGAAGCGGGCGCCGATGTTCGTGCACTGCTGCCACTGCCTCGACTGCCAGCGTCAGACCGGCGGCGCATTCGTGCTGAACGCCCTGATCGAGGCCAGCGAGGTCACCACGCTGTCAGGCGAGACCCATGTGACGCGCATGCCGACCGACTCCGGGCTGCCGCATGACGTCCACCGCTGCCCGACCTGCGAGACGGCCATTTGGAGCACCTACGGCGGGCGCACGGCCGTGCGGTTCGTCCGCATCGGCACGCTGGAAACGCCGAGCGCGCTTTCGCCCGACGTGCACATCTTCACCCGCTCGAAGGTCCCATGGGTCGGTCTGCCAGCCGACGTTCCCGCGTTCGAGATCTACTACGACACCAAGGCGCTCTGGCCGGCGGAAAGCTATGAGCGGCGGCGCGCGGCGCTGGCCGCGGCGAGCGGCTAGCCGCTGTTCGTCGTCGCGCCCGAGGCCACCGTCTGGTTCGCTGGCGTGTCGCGGAACTTCTGCTTCATCGCCTGCACCCAGCCGACGAACGTGTCGGCCTCGGCCGCGGCGCGGGCGACGTCGCCCGTCGACGAGGCGTCGGAGTTCATGCCCGCCAGCGCCACGCGCAACGCATCCGGCTGCTGCGCCTTGTCGACGAAGGCGCTGTAGTGGGCGCGGAGCCGGGCCAGACCCGCATCGTCCTTGGCCAGGCTGAGCGAGATCGCACAGCGCAGCAACCTGCCTTCATCGTCGGTGGAGAGCGGCGCCGGATCCTTCCAGCGATCGCCCAACATCGCCTCGAGCTGGGAGGCCGAGCCTGACCAGTCCTGCTTGCGCCAGGCCACTTCGGCGCGGACGTTCGCCGCATCGCCCGACCTGTCGCCGTCGATGATCTCGATCGCATGGTCGTATTGGCCGAGCATCAGCCAGGCGCGCGCCTCGATCACCCGCCTCTGGGCGGCGAGCGAGGTGGGCAAGAGCGTGTTGCGCGAACTCGTTCAACGCATCGAGCGCGGCCTCGGGCTGGCGGTTCATCACGTCGATCGTGGCGAGGTCGGCCGCGACTTCCGCCTTGGGCACGCCGTCGAGGCGGTTCTCCTCCTGGTATTTCAAGAGCTCGGCCGCCTGGCCGAGAAGGTCGACGTCGACCAGCCGGCGCGCGAGCTTGCGCACGATGAGATCGCCATCGGCGCCGATCGGGGTCAGATCCTTGAAATCGTAGAACAAAGCCAGCGCCTGCACCGGCTGCAGCCCGTCCGCCTGGCCGTTCAGGAAGAGGTTGCGGAAGGCGTTGTTGAGGTCGTTCTCGAGGTCGATCGCCTCGGGCAGGTCGGGCAGGTGCTGGCCGGCCGAACGGAGCGCATCCAGCGCCTCGCGGTAGCGGCCCATGCTCAGGTAGATCTGCGACAGCGTCCGGATGGTCTCGAGCTCGGTCGCATCGCCGCGCCAGCGATAGCGCAGGCCATCGAGGATGTCGGCCGCCTGGTTGGGCTGCAGCGCGCCCTGCGCCAGACGGATCTGGGTGGCGTGCAGCAGAGCCGGAGCCGACAGCCACGGCAGGTTCACCGTCGAGATCGCGTCGTAGACCTTGAGCGCACCGGGCTTGTCGCCCTCGGCCTCGATCAGCCTGGCCTGCACGAGGCGCACCGCCAACTGCTCGATCGGGTCGCCGCCGGCGTTGTCGAGCGCCGCCTGCACCTCGCCGGCGGCGATCTTGGTGTCGTTCAGCGCCAGCGCCGCTTCGGCGTCCTCGCGAGCAAAGCGCGCGCGCCAGCGCGGCGTGAACTGGCCCCAGGCGGGCGCGCCCTTCTGGAACTCGCCCCTGGCGTCCGACCACTGGTTGAGCTTGGCGTCGACATAGCCGCGCCACAGCGAACTGGCCGGATCGTCGGCGACGACGGGCGCGGAGAACTCGGCCTGCGCCTCCTTGTAGCGGCCGGCCATAGCCTTCGCCGCGCCGCGCAGGCCGCGGAACTCAGGATTCGCCCAGCAGGTTCGGCTGCACCTTGGCGTTCAGGTCGAGCAGTCCGATGGCCTCGAAGGACAGCTCCGAGCCGACGAGGAAGCGCGCCAGCCCCATGCGCGCCAGCATCGGCGCGTCCTTGCCCTTGGCCGCTTCGTCCGCGGCCGCCGACTGCAGCGCGTCGTAGCGGGCGACGAAGCCGCCGGCGCCGGTCTTGGACCAGCCGTCGAAGTCGATGAGGTCCGGGCCGCGTCGTGGGCTGGGGCAGTTCAGGACCGCTGTCGGCGACCGTCTGGCCGGACTTGCCCGAGAGCGCCAGACCGCTGGGCCGGCCGATGATGACGATATCGCCGTCGGTGTTGACCAGAAGGTCGTCGGCGATCGGTTGGATCGCCAGCCCCTGCGCCGACGGCAGCAGCGCCAGGTCGACGTACTGGCGCGGCGAGGCCAGACCCTTGGCCGGCGCGAGCGCGGTCACGACCCCGATCCGGTCGCCGACCGCTCGGATCGGCGACCCAGAAGACGTGGGTGGCGCCCGCCATGGTGACGGACAACGCCCCGGTCGCCGAGGCGTCGTCGCGGGCGATCTTGACCTGATCGGGTCCCTGCTGCGGCGCCTGGGACAAGGGTGACCGTCCAGTCGGCGCCCTGCGCGTTGGCCGTGACGGTCTCGCCGGCGGGCGCGGCGATGCGCAGCGCCGTATAGTCGGGGCCTTGGACCGGCTGCAGGCCAGCGAACAGCGGCGAGCCGCGCGGCAGGGCCGACAGGTCGAGCTTCGCCGCGGCGTCGAAGACGATCCAGATCGCCTGACCGCGATGGAAGACGGCGGCGCCGAGCGGCGCCTTCCAGGGGAAGTCGAGCACGAGCGGGCCGGCGGCCTGCTGGCGGGCCTGCACCTTGACGACGCCGCCGTCGGGGACCGGATTGGGGCGGTTCTGCGCCGCCGGCGCCGTCTGGCTGTTCTGCGCCTGCGCCTGGCTCTGCGCCGCGAACAGGTTGACCGAGATCACCCCGTCGCCCTGGCCCACCTTGGCGTCGGCGCCGTCGGCGAGCGTGAGCGTGATCTCGAGACCGCCGGCGTCGCGATCGTCCGCCCCTTCAGGAACCGCGGCGGGTCGACCCGCAGCCGCGTCATGTCCGGCTTCATGTAGCGGCTGAAATGCAGGATCAGCTTCTGCCCGTCGCGGCGGGTCGTGACGCTGCGCGCCGCCGGGAAAGCGGAACTCGATGCGCGAAAAGTCGTTCGCCTGCGCGACGTTGACGCCGAGCGCGGAGCCCGGCGCGTGCTGGAACGCCGGCGGCCCCTCGGCGAGCCCGCGCGGGCGCGATCAGCGCGAGCGCCGCCATCGCCGCCGACGGACGATCGAAGCAGGCGGATCAGGCGCATCGCCGGATCAGCCGATCTTGGCGTTCGGCGGGATCGGCGGGACAGCCTTGGCCGGCGCGCCCGTGGTCTTCGGCGTCGCCGGCGGCTGGCCTTTCGCGGCCACGGAGGCCACCGCGGC
This sequence comes from uncultured Alphaproteobacteria bacterium, assembly GCA_963719975.1. Classification (GTDB taxonomy): domain Bacteria; phylum Pseudomonadota; class Alphaproteobacteria; order Caulobacterales; family Caulobacteraceae; genus Poindextera. The sequence goes on from CAVRED010000006.1 coordinate 277,006, forward strand.
CGGCTGAGCGGCCTGCGGCGCCGGCGTCGTCTTGCCCGCGTTGGCCTGGCTCGACGCCGTCGCGGTCGGCGTCTGCTTCGGCCGCGCCTTGGCTTGCTGCCCGCGGTGGGTCTTCGCCGCCGGGCGGCCCTTGGCCGGCGCGGTGTTGTCGGCTGACTGGTCCGACGCCGGCGTCTGGTCGGTCTTCGCCGTCTTGGCGTTCTTTCCCGTCTTGCCGGTCTTGTCTGTCTTAGCGCTCTGCGCTTGCGCGTTCTGGTCGGCGGGCGCGGCCGTCTGGGCGGCTTGCGGCTGACCGGCCGCCGGCTGACCGACGCGGCCTGCGCGGCCGGCGGCAGCGGCTGGCCGTTCAGCGCCGCCTTGGCGTTGGCGATGACCTGCGAGCCCGCGGTGCGCTGGGCCAAAAGCTCGGTCAGCGTCTTGGCGTCGGCCGGCTGCATCGCCTGCAGGATGGCGGCGAGCTTGCGCTCCTTCATCGCCGCGGCGATGGGCACGCGCACGGCGTCGGCCATGACGGTCATGGCCGCGGCCGCCTTCTTCGGGTCCATGTCCTCGTAGACGCGGACGAGACGCTGCTGGTCGGCCTGCTGTTGCTGGTCGGCCTGGCCGAGCAGGCCCTGGATCTGGCCCTTCAGCGTGTTCATGTCCTGGATGCGCGAGTCGAGCTTGGCCTCGGCGGCGGCGATCAACTGCACCTGGGTGTCGAGGCTCATCTCGCGCTGGTCGAGCTCGCCGCGGCGGTTCGACAGGCTCTGCAGCACCTGCAGCTCGGCTGGCGACAGGCCAGCTTCCTTGGCGAGCTCGGCCGCCGTCGGCGCGCAGATGGCGGCCGGCGCGCTGGAGGCGCTGGCCGTCGTGTTCGACCGCCCGTCGGCGAGAATCGACGCGCCTGGCGGCAGCGCCGACTTGGCTTGGCCTGGGTGCACGACGTCCTCGGCGAACGCCTGGGTCACGCCCCAGATCTGCGGCGCCTCGGTGACCGCCTTGACGGCGAGCACGCCGCCGATGGCGATGCCCACCAGCGGCAGAAGACGCGGAATGCGGCTCACGAGCGCGCCCCGGCCTGGCGGCGCCGGCCCGTCGAACAGCTCGTCATCGACCATCGGGCGCGAGCGCGGCGGGGGAACCGCGGCCGGACGCCGGGCCTGCAGACGGCATCGTGCCGCGTCAGCGTGAGCGGCGGCTCAGGCTCGGTGCGCTCGGCGCGGGGGGCGGGAGCGCGTTCGGCGGGCCGGGCCCATGCCCGATCGAGGGCCGGGCGCGCGCTCCGGCGCGGCGGCGGCGACGCCGGAGGTCGCCCGTTCGACCGGCGCCCTGCGCCTGAGCGGTCAGCGTCTCCAGCCTGGCCGCGAGCTCGCGCGCCTTCTCGATCCGGCCGCCGAGGAGGTCGACCGCCTCGTCCATCGCGCCGCGCAGCTCGGCGAGGCCCGTCTCGGCGCGCTCGGCGGCGCGGTCGAGGTCGGCGATCGCCGCCTGGAACTCGGCCTGGCTGGCGTTCAGCGTCTTCAGGCGCTTGTCGAGCCGAAGGCCGAAGACCAGCGTGATCAGCAACAGCGCCGCCAGCAGCAGGTCGAGCGTCAGCGAAACCGGGCTCATAGCGGCCCTCCCTGGATGGCGGTCTTCGCGGCGGGCGTCAGCGGCGCCTCGACGCGGACGGCGATGTTGTGGTTGCGCCGGCCCATGCGGCCGCGGGTCAGCGCGATCTGGCCGGCGCGAAGCTCGACCAGGCTGTCGGGCGTGGCGTTCAGCACCAGCGTGTCGCCGACCTTGAGGTTCGAGACGCGGCGAAGGTCGACCACCTGCTCGTCGAGCACGGCGCGCACGTCGAGCTGGGTGGTCCAGAGCTCGGTCGCGAGGTGGCCTTCCCAGATGTTGTCGCGCCCGAACTTCTCGCCCATGAACTGCTGCAGCAGCATCTTGCGGATCGGCTCGAGCGTTGCGTAGGGCAAAAGGAGCTCGATCCGCCCGCCGCGGTCCTCCATGTCGATCCGGAGCTTGACCAGGATGGCGGCGTTGGCCGGCCGAGCGATGGCGGCGAAGCGCGGATTGGTCTCCAGGCGGTCGAGGTTGAAGGTCACCGGCGTCAGCGGCTCGAACGCGGCCTGGGCGTCGGCCAGCACCACCTCGACCATGCGCTGGACGAGCACGCGCTCGATCGTGGTGTAGGGCCGGCCCTCGATGCGCATGGCCGCGGTGCCGCGCCGCCCGCCGAGCAGCACGTCGACGATCGAGTAGATCAGGTTGGAGTCGACGGTCAGCAGCCCGAAGTTGTCCAGCTCCTCGGCGCGGAACACCGACAGGATCGCCGGCAACGGGATCGAGTTCAGATAGTCGCCGAAGCGGATCGACGAGATGTTGTCGAGGCTGACCTCGACGTTGTCGCTGGTGAAGTTGCGCAAGGAGGTCGTCATCAGCCGCACCAGGCGGTCGAAGACGATCTCCAGCATCGGCAGGCGCTCGTAGGAGACCAGCGCGGAGTTGATGATGGCGCGGATGCCGGTGCGATCGGCGGCATCGTCGTCCGAGAGGTCGAAGCCGAGCAGGCTGTCGATCTCGTCCTGATTGAGGATGCGCTCGGCCGGCTGGGGGCTGTCGGCGCCGGACCAGTCCTCGCCCGCCTCACCGGCCGGAGCGGCGGCGTCCGGCGCGGCCTCCGCCGCCTCGGGCGCGGCGGCGGCGACCGGTGCGGGCTCAGCCTCCGCAGCGGGCGCGGCGACCGTTTCTTCCTTGACCTCGGTCTCTTCGGCCATGGCGCTTCGCCAACCGGGGCTTACCGCCCTAGTTGATCAACATCTCCTCGATCAGAACCGTGTTCACCTTGGCCGGCGCGATGATCAGATTCACCCGCCTGAGCAGCTCCATGCGCAGCTGGTAGCTGCCTTCGCTGCCAGACAGATCCTCGGGCCTGAGCTCGCGCAGGAAGGTCTGGAACATGTCCTGCAGGCGCGGCATGTCCTCGTCGATCGTGTCGGCGGTGTCGTGGTCGGGCAGCTCGAAGGTGAGCTTCAGCTTCAGGAAGGTCGGCTTGCCGTCGGCGGTGTCCATGTTCGCGACGATGTCGGGCGGGGTGTAGAAGACGACGCCGTCCGGACCGTCGGCGATCTGCGCGCCGGACTTGTCGTCCTTGTCCCCGTCCTTCTTGTCCTTCTTCGCCTTGGCCGCATGCGCCGGCGCGGGCGCCATGGTGGCCGAACAGCAGGAAGGCCGCCGTCCCGCCGCCGCCCAGCACGAGCACGCCGGCGGCGGCGCCGATCAGGATGAGCCGAAGCGGGAGTTTCTTCTTTGCCGCCCTCCTCGCCTTCGCCTTCCGGGGCTTCGCCTTCGACTTCGTCTTCGGCGTCCGTGTCGGCTACGTCCTTGGCCATGGTGTTCCCAAGCGCTGGCGCAGCCTCAGGAATCAGGCGGGAACCCTGGCGGCTGCAGTGCTAGCGGACATCGCGCCGGTTTGGTTAAGGATCGGTTTTTAGCCGGGCAAATTTTGCCGGGGCCGGATCGGCCGCGCGGCCGCAATTAACCTTCTTGCTCATTGAAAAGGTTGCGCTTTCCGCGTGGCCCGGCTGTTGCAGTCAACCATTTGCGCAGCCGCTGACCATCGCTTGTGTCATTTTCCTTGAGTCTTTCGTCCGATGGACAACACCCTCTACGTCGGCCTCTCCAACCAGCTCCTGCTCGAGCGAGAGCTGGACATCGCCGCCAACAACCTCGCCAACGTCAACACCACCGGCTTCAAGGTCGAGCAGCTGATGGCGACGCCCGATCCGGCGACGCCGCCGACGCCGCCGGGCGGAACGCCGCAGATGATCCTGTTCGTCGCCGACAACGGCGTGGCGCGCGATTTCAGCCAGGGCCCGCTGCAGCAGACCGACGCGCCGCTCGACCTGGCGATCATGGGCCAGGGCTTCTTCCAGATTCAGACGGCGAACGGCACGCGCTACACGCGCGACGGCCGGTTCGCCAAGGACAACACCGGCCGGCTCGTGACCCAGGCCGGCGACCCGGTGCTGGACGCCTCCTCCTCGCCGATCAGCCTGAACCCGCAAGGCGGGACGCCGATGATCGGCGGCGACGGCACCATCACCCAGACCGTGCCGGGCCAGGCGAACGCGCAGGTGGTCGGCCGCGTGGGCGTGATCAGCTTCGCCGACTTGAGCCAGCTCTCGAAGGAGGGGGACGGCTACTACTCGGAATCCAGCGGCCAGGCGGCGCAGCCGGTCACCGGCCAGGTCATCCGCCAGGGCATGCTGGAAGCCTCGAACGTCCAACCGATCGTCCAGGTCACCGACCTGATCCGCATCAGCCGCGCCTACGACATGGTCGCCAACATGATGAACTCGACGGCCACCCTGTCCGACACCGCCGTCCAGCGGCTCGGCTCGCTGATGACCACGCAATAGAGGAGCGCGCCCAAGATGATGGCACTGCGAACAGCCGCGACGGGGATGGCCGCTCAGGACCTGAACGTCGACGTCATCTCCAACAACATCGCCAACATGAACACGGTCGGCTTCAAGAAGGGCCGGGCGGAGTTCGAGGACCTGATCTACCAGACGATCGAGCAGCCGGGCTCGCAGTCGTCGACGCAGGGCACGATCGTGCCCACCGGCGTGCAGGTCGGCGCCGGCGTGAAGGCCGGCTCGGTCTACACCATCGGCACCCAGGGCTCGCTGACGCAGACCGGCAACCCGCTCGACCTCGCAATCCAGGGCCCCGGCTACTTCCAGGTGCTGATGCCCGACGGCCAGACCGCCTTCACGCGCGCCGGCAACTTCTCGGTGAATGCGCAGGGCCAGCTGGTGACAGCCGACGGCTTCCAGGTGATCCCGCAGATCCAGATTCCGCAAGGCGCGACCAACGTCACCATCTCCAACGCCGGGCAGGTGCAGGTGACGGTCGCCGGCAACGCGGCGCCCGCAGCAGGTCGGGCAGCTGCAGCTGGCGACCTTCTTCAACGACGCCGGCTTGAACCCGCAGGGCAACAACCTGTTCACCCAGACCGACGCCTCGGGGGCGCCCGACGACCGGCAACCCGGGCGTCCAGGGGCTTGGCACCGTGCTGCAGGGCTACACCGAGGCGTCCAACGTCGATCCGGTGAGCGAGATCACGGCGCTGATCGTGGCCCAGCGGGCCTACGAGATGAATTCCAAGGTGATCAGCACCGCCGACCAGATGCTGCAGACCAACACCCAGATGAAGACGTAGGACCGTGGCGAGGGTTGCGTTCATCGCCGCTGCGCTCGCGCTTCTGATGGCCGCTCCGGCGCGCGCGGGCCAACCGGTCGAGCTTCGCTCAGAGCTCGAGGCGTCGGGTCCGATCACCCTGGCCACGCTGTTCGACAACGCGGGCGCCGCGAGCGCCGTGGTGATCGGCAACGGCGCGCCGCCGGGCCTGAGCGCGGTGCTGGACGCCGGCGTGGTGCAGCGGCTGGCCCGCGACCATGGCCTCGACTGGGGCAATCCGACGGGCATGACCCGCATTCTCGTTCCGAACGCGGCCGGCGCGGCCGCGCCGGCGCAGATGAGCGAGGTCCTGACCTATGCCCGCAGCCTGATGGCCGGCGATATCGTGCAACCCTCGGATCTCGCCTTCGCCAAGGTTCCTCGCTTCCAAGTCCCGGCGGACGCGCCGCGCGACGCCACCGACGTCATCGGCAAGGTTGCCCGGCGACCCTTGCGCGATGGCTCGCCCGTCGCCGCCCACGACCTCAGCACGCCGCTGGTGATCAAGCGCGACGACATCGTGCAGGTCGCCTACCACGACGGCGGCATCAGCCTGATCCTGCAAGGCAAGGCGATGGCCGACGCGGCGAGCGGTGAACCGGTCGCGATCCAGAACACCACATCGAAGAAGGTGATCCAGGCCGTCGCCACCGGACCGGATCAGGCCGTCGTAGGGCCTGAAGCCGAGGCGATCCGCGCCGCGCAGACCACCAGCCCCAACCAAGTCGCCGCCTTCCCGTAACCCGTGAGTTCTGCAATGCGCCGCATCGTTCTCGTCGCCCTTCTGTCCGCGGCGCTCCCGCTCGCCGCCTGCGGCAGCGTCAGGGAAGCCGTCGAGGGACCCAGACTGTCACCGACGACGGACCCGGCGGTGATCACGCCGCAGAACGTCGATGCGGCGGCGATCGGGGCGGCGGCCGCTCGCATTCCGCCGCCACAACCGGCCTCCCCCAACTCGCTCTGGCGCACCGGGGCGCGCGCCTTTTTCAACGATCAACGGGCGAGCAAGGTCGGCGACATCCTGACGATCCTGATCAACATCGACGACAGCGCCAAGACCTCCAACGCCACGACCGCGACCAAGACCGACACCAACACCGCCGGCGTCTCGAACTTCTTCGGCCTCGAGACCATCCTCAAGAAGGCCCTGCCGCCCGGCTTCGACCCGACCAAGGCGATCAGCACCAACACCAGCCTGGCGGCGGGCGGCACCGGCGGCGTCGTGCGCCAGGAGCAGATCACGCTGACGATCGCCGCGATCGTCACCCGGGTGCTGCCGAACGGAAACCTCGTCATCGAGGGCAGCCAGGAGGTGCGCACCAACAACGACACCCGCGTGCTGACGGTCTCGGGCATCGTTCGGCCGGAGGACATCACCTCGACCAACACCATCCTGCACACCCAGATCGCCGAGGCGCGCATAGACTACGGCGGCCGCGGCGACGTGAGCTCGGTGCAGAAGACCGGCGTCGGCACGGCACTGCTGCAGCGGTTCTTCCCGTTCTGATCAAAACCGCCCGAGCAACAGCGGCCGGGCTGAATTGTACTAATTTCTGTACATATCCTCCTCAGGAGGACCCCATGGACGTGCTCACCTATTCCGACACGCGGGCGAAGCTGAAGGATGTCATGGACCGGGTCGTGGATGACCACGCCCCGGTGATCGTGACGCGCAAACGCGGCGAAGCCGTGGTCATGATCTCGCTTGCGGACTGGAACGCCATCGAGGCGACCAGCCACCTGTTGTCCACACCGGCGAACGTAGAACGCCTGACCGAGGCCATCCGTCAGCTCGACGCCGGCGCCGGCCAGGCGCGCGCCTTGAAGGAACCGTGAGGCTCGTCTTCGCCGACCGAGCCTGGGAAGACTATCTTCACTGGCAGGCGAGCGACCCGAACACGCTCGAGCGACTAAGCGTCCTGATCAAGGAGTGCATGCGCACGCCGTTCAACGGCACGGGAAGGCCCGAGCCGCCGAGAGGCGATCTGAGGGGCTGGTGGTCGCGACGCCTGACGTTGGAGGATCGGCTGGTCTATCGGGTGTCCGGGTCCGGCGCCGCCCAACAACTCGAGATCGCCCAGTGCCGCTTTCACTATGAGCGACGCTAGCTAGAGGGCGCGCAAGCCGCCGACGGTGTTGTCGAGGCCGAGCGCGCCAAGCGCGGCGCGGACGATGCCCTCGGCGTCGAGCCCCGCCTGGGCGTACATCGCCTCCGGCTTGTCCTGGTCCTGGAAGACGTCCGGCAGGGTCAGCGTGCGCACCCGAAGGCCGCGGTCGAGCGCCCCGCGCTCGGCCAAAAGGTGCAGCACGAAGGCGCCAAAACCGCCCATCGCCCCCTCCTCGACCGTGATCAGCGCCTCGTGCTCGCGGGCTAGCCTGAGGATCAGCGCCTCATCGAGCGGCTTGGCGAAGCGGGCGTCGGCGACCGTTGCCGAATAGCCGCGCGCGGCCAGGAGGTCGGCCGCATGCAGCGCCTCGGCCAGTCGTCCGCCGAGCGACAGGATCGCAACGGCAGATCCCTCGCGCAGGACCCGCCCCCGCCCGATCTCGAGCGGGTTGGGGTTCAAGGAGATCGCCGCCCCGGTCCCATCGCCGCGCGGATAGCGGAAGGCGCTCGGGCGATCGTCGATGGCCACGGCGGTCGCCACCATCGCGGTCAGCTCGGCTTCGTCGGCCGGCGCCATCAGCACGAAGCCCGGCAGTTGGCCGAGGTAGCCGATGTCGAAAGAGCCGGCGTGGGTCGGCCCGTCCGCGCCGACCAGGCCGGCGCGGTCGATCGCGAACCGGACCGGCAGGCGCTGGATCGCCACGTCGTGCACGACCTGGTCGTAACCGCGCTGGAGGAAGGTGGAATAGATCGCGGCGAACGGCTTCATCCCGTCAGCGGCCAGCCCGGCGGCGAAGGTCACAGCGTGCTGCTCGGCGATCCCGACATCGAAGGCGCGGTCGGGGAAGCGTTCGGCGAACTTGTCGAGGCCGGTGCCGGAGGGCATCGCCGCCGTGATGGCGACGATCTTGTCGTCCTTCTCCGCCTCGCGGATCAGGGCGTCGGCGAAGACGCGCGTATAGCTCGGCGCCGTCGCCGGCGACTTCGACTGCTGGCCAGTGATGACGTCGAACTTCTGCACGCCGTGGTACTTGTCGGCGGCCGCTTCCGCCGGGCCGTAGCCCTTACCCTTCTGGGTGACGACGTGAACGAGGACCGGTTTACCCTTGATATTCTTGACGTTCTTAAGAACCGGGACCAGGTGGTCAAGATTGTGGCCGTCGATCGGGCCGACGTAGTAGAAGCCCAGCTCCTCGAAGAAGGTGCCGCCGGTCGCGAGCCCGCGCCCGTACTCTTCTATGCGCCGCATCACCTCCTTGAGCGGCTTCGGCAGCCCGCCGGCGAACCGCCGGAAGAAGTCGCGGAACGAGCGGTAGGCGCCGCCCGAGACCTGGCGGGCGAGGTAGGCGCTCATGCCGCCGACGGGCGGGGCGATCGACATGTCGTTGTCGTTCAGGACCACGATCAGCTGCTTGGTGGTCTCGGCGGCGTTGTTCATCGCCTCGTAGGCCATGCCGGCCGACAGGGCGCCGTCGCCGATGACGGCGATCACCTTGTGGTCGGCCCCGCGCTTGTCGCGCGCGACCGCAAACCCGAGCGCCGCCGAGATGGAGGTCGCCGCGTGCGCCGCGCCAAAGGGGTCGTAAGGGCTCTCAGCCCGCTTGGTGAAGCCGGAAAGGCCGCCGCCCTGGCGCAGCGTGCGGATGCGATCGCGGCGACCGGTCAGGATCTTGTGCGGATAGGCCTGGTGGCCGACGTCCCAGATCAGGATATCGCGCGGGGTGTCGAACACATGGTGCAGCGCGACCGTGAGCTCGACCACGCCGAGCCCCGCGCCGAGGTGCCCGCCGGTCTGCGAGACGGCGTCGATGATCTCGCTGCGCAGCTCGTCCGCCAGCTGGCGCAGCTGCGCCTGGGTGAACGCGTGCGTGTCTGTCGGCGCGGTGACCGTGTCGAGAAGCGGGGTCGGGGGCGGCATGCGGGGCTTGGGACTCTTGGCCGGGATCAGTACCGCCGCTCGAGCACGAAGTCGACGCTCGCGCGAAGAGTTTCCGCCCGCGGGCCGAACAGCTCCAGGTGCGCCCGCGCCTGCTCGGCCAGCAGCGCGACCCGTTCCTTGGCCGCGCTCGCGCCAAGGAGCGTCACGTAATTGACCTTGCCCTTGGCCTGGTCCTTCGCGCCGGCGGCCTTGCCAAGAAGGTCCTCGTCGCCCTCGACGTCGAGCAGGTCGTCGACGATCTGGTAGGCGAGCCCGAGGTCCTGGGCAAAGCCCATCAGGCTCTGCCGCTCCGCATCTGAGGGCCTGGCCAGCACCATCGGCAGCTCGAAGCTGCAGGCGATCAGCGCGCCCGTCTTCAGCCGCTGCATTCGCGCCACGGCGCCGAGGTCGTCGCCAACGCCGAGGAGGTCGATCATCTGCCCGCCGGCCATGCCGGCCGCCCCCGCGGCCGCCGCCAGCCGGCGCACGAGCTCGGCGCGGACGCCGCCGTCACGATGGGTGGCCGGATCGGCGAGAATCTCGAAGGCGGCGGTCTGAAGGGCGTCGCCGACCAGCACGGCCGTCGCCTCGTCGTAGGCGCGATGCACGGTCGGGCGCCCGCGGCGCATGTCGTCGTCGTCCATGCACGGCAGGTCGTCGTGCACGAGGCTGTAGGCGTGGATGCACTCGATGGCGCACGCCAGCGGCAGCATCGCGCGACGCCTCGAGGCCGAACAGAGCGCCGGTCTCGAGCACGAAGAAGGGGCGGAGGCGTTTGCCCGGCCCCAGCGCCGCATAGCGCATGGCCTCGGTCAGTCGTTGCTCCGGACCGGCTCCGCGCGGCAAGAGCGCGTCCAGCGTGACGGTGACCAGGTCGGCGGCCTCGGCCAGCTTCCGGGCGAGCGCCCCGCTCATGATGGGACCTGCTGTCTCAGGAGAACTCGGCCGGCTCAACGCCGGCGGCGCCCTGCGGGCCGACCACGATCTTCTCCACGCGGAGGCGCGCCGCCTCGAGCTTGGCCTCGCAGTGCGCTTTCAAGAGCGCGCCGCGCTCGTACATCTTGATCGAGTCCTCCAGCGCCGCCTGGCCCGACTCCAGCTGATTGACGATCCCCTCGAGCTCGGCGAGCGCCTGTTCGAACGACATCGCCGCGATGTCCGGCGGGGTTTGCGGGGTGTCCGACATGGCGGCTCCAAGGCCCTTCCTGCCTTTCGAGTCTAGGCGTCGGCAGATCGCTGGGCAACGCGGGCGGGTCGGTTTATTCGAGCCGCGCGCCGGCGCTTGAAGTCGCCCACCATGTAAGGACCCAGCTTGTCGGACGACGACGTCAGCCACACGCCGCCCACGAGCGAGCTCGCGCTGGCCGAGCTCGCCTCGCCGGAGACCGCGGCCAGCGCGGCGGATCAGGCGGCGTCCGAGGCCGAATACGAGCGGTTCATCTGGGCGAACCTGCGCCGGAACTACGCCGCCAACTACCTGCACGGCATGCTCGGGATGACCGGGTTTCGGCTGGTCAACGCCGCCACCTTCGTGCCGGCGTACCTCTACCTGCTGGCGACCCAGAGCGTGGGCGCGCTGCCGGCGGTCCTGCGCGGCATCGCCAACCCGAACGCCATCGTGGGCCTCGGCCTGTCGCTGCAGCAGGTCGGCCAGGTGGTCTCGCCGATCGTCGGCGCTTCGCAGATCGAGCACCGCAAGCGCGTGCTGCCCGCCTCGATCCTGATGGGCAGCCTGATGCGGGTGCAGATCCTGGGGATGGCGGTCTGCGGCTGGTTCCTGGCCGGCGCGCCGCTGCTCGCCGCCACCCTCTTCTTCATGCTCCTGCTCGGCCTTTTCTCGGGCGCTCAGCGGGTCGCGTTCCAGATGGTGCTGGGCAAGGTCATCCCGATCACCCGCCGCGGTCATCTGCAGGCCTGGCGCAACTTCACCGGCGGAACGATCGCCGCGGCGCTCGCCTACGCCGCCGGCCGCTACATCGTCGGCAACGCGCCGATCTCGAAGCGCGTCGTGCTGTTCGGCCTGCACCTCTACCAGAACGGCTACGCCACCACCTTCTTCCTCGCCTTCATCCTGACCAGCCTGGGGCTGACGGCCTTCCAGCTCCTGATCCGCGAGCCGGATCCGCCGCAGGTGCGCCCGCGCATGCGCGTCGCCGAACGGCTGAAGAGCCTGCCTGCCATGCTTGGCGCAGACCGCGGCTTCGCCTTCTTCATGCTGTCGCAGACCCTGGCGGTCGCCGGCCGCATCGCCCAGCCGTTCTACATCCTCTACGCCGGCCACATGCTGCACTCGCTGAGCGGCAGCGTGATCGGCATCCTTGGCCTGGCCAACCTCGGCGCCGACACCGCCTCGAACCTGCTCTGGGGCTACCTCGGCGACCGGTCGGGGTTCCGCTCCAGCTTCCTGATCGCGCTCGTCGCCTGGATCGGCGGCACCGCGCTGCTCATGGTCGGGCACAGCATGCCCTTGTTCTTCCTCGCCTTCTGCCTCTTGGGCGCGGCCAACTCTGGCTACCAGATGAGCTCGCAGACCATGGTGCTGGAGTTCGGGTTGCGCGAGGACATGGCCATGCGGCTCGCCTTCTCCTCGACGGCCGAGGGGATCATGGCCTCGGCCGGGCCGCTGATCGGGGGCCTGATCGCCGCGGTCGCCGGCTACATGGTGGTCTTTTCCGCCTCGATCGGCTGCGAGATCGCGGCGCTCGTCGTGCTCCTGCTGCTGGTCGAGGAGCCCCGCCTTCGCCGCCGCCGCGACCCACCGATGACAACGGCCGCCTAGGCGCGTCAGCGCACGAAGCCGGCCTCGGCGAAGTCGACCATGCGCTTGATCAAGGCCTCGATGTCATCCTCGCGCGCCAGGCCCTCGGAGAGGGTGTGCAGGCGATCGAGCTCGGCGAAGCGGTTGTTGTGGATCAGGCCGAGCACGAAGTGCACGCGCCAATAGACCTCCTCGGGCGGCAGGTCGGGCCGCGCGGCCAGGAAGGCGTCGGCGAAGCGGCGCAGGTGCGAGACGTCGGAACGCAGCGCCTCGCGCATCTCGTCGGTGCCCTCCCCGCGGGCGCGGATAAGGAACTGCAGCGCGATCCGCCGCTCGCTGCCCGGCGCCAGCCAGCGCACCGGCGGGGCGATCAGCGCGACCAGGATGTCGCGCACCGGCGGCCTGCCCTGGTGGCGGTCGGAGGCCTCGTGCAGCATCCGCGCTCGCGCCCGGTTCAGCTCGGCCGTGCGCGTGCGGAAGATCTCGAACAGCAGGGCGTCCTTGGAGCCGAAGTGGTAGTTCACCGAGGCCAGGTTGACCCCCGCCTCGGCGGTGATGTCGCGCACCGAGACCTTCTGGAATCCGTGCACCGCGAACAGCCGCTCGGCGGCGGCGAACACCAGCGCCTTGGTCTGGGCGTGGGCCTCCGGATCGGGCGGGACAAGGGCGGCATCGGTCAATGGAGCATGAGCCTTCGCTCGGTGCGGACCGGCAGTCTTAGGGCCGGGCGCCGCGGCGCGCAAACCGCTCACGCGGCGCGCAGGATCACCAGCGAGACATTGTCCGGCGCCCCGCGTTCCAGGCAGGTGTCGAGGAACAGGTCCGCCGTGGCCTCGAGCCCATCGGCCTGCAGGCCGATGCGGAGCTCGTCGTCGCTCATCAACCGCGTGAGGCCGTCGCTGGCGAGCAGGAAGACGTCGCCAGGCCTCACGTCGCCCTCGACCAGATCGAGCTTGAGCGTGGCGTCGACGCCGACCGCGCGGGTGATCACGTTGGCGTTCGGATGGCCTTCGGCCTCGGCGGCGTCGATCTCGCCCAGGTCAACCAGCTCCTGCACCAGGCTGTGGTCGCGGGTGAGCTGCTGCAGCCCGCCGCCGCGGACGCGATAGACGCGGCTGTCGCCAGCCCAGATGCAGACGAACGCCCGCTCGTCGGCGAGCACCGCCACGACCGTGCTGCCGATCGTCCGCCGCCCGCCCGCCAGCGCCTGGAGAGCGTCGTTTACGCCCTCGAGCGCGCGACCGGCCGCCGCGGCCCGTTGCGGAAGCGCAAGGCCGGGGTCGAGCCCGGCGAGGCCTTCGACAACGAGCGCGCTCGCCACCTCGCCCGCCTCATGCCCGCCCATGCCGTCGGCGACCGCCCAAACGCCCAACTCAGGCCGCGACAACACCGCGTCCTCGTTCATGCGCCGACGACAGCCAACGTGGGTGCGCACGGCGCAGTCAAAGCCCATGGATCATGCTTCCGAAGAGTCGTTCGCCGTTACGCATCTAGCATTTCACCGACAAGAGCGCTTACTTTGCGGACAAGAGGCCGCGCAGGCAAATGGTCGATACCACCGCTCCGAGCATACCGTACCACAGCAAAGCCCTCCCAGAGGGCTCGGTGCTTCGCGAGTGGAAGCTCGAGAGCGTGCTCGGCGTCGGCGGGTTCGGAATCGTCTACCGTGGCCGCGGCGTCTACTTCGACGAAGTGGTCGCGATCAAGGAGTACTTTCCGAGCGCGATCAGCGACCGCGTGGAGGGCTCGACCGTCACGCCGACGGACTCATCGTCGGAGGAGGTCTACGCGCTTGGCCTGAGGAAGTTCGTCGAAGAGGCCAAGATCCTCTGGAACCTGTCGAAGCCCGACCGACACCCGAACATCGTCGCCGTGAAGAGTCTCTTCGAGATCAACGGCACCGCCTACATGGTGATGGATTTCGAGACCGGGGCTTCGCTGTCGCAGCTCCTGCGCAGCGGCAAGCACTTCGACGAAGCCAGCCTGCTCGCGCTGCTTCGCCCGATCGCCGAGGGCCTGGCCCGGGTGCATCGCGCGGGCGTCATCCATCGCGACATCAAGCCGGCCAACATCCTGGTCGACGACGACGGACGGCCGGTGCTGATCGACTTCGGCTCGGCCCGGTTCGAGTCCGGTCAGGCCACCAGCACCCAGGTCACCTTCTACACGCCCCCCTACGCGGCCATCGAACAGTATGTGAAGACCTACCCGCAGGGGCCGTGGACCGACATCTACGCGCTCGGCGTTGCGCTCTACCAATGCGTGACCGGCGAGAAGCCCGGGGACGCGCTCGAGCGCATGCACGGCGGCGCCGGCGAGCCGCTGGCCGCCCGCGAGCGGCCGGGATTTAGCCGCACGTTCCTGCGGGCAGTTGATGCGGCCATGGCGCTGCGACCGTCAGACCGCCCGCAATCGATGCCCGATTGGATGAAGATGTTCGAGCCGGGCTACGCCGAGCCGGAGGAGGAAGCGACCCGCATCAGCCTCAGCGCCCCGATGCTCGACGCGGTCGAGGCGCCGACGCAGGCGTATGCGTCGCCGGCGGCCGTCGTCGAGAAGACGAAAGAGGCGCCCGCCGAGCCGTCGTCAGAACCCGCCAAGCGGCGCTCGCCGCTCGTGCCTTTGCTGGCGGCGGGGGCGGCCGTCGTGATCATCGGCGGCGGCGGCGCGGCCGGCTTCTTCTATTTGCAGCAGCATCACATCGGCGCCCCGGCGGCAAAGACCAACAAAGCCGCCACCACGACGGCCACGGCCACGACCGCGGCAGCCGGACCCGCCGCGGCCACGGCGGCGCCGTCGGTGCAGCCGATCCAGGACGACGCGGCCGGTCTGCTCGCCGACGCCGAGCATGCCGGGCGCCCGCGCCAGGAGGTCGGCGCGCTGGCCGCCGCGAACAGCAAGATCGACGCGCTGGCGGCGCAGATCCACGGCGCTGCCCCCGCCGCGGCCGCGCCGCTCGTCACCCAGCTGGACGGCCTCGCGGTCGGCATGGCCCGGGCGGAGACCGGCGCCCTCTCGCGCATCGCCCAGGGGCAGACACGCGAGGTCACGACCACGCTCGGCGCGGCCCCGGACGGGGCCGCCGCGGTCGCGGCGGTTCGCCAGGCGCGGGCCAATCTCGCGGCGGCAAGCGCCGGTGCAACCGCCGGCGCCGATCCGGTGGCGGCGATCGACTCCGCGCGCAAATCCATCCCCGCCTATGCCCTCTTCGCCAGCGCCTACGCGCGCGCGACGCCGCTCTACGCCGCCGTCAGGCGCGCCGCGATCCCGCCCGTCGCCGCCCAGGCGCGCGCCTATGCCGCGCAGATCGCATCGCTGGCCCAGGCCGCGCCACGGCCCTGGGTGTTCGCGACGCAGGGCCGCAAGCAGGCCTATCAGGACCTGCAGAACGACGCGGCGCGCGCCAAGACCCTGGAGGCGCAGGCGGAGCAGCTGGCGCAGGCCGCCAGCGGCCAGAGCGACGTTTCGCAGCTGAGCGCAACCCTGGCGCAGGTGACCCAGGTCAAGGCCTCGCTGGCCAGCCTCTACGCCTCGGCCAGCGCCACCGCCCAGGCCAACAAATAGCCGAGACCGCCGAGCGGCGCGTCTCGATCGACGTCAGAGGCGCCGGCGGGCAGGGCGTTGGCAAACAATATACAACGGTGCTTAGCTAGGCCGGAATGCGGGGGCTTCCCATGACCGATACGAACAATCCGAGCGAGCCCGAACCGGCCGCTCCGACACCCGCGGCGGCCGAAACGCCGCCGCCAGCCGCCGCCGCGCCAGCGGCCGCGGCGCCGGCCACAGCCGCGCCTCCCGCGAAGGGCGGCGGCGGCGTCGTTGCGCTGATCCTGGTGCTGATCGTGCTGCTGCTGGGCGGCGGCGCGGCGGGCGCCTGGTTCCTCTGGCTGCCGCATCACCCGATCCCGGCGCTTGCCAAGCTCAACCTGCCGTTCCTGCCGCATCCCACGCCCGCGCCAGGAACGCCGAGTGCGGCGCCGGCGGCGGCTCCGGCGCCCGTGGCGGTCCAGCCCCCGCCGGTCGTCGCGGCGTCGGCCGCGCCTGCGTCGTCAGCCCCACCCTCCTCCCAGGTCGCGAGCATTCCTGGTCCGCCAGCCGCTCCGGTGCAGGAAGAGGCGGCCGGGCTGCTGACCGACGCCCAGCATGCCGGCCTGCCCCGCGACCAGGTTTCGGCGCTGGCGGTCGAGAACGGCAAGCTCGGCGCGGCCACGCCCGACCAGGTCGATGCGCTCGCCATGGCGATGGCCCGCAACGAAGCGGCCATGCTCGGTCGCAACGCCGCCGCGCGCGAGCGCGAGGTGGATAGCGCGCTGGGCTCATGGGGCGGCGGGGGCGGCGCGGTCGCGTCCGTGCGCCGCGCCCGGGCCAACCTGACCGCCGCGATTATCGCGGTCAACCAGGCGCCGGACGGCGTTTCCGCCATCGAGGCGGCCCGCCGCGCGGTTGCGGCCTATCCGGCCTTCGCCAGCGCCTACACCGCCGCGACGCGCTATTACGCGCCGGCCAAGCGCGCGCAATTCTGGGCCGTCGCGGGTCAATGTCGCTCGCTCTACAACGAGGTTTATGCCTATGCGGCCAACGCCAAGGCCGGCGGGGTTTTCGCGACGGAGGGGCGCCGGCAGGCGTTCCAGGAGATGCAGGACAACGTCATCCGCGCGCAACGCTACATCGGAGAGCTGAACCAGCTGGCGTACGACGAGCGCTACGATGCCGACCCCGGCCGCCTGGTCAGCAACCTCAACCGCGCCCAAGGGATCAAGGCGGCGCTCTACAATCTCTACGCCGTGTCCGGCAACCTCTACGAGGCGAACAAGTAGCGGACTTTACCTAGGTCCTCCCCCATGGGGAGGATCTTTGAGCGGCCAGCTCCCTTACCCGCGCACCAGTTCGCGCATGGCCTTGTCGAGGCCTTCTAGGGTCAGTCCGTACATCCGGTCGTTGGTGAGCTGGCGGATGACCTCGATCGAGGGCGTGTAGTCCCAGTGGCGCTCGCCGACCGGGTTCAGCCAGACCACGCTGTCGTAGAACTGGCTGACGCGATCGAGCCAGACGGCGCCCGGCTCCTCGTTCCAGTGCTCGACCGATCCGCCGGGATAGGTGATCTCGTAGGGGCTCATGGTCGCGTCGCCGACGAAGATCACCTTGTAATCGCCCGGGTATTTGTTGAGCACGTCCCAGGTCGGAATCTTCTCGACGTTGCGGCGCCGATTGTCCTTCCACACGGTCTCGTACAGGCAGTTGTGGAAGTAGAAGAACTCCATGTTCTTGAACTCGGTCTTCGCCGCCGAGAACAGCTCCTCACAGATCTTGATGTGGCTGTCCATCGAGCCGCCGATGTCGAAGAACAACAGCACCTTGATGGTGTTCCGGCGCTCGGGCTGCATGATCAGGTCGAGGTAGCCCTTGTTGGCCGTCTCCTTGATCGTGCCCTTGATGTCGAGTTCGTCCGGCACGCCCTGGCGGGCGAACTTGCGCAGGCGGCGCAGCGCCACCTTGATGTTGCGGGTGCCAAGCTCGACCGAGTCGTCGAGGTTCTTGTACTCGCGCTTGTCCCAGACCTTGATCGCCTTGCCGTGGCGGCCCTTGTCCTGGCCGATGCGGATGCCTTCGGGGTGGAAGCCGTTGGCGCCGAAAGGCGAGTTGCCGTTCGGGCGGCGACCGCGTTTGCCCTCGCCGTCCTCGTCGCCCATCTCGCCGCGTTCCTTCGCTTCGCGGATGCGCTCGGCGAGCATCTCCATCAGCTTGTCGAAGCCGCCCATCTCCTCGATGAGCTTGCGGTCCTCGTCGGTGAGGAATTTGTCGGACAGGGCCTTCAGCCACTCGGCCTGCACGTCCATGGCGAGCCCGAGCTGGACCTTCTCAAGACCCTTGAACACGTGGCCGAACACCTGGTCGAAGCGGTCGAGGTGCTTCTCGTCCTTCACCAGCGCCGAGCGCGAGAGGTAGTAGAACTCGTCGACCGACTTCTCGATCACGTCGCGATCGAGCGCCTCCATGAGCATCAGGTACTCTTTCAGCGTCACCGGCACCTTGGCCTGGCGCAGCTCGGAAAAGAAATTCATGAACATGGATGTCGGGCCTATTCGAACGATCGTTCGTGGGAAGATGAGGGCCGCCGCGGCCGCTGTCCAGCGTCCATTGCGCCGCTAGCCGCCCGGGCGGGCCAGGATGAACTCGCGGTCGCGGGTCCGACCGACGCGGAACTCATATTCGCCAACCTTTGAGAATCCATAACGCCTGTAGAGTCTTTGCGCGCCGTGGTTCAGCGACCAAACGCCGATCCACAGCCGCCGCCCGGGGCGCTCCAGCCACTCGAGCGCCGTCTCGAGCAAGCGGACGCCCAGACCCGCGCCCTGCATCTCGGCGCGGACATAGAGTCGCTGCAGCTCGCCGCATTGCGGCGTCACTTCGGGATGCGGAATCAGGCAGCGGCCCGCCTCCGCGTAGCCGACGGCCCTGCCGCCGGCTTCGGCGATCCAGAGGGCGAAGTCCGGGTCGGCCGCCACACCGGCATAATGAGACGGCGCGTGCGCCGCATCGAGGAATTCGTCCAGGTCGTCTGTCGGATAAAGATGTCCGAAGGTCGCGGCGAAGGTCTCGCGGCCAAGCAGAGCCAGCGCCTCCGCGTCCGAGGGCGTGGCGCGGCGGATTTCAATGGTCGGCGCGTGCGAGATCGTTTCCTCCGGCGTGCGGCAACTGCGCCGTTCGCGAGTGCCGGGCCGATAGCCTAGACTGCGCGCGATGACCACAGCCCTCTACACGCACCCTGACATGCTGGACCATGAGCCCGGGCGCAATCATCCGGAACGGCCGGAGCGGCTGCATGCGGTCCTGAGCGCGCTCAAGGACGCCGGCGACCTTGGTCTCGAGCCACGCGCCGCCCCGTTCATCACCCGCGCCGACCTCGACCGTGTGCACGACCCCGCCTTCGTCGAGGCGATCTTCGCCCAGGCGCCGACCAACGGCCTCCTGCGCATCGACGAGGACACCGCCATGTCGCCCGGGAGCCTCACCGCCGCGCGGCGCGCCGCGGGCGCGGTCGTGGATGCTGTCCGCGCGGTCGCTCGCGGCGAGGTCGGCCGCGCCTTCTGCGCCGTCCGGCCGCCCGGCCATCACGCCGAGCCCTCGCGGGCGATGGGCTTCTGCGTCTTCTCCAACATCGCGATCGGAGCCCGCGCCGCCCAGGCGGAGGGACTGAAGCGCGTGGCCGTCGTCGACTTCGACGTGCACCACGGCAACGGCACCCAGGCGGTGGTGGAGAGCGACCCGAGCCTCTTCTTCGCCTCGGTGCACGAGTGGCCCGCCTACCCGGGCAGCGGCCGCCCGTCGGAACGCGGCGTCGGCAATGTGATCAACTCGACCGTGTCGCCGGGAAGCCCGCGCGAGCAGTGGCGCGCCGCGTTCGAAGCGCTGATGGCGCCGCTGGACGCCTTTCAACCGGATTTGATCCTGATCTCGGCCGGGTTCGACGCCCATGCGCGCGACCCCTTAGGCGATCAGGCCCTGGAGGCCGAGGACTTCGCCTGGGCGACGCGCGCCGTGGTCGAGATCGCTCGCTCGCGCGCGCGGGGGCGTATTGTCTCCTCGCTTGAGGGCGGCTACGACCTTGAGGCGCTGGGCCGGTCGGCCGTCGCGCACGCGCGGGCGCTCGAGGAGACATGACGGACGTCGGCCGCTCGCCAAATCGGCGAGCGAACCTGCGTCGCAAGGGGGGCATGGCGAAAGGCGCGAAGGAGGCGGGGACCATCGTCCTGGCGCGCCACGGCGAGCCGGCGCTTTCGCGCAAAGTCCGCTTAAGTTCAAAGGATTACGTCGAGTGGTGGGCGGTCTACGAGGAGACAGGGCTGGTTCCCGGTCAAATCGCCCCCGAGGCGCTGATCGCCCATGCCGAGGCGGCCGGCGTGATCGTCAGCTCCACCCGGCTACGCTCCATCGAAACGGCCCGTCTGATCGCCGGCGAGCGCGAATTCACCCCCGACCCGAACCTGATCGAGGCGCCCTTGCCGCCGCCGCGCTGGCCGGCCTGGGTCAGGCTCAGTCCCCGGATCTGGGGCGTGGTCGCGCGCTTCTGGTGGTGGTGGTTCAACCATCACGACGGCCAGGAGACCCGCCGGCAAGCCCAGGCTCGGGCCGACCAGGTCGCCGAGCGCCTGATCGCCGACGCCGAGGATGGCATGAACGTGCTCGTCGTCGCCCACGGCTTCTTCAACACCATGGTGCGCCTCAGCCTGCAGAAACGCGGGTGGAAACTGGTGCAGAACAAAGGCTTCAAATACTGGTCCTACACCCAGCTCGAACGCGGGTGACGCCTAGCCGGTGATCGAATAGCCCCCGTCGACGGCGAGCACGGCGCCGGTGACGAAGTCGGAGGCCGCGCTGGCGAGGAAGACGGCCGGGCCTTGGAAGTCGTCGATCTCGCCCCAGCGGCCGGCCGGCGTGCGCGCGACGATCCCATCGGAGAACTCGGCCGACCCGGTGCGCGCGGCGTGGGTCATGTCGGTGTCGATCCAGCCGGGCAGGATGGCGTTGACCTGGATGTTGTCCCCTGCCCATGCCGCGGCCAGCGACTTGGTCAGCTGCACGACGCCGCCCTTGGTCACCGCATAGGCCGAGACGTAAGGAGCGCCAAAGATCGAGTACATCGAGCCGATGTTGATGATCTTGCCGCCCCCGCCAGCCTTCATCAGCGGATGCGCCGCCTGCGAGGCGACGAGCACGCCGGTCAGGTTCGTCGCGATGATGGTGTTCCAGATCTCCAGACTCATGGTCTCGGGCCGCGTGCGCCGCGCGACGCCAGCGTTGTTGACCAGAATGTCGAGGCGCCCGAGCCGCTCGGCGACCTCGGCGGGCATGGCCCGGCAGGCCGGTTCGTCGACGACGTCCACCTGAAAGGCGGCGACCTCGGCGCCGAGCGCCCCGAGCTCGGCCAGCGCCGCCGCGTTCTTCTCGGCATTACGGCCGGCGATGGCCACGGACGCCCCCGCCTTGGCGAGGCCACGCGCGATGCCGAGCCCGATGCCGCCGTTGCCGCCGGTCACCAGGGCCACGCGGCCGGTCAAATCGAATGCGCTGCTCAACGAACTCCCCCCAATTGATCGCCGCCTACCAGCTCTCGCCGAAAGGCCGGACTTCGACAAGGAAGGACCAGGCCGAGGGGGGCTGGTGGGCGATGTGCCACGCTTCGTCCGCGATCGCCGCCGGCTGGATGAAGACGTCGTCTGGCGCGTCCTTCATCCGCTCGCGCGTCCAGGGCACATCGATGACGGCGTCGATCATCAGGTAGGCGACGTGCACGCCCTTGGGCCCCATCTGGCGGGCTATGGATTCGGCCAAGATGCGCTGGGCCGCCTTGGTGGGCGCAAAGCCGGCGAAGTTGGCGCGCCCGCGCAGCGCCGAGGTGTTGCCGGTGACGATCAGCGCCCCGCCCCCGGCGTCTGCCATCTTCGGCGCCGCCCAGCGCGCAAGGTGCAGCAACGCCATCACGTTGACCTGGAAGTTGCGTTCGAGGACCTCGGGCGCGACGGTGAGGAAGTCGCCGAACGCGCCGCCCACCGCGTTGTGGATCACGACCTTGGGCGTCCCCGCCCGCGCCTCGATCGCGGCAAGCGCGGCGGCGAGCGCCGCCGGATCGGCGACGTCGCAGGGGACGGCGAAGGCGTCTTCGAGCTGCGCTTCGAGCTCACCCAGCCGCTCTGCGCTCCGCGCGAGCATGGCGACCTGATAGCCGCCGGCGTGGAACCGGCGCGCCAGCGCCGCGCCCGTGCCCGGGCCGACGCCGGTGATGATCGCAAGCGGCTTCATGGCGTCTCCTGGGCCCTAAGACCGGCCAGCACCGTCCTCACCACGCCATCGACAAAGGCCTTGTCGATCGGCTCGCGGGAGAACCAGCGGCGATAGAAGAACGGGCCGTAGATCGCCGCCGCCAAGTCGGCTGTCTCGCGCTTGGACACCTCGCCGCGCGCCTTCGCCTGCTCGAGCACCGCGAGGTAGGGCGCGGCGAAACCCGCCTGCAGCCTGGCATGCATCGCGGCGATGTCAGGTTCGCGCTCGGCGGCGTCGACGATCGACGGCAGGATGGTCGGCCAGCGCGCTTCGTTGAGCTGCCCGGCGAGGTAACCGACAAGGACGGTCAGGTCGCCCTTCAGGCTGCCGGTGTCCGGCGGAGGCTGCGACGGGCCTAGCCGTGAGCAGGCATCGATCAGCAGCGCCGAACGCGACGGCCAATGCCGGTAGATGGTGGTCTTGGCCACGCCCGAGCGGCGCGACACCTCGTCGATCGAGACCCCGCCAATTCCGGCCTCGGACATCAGCTGGTTCGTGGTCGCCAGAACAGCATCCTTCGACCGCTGGACGCGAGCGCTCACGGGTGCGTGATCGGTTGTCGCCGTTTCCGCCATTGACTCCACGCTACGCTACGGTATCGTATCTATAGTACGCTACCGTATCGTTTCGATGAAGCGACAAAGTAGCATCGTTCGCAACCGTCGTCGCGCCTGAGCGCGAGGAGCGCACTTCATGACAGCAGCCGACCCCCACCCGCGCCAGACGACCCGAGTTCTCGACGCCGAGATGAGCTACGTCGACACAGGCGCGGGTGACCCGATCGTCTTCCTGCACGGGAACCCGACGTCCTCCTACCTCTGGCGCAACGTCATTCCTCACGTGGCGGGCCTCGGCCGATGCCTTGCCCCGGACCTGGTCGGCATGGGCCGGTCGAGCCGCTCGCCCACCTACTCCTATCGCTTCGCCGATCACGCCCGCTACCTCGACGCCTGGTTCGACGCGTTGGGCCTGACGGAGAACGTCACGCTGGTGGTCCACGACTGGGGCTCGGCGCTCGGGTTCCATTGGGCGCGGCGACATCCCTCGCGGATCAAGGCCATCGCCTACATGGAGGCGATCGTCCGCCCGATGCGCTGGGAGCACTTCGGCGGGCCGGACAACATCTTCCGCGCGCTGCGCTCGGACGCGGGCGAGGCGCTGGTGTTCGACCAGAACGCCTTTGTCGAACGCATCCTGCCGAGCGCCGTGCTGCGCGATCTGACCGACGACGAGATGACGGCCTACCGGGCGCCTTACGCGGCGCGGGAGGCGCGGCTGCCCACGTTGGTCTGGCCGCGGCAGATCCCGATCGACGGCGAACCCGCCGACGTCGTCGCCATCGTCGAAGCGTACGCCGCATGGCTGTCGACGAGCCCTATCCCCAAGCTCTTCATCGCCGGAGACCCGGGCGCGATCCTTGGCGTGGCCGGCGAGAACCGAGCCTTCTGCGCCGGATGGCCGAACCAACAACAGGTCACCGTCAACGGCCGCCATTTCCTTCAGGAAGACTCCGCCGATGAGATCGGCGCGGCCCTGAGCGACTTCATCGGCGCCTTGCCGGCGCCGGCTCGCACCCATCCCACCCCCGAACCCATGGAGCAGACGCAATGACCCTCAAGGATGAGATCGACGCCTTCGTCGCCGCGGCGCACAGCCGCGTGCCGCCGCAGCTGATCGCTGACATCGAAGCATCGATCGCCGACGTCCGCGCCTCCGGCATCGAGCAGCGCGCCCTTCGCGAGGGCGACCTTGCGCCGCCGTTCGTGCTGCCGAACGCCAAGGGCCAGGCGGTGGCGCTGCGGGACCACCTGCGCCGCGGCCCGGTCATCATCACCTTCTACCGCGGGGTGTGGTGCCCATACTGCAATCTCGAGCTGCGCGCCTACCAGGGCCTGTTGCCCGAGATCCGCGACGCCGGCGGCGACGTGATCGCGATTTCTCCGCAGACGCCCGACAACGCCGCGCGGTCGGCCAGCGACAACGCAATCGACTTCGAGGTTCTGAGCGACCACGCAAACGAGGTCGCGGGCGAGTTCGGCATCGCATACCCGACGCCGGACGCCGTCCGGCGCACAACGGCGATGTTCGGCGCCGACATCGACGTCATCAACGGCGTTCCGAACAGCGAGTTGCCGATTTCGGCGACCTATGTGGTCGACGCCGACCGGCGCATCGCGTTGGCCAACATCGACGCCGACTTTCGCGTGCGGCTGGAGCCCGCCGCCGCCCTCGCCGCGCTGAGAGCGCTCGCCCACACGCCAGCAACCACCCAAGCCTGAGGGGGGCGGTCATGCTCGCTACAGAGATCGTCGCGGCCCTTATCGAAATGGTGCTGCTCGCCGGCATCGGCGTCGTGCTGACCGAGGCGGCGACGCGACCAGGCCCGCCCCCGCCGAGCCGCCGGCGCGAACGGACGGGCGAGGTGCTGATGGGGATAGCCGTCTTCCTCTTCTTCATCAGCGGCATCACCAAGCTCATCCACGTCCCCTTCGCCATGACCGAGATGGGCCTGCTCCACCTCACGGGCTGGAAGCTGACCCTGGTCGCGGCCGTCGAGCTGACGAGCGGGGCCTTGCTGCTCTATCGCCCCCTGCGGTCGGTGGCGCTGCTGTTCAACTCGGCCCACTGCGGCGGCGCCATCGTGGCGCACCTGGCCGCGGGCCAGGAGTTCGCCGCGGTCCCCTCGGCGGTGATCTTGAGCCTGGTCTGGCTGGGCGCGTTCCTGCGCCATCCCGAGGTGCTGTGGAGCCTCAGCCAGTACGCGGCCCGGTCCGCCCGCCCCGTCTGGTCGGGCTTTCGGACCGACCCCTAAGACGTCGATTGCGCCCGGCCGGCCGCCTCCCCACCTCACTCTGCAACGAGCAAGGACCAGGAGGCGGCCACGGCCAAGGCGAAGAAGGCGCGCGCGGTGGGCTTCAACCATGTGGCGCTGGAGGTGGGCGACATCGAGGAGGCGCTTGCCTTCTACGGCAAGCTCTTCGACTTCAACCTGCGTAGCAAGAGCGACGGCATGGCCTTCATCGACCTCGGCGATCAGTTCATCGCCCTGCAGAAGGGTCGCAAGCAGCCGGCCGACGACGGGCGCCACTTCGGCCTGGTGGTCGACGACAAGGAGGCGGTGCGCCGGGCGATGGCGGAAGCAGGCGTTGAGGCGCTGCCCGGTCCGTTCCTCGACTTCTACGACCCGTGGGGCAACCGGATCGAGATCGTCGGCTACGACAACATCCAGTTCACGAAGGCCCCGAACGTGCTGCGCGGCATGGGGCTGGCGGCGCTGAAGAAGACCGACGGCGCCATCAAGGAGCTGGCCGAGAAGGGCATGGCGCCGGGCTGAACGTTAGCCGCCGCTGCCGTATGGCCGGGTGATCACCTCGAGGAAGTGGCCGTCGGGGTCGGGGAAGTAGACGCCCCGGCCGCCGTCGTTGTGGTTGATTTCGCCGGCCCGCCGGCGCGCCGGATCGGCCCAATAGTCCAGCTTCATCTCCTTGATCCGGCCGAACACTGCGTCGAAGTCCGCCTCTGAAATCAGGAAGGCGTAGTGCTGCGAGCGGATCGGCTCGTCGGTGTCGTGGAAGTCCAGCGAAACGCCGTTGTCCATGTCGACCACCGCGAACGGGCCGAAGCGTCCGGGCGGCGGGCGGCCGAGCATGTCGGCGAGGAACCGCGCCGAGACGGCCTTGTCCCGGCACCAGACGATGGTGTGGTTGAGCTGTGCGGTCATGGGGCGCCGCCTCCTCGTGAGGCTCGAACGGAGCGGCCTCGGGCGGCCGCCGGAGAGCGTCGATCAACGTAGGCCGCAGGTGCGGATTTGCAACCGCGCTCCGGCAATGTGGGCGGCGCTGTCCGCCGGCAATTCCTTTGGCTAGGATGGCGGCATGGCAAAGGACGGCACGGCGGAGCGCTTTACACGCGCTGACATCGAGACCTGGCGCCGCGACGGCGGCCTTGTGGTCGAGAACTTCTTCACCCCCGACGAGGTCGCGGCGGTTCAGGCGGACTTCCGAGCGGTCTTCGGCCGCGACGAAGGCGGCGCCGATGCCATGGAGAGGAAGAAGGCGGGCGAGGTTGGCCGCTTCAACCCGGCCCAGTTCGAGGGCATCAGGTCGGTGCCGATCGACTGCTCGCCGGCGCTGAACCTGATCGGCGTGCACCCGGCGATCGTCGCGTTCGCCAAGGCCGCGCTGAACACGGCGCATGTGCACGTCTATCAATGCCAGAGCTGGGCCAAGTACACCGGCGACGCCGATTACGATCAGCCGTTCCACTGCGACTTTGTGAACCACACGCTGACCGCGCCGTCGGAAGACGAGACGCGCAACTCGATCACCATCCTCTGCTACTTCTCCGACGTGACCGAGGCGCACGGGCCGGCGCATTTCGTGACGCGGGGCGATGCGGCCAAGGTCGCTGGGCCGGAGGCCACCTTCAGCCGCGACGCCAAGGTGCAGAAAAAGCTGCAGAAAGGCCTGTCGAAGTACGAGCGCTCCAGCGCCTCCCCAGCCGGCTCGATCTTCCCCTACGCCATCGACGTCTACCACCGGGGCTCGAACCTGACCGCGCCGCACGGCCATCGCTACGCGCTGATGACCTGCTTCAAGGCGGCCGGCGACGAGGCGATCGGTTTCCGCGCCTGGCCGTTCCACCACACCATGCCCTGGAGCGTGATCTTCGAGAGCGCGACGCCAGAACAGCTCGCCTGCTTCGGCGTGCAGCCGCCCGGCCACCCGTTCTGGACCGAGACCACGCTGGCCCGCGCCCAGGCCCGCTACCCCGGGTGGGACATGAGCCCCTATCGCGAGGCGATGGCCGCCTGAACCGCCGGCGCGGTGTTCTCCGCCGTTCGCGCGCCCGGGATGACCGGCGCGCCGGACGGAAGCGGGGCGGCGGGGTCGCGCAGGAAGCTCTCGACGTCGCGGAACACCACCTCGCGCTGGCGGTCGACCAGCAGCAGGTGCCAGCCCTTGGCGTAGAGGGCCGAGTGGTCGGTCGGCTTCAGCGCCCGCGCCGCGAGCCGCATGGGCTCGCCCGGGATGATCTGGTCGTGGGCGCCCATGAGGTAGGCGACGGGCGCGCGTATGTCGCCGACGGTGCGGCTCGCCCGCTCCATGGTGTCGACCAGGCCGTAGATGGCGTCGGCCCGTGTGCCCCAGATCTGGTAGGGGTCGTGGCCCATGCGGCGGAGCTCGTCGATGTTGTCCGAGGCGTAGCGGTCCTTGGTGACCCAGTTCGGCGGGTTGATCACCCAGCCTCCGTCGATGTGGGCGCCCAGCCAGAGCGTTGTCTTGTAGATCAGCGGCTGCGTCGACCAGCCCCAGACCGCCGGCGATAGCAGGACAACCCGGTCGGCGGCCGGCGGCGCGGCCGAAGCGAAGGCCTCGATCGCCACGGACGCGCCAAGGCTCTCGCCGGCCACCGCGATGATGGCGTGCGGATAGCGCTGGCGGACGAGCGCGGTGACGGTGCGCAGGTCGTCAGTCATCAACCCATCGCCGGCCCAGATGCCCCGATCGGGCGAGCGCCCGAAGCCGCGCTGGTCGTAGGCGATCGTCGCGACGCCATCCTTGGCCCAGTAGGGACCGGCGAGCTCGAAGGCGTTGGAGTCGTCGTCCATGCCGTGCACGCCGACGATGACCGCCCAGGGCTCGCCGTCGTCGGGCAGCCACTGTTGCATGGCGAGCTTGGCGCCGTCGAAACTGACCACGTCGTGGGCCTCGATCCTGGGTCCCTCGAACCCCGCGGGGGCGCGCCACGCTTGCTGTTCGGCGGGCGTGCAGGCGGCGAGCGCGACGGCGGCGACGGCGATGAAGAGGAAACGACGCATCGATTGGCGTTCTTAGCCCTGATCGCGGCGCGCGTAAGGCGCCCTCGCTAGCCGCCTCGCTTCATCGTCTCGCGGGCGACCACCAGTTGCTGGATCTGGCTGGTGCCCTCGTAGATGCGGAAGATGCGGACGTCGCGGTAGAAGCGCTCGATGCCGTGGTCGGCGACGTAGCCGGCGCCGCCGAAGATCTGCACCGCCCGGTCGGCGACGCGGCCGACCATCTCCGAGGCGAAGAGCTTGGAAGCGGCGGCCTCCAGCGTCACGCTCTCGCCCAGGTCGCGGCGGCGCGCCGTTTCCATGACAAGCGCCTTGGCGGCCATCGACTCGGTCTTGGAGTCGGCGATCATCGCCTGGATCAGCTGGAACGACGCCAGCGCCTGGCCGAACTGCTTGCGCTCGGCGGTGTAGGCGACGCAGTCGGCGATGAGCCGCTCGGCCACCCCGCAGCACACGGCGGCGATGTGCAGACGTCCGCGGTCGAGCACCTGCATCGCGACCTTGAACCCCTCGCCTTCCTCGGCCAGCCGGTTCTCGGCCGGCACACGGACGCCCTCGAAGTTGACGTCGCAGATGTGGGCGCCCTGCTGGCCCATCTTCTTCTCCGGCTTTCCTACGGTAAGACCGGGCAGGTCGCGCGGGACCAGGAAGGCCGAGACGCCGGCGGCGCCCTTCTTCTCCGGGTCTGACCGCGCCATGACGGTGAAGAGCCCGGCTTTGTTCGCGTTTGTTATGAAACGCTTGCCGCCATCGAGCACATAGACGTCGCCGTCGCGGCGCGCCTTGGTCTGCACCGCGGCCGAGTCCGAGCCGGCCTCCGGTTCTGTAAGAGCGAAAGACGTAATGATCTCGCCGGAGGCGATGCGCGGCAGCCACTTGGCCTTCTGTTCGTCGGTCCCGAACATCACAAGGCCCTGGCTGCCGATCCCGACGTTGGTGCCGAAGGTGGAGCGGAAGGCGGGCGAGGTGCGACCGAGTTCGACAGCCACGCCGCACTCGTCCTCCATCGAAAGGCCAAGCCCGCCGTACTCCTCGGGGATAGAAAGGCCGAAGAGGCCGAGCGCCTTCATCTCCTCGACCACCTCTGGCGGGATGGCGTCGTCCTCCGAGACCTTGGCCTCCAGCGGTCGCAGGCGCTCGCTCACGAAGCGGCGCACGGCCTCGATCAGCTGAACGCGGGTGTCGACGTCGAGGGGCATGGCCTTTTCCCTAGGCTAGACGCTATGCAGGCCGGCGAGTTTAGGGCGCTGGCGGAGGTGAGCAAACATGGCGGACGGGACGGTCGAGGCCGAGTGGGGGTTCAAGCCGGTGAAAGACGGCGATTGGGCCGGCTGGAGCACCTATGGCGACGAGCCGTTCGAGGACCACGCCGGGCCGTTCTACGCCCGCCTCGAGGCGGATGGAGGAGTGGTGTGCGCCTTCAGGGCCGACAAACATCACATGAACGGCGGCGGCTTCATGCATGGCGGATGCCTGATGACGTTCGCCGACTATTCCATTTTCATCATCGCCCGCGAGGCGTTGGCTGGCCACGGGTCGGTCACCGCCTCGATGAACAGCGAGTTCGTCGACGCCGGCCGCGAGGGCGAGCTGATCGAATGCCGCGGCGAGGTCGTGCGCGCCGGCGCCTCGCTGGTCTTCGTGCGCGGGATGATCACCACCGGCGGGCGGCCGCTGCTCAACTTCTCCTCCATCATCAAGAAACTCCGCCGGCGTTAGGGATAGAACCCATCCGCAGCTGCAGCAGCCTAGGCGGACTCTAAGAATGAGCCACGGAAAACACGGAAATCACGGACAGCTGCTCTTCGCCGACGAAACCTTCCTTATCCGGAGAGCCGTGTTCGAAGTGAGCCGGCAGATGGGGACTGGCTTCCTCGAGGCTGTCTATCAGGAGTGCCTGGCGATCGAGTTCGCGGCTCAGGGCGTTCCATTCGAAGCCTTGCCGATGCTGGCGCTCGCCTACAAGAGCCAGCCGCTCAAGCAATCGTACAGGCCGGACTTCGTCTGTTTCGAAAGGATCATCGTCGAGCTGAAGGCCACGCGGGAAATCGCACCCGAGCATCGGGCGCAGCTCTTGAACTATCTTAAGGCGACCGGATTGAAGGTCGGTCTCCTGGTCAATTTTGGATGCGCGCCGAAGGCGCGCGTGGAACGCTTGGTCCTCTGACAAGCCAGGTCGCTTCTGTCCGTGTTTTCAGTGTTTTCCGTGGTTGTATCTTTCGGCTTGGTTCGGTGATGCGATTTCACTTGGACGCAATCTAGATGGCGATCCTCTCGGCCCTCGACCTCTCGCCGGTCTCCGCCGATGGCGGCACGCAGGCGCAGGGCGTGCGCGACACGATCGAGGTCGCCAAGGCCGCCGAGCGCCTGGGCTACAACCGCTTCTGGGTCGCCGAGCACCACTCGATCCCCCACCTGTCGAGCCCGGCGCCTGAGATCCTGATCGCGGCGCTGACCCAGGTGACGAGCCGCATCCGCCTGGGATCCGGCGGGGTGATGCTGCCGAACTACTCGCCGCTGAAGGTGGCCGAGGTGTTCATGGAGCTCGAGGCGCTGGCGCCCGGCCGCATCGACCTCGGCCTTGGCCGCGCGCTCGGCGCCGACCTCGTCACCGGCCAGGCGCTGGGGTCGCGCTCGTCGGCCGTCTTCCCGCAATTCTTCGCCCTGCTGTCCGCCTGGCTGCTGGACGCCTCGGGCGTCGAGCCGTTCCCGCAAGGCCACGCCTTTTCCGCGGTAAAGGCCAACCCGCACGGGCCTTCGCACCCGGACCTTTTCCTGCTCTGCTCGTCGATCGACTCCGCCCGCTTCGCCGGCATGGCCGGCGTCGGCATGGTGTTCGCCGAGTTCATCGCCCGCGCCGACGGCATGCCGGCCGTGGCCGCCTATCGCGAGAGCTTCAAGCCTTCGGTCTATCGCGAGCACGCACTCGCCGCCGTCGCCACCATCGCGTTGGCCGCCGACACCGCCGAGGAGG
The DNA here is from genome assembly GCA_963719975.1 of uncultured Alphaproteobacteria bacterium. Taxonomy (GTDB): domain Bacteria; phylum Pseudomonadota; class Alphaproteobacteria; order Caulobacterales; family Caulobacteraceae; genus Poindextera. Next base: position 307,618 of record CAVRED010000006.1, read on the forward strand.
CCGACAGGCTGGCCGCCATGCTGCCGCGCCGAGCGACACCGCCCGGCGGCGAGGAGGGCGAGCGCTTCGTCCGCCGCATCCGCGGCGACGGGCGGGCCGTGCGCGGCTTCCTCGCGGAGAAGGCCCGCCACACCGGCGCCGACGAGATCTTCGTCATGAGCGCGGGTCCGACGCTCGCCTCCCGCATCCGCTCGCTGGAATTGGTCGCCGAGGAGGGCGCGCTCGTTTGAGCCCATCCCTGCTCGCCCCCGACGAGGCGCCGCCGTTTACGGTCGTCAATCCAGGCGCCGCCTCGCCTCTCTTGCTGGTCGGCGACCATGCCGGCGAGGCCATCCCGCGCAGGCTCGGCGATCTCGGCCTCTCGACGGCGGCGAGGCGGGCGCACATCGCTCTCGACATCGGTGTTGGCGGGCTCGGCGCGCGCTTGGCCGAGCGGCTCGAAGCGACGTTCATCGCCCAACGGTATTCGCGCCTCGTCGTCGACTGCAATCGCGACCCCGCCCGCGCCGACTCCATCGTTGAAGTGAGCGACGGGGTTGCGGTTCCCGGCAACCAGGGGATCGGCCAGACGGCGCGAGCGCAGCGGATCGCCGAGATCTTGGCGCCCTACCACGACCGCATCGTCGCCGAACTCGATGCGCGGCGCGGACGGCCGACGCTCTTCGTTTCGCTGCACTCGTTCACGCCGTCGCTGGAGGGGGTTTCGCGCCCGTGGCGGTTCGGGGTGCTGCACCAGCCGGGCTCGGCCTTCAGCCAGGCGGTGCTCGAACGGTTGCGCCCGGCGGTCGGGGCTGACCTGGTCGGAGACAACCAGCCCTATGAGCTGGGCGAGATCGACTACACCGTCCCGCGCCACGCCTTTGCGCGCGGGCTCGACTACCTCGAGCTCGAGGTTCGCCAGGATGCGATCGAAGATGACGTCGGCCAAGACGCCGTCGCGGGCCTGCTGGCCCCGCTTCTCGCCGATGCGGCGCGATCGCTCGCTTAGTTGGGGACAGGTTCGAGTTCCCCGGCGGCTTGCGACGAGACGCATGACGAAAGTCGTACCCGTCCCCGATTTGCGGTTAGATGCTTTCGGGGAGGAGCGCGGATGAAGACGCTCGAAGGAAGGGTCGCCGTCGTCACGGGGGCGGCGAGCGGGATTGGGCTTGGCATGACCGAGGCGTTCGCCAGCCGCGGCATGAAGGTCGTCATGGCCGACGTGGAGCGCGATGCGCTCGAACGCGAAGCCGACCGGCTGACGCGGATGAACCTCGAGGTCTCGCCGCAGCTGACCGACGTTGCGTCCTACGAGGCGGTCGAGGGTCTGGCCGACGCGGCCGAACGCAGGTTCGGCAAGATCCACGTGCTCTGCAACAACGCCGGCGTCTCCGGCGGCGGGGGCGGCCCGCGGCCGCTCTGGGCCCAGGGCCAGAAGGACTGGGACTGGGTGATGGGGGTCAACTTCTGGGGCGTCGTGAACGGCCTACGCGCCTTCACCCCCAGGATGATCGCCCACGGCGAGGAAGGACACATCGTCAACACCTCGTCCATCCTCGGCCTGACCACCGGCCCGGGTTCGATCTATGGGGTCAGCAAGCACGCCGTCGCCCGGCTTACCGAAGGGCTCTATTGGGACCTGAAGAACGCCGAGGCGAAGATCGGGGTCACCCTGCTCTGCCCCGGCATGATCGCAACCAATATCATCACCTCCGCGCGCAACCGGCCGGCGGATCTGGTGGATGCAGCGAGCAAGCCGACCGAGGCCGCCCGCGAAGCCGTCGCGGCGATGGACGCCCGCTTCAAGAGCGAAGGGATGGCGCCGCGCGAGGTCGGCGAGAAGGTCGTGCAGGCGATGCTCGACGAGCAGTTCTACCTCCTGACCCACGCCAGCAACATGGCCGGCGTGCAACGGCGATTTGACGACATCTTCAACCTGCGCGACCCCTCGCCCGCGCCGCCGATCACATAATCATTGAACGTTGCACGATTAGGATAACCTGATGAAATTCGGTCTCTTCTACGAATTGCAGCTGCCCAAGCCGGCGGACAAGGACCAGTGGAACCCGGAGGACGAACAGCGCATCTATCACGAGATGCTGGACCAGGTGTCGTTGGCCGACAGCCTGGGCTTCGACTACGTGTTCGAGGTCGAGCATCACTTCCTCGAGGAGTACTCCCACTCGAGCGCGCCCGAGATGATGATGGCGGCGCTCAGCCAGCGGACGAAGAACATCCGCCTCGGTCACGGGATCGTCCTGACCCCGCCCGGCTACAACCACCCGGCGCGAGTCGCCGAGCGGATCAGCGCGCTGGACATCATCTCGAACGGACGGGTCGAGTTCGGCTCGGGCGAGAGCGCCTCCGAGATGGAGCTCGGCGGCTTCCGCGTGCAGCGGCAGCTGAAGAAGGCGATGTGGGAAGAGGCGACCCGCGAGATCACCAACATGATGGTGCAGACCCCCTACGAGGGGTTCGAGGGGCAGTACTTCACAATGCCGGCGCGCAACGTGGTGCCCAAGCCGGTGCAGAAGCCGCACCCGCCGCTCTGGGTCGCCGCCTCGCGCCGTGAAACGACGATGGTCGCCGCGCGCCTTGGAATGGGGTCGCTAGGGTTCGGCTTCGAGACGCCGGACGAGCTCGGCGAGCGGGCTCTCGAATACTACCGGCTGGTGCGCGAGGAGCTGATGCCGATCGGCCACGCCATCAACCCGGCGCTGGCGGTCCTGAACACCTTCATGATGGCCGACACCGACGAGGAGGCGATGCGGCGGAGCGCGAACGGTCCGGCCTTCTTCTCCTATTCGCTGGGCTACTATTACAACCCGGCGGTCGGCGGGAACCACAAGCCGGGCGGCTCCAACGTCTATCGTGACTTCCTCAACCGCTCCGGCGAGACGGCGACCATGCAGGCCCAGCGCGGCGGCTTCCTCTCGCCCGCCGAGATCGCCTCCGGCGAGCCCGAGGACGAGATCCAGAAGGCGCTCTATCGCGCCGCCCGATCGGGCAACGCCATCGGCACGGTCGAGACCCTGCGCAAGACGCTCACCAAGTACGAGGAACAGCACCTGGATGTGATGATCTTCGTCGCCCAGTGCGGCGACCGGAAGCACGAGGACATCATGGAGTCGATCGAGGCGTTCGGGAAAAACCTGCTGCCGGAGTTCAAGGAGCGGCACGAGCGTGAGCACCGGGCCTGGCGCGCCGACCAGCTGAAGGGCGTCGACGCCGCCATCAACTCGTCGGTCTGATCGCCATGGCAAAGCCGTCCGACATCGCCAACGCAGAGCTTCGCCAGACCCTCGAAGGCGCGTTCACCGCCATGCGCGCGGGCAAGGGCGCCGACGCCGTCCGCGCCTGCGCCAGCGGCTACCTGCGCTTCCTCGAGCTTCACCCCGAAGTGAAGGCCGAGACCATCCCGATGCGCGACCGCCGCATCCCGCGCATCATGCGCTGGCCGGCGCTCGGCGCGAACATGGACCTGGCCTCCGTGCAGGCGGGAACGCCAAAGATCGACTTCGTCCGCGAGGCCTTCTCGGTCTCGGAGGCGATGACCTACTACCAGTTCGTCCTCGACGAGATCCTGGATCGACAGCAGCGGGGCGCCGGCTGATGGACAAGGTCAGGGTCGAAGCCGGCGGCGCCGCCCGCACCGTGACGCTGGCGCGCGCCGACAAGCGCAACGCGCTCGACGCCGAAATGCTGACGGCGCTGAAGGCGGCTTTCACGGTCGAACCGTCGGCCGAGGAGCGGCTGACTGTCATCCGCGCCGAGGGCGGCGTGTTCTGCTCCGGCTTGGATCTGCGCGAACGCAGCGGCGGGCCGGTCGGCGGCGGCATCGAGGCCATGCTGCACGCGATCGAGCTCTACCCGCTGCCGGTGGTCGCGATCGTGCAGGGCGACGCCATCGCCGGCGGCAATGAGCTCGCTCTGCACTGCGACTTCGTGGTGGCGAGCCAGACGGCCAGGTTCGGCATGTCGCTGGCCAAGATCGGGCTCGCCCCGAGCTGGTTCCTTGCCAAGAAGCTCTTGGAGGTCATGGGACCGGTTGGCGCTCGCGAGATGCTGCTGCTGGGCGATCCTCTGCCCGCGAGCCGGATGGCCGAGCTCGGCCTGATCTACAAGGCCGTCCCAGCGGGCGAGCTGGAGACCGCCGCGCAGGCAGTGATCGATCGCCTGGCCGGCAACGCGCCCCTGTCGCTGAAGGCGATGAAGGCGCTGATGGTGCGCGCGATGGCCTTCCGCGATGGGATCGAGCACCGCGACGTCGACGCCCTGGTCGCCGCCGCGTCAGCAAGCGCCGACGCGCGTGAGGGCATCGCCGCGATGCTCGAACGGCGCGCGCCGAAGTTCGAGGGCCGGTGATGGGCGTGCGCCTCGAGAAGCCTTGGAAGGACCTCACGCCGGCGAACGTGGCGGCGCTGGCCGGGGAGCTTGGCGTCTATCAGCTGGGGGACGCAGAGGGCCGGGTGATCCGCATCGGCTATGCCGGCGGGCGGACCCTGTTCGGGCTGCGCAGCGAGCTGCAGGCTGCGCTCCAGGCCGGAGCCGCGGCCAAGTTCCGCACCGAGGTCAACGCCCAGTACATGAGCCGCTACGAGGAGCTTTTGATGGTGCACAAGGCCGACCACGGCGCGCTCCCGCCCGGCAACACCGCCCCCGCCGACCACCGCCTCGGCCGGCTGAGCCCGGGATAGGGGAGGCGAGGATGGATTTTGAGCCGACCCCCGAGCAGGCGCAGATCGTCGACCAGGTGCGGCGGTTCGTGCGTGAGGAGATCTGGCCGCTGGAGGCCAAGCTCGACCCCGACGCCAGCCGCGTCGAGCCGGAAGACCACGCGCGCCTGACCGGCATCACCCGGGCGATGGGCCTCTATGGCCTCGGCATCCCGCCCGAGTTTGGCGGGCCGGACGTCGACATCGTCACCCAGACCCTGATCGCCATCGAGACGGCGCAGCACCGGGCGGGCCTCTACTCCCCCTGCTTCGGCGCCTTTGGGGGCGCGGGGCTGGCGCAACTCTACGAGGCCAACGACGACCAGAAGGAGCGCTACCTCTTCCCCATGCTGCGCGGCGAGAAGCGCGGATTCTTCGGCCTCACCGAGCCATCCGGCGGTTCCGACCCCGCGCGCGCCATCCGCACCAAGGCGGTGCGCGAGGGCGACGACTGGGTGATCAACGGCTCGAAGATCTTCATCTCCGGCGCCGACGGGGCCGACTTCGGCATCGTCTTCGCGCGCACCGACGCCGACAAGGGCCGCGGCGGCATCACATGCTTCATCGTCGACGGAGACACGCCCGGCTTCTACGTGCGCCGCGTCGTGCACACCCTGCGCTCCGGCCACTACGGCACCGAGCTGCAGTTCGAGGACGCGCGGGTGCCGCACGCGAACGTGCTCGGCGAGGTGAACCGCGGCTTCGCGATCGCCAATGACCGGCTGACGCGCCAGCGCATCCCCTATGCCGCCGGCTGCCTCGGCGTCGCCATCCGCGCCCAGGAGATGTCGATCGAGTACGCCAAGCAGCGCGAGACGTTCGGGGCCGCGCTCTCCACGCGCCAGGCGATTCAGTGGATGGTCGTGGACAACGAAATCGACATCCGCACGGCGCGTTGGTCGATCCTCGCCGCCGCCTGCAAGGCCGCCCGCGGCGAGCCGTTCCGCACCGAGGCGGCGATGGCCAAGCTGCTGGCCAGCGAGGGCGGGAGCCGGGTCGTCGACCGCGCGATCCAGATCCACGGCGGCTATGGCGTGACCAAGGACTTCCCCTTGGAGCGCTGGTACCGCGAGATGCGCATTCGCCGCATCGGCGAAGGGCCCAAGCGAGGTCCAGCGCATCGTCATGGCCCGCGACCTCTTCGACCAGGCGCTGTACTAGCCGATGGAGACCCGTCCCCCTCCGCTTCACGGCGTCGTCGTCATCGATCTCGGCCAGGTCTACCAGGGGCCGTACGCGGGCCTCCTGCTGGCCAAGGCCGGGGCGACGGTGATCAAGGTCGAGCCGCCGAGGGGCGAGCCGCTTCGGGTGCGCGAGGCGGTGGGCGGCGGCGCGTCGTTGCCGCTGGCCATGCTCAACTCCAACAAGCGCGCGATCACGCTGAACCTGAAGAGCCCCAAGGGCGTGGACCTGATGAAGGCGCTGGCGCGCAAAGGCGACGTGCTGTTGGAGAACTTCGCGCCCGGCGTCATGGACCGGCTGGGCGTCGGCGCCGAGGTGCTCATGGCCGAGAATCCGCGCCTGATCTACGCCTCGGCGACCGGCTATGGCCTCTCCGGGCCCGAGCGCGACAACCTCGCCATGGACATCACCATCCAGGCCGCCTCCGGCGCGATCAGCGTCACCGGCTTTCCGGACGGCCCGCCGGTGAAGGCCGGACCGGCGGTCGTCGATTTTCTGTCTGGCACGCACCTCTACGGCGCGATCGTCACGGCCCTCTACGAGCGCGAACGCACCGGCGTCGGCCGCCTGGTCGAGGTGGCGATGATCGAGACCGTCTTCCCGGCCCTGGCCTCGAACCTGGGCATGGTCCACAACAATCCCGACCGGCCGCTGGGGCGCACGGGCAACCGTCACGGCGGCCTCGCGGTTTCACCCTACAACGTCTACGCCTGCCGGGACGGCTGGTTCGCCATCATCTGCAACAACGACGATCACTGGCGAAACCTGCTGGGCGCCATGGGTCGCGAGGACCTGAACGACGATCCGCGCTTCGTCACCAACGCCGAGCGGGTGAAGCACATGGCGGAAACCGACGCCATCGTCGAGGATTGGGCCAAAGAGCTGACGCGTGCGGAGATCTTCGCGGCCACCCAGAGCGCCCACGTCCCGTCCGCGCCGGTGCGCGATCTGCACGAAGTCTTGGCCAACGAGCACATGCGAGGCCGCGGCATGATCGAAGAGATCGACCACCCGCAACTTGGCCGCATCCACGTGCCAGGCAGCCCGATGCGCTACCACGGCACCCCGCAGACCCCCGCCATCCCCAGCCCGAAGATCGGCGCGGACAACGCCCAAGTCTATGGCGAGCTGCTCGGCCTGTCCGGAGACGACGTCGCGGCGCTGAAGGCCGAGGGCGCGATTTGAGAAGGAGCCAGTGATGATAGAGCGGAGCGTTTCACTCAGCCTCATGGTCGCCACAGCCGCCGTGGGCCTTGGCCTCGCGGCCTGCCAGCCCAGCGGAGGCGCGGCGAGCTCAGCGGCGTCTTCGGCGGCGTCGGCGACGTCGGCGGCCGCCGCCAGCTCAGCCGCGAGCGAGCCTACCTCGCAGACCGGCGAGACTCCGAAAGCCTTCGTCAACCGGCTGCTGACGCCCTATCAACCGAACGGCCAGTGGTGGGCGTCCACCAACACGCCGGCCCAGGACAAGGCGCAGAAGGCGTTCCAGACCGCCTACTATGCCGACTTCTACGATCCGGACTTCGAAAAGCTGATCGACGACAACGGCGCCCTGGCGAGCAAGAAGGCGGACGGGCCGGACATGGACTACGACCCGCTGTGCCAATGCCAGGACGCCGGCGCGATCTATTCCTACGTGTCCGGGCACGCCGACGGCGCGCACTACGATGTGTCGGTGACCAGCAACGACAAGGAGCAGGGAACCTGGACGCTCGTCTTGGTCGACGCGCCGAAGAGCTGGCGCGTCTGGGACGTCATCGACACCACCGGTGACGTCCGCGCCATGCTGACCCGCCACAACGCCTGCCTGCGCGCCGCGAAGACCCAGGACGAAGGGGGCAAGTGCCTGCAGGGCTGATGGGAGGAAGTGGCCGCTAGTCGCTGTCCGACGCGGCCGCGCCATCCGGCGCCGCTGGGCAGGCGCCGGCGAACTTGAAGGCCTCGTGCAGCGTCGTGACCTGGGGCGGGCCCCCGCTCGGGGAGACAGTGGTCTTGCTGTCGATCAGATAGGCGGCGCTGAAATCGCCCGCGGCCGTGGTGTGCACGACCGTGCTCGCCCCGCCGGCCGTGCAGCGCCAGTCGATGTCGACGCCGCCCTCAGGCGTGACCAGCATCACCGGCTGCGACGAGCAGCCCGCCGGCATCAAGGCGCCCGGGAAGTGGAGCGCGCCCTCGGAGCAGTCCTGCGAGGCGCCCATGGCCACGCCGTTCTCGGTAACGACTTCCAGCCAGAGGCCGGGCTTCACGTGCGGCAGCTGGTCGGCCGTGATCGCCTTTCCCTGCGGACCGCAGCCGGCGAGCAGGCCGAGGATGGCGAAGGCGGTTGGCGCGCGCATCGGATGCGTCCTGGTGGGCGGGGCCTGAAGGCTAAGTCTGGGGCGGCGCGGCCACAACGCCAGGGCCGGGCGCACGGCGGATGAACGGCAGAAGAACGACGCCCGCGGCCATCACCGCCGCACCGTAGAGGGCGCCGACCCCCAGGTCCATGAGTCCGGCCACGAACATGTAGAGGCTGATCGCGATGAAGAGGACCGGGAACAACGGGTAGAGCGGCGTGCGTATATGGCGCGAAGCATCGGGATGGCGCCGGCGCAGGATCATCAGCGCGCCCATGCTGAGCATGATGAAGAGCCAGTAGACGGGCGTCATGTAGCTGACCATGGCGTTGAAGCCGCTTTCGGCGAAGCCGCCGGCGACGACGAGCAGAATGGCGAAACCGCCCTCGGCCAGCACCGCCCGCGCCGGGACGCCGCGGCCGCCGTCCCAACGGCCGATCGCGGCCAGCAGCGGGACGTCGCGCGCCGCAGCGTAGGTGGTCCGCGCCCCGACGATCAGCGTCGAGTTGATGCTGGCGATGGCGGAGACGCCGACGACGGCGACGATGGACGCCTGCCCAGCGGGGCCGAACGCCTTGCCCATGAGGTCGGCGGCCGGCGCGGTCGACGCGGCCAGACCCCGCAGGCCAAGGCCGGTCATCATCGCCGCGTTCAGCGCGATGTAGATGACCATGAGCACGGCCAGGCTGCCCATGATGGCGACAAGCATGCCGCGCCGGTCGCTCTTCACTTCGGCCGACAGGGTCGCCGCGTCGCTCCAGCCGCCGTAGGCGAGGAAGATGTAGATCAAAGCGACGCTGAACTGCGCGAGGCTGGGCGTTGCAGGCGCCGCTAGCGGCGGCGCGGGCGGCAGCTGGCCGCTGAGGCCAAGCTTGATCGCGGCCGCGACCACGGCCGCGAAGCCCGCCGTCACCATCAGCACCAACCCGGCCTGGGTCAGGAAGCCTCGGCGAACGTGCAGGAGGTTCAGGCCGATGAGCGCGCCGACCGTCGCGATCGCAAAGAGGGTCCGTCCCCCGTGGCCCAGGTTGAACAGCGCGCCGGCATAGTCGGCGAACATGAAGGCCATCAGCGCGATCCAGCCGGTGTGCATGATCGAGAACCGCGACCAGGCGAACAGGAAGCCGACCTCGCGCCCATAGGCCTTGGCCAGGAAGTTGTAGTCGCCGCCAGGGTCGGGGAACGCCGTCGCCATTTCGACGTAGCAGAAGGCGCCGATCATCGAGATCAGGCCGCCCAGCACCCACGTCGCGTAGAAGTGCCAGGCGCCGAGGTTGAGCGCGACCGTGGGCGCGGTCCTCAGCGTGTCGGTGGTCATGATCATGCCGAGCGCCAGCACGGTCGCATGGACGGCGCCGAGGTGGCGTCGGGGCGCGTGGATCGTGTTCGTTTCTTCGCTCAATCGCTGTCGGCGCCCCGGCTGGATGCGGGGGACGCTAGCGGTCGACTGGCGCCGCAGCAACCGCGCGCGGGGTCACCGGCGACGCTTCCTCGAAGCCCCGCATCACCGCCCACTCCGCGAGCGGCTGGCGCTCGGCGCGGACACGGTTGATCGGGGCGTCCATGTCCGCGTGACCGATTGCAACGCCGCAGAACAGCATCAGGTCGTCGGGCATGCCGACGAAGTCGCGCACGGTCCGGTGGAACAGCGACCACGATTCCAGGGGCGCGGTGTGCAGGCCCTGTTCGCGGGCGACCAGCATCAGCGACTGCAGGAAGAGGCCGAGGTCCGCCCACTGACCCTGCAGCATGGCGCGGTCGATGGCGATGAAAAGGCCGACCGGCGCGCCGAAGAACTGGAAGTTCCGCTTGTACTGTTCGAACCGCCCGGCGCCGTCGTCGCGACCGGTGTCGAGGGCCTGGTACATCCCCTCGCCATTCTTGAACCGGCGCGTTGCGTAGGGCTCCTTGTCGGCCGGGAAGATCTGGTACTCGAAGTCGCCGTCGGTGAACTGGCCCGCTGCGATCTTGCCGGCGACGATCGCTTTCAAGCGCTCCAGCTCCTCGCCGGCCAGCGCCCAGACCCACCAGGGCTGGAAGTTGCCGCCGGACGGCGCGCGGCCAGCGCCCTTGAGGATCGTCTCGACCGTCTCCCGCGCGACGGGCGTCGGCAGGAAGGCGCGGCAGGTGAAGCGGGTGTCGAGCGCCTCGGATACGAGCATGTGGGCGCCCCTCGGAGCGATCGGCGTTTGCCCTGACAAGCTCGCCCGGGCGGACCGCCAACGCTTTGACCAGGATCAAGGCCGGCTCAGGCCTCTTCTTCCGCCGGTCCGGTCACCGCCCATGCCGGGCCGCGACGGCGGCGCATGGCCAGGCAGTAGACGAGCGCCAGCGCCGCCATGACGATGGTGGCGATCAGGCTGGGGCGGCCGACGTCGGGGTCGATCCAGTTGGCGTAGAGGACGTAAGCCAGCGCGGCCAGGCCGAGCACCGGCGCCAGCGGGTAGAATGGCATCCGGTAGAGGCCGTGGGCGGGTCGACCCGTTCCTCCGCCCGGCGACCACGCCGACGCACAGTAGCGCGTAGGTCACCACCACGCCCGTCCCGTTCAGCACCAGCAGGAAATGGAACGGCAGGAAGCAACCGACGGCGGCGATGCCGCCGGCGACGAGGTTCGCGAGCCACGGCGAGTGGAAGCGCGGGTGCAAGCGGGTCAGCGCCGCGTTCACCGGCCCGGGCCATGCCCGGTCGCGGCCGGTCGAATAGAAGAAGCGCGCGAAGACGAGCACGATCGCGATCAGCGCATTCACCGTCGCAAGCGCGACGCCGAGACTGATGGCGATGGAGATCGCGCGTCCGGCGCGCAGGGTGACAAAATCGGTGAATGGGTTCGACGAGGCGATCAGCGCCTTAAGGTCCGGCGCGCCCATGAGAACGGCGAAGGTCGGGATGAACTCGAAGGCGACGGTGATCAGCAGCGCAAAGACGATGGTTCGCGCCACCCGGCTGGGCGCGCCGACCATCTCCTCGCTGAAATAGACCGCCGCGCCGAAGCCGTTGTAGGCGAAGATCGCCACGGTCATGGCCAGGCCGATGGCGCCGAGCGAGGCGGGCGCGAGCGCGCCGCCGGCCAGCGCGACCGGGTGCAGGACGAGCGCGAGCGGACTGCGGCTCGGATGCGCGAAGCCGAGCGCGGCCAACACCACCAGCGCCACGAGCTCCACGCCGAGGAAGAGGCCGGTGACGACGGCGTTGGTGCGGATGTTGAGGATGCCGAGCACGGTTGCAAAGCCGACAATGCCGAGCGCCACCGCCGTCACCGGCAGGTCGGGCCACACCGCGCGCAGGTAGTTGCCGGCGCCCAGCGCCAGCACCGCCGGCGCGAACCCGCAGCTGATGGCGTTCATGCCCATGTAGGCGAAGCCGACCAGCGGTCCGAGCGTGCGGCCAAAGAGCGTGTATTCGCCGCCGGCGATCGGGTGGGCCGAAGCGAGCTCGGCGTAGATGAAGGCCATGCCGAGGCCGATCAGGGCCGCCGCCGCCAGCGAGAGGATGGCGCCGGTACCGGCCTGCTGGATGATGCCGGGGATGATCACGTAGACCGACGCCGCCGGCGTCACGGCCGAGACGGTGAGGAGCAGCGCCCCGGTCACCTTCATCTGGCGGCGAAGCGCCCGAGGACTCGCTTGCTCGATCGGTCCGTCCCCTCAAAGCCGGCCTCGCCTGTCTAGTGCGCGCGCGCCGGGCCGACAACACGGGCGGCCGCCGCGTCTGCCGCCTTACCGGGAATTAACTTGGGTTTCCCGGCGGTGCGGCGTCTGATCGGCTCGAAATCGCATCCACCATGAAACGCCGGGGAAACGGGTGTCGCTCGCGCTCGCAACGCTGATCTACGAATGGCGCCGCTATCTGGCCGCGGTGGTCGCTCTGGCGTTCTCGGGCCTTTTGGTGCTCGGCACGACGGGGCTCTTCACAGGCATCGTCCACTCGGTGCTGGCCACCACGGAGCGATCACGGGCCGACATCTTCGTCATGCCCTACAACGCGCCGGAGCTCATCGAGAGCGGTGACTTCAGCATCCCGGCGCGCGTGCGGCCGATGATCTACATGAACCCCGAGGTGGTCGACGTCGAAAGCCTGGAAGGCAACGGCGCCCAGTGGGTGAACCTGCCGGGCCCGGGCCAAAAGCAGGTGCAGACCTATGTGCAGCTCTGGGGCGTCGACACCGAACCCGGCGCGCTCACGCTGCCGGTCGACTATCCGGAGTCAACGCGGATCGCGCTGTCGGTCCCCGGTACGGTGGCCGTCGACGAGACCGACCTCAAGCGCCTTGGGGTCAAGCTCGGCGACACCGTCTCGCTGAACCGGCACACGATCCGTGTCGCGGCGATACTGCACAACTACCAGGGGGTGACCCAGCCGTCGGCCGTGGCGTCGAAGGAGACGCTGCGGCAGATCGGGATCAACGGCGAGGGCAACGGCAAGGTCGGCCCGCTGATGGTCAAGATCCGCGACCCCAAACGCGCGGACGAGGTCGTCGCCCAGCTGAACGCCGTCTCCAACAAGGCCTACATGGCGCTGACCAAGGCGCAGCTGAACAAGAACGACGAGGCCGCGCTCCTGTCCGAGCAAATCATCGGCGTCCTCTTGGTCTTCTTCATCCTGCTCGCGATCGGAATCGGGATCGGCATCACCTCGCAGACGCTGCGCGGCGCGATCCTCTCCAACATTCGCGAGTTCGCGTCCTTGAGGGCGCTGGGCATCTCGATGTGGTCGCTGCGGCTGATCGTAATGGAGCTGTCGTTCTGGGTGGGCGTCGGCGGTCTCGTGGCCACCGGCGCGCTCACCTGGCTGGTCTCGATGGCCACCTCGACCATCGGCCTGCCGCTGGTGGTCCGCCTGCCGGCGATCGAGTGGGTCTCGGTCATGCTGATGATCCTCGCCGTCGCGTCCGGCGCGCTCGCGCTGGGCATCCTGAAGAAGAGCCAGCCCGCGGATCTCCTACGATGACTGACCCCATCAACCCCCGCGCGCTCGTCGCCCGAGGCCTGACCAAGCGCTTCAAGTCCGGGCGCGGCGTCGTCGAGGTGCTGCGCGGCGTCGACTTCGAGGCGCTGCATGGCGAGGTGACGATGGTGATGGGCCCGTCCGGCTCCGGGAAGTCGACCCTGGTCGCGGTCCTGTCGGGGCTGATGCGGCCCGACGCCGGCACGGTGACGGCGCTGGGCGAGGACCTCTGGAGCCGAAGCCCGGGGAAGATCGACCGCTTCCGCCTCGAGCACTGCGGGTTCGTCTTCCAGGGCTTCAACCTCTTTCCGGCGCTGACGGCGCTGCAGCAGGTGACGACGGTGCTCAAGTACAAAGGCGTGCCCAAGCGCACCGCCCGCGCCGTCGCCATGGAGGCGCTGATCGAGGTCGGGCTCGAGAAGCGCGTCAACCAGCGTCCGTCCGAACTGTCGGGCGGCGAGAAGCAGCGGGTGGCGATCGCCCGCGCGCTCGCCAAGCGCCCGGCGCTGTTGTTCGCCGACGAGCCCACCTCATCGCTGGACGGCGAAAACGGGCAGATCGTCACCCGCCTGCTGCGTCGCGCGGCCAAGGAGCACGGCGCGGCGGTGATCTGCGTCACCCACGATCCGCGCCTGGAAGCCTTCGCCGACCGCATCGTCCACCTCGAGGACGGCCGCATCCTCGGCGCCCCGCCGCCGCCCCCTTCGGCGCCGGCGAACACCCCCGTCCTTGTCGGAGCCTGAGATCATGCCCGCCCTCCTTCGTCGGCCCGCCTTCTGGCTCGTGGTCCTCGGCTTGATGGCCGCAGCGGCCGTGACCGGCGCCGTCCTGACCGGAGCGAAGTCGCACGGCGCGTTCGGCAGCTCGGCCCAGGCCGCAACGCCCGACGCGCCCTACGTCGCGGTGGCTGAAGGCAAGGCCGACGTCGAGGGCGGCGTGATCTCGGTCGCCGCGCGCACGTCCGGCATCATCTCCGCCGTCTATGTCCAGGAGGGCGACAGCGTCACCAAGGGTGAGGTTCTCGCCCGCCAGGAAGACGATGCGCAGCGGCTGGCGGTGGAAACCGCGATGGCGACCCTGGCGCAGACCAAGGCGGTGATCGGGCAGACCGACGTGCAGCTGCGCACGGCGCAGCGTGAGTACGGCCGCGTCGAGCCGCTCGCCGCGTCCAAGATCGTCTCCGGCCAGCTGGTCGATCAGGACCACGACGCGATCGATGCGGCCAACGCGCTGCTCGGCGTCCAACGGGCCGCGGTCGGCCAGGCGGCGGCCAGGCTGGCCGAGGCCCGTTACGCGCTCGAGCAAACCGAGATCCGCGCGCCTGTCGACGGCCGCATCGTGCGGCGCTACGCCAACCCCGGCTACGGCGCCTCGACGCTGAACGTGACGCCGATGTTCGACCTCGAGCCGGCCGGCCAGCACATCGTAAGGGCCGAGGTGACGGCGAGCGCGGTGCCGCAGGTTTCCGTCGGCCAGACCGTGAGGCTGGTCGCCGAGGACGACCCCTCCAAATACTACATCGGCAAGGTCCTGCGCCGCGCCGACGAGTACGGCGCCCGCAAGTTGCAGTCGGACGACCCGTCCGAGCGCACCGACGAGCGGGTGGTCGAGGTGGTCGTCAGCGCCGACGCGGCGCCGTTCCTTATTGGCCAACGGGTGCTTGTGAAATTCATGCGCGGCTAGCCCCGCGCGGTAAGAGACGTCCCTTCTCCCTCATCCCTGGAGAAGGTGTCGGCCAGGCCGACAGATGAGGGGTCGCGCCGCCCCGCCGGGTTTGGCTTCCCCCCTGCCAGCCCAAGAGTTGGCGAGACCCCTCATCCGACGTCGTATAAGCGGCCTCCAAGGGAGGGCGCGTGACCGCCGAAGAAGACCGCACCGCCGCCGGGACTCCTCTGGAGGTGCTGGCCGCGTTCCTCAGGCTGGGCGTCTCGGCGTTCGGCGGGCCGATCGCCCACTTGGGCTACTTCCGCGAGGCGTTCGTCCGCCGCCGCGCCTGGCTGGACGAGGCGACCTACGCCGATCTCGTCGCGCTCTGCCAGTTCCTGCCTGGGCCCGCCTCGAGCCAGGTGGGGTTCGCCATCGGCCTGAAGCGCGCCGGCCCGCTTGGGGCGCTCGCAGCCTGGATCGGGTTCACCGCGCCCTCGGCGATCCTGATGATCGGCTTCACCTATGGCGCGGCGGCGATGACCGGTCGCCTGGCGCAAGGCGCGATCCACGGCCTGAAGCTGGTCGCCGTCGCCGTCGTGGCGCAAGCCGTGCTCGGGATGGCGCGGACGTTGACACCGGACGCGCGCCGCGCCGCGATCGCCCTCGGCGCCGTCGCGGTCGTCACGTTCGCCTGGCCGGCGCTCGCCCAGATCCTGGCGATCGGGCTGGGCGCGTTCGCCGGCCTTGTGCTCTGCCGCGAGAGCGGTGGCGCCATCCCCGGCGCCCATGCGTTCCGGGTCTCACGCGGCTGGGGCCTCGCCGCCCTCGCCGCCTATCTCATACTGCTGGCGGGCGGTCCGGTCGTAGCCGCGGTAACGCACAATGAGGCTGTCGCCCGCTTCGACGCCTTCTACCGCTCGGGCGCGCTGGTGTTCGGCGGCGGCCACGTCGTGTTGCCCCTCTTGAAGCACGCGGTGGTCGATCCAGGCTGGATCGGCCAGGACGCCTTCCTCGCCGGATACGGCGCCGCGCAAGCGATGCCCGGCCCGCTCTTCACGTTCGGGGCTTATCTTGGCGCTGCGATGCCAGCGCCGCCGAACGGGGTCGCCGGGGGTCTGCTCGCTCTTGCGGCCATCTTCCTGCCCGGCCTGCTGGCGCTGGTGGCCGCCTTGCCCTTCTGGGGAGTCTTGCGCGCCCGCCCAGGCGCCCAGGCGGCCATGCGGGGCGCGAACGCGGCGGTGGTCGGCATCCTCGGCGCGGCGCTCTACAACCCGCTGTGGACGAGCACGGTGCTCGAGCCGGCGGATTTCGCGACCGCCCTGGCCGGTTTCGTTCTGCTGGTCGCCTTCCGCACGCCGCCTATCGTGGTCGTGGCGCTGGGCGTCGCCGCGGGCCTCGCGCGCGGCCTTGGCTGATCAGGACGCGTCGTGGGCGAGGATGTCCTTCTTCTTCTGCAGGTATTCCTCGCGCGCAATCTCGCCGCGCGCATAACGCTGCTCGAGGATGTCGAGGCCGTTTGAGCGGAAGATCGTCGGCCCGCTCCAGGAGGCCGACCCAGCGGCGCGGGCGATCAGCCAGACGACGAAGACGACAACGACGATGCCGAAGACGCCCCTGAACAGCAGCCAGAAGGCCCAAACGCCAATTCCGAAACCCAGCATGGGAAACCACATCGCTCGAAGCTCCTGAGCGGCTCTATAGCACGTCGCGCGTCACCGCGCTCAGCGCGGCGCGTGCTCCAGGAGCGCGATCAGCTCGGCCGCTTTTCGCCGTTGCTCGCCCTGGTCGCCGCTCACGATCGCCGACTCGATGCAGTGGTCGAGGTGCCCTTTCAGGATCTCCGCCTCGACCTTCGCCAGCGCCGCGCGCACCGCCCGGATCTGCGTCATCACGTCGATGCAGTAGCGGTCCGCCTCGACCATCCGCGCCACCCCGCGCACCTGGCCTTCGATGCGGCTCAGCCGATTGAGCAGCCTGGTCCTGTTTTCCTGCGTCATGGCGTCCATCTCCAGCCGAGTCGGCTATACCCCTATAGCGTATTCGGTTGATACCCATTAGGGGTATTCCCGTGAGCAGCATCTCGCAAACCCCGCCTTCGGCCGCGGTGGACCCGGTCTGCGGCATGGCCGTCGATCCAACGAAAACGGCCCACCACGCCGAGCATGCCGGGCAGGTCTTCCACTTCTGCTCGGCGGGCTGTCGGACGAAGTTCGTCGCCGATCCCGAGCGCTATCTGAAGCCGACGGCTGAGGTCGCCGAGACCGCGCCAGGCGCCATCCACACCTGCCCCATGCACCCGGACGTGCGGCATGCCGGACCGGGCGCCTGCCCAATCTGCGGCATGGCGCTGGAGCCGCTCGCCGTGACCGCGGACGCCGGACCGAACCCCGAGCTCGTCGACATGACACGGCGGCTGTGGGTCGGGCTTGTCCTCACCGTGCCGGTCTTGGTGCTCGACATGGGCGGTCATCTCGGACCGCTGATGCGCCTGGTGAGCCCGGGGCTCAGCGCCTGGATCCAGTTCGCGCTGGCGACGCCCGTCGTGATCTGGGCGGGCTGGCCCTTCCTCGAACGCGGCTGGGCCTCGCTGGTGACGCGACGCCTCAACATGTTCACCCTGATCGCCCTCGGCGTCGGAGCCGCCTGGACCGAGAGCGTCGCGGCCCTGCTCGCGCCCGGCGCCTTCCCGGCCGCCTTCCGCGACGCATCCGGAGCAGCGCCGGTCTATTTCGAAGCGGCGGCGATGATCACCGTGCTGGTGTTGCTCGGGCAGGTGCTGGAGCTGCGCGCCCGCGCGCGAACATCGGGCGCTCTGCGCGCGCTGCTGGGCCTCGCGCCGAAGACCGCGCGGCGGGTGCGCGCCGATGGCGCCGACGAGGACATCGCGCTCGAAGGCATCGCCGTTGGCGACCGCCTGCGCGTGCGGCCGGGCGAGACGGTTCCCGTCGATGGCGAGGTCGAGGAGGGGCGAGGCTCGGTCGATCTCTCGCTGATGACGGGCGAGTCGATGCCGGTCACGGCGGCGCCGGGCGTCAAGGTGGTCGGCGGTTCGATGAACCTCAGCGGCGGCTTTGTCATGCGCGCCGAGAAGGTCGGCGGCGACACCCTGCTCGCCCGCATCGTGCGGATGGTCGCAGACGCCCAGCGCAGCCGCGCGCCCATTCAGCGCCTGGCCGACGAGGTCGCCGGCTGGTTCACGCCCGCGGTGATCGGCATCGCCGCGCTGGCGGCGGTCGAATGGGCGACCTTCGGGCCGGAGCCGCGGATGGCCTATGCCCTCGTCGCCGCCGTTTCTGTCCTGATCATCGCCTGCCCCTGCGCGCTCGGGCTGGCGACGCCGATGTCGATCATGGTCGGGCATCGGGCGGGGCGCCCGGGAGGGCCTGCTGATCCGCAACGCCGAAGCGCTGCAGCGCTTCGCACGCGTCGACACGCTGGTGATCGACAAGACCGGGACGCTTACCGAGGGTCGCCCGGCGGTGACGGCGGTGTTCGCCGTGGTCGGGGGCGACGAGGGCGAGGTGCTTGAGGTTGGCCGCCAGTCTCGAGCGAGGCAGCGAGCATCCGCTGGCCGGCGCCATCCTCGCCGCAGCCCGCGAGCGCGGCCTTGCCTTGTCCGAGGCGACGGACTTCCAGGCTCCGGTCGGCAAGGGGGTCGCCGGGGTGGTCGACGGCCGCCGCGTCGTGCTGGGCGGCCCAGCGATCCTGGCCGAGCAAGGGATTGAGGCGGACCGGCTGTCGGCCGAGGCCGACGTGCTGCGGCGTGACGGCGCGACCGCCGTGCTCGTCGCGCTCGACGGAAAGCCGGCGGGCGTCATCGCCATCGCCGATCCGATCAAGCCGACAACCGCTCGCCGCCGTCCGAGCCCTTCGCGCCGATGGCGTGCGCCTGGTCATGACCAGCGGCGACAACCGCACGACCGCCGTCGCGGTGGCGGCGAAACTGGGGATCGGCCAGGTCGAGGCCGAGGTGCTGCCCGAGGACAAGGCGCGGATCGTCCGGCGCCTGCGCGGCCAGGGCCGCGTGGTCGCGATGGCCGGCGACGGGGTCAACGACGCGCCGGCGCTGGCCGAGGCCGACGTGGGCGTCGCCATGGGGGCCGGCGCGGACGTGGCGATCGAAAGCGCGGGCGTGACCCTGCTCAAGGGCGACCTCGACGGGCTGGTGAAGGCGCGGCGGCTGTCGCGGGCGGTGATGCGCAACATCCGGCAGAACCTGGCGTTCGCCTTCGCCTACAATGCCGCCGCCGTCCCGATCGCCGCCGGCGCGCTCTATCCGGCCTTCCACATCCTGCTCTCGCCGGAGATCGCCGCGGGCGCGATGGCGCTCTCGTCGGTGAGCGTGGTGGCCAATGCGCTGCGGCTGAGCGGCGCGCGCCTGTCGCGGCCAGCCGCTGCGGCTTGACGGGCGCGCGGGCGCCGCTCAGAAGCTCGCGCCAATTCATCCGGACAAGGCGAGACAGGAGCAAGGCCATGGCGGACATCCGCTTCGACGGCAAGGTGGCGATCGTGACCGGCGCGGGCGGCGGCCTCGGGCGCCAGCACGCGCTGGAGCTCGCCCGGCGCGGGGCCAAGGTCGTGGTCAACGACCTCGGCGGCGCGGTCGACGGCTCCGGCGGCTCGTCGGAAGCGGCCAAGGCGGTCGTGGCCGAGATCAAGGGCGCGGGCGGCGAAGCGATCGCCGACGGCGCCTCGGTCACCGACGATGTCGGCGTGGCCGGCATGGTCAAGGCGGCGATGGACGCCTGGGGCCGCGTCGACATCCTGATCGCCAACGCCGGCGTGCTGCGCGACAAGTCCTTCTCCAAGATGGAGATCGCCGACTTCGAGTTCGTCGTGAACGTGCACCTGATGGGCACGGTCAAGCCGGCCAAGGCGGTCTGGGAGATCATGCGCGAGCAGAACTACGGGCGCATCGTGGTCACCACATCCTCGACCGGCCTGTACGGCAACTTCGGCCAGACCAACTATGGCGCCGCCAAGCTCTCCCTCGTCGGCTTCATGAACAGCCTCAAGCTCGAGGGGCAGAAGAACAACATCCATGTGAACGCCATCTCGCCGGTCGCCGCGACGCGGATGACCGCGAACATCATCCCTCCGCCGATGGCCGAACGGCTGAAGCCCGACTACGTGACGCCGGGCGTGGTCTACCTCTGCTCGGAAGAGGCGCCGACGGGCGCCATCCTGACGGCCGGCGCCGGGGTCTTCGCGCTCGCTCGCATCTTCGAAACCGAGGGCGCCTACCTCGGCGAGGGCGGACTCTCAGCAGAGGAGGTGCGCGACAACTGGGCGCAGATCACCGCCGAGACGGGCCAGCAGGCCTATGTCAACGGCGGGGAACAGACGGCGAAGTTCATGCGCCGGATGAGCCAGACCGCCTGAAGCGCAACAGATCGCCGGTCACAAATCCCTTGCGCGGGGGGCGAGGGCGGGCTTCCCTGCCCGCAAGCGTCCAATCGAGAAGGCGCGGCCCTAAAACCCTTCCGCCCAGGACCCCCGCGTGACAACGACGTCCCCCGCCCAACCACATCAGCGGCTCTCGCTGCCCGCTCTCATCGCGTTCAGCCTGCCGGGCCTCGCGCCCGGCGCGCTGGCCATCGGGCTCGGCGTCTTCCTGCCACGCTATTATGCGGGCCACTTCGGTCTGGCGCTGGCGGCCGTCGGCGGAACATTCGGGCTGATCCGCATCCTCGACACCTTCGTCGACCCCGTGCTGGGCCTGGTCATGGACCGCACGCGAACGCCGATCGGGCGATATCGTCCCTGGCTGATCGCCGGGGCCCCGATCCTGATGCTGGCTGTCTTCATGCTGTTCGAGCCGGTCAGCAAGGTCTCGGTCGTCTACCTCTTCGGCTGGCTCCTGCTCTACTACATCGGCACCTCGGTGCTGGGCCTTTCACACTCCGCCTGGGCCTCGGTCATCGCGGCGAAATACCATGAAAGATCAAGGGTTTTCGGCGTCATGCAGGTGGTCGGCATCCTGGGCGCGACCACCGTCCTGATCCTGCCGTCCGTGCTCGAGGGCCGGCATGGCGTCGCCCCTGGCGGGGCGGTGCCGCTGATGGGCTGGTTCATCATCATCGCCGCGCCGGTCGGGGTCCTCCTGGCGCTGTTCCGCACGCCGGAGCGGATCACCCTCGAAGATCACTCCGAGCGCGTGCCGATAAGCGACTACTTCAAGATGGTGCTTCGGCCGGACATGGGTCGCATCATCATCGCCGATTTCTGCCTGGCGCTCGGTCCCGGCTGGATGGGCGCGATCTACCTCTTCTACTTCCACGACGCGCGCGGGTTCACGATCGCCCAGGCCAGTATCCAGCTGCTCATCTACGTGGCGGCCGGCGTGCTCGGCGCCGGCGTGCTCAGCCGGGTCGCGATGCGGTTCGGCAAGCACCGCACCTTGATGGTGACGGCGACCGGCTACTCGCTCGGCCTGATCTCGCTCACCTTCATGCCCCGGGGGCAGATGGTCCCGGTCGGCATCTTCATGTTCATCATGGGGTTCCTGGCGACCAGCTTTGCGCTGCTCGACCGCGCCATGGTGGCCGACGTGGCCGACGCGGTCCGGCTCGAGCAGGGCAAGAACCGCGCGGGCCTGCTCTACTCGATGATCACCATGACGCAGAAGATCGCGGGCGCCTTGTCGATCACCCTGTCGTTCGCGGTGCTGGGGGCGATCGGCTACCAGGCCAAGGATGGCGTCGTGAACACCGCCGCCGCCATCCATGGGCTGGAGCTCGTCTACCTGATCGGGCCGGTGGTCTTCGTGATGCTCGGGGGCGCCTGCTACATCGGCTACAAGTTGAACGATGCGCGGCACGCGGAAATCCGCGCCGCGCTCGATGAGCGCGACGGGCTGACGCTCGAGGCGCCGATCATCAACTCCATCTCCGGCAGCCAGGCCGAGCACGAGCGCTTCGCGGCCGCGGAGTAGCCGCCGCCGGCGCGTCAACTCGGCGCGTGCAGCCCTGAAACTCCTGTGATTTACTCGGCGTCAGAAGAGCGCTTCAGCGCCGCTATTAAGTCATTGGGAGACGCCCGCGTGTCATTAAACGCACCCACGGCCGTTTCGGCCGCCGACCACAAGGTCCCGCTCTACAACGTCTTCACCTACGGCGCGCTCGGCGTGCCGACGGCCGCGATGGCGGTGATCCTCGGCGTCTACCTGCCGCGCCATTACGTCAGCCTGGGCGTGGGCTTCATCGCCGTGTCGTTCGCGATCTTCCTGGTGCGGGTGATCGACATTGCGTTCGACCCCCTCGTCGCCCTTGTCATGGACCGGACGAAGACCCCCATAGGCCGCTATCGCCCCTGGATCCTGATGGGCGCGCCCCTGGTGCTGATCGGGCTCTACATGTTGCTGATGCCGCGCGGGGGCGTGTCGTCGACTTACCTGATCCTCTGGCTGGTGGTGACCGCCGCCGGCACTTCGATGATGACCCTCGGTCTTGCCGCCTGGGGCGCGGTGCTGGCGAAGGGCTACAACGACCGTTCGCGCGTCTATGGCTGGACGCAGGCGATGGCCGTCGTCGGCTCGATCGCAATCCTGCTGCTGCCGGTCATCACGCATGGCAAGATCACCGCCGGCGTGAAGGCCAGCATGCCGACGATCGGGCTGATCCTCATCGTCGCTATCCCGATCGCCCTGGCCATCACGATGCTGCTCACGCCCGAGCGCGTGGTCGAAGTTCCGCAGCGGCCGAAGTTCAAGCCCTCCGACTACTGGCTGGCGCTGAAGCGGCCGTCGATGGCGCGACTTATCCTGGCCGACCTGGCGCTGACGCTCGGGCCCGGAACGACCGGCCCGCTCTACGTCTACTACTTCCACGACGCCAAGGGGTTCTCGGTCGCCGCGGTCGGCCTGCTGCTGATCTCCTACATCGGGGCGGGGATCTTCGGCGCCGTGTTCTGGGGGCGCCTGGCGGCCCGCTTCGGCAAGCACCGGACGGTGCAGATCGCATGCGTCGCCTATTCGATCACCCAGGCGACGCTGATGGCGCTGCCGCGCGTCTTGCCGGGCTACAAGTTCGCCGACACCATCCCAACCATCATCGGGATGTTCGCCGTCGGATTCTGCGCCAGCGCCTTCCTGCTCTTGGTGCGCGCGATGATCGCCGACGTCGCGGACGAAGTCCGTCTGGAGCAGAAGCAGGACCTGACCAGCCTGCTGTTCTCGATGGTCACCACGACCTCGAAGATCGGCGGGTCGATCACCGTGGCCATCGTGTTCCCGATCCTCGCCTTCGTTCACTACAACGGCGCCGAAGGGGCGGTGAACACGCCGAGCGCCATCTTCGGGCTGGAAATGTGCTACCTCTTCGCGCCGATCATCCTCGTCTGGTTCGGCGGCGCGATGTTCTTCGGCTACAAGCCTCGACGCCAAGCGACACGCCGAAATCCGCGATGCGTTGGCGCAAATCGACGTCGCCGCCGCCGAGGAAGCCCTGCTGGGAGAGCAGCTCGAGCCGGCGCCGGCTGCGGAGTAGGCGCGTCTAGTCCTCGAACACGATCTGTGGCGCCGGCTTCGGCGCCGCATGCTCCAGGCCGTCGAGCACGGCTTCGGCCGCCGCCATCAGCGCGCGGGACGCCGGGCTGTCGACGCCGGAGACCACGAAGGGACGCCCGTCGTCGCAGGCTTCGCGCAGGGCGACCTCGATGGGGATCTCGCCGAGGAACGGCGTCTTCAGCTCCTCGGCGACAGCCCTTGCCCCGCCGCGGCCGAAGATGGCGATCGGCTCACCGGTCGCCGGGTCGGGGAAGAAGGCCATGTTCTCGATCACGCCCAGGATCGGGACGTGGGTCTTCTCGAACATCGCGACGCCCCGACGCACATCGATCAGCGCCACCGGCTGCGGCGTCGACACGATGACGGCGCCTGACAGCGCCACCCGCTGGGCCAGGGTCAGCTGGACGTCGCCGGTGCCAGGCGGCATGTCGATGACCAGCACGTCCAGCGGCTCGCGCTCGCTCGCCCAGGCGACGTCGTTCAGCATCTGGTTCAGCGCCGACGACGCGATCGGGCCCCGCCAGATCATCGGCGCGGCCTCGTCGACCAGGAAGCCGATCGACATCACCTTCATGCCCCAGGCCTGCAGCGGCTTCAGCTTGCGGTCGGCGGTCATTTCCGGCTCGGAGTCGAGCCCGGTCATGCGCGGGATCGACGGCCCGTAGACGTCGGCATCCAGCAGGCCGACCCGGCGGCCGAGCATGGCCATGGCGGCGGCGAGGTTCAGCGCCACGGTCGACTTGCCGACCCCGCCCTTGGCGCTCGCGACCGCGATCACATGGCGGACGTTGGCGGGTTTGAGCGCCGCCGGCTGTCGGCCGGCCGGCGGGCGCAGCTGCGTCGGCGGCTCGGGCCGCTCGCCGCGGCGCACGCGCACGACGCCCGGATCGGGCGGCCGCCGGGCTGGATCGGCCGCGGCGGTGAGCACCACCTGCGCCTGCTCAACGCCCGCCGCCTTGCGCAGCACGGCCTCGGCCGCTTCGCGCACAGGCTCGTAGAGGGCGGCGTCGGCCGCATCGATCTCGATCATGAATCCGGCACGGTCGGCGCGGAGCACCAGCGCCGTCACGAGCCCAGCGTCGCTCAAACCCTGACCCGACTTCGGATCGCGAACCTCGTTGAGGGCGGCCAGCACGCTGGCGCGGGATATCGGGGATGCCTCGGCCATTCTCTTCGTCTTGCAGTCCACGCGGCCAAAGTCTCATATCCGGGTCCGGGCTCGCCTTTACAAGCCCAGTGCGGATCGGGAGCCGACCCATGCCCTGGACCGACAACGCCGCCGCCGGCCCCAAGCCCGGCCAGCAGCCGACCCGCGAGTGGGGACCCTGGGGCGCGGTCGAGCCCCTCGACGCGGCGCCGCCCGCGTCCGTCTCGCCACTCGACGAGCTGATCGCGATCTGGCGGCGCTGGTTCCAACGGCGCCCACGCTGAGACCTCCGGGGGAGCACGGGTCATGTACCATCAGGGTCAACGCGAACTGCAGGACCGGTTCGCAAGCCGCGCGCTCGCCGACCGGCTGGAGGAGAAGACCCAGCGCCACCGCTTCACCGACGGCGACAAGGCCTTCGTCGAGGCGAGCCCCTTCTTCTTCCTCGCAACCGCCGACGCTGAGGGCCGGCCAGACTGCTCCTTCAAGGGCGGCCTGCCGGGCTTCGCGCGCATCGCCGCGCCCGACCTTCTGGTCTTCCCGGACTATGACGGGAACGGGATGTTCCGCAGCCTGGGCAACATCTTGGTCAACCCCAACGTCGGGATGCTGTTCATCCGCATCGGCGACAAGCCAGGCCGACTGCGCATCAACGGCACCGCCGAGATCGCGTTCGAGGACGAGCGGCTGGGAGGGTTCCCGGGCGGCCAGTTGCTGGTCAAGGTGACGCCGGTCGACATCTTCCCCAACTGCCCCCGCTACATCCCCGAACTCGAGCTGAAGTCCCCCTCCATCTACGCCCCGCGCGCCGATGAGCCCCCGGTCGAGCCTGCCTGGAAGGGCTTCGACGACTTCAAGGACGTGGTCCCGCCTCGGGCGCGCCGGTAGACGCCGCTCTCTGAACGCGATTGGCGCGTCAGGTCGTCCCGGGGGGCTCCTGGGTCGAGCGCCGGCGCTCCAACCGCGTGCTTCTCCCTCGAGTAGGAGAAGGGCCGCTGGTCGGCGAGCCGGCTGTGGCAGGCGGGCGCGGAGGCTGATAATCGTGCCGGCCGGAAACGCTCGTGGGGTGACGAGGATGACGGCCGTCGTGAATGCGCCGGTGAATGGGCCGTTGCGCAACTACCGTTCGATGATCATGAACAGCGCCCGCTGGGACGGCTACCGGCCGCGGCAAGGCGACGTGATCGTCGCCACCTATCCAAAGTGCGGCACCACCTGGACGCAGCGGATCGTCAGTCTGCTGATCCACCAGTCGCCGGCGCCGCGCGACATCATGGGCGAAGCGCCCTGGATCGACACCACGCTGTTCGGCCCGGTCGGTCCGATGCTGGCCGCGCTGGAAGCGCAGACCCATCGCCGCTCGATGAAGACGCACCTGCCGCTGGACGGTTTTCCGGTGTTCGAGGGCGTCAAGGTGATCCACACCGTTCGCGACGGTCGCGACGCCTGCGTTTCGATGCACAATCACCAGCTTGGCATGCGAATCGAGAGCGCGATGGCGTCGGTGATGGCAGAGGCGTCGCCTGAACTCCTCGCGCAGGGAGGCCCTCCGCCGCCGACGCCCGAAGATCCCCATGAGTGGTTCCTGCACTGGATGGACGAGGCGGAGAGCCACGATCCGACCGCCCCTTTCGCCCAGACGCCATTCTGCGAGTTCGAGCTCACCTATTGGACGCGTCGCCACGAGCCTTGGCTGCTGCACGTCAATTACGCCGACCTGAAGGCCGATCTCGCCGGCGAGATGCGCCGCATCGCCGACTTCCTCGAGATCGTGACGCCGCCGGCGCTGATGGCGGAGCTGGTCGACGCCGCGACGTTCGAATCCATGAAGCGGGACGGCGACGCCTTGTTGCCCAAGATCGCCGAACACTTCGACAAGGGGCCGGATCGGTTCCTCTACAAGGGCGTGAACGGGCGCTGGAAAGAGTTCCTGACCGCCGAGGACCTGGCGCGCTACGACGCCCTCATCCGAGCGAAGCTCAGCCCAGCGCACGCGCGCTGGATCGAAGAGGGCGGCCGGGTGGCGGGAGACCCAAGATCGCTGGGCGACTGACGCGTTGTCAAATCGACTTCTCCCAGAGGGAGAAGGTTTGGGGCGCCGTGACGGCGCGGGGGCCTCTCACGAGGTTCAGCGCCGGGCGGTCTCCGGCCGACCCTCCCGCGCCCGAAACGCTTTGAGAGCCTGAGCCATCGCGGCGCGATGGCCATGGTCGACGGCGGGGTTGGCGCTGTAGCCGCCGTCCACGCTGATGGCCTGACCGGTGATGAAGGCGCTGGCGCGGGAGGCGAGGAAGAGCGCGGTGCGCGCGATGTCCTCGGGCTGACCGACCAGCGGGATGCGTTCGCCGGCCTCGGCGCGATGGGCGACGAAGTCGCGGAAGGGCTCAGCCTCTTCCTTGGAAACGCCAAACGCCCGTGCGAGCAGCTGGGTGGAGATCATGCCCGGGCAGATGGCGTTGGAGCGGATGTTGAACGGCGCCAGCTCCACCGCCGCACTGCGCGCCAGATGCATCACCGCGGCCTTGCAGGTCGAGTAGATCAGCGGCGCCCCGCCGCCCATGATGCCGGCGATCGAGGCGGTCGAGATGATCGAGCCGCCGCCGCGGCGTTTCATCGCCGCCACGCCGTGCTTGTAGCCGCAGATCACGCCGCGCAGCAGCACCCCGATCGTGCGATCGACACTTTCGAGGTTCAGCTCATCCACCGGCGCGATCGTGCCGCCATAGCCGGCGTTGTTGTAGAGCACGTCGATGCCGCCAAACCGCGACTCCGCCTCGGCGATCAGGCTCGCGACATCGTCCTCGAACAGCACGTCGGTGCGGCGCCAGGCGCAGCGGTCCGGATTGAGCGCGACCAGGTCCATCGCGCCGCCCTCCTGCAGGTCGCCGATCATGACCTTGGCCCCCTCGGCCAGGAACAGGCGGGTCGTGGCCAGACCGATGCCCGCGGCGCCGCCGGTGATCACGGCCACCTTGCCTTCAAGCTGTCCCGACATGGATGCCTCCCTCGTTTTCTGCCTGCGAGCCTACAGAGGCCGATCCGCCTGAGCCAAGCCCTCAAGAGAGGTCCAGCGGCGTCGCGCGACTAGGCCGACTGTTCCAGGATGGCCCGTCGCGAGACGACGATGGCGCCGCCCGGACGGTCCATTTTGAGGATGGCGAACGGGTGCCGGCGGCCCATCAACGGCCCGAAGTCGCGGACCGGCCGGACGTCGACCTGCGAGCCCGGCAGGAAGGCCGTGGCGCCGCCGAGGTCGACAGTGAAGCCGCCGCGCACGCGCCCGACGATCGAACCCTGCACCGCTTCGTTCCTGGCGTGCAGGCCCTCGAGGCGCGTCCAGAGTTGCTCGTGGCGCCGCGAGGCGTCGATGGCGGCGGCGAGCGTGTTCCAGTCTCGCTGCCCCAGCATCCTGGCCACCAGTTCGAGCGCTTCACTGTTGCTGATCTTCACGTCCTTGGCGGCAAGCGCCTCACGGAGCGTGCGCGCCATGGCTTTGGCGTCGCGGAAGTCGCGCATGGAAAAGTCCATCCTTTGCCTTGCGAGCGAACCTAAGCGCGTCAGGAGCTTGCGTTGCTGACCCGTTCGCTCAAGGAGCAAAGGATCGAACCCACTCGGATACGTTCACCGTAGCCCCAAGGGGCCGCAAGCGGCCGGCCGTATCAGCCTCTCCGCGAAGAGAGCGCGCCAGCCGGGGTCTGTCAATGCGGTCCACTTCCCGCACCTGCGGCCAGTCATGTCGGAGACACCCCTTCGCCGACGTCGCGATGTCGGCGGCGGCGTAACCCCTCAACCCCCCGCGCCTGACAGCGCGGGACCCTTCTCCCTTTGGGAGAGGTATGAGGTGCGCGCAGACTCAACGCGTGGGGCGAGGGTTCAAGCCATGCGTTCCAGCGCCGCGCGGACGTCGTGCAGGGTGTCGGCGATGGCGAGGCAGAGGCGGCGCATCTCGTCGGTGGGCTCGAGCAGGTCGGGGACCATCACGGTCATCATGCCGGCGGCGTGGGCGGCGCGGACGCCGTTGTGGGAGTCCTCCAGCGCCAGGCAGTCGGCGGCGGCGACGCCCAGCCGCTCGGCCGCCACGAGGAAGGGGTCGGGGCTCGGCTTGCCACGCTCGTAGTCGCCCCGCGCGACGATCGCCTGGAAGCGGGCGTAGACCCCCGACGGCTCAAGATGCCTTCGGACCGAGTCATGCGACGACGAGGTGGCGACCGCGCGCGGAATGCTCGCCGCCGCGAGGTGATCGACGATCTCGCGCACGCCGTCCTTGAGGATATCCTCGGCCTCGAACACCGCCTGCGCGCGGCGCCAGACCTCGGCGTTGAAGTCGGCCAGGGGGAACTCAGCGCCGAAGTGCGCCTGCGCCACGGCGTCGCTCGCCGCATAGGTCAGGCCGACCATGCGCACGAAGACCTCGTTTGGCAGTTCGGCGCCCATGCCGCGCGCAGTCGCCATCATGGCGTCGCGGATCACGACCTCGGAGTTGATGAGAAGGCCGTCCATGTCGAAGACGACGGCGCGGACGGGACGGGGGAAGATCATGCGCCGGCTTAGCGGCGCGCCGGCGCGAGCGGCAACTCAAGCCTTGTCTCAGTCGGTTACGAAGGCGTCGGCCGAATAGCCCTGGAAGTAGAGCAGCGCCGTCAGGTCGGCGTGATCGACGCGGGCGCCGGCCGCCTCGGCGACGATCGGCTTGGCGTGATAGGCGACGCCGAGTCCCGCCGCCTTGATCATGTCGAGGTCGTTTGCGCCGTCCCCGACCGCCAAGGTGTCGACCAACTCGACGCCCGACGCGGCCGCCTCCTCGAGCAGCGCCTCGAGCTTGGCCTCGCGCCCGAGCACCGGCTCCTCGACCGTTCCCGCGAGCACCCCGTTCGCGTGCACCAGCCGGTTGGCGCGGTCGAAGTGAAAGCCGGCGTCGTTGGCCACGCGGCGCGTGAAAACATCGAAGCCGCCGGAGACGAGCACGCAGCGCGCGCCGTTGGCGGCCATCGTCCGCACCAGCATGCGCGCGCCCGGATTGAGGTTGATGCGCTCGGCGTAGACGCGCTCGAGCTCGGCGACCGCCATCCCCTCCAGCATGGCGACCCGCTCGCGCAGCGCCGGCGCGAACTCGATCTCGCCGCGCATGGCGCGCTCGGTGATCGCCTGGACCTGGTCGCGCACGCCGGCGAACTCGGCGAGCTCGTCCAGGCACTCCTTGTCGATGATGGTGGAGTCCATGTCGGCGACCAGGAGCCGCTTTCGCCGGTGGGCCAGCGGCTGGGCGCAGACGTCGATCGGATGGCGGGCCAGCGCCTGCTCGGCCGCGCGGCGGATCACCGCCGGATCGCCGTGTTCGACCACGAAATCCGCCGCCCCGTCGCCGAGAATGTCGGAGTCCTCGATCGTGCAGCCGGCGCCGGCCATCGCCTCGAGGGTGTGCGGGATGACCTCTTCCAGGCTATCGAGATTGGGCGCGACGAGGGTGAGGACGACCAGCATGGAGGCCCGCATCTGGCTGATCGCCGGTCCCACCGCAAGCGGCAAGTCGGCGCTCGCCCTGCGCCTGGCGCGCGAGATCGGCGGTGAAGTCGTAAACGCCGACGCGCTGCAGCTCTACCGCGACCTTTCGATCCTGAGCGCGCGCCCGACGCCCGAGGAGGCGGCGCAGGCGCCGCACCACCTGTTCGGCGTGGCCGATGCCGCCGACGGCTGGTCGGTCGGCCGCTGGCTCAGGGCCGCGACCGACGCGCTGGCCGGAATCGAAGCGCGCGGAGCGCCGGCCATCGTCGTCGGCGGGACCGGGCTCTACTTCCGGGCGCTGACCGTCGGCCTGGCCGACATCCCCGCGGTGCCGGCGGCCGCGCGCCGCGAGGCCGAGCAGTCATTCGACGCCGAAGGCGAGACCGCGTTCCGCGCGGCGCTGCACGCCCTCGACCCGGCGGCGGAGGGGCGGATCGCCGCGGGCGACCGCCAGCGCCTGACCCGGGCGTTCGCGGTCGCGCGCGCCAGCGGCCGGCCGCTCAGCGCCTGGCAGGCCGACACTCAGCCCGCGCTAGCGCCCGGTTCCTGGCGGGCCGTGGTGCTCGAGCCGCCGCGCGATGAGCTCTACGCCCGCATCGATGAGCGCCTCGCCCGCATGGTGGCGGCCGGCGGAGTCGAGGAGGCGCGCGCGCTTATGGCCCGCGGCCTGGACCCGAAGCTGCCGGCGATGAAGGCTGTTGGCTTGCGCGAACTCGCCGATCCCGCGCTCAGCCCCGCCCATGCTCTCGCGGCCGCCCAGCAGGCGACGCGCCGCTACGCCAAGCGCCAGCTGACCTGGTTTCGCAACCAGACGCCGGACTGGCCGAGGATCGAAGCGGTCGCGCCTGAAGCGCAGTGGGGGGCTCTCAAACGAGCCCGAACTGGTCGTTGAGCGCGCGGTAGCGGGCGGGGTCGAGGTCCTTGCCGGCCAGCGCGGGGTGGTCGGGCGCATAGCGGTGGGCGCGCCAGAGCGCGAAGCTGGTCTGCGATCCGCGGACGGTTTAGGCGAAGGGATTGTGCCACTCCCAGACCGTTTCACCGCGGCGCGTGACCTCGAACACACGGCCTGACCCGCCCTCGCAGATGAAGGTGTTGCCGTTCGGCAGCCGGTCGGCCGAGGAGATGTGCGGGCTGAAGAACGCCATCGGCGGATTGGCCTGGTACTCCCAGACGATCGCGCTGGTCTTCGGGTCGACCTCGATCACGCGCGAGAACGGCAGGCCTTCGCGGCGCGTGCCGTTGTCGAACAAGTGGACATTGCCGTTGGGCAGCCAGCGGGCGTGGTGCTGGCTCGACGTGGTTGGATGCCCGAAGCGCCAGGCCAGGGTCTTGGTCGCCTTGTCGATGATCCCGACCCGGTTTGCGTTCTTGCAACTGAACAGCACCCGCTCGCCCGCGTCGTCCTGGCAGATCGAGTTGGTGTGCGTCCATTCGATCCGCCGCTCGAGCACGCCAAGCGGATCGAGCTTGGGATCGAGAAGCTCGTCCAGCCGCACCGACCAGACGACCTCGCCCGCCCGGTTCAGTTCCAGATACTCGTCGGTCAGCATCGGGTGATGGCTCTTGCGCGCCCTGCCCGCCCCGCGCACGCGGTCGGACAGCGCCTTGTCCATCTGGACGAAGCGGCTGACCAGGAAGGTGTCCTGCTTGGTAGCCAGAAGTCGTGGTGCAGCAGCGGGTCCTCGTGCCGCCACAGCGTCTCCCCCTCCCAGTCCGCCTCGGTGAGGAAGCGGTAGTTCGACGGCAGCACCCGCGCCCGCTCCTCGAGCGGCATCGGCGGGTCGTCTTCCTGGGCCGGCTTGAAGCGGAAGCCAGCGTCTGGCGGCGGCAGGGAACGGTACAGCAGCGTGCCGCGCTCGGTGAGGTAGGCGTACTCGGGTCTGACGTCGGCGAAGCGCCAGCGGTGGACGACGCGCCCAGCCATGTCGAGGAGGAAGACGATGTCGCCGCCGATCGGCGTGGCGATGGTGTAGCCCTTGAAGCTGTAAGCCGGGTTGTGGAACGTGAGCCCCGGCTTGCGATGCAACGACCAACCCATGCGCGTTCTTTCCCTTCGTTCGTTCCACGCCGAAGCGCCTGATGCCGGCGCCTTTCCCCCTCGAGGGGAGAAGGCTCGCGGCTGCCGCGCCGGCGCAAGCCTGCTCAAAGCCTGCCGTTACTGGCAGGCGCCGGGCGCCGCAAGCTCGAGGGGCGCGGCCTTAACCCAACCTTGACCCTCGCGCGGCAGCATGCGATTTCAACCGCGTGTGTTTCCAGGGAGCATCGCCCGTGCGCGATTCTCATCCTCGTACTCGTAAGGCGACCGTCAACGGTGTGACTCCGCTCACATCGCGATCGGTCGCGTGTCCGAAGGCCCTCCCGAGGGCCTTTTTCTTTGCCTAAATTCCAAGAGATCCAGCCATGACCAGCCCCTCCGACATCCAGCCCGAAACGACCATCGCCGAGGCCGCGCAGGTCGAAATCCTCACCGGCGCGCAGATCGTCGTGCGCGCGCTCGTCGATCAGGGCGTCGATGTGCTGTTCGGATATCCGGGCGGGGCGGTGCTGCCGATCTACGATGCGCTGTTCGACGAGCCTCGCCTGCGGCACGTGCTGGTGCGCCACGAGCAGGGCGCGGCGCACGCGGCGGAGGGCTATGCGCGCTCGAGCGGGCGGCCGGGAGTCGTCCTGGTCACCTCGGGGCCGGGCGCGACCAACACCATCACCGGCATCGTCGATGCGCTGATGGACTCGATCCCGATGGTGGTGCTCACCGGCCAGGTTCCGACCCACCTGATCGGCTCCGACGCGTTCCAGGAGGCCGACACCGTCGGCATCACCCGCGCCTGCACCAAGCACAACGTCTTGGTGAAGCGGGCCGAGGACCTGAGCCGCGCGATCCACGAGGCCTTCCACATCGCGGTCACCGGGCGGCCGGGGCCGGTCCTGGTCGACATCCCGAAGGACGTGCAATTCGCCCGCGCGCCTTACCAACCGCCGAGCGCCGTGCGCTTCGCGCACGCCTATTCGCCCCGCACCAAGGCGGACCCGGCGCGCATCCGCGAGGCGGTGGCGTTGATCGCCGAGGCCAAGCGGCCGCTGTTCTACACCGGCGGCGGGATCATCAACGCCGGGCCGAAGGCGAGCCAGCTGCTGCGCGAGTTCGCAGCGCTGACCGGCGCGCCGGTGACCTCGACCCTGATGGGCCTGGGCGCGTTCCCCGCCTCGGACCCGGCGTGGCTCGGGATGGTCGGCATGCACGGCATGTGGGAGGCCAACCACGCCATGCACGACTGTGACGTGATGGTGTGCCTCGGCGCGCGCTTCGACGACCGGGTGACCGGGCTGCTCTCGGCGTTCTCGCCGGACTCGAAGAAGATCCACGTCGATATCGACCCCTCGTCGATCAACAAGAACGTGCGCGTGGACGTGCCGATCCTGGGCGATGCGGCCAGCGTGCTCGAGGACCTGATCGCGGTCTGGAAGCAGGAAGGCCGCAAGGGCTCGCGCGACAAGCTGAAAGCCTGGTGGGCGCAGATCGATCAATGGCGCGCGCGCCAGTGCCTGCGCTACCGGGCCTCGAGCGAGATCATCAAGCCGCAGTACGCGGTCGAGAGGCTCTATGCGCTGACCAAGGACCGCGACGTCTACATCACGACCGAAGTCGGCCAGCACCAGATGTGGGCGGCGCAGTTCTACCGTTTCGACGAGCCGAACCGCTGGATGACCTCCGGCGGACTGGGCACCATGGGCTATGGCCTGCCGGCCGCGGTCGGCGTGCAGCTGGCCCACCCGAAGAGCCTGGTCATCGACATCGCCGGCGAGGCGAGCGTGCAGATGACCATGCAGGAGATGTCGACCGCCGTTCAGCACGACCTGCCGATCAAGATCTTCATCCTCAACAACGAGTGGATGGGGATGGTGCGGCAATGGCAGCAGCTGCTGCACGGCGAGCGCTACAGCCACTCCTACTCGGAGAGCCTGCCGGACTTCGTGAAGCTGGCCGAGGCCTACGGCGGGAAGGGCTTGCGGGCCGACACGCCTGACGAGCTCGACGGCCTGATCCAGCAGATGATCGATACGCCGATGCCCGTGATCCTCGATTGCCGGGTGGAGAAGGCGGAGAACTGCTTTCCGATGATCCCGTCGGGGCGGCCGCACAACGAGATGCTGCTGGGCGAGGACGCCGGCGACCTTGGACAGGCGATAGACGAGGCGGGGCGGAAGCTGGTCTAAGGAGCGTCTCGACCTCTCGCGAGGGAAGCGATGACGACCGAACCGCCGGCCTCGGCCTACGACATGACGCAGGACGCCGAGAGCGAGGCGCTGGCGACCTTCGCCGTCCTCGTCGACAACGAGCCGGGCGTCCTGCATCGCGTCGTCGGGCTCTTCGCCGCGCGCGGCTACAACATCGAGAGCCTGACGGTCGCCGAGACCGACGTGAGGGCGCACACCAGCCGCATCACCATCGTGACGCGCGGCACCCCGCACGTCCTGGCGCAGATCGAAGCGCAGCTGAAGAACATGGTCTCGACCCGCTACGTCCAGGACGTGAGCAAGGACCCGAACGGGGTCGAGCGCGAACTGGCGCTGGTCAAGGTGCGCGGGACCGGCGCCGAGCGCGTCGAGGCGCTGCGCCTCGCCGACATCTTCCGCGCGCGGGTGATCGACACGACCAGCGAGAGCTTCATCTTCGAGATCACCGGCGCCCCGTCGAAGGTCGACAAGTTCACCGACCTGATGCGGCCCTTGGGCCTGGTCGAGGTCTCGCGCACCGGCGTGCTCTCCATCGAGCGCGGTTCAGAGGAGACGGTCTGATGCCCGACTTCCGCATGGTCGACGCCGGCGAGGTCAAGCTGCGCTGCGCGATCGAAGGCCAAGGGCCGCTGGTCGTGATGGTGCACGGGTTTCCGGAGAGCTGGTACTCGTGGCGCCACCAGATGACGCCGGTCGCCAAGGCCGGCTTCACCGCCTGCGCCATCGACGTGCGCGGCTACGGCGGCTCGGACAAGCCGCACAGGGTCGCCGACTACGCCATGGAGCACATGGTGCGCGACGTCGCCGGCGTGATCGACGCGCTCAGCCCGGGCGCACCGGCCGTTGTGGTCGGCCACGACTGGGGCGCGCCGATCGTCTGGAACACGGCGCTGACGCGGCCAGACAAGGTCCGCGCCGTCGCCGGCCTGTCCGTGCCGCACACCGGCGTGCCGACACGCTCGTTCCGCGAACTGTTCGAGGAGCTGTTCACCGCCAGGGGCCGCTTCTTCTATCAGCAGTATTTCCAGGCCGAGGGCGTCGCCGAGCGCGAGATGGAGCGGAATGTGCGCAACTCGCTTCGCCGCTTCTACTACGCGATCAGCGGCGATGCGCCGGACGGGACCTGGCCGACGGACAAGCCGGTGGGCGCGACCCTGCTCGAGCGGCTGCCGGACCCCGACCCCTTCCCCGCATGGCTGACGCCAGAGGACCTGGACTACTTCGTCGGCGAGTTCGAAGGCTCGGGCTTCCGCGGCCCGATCAACCGCTATCGCAACCACGACGCCGACTTCATCTGGCTGCAGGAGTATGCCGGCCGCCGCATCCGCCAGCCGGCCCTGTTCATCGGCGGCGAGCGGGATCTGGTGCTTTCGATGATGGGCCGCCGCGACATCGTGGCGGCGATGCGCCACGAGCTCCCCGACCTGCGCGGCGCCGACATCCTGCCCGGCTGCGGCCACTGGACCCAACAGGAACGCCCCGCCGAGGTGAACGAGCGGCTGGTGGCGTGGTTGAAGGGGCTGTGAGCTAGAACCCTCGCCCGGCCGAAGGCTGCGGAGAGGGCAGGGTGAGGGGCCAGCGGCGGCTCAGCGACCACCAGGGGGGGTTGCCGCGGAACCGCTCCCCTCACCCTGCCTCCCCCGCTGCGCGGGGCGAGGGAACGGTGTTCTACTCCACCGCCTGCCGCTCGATCGCCGGGGTCCAGTTGGGATCCAGCGTCTTTGCCGGGTGCGAGGCGGTGACCATGCCGAGGAACGGCGGGGTGATGGAGTAGCCGAGCAGGCTCTGCAGCTCGGGCGCCATGGCCGCCACGCGCTCGCGCGGGACGGCGAGGTAGAAGTTCTCCTGCGTCCTCAGCCACGGCTCGCAGTACTGGTTGGTGTAGCCGAGCCGTGGGCGCCTTGCTGCGGTTCGCGCCGGCGCCGTGCACCAGCGTGCCGGGGAAGACGGCGATCGCGCCGGCGGGCATCACGAGCGGGACCGGCTCGGGGATCTGCTCCTTGGGCATGCGCCCGGTGCGGAACGCCTCGAGCTCGGCCGCGCCCCAGGTGTGCGTCCCCGGGAGCACCACCGTCGCGCCGTTCTCCGCGGTGAAGGCGTCCACCGCGCCGATCACGCTGACCGCCAACGCCGGCCGCGGGCGCGGCACGAGGTAGAAGCCGTCGTCGCTGTGCAGGGATTGCGCGACCTCGCCCGGGAAGATGCAGATGGCGTGGCTGGCCGAGAGCAGGAAGTTGGGCTTCAGGAACGCGCCCAGGATCGCCAGCAGCCGCGGATCGCCGGCGATCTCCTCGTAGACCTTGCCGCGGGCGACCAGGGTGTAGACCCGCTCGGTCGTGCGGCCCTCGAACGCGTTGCGGCCACGGTAGTGGCCGAGCAGCGGCTCGACGCCGGCGCGGAACGCCGCCAGCTGATCGGCGTCCATGAAGTCCTCGACGATGGTGTAGCCCTGCTCGCGCATGCGGGCGACGTGGGCGTCCGCATCGAACGCCTGCCGGACCGCCGCCGTCGCTCCATCCGCCATCGCCGCCTCCATCGCCGTGCGTCGTAGGGTGATTGTACCACACCCCCCGCGGGCGGCAGGTCAGGCGGCGGCGGCTGTGGCTTCTGCGGCGGCCATCGCCTCGCGCGCCCGATAGCGCCGACGACCCACGAAACGCATGGTCGCGTACTGGATCAGGAACAGGCCGGCCTTCGAGACGAGGCGCATAGATCGACATGAAGGACGCCCAGGCGATGACGTTCAGATGCATGACGACGGCCGCCAGGTTGAGCCCCGCCGAAAGGAACATTAGTCCAGCCCACACAAAGCCGAAGGCAACGCCCAGGTCGGGCACGTACTGCAGGGCTTCCGGCGGCAGATAGCGGTTCATCCAGCCCCGCTTGAGCATCACCGCGCCGACGATGCAGTAGATGATGGTCGGCTTGAACATCACGAAGCGCGGGTCGTGGGTGATGAGCGAGGCGCCGCCAAAGCCGATGACCAGCGCAAGGCTCAGCCACTGCATGACGCCGACCGGCTTCTTGCGCGCGAGTTCGACGCCGATCTGGCCGATGCCGAAGACGATCCCGCACACGATGCCGATCGTGACGCCGTAGGGCGTCAGCACCGGCGACGCGCTGGGTGACCAGCAGCACGATCAGGAAAACGAAGGTCGACGCGAGATCGAGCAGCAGGACGCTGGCGGCTTGGAACAGGCTCTTCATGACGCGGGGCTCGGGGCTGGAGGATCGGAGCGGGTGGCGCGGTCGAAGAGCTCGACCAGCTCGGCGGCGTAAGCGTCAAGGTCGAGGGTCTGGATCGGCGGCGCGCCGTTTGGGAATGATGTCGAGCGCCTCGATGATGCAGGTCGCCATCACGTCGGCGGACAAGGTGCGGAACGCGCCGGTCTGCTGGCCCCACTCGAGGATGGTGCGAAACCCGGTCTGCCGCGGCTGGTCCACCGACGGATCGAACACGCCTTCGACGCCGGAGCGGGTGATGTTCATCACCGCGCGGCCGTGGTTGGGATAGTGGGCGAAGAAGTCGACGTTGGCCTTGATGAAGGCGCGCAACGCCGCGCGCGGAAGTCTCCTCGGCGTTGACGGCCGGGGTGATCAGCTCGGCCCCCTTGGCGAACACGTGGCGGACGACCGCCCGGATCAACTCATCCTTGCCGGCGAAGTAGTAGAGGATGACGCCGGTCGAGACCCCTGCCCGCTTGGCGATCTGGGCCAGCGACGCCTGGGCGAAGCCCAGCTCGGCGATCGTATCGATGGCGCAATCGATGATCTGCGCGCGGCGGGCCTGCTCGATGAAGCTGACCTTCGGCTGATCGGGCGGTTGGATTCCTGAACTCATGTTCAGGAATTAGCACGTATGTGCAGGGCCGGCAAGCAGCGGCGCGAAGACGTTCTTCAATCGGCAAGGGATCGCGCCTATATTGACGGTGTTCGGGCTTCTGTCCGGACTATGGAGATAAACGCGCGCGCAATAAGCGGACTGGACCCGGGTGCGATTCCCGGCGGCTCCACCACTTCCCTTTCCCCTCGCGTTATCGGCGGGGTTCTCATGGGGCCGATCAGCATCGACAGACGTCTAAAGGCGTTGCTTTCTCCCGGCGTGGCTCACCGTTTCGGGCCATAAACTAAATGCGAACGATAACTTCGCTCCAGAGTACGCCCTCGCCGCGTAATGCGGTTCGGACATACTCGACTAAAGCCCTAGCGTCTTAGCAGCGTTAGGCGGGGCTCGGGGGCGCCTGGCAACAGAAGCCCCCACCCCACTCCCGGTCCGGCGCCCCCGGCGCCTGGCGACAGAAGCCCCCACCCCACCTCCCCTGAAATTGATCTGCTCGGGCCGCGATTATCCGGCTTGGCCGCGCGTGGGGGCGCGCGCTACCCTCAGCGGCCGTTTCGCCCATTCTTCTCGTCGCTCGTCGCCATGGCCCAAGACAAGCCGCCGCAAGACCTGATGCACTACGAGCCAGCTGCAGAACGAGGCGCTGCGCGGCGTCGTGCGCGCGGCGCTGAAGCGCGCGGCCGACGCCGGCGGGCCTGCCGGGCGACCATCACTTCTACATCACCTTCAAGACCCGGGCGCCGGGCGTCTCGGGGCCGCCGGAGATCCTGGCGCTCTATCCCGACGAGATGTCGATCATCCTGCAGCACGAGTTCTGGGACCTCGCGCCCGGCGAGACCTTCTTTTCCGTCACGCTGAGGTTCTCCGGCGAGGAGAAGCGCCTCTCGATTCCCTACACAGCGGTCACCCGCTTCATCGATCCGAGCGTGCAGTACGCGCTGGGGTTCGACATGCCCGAGGCCGAGCCCGTCCCGGCGGCGGCGCTGCCGAAGCCGGAACCGCAAGCCAAGCCTGCCGACGCCGAACCGGCGCGGCCGCCCGCCGCATCCGACGAGCCGAAAGTGGTCTCGCTGGACCAGTTCAGAAAGAAGTGACGCCTTGACCGATACCGCCCCGGCCCGGGAGCCCCTGACCGACGAAGCGATCCTGCAACGCTTCCTGCGCACGAAGAACCAGCCCACCGGCTCGCAGACCCTCGGCTATCGGATGCTGAGCGTGAACCAGGCGGAGAAGACCGTCGAGGTCGCGTTCGAGGCCAAGGCCGAGCTGCACGCCAACCCGATGAAGCAGATCCAGGGCGGCTATCTCTGCGCCATGCTGGACGAAGTGATGTCCGTGGCCTGCATGGTCGCCTCCGGGCATGACCGCGGTCGCGCCGACGCTGGAGATGAAGACGAGCTTCTTCCGGCCTGGCATGCCCGGGCCGATGCGCGGCGTCGGGCGCGTCATCCGCTGGGGCAAGACGATCGCCTTCACCGAGGGCGAGCTCTACGACGGCGAGGGCCGGTTGTTGGCCAAGGCGACCGGCACGGCGCTGCCGACGCCGTTCCAGAACTACAAGTAGGATTGCGGCCGAGCGCGTGGGGCGGCTGGGCGCGCTTCCTGCTCGCGATCATCGCGGCGCTCGCCCTGACCGGCTCGCCCGCCGCCGCGGGCGGCGCCTTCTCCAACTGGGCGGCGATCTTCGTCGCCGGCGACGACCACGCCCATTCCGGCGCTCGCTCGGAGGTGTTCGACAACGCCCGGCGCGATCTCGCGATCGCCTTCGCCAAGGCGGGATTCTCGCCGGCCTACATGGCGCAGTTCTCCGTGCATCCGGAGGACTACCCAACGCAGAACGTCCTGCCGGCCGTCCCGGTGCTGATGGCCGACAAGCTGGGCAAGCTGGCCGCGCAGGCCAAGGGCGGCTGCCTGATCTACATCACATCCCACGGCGGTCCTGACGGGGTGATCGTGCTCGGCCCGAACATCTTCACCTCGGCCGGCGTCGCCGGGATGATCGATGACGCCTGCGGCGAGCGGCCGACGGTGGTCGTGGTCTCGGCCTGCTACTCAGGCGCTTTCATCCCGCCGCTCTCCGCGCCCAACCGGCTGATCCTGACCGCGGCGAGGCCCGATCGCACCTCGTTCGGCTGCGGCGAATCCGACCGCTACACCTTCTTCGACACCTGCATGCTGAGCGAGCTGCCGACCGCCCACGACTTCCTCGGCCTCGGCCGCGCCGTGCAGGCGTGCGTCGCCAAGCGGGAGCAGGACATGGGCGTGTCGCCGCCATCAGAGCCGCAGATGTGGGTCGGGCCGGCGGCGGCGCCGGACATGCCGCTGCTCTCGTTTGCGTCTTCGCCCTGAAGGCGACTTTCGCGCGCTCGCGCGAGCCCGTAAGACAAGAGTTCAGCCGCCAGAGTTTGCCGATGCGCCCGATGCTCAAAGCCCTGATGGTGTTGACCCTGGGCGCGGCGGGCGCGCTCGGCGGGGCGAGCCCGGCGCAGGTTCCGCCGCAGATCGCCGGCTCCTCCGCGCGACCGGCCCACGCCGGCGCCGTCGCGGCCGCCAGGCGCCAGCGCCCGCGGCGGCGCAGCCGTCGAGCCCGCACAAAGCCGCCGCCGGACGTCCAGCCGCGCGAAGCCGCGGCGCCGACGAACACCCAGCCGGCGAACGGACCGCGGCTGCAGCCCGGAACGCCGATTCCGCCCGCCGAGCTCGAGGCCTTCGTCGACGGGGTCGTGCGCGAGGCGATGACCACCGGCCATATCGCCGGCGCAGCCGTCTCGGTCGTCCAGAACGGCCAGGTGGTGCTCAAGAAGGGCTATGGCTTCGCCGCGCCGGGGCGGGCGGTCGATCCCGACAACACCCTCTTTCGCATCGGCTCGATCTCGAAGACCTTCACCTGGATCGCGGTGATGAAGGAGGTCGAGGCCGGGCGCATGCGGCTCTCGGCGCCGATCGACCTCTATCTGCCGGAGCCCTTGCAGATCCCCGACCAGGGGTTTGCGCAACCGATCCTGGTGCGCGACCTGATGAGCCACTCGGGCGGCTTCGAGGACCGGACGCTTGGCCAGCTGTTCGAGCGGAGCCCCGACCGCATCCGGCCGCTGGCCGACTACCTGCGCGAGGAGCGGCCGAGGCGCGTCAGGCCGTCGGGCCAGGTCAGCGTCTATTCCAACTACGGAGCGATGCTGGCCGGGCGAGGCGACGTCCTACGTCGACGGCCACCCCTACCAGGACCTGATCGAGACCGAGATCACCGGCCCCCTCGGCATGTCCCACACCACGTTCAGGGAGCCCTATCCGGCTCGGGCGGACCTGCCGAGGCCGATGCCGGCCTCGCTCGCCGCCGAGGTCTCGACCGGCTACCGCTGGGCGGGCGGCAGCTGGCGGCCGCAGTCGTTCGAGTACGTGACCCAGGCCGCGCCGGCCGGCGCTGGCTCGTCCACCGCCGGCGACATGGCTCGCTACATGATGATGATCCTGAACGGCGGCCAGCTGGACGGCGCGACCATCTATGGCCCGGCGACGGCCGCCGGCTTCCGCACCACCGCGTTCGCGAACGCGCCCGGCGCTGAACGGCTGGGACGACGGCTTCATGGAGTTCGCCCTGCCCGGAGGGTTCCGCGGGCAGGGACATGGCGGCGATACGCTGTGGTTCCACTCGGCGATGGTCACGGTCCCGGCGCTCAACCTCGGGATCTTCGTCACCACGAACAGCGACGCCGGGCCGTTGCTGAGCCGGCACGTTGCCCGACCGGATCATCGAGCGCTTCTACGCCCCGCCCGTTGTCTCGCCGCATCCCGGGCGTTCCGTCCCTGGTCGACGACCGCGAGCGTCTATGCCGGGACCTACGTCAACGATCGACGCGCCTATCATGGGCTGGAGAAGTTCGTGTTCATGCTGCTCGGCCAGGCGAACATCTCGGTCACGGACGACGGCCGGCTGCTGACGCCCGGCGAGGGCGGCGTCCAGGCCTGGTATCCCGACGGGCCGGCAGGCCACTTCCGCAGCGTCGACGGCGAGCAGACCACCGCCTTCGAGATCCGGAACGGCCGCGCGGTGCGCTGGTTCGCGCCCACCGGGCACCACGGCCTTCGACCGGGTGGGCGTCATCGACCGGATCAGCACGCTGTCGTGATGGCCGCGCTGGCCGCTTTGGCCGGCGATCGCCACCCTGGTCGGGCTCGCCGTCCGCGATCGGCGCGAGTCGCGCGAGACGCCGACTCAGGCGCGGGCGAGCCTCGTCCAGACCACCGTCTCCATCCTCTGGCTGGTCGCTCTGGCGAGCTTCGCGAGCCTGGGGCGCGGGGTCCGGCGACGTCGGCCGGGTCGTCTACGGCTGGCCTGGCCCATTTGTGATCGTCGCGTCGTCGTGCGCCCTTGTCGGCGCCATGCTGACCGTGCTCTTGCTAGTGTTAACGCCGGTGGTCTGGCGTGGGGGGCGCCGACTCGACTCCTGGTCGATCTGGCGCAAGTTGCGCTTCACGGTAACCACCGTCGTCTTCGCCGCGTTTGCGGCCCAGCTCCTGCTCTGGGGGGCGCTCGCGCCCTGGAGCGGCTAGGGTTTGCGACAAAGCGCCCGAGCCGCTTGATCGGGCGCTGCGGAGTGGTAGGAGGTAAGAGAGTAAGACGGGGGCTGTCGATGGCGATCTTTCTGTCCAAGCTCACATCGAAGGCGCAGACGGTTATCCCGCGCGAGCTGCGCGCCCGTCTGAACCTGAAGCCCGGCGACGTGGTCCGCTATCGCGTCACCGACTCCGGCGTGATCATCGACAAGCTTCCCCCGCAGACGGACGAGGACACGCTGGCGTCGTTCGCCGAGTGGAGCTCGCCAGCGGACTCGGCGGCCTACTCGAACCTATGAGCGCGCTCTACCGCCCTTTTGACGTTGTCGCCGTCAGCATCGGCGAAGGCGCCGACGCGCGGCGTCGGCCCGCGCTCGTCGTCTCGACGCCGGAGTTCGAGCGATCGACCGGCCTGGTCTGGGTGGCGATGATCACCGCCGCCGACAAGGACCATCGGTTCGGCGACATCCCGGTCGCCGACCAGACCGCCGCAGGCCTTCCGGCGCCGTCGACAATCCGCGCCTCAAAGCTCGCGACGCTGGCCGTCGGCAAGATCAAGCGCCGGCTTGGCGCGCTCGGCGAAGCCGACCGGGCGGGCGCCCGCATTGCACTGCGCGCCGCCGCCGGGTTCTTCTAGGCGCCTGGCATTGCCGGCCTGAGCGCGGGCGA
The DNA here is from genome assembly GCA_963719975.1 of uncultured Alphaproteobacteria bacterium. Taxonomy (GTDB): domain Bacteria; phylum Pseudomonadota; class Alphaproteobacteria; order Caulobacterales; family Caulobacteraceae; genus Poindextera. Next base: position 350,876 of record CAVRED010000006.1, read on the forward strand.
CTAGACCCTCCCCGCCAGCCGAACGGGGAGTCTTGCGCGCCGATGTCCGCCACTCGCACCGAAACCAACTCGTTCGGGCCGATCGAGGTTCCCGCCGACCGCTATTGGGCGGCGCAAACCGAACGCAGCCTGAAGTTCTTCAAGATCGGCTGGGAGCGTCAGCCGCGCTCGATCGTCTGGGCGCTGGGCGTAATCAAGCGCGCCGCGGCGGAGGCCAACATCGCGCTCGGCCGTCTCGACCCCAAGATTGGGCAGGCCATCATCGACGCGGCCCAGGAGGTCATCGACGGCAAGCTCGATGACCATTTCCCGCTGTCGATCTGGCAAACCGGCTCGGGCACGCAGTCGAACATGAACGCCAACGAGGTCATCGCCAATCGCGCGATCGAGATGCTGGGCGGGGTCATGGGCTCCAAGACGCCGGTGCACCCGAACGACCACGTCAACATGAGCCAGTCGTCGAACGACTGCTATCCGACCGCGATGCACATGGCCGCGGCGGCCGAGGTGACGCGCGACCTCCTGCCGGCGCTGCGCCATCTGCACGCCGCGCTGGCCGCCAAGCAGGACGCGTTCAAGGACATCGTCAAGCTCGGCCGCACCCACACCCAGGACGCCATGCCGCTGACGCTGGGCCAGGAGTTCTCCGGTTACGCCACCCAGGTCGCCAACGCGATCAAGCGCATCGAAATGACCTTGCCGGGCATCTGCGAACTCGCCCAGGGCGGCACGGCCGTCGGCACCGGCTTCACCGCGCCCGTCGGATTCGCCGAGACCGTGGCCGAGCGGATCGCCGCCATCACCGGCCTTCCCTTTGTCACCGCGCCAAACAAGTTCGAGGCGATGGCGGCGCATGACGCGCTGGTGTTCGGGCACGGGGCGCTGAACGCGGCGGCCGCGGCCCTGTTCAAGATCGCCAACGACATCCGCTTCCTGGGCTCGGGCCCACGAGCGGGATTGGGCGAGCTCAGCCTGCCGGAGAACGAGCCCGGATCATCGATCATGCCCGGCAAGGTCAACCCGACCCAATGCGAGGCGCTGACCATGGTGTGCGCGCAGGTGTTCGGAAATCAGGCGACGATGACGGTCGCCGGCGCCTCCGGCCACTTCGAGTTGAACGTATTCAATCCGGTCATGGCCTACAACTTCCTCCAGTCCACGAAGCTCCTGGCCGACGCCTCGGTGAGCTTCACCGACCACTGCGTCGTCGGCATCGAGCCGCGCCGCGACGTCATCGCAGCCTCGCTCGAGCGGTCGCTGATGCTGGTCACCGCACTTCGGCCGAAGGTCGGGCTACGACGTGGCGGCGAAGATCGCCAAAGCGGCCCAGCACAACGGCACGACATTGCGCGAAGAGGCTGTCGGCGGGGGCTATGTGACCAACGAGGAGTTCGACGAAATCATGGATCCGGCCAAGATGACGGGCCCGGCATGACGCTCGACCGCGCGTTGTGGAGTGAACGACGGCCCGCGTTCATTGAGGGTTCAGCTTCGGGCCCCACTAGCTAACCGCTCAGCGATCTGAAAGCACTTCATGTTTGATGTCGTCATGTCGGGGGACACGCCCCGGTTGGTGTCGCTCGCCACGGCGGTTCCGCCGATCGACCTGCCTCAGGCGGAGGTCACGCGCCGCGCGGCCAGCCTGTTCGGCGTGCGCTCGGAAGCCTACGAGTGGCTGGCCCCGATCTACGACAACGCGGCGATCGAGAACCGCCACTCCTGCGTGCCGTTCGAGTGGTACCTCGAGGACCACAGCTTCCGCGACCGCAACAGCACGTTCCTCGAGAACGCGACCGCCCTGCTCGAGGACGCCGCCCGCGCCGCCCTCGACAAGGCCGGCCTCGCCGCCGGAGACATCGACTCCATCGTCACCGTCTGCACCACCGGCATCGCCACCCCATCGCTGGATGCGCGCCTGATGCGGCGCATGGACTTCCGCAGCCGACGTGGAGCGGACCCCGGTGTTCGGGCTTGGCTGCGCCGGCGGGGTGCTGGGCCTGGCGCGCGCGGCCGCGCTCGCCCGCGCAAAACCTGCCTCGCGCGTCCTGCTGCTGGTGGTTGAGCTGTGCGGGCTGACCTTCCGTCACAACGACCGCTCGAAGAGCAACCTGGTGGCGACCGCCCTGTTTGGCGACGGCGCCGCCGCGGCGGTGATCAGCTGCCGCGCCGACGACGCCATGGGCGCGCCGCGGCTCGGGCCCGCCGGCGAGCACACCTGGCCCGACAGCCTCGACGTCATGGGCTGGGACGTCGCCGACGACGGCTTGAAGGTGATCTTTTCCCGCGACATCCCGACCCTGGTGCGGGAGGACTCTGCGGCCGGTCGTCGACGCCTTCCTGGCCAAGCACGGCGGCGAGCTGAACGACATCGCCGGCTTCATCTGCCATCCTGGCGGCGCCAAGGTGCTGGACGCGCTGGAAGACTGCTTTGGCCTGCAGCGGGGCGACCTCAAGCACCCGCGCGATGTGCTGCGCGACCACGGCAACATGTCGGCGGCGACCGTGCTCTTCGTCCTTCGCCGCGCGCTCGACGAGGGCGCGCGCGGACCGCAACTCCTGACCACCATGGGACCTGGGTTCACCGCCGGCCTGATGGTTGTCGAACCTGCCTGAACTCCGAACGGGGCCTGACCGTATGCTGCGCAAACGATCCCTGAACCTCGCGGGACACGCGACCTCGGTGGCGCTGGAGCCTGAGTTCTGGGCCGCGCTGGCGCGCATGGCCAACGAGGAAGGGCGGAGCCTGACCAGCGTCGTCGCCGAGATCGACGCCAGCCGCGGTCCGCGGCCGCTGGCCTCCGCCTGTCGGGTCGCGGCGCTGACCTGGGCCGGCGACCTTCAACCGGGCTGAACGAAATCCAGGAACGCCATCGTCGACGGCTGCTTCTGGCCGGGAACGAGTTCGGGCGTGTGCGGCCGGTGGGTGATCACCACCAGCGCGGCCAACACAACGGCCGCGGCGATGCCGATGACGACCCACAGACCCATTCGAGCAAGCGTTTCGCGCTCGCGCACGGACGGCGGCTCTTGCGTGTCGACCATGTCTTCGTCTCCACGCCCCCGCATCTGGCAGGAGAGGAACGGCGCGACTGGGCCGGCGGTTCCCGGTCCGGGAAGCCTTTGACCCTTAAGCGCCGCTCCGCGCGTGCTACATATGTTCCGGAATCAAGCTCGCAAGGTTGAGGCCGCGCTCGGTTGTCCGACACCCCCGCCCCCCGCATCAGCGACCTCGCACGGGTCGATGCGCCGCGCCCCTACCTCGAGGGACTGAACCCCGAGCAGCGGGCGGCTGTCGAGGCGACGGAGGGCCCGGTCCTGGTGCTGGCCGGCGCCGGCACCGGCAAGACCCGCGTGCTGACCACCCGCCTCGCCCACCTGCTCGCCACCGGCCGCGCCCGGCCGTGGGAGCTGCTCGCGGTGACCTTCACCAACAAGGCCGCGCGCGAGATGCGCAACCGCATCGCCGACCTGATCGGCGGCCAGGCCGAAGGTCTGCGGTGGCTCGGCACCTTCCACTCGATCGCCGCGCAGATCCTGCGCCGCCACGCCGAGCTGGTCGGGCTGAAATCCAACTACACGATCATCGACGTCGACGATCAGGAGCGGCTGATCAAGCAGCTGCTCGAAGCTGAGAATATCGATGCAAAGCGTTGGACCCCTGGACATTTCGCCGGCCTGATCGACCAGTGGAAGAACCGCGGCTGGACGCCGGACAAGCTGCCGCCGTCGGAGGGCGCGCACTTCGCCAACAACCGCGGCCAGGCGCTCTATCGCCTGTACCAGGACCGCCTGCGGGTCCTGAACGCCTGCGACTTCGGCGACCTCTTGCTGCACAATCTGTCGATCTTCGCCGGCCATCCGGACGTGCTGGGCGAGTACCACCGCCGCTTCCGCTACATCCTGGTCGATGAGTATCAGGACACCAACGTCGCCCAGTACCTCTGGCTGAGGCTGCTGGCGCAGGCGAGCGGCAACCTCTGTTGCGTCGGCGATGACGACCAGTCGATCTACGGCTGGCGGGGCGCCGAGGTGGACAACATCCTGCGCTTCGAGCGCGACTTCCCTGGCGCCCAGGTGATCCGGCTGGAGCGCAACTACCGCTCGACCTCGCACATCCTCGCGGCAGCGTCGGGGCTCATCGCCGCCAACAAGGGCCGGCTCGGCAAGACGCTGTGGACCGAAAGCGAGGGCGGGGCGAAGGTCGCGGTGCGCGGCGTCTGGGACGGCGAGGCGGAGAGCCGGCTGATCGGCGACGAGATCGAACGCGACAAGCGCAAGGGCCGCCGCTATCGCGACATGGCGATCCTGGTGCGCGCCTCGTTCCAGATGCGGGCGTTCGAAGAGCGCTTCGTCCTGCTGCAGATCCCCTACGCCGTCATCGGCGGGCCGCGCTTCTTCGAGCGGGCCGAGATCCGCGACGCCCACGCCTACCTGCGCGTGATCCAGTCGGAGGACGACGACCTCGCCTTCGAGCGCGTCGTGAACACGCCCAAGCGCGGCATCGGCGACACCACGGTCGCCCGGTTGCTGCAGTTCGCCCGCGGCCGGCAGATCTCCGCCAGCCAGGCCGCGCGAGGCCTCGTCGTCACCGACGAGCTGCAGCCGCGCACGCGGACCGCGCTCTCGAACTTCCTGCGCGACCTCGACCGCTGGCGGGCGCTGGGCGCGACCATGGCGCACCCCCGCCTGCTCGAGACCATCCTGGAGGAGAGCGGCTACACCGACGCGCTTCGGATGGACAAAGGGCCGACCAGCCAGACCCGGCTCGAGAACCTGAAGGAGCTGGTGCAGTCGATGGGCGCCTTCGACACGCTGCAGGCCTACCTCGAGCACGTGTCGCTGGTGATGGATCTCGACCGCGAGAGCGGCGACGACTCCGTCCAGATCATGACGCTGCACTCGGCCAAGGGGCTCGAGTTCCCCATCGTCTACCTGCCCGGCTGGGAGGAAGGCGTGTTCCCCAGCCAGCGCAGCATGGACGAGAAGGGCGAGAAGGGCCTGGAGGAGGAGCGGCGGCTCGCCTACGTCGGCATGACCCGCGCCCGCGAGGACGCCCGCATCAGCTTCGCCGCCAACCGGCAGGTCTACGGGCGCTGGACCAGCCAGCTGCCGAGCCGCTTCGTCGACGAGCTGCCGCTGGCCAACGTCGAGGCGGCGAGCGAGACCGGCTACTACGGCGGCGGCCCGGGGATGACCGAGCAGCACAGCCGCTGGGAGGAAGGGCCGACCTTCGGCTCCGGCTACTCCTCGCCGGGCTGGCGGCGCGCGCAGGCGCGGGGCGCCGGCCCCAGGCAGGACATCATCGAGGGCGAAGGGCGGCTGGTCGCGGTGTCCGAGCCGTCGGCGACCGGCGTCTATGGCGTGAGCGACCGCGTGTTCCACCAGAAGTTCGGGCCGGGCACCGTGATCGCGCGTCGAGGGCAACAAGCTCACCGTCGCCTTCGATCACGCCGGCGAGAAGCGCGTGATCGACACCTTCGTGGAGCCGGGCTCAGGCGGTGGGTAACTTCCCGCCCAGGTGCTCAAGCCCCCAGTCGCGCAGCGCGCGCAGCACCGGCCTGAGGCTGGCGCCCTTGTCGGTCAGCACGTACTCCGCCCGCGGCGGATGCTCGTCGTAGAAGCGCCGCGTGACGAGGCCGTCGGCCTCCAGCCGCTTCAGCCGGGCCGAAAGCGTCGCGGGGCTGATGGCCGGAAATGCCGCCTCGAAGTCCTTGAATTTGCGCGGCCCCTTCGTTGACAGGTCGCGCAGGACGAGCAGCGTCCAGCGCTCGCCGATGAGATCCAGCGTGCGGGCGATCGGACACGGCAAGGCGTAAGGCGTGGGCATCTCGCTTTCGAAACTCGCCATATTCGGGCTCGATTTCAAGAAGTCACTATTGTATTGAAAGTGACTATGCGGCAAGAAGCCGCGTCTCTCACCGCTGGACCCCCGCCATGTCGCCCAAACGCACCCTCGCCGCCGTCGCCGGCCTGCTCGTCCTCGCCACCGGCGCGGCCGCCGCCACTTCGATCCCGGCCAACATCGCAGCCGCGGTCGCCAACGCCGACCGGCCGCAGGACGATCGCGACCGCGACGCCAACCGCAAACCCGACCAGGACCTGGCGTTCGCTGGGGTGAAGGCGGGCTGGCGGGTGGCCGACTTCATCCCGGGCACCGGCTACTTCAGCCGGATCTTCAGCGTGGCGGTGGGCCCGACGGGACACGTCTACGCCTTCATCCCGAGCGAGGTCGCGAACTTCCGCAAGATCACGCTGCCGCCGAATGGCGCTGACGCCTTACCCGGCTTCTCCAACGTGACCGCGCTGGTCAGCCCGGTGAACGCGTTCGCCCCGCCCGAGCCGCTCGATCTGGTCTGGATCTCAGACAACTACCACGACCTGCACGACCCCTTCTTCGCGCCCGCGGACCTGGCGGTGATCAACAAGCAGGTGTTCGCCGCGCTGAAGCCGGGCGGCTACTACGTCGTGCTCGACTATGTCGCGCCGGCGGGCGCGGGGCTGAGCGACACCAACACCCTGCACCGTATCGACCCGGAGTCGGTGAAGAGCCGAGGTCGAGGCGGCCGGCTTCCGCTTCGTGAGCGAGAGCGACGTCCTGCACAACCCAGACGACCCGCACACCGCGCCGATCTTCGCCCAACCGCTGCGTGGCAAAGTCGACCAGTTCATCTTCAAGTTCCAGAAGCCTAAGGTGTGATCAGCCGCGGTCGCATTCATTGTGCAAACCAACCCGGCGCAAACAGGGGGGCTAGATGACGCTCAATCCACCGGTGATCTCTGCGTTGACCGCAGGCATCCTGATCATGCTGCAGATGCATGCTTCATGTTCACCGCCGCGAACCAGCGGCGCGTGCACGGGCCTTCGGTCGGCGAGGCGACCGAACCCAGCGCGGTGCGCGCGGTGCGCCGGCACGGGAACCTGGCGGAGAACGCGGCGATCTTCATCGTCTGCGTCACGCTGCTCGAGATGCTCGGCGGCGGGCGGCTACTGGGTCGAGATCCTGTGCGGCCGTGTTCCTGCTCGCGCGCCTGATGCACGCGTTCGGCCTGTCGCTGCAGAACACCACCAACATCTTCCGCATCGCCGGCGTCATCCTGACAGCGTCGCCGGCCTCGGCGTCGGCATCCGCCTGATCTGGATCGCCATCCCGCACCTGGCGGCGTAACCGCTCGCACGGTCTAGCACTCGGGCGCTTCAACCGCGCCCTTCTCCCATCGGGAGTAGCCCTTAGGCGACCACGTCGGCGTGCTCGGGGTGGCGCTTGAGCCAGGCGGCGGCGTAGGGGCAGGTCGGCACGATCTTCAGGCGGCGGGCGCGTACGTGCTCGACCAGGCCCTCCATGAGCCGCCCGGCCATGCCGCCGCCCCGCGCGGCGACCGGCGTTTCGACGTGCGGGATGTCGATCAGTCCCTTGCCGAGACGATAGTCGGCGAAGGCGGTCAGGCCCTGCTCGGTCAGCTCGTAGCGATGGCGCGCGACGTTGTCGGTGACGGGATTGGCGGCGTCAGGCATGCGGCCTCCACCAAGTGAAGTGGGAATCGGCAGTGTAGCGCCTGATCGATGACGCGGTTGCGTCAGAGGCGCTCGACCGCCATGGCGACCGCCTCGCCGCCGCCGATGCAGAGGCTGGCCAGGCCGCGTCTTGCGCCGCGCGCCTCCAGCGCCGAGAGCAGCGTGGCCAGGATGCGGGCGCCTGACGCGCCGATCGGGTGACCGAGCGCGCAGGCGCCGCCGTTCACGTTCAGCTTGTCGTGCGGGATGCCCAGCTCCTGCATGGCGATCATCGCGACCACCGCGAAGGCCTCGTTGACCTCGAACAGGTCGACGTCGTCGACCGACCAGCCGGCCCGCTCCAGCGCCTTGCGCATCGCCGGCACGGGCGCGGTGGTGAAGAGGCCCGGCTCCTGGGCGTGCGCGGCGTGGCTGACGATGCGCGCGACGGGGTTCAGGCCCATCTGCTCGGCGGTCGAGGCGCGGGTGAGCACCAGCGCGGCCGCGCCGTCGGAGATGGACGAGGCGTTGGCGGCGGTGATCGCGCCGTCCTTGGCGAAGGCGGGCTTCAGCGTCGGGATCTTGGCCGGGTCGGCCTTCAGCGGCTGCTCGTCGTCCTTGACGGTCGTCGTCCCGCCGCGGCCCTCGACGTGCACCGGCGCGATCTCGCGCGCGAAGGCGCCGTTCTCCACCGCCGCCCGGGCGCGGCTCAGGCTGAGCATCGCGTAGGCGTCCATCGCCTCGCGGGTGATCTGGTAGGCCTTGGCCGTTTCCTCGGCGAAGGCGCCCATCAGCTTGCCGGGCTCGTAGGCGTCCTCCAGCCCGTCCAGGTACATGCTGTCGGCCGCGCGGTCGTGGCCGATGCGGGCGCCGGCGCGGTGCTTGGTCAAGAGGTACGGCGCGTTCGACATGCTCTCCATGCCGCCGGCGACGATGATGTCGGCGTAGCCGGCGCTCAGCGTGTCGTGGGCGAGGATCGCGGCCTGCATGCCGGAGCCGCACATCTTGTTGACGGTCGTGGCCTCGGTGCGCAGCGGCAGGCCGGCGGCCATGCCCGCCTGCCGGGCCGGCGCCTGGCCGAGGCCCGCCGGCAGCACGCAGCCCATCACGATCTGGTCGATGTCCTGCGGCTCGACCCCGGCGCGGTCGACCGCCGCGCGGACGGCGACGCCGCCGAGCTCGGTCGCCTTGACCGGTCCCGAGCGCGCCCTGGAAGCCGCCCATCGGGGTGCGGGCGTAGCCGGCGATGACGATGGGGTCGCGGTCGGTGGCGTCGGTCATGGCGGGCTCCTTCAAGGCTGTAGGCGAAAGGTGGGGCGCGCGCCGGGCTCGAGGCAACGTCAGTCGCGCGCGATGAAGCCGCCGCCGAGCACGCGCGACGGCTCGGCCGCGTCGTAGAGCACGCAGGCCTGGCCCGGCGAGACCGCTTCCTCGGGCGCGTCGAACGCGACGCCCGGGCCGCTCCCCGTCCATGAACCAGCGTCGCCGGCGCCGGCGGGCGGGTCGAGCGGACGCGCGCCAGGACGGGCGCGCCGCGGCGCGCGGCGTCATCGATGGTCGCATCGTCGCCCAGCCAGTTGGTCTCGGTCGAGCCGAAGGCGCGGTCTTCAGCACCGCCTCGCGCGGGCCGACGACGACCTGGCGCGCGTCCGGGTCGATGCGCACCACGAACAGCGGCTCGCCAACGGCGACGTTCAGCCCCCGCCGCTGGCCGACGGTGAAGTGGGTCACGCCGGCGTGGCGGCCCAGGACGCGGCCGTCGAGGTGCACGATCTCGCCCTCCCCGACCGCGCCCGGGCGCAGGCGATCGATGACGGTGGTGTAGCGGCCCTGCGGCACGAAGCAGATGTCCTGGCTGTCGGGCTTGTCGGCGACGGCGAGGCCCATCTCGGCCGCGATCTCGCGCACGGCCGGCTTGGGCAGGCCGCCGAGCGGAAAGCGCAGGAAGTCGAGCTGGTCGCGCGTGGTGGCGAACAGGAAGTAGGACTGGTCGCGAGCCGGATCGACCGCGCGATGCAGCTCGGCGCCGGCCGCCCGCGGCCCGCCGCCGGGCATAGTGGCCGGTCGCCATGGCCGCGGCGCCCAGGTCGCGCGCGACGTCGACCAGGTCGCGGAACTTGACCGTCTGGTTGCAGCGCACGCAGGGGATCGGCGTCTCGCCGCGCAGGTAGGCGTCGGCGAAGTCCTCCATCACCGCGTCGCGGAAGCGGCTTTCGTAGTCCAGCACATAGTGCGGAATGCCGATCGCTTCGGCGGCCGCGCGGGCGTCGTGGATGTCCTGGCCGGCGCAGCAGGCGCCCTTCCGCTGCACGGCCGCGCCGTGATCGTAGAGCTGCAGGGTGACGCCGACCACGTCATAGCCGGCGCGCCTGACCAGGGCGGCGGTGACGGTCGAGTCCACGCCGCCGGACATGGCCACCAGCACGCGCGCGCCGGCCGGCAGCGCGATTTCGGCGCGCACGGCGGCGACGGCGTCGGATTCGGCGATATCGAGCGGCATGGCTGGAGGGGTTGAATGCGGCGGGAAGCCGCCAATCTAGCGATTGGGCCCGTGCTTTGCGAGACTGGCCCTCTTAGGCGCCAGCGGTGGCGTGGGTTTCCTTCCTCGACGCAATGCCGGAGCCGGCTCAATGACCGAAGAGTACGTCCCGCCGAAAGTCTGGACCTGGAACAAGGAGAGCGGCGGCCGGTTCGCCGCCATCAACCGCCCGATCGCCGGCGCGACCCACGATAAGGAGCTGCCGGTCGGCAAGCACCCGTTCCAGCTCTACTCGCTGGCCACGCCGAACGGCCAGAAGGTCACCATCATGTTCGAGGAGCTGCTGGCGGCGGGCCACAAAGGCGCCGAGTACGACGCCTGGCTGATCCCGATCAACGGCGAGCAGTTCGGCTCGGGCTTCGTGGCGGCGAACCCGAACTCGAAGATCCCGGCGCTGGTCGACCACAGCGGACCCAAGCCGTTCCGCGTCTTCGAGTCCGGCGCGATCCTGCTGCATCTGGCCGAGACGTTCGGCGCCTTCCTGCCGACCGAGCGCGCCGCGCGGGCGGAGTGCCTGTCCTGGCTGTTCTGGCAGATGGGCGCCGACGCCCTTCCTGGGCGGCGGGCTTCGGCCACTTCTACGCCTACGCGCCGACCAAGATCGAATACGCCATCGACCGCTACGCCATGGAAGTGAAGCGCCAGATGGACGTGCTCGACCGCCGGCTGGCCGAGGCCGAGTACCTGGCCGGCGACGACTACACGATCGCCGACATGGCGGTGTGGCCCTGGTACGGCGGCGTGGCGCGCGGCCTGATGTATGGCTCGGGCGAGTTCCTCGACGTGGGGAGCTACAAGAACGTTCAACGTTGGACGAGCTTGATCGGCGAACGGCCGGCGGTGAAGCGCGGCGTGCGGGTCAACCGCGCCTGGGGCGACCACCCCTGCCGAGCGGCACGCCGCCAGCGACTTCGACAAGCCGGCGGAAGCGCTCGCGGCCGGCCGCGATCGTAAGGATCAGCCGCCGCCGGTCGCCGGCTCGACGAAGCCCGCTGGGCAGGCCGTCGATGCTGGCTGAGTTGTGCTCCGCGCGATAGGCGACGAGCCCTTCGTCGCCCTTCTTCTCGGCCCAGGCGTCGAGGCCGGGCCGCTCGGCCCTGAACACCAGGTTGGGCACCGCATAGCCGCACGATGTCTGCACGGCTCGACGTCGAGCTGGATCATCTGCCGCGCGCCGATGTGCTCCTCCCCGCCGAAACGCGTGCTCAGCAGCGCCTCGTACTCGCCGCCGCCGCGCGGCAGCACCCGTCCGCGGCCGTAGAGCCTGAGGATCAGCGGCGGGCCCTCGAAGGCGCAGAACATCACGGTGAGACGCCCGTCGGCCTTCAGGTGCGCGGCGGTCTCGTTTCCGCTGCCGGTCAGGTCGAGGTAGACGACGGTCCGCTCGTCGAGCACGCGCAGGCTGTCCTGGCCCTTCGGCGAGAGATTGATCCGCGAGCCCGGCGCCGCGGTGGCGACGAAGAAGACGCGCTGCTTCTCGATGAAGGCGCGGTGCTGCGGGGCGATGGTCTTGAACTGTTCGGCCACAACTCTCGGATCCTATTGTTTCGTCGGTTCCTATACCGCGATCTGGCCACGGCCGTCGACCGGCGCTTGGCTTTGCCGATCGATCCGTGAACAGAATGAATCCGAAATCGCTGAGGAGGATAAAGAGGTGTGGTTTTCCTACGGTAAGATCAGGCGGGCCGCGCTCGCCGTGGCGTTCGCCCTGGGCGGGATCGCGCCGCCGGCGGCGCTGGCGCAGGCGTGGCCGACCTCGGTCGAGCAGGCCGAGAAGGCAGGAGGCGGACGATGCGCTCCTGATGACGCCATTCTACGCGACGCCGGCAGATCTGGCCGCGACGAAGCCGGGGGCTCTGCTGCGCCAAGAGGGCTTTCGACTGCTACGCGCTGCCGCCCGGCGCGCGCGCCGTGCGCATCCTCTATCACTCGCTCGACGCGACAGGTCGCGACGTCGCGACGAGCGCGGTGGTGCTCATCCCGGCGGGCGTCCCGCCAAAGGGCGGCTGGCCCGATCATCGCATGGGCGCATGGCACGAGCGGGGTCGCTCGCCAGTGCGCTCCGTCGCTGATGAAGGACGTCTACTACGGCGAGGAGGGTCTCTTCCCGATGGTCCGCGCCGGGTACGCGGTCGTGGCCACCGACTACCACGGCCTTGGGACCGAAGGGCCGCACCAGTACGTCAACAAGATCGCCCAAGCCTATGACGTCATCTTTTCGATCCCGGCCGCGCGAGCGGCGGTGAGCGCCCTCGGCGAGCGCTGGGTCGTCGACGGCCACAGCCAGGGGGGCACGGCCGCCTGGGGCGTCGCGGAGATGGAGCACGACCGCCAGGATGCGGGCTACCTGGGCGCGGTGGCCGTCGCGCCGGCCTCTCGCCTGGACGAGGTGCTGACCGCACCGGCCGCCGCGGAGGGCTTCTATCTCGACTACATCGCCTGGGGCATCCGGGCGCGGACGCCGAGCTTCAAGGCCGCCGACATGCTGGGCGGCCGGCGCGCTGGCGCGCTACGGCGACCTGAGCACGAGAGGCTGCTTCTACTACGCGTACGCGACCTTCCTCGGCGACACAGCGCCGCCCACGCTGACGCCGGGTTGGGAGCTGACGGACGGCGCCAAGCGGTTCTTTGCCGAGCAGCGCGATCGGGTTCAATCCGATCGGGGGGCCGCTGCTGGTGATCGCCGGCGACGCCGACCAGACCGTGCCGATCACCGCGGTCCGCGCCACGGTCGCCGCAGCGTGCGCCCGAGGAAGCTGCGCTCGAGTTCAGCATCTATCCTGGCCTCGACCATGATCCGACCATGGACAAGAGCACGCCGGACCAGCTGGCCTGGATCGGCGACCGCTTCGCCGGACGACCGGCCGGCGACGTGTGCAAGGCGGCCGGGGGCTGAGGGCGGCTTGCCGCCGACGGTCAGCGGCGCCCTTATGCGGGGATGGAGCAGGCTGGCGAGCGTCGCATCGCCGCGCCGAGGGCGCGGGTCTGGGATGCCCTGAACGATCCCGAGGTGCTGAAGCGCTGCATCGAGGGCTGCGAGGACCTCAGCAAGACGGCCGACAACGCCTTCCATGCTGTGGTGCGCGCCAGGGTGGGGCCGGTCAGCGCCGCGTTCGAGGGTGACGTGACGCTGGCGGACCTCGACCCGCCGAACAGCTACACGCTCGAGGTCAGCGCCAAGGGGGGCGCGGCCGGCTTCGCACGCGGGACCGCGCGTGTCACGCTGGCGGACGACGGGGATGGGACGCTGCTTGCCTACAAGGCGGAGGGGCGGGTCGGCGGCAAACTGGCGCAGATCGGTCAGCGGCTGATCGACGCCGCGGCGAGAAAGACCGCGGACGACTTCTTCGAAGCCCTCGCCCGCGAACTCGGGCCGGCCGGCGAACCGGGCGTGGGCCCCACGCGGACCCCGCGCTCGTCGCCCCTCCTGCTGTGGGCGGCCTCGCAGCCGTTGCTCGTCGCCTTGGGACTGCTGGCTTGGCGGCTGATCGGAGGCTAGGGTCGCCGGAAGAACAACAAGCGTTCGAAGGGAAGACGCGGACCGATGAAGGTTTCGATGGTGGTCAACGGCGAGGCTCGAGAGATCGAGACGCCGCCGAGCGCGCTCTTGGTCGATGTGCTGCGGCAGACGCTGCGGCTGACAGGCGTTCACGTGGGCTGCGACACCAGCCAGTGCGGCGCCTGCACCGTGCGGATGGACGGGCGGGCGGTGAAGTCGTGCACCGTGCTTGCTGCGCAGGCCGAGGGCGCCGAGATCACCACGATCGAAGGGCCTGGGCGCGGCCGGCGCGCTGCACCCGCTGCAGGCGGCCTTCCAGGAGACCCACGGGCTGCAGTGCGGCTTCTGCACGCCCGGCATGATCATGAGCGCGCTCGACCTGATCGAAAGCGGCGAGCGGCTGGACGAAGCTAAGGTGCGCGCCGGGCTGGACGGGAACTTCTGCCGCTGCACGGGCTACCACAACATCGTCAAGGCGGTGCTGTTGGCCGCCGGCGCGAACGCCTGACCGAGGAGCCAGACGCCATGAACGCCATCATCGGCCAGCCAATCCGCCGTCGCGAGGACATCCGCTTCATCACCGGGCGCGGGCGCTACACCGACGACGTCAGCCGCCGCGGGTCAGACCTACGCCGCCTTCGCTCGCTCGCCGCACGCCCGCGCCAAGATCCGGTCAATCGACAAGGGCTCGGCAAAGGCCGTCGCCGGCGTGATCGAGGTGTTCACCGGGGCCGACCTGGCGGCTGGCGGTATCGGGATGCTGCCCTGCGGCTGGCTAGTGAAATCGACCGACGGATCCGACATGAAGGTCGCGCCGCGCCCACCGCTGGCGATCGACCAGGTCAATTTCGTCGGCGAGCCTTACGCCGTTGTGATCGCCAGCACGCCCGAAGCGGCCAAGGCCGGCGCCGAGGCGCTGGACGCCGACCTCGCGGACCTGCCGGCGCAGGCCTCCCTCGCCACCGCCATGGAAGGGGTCCAGATCCACGACGGCATCGAGAAGAACCTGTCGTTCCACTGGGCGATTGGCGATGAGGCGAAGACGAACGCGGCATTCAAGGCGGCGAGCCACGTGACCACGTTGACGTTCGCCAACAACCGCCTGATCCCAAACGCGATCGAGCCGCGCGCTTGCCTGGCGTCCTATGACGCCGCCGGCGACGAGATCACGCTGACAACGACCTCGCAGAACCCGCACGTCGAGCGGCTGATCCTGACCGCGTTCCTGAACCTCGCGCCGGAGCACAAGCTGCGCGTCATCTCCCCGGACGTCGGCGGGGGCTTCGGTTCGAAGATCTTCGTCTATCCGGAGGAGACCACCGTCGCCTGGGCGGCGCGAGCCATCAACCGGCCGGTGAAGTGGACGGCTGAACGCTCGGAGTCCTTCCTCTCCGACGCGCACGGGCGCGACCATCTGACGACGGCCGAGCTGGCGCTGGACGCGAACGGGACGTTCCTGGGCCTGCGCGTGAAGACCCGGGCGAACCTCGGCGCCTACCTCTCGACGTTCGGCTCGGCGGTGCCGACCTACCTCTACGCCACGCTTCTGGCGGGCCAGTACCGGACGCCCGCCGTCTACGCCGAGGTCGATGGCGTCTACACAAACACCGCCCCCGTCGACGCCTATCGAGGCGCGGGGCGGCCGGAAGCCACCTACGTCGTCGAACGGATCGTCGAGGCTGCGGCGCGGGAGCTGAAGATCGATCCGGCGGAGATCCGCCGCCGCAACTTCATTCACGACTTCCCGTACGAGACGCCGGTCGCCTTGGTCTACGACATCGGCGACTACGAGCAGAGCCTGGCCAAGGCGCTCAAGCTCGCCGACGTGGCCGGTTTCCCGGCGCGGCGCGCGGCGGCCGAGGCGCGCGGCAAGAAGCGCGGCCTCGGCTACGCCTGCTACATCGAGGCCTGCGGGCTTGCGCCGTCCAAGATCGCCATCTCGCTCGGCGGCGGCGTCGGCCTGTTCGAGAGCGGCGAGATTCGGGTCAACCCGACCGGATCGGTCACCGTCTTCACTGGCTCGCACAGCCACGGCCAGGGGCACGAGACCACATTCGCCCAGGTGGTCGCGAGCCGGCTCGGCATCCCGATGGAGCAGATCGAGGTCATCCACGGGGACACCGGGCGTATGGAGTACGGGCTCGGCACCTATGGCTCTCGCTCGCTGGCGGTCGGCGGCTCGGCGCTGGTGCGCTCGGCGGAGAAGATCATCGCCAAGGGCAAACTGATCTCGGCGCACATGATGGAGACCAAGCCCGACGAGGTCGATTTCGACGAGGGCGTGTTCACCGCCCGCGGGACGAACAAGAAGATGACCTTTGGCGAGGTGGCGTTCGCCGCTTACGTGCCGGCCAACTACCCCGACGGCCTCGAGCCCGGACTGTCCGAGAAGTCCTTCTACGACCCGGTGAATTGGACCTATCCGGCCGGGACGCATATCGCCGAGGTCGAAGTCGACCCGGAGACCGGCGTCATCGAGGTCGTCGCGTTCACCGCCGTCGACGACTTCGGCGAGATCATCAACCCGATGATCGTCGAAGGGCAGGTGCATGGCGGCGTCGCCCAAGGCATCGGGCAGGCGCTGCTGGAGCACGGGATCTACGACGACGACGGCCAGCTGCTGACCGGGTCCTATATGGACTACGCGATGCCGAGAGCGGACGACCTGCCGAGCTTTACGGTCGACACGACCGTCACGCCCTGCACGCACAATCCGCTGGGGGCGAAGGGCTGCGGCGAGGCCGGCGCGATCGGCGCGCCTGCCGCGGTCATGAACGCCGTGACCGATGCGTTGGGCCGCGAAGACATCGCCATGCCGGCGACGCCCGAACGGGTGTGGCGCGCGCTGCAAGGCGCCTAGAGGAGACGCGGACGATGCAAGACTTCGCCTATCACCGCCCGGGAACCCTGCCTGAGGCCGTCCAGCTGCGCCGCAGCGCCGGCGAGGCCTCGTACCTCGCCGGCGGCATGACGCTGATCCCGACCCTGAAGCAGGGCTTGGCGCAGCCCGACGCCTTGGTCGACCTCGCGGGCCTCGGCGAGCTGGCCGGCTGCCGCGTCGACGGCGGGACGCTTGTCGTGGGCGCGATGACCCGCCACGCAACTGTCGCCGAGTCCTCGGTGGTCAAGGACTCCATTCCCGCGCTGGCGGCGCTAGCCGGACAGATCGGCGACCGGCAAGTGCGCAATCGGGGCACCATGGGCGGCTCGGTGGCCAACAGCGACCCGGCGGCCGACTACCCCGCAGCGGTCATCGGTCTCGGCGCGACCATCCGCACCGACCGGCGCGAGATCGCTGCCGACGACTACTTCAAGGACCTGTTCGAGACGGCGCTCGAGCCCGGCGAACTGATCCGCGAGATCGCCTTCCCCGTCCCCAAGCGCGCGGCCTACCGCAAGTTCCCGCACCCGGCCTCGCGGTTTGCGGTCGCCGGCGTGTTCGTCGCCGATTTCGGCGGCGGCAAGGTGCGCGTCGGCGTCACCGGTGCCGGCCCCTGCGCATTCCGCCCCGCGGCGATCGAGCAGGCGCTGTCGGCGAGGCTCGAGCCGGCGGCTCTCGACGGCGTGGCCATCAACTCCGCCCGCTTCAACAGCGACCTCGTCGCCTCCGCCGAGTTTCGCGCTCAGTTGGTGCGGGTGATGGCCAAGCGGGCGGTGCAGGACCTGATCGGCTGAGCCTTAGACCTTGGCGAGCGCGCCGGTCCGGAACGGATCGCCGTGCTTCAGGCCCGCGTACATGCCCGAGAGCGCAGCATCGTTGCCTTCCTGGGCGCCCTTCTCGTCGCGCGGACGCCCGTCGAACACCACGTTTGGCCCGAGGAACCGCAGGGAAACCGTCCGCCGGCGCATGCCTGGCTCGACGCCGGCGCCGCCGTGCAGGGTCCCGAGGTGGAAAACGATCAGGTCGCCGGGCTCGACGTCCCACGAGAGGATGTCCCAGTCCTGGCGCGCGGCCTGGATGTCGGGCAGCCGCGGCAGGAGGCTGTGTTTGTAGAGCGGCGCGGTGTCGTCGTGAGCGGCGAACGACGAGCCGTTGTACAGCGTCCCCCGGTGCGAGCCGCGGACGAACTCCAGTGAGTGACTCTTCGGCAGCGGATCGAGGCTGATCCAGCAGGCGACGAGCTGCGAGCCCTGCATGCGCAGGTAGGAGGTGTCCTGGTGCCAGGGCGTGCGTCGCGCCTGGCCGCCCTCCTTCAGGAAGAGCTGCTCGCCCAGGTACCAGAAGTCGGACAGCCCCCAGAGCGCTTCGATGGTCGCCGCGACGCCCGCTTCGCGCACGACTTCGAGCATCCGATGACCGGTGTCCTCGAAGAAGGTCGCCTCCTCGTCCGGATAGAAGCGCCGGCCGTGTTCTGACGGGTTGGCGAGCGCCCGGTCGACCGCCTCTTCGATCATGGCGAGCCCGTCCGGCGTGAGCGCGCCAGGCAGATGGACGACGCCGTCTTCGTCAAGCGCGCGGGCCGCCGCCGCCCAGTCCCTTGCCGGCAGTGCAGCGAAAGGCATCCGCGCCATGGGCGCGCTACTCCGCGGCGAGCGACTGGGCGGCCGGAACGCCGGCGGCCGCCAGCGCCGCGGCCCGGGCGCCGGCCATGTCGTAGCTGCGGTTCATCATCACCCGCTGGGCCGAGAGCCCGCCGCCGGCCTGCAACGCAACGACCAGGTGCCAGCCGCCGTAGGCGTCGGCGGTCAGGTCGCGGATCAGGTTGTAGATCCGCATGCGCGTCTCGACAGTCGACGGTGGACTTGGTGTGCAGGTACTTGCGGATGTAGCGGCCGGAAGCCTCGTTTCTGAGGTCCGCCTCGGACGGCAGCGTCAGCACGAGGCCGCCGGCCAGGTCCTGCAGCCGCTTGACCGCGTCGTGGTAGTTGGCCGCGTAGTAGTACTTGGACGCGTTCACCGCGAGAATGTTGGGATGCACCATCCCCGAGGGCGTCGTCTCGAAGTTCCGGCAGGCGTAGTCGAGGCTCATCTTGAGCATCTCGGCGTAGCAGATCAGCTCGGCGATGGTGTTCTGCGCGATGGCGTCGCGCTCCTTGCCCTGCATCTCGGTCACCAGTTGGGCGAGGCCGACGAAGAGCCGCGACGTGCCGACCGAGCCCACCAGGCCGCCGGTGCGCTCCCAAAGGCCAAGCGACTGGGCGAGCTTGGAGGCAAGCTGCACCTCTCCCGCCAGGAACACGCGGTCCCAGGGGACGAAGACGTCGTCGAACACGACGAACCCCTCCGGCATCGAATGGTGCGCGCTGGCCGGATAGTCGAAGGCGTTGAGCTCGGTCGCCGCGAAGCTGCGATTGATGATGCTGACGCCGGGCGCGTTGACCGGGACCGAGAAGGACACGGCGTAGTCGGTTTCGTCCTGCCGCATGCCTTTGGTCGGCATCACCACCAGCTCGTGCACCAGCGAAGCGGCGGTGATGTGCAGCTTGGCGCCGCGCACGACGATGCCCTCGTCGGTGCGCTTGACGATGCGCACATAGAGGTCGGGATCATCCTGCTCGTGCGCCCGCCGGCTCCGATCGCCCTTCGGGTCGGTGATGACCTCGGCCGCGCGCAGATCGTTGTCGCGGACGTGCTTGTAGAGCCGCTCGATGTTGGCGGCGTACTGCGGACTGACTTCGGCGACAGCGTCCTTGACGCTCATCAGCGCCATGAAGACGCCGGTGACCCCGCCGACGATCGACATGTCGTGCATCAGCTCGACCCGGCGGCCGAGGTCGGCCTCGCTGCGCGGGATCTGGAACACGCGGTGGGCGAGGTCGCCGTCCTCGGTGCGGTAGGTCATCACGTCGCGGCGCGCGGGGTCGGCATAGGCATAGTCGCTCGAGGCGACGGCGATCGGGATCTTGAACTTGGGGTGGGTGGTGATGTCGTCGATGCGCTCGCCGTCCCAGTAGGTGACGCGTCCGTCGCGCAAGGACTCGACATATTCGGCCGGCGTTTTCAGGCCCATGGCGTCTTCCCTTCGCCCTCTTCAAGGGGTTGAGGACAAACGCTAGGCCGGCCGAGGCGGGCGATCCAGTCTTTTTAGAACGCGTTTCGATCTATTGCCCGGCGGCGCTCAGCACGGTCAGGAGCGAGCTGTTCTTCAGCGCCAGGAAGACCTGCGCCGTGGCCTGAACCGCCAGCTGCGCCTGCTGCAGGTTGGCCGAGACCTGCGCCACGTTGGCGTCGGTGATGCCGCCGATCATCGTGCCCAGCGTCGTCTGCTGGTTGGTCAGATCGGTCTGGGCGTTGGTCACCTGGCTCTGCACCAGGCCGTTCTGAGCGGCCGAGGTGTTGAGCGCGCTCGTCGCGCCGTTCAGGTTGGCGATCTGCCCTTGCAGGAAGGCGACCTGCGCGGCCGTGAGCTGGCCGGTGAACGGGCCGCCCGGTCCGGTGGAGAAGTTCTGGATCGCCTGCAGCACACCCATCAGGTTGGTCCCGAGCTGGCTGGCCAGAAAGCCGGTCTGGACCGTGGTGTTCTGGTTGATCTGGCTCGCCGCGACGTGCTGGTCGTTCTGGAAGATGCTGGCGATGGTGGGCGCGGCGCCCAGCGCGGCCAGCGAGTTGACGTTCACCGGCGGCGTCGTCACCTGTCCGCCGGCGAAGATGTATTCGCCGTTGTAGGTGGTGTTCAGGCCCTGGACCGCGGTCTGAAACGCGTTCTGCAGCTGCCCCATCAGGGAGTCCCCGACGCCGGCGGCCAGCGCCTGCTCGATCGACTGGGTGGCGCTCTGCGAGGCGCCTGCAAGCTGGGTCAGGCCGGTGTTCTGGGTCGTAAGCCTGTCCGCCAGGATCTGGTCGTTGGCGAGGAAGCCGCCGACCTGGCTCTGCACCGTCTGCATCGCGGTCAGCGTCTCGGCGTGCGAGGCGTACCCTTGAAGGTCGTTCGCCACGTTGCCGCTGGAGAGCTCGTTCGAGTCGGTGGTCAGCTGCGTCTGCGCCGCCATCATGTTGGCGACCAGTTGGGCGTAGGTGTCGGCGGTGGAGATGCGGTCCATGATTAGGGCGCCATGTTCATCAAGGCCTGGAACATGTTGTTGCTGGCCGTCACCAGCCGGGCCGAGGCGTTGAAGGCCTGCTGATAGGTGGTCAGGTTGACCAGCTCCTGGTTCAGGTTCACGCCGGTGACAGACTGCATGCGCGCATTGGCCTCGGTCTGAACCGCCTGGGCGTTGGTCGAGGCCTGGCTGGCGTTCGCCGCCTGGTCGCCCAGCGCGCCGGCCAGCTGCGCCCCGTACTGGTTGACCGTGGTCGACATGGCCGCGAGCCCGCCCGCCGCGTCGAAGTTCATGACGGTGGTGTTGGCCTTGGCCTCGAGCAGGGCGCCGGAGCCGTCGCCGATGGCGAGCACCGGTTGGCCCGCGCCGGCGGCGAGGTTCAGCGTGGCGAACGCGACCTTGCTGGGATTGGCCGCGATGTCCTGGCGGACGGCGAAGCTGTCGACGCTGAGCGCGCGCTGCTGGGCGCCGATGCCGAAGAGCTGGGTGACCGACTCGCCCGCGGCGGCGCTCTGGGTGTTGTCCTGGACGACCGAGACGCTGGCGCCGCCGGGCGTTGCTGGCGCAAACGTCAACTCGCCCGTCGCCGAAAGGCTGAACTGGCCATAGAGCCCGACGCCGGATGTCGAAGAGTTCAGAGCGTTGACCAGGTTCGCCACGCTGCCGCCTGGCGTGGTCACGGTGACATCGGTGATCTCACCGCCCTGGCCGTTGGAGACGCGCAGCGTCAGCGTCTGGCCGGCCGGGAAGTTGCTGGGGTCCGCGCCGGTGAGGCCGGTCTGGAAGTTGGTGATCGCCGCCGGCGCTGATCAGGTTGTTCAGCCCGAAATACTGGCTGAAACCCTCGCCGTTGCGCGCCGCCGACGGCGTGCCTGGGGTGTCGGCGATCGCGACCCCGTTGCCCGCTCCCGTCGCCGACAGGCTCAGGACGCCGCTGGCGAATGTCGCGGAACCGAAGGCGCCCAGCGCGGTGTTGAGCGAGGTCAGGAAGGTCGCCGGCGTGAAGGCCGTGGCCGCGCCGCCGTTCACGCTCATCGTGCCGGCGGTGAAGTTGATCGCCACTTGTTCCTGCAGCTGCCCGGCCGCATTGACGATCGCGACGTTGGTCGTGCCGGTAAAGCCGCCGACGGCGGTCGCCAGGTCGGTCCCGATGTTCTGACCGGTCAGCGACGCCGGCGGCGGAACGGCCGTCGACGCGTTGTGAGCCTGGTTGAGCGCGTTCACGGCCTGGCTCACGTATTGGCTGACCTGCGCCTGCACCGCCGGCAGCTGGACGTTGCGCAGCGAGAGCAGGCCGGCGATCTCGCCGGAGCCAAGCTGTACGTTGGACGCCTGTCCGCCGCCGAGCGGAGAAATGGTGAGCTGGCCGGCCGCCGAGGTCGACGGCTGATAGGCGAGTGTCGCCGCCCCGCCCTGCCCGACCAGCAGCACCCCCGAGTTGGTGGTCAGAGTCACCCCGCCGCTCGCGTTGGCCTGGGCCTTGATGTCCATGAGGCTGCTGAGCTTGCTGACCAGCTCGGTCTGCGCCTCCTGGGAGTTCGTCGCGTCGGTGTGCGAGGCGGTGGCGTTGGCGATCTGGCCATTCAGGGCGGCGATCTCGCCGAGCAGCTGGTTGGCCTGGGCGACATCGCTGCCAATCTGCGTGTCGGCCTGGGCGCCGAGCTGATTCAGCGAGGCCTGGATGTTGCGCGATTGGCCCAGGAACTGATTGACGTCGCTGACGACCTGGATGCCCGAGAGGCTGGAGGCCGGGTCGGCGGCCGCCGCCTGGAAGTCGGCCGACACTTGATTCAACAGGTTGAAGTAGCCGTTCGACGAGCCGGGATCGCCAAAGAAGCTCTGCGCCTGGCTGAGCATGCTCGAGACGATGCTCGCCTGGCTCGCCGCACCGCTGGCCGCGAGGCTGGCGTTCTGCAGGAACTGGTCGGACGCGAGCTGGACGCCTGTCGCCTGGACGCCCGTGCCGACCCCGGCGACGGTCGTCGAGTTGAGGTCGACAACCTTCTCGACATAGCCCGGAGTGTTCAGGTTGGCGACGTTGTCCGAGATGGCGTCCATGCCAGTCTGCGCGGACAGCATCCCGCTCTGGGCCGCCGAGATGATCGTGCTCAGCGACATGGACGCCCCGCCGTCTTAACCACGCGCGCGGCAAGCCCGGCCGGGCGCCTCGGCAAACTCTGCCGGGCGCGCGCATGACAGCCGCGAGACGCGCTTTGCAAGCCTTTGACTTTCATAGCCTTTCCTTGACGGAGCGGCGGGTTCGACCGAGAGGTGGCAAGTCCCGCGCCAGTTAGGTGGAGCGGCGGGCGCCCGATGACGCGGTTTGCCTATCGGGGACCCGGCAAAAACCGCCGCACCGCGCATCTCAGCACGCAGCTGAACGAGAAAATGTTCTTTTTTTTCAATGATTACAGCGCTGGCGCGGGCGTTGCTTCGCCGCATCGGAATGAGCCCGCGCAGGACGCGCGACCACCATCCGCCAAGGAAGGCCAAGCCGACCGAGCCATGAACGCTGGCGCGCTCATCACGACTGTCGCTTCCTCCGCCGCATCCGGAGCCGCTTCGGAGCCGGGCGCGTTGCTGCTCGCGCCTGGCAAGGGCGCGGCGATCGGTCAGGTCGACGCTTTCACGCAGGCGCTGGCCGCCCTGCTCGGCCTGCCGGCTCAAACGACGCCGCAGGCGGACCTGACGGGCGCCGCGCCAAACGCGCAAGGCGTGGCCGCGACCCCGCAGGAGCCTACCGCGGCTCGAGCGTTTGCACCGCTCATGGCCGCCAACGCGATCACCGCCGAAAGCGGCGCCGCCCCACAGGTCGCGACCCAATCGTCGACGTTCATCCTTCAGCCCAACGTCACGCTCACCAGCGATCGAACACGACTCACCGCGAGCTTGTCGCAGACCATCGCCGCTGCCGCCGGCGCGCCGCGGTCTGATCAAGGGCAATCAGCGTCGCTGACCGCCCAAGCCAACCCGTCGCCGGCGGTCCAAAACCCGCCGCTGACGCAGCCCACTCCGTCGTTAACGCAAGCCGTGGACTCGGGAGCGCCGAGCGCGAGCCGATCGGCGAGCTTCGTCCTTCCGCCCGACAGCGCGCCGAATGCCGAGCAAATCCCTCTTGCCGACGCCATCGCTGCTGCCGGCGCCGCGGCGCGGCCTGTCCTGGGGCCAGCAGGCCCGCTGACGGCCCAAGCCAACCCGCCAGTGACCGCCCAAGCCCTGCCCCCGCAGGCGCAAGCCACCCCGCCCGCCGCGCCAACAGCGGACTCGGGAACACAGAGCGCGCTCCAGACGGCGCCCCTCGTCATTCGGCCCAACAGCGCGCCGAATGCCGGTCAAGCCCTTCTCGCCGACTCCACCGCCGCCGCCGATGCCACAGCGCGGCCTGCCCAGGCGCAAACCGCCGCGCTGACCGCGCAAGCCAACCCGCCAGCGGCCGCCCCGCTCCCGTGGTTGCAACCCACTCCGCTTGCGACGCAAGCAGCGGACTCGGGAACGCAGAGCGCGCCCCAAACGGCGAGCTTCGTCGTTCCGCCCGACCGTGCACCGACTGCCGATCAAACCCCTCTCGCCGATTTCGCCGCCGCCGCCGATGCCGCAGCGCGGCCTGCCCAATCGCAAACAGCCCCGCTGAGCGCCCAAGCCAACCCGCCAGCGACCGCCCAAGCCCCGCTCCCGCAGGCGCAACCCACTCCGCCTCCGATGCAAGTCGCCGGCGCGAGCCTCGCGTCGTTCTCGCTGGCCGGGCGGATCCAGTCTCAGATCATAACGACGCCGACCAGCGACACGGTGGTCGACGCGGCAGCCCCGCCCTCCACCCAGTTGACGCCGCTGGCGGCGGGCGCCGGCCGGCTGGACTTGATGCTGCAGCCGGCTTCGGTCGCAACCGGCAAGGCGACGCCGCCGCCCGCGCCAGCGAAGAGCGCCGGGAAGACCGACCCCACGGCAAGTGGAACGCAGAGCGCGACGGTGGCGCCGGCCGAGGATGGACCATCGATCCAGCCGCTACGCGCGGCGGCAAGCCCGACCGAGGACCAGGGCCAACCCGGCGGCGAGCACACGGGTGACGAGACGACCGCCCAGAACCGGAGCGCCCAGCCGGCCGCGTCCAACACAAGCGCCGGCGCCGCCGCGACGCCTGTCGCTGTCGCACCGGGCGCTGCGGTCGCCCAGGGCGCGACAAGCCTCGCCGCGGCCGCGCCAACGCCGATCGCCTCGCAGATCGCCACCCAGGTCGTGAAGGCCGTCGAAGGCAAATCGACCCGCTTCGACATCGCGCTCGAGCCCGCCGGCTTTGGCCGCGTCGACGTGAGGCTGCAGATCGACGCGCAAGGACAGATTAGCGCCCAGTTCTCGTTCGACAGCGCACACGCCGCCGCCGACGCAAAGGCTCAGGCCGGCCAGCTGCAGCAGGCGCTCGAGCAAGCGGGATTCACCGTCGGCCAGGGCGGACTGAGCTTCGACGTCGGCGGCCAAGGCGCTGGCCTCGCGAGGCAGGACGCGCAGGCCGGGCCTCAGCCCGAACTGGCGCCGGCCCCGATGTCATTGCCTACCGCCGCCACGGCCGGCGCCTCGCAAGCCTTCATTCGCAGCCCCGCCTCGGGGCTGGACATCACGATCTAGGACCTGAACCCCCATGACCGTCACCACACCCCCGGCAGCAACGACGCCATCGGCGGCCAACACCGGAAACGCGGTGGCGGTGAACAATGGCCTGGCCAGCGTCGCCAACAACTACCAGACGTTCCTCAAGCTGCTGACGACGCAGCTGAAGAACCAGGACCCCCTGTCGCCGCTCGACACCAACCAGTTCACCCAACAGCTCACCCAGATGACCGGCGTCGAGCAGCAGCTGCTATCCAACCAGCTGTTGCAGCAACTGGTCACCCAGAACCAGGGATCCGGCCTGACCGCAGGCGTGGGGCTGATCGGCAAGACGGTCACCGCCAACGACGCCACCTCCACGCTGCAAGGCGGCAGCGCCAGCTGGGAATTCTCCCTGGCCAGCCCGCCGTCGAGCATCACCGCCAGCGTCTTCGATTCCAGCAACAACCTGGTCTGGTCCGGCCCGCTCACACCTGGCGGCGCCGGCGCGCAGATGTTCACCTGGAACGGCAAGAACCAGTCCGGCGTCCAGCAAGCGGACGGCGGCGCCTACACGCTCCGCATTGCAGCGACCGACGCCTCGGGCGCGAGCATTCCCGTCAGCACCACCCTGCAGGGCGTCGCCACCGGCGTCGACGAGGTCGGCGGCCAGACCATGGTCGCCGTCGGCCCCGTGCAGGTGCCCCTCTCGGCCGTGAGCGCCGTGAACTAGTCCCGCAAACCCTTTACCGGCCAGGCCGCGCGCGCCGAGACAAGCGCTGAAGCGGTCGGGCCGAACCACTCGAGAAAGGACCCGTCCCATGAGTATCAACAGTGCAATGACCGCCGGAACCTCCGGCCTGCAGTCGGAATCGGCGGCGCTGTCGGCGATCTCCAACGACATCGCGAACGTCAACACCATCGGCTACAAGGGCGACCAGGTCGCATTCGAGTCCCTGGTCACCGGCCAGGTCGGCGGCGCCTTCTCCGGCGGCGGCGTCACCGCGACGGCCCAGCAGCTGATCTCCCAGCAGGGCGCCACGACCCAGACCAGTTCGCCCACAGACCTGGCGATCACCGGCCAGGGCATGTTCATCGTCAACACCCAGCCGACCCCGGTGACCACGACCTCCAGCCAGGCCGAGTTCACGCGCGCCGGATCGTTCACGCCCGACTCCGGCGGGTTCCTGAAGAACACCGCCGGTCTCTATCTGTTGGGTTGGCCGGCCGATGCTCAAGGCAAGATCAACACGTCGTCGACCAGCATCTCGAGCCTGCAGCCGATCAACGTGACGCAGATCGCCGGCCAGGTCGCGGCCACGACCTACGCCAACATCGACGCCAACATCAACGCAAGCCAGGCGGTGTCCGCCCAAGCGCAGGCGGCCGCCCTGCTCCCGCCGGGCGCTGGCGCCTACAACGGCGTCACCAACAGCATGACGGCCTACAACCCGTCCACGGGGGCTGGCGTGCAGCCCGACTTCACCGTCCAGGTGCCGGTCTCCGACTCGCTCGGCGGCTCGCGCACCCTGCAGCTTGACCTGCTGAAGAGCTCGACCGCCAATCAGTGGTACGCCGAGATCCAGGCGGTGCCGCCGAGCGACATCGTTTCCGGCGCGGGCCTTGCGCCCGGCCAGATCGCAGCCGGCATCCTGGCCTTCAACCCCGACGGCAGCATCAACATGGCGGCCACCACCCTGTTCGGCACGCCGCCCAATTCGAACCTGTCGATCGGCGCCTCGGCCGCGGCCGCGCCCGGCGCGGGCCAGGTCAACTGGGCGCCCAGCCTGGGCGTCGCCGCCCAGAAGGTGGCGTTCGGTGTCGGCGGCACGACCCCCGGCGGCGCGGTCACCCAATTCGCCTCGTCTTCGGCCGTCCAGTCCATCAGCACCAACGGCACGCCGTTCGGCAGCGTGAGCGCGGTCACGATCAGCCCGAACGGGATCGTCACGGCAACGTTTGGAAACGGCACCTCGCGCCAAATCGCGCAGGTGGCGATGGCGACGTTCGCCAATCCGGACGGGCTGACGGCGGTGAACGGCCAGGCCTACCTCGCCTCGAACGCCAGCGGCGATGCGAGCCTGAAGGCGGCAGGGACCGGCGGCGCGGGCACGTTGACGGCGTCGGCGCTCGAAGTCCTCGACCGTCGACCTGTCGACCGAGTTCACCAACCTGATCGTCGCGCAGCAGGCCTACGACGCGTCTTCCAAGGTTATCTCGACCGCTAATCAGATGACTCAAGCGTTACTGCAAGTGATCCAAGGTTAACCTTCGTGAATACTAATTAACGAAATGGAGGCGGGAATAGAGCGAGGGAAACGCTGTGCTTAGTTCTTTTTTTACTATCACGATTAAGCGGCTGTTATGTCACCGCGGCTATCGTCTGGACCAGCAGTGATGGTGGGAAAGGCGTAAAGCCATGTTGCAACAGCAACGCCTCAACAGCAAAGGCGAGAAGTACGTGATCGGTCCGACCGGCGCGCCGCTCACCTTGTCGGACCTGCCGCCGGAGAACACCCAGCGCTGGGTGATCCGCCGCAAGGCCGAGGTGGTGGCCGCGGTGCACGGCGGGCTGTTGTCGCTCGACGAGGCCTGCAGCCGCTACTCGTTGACCAACGAGGAGTTCCTGGGCTGGCAGAAGTCGATCGAACGGCACGGCCTGGCCGGCCTGCGTACGACGCGCCTGCAGCAGTACCGCTGAGCCAGCACGGCCGCCGGCGGGAGAAGCCCGGCGGGCGGCTGATCTTCCCGGACCCTGTCCGGCTTCGTTCACGCGCCTTGGCGCCAGCGCTCACCGCTTAAACCCACGTTTACCAAGCGCTGGGTAAATCCTGCCTACCCATCGGCGCGTCGCGCTCGTGGAGCTACGCGGGAAGGACGCCGGCTTGGAGTCATTCTTAAACGGACTGCAGCGCTTCGGCATCGGGCGGCTGGCGGCGATCGTCGGCGTTTCGGCCGGCGTTGCAGCGGCGCTGTTCGCGCTCGTCCTGCACGTCGGCGGCCAGCCAGAGGCCCTGCTCTACGCCAATCTCGACCTGAAGGAAGCGGCCTCGATCAGCCAGGCGCTTGGACCAGGCCGGCATCAAGTACGACGCCAAGGGCGACGGCTCGACCATCATGGTGGCGCGCGACAAGGTCGCATCGGCAAGGCTGATGCTGGCGTCGAAGGGCCTGCCGACCTCGGGGTCGGTCGGATACGAGATCTTCGACAACACCAGCGCGCTCGGCCAGACCGATTTCGTCCAGAACCTGAACCGCCAGCGGGCGCTCGAGGGCGAGCTCGCCCGCACCATCCGCTCGCTCGACGGCGTGACCTTCGCCCGCGTGCAACTGGTTCTGCCGAAACACGAGCTCTTCCAGGAGGATGACGCCCAGCCATCCGCCTCGGTCGTGATCGGGGTCGACGGGCGCGAGCCGTCAGCCGACCAGGTGCACGCTTTGCAGAACCTGGTCGCCGGAGCGGTTCCGAACCTCAAGCCGGACCGGGTCACCATCGTCGACCAGAACGCGCGCATGCTGGGCGGCGGCGACGGCGAAGGGGTCGCAGGCCAGGCGGCGGACGACGCGCGCACGGCGATCGAGGACCGGATCCGCCGGCAGGTGAAGGAGCTGGTCGAGGGCGTCGTCGGCCCGGGTCGCGCGCGCGTGCAGGTAACCGCCGACGTCGACATGAACCAGGTCACGACCCAGGAGGAGAAGTACGATCCCGACGGCCAGGTCGCACGGTCGACCCAGACGGTCGAGGAGACCGCCAAGCAGAACCAGCCGGAGACCTCCGGCCAGGCTTCGGCCAGCGCCAACGTCCCCGGCACGCCCGGCTCGCAATCGTCGTCGTCGACCACCAACAACGCCTCGGACAGCGGGCGAACCGAGGAGACGACCAACTACGAGATCAGCAAGACGACGACGACCACGATCGCCGCGCCCGGCGCGATC
Organism: uncultured Alphaproteobacteria bacterium; assembly: GCA_963719975.1. GTDB lineage: Bacteria > Pseudomonadota > Alphaproteobacteria > Caulobacterales > Caulobacteraceae > Poindextera. Next base: position 379,904 of record CAVRED010000006.1, read on the forward strand.
AAGCGCCTCTCGGTGGCCGTTGCGGTCGACGGCGTCACCACGCCTGGCGCGAACGGCAAGGGCCAGAGCTACCAGCCGCGCTCGGCGCAGGAGATGCAGCACATCGAGGACCTGGTCCGCTCGGCCGTCGGCTACAACGCCACGCGCGGCGACCAGGTCAGCGTGATCAACGTCCGCTTCGACGATTCGGTCTCGGCCGACGCCGCCGCCGCTTCGTCGGGCTCCAAGCTGTTCGACTTCGACAAGAACGACCTGATGCGGGTCATCGAGCTCGTCATCCTGGCCGTGGTCGTCGGGGCTGATCATCTTCTTCGTCGTCGGCCGCTGCTGGCCACCGCCGGCAGCGCCGGCGGCCCGGCGAGCTTCGCCGGATGCGCGCGCTGGCCCGGCCAGGCGGCGGCGGCGGCGGCGGCGGCCGCGCAGCTCGAGAACGCGGCACAGGGCGGCGAGGCGCTGGCGCTGCCCGGGCCGCAACCGGCGGAGATCGAGCAGCGCATCGACATCGCCAAGATCGAGGGCCAGGTGAAGACGTCCTCGGTCAAGAACGTCTCCGAGTTCGTCGAGCGGCACCCTGAGGAGTCGGTCTCCATCCTCCGCAGCTGGCTGCATGAAGCATGAGCCGTCAGCCGCTCAAGAAGGCGATCACCGACCCTGCCCGGCTCAGCGGGCCGGAGAAGGCCGCCGTCGTCCTGCTGGCGCTCGGCGAAGACCACAACGTGCTCTGGCAGGCCATGGACGAGGAGGAGATCAAGGAGATCTCCCAGGCGATGGCGGGGCTCGGCACGGTCACCTCCGGCGTCGTCGAGGACCTGCTGGTCGAGTTCGTCTCCGGCATGAGCGGCACCGGCGCGATCATGGGCTCGTTCGAGCAGACCCAGCGGCTGCTCGCCTCCTTCATGCCCGGCGACAAGGTCGACACCTTGATGGAGGAGATCCGCGGGCCCGCCGGCCGCACGATGTGGGACAAGCTGGCCAACGTGAACGAGGCGGTGCTCGCCAACTACCTGAAGAACGAATACCCGCAGACCGTCGCGGTGGTGCTCTCGAAGATCAAGGCCGAGCACTCCGCGCGCGTGCTGGCCGCGCTGCCCGAGGACTTCGCGCTGGAGTGCGTCACCCGCATGCTGCGCATGGAGCCGGTGCAGCGCGAGATCCTCGACAAGATCGAGGCGACGCTCCGCTCGGAGTTCATGTCGAACCTGGCGCGCACGTCCAAGCGCGACAGCCACGAGATGATGGCCGACATCTTCAACAACTTCGATCGCCAGACCGAGGCGCGCTTCATCGCCGCGCTCGAGGAGCGCAACCGCGAGAGCGCCGAGCGCATCCGCGCGCTGATGTTCGTGTTCGAGGACCTGAACAAGCTCGACCCGGGCGGCGTGCAGACGCTGCTCCGCGCCGTCGAGAAGGACCAGCTGGCGCTGGCGCTGAAGGGCGCGTCGGACGCGCTGAGAGAGATGTTCTTCTCCAACATGAGCGAGCGCGCCGCCAAGATCATGCGCGAGGACATGGAGAGCATGGGCCCGGTGCGCCTGCGCGACGTGGACGCCGCCCAGATGGCCATGGTGCAGGTCGCCAAGGACCTCGCCGCCAAGGGCGAGATCATGCTGGCCGGCGCCGGCGGCGACGACGAGCTGATCTATTGAGCGCGCCCCGATGACCGAGCCCATGCGCAAATTCACCTTCGACACGGTCTTCGACGGCGACGGCGAGATCGCCAGCGCGCCCTTGCGCGCCAAGCGCTTCTTCACCGCCCGACGAGGTCGAGCAGGTCCGCGCCCGCGCTTATGCCGAGGGCGAGCGGTCGAGCCTGGCGCGCGCCGAGGAGACCAAGGCGCAGGCGCTGACCGAGATCGGCGAGCGCCGCGCGCGCGGCGTTCGGCGCGCTGGCCGGCGCGGCGCACGAGCATCGGACGGCCTGCGCGGAGCTGGCGCTGGCCAGCCGCGCGGACGATCGCCGGCGCGGCGCTCGAGCGCTTCCCGAACGCGCCGGCCGAGGCCGCGCTCGGCCGGCCTGGCGCGCGAGATCGAGGCCACCGCCAAGCTGATCGTGCGCGCCGCGCCCGAGATGGTGGACGATCTGCAGGCGGCGCTCGACGAGACCGCCGCCGCCTGCGGCTTCGCCGGCCAGATCGTGGTCAAGGACGACCCCGCCCTGCCGCTGGCCGCCTTCGTGCTCGACTGGGGCGACGGCCGGGCCGGCTTCGATCCGGCCGCGGCCGCCGAGCGCGTCGCCCAGGCCCTGCACACGGCGCTCGCCGCCGAAGGCTCTGCACGCCGAACCGCTGATTTCCGCAAACGAGGCCGACCATGGCTGACGATGTCATCCCCGTTGAACCGCCCGCCGAAGGCGAAAAGGCGAGCCGCAAGCCGCGGAGCCGGGCGGCAAGCTGGCGCTCGACGAGTTCGAGCCCACGGCCGCGCTCGCCACGGACGACGCCACGGCCGACGCCGAGGACAAGAGCGCCGCCGACCTTGCGCCGGTGTTCGACGTGCCGGTGCACATCTCGGCGGTGCTCGGCCGCGCCAGCCTCTCGGTCGCCCAGCTGCTGCAGCTCGCCCAGGGCAGCGTGCTGGAGCTCGACCGCAAGGTCGGCGAGGCGATCGACATCTACGTGAACAACCGGCTGGTCGCGCGCGGCGAGGTCGTCATCGTCGACGAGCGGCTGGGCGTGACCATGACCGAAATCATCAAGGACGGCGACGCGGCGGCCTGAGCGGGTCGTCGATTTAAGGAGAGATTCCATGCGGTTACTGGTCGTCGGTCGTCTGAACGGACAGCTGTCGAGCGCCGTCAAGCTGGCGATGGCCGGCGGGGCCAAGGTCGCGCACGTCGAGACCTGCGCGGCGGCGACCCATGCGCTGCGCGCCGGGCAGGGCGCCGACCTGTTGATGGTCGACTACGAGCTCGACATCCGCGCGTTGATCGCCGCCAACGAGGCCGAGCGCATCCGCGTGCCCGTCGTGGCGTGCGGCGTCGGCGCGGATCGCCAAGCGCGCGGCCGAAGCGATCCGGGCCGGGCGCGAAGGAGTTCATCCCGCTCCCGCCCGAGGCCGACCTGATCGCCGCGGTGCTGGCCGCCGTCTCCGACGACAACCGCCCGATGGTCGCGCGCGACCCGGCGATGCAGGACCTGATCAAGCTCGCCGACCAGGTCGCCCCGTCGGAAGCCTCGATCCTGATCACCGGCGAGAGCGGCGTCGGCAAGGAGGTGATGGCCCGCTACCTGCACAAGAAGTCCAGGCGCGCGACGCGGCCCTTCATCTGCGTCAACTGCGCCGCCATCCCGGAGAACCTGCTCGAGAGCGAGCTGTTCGGCCACGAGAAGGGCTCGTTCACCGGCGCGGTCGGCCGGCGGATCGGCAAGTTCGAGGAGGCCGACGGCGGCACGCTGCTGCTCGACGAGATCTCCGAGATGGACGGGCGGCTGCAGGCCAAGCTGCTGCGCGCGCTGCAGGAGCGGGAGATCGACCGCGTCGGCGGCAACCGGCCGGTCAAGGTGGACATCCGCGTGATCGCCACGTCCAACCGCGACCTGGTCGCCGCGGTGCGGGACGGCAGCTTCCGCGAGGACCTGCTCTATCGCCTGAACGTGATGAACCTGAAGCTGCCGCCGCTGCGCGAGCGGCCGGGCGACGTCATCGCGCTCGCCGAGCACTTCGTGCAGCAAGTACGCGGCGGCCAACGGCGTGCCGGAGCGGCCGCTCGTCGGCGCAGGCGCGCCAGCGCCTGTTGACGCACCGCTGGCCGGGCAACGTGCGCGAGCTGGAAAACGCCATGCACCGCGCGGTCCTGCTGTCGACTGGCGCCGGAGATCGAGGAGTTCGCGATCCGGCCTGCCCGACGGGCAGCCGATGAGCGCCGCGCCGGACGCGCAGACCGCGCGCGCCGCCTCGATCGCGGCCGAGGCCGCCGCGCGCGCCTTCGTCGGCCAGACGGTCGCGGCGGTGGAGCAGCAGCTGATCATCGACACGCTGAGCCACTGCCTCGGCAACCGCACCCACGCGGCGAACATCCTCGGCATCTCGATCCGCACGCTGCGCAACAAGCTGAAGGAATATGCCGACTCGGGCGTGAGCGTGCCTCCGCCGCAGCAGGGGACGGCGTCGGCCGCCTGATCGCTCGTGTCGCTGCGTCCCTCCCGCCGAGACCTGCTCTTCGGCGCCGCGGCCGGCGTCGGCGGCGGCTGGGCGCTGGCGGCCGACCGGCTGAGCGCGATCGAGGCGCGAACGGGCGGGCGGCTCGGCGTCGCCGCGCTGGACATGGCGACCGGGCGGCGGCTCGCCCATCGCGCCGGCGAGCGATTTCCGATGTGCAGCACCTTCAAGGTGCTCGCGGTCGCGTCGCTGTTGGCCAAGGTGGACCGCGGGGCCGCACGTCTGGACCGCTTCATCGCCTACGGGCCAGCAGACCTGCTGTCCTACGCGCCCGTCACCCGCGCCCATGTCGGCGAGGGCGGGATGCGCTCGATGACCTCTGCGCCGCCGCCATCGAGCACAGCGACAACACCGCGGCGAACCTCATCCTGGCCCGGATCGGCGGTCCGGCCGGCTGGACCGCCTTCGCCCGCGCCGATCGGCGACCCGATCAGCCGCCTGGACCGCAACGAGCCGGCGCTCAACACGGCGCTGCCTGGCGACGGCCGCGACACCACCGCCCCCCAGGCCATGCTGGCCGACCTGCGGGCGTCGGCGTCGGCGGGGTGCTCTCGCCGGCGTCACGCGCGCGGCTCGTCGGCTGGATGGTCGACTGCCAGACCGGCCAGGCGCGCTTGCGCGCCGGCCTGCCGCGCGAGCTGGCGGGTCGGCGACAAGACCGGGACCGGCGACGGCGGCACCGCCAACGACATCGCCATCGCGTTTGCGCCGGGCGGGCCGATCCTGATCACGAGCTACCTGACCGGCGCTTCGGCGACGTCGCCCGAGCGAGCGAGACGCCGCGCACGCCGAGGTGGCGCGCGTCGTGGTCGATGCATTCCGCGGCGGAGCCAGCCCGTGGCTAATCCCGCCCTCCCCTACTCGGCGACGAACCGGCCCAGCGTGCGCGACGTCTGGGGCTGGGTCGCGCGCGGCGACGTCGGCCTGGCCGATCGGCGTGGTCGGGATCATCGTCCTTCTGATCCTGCCGATCCCGCCGTTCCTGCTCGACATCCTGCTCTCGCTCTCGATCACCAGCGCCGTCCTGATCCTGATGACCTCGCTGATGATCAAGAAGCCGCTGGAGTTCACCGCCTTCCCGACGGTGCTCCTGGTCACGACGCTGTTCCGGCTGGGCCTGAACCTGGCCTCGACGCGGCTGATCCTCGGCCACGGCCACGAGGGCACAGGCGGCGCCGGCCACATCATCCAGGCGTTCGGCCAGCTGATGATGCAGGGCAACTTCATCATCGGCCTGATCGTCTTCGCGATCCTGGTGATCGTGAACTTCGTCGTCATCACCCGCGGCTCGGGCCGCATCGCCGAAGTGGCGGCGCGGTTCACCCTCGATTCCATGCCCGGCAAGCAGATGGCGATCGACGCCGACCTGTCTTCGGGGCTGATCGATCAGGAGGAGGCCAAGCGCCGGCGCAAGGAGCTCGAGCAGGAATCGACCTTCTTCGGCTCGATGGACGGCGCCTCGAAGTTCGTGCGCGGCGACGCCATCGCAGGCCTGATCATCGTGGCGATCAACGTCGTCGGCGGCATCCTGATCGGGGTGATGCAGCACAAGCTGCCGCTCGCCCAGGCCGCCTCGACCTACACCATCATGACCATCGGCGACGGCCTGGTGAGCCAGGTGCCGGCGCTGGTGATCTCGATCGCCGCCGGCTTCCTGGTCTCCAAGGCCGGCGTCGAGGGCGCGGCGGACAAGGCGCTGGTGCTGCAGCTGGCCATGAACCCGGTCTCGCTCGGCATGGTGGCCGCGGCCGCCGGCGTGATCGCGCTGGTGCCGGGGATGCCCGTCCTGCCGTTCGCCGCGATCGCGCTTGGGCTCGGGCGGCCTGGCCTGGCGGCGCGCGCAGACCGCGCGCAGCACGGCAGCCGCGCCGCCGGCCGGCCGCTCAGGCCGAGCCGGCCGACGAGCCGATCGCCACGGCGCTCGCCATGGACGATGTGAAGATCGAGCTGGGCTACGGCCTGCTGGTCCTGATCAACGACCTGGAGGGTCGGCGGCTGACCGACCAGATCCGCGCGCTGCGCCGCACGCTCGCCACCGAGTACGGCTTCGTCATGCCGCCGGTGCGCATCCTCGACAACATGCGGCTGCCCACCCAGGGCTACGCGATCCGCATCAAGGAGATGGAGGCCGGCGCCGGCGAAGTGCGGCTCGGCCACCTGATGGCGATGGATCCGCGCGGCGGCCAGGTTGACTTCCCGGGCGAGCACGTGCGCGAGCCGGCGTTCGGCCTGCCCGCCACCTGGATCGACGAGTCCCTGCGCGAGGAGGCGACGTTCCGCGGCTACACCATCGTCGATCCGGCCACGGTGCTGACGACGCACCTGACCGAGATCCTCAAGGACAACATGGCCGACCTGCTTGTCCTACGGCGAGGTGCAGAAGCTGCTCAAGGACCTGCCTGGCGAGCAGAAGAAGCTGGTCGAGGACCTGGTGCCCACGGTCGTCAGCGCCACGACCATCCAGCGGGTGCTGCAGGCGCTGCTCAAGGAGCGGGTCTCGATCCGCGACCTGGGCGCGATCCTGGAAGGAATCGCCGAGGCCGCGCCGCACACCACCTCGATCACCAACCTGGTCGAGGCGGTCCGCGCCCGGCTGGCCAGGCAGCTCTGCTGGCAGAACAAGGGCGACGACGGGTCGCTGCCGATCATCACTCTCTCGCCCGACTGGGAGCAGGCGTTCGCCGAGTCCCTGGTCGGCGGCGGGGAGGACAAGCAGCTCGCGCTGCGCGCCCTCCAAGCTGCAGGACTTCATCCGCGCCGTGCGCGAAGCGTTCGAGCGGGCGGCGATCGGCGGGGAGTCGGCGGTCCTGCTCACCGGACCGCAGATCAGGCCCTATGTGCGCTCGATCATCGAACGCTTCCGCGGCCAGACGGTGGTGATGAGCCAGAACGAGATCCACCCGAAGGCGCGGCTGAAGACCGTCGGGATGGTCTAGGCGGTCGCCTCCCCCTCGGCGCCGAAGGCGCGCAGGAAGACGTCGACCGACTCGGCGACATGGGCGCGCAGCGCTCTTGGTCCGAGCGGGTCAAGCACGCCCCATAGCCGGCGCAGATAGACGTCCGACAGCACGAGGTCCTTCAGCCGCTGCCCCATCATTTTGGGGTCGGCCGGCGCGCACGAGGCCGGCTGCGATCGCCCCTTCGAAGAATTCGGCGAACCGCACCTCGCCGCGTTGCGGACCTGCTTCGTAGAACATGCGCCCGATCTCGGGGAAACGGCCGGCCTCGGCCACGACCAGACGGTGGAGCGCGATCATGTCCTCTCGCAGGAGGAACTCCAGCAGGGTTGCGCCGAGGTCGATGAGACTCTCGCGGATGTCGCGTGCTTTCGCTTGCCGGCGGCAACTCGCCCGAACACCTCGGCGGCCGGGCCTTGGCAGGTCTCGGCCATGAAGGCCTCGAACAGCTCCTCCTTGGAGCGGAAGTAGTTGTAGAGCGTGCCCTTCGATCCCCCGAGCTTCGCGGCGATCTCCGACATCGAGGTCGCGGCGTAGCCCTCGGCGAGGAACGCCGCGCGCGCGACGTCGATGATGGCGCGGCGCTTGGCGTCGCTGCGCGGAGAGTCGGAGGAAGCGAGCTGAGTCGTCATTAGAATTTCTCTGACCATACCGTACGGTTTTGCGCTTGACGATGACGATTTTGGCAAGGCCACTATGACCGTACTGTACGGTCAGATCAAGGCGTGGACCAGACGCATGGGCGCCATTCCTCGAGCATCGACGCGGCCACGGGCTCGCGGTCCTGGCCATCGCTGGCGCAGTCGTCGGCCTGGCGGCCTGCGCGACCCTGCCGAGCGACGGCGCGAGGCCACGACCGGCGGCGATCGCCGACCTCGCGACCGCAGGAGAGCCTGGCCGCGCCGGCGACCGACTGGCCATCCGACCGCTGGTGGGACGCCTACGGCGACGCTGAGCTCTCGGCCCTGATCGACGAAGCGCTGAAGGGCTCGCCCACGCTGGCGCAGGCCGAGGCGCGGCTGAAGCAAGCCGACGCGCAGGTGATGCAGAGCGGCGCGGCGACGCTGCCCTCGATCGACGCGACCGGCCAGGTGAGCAAGACCGAGCAGAGCCGCGTCGAGGGCTTCCCGCCGTTCATCCAGCAGCTTCTGCCGAGGGGCTACCAGGACCAGGGGCGCGTCGGCGATCGAGGCGTCCTACGACCTCGACCTGTTCGGCAAGAACCGGTCGGCGCTGGCAGAGGCGGTTTCGCAGCGCGACGCCGCGCGCGCCGACCTGGCCCAGGCCCGCCTGACGCTCTCCACCGCCGTCGCCCAGGCCTACGGCGACCTCGCCCGCCTCGCGGCCGAGCGCGCCGCGGCGGCCGAGGCCGTGCGCAACCGCCAGGAGACGCAGACGCTGGTGGCCGATCGCCTGCGCAACGGCCTCGACACCCGCGCCGAGCTCAAGCAGGCCGAGGCGCTCACGCCCGCCTCGCAGGCCGACCTCGAAGTCGCTGGACGAGCAGATCCTGCTGACCCGGCACAAGCTCGCCGCCCTGCTCGGCGAGGGGCCCGATCGCGGGCTCGCCATCGCCCTGCCGGCGCCCGAGTCGGTGAAGGCGTTCGGCCTGCCGACCGATGTCCGGCATGCACCTGGTCGGCCGGCGCCCCGACATCGTCGCCGCGCGCCTGCGCGTCGAGGCCGCCGCGAAGGGCGTCGACGTGGCGAAGGCGGCCTTCTTCCCGGACGTGACGCTCAGCGCCTACGTCGGCCAGCAGTCGATCGGCCTCGGCCAGCTGTTCAGCCCCGCCGCCGCCATCGGCTCGATCGGGCCGGCCATCACGCTGCCGATCTTCGAGGGCGGCCGGCTGCGCGGCGCCTACCGCGGCGCGCGCGGCCAGTACGACGAGGCGGTGGCCAACTACGACCTCACTCTGGTGCAGGCGCTGCAGGACGTCGCCGACTCCGCCGCCAGCGTCCAGTCGGCCCAGCGCCAGCTCGCCGAACGCAAGGCCGCGCTCGACGCCGGCGAGCAGGCCTACGCCGTGGCCCGCCTGCGCTACCAGGGCGGCCTATCCTCCTACGTCGACGTGCTGACCGCCGAGAACGCGGTGATCGACGAGCGACGCGCCTACGCCGACGCCGCAGGCGCGCGCCTTCACCCTCGATATCGCCCTCGTGCGGGCGCTCGGCGGCGGCTACGCCGGCGCCTGAAGACAGGAAGACCCCGATGGACGCCCGAAGCGACACCGCCCCAGCCGACGCAAGCCCGACGCCTCGACGACGCCGGCCGCTCGCGCCGGTTCACGCGTGGTCGCCTGTTCGCCCTGCTCGGCGGCGTCGTTCGTCGTGGCGGCGCTGATCGTCGGCCTGGACTGGCTGCTGGTCGGCTCGCACCACGTCTCGACCGACGACGCTTACGTCGAACGCCGACACCGCCGACGTCACGCCGCAGGTCTCCGGCCCGATCGTCGCAGGCGCCGGCCGAGCGACACGATGCCGGTCAAGCGCGGCGACGTGCTGGTCGTCATCGACCCGTCCGACTATCAGGCTCGCGGTCGCGCAGGCGCAGGCGCAGCTCGGCCAGGCCGAGCGGCAGGTCGAGGGCTATTTCGCCAGCCGCGACACCCAGACCGCCATGACCGCGGCCAAGGCGGCCGACGTCGCCCACGCCCAGCGCCCAGCTCGCCAGCGCCGAGTCCGACTTCGACCGCGCGCGCACCGACCTTGCGCGCCGTCAGGCGCTTGCAGCGGCCGGCGCCGTCTCCGGCGACGAAATCACCGCCGCCCAGAACCGCTTCAGCCAGACGCAGCGAGGCGGTGGCGGCCGCCCAGGCCGCCGTCGGCGAGGCCGTCGCGAACCAGAAGGCCGCCGTCGGCCAGGCTCGCGGCGCCGAGGCGCTGGTCGCCGGCGCTGGACGTCGGCGACAACCCGGCGGTCGCGCTGGCGCAGGCCAAGCTCGACCAGGCGAAGCTCGACCTCGAACGCACCGTGATCCGCGCGCCGATCGACGGCGTGGTCGCCAAGAACAGCGTCCAGGTCGGCCAGCGGGTCGAGTCCGGCGCGCTGCTGATGACCGTGGTGCCGATCCAGGACGCCTACGTCGACGCCAACTTCAAGGAAGAGCAGCTGCGCCACGTGCGGCTCGGCCAGCCCGCGGTGCTGACCAGCGACCTCTATGGCGGCGGCGTGAAGTTCCACGGCCATGTCGTCGGCCTGGCCGGCGGGACCGGGTCGGCGTTCGCGGTGATCCCGGCGCAGAACGCCACCGGCAACTGGATCAAGGTGGTCCAGCGCCTGCCGGTGCGCATCGCGCTCGATCCCGGACGAGCTGAAGAGCCACCCCTTGCGGGTCGGGCTCTCGATGAACGTCGACATCGACACCAACCGTTAGCCCGCCGACGCCGCGCCGGTGTCCCAGACCCAGCCATCCTTCGCCGATCCGGCGCCTCTGAAGGGCGGCGCCTTGATGCTCGCCGGATTCCTGCTGGCGGTCGGCAACTTCATGGTCGTGCTCGACATGACCATCGCCAACGTCTCGGTGCCGAACATCGCCGGCGGCATGGCGGTCTCGCCCAGCCAGGGCACCTGGGTGATCACCTCCTACTCGGTCGCCGAAGCGATCGTGGTGCCGCTGACCGGCTGGCTTGCCGGGCGGTTCGGGGCGGTGAAGGTCTTCGTCTTCGGCATGGTCGGCTTCGGCATCTGCTCGGCGCTCTGCGGCTTGGCGCCGTCGCTGGGCTTCCTCGTCGCGTTCCGGGTGATGCAGGGCCTATGCGGCGGCCCGATCATGCCGATGTCGCAGACGCTGATGATGCGGGTCTTTCCCGTCCAGCAGCGCGGCCAGGCGATGGGGCTCTGGTCGATGACCACCGTGGTCGCGCCGATCGCCGGGCCGATCCTGGGCGGCACGCTGTGCGACACGGTCGGCTGGCCGTGGGTCTTCTACATCAACGTGCCGGTGGCGGCGGTCTGCGGCTTCTTCGCCTGGCGCATGCTGGCCAGCCGCGAAACGCCGACAGAGAAGCGCCGGATCGACTTCGCCGGCCTTGCCCTGCTGGTCGTCTTCGTCGGCGCCATGCAGATCATGCTCGACAAGGGCCGCGAGCTCGACTGGTTCAGCTCGCCGTTCATCGTCGGCCTGGCGGTCGTCGCCGTGGTCGGGTTCGTCGCCTTCCTGATCTGGGAGCTGACCGACACCGCATCCGATCGTCGACCTCAGGGTCTTCCGGCACCGAGGATTCACCGCTGCGGTGATCACGATCGCGCTGACGTTCGGCGCCTTCTTCTCCTCAATCGTGCTCGTGCCCCTCTGGCTGCAGACCAACATGGGCTACACGGCGACCTGGGCCGGCTACACGACCGCGTTCGGCGGCGTTCTGGCGGTCGTGTTCTCGCCGATCGTGCCGCTGCTGATGCGACGCTTCGACGCCCGGGTGTTGGTCAGCGTCGGCGTGCTCTGGCTGGCTGGCGTCGCGATGATCCGCACCGGTTTCGCCAGCAACGCCGACTATTGGACGGTCGCGCTGACCTTCCTGGCGCAGGGGGTGGCGATGCCGTTCTTCTTCATCCCGACCTCTCAGCTTGCGCTCTCGTCGGTGCTGCCGCAGGAGACGGCCTCGGCCGCCGGGCTCTCGAACTTCCTCCGGACGACATCGGCCGCCTTCTCGACATCGATCATCACGACGCTCTGGGACAGCGCAGGAACCCGCAACCACGCCAACATGGCCGGCGCGCTGAACGATCCGGCCGGCGTCCAACGGATCCTGATGCGCGGCGGCATGACGGCGGCCCAGGCGCTGAGCCAGATCGACAACCTGACGCAGAGCCAGGCGGTGATGTTGGCCACCGATCAGATGTTCTTCCTCACCAGCATGGCGTTCGTTGTGGCGGCCATGGCGGTATGGCTTTCGCCGAAGCCCAACATCGCTGGCATGTCGATGGGGGGCGGCCACTGACGGGCGCCCGGGCGGCGGCTTTGCGTTGCAGGACGGCCTGGACACTGCTAGCGAACCTAGCTGGGGCGCCTCCCGGCCAGTCCTGGCGCCCCATGTTGAGCCTCCTAGGACCCTCATGCGCCCCACGATCACCCGAAGCCGCTCAACGGGAAACTCGGTGATCTGGGACGTCCTCACCTTTGAGAAGCTACAGACCGGTCCGGTCGTGCACCTGATCTATTGGGCGGGTCTCGGCATCGTGGCCCTGTTCGGGTTTTCGGCGGCCGGCGCCGGCGTCGGCTTCGCCATTCGCGGGATCGTCGCGCGCGACTGGACCAGCCTGCTGATCGGCCTGCCGGTTGTCGTCGGCGGCCTCCTGATCGTCGCGGCGCTCGCCCTGATCTGGCGCGGCACCTGCGAGTTCTACATCGCGGTGTTCCGCATCGCCGAGGACCTGCGCGCGCTCCGCCGTCAGGAGGAAGCGCGCGGCGACACGTCCCGCCGCCTGACCTTCGCCAGGGGCTTGGGACTCTGGACATCGAACGCCTCGAACGCGCCGCGTTGACCGCCTGGCCGGCGCGCGAGCGCGAGATCAGGTTCGGCTGGGAGCTGCAGGCGAGCGATGGCGTGTCCGGCCGGGTGAACTCGGCCTGGCCGATCGGCTGGACCGGCGAGGTCGGGCTCGACGCCGCGGTGGAGCGAACCGAAGCCTGGTACGCACGCCGGGGGCGGCCCGCCTGGTTTCGCTTGGCGGAGGGCTTCACGCGGCCGCCGGAACTTGCCGCGCTGCTCGCCGCCCGCGGCTACGCGCCCGACACGCGCACGCTGGTCATGACCCGAGCGCTGGCGGACGAAGAAGCCGACGCCGGAGTCGTCTCGACGGCCGCTCCGACGCGAGGCGTTCTTCCAGCCCATGCGCGAGGTCGGCGCCCAACGACGCCGACTTCGCCGAACGGCGGGACGTGGCTTCGCGCGCGCCGGCGCCGCGGGCGTTCGCGGTGCTCGCCGTCGATGGCCGCCCCGCTTCGGTCGGCGCCAGCGTCGCGACCGACGACCTCGCGCTGGTCTTCCTCATGCGCACCACGCCGTCGGCGCGGCGGCGCGGCCTTGCCCGCCGAGTGCTGCGCTCGCTGATGGCCTGGGCGCAGGCGGCAGGCGCGCGCGCAGCGCACCTGCAGGTCGAAGCCGCGAACCACGCGGCCGTCGCCCTCTACGCCAGCGAGGGCTTCGAGACGGCCTACAGCTACGTCTATTGGCGGCCCGTGCGCTAGACGGCTAGCCCCCGCTCCAGCGCGCCGAGCAACGGTTTTGGGCGGCCGTCGTCGTCGAAGAACAGCGGCGCGTCCCACGGCGGGTTTGGGTTCCACTGCGGCGTGCGCAGCCAGGAGTCGCCGTCGCGCAGGCCCCAGACGGTGAGCGAGAATCGCTGACTGCGCGGCAGGCGGGCGAAGGCTTCGCCCACCTCCTCGGCGAGGCGCGCCTGCCGGTCGACAAGCTCGTCGCGCGAGGCAAGGGGCGCCCGGGCGTGGTTCAGCGAGATGTCGAGCTCCGACACGTGGATCGGCAGCCCGAGGCCAGCCAGCTCGTTGATGGCCGTGGTCACGGCGCCGGGTTCGAGGTCCGCCGCCAGATGGCATTGCGTGCCGAGCCCGCCGAGCGGCGCGCCGGCTCTGAGCAACCCCTCGGCGAGGCTGAGGAAGGTCGCCCGCTTCTTCGGCAGGCTCTCCAGATTGTAGTCGTTGACGAACAGCACCGCGTCGGGCGCCGCGGCGTGCGCCTGCTCGAACGCCCGGCGCATGTAGTCGGTCTGGCCGAGATTGCGGCTCCAGAGGCACTCGCGCAGGCCATCGCCGTACTCGGCCACCGGTTCGTTGACCACGTCCCATCCGACCGCCTGGCCGCGATAGCGGCCGGCGACGGCGGCGATGTAGTCGTCGTAGGCCCTGGCGAAGGCGGCCCCCTGGCCGTCGAGGCGCTGGAACGCAGCTGGGTTCTGCTCGTACCAGACCAGATTGTGCCCGAAGAGGCTCATGCCGTGGGTGCGGGCGAAGGCGGCCAGCGCGTCGGGCGCGTCGAAGCGGAGCGATCCGTCGTCCTGGAGGATGTACTCCATCTTCATCTCCCACTCCGGCGTGAGTTGGGAGAACTGCGCGGTTAAGAGGTTGGCATAGCCCGGATCGGTGAGGCGCCCGGTCTGTACCGCGCAGCCGACCGGGAAGTGGGCGACCGACTTCAACGGCGCCGCCTCGAAAGCCGCCGGCTGGCCCCGCGAGGGGCGGCCGCACGCCGTCAGCCCCGCTGCGACCAGGCCGGCGAGCACGCCGCGGCGAGCGGGCCGCGAGCGGGCCGGGTTCACTTGAACCTCTTGCGCAGGCCGAGATCGTCGAGGATCACCGCCTCGCGCCGCGCCTCGACCTTGGCCGCGGCGACACGACTGAGCTCGGCGACGTGCTCGAACTTCTTGAGCGCCTCGAACGCCTCCTGCAGTGCATCGCGCGCCCCGGCCTCTTCCGCGATCAGGTTGCCGATCTCGCCCTGCAAGGTGGCGCGCCGTCCGCGCACGGCCTGCAGGAAACCCGCCCTGTACCAGCCCGCCTGCGCGTCCTGGTCGGCGCGGACGATCTCAACTTCGGTCTCGGCCTCGAGGATGACGAGGCGCATCTCGGCGTCGGTGCGCCGCTCGACCACCTCGGCGAGCCGCTTTTGCAGACCCTCGATCTCGTGGTTCGAGATGCGGATGAGCGAGTCCTGCCAGCTCATCTGCCTTCGCTCCTTGCGGAGCTACGGCGCGGCAAGTCCGCCGCGACGAAGCACGACGTGCGGAGGCGCCTCATGCGGCCTCCGCCATGATGGCGTCCAGGCGCTGGAACCCTTCGTCGAGACTGGTCGCTTCGTCCTTGTCCTGAGCCAGGAAGGCCTCGAGCGCAGGGTTCAGGCGGATGGCGCGGTCGACCAGGACGTCAGACCCCACGCGGTAGGCCCCGATGCGAATCAGCTCCTCCATGTCGGCGTAGGCCGCCAGCGTCTGGCGCGCCTTGGCCACGATCTCGCGCTCGAACGGGCGCTGGCAGCCGGGCATGGTGCGGCTGATCGACTTCAGGACGTTGATGGCGGGGAAGCGCCCGCGCTCGGCGATCGTGCGCTCCATCACGATGTGGCCGTCGAGGATGCCGCGTACGGCGTCGGCGATCGGTTCGTTGTGGTCGTCACCGTCGACCAACACCGTGAACAGGCCGGTGATGGCCCCGGCTTCGCTGCCGTCGGGACGGATCGGCCCTGGCCCGGCGCGTTCGAGCAGCTTGGGCAGCTCTCCAAAGACAGTCGGCGTGTAGCCCTTGGTGGTCGGCGGCTCGCCGGCGGCGAGCCCGATCTCCCGCTGGGCCATGGCGAAGCGCGTGACCGAGTCCATCAGGCAGAGCACGTCCTGGTCCTGGTCGCGCAGATACTCCGCAACCGCCATCGTCATGTAGGCGGCCTGGCGGCGCTTGAGGGCCGGCTCGTCGGAGGTGGCCACCACCAGGACGGCGCGCTTCAGCCCCTCCTCGCCCAGCGTCTCCTCGATGAACTCACGCACCTCGCGACCGCGTTCGCCAATCAGGCCGACGACCACGGCGTCGCAGTCCGCTTCCCGCGCCAGCATCGAGAGCAGGACCGACTTGCCGACGCCGGAGCCGGCGAAGACGCCGAGGCGCTGTCCCTTGCAGCAGGTGGCGAAGGCGTTCATGGCGCGCACGCCAAGGTCCAGCCGGTCGCCGACACGGCCGCGCGCATGCGCAGGCGGCGGCGGCGCGCGCAAAGGATAGGCGGCAGGGCCCTGCGGCAAAGGCCCCTTCCCGTCGATCGGCTCGCCAAAGGCGTCGATGACCCGGCCGCGCCACGCCATCGTCGGGCGCACGGTCGCCCCCTCCGATGCGATCCGGATCTCGGCGCCCGGCGCCACGCCCTCGACCGGCCCGAAGGGCATCAAGAGCGCGCGGTCCTCGCGGAACCCGACCACCTCGGCCGGCAACGGCGGCGCCGCCCGACGCTCGATCTCCGCGCGCGCGCCGATCGCCAGGCGCGTCAGACCGCCGCGCGCTTCGATCAGAAGCCCGTTCACGGCGGCCACGCGGCCCGAAACCGTGAGGGGATCGATGCGCTCAACCGCGGCGAGGAGATTGCGCAATTCTTGACTCTCCAACGAAAACGAGTCCGTGCGGGACCCTGCCCGCGTGACGCTTAAATTGCTGTGAACTTCGCGAGCGCGATGATGGATTCTCAACGAATCCAAGGCGAAAAATAGTTAACGCAACCGCTTGCGACGCGAATCCAAATCACCCTAGATTCGTTTTCGAAAGGTTCACAATTAACCAAGTTTAAAGGTCCTTAAGACCTTAATTCGTATGTAGGCTTTCCGGGCGGGAACCGCGTTTCCGTGAATAGATACCGCCTGCGCGCGGGGAGGGGCTGATGCGCGTCTTGTTGATCGAGGATGATAGCGCCACCGCGCAGAGCATCGAGTTGATGCTCAAGTCGGAAGGATTCAACGTCTACACCACCGACCTCGGTGAGGAAGGCGTCGATCTCGGCAAGATCTACGACTACGATCTCATTCTGCTGGACCTGAATCTGCCGGACATGAACGGCATGGAGGTCCTGCGCACGCTGCGTGTCGCCAAGATCAACACGCCAGTGATGATCCTTTCCGGCACGTCCGAGATCGACACCAAGGTGAAGACCTTCTCCGGCGGCGCCGACGACTACATGACCAAGCCTTTCCACAAGGACGAGCTGGTGGCGCGCATCCACGCCGTTGTCCGCCGCTCGAAGGGCCACGCCCAGTCGGTGATCAAGACGGGCGACATCACGGTCAATCTTGACGCCAAGACGGTCGAGGTGAACGGCGCCCGGGTGCATCTGACCGGCAAGGAATACCAGATGCTCGAGCTGCTCTCCCTGCGCAAAGGGACGACGCTCACGAAGGAGATGTTCTTGAACCATCTCTATGGCGGGATGGACGAGCCTGAGCTGAAGATCATCGACGTCTTCATCTGCAAGCTCCGCAAGAAACTGGCCGCCGCCACCCACGGCAAGCACCACATCGAGACCGTCTGGGGCCGCGGCTACGTGCTGCGCGACCCGCAGGAAGGCCAGGAAGAGGCGGCTTAAGCGCCTGGCCGACCGGCCGCGCTCTCCAACCCGAGCAAGATCGCTGGCCTAGCGCCTGCGGATCGGTGCGCGCCGCAACGACAGGTCGTCGTAGCGGTCGGGAATGAGCCGCGCCAGAAACAGGCTCGCCGCGAGCACGCAGGCGCCGATGGCGACGGCCGAGAGGGGATCGAGCATCTTGCTCTCCACGATTCGTGCGGCCCCAGCCTGCCGCGTGACCGCGTAAAGAGTTGATGTGCATCGGACGTCCGGCTTTGGATTCTCGTGAAGATGCGCCGCTCGCGACCAGCTGGCGCCTGAATTCACGGCGGAATCAGGCGCGCTTGGCGATCAGCACCGAGTTCAGGCCGCCGAAGGCGAACGAGTTCGACACCAGCGCCTCGGCCTCGAACGGTTGGGTTGCGCCAAGCGCGAGCGGCAGGTCGCACTCGGGATCCGGGCCTAGATAGTTGAGGATCGGCGGCGCGACCCCCTCTTTAAGCGCCAGCACGCCGAGGACGAACTCGATGGCGCCGCCGGCGCCCAACAGGTGCCCGTGCGCCGACTTCGTCGCGATGAAGCGATGGCGCGAGAGGTCGCCGCCGAGCACGCCGCGCATCACTTCGCTCTCGGTCTTGTCGTTGAGCGGCGTTCCGGTGCCATGGGCGCTGACCAGCACCGGCGTGTCGAAGGCGAGCCCGGCGTCGGCGTACGCGCCACGCACGGCCTTGCCGGCGCCCTCGGCGCTGGGGGCGGTCAGATGGCCGGCGTCCGACGAGCCGCCCATGCCGATCACCTCGGCGTAGATGGTGGCGCCGCGCGCGCGGGCATGATCGAGGTCCTCCAGCACCACTGTGGCGGCGCCCTCGCCCAACACCATGCCCTTGCGGTCGATCGAGAACGGGCGGCAGGTGTCGGGAGCCATGGCCTGCAAGGCGAGCCAGGCGAACCAGGAGCCGAAGTTCAGGCTGGCGTCCGAGCCCCCGGCGAGCGCGACCTTCGTCCGCCCGGCGCGCACCATGTGCGCAGCTTCCGCGATCGCGTGCGCCGATGAAGCGCAGGCGCTCGAGATGGCGAACGCGACACCCCTCACGCCGAACAACATCGAAAGCTGGCTGACCGCAGCGCTGCCCATGGTCTTCGGCACGGTCAGCGGGTGCACCGTCGACTGACCCTTGGTCAGGATGCGGACGTAGCCTTCCTCGAGGGTTGTGTTGCCGCCGCTGGCGCCGCCGTAGACGATCGCGGCGTCGGCGAGCTCGGGCGACGTCGACCAGCCCGCTGTCCTGAAGCGCCTCATGGGTTGCAACGAGCGCGTATGCCGCCACCGGATCCAGCTGCGCGGTGACCTTGCGGCCGGCGTAGGCTTCGACCGCGCTCGTATCCAGGGCCTCGATCTGCGCGGCCGGGCCGTTCTTGACCAGCCGCTCGACGTCGGGATGCGCTTGCGCCAGCGCTCTTATGCCGCACTTGCCGGCTTTCAGCGCCGACCAGTTGGATGAAACGGTTTGGCCAAGGGCCGAGACACAGCCCAGGCCGGTGACCGCAACGCGAGCCGTCATGTCTTCGCCGCAGGCGCCGCCTGGCCCGCCGGCGGCGACTCAGGCGCCGCGTTGGCCTTGTTGACGATGATGTCCACGAGCTGATCCACCGTGGTCACCCCTTCGAATTCCGACTGCTCAAGCACGATGCCGAACTTGTCCTCGAGCGCGAAGACGATACTGATGATGTCAAGCGACTGAATTCCAAGCGATTCCAGCGTTGCGTCCGATGTCAGGGCCGAACGCTCCACGAGCGACTCCTCGGCGATGACATCAAGGACGTTGTCTCGAGTGACCGACATTACACCCCTCGCGCGCTCAGAATGACTTGAAGAAGCGCCTTATAGGGGATCGCGGGCGCAATCAAACCGCCATCGAAGCAATGCCCATGCACACCTCGGGCGCGCCTTGGGGCCCGAGAGCGGCTTTCCGCTGGGGTACCCTACCCAGATTGGGCCGGGCGCCACCCCCGCATGCAGAAGTCGACCGCAAGCGGAGGGCGTGAGCCCTTGACTTGCTCGCTGCGGCAGCGCAACGAAACATCGATTGACACTGTAAGCGACCTCTGTGGTTCGAACGAAAGAAAAGGGTGTTCCTTGATGAAAGACCGTGACCAGGCTCACTCGCCCAATCGCCTCGATGTCGCCCTAGGGTTGCGCATCCGCCAGCGCCGCAAAGCCCTGAACGTATCGCAAACGGCGCTCGCCGACGCGATCGGCCTGACCTTCCAGCAGATCCAGAAGTACGAGCGCGGGTTCAATCGCGTGAGCTTCTCGCGGCTGGTCGACATCGCCCATGCCCTCGACTGCCGGGTCATCGACCTGGTCGGCGACCTGGACGACGCCAGCATCCCGAGCCCGCTCTTCCGCCAGGACACCGCACACCTCCGCGAGGCCGGCGCGCCCGACCTGCTCGCAGCCTACGCGGCCGCGCCGCCGACCCTGCGTAAGGCGGTGCTGCGGCTGGTGCAGGAAATCGCCAAGGACCATCGCGCCCGGGGATCGAGCGCCGAGGTGGTCGAGGCCGGGCCACGCCGCCAGGTCGGCCGCTAGAGCGCGACGAAACGAGGCGCTAGGCGCCCGAGGCCGCCTGGGCGGTCGCGTCGCTCGCCGCCGTCACTGCCAGCACCGCGGCGATAAGCCGGTCGGCCGCGATCGGCTTGGTGAGATGCCCATCTGCGCCGGCGGCCAGCGAGGCGGCGGTGTGCTCGGGCATGGCGTTGCCGGTCAAAGACAAAATGGGCGTGCGCGGCGCGCCCGCTCTGGCCTCGCGCGCGCGGATCGCGCGAGTTGCTTCAAGGCCATCCATCACAGGCATCTGCATATCCATCAGGATCAGGTCGAAATGGCCTGACGCTTCCGCCTCGACCGCCTGGGCCCCGTCGTCGACGCAGGTCAGGTCGACGTCCAGCCCCTCCAGAATCAACTGCACGACCCGCCGGTTGGTTGGATGATCCTCTGCGAGCAGAACACGACGGCGGCGCCCGTCGTGGGCGGGCTCTTCCGCCGCCAACGGCGCCGAGGGCGCCGCCTCGTCCTCGGCCAACGGCAGGGTCAGCGACAAGGCGAAGGTCGAGCCTTCGCCGGGCGTCGAGCGGGCGTCGAGCCCGCCGCCCATCGCCTCGGCCAAGGAACGCGAGATGGAAAGGCCCAGACCCGTGCCGCCGTAGCGACGGGTGATGCTGCCGTCAGCCTGCTGGAAGCGTTGGAAGAGCCGCGCCCGGGTTTCCTCGTCGAAGCCGATGCCGGTGTCGCTGACGGTGATCAACAGATCGAGTCCGCCACCGCTTCGCGCCGCCTCGACCTCCAGCGCCACCGATCCGGTTTGCGTAAACTTGATGGCGTTCGAGAGCAGGTTGGTCACGATCTGGCGCAACCGGGTCACGTCGCCCGTGACCCTGGCGTGCGCGGCCGGCGCTATCCGCGCCTCGAACGTCAGCGCCTTGGCGCGCGCCGGCGATGCAAAGAGAGCCGCCGTCTGCCTCAGGCAGTTGGCCAGGTCGAACGGCTCGGCGTGCAGCTCCAGCCGGCCGGACTCGATGCGTGCAAGGTCGAGGACGTCGGACAGCAGCCCCTCGAGCGTGTGGGCCGAGGTCTCGATCAGGCCGACCATCTCGCGTTGTTCTTGGGTGAGCTCCGTCCGAGTCGAACGCGCCGGCCACGCCCATGACGCCGTTCAACGGCGTGCGGATCTCGTGGCTCATGTTAGCGAGGAACTCGCTCTTGGCGCGATTGGCGGCCTCCGCGTCGTCGCGCGCCCGCTCGAGCTCGGCCTCGGCGGTGCGCCTTGCCGTGATATTCTGCATCGCGCCGACCAGCCGCAGCGGCCTGCCGTCGTCGTCGACGAAATACTCCGACGTGGTGAAGGCCCAGACCACCTTGCCGTCGCTGCGCTTGACGCGGTGCTCGACCCCATACGGCTCGCCGGTCTCAATATGATGATCCCAGGCGGCCTTGCAGCGCTCGAGGTCGTCGGGGTGGATTGTGCACCAGACGTCGGCGGCCAGGTCTTCGTAGCTGACCGGACGCTCGAAGAAGCTGTCGTGGGCCCCGACCTTGAAGAGCGTGTGGGCGCGATAGTCCACCTCCCAGACGTGCAGATCGGCCAGCGAGGCGGCGAGATTGAGCCGCTGCTCGCTGCGGTTGGCCTGCTCCAGGCTTTCAACGACCTCGGTGATGTTGTGGGGCAGGATGAGCACGCCGGCGACCTCGCCGTCCCCGTCGCGCCAAGGCGCGATCTTCACCTGCAGCCAAAGTTGTGAGCCATCGGCCACGAGGATCCGGGCGCGCTCGGTGGTCCAGGTCCCGCCGCCGAGCGCGGTCGCGCAGGCCTCGCCCCATCGGTCCAGCGCGCCTGGGAACAACTCGTTGAGCGTCCGGCCGACGACATCGACGCCCTTGACCCGCATAACGGCGCGCCAACTCGGGCTCGAGCGGATGACGCGCAGCTCGGTGTCGGTCATCACGATGGAAGCTGGCGAGGCCTCGACGAAGGCCGCCATGGTCTCCCGCGCCGATCGCGCCTCGCCCTCGGCGCGGACCAGGTCCCGGCGCATCAGAATGCGCTCGCACTCGTCGGCGACGAACGCCGCCAGGTCGTCGAGCGCCTTGGCCACCGTCGCGTCGAAGGGGCGAGGCTGAAGGCCGCTGGCCTGCAGCGATCCTATGCACGCACCGCTGGCGAGCGTGATCGGCGCGCCGGCGAAGAAGCGCACGTAAGGCGGGCCGGTCACCAGCGGATTGTCACGCCAGACCGGCTCCTCCAGCGTATCGGCGATCCAGACCGCCGCTCCGCTTGCGCGCACCCACTCGGCGCCTGGAGCGCGATCAGCGCTCACCTGCGTGGTCAGGCTCGCGCGCCAGACCGTGTCGTCAACCAGCATCACGACGTCGTTGGTGCAGCCGACAAACATCGCGCCGACAACACGCCTTGCGCGCTCGAAAGCAGGCCGCGCGGCGGCGAACTCGGCGGCGTGGAGGCCGACCGGGTGTCGCGCTACAGGTTCCGCAGATTGCGAAAGCATGCCTTTTCCCGACTCTCGCGTCGGAACTTACGGCCTGCGTTCCTAAAGACTCGTAAGTCTCGGATGGTTTTGTCTAGTTCATCGTAAGCGTTGCATGAATCGCTTGGGACTAGACCGCTCTTTGCACTGCGGAATCGACCGGCAGACTGCCTTGCCGGCGTCGCCATCGACGGCATTTCACGAGGCCGGCCATGGAGAGCGCTATCCCGCCCCTTTCCGCCGGCGCAATCCTCGTGGATTACTAGAGCCCCGTCATCACGACGGTGCATGCATGAGGCGCAATTGAAGCGACTGACCCTCTTCGCCAAGGGCAACCTCGACCTGCGCGACACACTTCACGCGCTCAGGATCGGCGGCGACGTGGTCTGGAACGGCATCGGCGAGGTCGTGCGCGCACAGCGGCCAGGCTGGTCGATCCGCGTCAGGCACGAGACCATGACCCGACCCGACGCCCTGCTGGCCGCGACCGGGGTGGTCCCCGCCGAGTTGGCCCAACGCGACGTCGCGCTGGGCGCCTACCCGGCGGAGAGCCAGTTCTCTACCGCCTTTTTCGACGCCAACTGCGACGCCTTCGTGCTCTCGATCCAGCCGAGCGTGAAGATGTCGCTGTGGCGCCGGCGCGATGAAGGCTGGGCCTTCATGCCGGAGAGCTGGCAACTTTGGGCCAAGGCCGACCAGGCGTGGCTGCACGACAACTTCGACGACCTCGGCCCGGTCGGGGTCGATCAGGCCATGGCCGACCTCGCCGAGGTTGTCGCGCGCCGGCGCCAGACCAGCGCCGCGCCGATTCTCATCTACAATCTCTGCTCGGTCCTGCCAGGCGAGCACCTGCACGTCCACGCCGGCCTGGAGGACATCCTTTCGACCCGCATCCGGCGCTTCAACCTCGCCCTCGTCGAGCTCTCGCAAGCCACGGGGATATCGGTCATTGATGTCGACGCTGTGCTCTCACGGGCCGGAGCCGACCGCTTGAGATACGACCCGATGCACCTGAACGCCGAGGGTTGTCGGCTTGTCGGCGAGGAGGTCGCCCGCGTGCTCGAGGATCTGGGCCTTTTCGAGGAAGACGCGCCGGCATGACCCTCAGCGTGGTCATCCGCTCGCGCGACGAGGCCGACCGGCTGCGCCTGACGTTGGCCTCGCTGACGAGGCAGGCCGCCTTGACGGAGGTGGTCGTCGTCGACGACGGGTCGAGCGATCATACCCAGGCCGTGCTGACGGAGGCGTCGAGGGCGCTTCCTCTTGTGGTCTTGCGCCATGACGCTGCGCGCGGCCGCTCGGCCGCCTCGAACGCCGGCGCGACGGCCGCGAGCGGTGAGATCCTGCTCTTCTTCGACGGCGACACGCTGGCGGGCCCGGGTCTGATCGAGCGTCACCTGGAGGCCCACGCCGAGCGCTCCAGCCTGATCGGGCGGGGCGAGGTCTTCCACCTGCGCTGCACCCGCTATCTGCAAGACCCGGAGGCCGCCTCGCCGAGGTTGGGTGAGGAAGCCAGGCTGGCCCGGTTGCCGACGGCCGAGCTCGAGCGCATGCGGGTGACCCGTAGCCAGGTGCTGGACGACTTCGCCGCGATCGTGCGCCGCGCCGAGCCCGGCATCTATCCTGGCGCCGGCCCGCGCCTGCTCAACGCGCTGGAAGCCGGCGCGCTACGCGGCGAACCGAGCCTCGGCGTGCTCTGGTCGGCGGCGTGTGGGGCCAACCTTTCGGTGGCGCGCGAGACGTTCCTGAACGCAGGCGGCTTTGACGAGCGGCTGGACATCAACGAGCACCGCGAACTCGCATTCCGGCTTTACGGGGCAGGCCTGAGGATGCGGCTGATCGAGGGCGCGAGAAGCTATCACCTCACGCACCGGACGGGCTGGCGCGACCCCTTGGCCGAGACGGGCTGGGAAGAGGTGTTCTGGCGCAAGCACCCGGTGAAGGCGGTCAAGCTGCTCTCGGTGTTCTGGGCCAGCCTTGCGTCAGGCTCGCGGTTGCCGGCGGACGCGCGGATCGGCTCCTTCGCGGCGCTCGAGGCCGCTGCGCTCGGCGACAACGGCGTCGACTATGACGCAGCGCGGCGCGCCCTTGGCCTGCCGCGGCTGGATGCCCCCGCGCGCGAGACCGTGGTCCCATGAGCGTCGCGCCAATCGTGATCCATGCCGAAGTCGACCTTCGGGAGCGGCCGACGGTGGTCGCGGCCGTACAGCAGCTGTCCGAAGCCCTGCAGACGGCGGCAGGCGTCGCCTGGCCGATCCAGCTGACGTTCTGGGATCCAGGCGCGATCGGCGAGCCGCCGACCAGCGGTGTTGTCCTCCTCTCCCTGATGGCCGACGCAGAGCGGGGCGACGAAGCGTTCAGCGAGACCGAGGCGCGCTGGCGCAGCCGGATCGAGGCCCTGACGGCGGAGGGCGCGCCGGTCCTTGCCATGACCCTCTTCCGCGCCGTCGGCGATCGCACCTCGGCGTCCGGCCAGCAGCTCTTGGAGCGCATCCGCCGGCTCGACCGCATGACGCTCGATCTCAGCCACGCCTTCGGCCTGACCGTGGTGGACGTCGACCGGGCCTTTGCGCACATCGGCGCGCGCACGCTCGGGACCGATTACCAGCTGGGCGGGCGCCTCGCCGCCGAAGTCGGCGGCCATACCCTGACCCTCTGCCTGCTCACGCTCGGGCTCGACGACACCATCCCGCCAGAGGTGCAGGAACGCGCCCGCGCCTTCCATGGCCCCTTGCGCGAGATCGACACCCTGGTCCGACGCCGCCTGGCGGCGGGCTGAGGGGGCCCGGTCGATGGATACGCTGGCGCTGCTGAAGGCGATGATGCTGATCCGCGCGTTCGAGGCCGCGCTGGCCGCGCGCCCCGACCATGGCTTTCAGCTCTTTTCCTCCGGGCAGGAGGCGACGTCGGTCGGCGTCTGCGCGGCGCTCGCCCCAGGCGATCAGCTTCTGGCCAGCGGCCGCGCCATCGCGCCCGCCCTGGCCCGCGGGGTCGACCCGGGCCACGTGATGGCCGAAGTCCTCGGCAAGGTGGCCGGTCCGAACCGCGGCAAGGCCGGGCGCGGCCATATGGCGAGCCCCGCCGACGGCTTCTTCGGGGCTCACGCTGTGGTGGGCGGCAACATCGGCATCGCCGCCGGCGTGGCGCTCGCGGAGCAGCTGAAGGGCGAGGGCCGCATCGTCGTCTGCATTTTCGGCGACGGGGCTTGCGGCGCCGGCATCCTGCACGAAACGTTGAACATCGCCGCCCTCTGGCGGCTGCCGCTTCTCTTCGTCTGCGACAACAACGAGCTGTCGATCGCCACGCCACGGGCGGCGGCGCTGGCGCCGAAGGCGCTGGCCGACCTCGCGGGGCCGTTCGGCATCCCGGCCGCCACCGTCGACGGCATGGACGTGCTCGCCGTGCGCGACCGGGCGGCGGCGTTCGCCGTGCGCGCCCGCAGCGGCGATGGCCCCGCCTTCCTCGAATGTCTGTCGGCCCGCTTCTTCAGCCACTCGACCGCAACCCGCGAGACCCGCCCGGCGGCCGAGATGCAGCGCCTGCGCGCGCGGTGTCCGATCCGGCGCCTAGCCTCGGCGCTCGTCGCCGCCGGCGAACTGGACGACGACGCCGTCGCCGGGCTCGAGCGCGAGGCCAGCGCCCGCGCGGCCGAGGCGCTCGCCTTCGCCGACGCGTCGCCCTATCCCGACCGCGCCGAGGCGCTCGCCGATGTCGGCTGAAGGCGGCCAGGTCAAACTCTTCTTCCGCGAGGCCATCGCGCGCGCCGTGCGCGAAGCGATGGTCGCCGATCCGCGGGTGATCGTGCTCGGACAGGACGTTGGCGCGTTTGGCGGGGCCTACAAGGAGTTCCTCGGCCTGTTCGCCGAGTTTGGCCCGAAGCGCGTGCGCGACACCCCGGTGGCGGAGGCCTCGATGGTGGCGCTCGGCGTCGGCGCCGCCGCCGGGGGTCTGCGACCCCTGGTCAGCATCACCTACATGGACTTCCTGATGCTGGGCTTCGACGCCCTGGTGAACTACGCCGCCAAGGCGAGGTTCAAGACCGCAGGCCGCATCACCGCGCCGGTGGTCGTGAAGACCACCGCCGGCGCCAAGGGCCAAGGCGTCGCCCACTCCCAGTGTCTGGAATCCTGGCTCATGGGCGTGCCCGGCCTGACCGTGGTCGCTCCGGCCACGGCTGCAGACGCCTACGGCCTGATGAAGTCGGCGCTCAGGCATGACGGGCCGGTGGTCTTCGTCGACCACAAGCGCCTCTTCCCAACCGCGGGAGAGGTCCCGTTGGCCGAGGTCGCAACGCCGATCGGCAGGGCGATCGTGCGCCGGCAAGGGCGAGACCTCACCATTGCGGTCCACGGCTTCATGGTGCGCGTGGCGCTGGAGGCGGCCGAGCGGCTGGCCACCCGCGCGGGCGTCGAGTGCGAGGTCGTCGACCTGCGCAGCCTCGCCCCGCTCGACGTCGAAACCGTCGCGGCTTCCGTCGGTCGCACCCGCACTCTGGTCACCCTGGAAGAGGGTCAGGTCACCTGCGGCGTGGGCGCGGAGGTGGCGTTTCGCGTGCAGGAGGCTATCGGTCCGGTGCGCGTCGCGCGAGTTGGGGCGCTGGCCGCACCGGTCTCATCCAACCCTGTGCTCGAGGCCGCGTGCGTCCCCGACGCCGCGCGGGTCGCCCTGGCCGTCAATCGCGTGCTGGACCTCGCCCCGCCGCCCACGGCATAGGAGCTTGATGATCTACCTGCTCGCCGTCCCCGGTCCGATCGAAGAGGTGGAGGAGGTGCGCGTGCTGGAGTGGCACGGGCCCGAGGGCCACGCCTTTGCGCCTGGAGAGCTTGTGGTGGAACTCGAGACGCACAAGGCGCTCGTCGAGGTCAGAGCCGGTCAGCCTGGCGTCCTTCGACGGATCGCCTGCCCCGAGGGGGCCTGGCAGGACATTGGCAAAACGCTCGCGCTCTTCAGCGACGCCCCGGACGAGCCCTTGCCGACCTCGATGGGCGGCATCGGCCACCTAGCGGTCAACTTCGAGATCAGCTGACCGTCGCGGGCCTGAAACCCGAGTGCCTCGCGCGCCCGGGATACGCAGGATCTCGCCGCGCAACTCCGCCTACCATGGAACCCGGTTCAGCCGACGCTCCACAACGACTGAAACATGATCGTCGCGATCGCCGTCCGCGCCATCCGGCCAGGCGCCGTGTCCAGCGGCTCGTCGGGGTCGGTCGAGAACAGCGCGAGCGGCGCGCCGACGGCCACGTCTTCGCCCGGTTCGACGAACAGCCGGCGCAGGGTCGCCTTCTCGCGCAACACCATGCGGTAGTGTGAGATGGGCGGGCAGTCGTGCGGCGCCGCGAGGCTGAGATCGACGGTCATGTCGAAGAGTTTCGCCCCCGGGGCCAGCGCCTGCCCCTCGATGGCGTGCACCGCCTCGATCAAGGCGCTCGTCATATAGTCGTTGATGCGCGGAACGTTCAGGTTCAGCAACAAGGACGAGAGCTCCGCCGGAGGTGCGATGGGCCGAGAACGGTCAATTCATGCGCATGGCCTCGCGCGCCCCGTCAAGGGCGCAGCGGGGCGAGCTTGATGCGCCGGTTGGGCGTCACGCTGGGGCCGCGGCGACGAAAAGCCAGCGAGGCGGAAGCGATCGACTACCTGCTCTTGCAAGGCTGGCGGCCGGCGGTGGTCAGCGAGCGACGGGCCGAGGTCGAGGCGGAGGCACGCGATGTGCTCGAACGCTTCGTGACGCTTGGATTGGGTTTCGATCGCGCCGCCGACAACTCGCGCCTGTTCGATCCCAGCGAGCTCGCCAACTTCACGCAGTGGAGCCACACCGAACTGGGTGATCCGTTCTGGAGCGAGCAGTCCCTGCCCCTGGCGCGCCGCGTCTTCTGGTTGGAGCACGGGCTTGAGCCACGCGCCGATGGGCGGCCGCCGCCTCCGTCCGCGCTGCCGCCGCGCCGGTTCAGCGTCAGCCTGCGCCGCCGGTTCGACCTCTCCGACCGCGCCGTGGGCTCGAGCGTGCTCCTGCGTCTGCCGCTGCCGATCGAAGACGCCGCCCTGAGCGAGCTCGAACTTGCGGTCGATCCCGCGCCTTCAGCCGAGATCAGAATCGCCCCCGCTAGGCTCGACGCCCGGCTGAGCGTTCCGGCCGGCGGCGAGGTCGAGCTCGGCTACCAGGCCTCGTTCGTCGCCCGTCCGACCCGCAGCGGCGGCCCGGCGCCGGCGCTCGCGCCCGAAGAGGTCGTCCTCTACACCCGGCCGAGCGAAGGGCTGGTCAAGGTCACTGCCGAGACGCAGGCGCTGGCGCGCGGATTGGCCGGCGCCGCCCGCGACCCCTGGGCGAGGGCCGAGCGGTTCTGGCGCTTCGTGATGGATCAGCTTCGCTTCGGCGTGATCAACTACGAAGAGCTGGATGCGGCGCGCCCGCTCGCGTGGGTGCTCGACAACGGCTGGTGCGACTGCCAGCTCGGCTCGGCGGTGCTCACCACCCTCTGCCGCTCCTACGGCATCCCGGCCCGGATGCTGAGCGGCTACGCGCTCGACGAAGAGACGCCCTACTTCCACTATTGGATGGAGGCCTGGATCGACGGCCGGGGATGGACGCCGCTCGACACGATCAGCTGGCCGCTCTCCCGCGGCGGGCGAGACCCCAAGTGGGCCGACTACCTGTTCGGCGAGGTGAACTACCGCATGACGACCGAGCGGCTGCCCCACCTCTTCAACGGCGCGGGCGCGATCCGCTTCCCAGCCGCCGTGATGCGGCTCGGCCGCATCTGCGCCGGCGGATTGGAACAGGGCTACTACAACGCCGACACGCGCGCCCTCATCTACGCCGACCACGTCGCGGTGCTTAAGTCCCACCCGCCCTGACCGGAACCAAACCACGATAGGAGCCCGGCGGAATCCACGCGATCCTTCGCAAGACGCGCAACTTCGACCGCGAAAAGGCGAAAGGGCCGGCGGATCGGCGGCGCTGCGCCAACTTCAACCGTCATGGCCCGACTTGTTCGGGCCACCCACGATCACCTGATCCATCCGGTGCATGGGCCCCCCGCGCCCCGCTTCGGTCGGCGGGGGATGACGATCGTATTTGCCCGGCCTGTTCGTGTTTTTCGTGATTCCTTCTGCCGCCGTGCGCCCGCCCTGCCCTGCCCTGCTGGCCGGGGCGCTCATCGGCTGGCCGCGTGACCTAGTCGATCACGAACGCGGGGCCGTTCGAGCCCTGGACGGTCACCGGGCCTGGGCCGAAGTCGAACGCGGCCAGTCCCTCGCGCAGCGCCGCTTCGCGCCGCCGCAGCAGCCCCTGTGAGATCGCTAGCCCGAGCAGGGCCTGGTGATGGCCCTCGTCATAGGCGTTCTTGCCGTGACTGACGTAGACGTAGAGGTGCGGCGCATCGTCGAGCAGGTGGAAGCGCCCGCGCGCCTGCAGCTGCTCGAGCACCGCCATGTCTTCGCCGCGCTCAGCGGTCGCGCCCGTCTCCGGATAGACGATAGGCGCGGAGCGCCAGCACAGCAGCGATGCCGGCAATCCGCCCGCGTCGGTCACGCGCCAGTTCGCGCAGTAGAGGCGCCGCTCGGAAGGAAAGAACTGGAGGATGTGCGTCAGGCAAAGGCCTTCCGCGCCGGCCTCGACGAGGGCCTCGACCTGACGCGTGACCCGTTCGGGATGGCGCATGTCGTCGTCGTCCCAGACGCAGACGAGATCGCCCTTCGCCTCCGCCAGGCTCACGTTGCGCAGCGCGCCGAGAGACATCGCCCTCGCCGGCGCGATTACGTGGATGTCCGAGCGACCGAGGCCGCTCACGTAATCCTCGATCGCCGAGCCCGTGCCGCCTTGGACGCGGGTGTCCACCACAATGACGAGCTCGCGCCGCTCGTGGGTCTGGCGAAGGTAGTCGTCGACGCTCCGCACCAGCCCGGCCCATCGATCAGGAACGGGCAAGGTGACCATCAGGCAGCTGACGAGGGGGACTTCAGCCAAGGTCGGTCTGCGCTCCGGCGAGGACGAAGGCCGGTCCGTTCGAGCCTTGCACAGTGATGGGGTCCGGCCCGAAGTCGATGGCGGCCAGACCGGCGCGCAACTCAGCCTCGCGGCGGCGGAGCAGCCCCTGGGTCAGGCCGTGCCGGTAGGGCAGCACGCGATGGTGCGCGTCACTCCAACTGTTCGCGCCGTGGCTCACGTAGACGTACAGATGCGCGTGGTCCGAGAGGACCGCAAAGCCGCCTCGCGCCTTCACCTGCAGCACGACCTCGGTGTCTTCGCCCAGCCGGGCCGCCGCGCCGCTCTCGGGATAGGTCAGCGCCGTGCTAGCCCAGCCCATGATCGAGCCGGCGAAAGCGCCCTCGGGCGCGTTGCGAAAGTTGTCGCAATAGAGCTCCCGCTCGGCGGGGAAGAACTGCATGACCTGCTCCAGGCCGATCGCCTCGGCGTCGGACGCGACCAGCGCCCTCGCCTGCCGCTCAAGGCGATCCGGATGATAGAGGTCGTCGTCGTCCCACTGGCAGAAGATTCCTCCCGCCGCCTCGACCTTGGCGATGTTGCGGAGCGCGCCCAACGTCAGCACGCCGGCCGGCTCGACGATGCGGATATCCGGCCGGCCGAGCTCGGCCACATGGCGCTTGATTGCAGCGGCGGCGGCCGGGTCGCCGCCGTTCAGCACGACCACCAGTTCGCGCACGGTCCAGGTTTGTCGCAAATAGTCGGAGATGCTCCGTTGCAGCCAAGCCAAGCGCGGGGGAGCCGGCAGGGCGACCATCAAACAGCTGATCAGCGGCTGGTGGGGCATGGTGCGGCTTATGACGTCAATGACAATCAATGCCCATGCCTACCTCACCGCAACGCTGGCAAGGCCCTGGGTCGCAAGTTTGTCCTCGCGCCCTGCTTGACACGGCAAGCGCGGCCATGCGCATGAATCTCTAGTCGTTGGCGCATGTCGTCCCCGGCGAGGCCCCTTGTCTTTGTCGCTAAAGCTGAGCTTTCTGCGCATCAACGACCAGACGGCGGCGCAGTTCGCGTTCGCAGCGATCATGCACAAGTCGATCCGAGGCCGCTGTTGACCGCGGTTCCGCTGAGGCTCGGTCCACTCACACCGCCCGGTTTCATTTTGCTGCGATCGGTCATCCGCTGGCTGCGCGAGGATGGCGCTAAGATCCGGCCGGGCGAGGCAGTGGCCTTCTGCAACCTTGGCTTGGCGGCATTGACGCCGAGAGGGGGGGCCCCGGCCCGGTTCGAAGAGGAGTGGCTCGACGTTCAAGCCGTAATGGCGCCGCGCATCGGTGGGACCCTACGGCATGCGCAATCGCGTTCGCTGGGCGGCTTCTTCGAGCAACTTGAACACTTCCAGCAGCAATGGACACCCGAGTTTGAGATCGGCTCCGTCGAGCCAGATGCCGGTCTGTCGCTGCCCGGGCCGATTGACGAGGTCGTGCTCTTTCTGACAGCTGCCCGGCGACAGGCTGATCTGGCCGAGGGGAGGCACGGCCTCTTAACCGGCTGGCACGATCGCGTGCGCGCGTGGCGGGCCGAGGGTGACGGTCCGCTCGGGGCCGTGGTCAGTCTCGGTATCTGCGAGATGACCGGTGTGCTCCGCGGCGAGCGACTGGCCTTTCTCGAGCTGTTCGAACAGATCGCCGGCCCCGCGCATGTGATACAGATCGCCGACGAACCGCTGGTTCATTGCGCGCCCATTATCGGGGAACTCGGCACCCGGACAGATGCTGAGCGCGGCGCGATAAGCACCGACCTGATCGACTCCTTCGCACGCGCCAGGGCACGTCCCGCCGAGTGGGTTTTCGCCGGCGCGCTCTTGAGGGCGCTTCATCGGGCGCCGCTCGCCGAATCCTACGATCTGCTGGGGCGGCGGGGCATACGTCGAATGGGTCCGGCCGACGCGGTCGTGCTGTCAGCCGCCGCGGAAGCAGGGCTCCTGCGCCATCGTCGGCTCGGATACGCTATCAACGTGAATGGCTTCCGCGCCATGCGTGCTGGTCCGACCGTCACCGATTGGCTGCAAGAGGCTTTCGAGCCGGTGGGCCGGAGCATTGACGACATCAAGCGAGACTACCAGAGGCTGTTCGGTGCCATTCGCGCAACGCCAAGCGGCCGCTCGAAGCACATCCTGATCGTCAACCTGATGTCGACGTCGGGCGACGACGACGTCCAGAACTACCAAGCCTTCGATGCGCCTATGGCTGAGACGTTGAAGAGCGTCCGCGCCCGCGACATGAACCTGATGCTGCATGACCTGGCGCGCGATGACCGCGATATCGCCATCGTCGACGTCGACGCAATCGCCGCCGAGATGGGCGCCCGGCGCAACCTTCCCGACAGCGTGCATTCCAGTGGCGCCCTTCAGGCTGAGCTGCGCGCCGAGATACTCCACATTCTTTGCGAGCGTGGCATGCCGGGATTTGGTCCCGCGCGCCTCGGCTGACCTCGAACGTCGATGGCGCCGTCGGCGGCAAATCCCGCCGCGACCAAGGCCTAGATCTTGCGCTCCTGCCAGTAGGCGTCGCGCAGGACGCGCTTGTAGAGCTTGCCGGTGGGCAGCCGGGGCATCTCCTCGATGAAGTCGATCGAGCGCGGCGCCATGTAGTGGGCGAGCCTCCCGCGCGCGAACTCCATGAGCTCGGCGGCGAGGGCATCGCGTGGGCTCCAGGCCCGGCGCGGGCTCGATCACCGCCTTCACCGCCTCGCCCATCTCAGCATCGGGGATGCCGAACACGGCGACATCGCCGACCTTCGGGTGGGTGATCAGGGCATCCTCGATCTGTTGCGGATAGATGTTCACGCCGCCCGAGATGATCATGAAGGCCTTGCGGTCGGTGAGGTAGAGGTAGCCCTCCTCGTCCAGGTAGCCGACATCGCCGAGCGCGTTCCAGTTCGGGTGCTCGGGGTGGCGGGCAGCCCGCGTCTTCTCCGGGTCGTTGTGGTACTCGAACGTCGGACGTTCACGCTCGAAATAGATGAGGCCCGCTTCGCCCGGCGGCAGCTCGTTCCCCTCGTCGTCGCAGACGTGCAGGATCGAGCCCATGCCGGCGCGCCCGACCGAGCCGGGGTGCTTTAGCCAGTCTTCGCTGGTGATGAAGGTGGCCCCCGTGCCCTCGGTGCCGGCGTAGTATTCGAACAGGATCGGGCCCCACCACTCGATCATCTGCCGCTTGACCTCGACCGGGCATGGGGCGGCGGCATGGACGGCGATGCGGTGGGATGAAAGGTCGTACTTCAGCCGCACCTCTTCCGGCAGCTTCATCATACGGACGAACATGGTCGGCACCCACTGGCTGTGGGTGACCCGATAGGTCTCGATCATCTGCAGCGCCTGCTCGGCGTCGAAGCGCTCCATCATGACGACCGTGCCGCCATGGGAGAGCACGTTCAGGCAGAAGGCCAGCGGCGCGGCATGATAGAGCGGCGCCGGCGAAAGATAGACCGTGTCCGGACCATATCCGTACACGTTGCCCATGCCGCGCATGCCGAAGCCCTCGGCGGCGGTCATCTCCGGCAGCGGGCGCAAGATGCCCTTCGGCCGGCCGGTGGTGCCGGAGCTATAGAGCATCGAACTCGCCGATCCACTCCTCCGCCAGCGGCTCGGCCGGCATCGTCGCGATCGCGTCCTCGTAGGATTCCCAGCCCGGGAATGGTCCCACCGACCATCAGGCGGATCTTGCAGTTCGGGATCAGGTCGTTCAGCCCCTCCGCCGTCTCGCGCTTGGCGTAGGAGGTCACGATCGCCTGCGCGCCGCAGTCGTTGATGATGTAGGCGGCTTCGTCGGGCGGCAGGTAGCGGTTGACGGTGGTCAGGTAGAGTCCCGACCGGAAAGCGGCCCAGACCGGGTCGTAGAAACGGAGGTTGTTCTCCATCAGGACGGCCAGATGGTCGCCGCGGCGCAAGCCCCGCGCGTGGAGGAGCTGGGCCAGCTGGTTCGATCTATCGTTCAGCTCACGGAAGGTTACAACGTCGCCCGTGTCGGCCGAGATCATCGCCGGCTTGTCGGGCGTCGCCGCGGCGTGGTCGGGGAGGTAAGCCATCTAGTCCAGATCCTGGCCGTTCATGCCGGCGTTCTTGCGCGCGGTCTTCATCATCTCGGCGACGAGCGCGCCCATCTCGTGCGGGTCCTTGGTCGGCTTGGCGGTCGGGCCGCGATGCCAGCCCTCGGCGATGGCGAGCACCCCGCCGCTCGCCTCGAACACGCGCCCGGAGATCTCTGCCGATTGCTCGCTGGCCAGCCAGACGGCGATCGGCGCCACCCACTTCGGGTCGCCCGACTTCGCGTCGCTCGTCCGTGATCGGCCCGCCCAGATCCTCGGTCAGCCGCGTGAGCGCGCCTGGCGCGATGCAGTTGACGGTCACGCCGTAGCGGCGCAGCTCGCGCGAGGCGATGATGGTGAAAGCCGCGATGCCCATCTTGGCCGCGCCATAGTTGGTCTGGCCGACGTTGCCGTAGATGCCCGACACCGACGAGGTGTTGATGATGCGCCCGCCGACCAGCTCGCCGGTCGCCTTGTTGCGGTCGCGCCAGTAGGCGGCGGCATGGTGCGCCGGCGCGAAAGTGCCCTTCAGGTGCACCTTGATCACCGCGTCCCACTCCTGCTCGGTCATGTTGACCAGCATGCGGTCGCGCAGGATGCCGGCGTTGTTGATCAGGACGTCGAGCTTGCCGAACGTCTGCGACGGCCTGGTCGATCATCGCCTTGGCCTGGTCCCAGTCGGAGACGTCGGCGCCGTTGGCGACCGCCTCGCCGCCCTTGGCCTTGATCTCGGCGACGACGTCGTGGGCCGGACCCTGGTCCGCGCCAACGCCGTCGCGGGCGCCGCCCAGGTCGTTGACGACGACCTTCGCGCCCTCTTCGGCCAGCATCAGGCAGTACTCGCGGCCGATGCCGCGCCCGCCGCCGGTGACGATCGCCACCCGTCCTTCGCACAACCCCGCCATCACGGTCTCCTCGATTGCGATAAGCGGTCTTGCCGCCGCTCAACTGAACA
Organism: uncultured Alphaproteobacteria bacterium; assembly: GCA_963719975.1. Classification (GTDB taxonomy): domain Bacteria; phylum Pseudomonadota; class Alphaproteobacteria; order Caulobacterales; family Caulobacteraceae; genus Poindextera. The sequence continues at coordinate 415,080 of CAVRED010000006.1, forward strand.
GAGGTAAGTCAACGCCAGGCGGAGGTTGTCAAGCCGGTGCGGCTACGCCGGGTGGCGAATTCGGGGACAGGCGCGGCGGACCGGGGGGCGTCGGACGACAGCTGCACGCGCGAAAGCGCCGCCGACGGCAACAAGCGCCGCGGCGTTCGATTGAAAAGGTCCCCTGTCCGGATCGGTGGTGGTGGTGGTGGTGGTGACCTGCGTGGACGAGCGCAGTTGCTCGCCGGACAGGGGTACTCTTAGTCAATCGAACGCGCGCGGAACTCGAGAGTGATTAGACCACATCCAACCACCCGCTCAGCAAACCGCTTAGCGGCGGGCGCTGCGGCGTGTCGTCCCTGGCGAAGTTAGACTGCCGGAAGGCGGACATTCCCGGAGTTCGCTAAGGGTGATGGGGTGGACGCCCCCCGACGGCATCTGAGTGCCAGAGTGGAGGTGTTGAACTTCACTCGAGGGAGGCGTCCATGGGACACGTTAGCACCATCGGCTTGGACATCGCCAAGACCAGTTTTCAGGCGCACGGGGCGGATGCTTCAGGCGCGGTCGTTTTCCGCAAGAAGCTCAGCCGAGGGCGGCTTCTGGCGTTCTTCGCCGCCCAGCCGCCCTGCGTTGTGGCGATGGAGAGCTGCAGCGGGGCGCATCATTGGGGCCGCGAGCTGACGCAGCTGGGCCACACGATCCGGCTGATCCCGCCGGCTTACGTCAAGCCGTTCGTCAAGCGGCAGAAGAACGACGAGGCTGACGCCGAGGCGATCTGCGAAGCGGCGCAGCGGCCAACGATGCGGTTCGTGCCGGTCAAGAGCGCCGAGCAGCAAGCCGTTGGCGTCGTCTTCCGTGCTCGCGATCTGCTGGTTCGCCAGCGCACCCAGATCATCAACGCCATCCGGGGGCACGTCGCAGAGTATGGGAAGGTCGCGCCGAAGGGGGTCTGCTACGTCGAGCGCCTGGTCGCCGAGATCGAAGATCCGGCCAGCGAGTTGCCGCACGCGGCGCGGGCCAGCTTGAAGATCCTGGCCGATGTGTTGGCCAAGCTCGGTGACGAGATCGCCGTGCTCGATCGGGACATCGCCAAGCGCGTCAAGGAAGATCCGACCGCGCGTCGGCTAATGACCATACCGGGCGTTGGGCCGATAACAGCCGCGGCCCTGGTGGCGCTCGCGCCGGCGCCGCAAACCTTCCGACGTGGGCGCGACTTCTCCGCCTGGCTTGGGCTCACGCCGCTGCAGAAGTCGACCGGCGGCAAACAGAAGCTCGGTCAGATCACCAAGATGGGGGAGCGGACGCTTCGACGGCTACTGGTGATCGGAGCCAGCGCCGTCATCAAGCAGGCCCTGCTGAAAGGCGCCCCGCCCGGCTCCTGGCTGGCCCAGATGCTCGCCCGCAAGCCCCGCATGCTGGTGGCGGTCGCCTTGGCCAACAAGACCGGCCGCATCGTTTGGGCGCTGCTGGCCAGAGGCGGGATCTATCGAGCTCCAGCGATGGCGGGATAACGCTCAGCCACCGCTGCGAGACGTCGAGGCGTGGGAAGGACGAAGGAGGGTATGGCGCAACGGTCGGCGAGACGGGACCGGGAAAACCAGGGCTTTCCCCCGTGCCTCATGAGCACGCTTCGGGTGATTTGGACCCGGTCCGCGAACTCCCATACAGGCCAGCACCGTCCAGGCGGTGCACAAACAGGCCGGACAGATGGCAGCATCCGACTACGCGACCGTCACCTCTCAAATCCACCTTGCGCTGAAGGGGGCGTCCACAGAGGGTTAGCGGACATCGGCAAGCGCCATGACTTCCCTCGGCTTGGTCACCGCGTCACGAACCGATGGCCGAGGTGTATGCTGTTCTCGAGCCGGCAGGCCGGCGACGATGCGCAGCGACACGTCCACCCATTGTGTCGTGTCAATGACGAATGGCCTCCGGGCAGCGACCATGGCCGCTTAACGCAGGGGACTGGAGATGCTCGCGGATATCTTGGTTCACGTGGACTCGAGCGAGGCCGGCCGCGCACGGACGATGTTTGCGCTGGACCTGGCCGACCGCCACGGGGCGCGCCTGACCGGGGTCCACGTCATCCCGCCGCTGGACGTGCCGCCCTACTACAAGCCGCACGCCATCGACCGAGCGACCGAGAACCTCGAGCGGTTCCAGCGGCAGGATGCTGTCGGCTCCGAGGCGCTGTTCGCCCGGCTGGCAGACGGTCGACCGACCCCCACGGCGTGGCGAATGATGGATGGCCCCATGAGCGCGCGGCTGTGCACCGCCGCCATCAACGCCGATCTCGTGATCCTTGGCCAATACGAAGCTGAGGGTTCGGCGGAGCGGCATCCGCTCTATCTGGCGGAGGAAGTGGTGCTGCACAGCGGGCGGCCCGTTCTGGTGACTCCCGAGCAGACGAAGCGGCCAAACGCGGTACTCAGTAGGGTACTGATCGGCTGGGATGGGAGCTCCCAGGCGACGCGTGCGGTGCACGACGCGCTACCCCTCCTCATCGGCTCGAATGCGCGGGTCGAAGTCCTCGCGCTTCAGGAGAGGGCGGGCGTCTTCCCCTCGGAGCTGGCCGAGCATCTGGGGCGCTACGGGCTTGCGGTCGAGATCAATCCGCAGGTCCGAACGCATCGGCCCCACGGCGCTGAGTTGGTTGAGCACATGAACGGTTTCGACCTCCTGATCATGGGCGGCTATGGACGACCAAGCTGGATCGAGTTCCTGCTTGGTGGCGCAACGCCCACTGTTTTGACGCGATCGCCCGTTCCTGTGCTGATCTCTCACTGAGCGGGCAACGTCTACCTCCTCGGCGATGTCCGCGCTTGGGTCGATAGGGGACGACAGCTTGCGGCCCGAGAGCAGACATTCGCGCCATGGTCGAATGTATGACTCCGGCTGAGCGCGATCGGGGCGCCGAAAATCGCTCTGGCAATGGCCAACGAAGCTTTACCATCAGGGGACGACTCACTTCGAGACCTCCCATGGCCAAGAAACCCGCGCCGAAATCCGCCGCCAAAGCTAAGCCCGCCGCCAAGGCGAAAGCCGCCGCCAAGAAGCCCACGAAGAAGAAGTAATCGCTTCCGCCACCGGCGGCTTTGCGGCCAGCCCTTAGGCCGGCGGTCCGCCTCGCGCGACACCTCGCGATGAGTCCCCTTTGGGTCGGAAGCCGACACTGGCTCCCGGCCGGAAGGTGGAGCTTCGCCGGTTGGCGAGCGGACGATGGGCTTCATTCATTGCGAGCCGCGAAGACCACGCGAAGACGTTGCGCCAGTTGGTCAGCGAGTATCCCGTGCACTAGGCCTTCGCAGTGCGGGGCGAAAGCCACGCCAGGATTCTTTGGTAACGGTCGCCGCTGCAGCGGAACACGTGTTTCTCGGTCATCTTGGCCGCGAAGGCTGCGGCCTGATCGGCTGTCCGTCGTTCCCCCCGCGGAAGCGACATCCACTCTCGGATAATAGCCCGGCGTGGGTCATGCTCTGGTTTCATCCGTCAATATCCTCTCGGCGTCCTCGGCGCCGGTCAAACGCAACCACGCCATAGTGCAAACTGGATGCGGTTCGATTCTTACACATGTCGCGGCTCTGGATTTGCGCTCGATCAAACTAAACCGAACCCGTGCGCGAAAATGGAAAGCGCCGTCCGTCAACGTATCAGCGCCGACAGCTGGTCGGCCGCCGTCATTGCGGCACGGTAGCCCGCCGCCACTGCTGTGTCATAGGCCTTCCAGTCCTGCAGCCCGACATCATCGACCTCTGGAACGATCTCGATCAGGTCGTCGCGAGGCCCGGGAAGCGCGGCAACGCTCGAGATGGTGGCTGAGCGGATCAGCACGGAGACGATGGGGGGGCCCCGGAGCCAGGCCCCCGAGGTGAGCCAGCGCCAGCCCGAGGGCTTCAGCAGCAGGTCGTCGGGATTCAGCCCCTCGGAGGTGGCCACGTCGACCCCGATCGTCACCCCATTGTGCTGTTCGCGCACAAGATCCACCGGCAGGTTGCGCACAAGGGCGCCATCGACCAATACGTGGCCGCCCTCCACCACCGGCGGCAGAATGCCTGGCAGGGACAGGGAGGCCCGTAGGGCCCGGCGCAACGAGCCTCGGCGGTGGATGTGCATGCCGCCTGATGTCAGATCGGTGGAGACGCAGGCGAACGGCCGCCAGAGGTCGCTGATCTCCGTGTCGCCGAAGTGGGTCGCTAGACGTTGGTTCACCATCCGTCCGCGAGTCATGGCCAACAGCGGAAAGGCGATGTCCGACAGGGGGCTGGAGTCCACGAACGCCTGGCGGATGCGCCAGTCGATCTCGGCGCCGTCCCAGCCCATGGCCAGGCCCGCTGCAATCACCGCCCCCATGGACGTGCCAGCGAGGAAGTCGATGGGAACCCCCAACTCGGTTAGCGCCCTCGCCACGCCCAGATGGGCGTAGGCCCTCGCCCCGCCGCCCCCCAACGCCAGTCCCACCGAGTTGCCAGTGTAGATGCGCGCCAGCCGCGCCAAGTCCGCCGCCCCGCCCGCCCGGATCTGGAAGAGGCGCGCGGCGGGGGCGACGTCAAGCCAGGGGTCGGACCCGCGCGGCCGCTCTGTCCCGGCCGGTTGCACCAGGATGAAATCCAGCAGCCGCTGACTGCGGATCGCCGTCGTCGCAAAGGCGATCGGCGCGCTCGGTAGCGGCGTGTTGGCGCCCGCGACCAGGATCAGGCGGTCGATCTGGCGGGCCAAGTAGGAGGTGAAGTCGGCATCCCCGCGTTCGGCGGCCATCAGCACGAAGTCGTTCTCCATCTCCACCGCATGCAGCCAGGATGGCGAGCTCTCGACCGCCTCAGCGCCTAGCACCGCCACTTCAGCGCCCATCGCGCGCATGGAAAGGGCCAGGCGCTCGGCGAGATCGCGCATGACGACATTGTCGCTGACGGCCACGAACCCCAGGATCGAGCTCTTGCGCCGCTCGACCGGCTCGCTTGTTCGCATGCGTTCGAGCGCGGCGCGGGCCACCTCGGCGAGGAACTCGGGTCGCTCGCGCAGCAGAGCCTGGGCGCGGTCGGCCGGAATCGCCTGCAGCTCGGAGTCTCGTAGGGCGGTCAGCGTCGTCCTGTAGCGGCCATCCCCCAAGAGCTGAGCGCCGCCGATCAGCTCGCCGGGCCGATGCACCATAATCAGCCGCCCGCCGCCCTCTGCCATAGGCTCGACCTCGGCGAGGCGTCCCGCCGTGAGCCGATACAGCGCCTGCACCACATCGCCAGCGCTAGCGAGCGGCGACCCGCCCGGAAGCGCCACGGGCGAAGCTTCGGCGTCGAAGGCTTCGTCGAGGGCGTTGGACGGCATGAGCCGACAAGTCCGGACACTCAGGGCGAGAGTGCGCTTATCATTCCATCAATCCCCAGGCGGGGCCAGTCGGCTAGCGGTTGTCTCGGGATCAAGCGCGACCAGGACGCCGTCGGACTCGGCGATTGTCCAAGCCGGTTGAGGCCTTTATCGCCGAGACCTTTGCCGGCGTTAGCTCTTGAGGGCCTCGCCGTAGCCGACGGCAACAGTCCAGTCGACGCTTCAAGGCGGCTGATCGCGGCGGCGATGGTCCGCTTTGGGTCGAGAGCGGACTCCGACGAGCTGGCCGGAAGCGGACATTCGTCCCGACTCTTGGTGGGGAGCGGAGGTTGCGGCCCGGCTGGCGCTGAGCTTGTCGGCGATGAGATCGTTTTGCTACGCTTGTTAGAGCGGGACGCCGGGGGGATCACTCGATGCGCAGAGCAACAGTCGCCGGTTTGCTGGGGGCGGCGGGGATCCTGCTCGTCAACACGGCATCATCCGCCGCCCCAACCGGAGCGGTGACCACACAGCAGGTCGAGGCGCCCTCGGGAGCATCCAACTCGACCGGTCATCGAGACCGCATGTCGCCCCTCGAGGGCGACGCCTTCGTTCGGGGCGCACCCGGCGCACCCGGGGCCGTGCGAACTTCGTCATCGCCTACCTTCTCATCGCCCGCGTGGGAAATTTCGACCTGCGCGCCGGCGATCAGGTCATGGCTGTGGGTGTCGGCGTTCTGCTTATCGCGGTGATGTCCGCGCGCTTGTTTGGACGGTTCCACGGTGGCAATTCGCCCAAGGGCTCGTGACGGCTAGGCCCGGGGGCAGGTTCCGCTCCATGCGCCCTGCCACCCGTCCTATGTCCTGTGTGGATGGCTCCCGCATTGCAAGGGATCAGCTTGTGTTCTGGCGACGGGGTCGGATGCGGTCTTGTGTCCGGCCTGTTTGCGCGGCGGTGGGCCGCTGGCCTTGATGGTTTGCGCTGGAGAGGTCCCATTCTGCTTTGCGGGCTTGAGAGGCCCTGGACATCGGTCGGGGTGTCCTCGTCCTGGTCTGACCTGTTCGCCATCACGTCACATCGCTCTTGCAACCTCTGAAGCGCGCCGCTGGCGCCGCTGACCGAGCGTCCGACTCAAGCCGCCTGTGGCGCGCGATAGACGCCGCCGCGGGTCATGATCGCCCAGATCACCCGGGCGGCCTTGTTGGCCATGGCCACGGTGGCGACCCGCACCGGCTTGCGCGCCAGTAGCAGCGCCAGCCGGGGGTCTGTGGTCCCCGGACCACGCTTCGCCTGGCGCACCAGCGAGGTCATGCCGACGATCAACAGCCGGCGTAGATAGCGGTCTCCCATCTTGGAGATCCCGCCCAGCCGCTCCTTCCCGCCGCTGGAGTTCAGCCGAGGCGTGAGCCCGAGCCAGGCGGCGAACTGGCGCCCGGATCGGAACTGGCCAGGATCGGTGACGGTGGCGGCAAGGGCAGTGGCCCCCAGCAAGCCGACACCCGGCACGGTGGCGATGCGTCTGGCCAGCGCGTTGGCTCGATACCAGGCCATCAGCTCACGCTCGAGCCCGTGGACCTGGTCCTGCACCGCCAGCGCCTGGGTGGCCAGGGCGCCGACCACTTTGGCGGCGAGCGGCGGAACCGCCTCGACATCACCAGCAACGATGCGTCGGGCGAAGGCCAGGGCGTGGGTGATCCCGCGCGGGATGTTCACGCCGAACTCGGCCAGCAGGCCGCGGATCAAGTTGACCAGCTGGGTGCGCTGACGAACCAGCAGATCACGCCCCCGATGCAGCGACAGCGCCGCCTGCTGGTCGATCGACTTGATCGCAACGAAGCGCATGGTCGGACGCGACACCGCCTCGCAGATCGCCTCGGCGTCCGCCGCGTCGGTCTTGCCGCGCTTCACGTATGCATTGACGTAGGCCGGAGGCATCAGCCGCACCGCGTGGCCCAGCCTTGCCAGCTCGCGCGCCCAGTGGTGGCTGGTCCCGCAGGCCTCCATCCCCACCAGGCAGGGCTCGAGCTTCTCGAAGAACGGCAGCATCTGCGCCCGCCTCAGCGCGCGGCGAACGACGACCTCGCCACCGGCGTCGATCGCGTGAACTTGAAAGACGCTCTTGGCCAGATCGAGGCCTACGGTGGTAATCTGCATGGCGGATGGCTCCCATTGCTCGTGGTTAGCTTGACAGCCTCCACATTGGCGCTTCGACGCCGGGAGCGGGAGCCATCCACCCCATCTGCTTTGGGTCGATAGCGGACATAGGAGCCAAGCCCGAAAGCCGACATCGGGTGATCGTTTCGTTCCCTAACTCACTGGTGGTCTAGAGCGTCCACCCAAAGGCGTTGGAGCGCCCACCTCCTCGATGATCTCCCGCAACTCGTTCGGCGTGATGCAGAGGCGCGCCGCCCACGCCCTTAACTCCGCATCGTTCGCCAGATCGATATGCTTTCCTGGCTGCCAGCTACGGGGTTCGGTGTGTGACTGGCAGATCGACCCGGAGGATGAGCACCCCATCCGGACTCGCGAATTGACACGGATCAATACCAAAGCGAACCAACCTAGTCCGACTGCTGCGATCGTCCGCTTTGGGTCGTTAGCGGACGTTGCAAGGGTGCCCGAGAGCGGACATCCCCCGGCGCCACCTGGCCGCAACGGGCGCCATCAGCCGGCCGGCTCGCCGCCGGCAAGTCAGTCCGGGCACTTGTAGGGCAGATCAGGGTCTCGGCAGAAGTCGGGCCAGTGTCCGGTTGCGCGCCAGTACTGCAGGAGCCCGATGCGGGCGGCGAGGTTGAGGAAGCGGGGGTCGCGCCGGAGGTTTGCGGTTGCCGGGAGGAAGAGGAACGCGGTCGTGGCGCCGGTGCGCGACAGGCCCGGCTGGTAACCCTGGACGAGCTTGAAGGCGTCGTCGACGTCGCCCATCGCGGCAAGATCGGAGATGACGACCGTCAGCGCGGCGGGGCTTTCCGAGGCGGCGGCCATCAGGTTCGCCTTGCCCTGGGCGAGCGCCTGCGGCGAGTGGGTCTTGGCCGCCGCCAGCCACGCGCGCGTGCGGGCGCGGTCGGCGGGCGAGAGGACCTGGGCGGCGACCGGCTCGTTCAGAACGGCGAGCGCATCGTCCCAGCGGCCCTCCTGCTCGCGGATCGCGAGGCGCAGGAACCAGTCGTCGGGCGAGTCCGGCCAGAGCTTGAGCATCTCTGCGTAGGCCGCGTCGGCTTCGCTGGTCCGGCCGGCGGCGACCAGGACCGTGGCCGCTTCGCCCTGCCAGTTCTGGCCCGGCTGGTCCTCGGCCGCCGCCGTTTGCAGATAGCCGGCCGCTTCCTGGATGCGGCCGGTCTCGCCCAGCACTTCGCCGAGGAAGCCGTTGGCGTGCGGCCAGTCGGGATTGGCGGCGACGGCGCGGCGGAGCAACGCCTCGCGCCCGGCCCAGTTCTGGGCGGGCTCGAGTAGGGCGAGCGCGACGAAGGCGTCGGCGTCCTTGCGATCGAGCGCCAGCGCGCGATTGGCCTCGGTCCTGGCCTCGGCCCGGAAGGCGGCGGCCTGGTCGGCCGGCGCAACCGCCGCGTCGTAGGCCAGGTACTTGGCGAGGGCGGAGTGGGCGGGCGGAAAGCTGGGCGCGCGGCTGATGACCTGGCGGAGCGCCGAGACCATCTCGTCGGTGGCGCCCGGATTGTCCTCGCCGTTGCGGGCCAAGCGGTCGCAGGAGACGAGGTACTGGGTCAGCACCTGGGGATCGGAGAGGCCGTCCGAGGGGTCGAGTGCGCGGCCGGCGCAGTTCAGCACCGTGACGATGAGGGCGGCGACGTGCGCCTTGAGCGCATCCGGCTGGTCGGCAGGCCCGTCGAGGCGGGCGGACCAGACGGCGACGTGGTTGCGCGGATCGTTGAGGTTCACTGTGGCGCTGATGGTCTTGCCGTCGTCCTGCACAGCGCCGTCGAAGAGGAGGCGCACGCCCAGCTGGTTCACGCGGCTGGCGGCGTCGGGGCCGGATAGCGCCTCGGCGTCGCCGCGGGAGACGACTTGGAAGCGCTGGTTGCTGAGGGCGCTCTGGATCTGCTCGGTGAGGCCGTCGGCGATGAAGCGAGCGTCGGCCGCGGCGCTCTCGACACGGAAGGGGAGGATGGCCAAGCGCGGCGCCGATGCGGCTGAGCCTGGAAGGCCGCCACGGGCGAGCCAGAGGCCGCCGGCGACAGCGACGGCGGCGATGAGGATCGCGGCGAGGCCGAGGGCGAGGCGGTTGATGCGCGGGGGCCGGCGCGACGGCGGCCGCGCGGGTGGTGCGGCGGGGCGGGCGACCAACTCGTCGATCGCGGCGGCGATGCGGGGCCAGGTCGTTGGCGCGCGCGGGCCGTCGAGGCCGGGGAGCGGGACGCAGTGGATCTGGTTGAAGGGCAGCGGCAGGTCCGCGCCGTCGAGCGACGCCTGCACCAGCTTGTGGCGCTGGCGCGCGACGTCTGCCTCGGCGCGCACCCATTCCGAGGCGGCGGCGGCCGCGGTCCACAGCACCAGTACAGCCTTGGCCTCGTCGAGGCGCTCGCGGATGACGTCGGCGTAGGCGCGGTTGGGCGGCAGGTCTGCGTCGAGCCAGACGTCGTGGCCGGCGGCCCGTAGCAGCGCCGCTGCGCGCCGCGCCGCACCTTTCGAGCCGCGCTCGTAGGAGATGAAGACGTCCACCATCGCGGCGAAAGAGGATCACAGCCCGCCGCGACTGGGAAGCAAGCGCGGCTGTCGCCAGTACTCTCGCCGCCGCGGTGATCCGGCTGGGCTCAACGTCCGCTCTGGGTCGTAAGCGGACGTGAGGTCCCTGCTAAGGCCTAGCTAGGGCCGCGGCGGCTGCCAGCGGGCGGCGCGAGGCCCGCCAGGCCGGAGCTGGGCGCCGCGGATGTCCGGTTTGGGTCGCGAGCAGTCCCTGGGTAGGTCGCCGGGAAGCGGACTTTCTAACGGCGCGTTCGGGAGCCTAGGGGCGCGTGGGCTGCGCGCAATTTCGAGGAAGGGGCGGGCGCGAGCGCGCCAGCGCGACAAGGCCCTTACAAACCAACTTAGCTTGCTTTGCAAGCCGCGGCCCACGGCGATCTAACGCCGTCGCTACGGACTTGCGAAGGACACACTATGCGGGGATCCCTGGGGGACAAGATCGGCGAAGGCGCCTTCGCGGACGTCCACGCCTGGGCGCCCGGCCAGGTCGTGAAGCTGTTCAGGGCCGGCGTGCCGCTGCGGGTCGGCAGGTGGGAGGCGCGGATGACCGCGCCGTTTTCGCCGCGGGCGGCCCGGCGCCCGAGGTGCTCGGCGAGGTGACCTTGGAGGGGCGCTTCGGCATCGTGCTGCCGCGCCTCGACGGACCGACCCTGCTGCAGCTCTCGCGCAGCGGCGCCGTCACCCATGCGCAGGCGGGCGCGATCATCGCGTCGCTTTGCTTGTCGGTTCACAACACGCCTGCGCCGCCTGACGTCCTGCTTCTTCGCGACGTGATGGGCGGCTCGTTGCGGCGCTCCGGCGGCGCAGTTCCGGAGCACATCGCCACGGGCATCCTCGCTCTAGTCGAGCGCCTGCGACCGGGGGACGGGCTGTGTCACACCGACCTCCACCCCGGCAACGTGATCATGACGGCCGATGGTCCCAGACTGCTCGACTGGGGCGGTGCGGTCCGCGCACCCGCCGCCCTCGACCTTGCATTCTGCCACGTCATCCTGTCCGAGAACGCTCCGGAAGTCGTCGACAATCCGCGGCGGCCGCGCGCCGTCAATGCGGCCGCGCAGTCCGAGTACGCGCGGCTGGCCGGCATGTCGCCAACGGCGCTGGCGGCAGCGGTGGAGCCCTATTTGCCCGTCGCCCGCGTCTGGATCCTCCGCTCGGGGGCGATACCGGCCCTGCGGGAGCAGCTGATCCACCGCATCGAAGCGGCCCTGCGCCCGGAGGAGGCATAGACAGTGCGACCACTCGTCCGCGGCAGGTGAATGTCTGCTTTGGGTCGATTGTGTTGAAAAACCCCGGCGTTGCCAGGGTTCGGGGTCGCTGATTCACTCTGGTCGTTGAGGCCGGAGTTGAGTCGATGATGGGCGAACGGACGGTGATGCAGGAGGCGCTGTTCGTCGGCTTCAGCATCGAGCGACACGTGCCGGCGGATCACCTGCTGCGGAAGATCGACCGGTTCGTCGACCTGTCGGGGGTGCGCGCTCACCTCGCGCCCTACTACAGCGACGTCGGCCGGCCCTCGGTCGATCCGGAGCTGATGATCCGGATGCTGCTGGTGGGCTACTGCTACGGCATCCGCTCGGAGCGGCGGCTGTGCGAGGAGGTCCACCTCAACCTGGCCTATCGCTGGTTCTGCCGGCTCAGCCTCGACGCGGACGTGCCGGACCACTCGACCTTCTCCAAGAACCGCCATGGCCGCTTCCGCGACAGCGATCTGCTGCGGCAGGTGTTCGAGACCGTGGTCGCGCGCTGCATGGCCGAGGGGCTGGTGGGCGGCGAAGGCTTCGCGGTCGACGCCAGCATGATCGTCGCCGACGCCCACCGTCAGCGCGGCGTGGCGAGCGACCGGCGAGTCTGGACCCGGCCTCGAACCGGGCGGTCACCGAGTATCTGGCGGTTCTCGACGACGCGGCCTTCGGCGGGGCGACGCCGGTCGAGCCGAAGTTCGTCTCGCCGACCGATCCGGCGGCGCGCTGGACCGCCGCCCAGGGCGGGCCGGCGGTCTACGCCTATGCCGACAACTACCTGATCGACCTGAAGCACGCGGTGATCGTGGACGTGGAAGCCACCACCGCCGTGCGTCAGGCGGAGGTCACCGCGGCCAAGACCATGATCGACCGCACCGCCGAGCGGCTCGGCGTCACGCCCGAACGCCTCGCCGCCGACACCGGCTACGGCTCGGCCGAGATGCTGGCCTGGCTGGTCGACGAGCGGAAGATCGAGCCGCACATCCCGGTGTTCGACAAGTCCGAGCGCACCGACGGGACCTTCTCGCGCGACGACTTCACCTACGACCAGGCGGCCGACGCCTACATCTGCCCGGCGGGCAAGCAGCTGCGGAAGTACCGGCGAGCGTTCACGACGCCACGGCTCGGCGTGATGAAGGACAACACCGCTGCGCTACCGCGCCAGCAAGCGCGACTGCGACGCCTGCCCGCTGAAGCCCCAGTGCTGCCCCAACGAGCCGGCGCGCAAGGTCCCGCGCTCCATCCACGAGGCCGCCCGCGACAAGGCCCGCGCCATCGCCAAGACCGAGGCCTACGTCGTCTCACGCCGCGAGCGGAAGAAGGTCGAGATGCTGTTCGCCCACCTCAAACGCATCCTCAGGCTCGACCGGCTGCGCCTTCGAGGTCCCAGCGGCGCCCGCGACGAGTTCCTCCTCGCCGCCACCGCCCAGAACCTGCGCAAGCTGGCCAAGCTGGTCCCCGCGCCAACGCCGGCCTTGGCCACCTGAGCCGGCACGGCTCTCGTCAACCTCCGCGCCGGTCACCCGCCGAACCGCCCGACGAGCCGGGTTCTTCAACACAATCGGTCGAAAGCGGACCCTCGTGCTCGGCCGAAAGGCGGACGTCGCGACGCCCGCCTAAGTGAGACGTCACTCGATCGCCGAAACGGCATCTCGCACGGCGTTCGCCACATCCCACGGATGGGTGAGCGTCCAGAGGTGATCCCCTTCCAGGCGTATCACTCGCCAACCGCGTTCCCGGGCCACCTGCGCCTCGGCTTCGTAGGCGCCGCTGAGTTGGACGTAAGAGGCGTTCAGGTCAGAGGGCACGTCCAACACAGGAGCCGGTTCAGAAAGAAGGGAAACTGGGACGGACGGCGATCCGGAAATTAGGGCCGAGCGCATCGTCGCATCTGGGACGAGGCGCTCTAGGACCTCGGGCGGGAGCAGCTGTGGCCACG